>CBDBEZ010000138.1:0-281523 GCA_965204485.1 Verrucomicrobiales bacterium
AACCATCAGCGATGGAGAACGAGAGAGCAAACTGTCCTGGAAAAATGTGCTCAGAGACCTCAAGAAACGAGGATTGAAAATCCCTCCGAAACTGAGTATCGCCGATGGAGCTCTCGGGTTCTGGAGCGCCTTGGAAGAGGAATATCCGACAAGCAAACAGCAACGATGTTGGGTGCACAAGACAGCCAACATCCTCGACAAGCTGCCGAAGAAAGCGCAGCCCCTTGCCAAGGAACGCATCCATGAAATCTACATGGCGGAAACAAAGAAGGCCGCCTTGGAGGCCTATGACGAGTTCTTCACGCTCTACGAAGCCAAGTATCCGAAAGCGTGCGCCTGCCTGAAGAAAGACAAGGAAACTCTACTAACGTTCTACGACTTTCCAGCCGAGCACTGGAGACACATCCGGACGACAAACCCGATTGAGTCGACGTTTGCCACGGTCCGCCATCGGACTCGACAAACCAAAGGGTGCGGATCGAGGAAAGCAACCCTTTCAATGGTCTACAAGCTCGGCCTGGAAGCCGAGAAAGGCTGGCGTCGACTGAACGGATATCGTCAACTTGACAAAGTCGTGCAAGGAATCATCTTCGTGGACGGCATCGAGCAGCAAACCGCTGCCTAACCCATGATCGAACTTCGAATGGTGTTCCGACCGCCCTCATCCACAACTTCCGGTCATTTCTCTGATTCAGCCGCGCTGACGCATCTATCGGGATTCCATCGCCAGCCTCGCCTTTTGTTGCGAAGTGGAAAAAGTGAAGACGGGGAGTCTACCTGACAAGGCAGGGAACCCGTGGAAGGCTCAGCCCCGCGAGGTCAGCCGCGCTCGGCCATGGGAATCCACGGCTGGGGTGGTTCGGGGCCGATGTAATCGGTCAGCGGGCGATAGAGACGATTGTCGTCGAGCTGCTCCAAGACTTGGGCGGTCCAGCCGGCGGAGCGTGAGATGGCGAAGATCGGTGTGAAGAGATCCGTCGGGATATCGAGCGAGTAGTAGACGTTGGCCGAGTAGAAATCGACGTTGGCCTCGAGTTTCTTGCGTTCCCGCATGATCTCGGCGATGCGCTCGGACATGCGAATCCACTTGGGCTCACCCAATCCCTCGGTGAGCTTGATGGCCATCTTGCGCAGGTGAGGGGCCCGTGGATCGAGCACCTTGTAGACGCGGTGACCGATTCCCATGATCTTTTCCTTCTTGGCCAGCCGCTCTTCCACCCACGCATCCACGGCATCCTCCGACCCGATTTCCAGGAGCATCTTGATCACGCCCTCGTTGGCGCCCCCGTGCAGAGGGCCTTTGAGCGTGCCGATGGCGGAGGTGACGGCCGAGAACATGTCGCTGAGGGTGGCGATGGTCACCCGGGAACTGAAAGTCGAGGCATTCATCCCGTGATCGGCGTGGAGGATGTAGCCGACATCAAGGGTGCGGGTGGCGTCGGCGCTGGGTTCTTCACCCGAAATCAGATAGAGAAAATGGCCCGCCTCGCTGAGGTCCTTGCGAATGGGCGGAAGGTCTTTCCCCTGCCGCGCACGATGGTAGTAGGCCACCATCAAGGGAATCTTGGCCACGATGCTCAAGGCGCGTTCCTCGTTGAGCGACCTGTTCTGGTGCCGCCCCCGGGTGTCGTAGAGGCCCAGCATCGAGACGCCGGTGCGGAGCACGTCCATGGGACCCGCATCCTTGGGCGCGGACTTGAGAAACGCGATCACCCCGTCGGGAAGAGAGCGCTGGGCCCGGAGTGTGTCGGTCAGTTCCGCCAACTCCTTTTCGGTGGGAAGCTTCCCCCGATGGAGGAGAAAGACGACTTCCTCGAAGTTGGAATGCTCCACGAGGTCATCGATCGTATAGCCCAGATAGCTGAGTTTTCCTTCGAGTCCTTCGACTTTGCTCAACTTCGATTCGTTGGCGATGATTCCTTCAAGTCCTTTGGCGACGACTGACATGACTGGTAGCTATTCTCGGTGACGTAACGGTTGACTGGCGTGGACGATTGATTCAGGCGCCCATGTGTTTAAGTAGGGTGGCGCCCATTTCAGCGGGACTCTCGGCCACGGCGATGCCGGCATCTAACAAAGCTTCCTTCTTGGCGCCGGCGGTTCCCTTCCCTCCGGAAATGATGGCGCCCGCGTGTCCCATTCGCCTTCCGGGAGGCGCGGTGGCTCCGGCGATGAAGGCGGCCACGGGTTTGTCGCAGTTTTCCTTGATCCACGCCGCCGCCTCTTCCTCTTCGGTGCCCCCAATTTCCCCAATGAGAATGAAGGCGTCCGTGTCTGGGTCCTCGGTAAAATACTGGGCCGCGTCCCGATGGGTCATGCCGTGGATGGGATCGCCGCCAATGCCGATGCAGGTGCTCTGGCCGTGGCCCCGCGAACTCAGCTGCCAGACCGCTTCATAGGTCAGCGTGCCGGATCGCGAAATGACGCCAATCTTGCCGGGCTGGTGGATGTAGTCGGGCATGATCCCGATCTTGCAGGCTCCAGGCGTGATGATGCCGGGGCAGTTGGGCCCGATAAGGACCAATTTGGAATGGCAGGCGGCAGACTTGACTCGCATCATGTCCATCACCGGAATGCCCTCCGTGATCGCCACCACCAGTTCGATACCAGCGTCGATCGCCTCCAGGATCGAATCCGCCGCGAAGGCTGCGGGGACGAAGATCATGGTGGCATTGCACTCCGTGGCCGCCTGAGCGTGCTTGACGGTGTCAAATACAGGCACCTTGTCGTCGAATCTCTCCCCGCCGCGCCCGGGGGTGACTCCCGCCACCACCTCGGTCCCATAGGCCATGCATTGCTGGGTGTGGAACGTGCCCGACTTGCCGGTGATGCCCTGAACGAGAAGGCGCGTGTTTTTGTCTACCAGTACTGCCATAACGGATTCCTCAGGCTGCGCTCGCTGAGTCGACCGCTTTTCGGGCGGCGTCGCCGAGGTCGTCGGCGGTGATGAGGGCCAATCCGGACTCGTTGAGCAAGCGTCGTCCCTCCTCCACACTGGTCCCTTCGAGGCGGACCACCAGCGGGATGGTCAGATCGACCGTCTTGGCGGCGTTGATGATGCCCTGAGCGATGACGTCACATTGCATGATGCCGCCGAAAATGTTGACCAGAATGGCCTTAATCTTGGGATCCTCAACGAGGATGCGGAAGGCCTCCTTCACCTGGCTCTCCGAGGCGCCGCCGCCGACATCGAGAAAGTTGGCGGGATCGCCTCCGCAGTGTTTGATGATGTCCATCGTGGCCATGGCGAGGCCTGCTCCGTTCACCATGCAGCCGATGTTGCCGTCCAGCCCGATGTAGTTGAGATCAAACTTCGAGGCTTCCACTTCGCGGGGATCTTCCTCTTCCGGATCCCGCATGGCGGCGATGTCAGGATGACGGAACAGCGCGTTGTCGTCAAAGTTGAACTTGGCATCCAGCGCCAGGACCTGGTCGTCCTCGGTGAGGACGAGAGGGTTGACCTCCACGAGTGAACAATCACAGGTGACGAACAGATCGTACATGGCCAGGAAGAGTTTGCTGGCCGCGTGCAGCTGTTTCCCTCGAAAGCCCAGCTGGTTGGCCAGCTTGCGAGCCTGATAGGGTTGGAGACCGAGAGTGGGGTGAACGGACTCCTTGAAGATCTTCTCGGGTTGGCTGGCCGCGACCTCCTCGATATCGCCCCCCCCCTCCGGACTGGCGATGATCGAGGGCCGCTCCTGCTCCCTGTCCATCAGAATGGCGAAATAGTACTCGGCCCTGATGTCGACCGATTCGGCGATGAGGACTTTGCGCACGAGTTTGCCATCCTCGCCTGTTTGATGGGTGACGAGGACCTGCCCCAGCATCTTCTCGGCCAGGCTCTGGGCCTCCTCCGTGCTATCGACGAGGTGGACACCGCCACGGAAACCGTTCTTGAAGGTTCCTTTCCCGCGGCCTCCCGCATGCACTTGGGCTTTGATCACCCACTTGGAGGCGTCGTCGAGTGACCGAGCTGCTTGCAGGGCCTCCTCCGCCGTCTCCGCCGCCAGACCGCGAGGGGTGGCGACACCAAACTTCTCAAACAAGGCCTTCGCCTGGTACTCGTGAATATTCATGCCATCAAGGCCCGGGGCACCCCATTGGGGGGCCGGGAGGGCGGCAAATTAGTGGCCTGACTATCGAGCGTCAAGGGTCGATTTCCCCGGCTGTTTGCAGGGCCTTGGATGCATGGCGGACGAGACGATTTGGAGGGTCCGGAGCCATCAGGAAGTGCTCTCCACCGGCTCGATCGAAGCCACCTGGGTCTCGCGAAAAACGCTTCGTTTTCCGGACGCATCCTGGCTGCTGTAGTAACCGGTGGCGTCGTTGAGGACGGGAAAGCCGATCGAGTGCAGACGACGGCCGTCCTTGAGGGTGATCGTGTAGCTGGGAGGAGTCATGCAACCCACCGAAAGGATGGCCAGGAATAGAAGCCCCATCCAGCGGCTGACCCGAATGGCCGAGTGAGCGAAGCGTGGCGACACGTGCGTGGTTGGGCTGGCAATCAGTTCGCCTTGCTGATCGAAGGAAGCAGCTCGGCGACTTTTTCCTTCATCTCCTTGCCGGGACGGAATTTGACGACGGCGCGTGGCGGAATGGTGACTTCCTTCTCCGGGTGACGTGGGTTTCGGCCTACCTTGGCCTTGGTTTCCATCACTTGAAAGGTGCCAAAGTTTCGCAGCACCACTTCGTCTCCGTTGGAGAGATGACGGGTGATCTGGTCAATGAAGCCCTGGAGAGTGTTGAAGACATCGCGCTGGGTCATGCCTAGTTCGTCACTCAGCTCCATCACCAGGTCTCGCTTGGTAATCGTTTTCATCGGAAGCACATGGGGGTTGAAAGGATAGTAAAGAAAGGAATTCGTGAGCAACAAGTTATAAACTCCGTTGGGCTGGAGTGGACGCAAGTTTTGCGCCAATAGATTTCGAAAGCGCCGGAAACTTCGTTCGTGGTGAGTGCGATTCCCGGGCCGGACCGGCGGGAAACTTCTTGAAATGAGGGGACGGAACCGTGAAGAGCAAGGGATCCGCTTGCGGTGAGCGAGGTGAGGGTGTTCCTCCGCCGCATGCCTTGGCGAAGAGCATGTGAATGAGTGAAACGTTGAAGCCCGAGCCGCTGGAACGGCCCGATCAGAATCCGGAGGGCTTTCAGAGCGCTCTGGTCGCCTGGTTTCAAGAGGTTGCCAAGCCCTACCCCTGGCGCCGCACCCGGGACCCCTACGCGATCCTGGTTTCGGAGATCATGTTGCAGCAGACGCAGATCGCCACGGTCTTGGAGCGCGGCTACTACGACCGTTGGCTTGCGCAGTTCCCCGATTTCTCCACGCTCGCCCGAGCACCCGAAGCAGCGGTTCTCCGGGCCTGGGAAGGATTGGGTTACTATCGAAGGGCGCGCAATCTGCATCGTCTTGCCAAGACGGTGACTGCGGATCACGGAGGGGTCCTGCCTCGAACGGTGGCGGAGGTGCTCGCCTTGCCGGGTATCGGCCGCTACACTGCGGGAGCGGTTTTGTCTTTCGCCTACGATCTCCCCGAACCGGTGGTTGACGGAAACGTGCTTCGCCTCTTCGCAAGGCTCTTCGATTTTCGCCAACCGGTCGACAGCGGGCCGGGTCAGAGGAAGATGTGGGCCTGGGCGCGGGACCTGGCGCCGCGGCGAGGCGCGCGTCTCTACAACGGGGCTCTCATGGAGTTGGGGCAGACCCTGTGCCGACCGAGAAAGCCGTCCTGTCTCGGCTGTCCCGTGGTTACTTTCTGCCAGTGTCGCGCCCCCGAAACGCTGCCCGTCAAGCGACCGCGGCGGCCAACGGTGTTCCAGGACGAGCACGTCCTGTTTCAGGTGGAGGCCGGTTCCATACTCCTCATGCAGGAAGCGGGACGCCGACGAGAGGGCTTGTGGAAGCTGCCGGTCTGCCCGGAGCCGAGGGGTGGCCCATGGCCGTTAATCTACAAGGCCAAGTACAGCATCACTCATCACCGGGTGACGCTCCATGTGCATCGCAGCCAGGGAGCCTCCGTCCCCGAGGCCCAACAGGTCCGCTTGACAGAAATCGACGCGCTGGCGATGGCGGCGCCCTACCGAAAGGCCCTCACACACTTGCTGAAGGAATCAGACGGCTTTCGGCTGGAGAGTTGAGAGGTCCCGGATGGTTGAGAGTATCGACCCCTGGCGAGATCCCCATCACTTCACGGGCAGACAAATACCCGCTCTTCCGGGACGTGCTCGCGGACCCGGGTCGCGACTCGTTCGAGCAGGTCGACGCCCTGCGCGGAGCTCACCTGGGCGCTCCCATCGAGGTCTGCGGCGGCGAGGAGCGGTTCCTCGGGATAGAGACGCGCCAGCTTCTTCTGCATCTTCCTGGGAAATCGCATCAGGCCCAGGCTCACCGAATGAATCTGCTCCGCCGTCAAGTGACGAAAGACTTCTGCCAGCAAGGTTTCGTAGTGATGGGCGGACCCTTGATGCGCGATGATGGGGTCGAAGCGAAGGCCAATGGGCCAGCCGTGACGGGCTAGTCGGACCATCAGGGCAAGCCGGCGTTCCAGGGGAGGCACGCCGTGTTCACACGCTCGGGAAACCGGTTCGGGGGTGAGACTGAACGCCGCCACGACATTCGGAAGGGGATCCACCTTCTCGAGCTTGCGTGCTTGAAGGCTCTTGGTCCGGAGCTCGAGGACGGCGCGGGGACGGTGCCGAAAAAAGTCGAGATGCGCGGCGACAAATCCGGTGAGGCTTTCCAGGGCGAACGAATCGCCATCGTATCCGGAAAAAAAGGTGATCGAGTTCTCTTCGGGATGCGCCGCGAGGAGGCGATCGATTTCGGACTGAGAATCCTCGAAATTGAGAAAGAAGACGTAGTGAGCGGATTGGTAGAGTCCCTGGAGAAAGCAGTAACGGCAGTCGTAGAGACAGTTGAGAATGTGTGAGAAGTAGTAGTTGGCACGTCCGCCGATCCCGTAACCCGGCGGTGTGGGGAGGACGTGTGCGCCCTGTTTTTCTGCGAGGATCAACGCGGGCGCACGCTTTTGCAGCCGGAAGTCTTGGCCGCTCTTGTTGAAGATCTCTCCGTAGCGTTCACAGACAATGTGAGGAACGCCGGGAAAGCGCGCTTGAAGCCGCCGGGTCCGCGGGTGGTTTCGGACGGCCTCTTCCATGTAGAGGGCGCTGATCATCTCTCGGGCAGGGTCAATCCCGTCCGGCCGAGGCGTTCGCGCAAACAACCGATCACCTCGCGCCCGGTGGCGGCGTGACGCCAGACGTAGTCGGCGACACGTTCGTCGGGCAAGAGAACGTGCCAGCGCTGAAGGAGGTGGCGGAGCTGCGCTTGTTGCGTGGCGGTGAAATGATGTTCCGAGCGGATGGCGTCAAAGTAGGGTGGAGCGGCCAGCCGATCGGTTAGTTTGCTAGAGTGGTCAAGGAGTTGCTCGGCCACGGCCCCGATGCTGGCCGTGTGCGCCTCGATTAGCCGGGAGACGGCCTCCTTGGAGGGCGCCGCAGCGTTTGGGTCGGCTCCGTGATCGGAGACGATCTTGAGAGAGTGGACCAGTTCCGGGGCGGAGAAGGTGGAAGCGGTGGCGTAGAAGGCGGCCCCTTCCATATCAACCATCATCCTGGGCGGAGGATCCTTCTCCGGACGAGAAACCGAGATCAGGGGTTCCGTCGCCACCTCGCGCACGGTGGACGGGGAGGGGTAGAAAGCGTTTCCGGTGGCGGCGTCCGTGATCTTGTGGGCCAGGCGGGCTTCCCCCAGCGCGAGTGAGGCGTGTCCGGCGATCCCGACGTTGAGCCAGGCGGTGGCGTGATGGACGCCGCTCAGGCCAGCCAGGTAGGCGGTGGCCACGGCGGCGGCCTGCCGCCCCACGCCCGAAACGATCAGCCAGTGGAGCCCATGGGTATCCCGATAGATCCGAAAGGGGCCGCGCCCGGTGGCTGGACGCAGCTGAAAGCGTTGGATGAGGGGCTTCGCCTCGCAGGGAAGGGCCGTGACGAACCTCAGTCCAAAGGATGACCCAGGCGGCGTTGGCTCAGGCTCCGGCATTGGAAGAGTCAATCGTCTCCCTTGTAGAGGAGCCGCATGGAATCGAGACGCAATCGGGCGGCCGCCATGACCGTCTCCAGCTCTTTCAGGCAGTGCTCGGCCATCTCGATTTCTTCCTCCCTCACGTGGTTGTTGAACGACTGCAGATGACGCAGCCGGTCGACCTCCATGCGGAGTTTCGTCCGCATCACGACGCGGTTGTCAGAGATGATGTCAGGGACCTGTTCCTGCGCCACCTGTTCCGCGAAGTCCTGTACCTTGGGGAGGAGGTCCTGGAGGATGTGCACGTTCTTCTGCACCCACTGAGGTTTGCCGGGCCGGATGTATTCGTCCATCTGATCGTGGAAGATGGTGTTGGAATAGTCCTCGTTGCGGTGATTGACCAGGACGCGGATGGGGGTGGCGGGGAAGAAGCGGTCCGCGTGTAGGTAGGTCGGGGCCACGCACTCCAGAATGTAGATGCATTCTAGAAAGATCATCTTGGGCCCGGTGGCATCCATGTAGGCGAAGGCGCAGTTCCCCTGTTCCGAGCCGAGAAGGAGATCGATGGCGCTGCGGACCATGGGATGATCCCAGGTGAGAAATTGCATCTCCTCCCGCTTGAGCGCGAGCGCGCGGTCCAGAGTGACGCTGATGCCTTCTTCGGGGAGGTTGGGAAGGGCGTCCGTGTAGACGTGCTCAGGCTTGAGGTGGTAGACCCTGGGAGTGAGTTCTTCGATGCTCACGCCGAAGTGGTCGAGGAGGCGGAGGAAGTATTGCTCGAGGCCGCGCGACTCATCGTCTTTGGAGATGTCTTCGACTAGTTTTGCGGCCGGTTGGGCGCGGAAGGAATTGAGTTCCAGGAGATGATCGCGGCCCGCGTCGAGTTCCTTGACGGTTTTCTTGTGAAAATCGACGGTTTCGGCGAGCAGGGCATCGAACTTCTTTTTCTCGAAGCGGCCGGATTTATCCAGCTTCTCCATGAGTTGCCGCAGCGGTTCGCCGAAGCGTTTGACGTAGCGGTGTCCGGATTGCTGGCAAGTTTGAAAGGCGTCCAGGCCCTCGTGATACCAGCGGACAATCATCTCCTCACTGGTTCTGACGAGATAGGGAACGGTGATCTGGATCGTCTCGGTTTGGCCGATCCGGTCCAGCCGTCCGATGCGTTGCTCCAGGAGGGCGGGATCCATGGGAAGATCAAGGAGCACGAGACGATGGGCGAATTGAAAGTTGCGGCCCTCGCTTCCAATCTCCGAGCAGAGAAGCAGTTGGGCCCCGTCATCCTCCGAAAAGTAGGCGGCATTGCGATCCCGCTGCACGAGGGTCATGTCCTCGTGGAAAGTGCTCATTTTCACGTTGATCTCCGCGCGCAGGCCGTCGGCGATTTCTTCCACCCGCTCCTTGGTGGCACAGATCAACAGGACTTTCTCGGTGGGCTTGAGTTCTCGCAGATAGGAGACGAGCCACTCGACATGAGGATTGCTTTTCCCTTTGACTGAATCCTTGAGCGGAACGAGGGACACTCGACGCTCCGGGAAGCCCTTGATCGAGGCCCGCCGATTGCGGAACATCACCCGCCCGGTCCCGTAGAGGTCCAACAAGTCTTCGAGCAGGCGGCGGCGGCACTCGTGGTCCTCCATCGCGGCGCCCTCGATCAGGTGCGAGATTTCGTCCGGCGTGTAGTGAGAGAAGCGCCTCTCCAGCTCTTTCCATCCGGCCGTGCTCAGGTTTCGACGGCATTGCAGCCCGTCCGCCAGCGCGGCGATCTCCTCGTAGTGGCCCGTTTGATCCAGAAAGTCGTTCAGGTCCGGGTAGCGATCGGGGTCGAGGAGGCAAAGCCGTGCGAAGTGTCCCTCGCGGCCGAGCTGCTCCGGCGTGGCCGTGAGCAGGATGAGACAGGGAATGGCTTGGGAAAGCTGTTCAACGTAAGCGTAGGCGGGGCTGGTTTCCCGGGAAGACCACTCGATGTGATGGGCTTCGTCGACGATGAGAAGATCCCAGCCGGCTTCCAGGGACTGTGCGCCTCTCTCTTCGCTCTCCACGAGAAACTTCGTGGAGCAGAGCACGAACTGCTCCTCGAGGAAGGGATTCACGCTTGGCTCCACCACGCGCTTGGCCTTCTTCTTGGCGGTGGTTTTCTTTTTCTTGGTGGCCTTTTTCTTGGGTTTCAGCGGGGGACCTTGATGATTCTCCTCGTCCTCGATGGACCGACAACGCTCTTCGTCGAAGATCGAGAAGGTGATCTGGAATCGCCGGTGGAGCTCCACAAACCATTGATGAAGAAGGGACTCCGGGACGAGGATCAACACCCGGCGAGCGCGCCCGCAGAGCACCAGGCGCTGGAGGATCAGGCCCGCTTCGATGGTCTTCCCCAGCCCGACCTCATCGGCCAGCAACACGCGCGGCGCGTAACGCGACGACACCTCCTGCGCCACGTAGAGCTGGTGCGGGATGAGTTCCATGCGCGTGCCCCGAAAGCCGCGGAGCGGTGAGATGCGCATGTCGAACTGGTGCTGCAGGGTCTCGTAACGGAGATCGAAGAGCTCCATCGGGTCCGCATGCCCTGCCAAGAGCCTGTCCTGCGGCTTGCTGAAACTGAGGTGATCGGCGAGCTCGCTCTCATCGACTTCCATGTCGCCGTCACCGTAGTAGTAAAACAGATGGCCCTTTTCTTTGATGTCGTCGATCTGAATGCGCGAACCGTCCCGCGTGGTGATGGCCTCTCCCTTGGAGAACCGTACCCGCTTCAGGGGAGCGTTCTCGATGGTGTAGGTCCGCGATTCTTCGTGAGCGGGGAACTGAATGGTCACCCGACCGTGAGCGACTTCGACGACAATCCCGAGACCAAGTTCGGGCTCCATGCTGCTCACCCAGCGTTGACCTTTTACAAAATTCACGATCACTGAAAATCTACCTAGTTATTGAGTCTGGATGGCAGCTTCAAGCAGAAACCTTCCTCCTGTCCAGGATCTTTACGAAGCTCGAGAAGGCGAGGCGGCATAGGGCTTGCAGTGCGAGGATCTTGCTGTCTACTCTGGGGGCCTTTATGAAAATCGGTTTCAACCTCTTGCTGTGGTCGACTCATTTCGTCGAGAGTGAGTTCCCCCTATTGAAAAAATTGAAGGCCGTCGGTTACGATGGCGTGGAGGTGCCGATTTTCGACACGAGCGATCTGGGCCCCTTTGAGAAGATCGGTCAAGCGCTGAAGGACAATGGCCTGGCGGCCACGGCGGTGACGGTGATTCCCGATGAGGCCCACAATCCTTTGAGCGCGGACGCGTCCCATCGGCAGGGCGGCGTGGATCATCTCAAGCGAGTGTTCGATTGCGCCCAGGCATTTGGAGCGGAGACGCTCTGCGGGCCTTACTATCAGCCGCTGGGTGAGTTCACCGGAGACGGTGCCACGGAAGAGGAGTTGAGTCGCGCGGCCGAGGTTCATCGAGCGGTGGCCGCCCATGCGGAGGACGCTGGCGTGGTCTGTGCCATTGAAAGTCTCAATCGTTTCGAGGCCTACTTCCTCAACACGATCGAGCAGGCCGCCGCCTACGTGAAGCGGGTCGACCACCCCAACTTCGGCACGATGTTCGACACCTTCCACGCCAACATCGAGGAGAAGGATCCCGTGGGCACGCTGGATCGGCATTTTGAGGTCATCCGGCACATTCACATTTCGGAGAACGATCGGGGGACGCCCGGCGAGGGGCATGCGAAGATCGTGGAGACGATTCAGACGGCCAAGCAACACGGCTATGCGGACTGGCTCACGATCGAGGCTTTCGGGCGGGCTTTGCCGGATCTGGCGGCGGCCACCCGGGTCTGGCGCGACTTTTTTCCCAGTCAGGAAGAGGTCTACACCAAGGGCTTTCGCCTGATCCGGGAAACCTGGGACCTGGCCTGAAGGCTGGTTGGTCGTTTACCCATCGAAACCGTAGATTTCCCACCGCTAGCGAACTCAACATCTAACATCATCATCATGCGAACAATCGTATCAATTGGCCTGGGGCTTCTGCTCCCCGGCTTCGCTCTGGCCCAGGACGAGGGATGGGGCTCCATTTTCGACGGGAAGACGCTTGAAGGCTGGGATGGCGATCCCAAATTCTGGTCGGTGGAAGACGGCTGTCTCACCGGAGCGACCACGGCGGAGAATCCCACCCAGGGGAACACTTTCGCCATCTGGAAGGGTGGTGAGCCCGGTGATTTCGAATTGCGACTCGAGTACAAGATCGTCGATGGCAATTCGGGGATTCAGTACCGGAGCTTCAAGCTGCCCAAGGCCAAGGATCGATGGCGCGTGGGAGGCTATCAAGCGGACATCGATTCGGGAGATCGTTACTCCGGCATTCTCTACGGCGAGCAGTTCCGTGGCATTCTCGCCGATCGCGGTCTCATCACCACGCTCGACGAGGAGGGAAAGCCAACCACCGTGGGGACCTTGGGAGATTCGGATGCCATTCAGGAGCGGATCAAGAAAGAGGAGTGGAACGACTACCGGGTGGTGGCGAAGGGATTTCATTTTTCCCATTTCATCAATGGCGTGCAGACGGCTGAGTGCACGGACAAGGACATGGACGCGCGGCGAGCGAGCGGTTTGCTGGCCCTACAGTTGCACGCGGGACCGCCGATGAAGGTGCAGTTTCGGAACATTCAGATCAAGTCCCTGGGCGAGGCGGCCAAGCCGGCCTCTCCGGAGGGCGGCGCGGCCGGCGCTCAGCGCAGGGGACCGGAGCCGAGTGATGAGCCGAATCCGCTGGTGGTGCAGGTCTTGCCCAACGGCGGTTACGTGTTGAAGACCCGGCCCTTGACGGAGGCGGGCCTGAAGGCGGCCTTGCAGGGCCTGGCCGAACTCAACTCCGAGGCCACCATTCGGATCCAGTCCAGAAAGAGTGAGAGGGATCGCGTCAAAGTGGTCCGCGCCGCAGCACGGGAGGCCGGGGTTCGTTTGCAACAGGGGAGAAACGCGGCCCAGTAACCATCATTATCCAGACACCTCAACGAGAGATGAAATCATGAAGACACCCATAGAACCCAACGCTCCGGCGCTCAAAGGATCGCGTCGTCAATTCCTCGAAACCTCGGCGGTAGCTGCGGGTGCGGCGGCCCTGCCCGCCTCCCTCTCCGCTCAGGTCGAGGGCAACAGTACCTTGAAACTCGCGCTGGTCGGCTGCGGCGGCCGCGGGAGTGGGGCGGCGAACGAGAATCTCACCACCCAGGGAAGCAAGCTGATCGCGGTGGCGGACGTCTTCAAGGACCGGATGGACAGCACGCTGGACATGCTGCAGAAGCGGCACGAGGACAAGGTCGAGGTGCCCGATGAGAACAAGTTCATCGGCTTTGACGCCTACCTGAAAGCGATCGAAGTGGCGGACATTGTCATCTTGGCGACGCCTCCCGGCTTCCGCCCGATGATGTTCGAGGCCGCGGTGGAAGCGGGCAAGCACGTTTTCATGGAGAAGCCGGTCTGCGTCGACGCGCCCGGTTTCCGCCGGGTCATGGCCGCGGCCAAGAAGGCTGACGAGAAAAACCTCAAGGTGGTGGTCGGCCTGCAGCGTCACTATCAAAAGAGTTATCTGGAGACGCTGGCGCGCATCAAGGACGGCATGATCGGGGATATTGTGAGTGCCCAGGTTTGGTGGAACGGTGCCGGGGTCTGGGTCCGCGAGCGCCAGCCCGACGACACCGAGATGCGTTATCAGGTGCGCAACTGGTACTATTTCAACTGGCTCTGCGGCGATAACATCACGGAGCAGCACATCCACAACCTCGATGTGGCCAACTGGTTCATCGGTCAGGCCATGGGCCAGGAAAGCGCGCATCCGGTGATCGCTCAGGGCATGGGTGGCCGCGAGGTGCGCGACGGCGATCCCAAGTTCGGCGAGATTTTCGACCACCATTTTGTCGAGTACCGCTACGAGAACGGGGTCATCGTCAACAGCCAGTGCCGTCATCAGCCCGGTACTTGGCCCAAGGTGTCGGAAGAGATCATCGGAACGAAGGGTCGGGCGACACCGGGCCGGATCATGGACCTGGCGGGCAAGGAAACCCTCTGGCGTCACCGTGGCCGGGACGATGCCAACGCTTATCAGGTCGAGCACGACGAGCTTCTTCGCTGCATTCGCGAGGACAAGCCCATCAACAATGCTTACTACGGGGCGACCAGTTCGATGACCTCCGTTCTGGGACGCATGTGCACCTATTCCGGGAAGGAGATCAAGTGGGAAGATGCCGTGGCCTCCAATCACACGGACTTTCCCGATGTCCTGGCCTGGGATGCCGAACCGAAGGTGTTGCCGGGCCCCGATGGGCATTACCCCGTTCCGGTCCCCGGGAAGACCCAGGTGCTGTAGCTTGCAGGCTTTTCAGACGACGCGGTGATCTCGTCGGCGCTGATCGGCTCCGTTTTTCTTGTCCACCTGACGCTTCTCTCGGGACCCGAGTTGAAGCGTCAGGTGGACCCCTCGGTGTTTCTCCTCAGCGTCGGGCTGAGGAGCGGGGAATCTTTTGGGACGGGCTTCCTCATTTCGGAGGCGGGCTGGATGGTGACCAACAACCACGTCATCGACGGGGCGGTCAGCATCGTGGCTCGCAATGACGCGGGAGAGGAGTTTCCCGTCAAACCGGGTTTTTACGCCCGCGATGCGGACCACGATCTTGCCATCATTCAGTTAGACCTGGAACGGGCGCCCGCCGGTTTCCGGCCTCAGCCGGTCAGTTTGGCTCCTGACACGCAAGACTTGTCCGTGGGTTTCGAGTTATACGTGTTAGGGCATCCCGGAGGGGAGAAAATTGCCGAGTTTACCCGTGGAAACCTCACGGCGATCGAGCCCGATCCGCGGCGTCTCCGTTTCGATGCCTCGATTCATCGCGGCTCTTCGGGTTCGCCCCTCTTTGACGCCCGCAACGGGCAGGTGATCGGAGTGGTTTACAGTTACTGGACGGGCGCGGCGAAATTGAACTACGCCACACCCGTCGATTACCTGCATGAGGTGCTGGCGTCGATTGGGAGCGAGCCCAGGCTGGTTCCCTATCGACGCCCGGCCCTTTCCCGAGCGCCAGAGGGCAAATCCACGGGCGTCCCGATGAATCTTGTTCTTTCGCTCGGATTCTTTGTCGTGGTCATCCTCGCTGTCCGCCGGATTCTGGCCGCGGCCCATCGCTGAATCGGCTCGGCGCCCTCACCGTTTCCCTACTCGGGAACCAGAACATCCCATCGAGACTCGACCCGCGAGCAGGGTCAAGATGGGCGGGCCTCACCAACGCCAGGTCATGCCGGCGAAGGCCGCGAGACGGCGCGCGGCGATGGGAACGCCTCCGAACTGCGCATGTTCGTAGCGCTCATCGGTGGCGTTCTCGATCCGGGCATGAACGCTCAGCTGGTCGTTGATCTCGAGGCTGGCGAACAGCCGCAGGAGAAGATAGTCGGCGAGAGGATCGCCACCCAGATGGCGGTCGTCGACGAAGGAAAGGCCGGCGCCCAGGCGAAGCCGATCGGCCAGCTGCCAGACGACGTGGGCATCAATGAGGTGTTCCGGCAGGCCGACGAGACTTCGCTGGAGGTAGGTGTAGGCCAGTCCGAAGCGGAAGCGTTCATCGGGCGACGTCCCTTCAAGACCGGCCTCGAGGCCGTTGGCGTTTCCCTTGCCGGCCGTGTTGCTGGGCGGGGCGCCGAAGGGATCGACGATCAACTCTTCGATTTCGTTCTCAAACCAGGTGACATGGAGTGAGAGGTGCTCGCCGAAGCCTTGGGTGAGGCCGATGTCCCAGCCTTCGGATCGCTCTGGATCCAGCGCGGGGTTGCCAACCTCGAAGGGACCGCCATTGAGTTCGATCAAGTTGGGAGTTCGGAAAGCCGTCCCGAAACTGGCTCTTAAAGTGGTGTCGGTGTGAGGGATCTGATAGGCTGCGGTGGCGCGCCAGGTGAACTCGTCTCCGTAGTCGTCAAAGTCTTCCCAGCGCAGGCCGCCGGTGAGGGAGAGAGCCTCCACGGGACGCCACAGATGGGTGGCGTGAACGCCGAACTGATCGCGTTCTGCCGGGAAGGAGAAATCCTGAGCGTAGTCCGTCCGCTCAGCCAGGAGGCCGAAGGAGGTGAAATGAGAGTCATCGCGGGCTCCGAGCGGGTGAACGATGTTTTCCCAGCTCAGACTCCATTTCTCAGCGTCGGTGGCGAAAGTGGATGGCTCACCGAAGTCGTAAGCCTCTTGATAGACGCCGAGCCGAAAGGTGGTCTCCCAGTGATCACTCACCGAGAAGTTTCCGTAGCCGCTGATCAATTGATAGTCCGTGAAGTTTTCCCCGTCGAAAGCGTCATCGAAGGAGGCGTGTCCGCCGCGAAAGGTGGCGCCCACGGTCGCTCTGTCACCAAGATCGTAGTCGAGCCGTAGCGCGTAGCTCAGTTGACGGTGATCGAGTTCAGGCGTGCCCTGGGCGTCATTGCGAGTTTGTTCCCAGCCGAGATGGAGAGCATAGCTCAGACCAGGGTCAAGGGTGCCCATCGAGGAGGCGCGACCGCGGAGGCTGCCGAAGGATCCGCCCTCCACGAAGAGAGACGATCGCGGATCGCCCTCGCCGCGCTGGGACTGAAGGCTAACCACTCCTCCGATGGATTCGCCGCCGTAGAGGGCGCTCTGCGGGCCCCGCAGCACTTCAATCCGGTCGATGCCGTCGAGAACGGCATTTCCGAAAAACTTGTTGGTGGCCACCGTGGAATCGCTCAGCCGGACGCCGTCGACCCGAAGGTGGGCTTGTGAGGTCGCGGTCCCCCTCAGGAACAGTGAGCTGATCGACCCGCGTTGTCCTCCGGTGGATTCGGAGAACAGGCCGGGAACCCGGGTCAGGGCTTCTTCAAGCCGAAACACCTGTTCGGCGTCGAGACGCTCGCCCGAGAGGACGGTGACGGCGCTCCCCGTCTCTCTCAGGGGAGTGGGAAGACGGTTGGCCACCACGGTGGTCGGTTCCAGGATGGGGATGGCGTGGTCTGCTTCTTGGGCTCGCAGGGATCGCACGTGGGCGGAAAAAGCAAGCAGCAGCGTGCCGAGGGCAGCGCGACGAAGCGCGCGGTGAGATGAGGTCATTTACAGGGGTGGGTTAGGTCCGAGATCCGCGGACATTGGCAACCGGTTCTTCAGGCTGGCGATCTGGCTTGGTCTGGTCGGCGCCGGCTGTCGACGCTTCCCTTCCCTCACAGTGGCGGGACCGCTTCGGAATGGAACGGCAAGCGATCGAGCGGCTTGCCGGTCTTCACCGAATTCCCCATCTATTTCCTGCCCGGGCCACGGGCTTCCCAAAGAAGTTCCCGGTTCTCCCGGGATGCCCCACCCCTGCGCGTTTTTTCCATCGGCGCAACTGCAAAATGATTGGCTACCCGAAAAAGAATTCTTAGGGTGGCGTCATGAAGTTGTTTTCAGTGGTGGGCTTCCTGCTTTGCGGGATGTGGCTTGACGGTGGGCTTTCGGCAAGGGCCGCGGAGCGGCCCAACGTCGTGCTGATCATGGCAGACGATCTGGGATACGGAGATCTCTCTTGTTATGGTGCGTCGGCCCTGCAAACCCCTCACATTGATCGATTAGCCGCGGAAGGGCGCCGCTTCACCAGCGGTTATTGTTCAGCCTCCACCTGCACCCCCACCCGTTACTCACTCCTCACGGGATCCTACGCTTTCCGCCGGGAAGGGACCGGCATCGCGCCGCCCAACAGCCCGGCCATCATCAAGCCGGGCACGGAGACGCTCCCTTCGCTCTTGCGAAAGGCGGGTTATGCCACCGCGGTGATCGGAAAGTGGCATCTCGGCCTCGGCGGAGAAGAGGGACCGGACTGGAATGGCGATCTCAACCCCGGGCCGCTGGAGATCGGTTTTGATCACTGTTTTCTCTTGCCCACCACGAATGACCGCGTCCCGCAGGTCTACGTGAAAGATCACCGCGTGCTCAATCTCGACCCGGGGGATCCACTGTGGGTGGGGAACCAGAAGCCGGACGATCAGCATCCCACGGGTATCACCCATCGGTCCGAGTTGAAGATGGATTGGTCCCATGGACACAACGCCTCCATTCACAACGGGATCAGTCGGATCGGCTTTTACACCGGTGGCCACGCGGCGCGTTTTCGCGATGAAGACCTGGCGGACAAGTGGGTCGAGCGGTCGGTCGCGTGGATCGAGAAGCATCGCAAGGAACCCTTTTTCCTTTTCTTTTCCTCTCACGATCTCCACGTGCCGCGCATGCCTCACGAACGTTTTCAGGGCAAGACAAGGCTCGGTTTCCGGGGTGACGCCATCGTGCAGTTGGATTGGTGCGTGGGCGAACTCATGAAGACGCTGGATCGGTTGGGTCTGGCGGAGCAGACCTTGGTCGTTTTCTGTTCGGACAACGGACCGGTGCTGGACGATGGTTATCAGGACTTGGCGGTGGAATTGAACGGGGCTCACCGTTCTGCGGGGCCGTTCCGGGGCGGCAAATACAGCATCTTTGAAGGCGGCACGCGGACGCCCTTCATCACTCGCTGGACGAAACGGATCGCACCGGCGGTGGTGGACGATCAGGTGGTGTGCACCATTGACATGGCGGCCAGTCTGGCGGCGCTGACGGGCGTTAACCTGCCGTCCGACGCCTGCCTGGATAGTGTCAATGTCATGGACTCTCTCCTGGGTGAGGAAAGCGCCCAGGGGCGCGATCATCTCATCCAGCAGGACAACGGCCGCTCGGGAAATTTCGGTTACCGTGTGGGAAAGTGGAAGTTGCAGCGGCATGATTCCAAGCGGGCCCGGAACGTCGTGGTGGAAGCGCAGCTGGCCAACACCAGGGTATCGCGCTACCGGCTCTATGATTTGTCGAAGGATCCCGGTGGGAAGGTCAACGTCATTGAGGATCATCCTGACGTAGCCGAGCGGCTGATCGAGGAGTTGGAAGGGCACCTCGCGAGAGGCCGGACGCGCCCTTAGGAATGGTGCAAAAATAAAATGAACAATTTAAGGTTTCTCTACCTTATTTCTATGCTACTGTCAGTGCCATGCCTGACAGTTCCGTTGTCGAAAGCATTCGCCGGAAGTTCGATTCCCTGAGCCACCTCATGGACGAGCGGGCCCGGAGGTGTTGGGCGGCGGCGGCGGAGGCCATGGAATTGGGTTGGGGCGGCGTATCCGCAGTTTCTCTTGCGACATCGATGTCGCGGACGACGATCACTGAGGGCATCAAGCAGTTACGGCGCGGCGACTACACGGCACCCGAAGCCGACGGACGCATCCGTCGGCTTGGGGGCGGGCGCAAGCCGGTGACCGAGACCGATCCGGAACTGCTTGGGGCTCTTGAGCGGCTAGTTGATCCTCTCAGTAGAGGCGACCCTCAATCCCCATTGCGCTGGACATTGAAGAGCACTCAGAGGCTTGCCAGGGAACTCACATCTCAGAACCATCCGGTCGGTGCGCGTACTGTTGCCGCGTTGCTGCGCAAGGCCGGCTATAGTCTGCTGGCAAATCGCAAGACCCGCGAAGGGGCACAGCACCCGGACCGCAACAGGCAGTTCGAATACATCAACGATCAGGTGCGTCGCTTCCAACATTGCGGCCAGCCAGCAATCTCAGTGGACACCAAGAAGAAGGAGTTGGTGGGCGATTTCAAGAACGCCGGGAGGCAGTGGAGGCCGAAAGACAACCCTGAGCAAGTCCGCGTGCATGACTTCAAGGACAAGGACCTGGGCAAGGCAATCCCCTACGGCGTTTACGATATGCTCAACAACCAGGGCTGGGTTAGCGTCGGAATCGACCATGATACGGCCCAATTCGCGACCCGCAGCATCCTGTTGTGGTGGACGGAAATGGGCTCTGCGCGGTTCCCCCACGCCCGTCGGCTGCTAATCACCGCCGATGGCGGTGGGAGCAACAGCCACCGCTCGCGGCTTTGGAAGCTTTCGCTCCAGGAGTTGGCGAACGAGACCGGGCTGAAGTTGGTCGTCTGCCACTTCCCGCCGGGGACAAGCAAGTGGAACAAGATCGAGCACCGTCTCTTCAGCTACATCACCCAGAACTGGCAAGGCGAGCCACTGGCAACCCTGCAGACGATCGTCGAGTTGATTGGAAGCACAACGACGAAGGGAGGCCTGAAGGTCAGGGCCAGGCTCGATACCAAAAGCCAGCGATTCCGTAAGACGGCGTCGGAAAGAGTCGTAATGGCCTGAATTGGTGGGTGTTGAGCGTGTTGAAGCTGGCGCTAAGAGGGCGAACAGTTTCGTGTGGCGGTTCTCGGGCGAATTTCGGAGGGCTCGAGCCGCGAAATGGATCCCCCTGTCGGCAATAGGCAACAGGGAGCCAGACCGCTCCGATGGCGGACGCGAACCCAAGGTTACCGAGAGCGCGGGGCGGGCGTTCCTCAGCCCGGAGCCGGTGGCGGCCACCATCGATCCTCTCGCATGGAGGCGGCGATTTGACGGGCAAAATAGATGGCCGTGTGTCCACGGCGTATCTCTGGCTTCAAGTTGCGCTTGTGGAAGCAGTGGAACACGGCGTGGGCCATGAACATGATCAGCCACAGAACGAGAATGGAATTGGGATGATGGTGATAGCAATGACCGGAATGCCAGCGGGAGCAGAGTTCGTTAAAGCCTTCGTTTTCGACCTTCCAACGGTCGTGCCCGAAATGGAAGATGGTCTTGGCATCGGCCATTGAGCGGGGCATGGTCGTCGCCCACCACCAGTGGCTATCGATGGGAGTCTCGACCCAATCCCCAGCGACGCGCTCGCGACGGATGCCAGTCTCATGGGAATGAACAACGCGAAGAGGAGTGTGAATGGATTCAGTGCAGAAGCCCTCAGCCTCTTGTAAACGAACGTGCCGCGCGGGCTTGCCCGGTGCAGCTGGAGTCTCAAATGATTCTGGCTCTTGCTCCTCAAGGGGCAGGAGCGTGCGGGCTTCGGACAATAGCTCAGGCTGATTATCCTTGAGTACGGCAACAAGGTATTTGCCGTGGTCTTCAAGAAGATTGATCACGGAGGGACGCAGGTAGAGCGCATCGGCAGTGAGCACGTCAAAGCAGCGTGGGTGGTCCTTAAGGACGCGAGTTATCAGCCGTATAGCCGCAGCGACTTCGTCGTCTCCAGGATCTCCGTCTTCACCAGGCTCAAGCATTTCCACGTCGAGAAGCAATTGAAAATCCTCACAGATAATCTGAAACGCGACCAAGCGGTGGTAGAACTGTGTTTTGACCTCGTCTCCGACGGCGATCCGGCGTTGGAGACACTTTGGACAACAACGTTTGTAGCTACAGTGAGTTTCGTGACCATCGACGGCGGCAAGCATCCAACCGCGCTGTGGGGCAAGGATTTTGTTGCGTTTGAGGCAGAAGTAAATGTGTCCGAGACACCCTCGCACACTGTCAGGCTCGATGCGCTCGGAGACATACGCCAGTTCGTCGGCGCTGGGCAAACGGTGATTACCGAGCCAACGGGTCCAGCTGCTCTTGTTCCGGTGTTGCTCGAGTTCGTTGAAGCTTGGTAACCGGCAGCAGAACATGGCGAAGAATGCTGCCGGGAAAACTCGAGTGGGAATCTGTGGTTTGGGACGAGAGTCACGCACCCGCAGCCTCCACTGTTGGCGGAGGCTGAAAATCTTGTCCGCGTAAGTTAGTAGTCGCGTGAGAATGGTCGCTTCTTTTTTGGTGGAGAATTGCGCCCGGACTTGGCTTTGCCGGCTGATTTCTTACCGGTCTTGCCCTTCTTCTTGGCGGAGCTACTCGCCGCTCTGGCCTTGGTTTTTGCCTCCTCGAGTCGGAGGCGCCCCTGCTCGTCGAGGGCTTCCAGCAGAGCATTCGCCTTCTGGAAATCATCGATCCAGCGTCTCGCCTGAGCTTCCAACGGTCTGGGGACGTGCAGCATGGTGGTCTTGCCCTTGCGAGTCTGACCGATGGCCAAGGAGCGATGGCGCAAGGAGCCGTCGGAAGCGCAACGGCAAGTGGGCTTGCCGCATTTACGAGAGAGTTCGATGGGCGAGCCGTGAAGGAAGCCTTCGGCCTGGTCGAGGAGCTGGCGGAGGCGGCTGCGAATCTGGCGTTCGGTGGGGGGCAGGGAGTTTCTGCTTGGCATGAAGGTCGGCTCGTTCGGCGCACTGTAATATAAGACTATTACAGAAACAAGCTTAAAAAAGATGAAATAACGAATGCGAATTTGCCATGGGGTCAAAAATGGGCGCCGCCGATCCGAATTACCCAAAAATACAGGGCTTGAGCCGCCTCAGCCGCCTATCTTACGGAATCGCTGACCAAAAGCTACGAGACGGGGATCAAAGTGACGGACGAGGAACTGGCCGCCGTAAAACTGGAAAGGCACGAAACACACGGCTCATGGAATTACACAATCAAACCCTCGAAGTAAATGTTCACCTTATTTTTGCGCAGTTCCTTACCGTTTTTCGGCGTTTGTATATATCCCTTTTCCCGGCCGCCTAACATAGCTCAAAAAAGGCCGCTTCCCCCGCTTCTTTCTTGTAATAATGACCTTTCTCGTGAGTGAGAAGTTCTGTAACTGGATCATCATGCGGCGAAGCGTGAACCTTCGGAGCGAGTGAAGTCTATTTTATCAAGGATGAATTTTCGGAACGCTGAACCTTTTCCGCCGTGGTGCAAAAATCCAGGCAGCGTGTTTTTCAAGGCGGCTGAGACAATCATTTCCGAAGGCAGCACATCTGGGCGGATGGTTCGGATCCAGGTTCCAAAGTGTTTCCAGACCAGACCGTCACATGTCATGGCAAGGTACTGTAACATGCCCTGAGCGATCATGCCGGTCTGCACAAACACATGATATGCGTGCATCTTTCTCTGCACCTGTCTACGATATTTCTCGGTAGTCCGGTGGAGGTATTGGTTACCATTGCGACGCTTGAGCGGTCGCATAGCGGCCATCCAGAAATGGTATCCGAATGAGCCGACCGAATGCACCGCTTGCTCGAAAGCGACTTCGATCTTGAAACGCAAACTGTAGAGCAAGATGATCTCCTGAGCTTCCATGGTGAGGTCGGTAGACAAGAGGATGATCCGCCCTCTCGTGGGATGATCGACGAGAACGAAGCGGATCATCGCCCCGGCGGGCTTCCACAACAGATCCACCGACTTGAACCGGACAGAGATGTTTCTCTCCCCATATACGGGACTGGGAACTGAACTGGAGCCGCCCGTTCCAAAGACATTCTGGAGCTTCACCGCAGCGCCATACTTTTTCGGTCGTCCGCGTTTGCGTGGCACTGCCGCAGGCCGAAAGCCGGTTGTCGTGCGTCGAACCCTCGTGACCAGCACACCGGAACGCCCCTTGGTGCTCTGGATCACCTTTCCGTTGGCGTAGTAGGCGTCGGCCAGCAAGACGAACTCCTGACCTCTACAGACGGATGCGAGCATCTCGTTGGCCTTGTCGATCAAGGTTCTCCTGTCGCGGTTTGAAGTGACGATACCTTCGTGAATGCGTGCACAGACCGGAACGCAGAAGAAATATCCGCCAACCTGACAGAGCACGCCGAAGGCCTGAAAGGAATGGCTCATGATGAAGTGAGGCTTGGAATTGGACTCGGACTGTTGATGCAGATACTTCACCGCAGGCATCTTGCGGCCCTCCTTGGACTTCTTGATGCCGTCGAGAACCAGGACGGGGCAACAACCGATCTTGTAGACAGGGAAGTGCTTGATCACGATGGCGAACCAAAGTTCTGCAAGCCGGTCCGTCTTCACGGCATTGCTGTGGAAGAAATGGAGTAAGTGCTCATAGAAGTGTTCTGACAAACCGAGAGCGCGGACGAAACTGGAAACCCCGAGGAGGTCATTGCGCACGGAGAAAGCGGCCAAGACGAGCAGAAACCAGAGAAAGGTGCGGGCTCTCGAGAAAGCGGGTCGCAGAAGACAGACGATATTCCACCAAGAAATCCAGAGATCCATAACAAATGATTTGATTTTCCTAGACATTCGCATATATAAGGTAATGACCATGAAAAAGATCAGATCACTGAAAAAAGAGTCCAGAAACTTGCGGCAAAGTTAGCTGCAATCAGGCCAATGCGGCCTGGGAGCATCAGCAAGCAATACCGAGATCGACAACGCCAGCGCGGCGTGTATTACCAACTGAGCTACACGCATAAGATGAGGAGCCGGACTGAACACGTCTGGTCAGACCACGTGAAGGGACTACGAAAAGAAACAGAGGAGTACAAGAAATTCAAGAAACTGACCACCGAACTGATCGATCTGAGCATTGAACTATCCAAGGCGAAGATCGCTCTATTACGCAGTCAGACAGACACGCCAGGCAAAGAGAAACCGGTCTGAGAACTTCCCACTCACGAGTGACCTTTGTTCCCCCCTTAATAAAGGACATGACCGTTGGCGCGCTGGCAGACCCCGAAAGCTCCCGCTACCCAGATGCCGACGTCTTCCCGGACACCTCGCTGACCATGATGGAGGCCTTTGGGGGCCGACGACGATCTTCTTGCGGAAAGGGCCGTCGACCAGTTTGCCTCCGTCTATTACGAACTGCTGACCAGATTCGCGCAAAGTCGGGGGCTCGGTCCCGAAGAATCCTGCGACGTGGTCCAGGACTTCTTCAAAGAGGTCATTCTCCAACGCCAGGTCCTTCGCAAATCTCAATCCCGAGCGCTGGCGACTCCGCCGCTTCCTCCGGGTCAGCCTGGGACGTGACATCGCCAGTCATTTCCGAAAACGCTCCCGCCAGAAACGCGGCGGCCATCTGCACCGGACGCTGTTCGAGGAATCCGAACTCATGCCGTCGTCCGGCGATTTGGACACCGATCCGGCCGTACTCGATTTCGAACGCGAATGGGCACAGGCGCTTTTGAATCGCGTCTACACGCAGCTCCGCCGCCGCTTCCGCCGACCCAACCGGGAAGCCCTCTACGACGCCCTGGAGGAGCGCATCCCCTCGACCGCCAGCGACCATTCCCTCGAGGAACTCGCCCAGGCTTTTGGCAAGAATGCCAATGCCCTCTCCGCTCAATTGAAACGGCTTCGCAAGGCCTACCGTCACCTCCTGATCGCGGAGGTTCGCGCCACGGTTCCAGATCGCCGAGACATGAAGGAGGAAATCATCTACCTGGTCAAGGTTCTGGAAAGTCCACGGGAAGCATGAACAAGCCTGCTTCATTGATGAGTGAAGACCAAGACGGTGCCACGCTTCCGGGCCCCACCTCCCTCGGCCGTGCTCCCGCCGCTGGCCTGAGTGAAACCGACTTCGACGACCCCGAGATCGAGGGGGCACTCGACGCCCTCACCTGCCACCGGCCCGAGCCCGAACGCCCCCTGGGCGAACAGGCCGGCCAGTGGATCGGCCGTTATCAGTTGACTAAACTGATCGACGTCGGCGGCATGGGAGAGGTCTGGTCGGCCGGGCAACACGCGCCGGTCAAACGCCGCGTCGCCTTGAAGATCGTCAAGCTGGGGATGGACACCAAAGAGGTGGTGAGACGTTTCGACACCGAACGTCGTGCCCTGGCAATGATGAATCATCCTCACATTGCCCAAATGTTCGATGCCGGCGCCACGGCGGCGGGATGACCCTACTTCGCCATGGAGTACGTCGACGGTGTCCCCATCACCGATTACGTTCGCCAGGCCAATCTCCCCCTTCGAGCCAGGCTCGAACTCTTCATCCAAGCCTGCGAAGCCGTCCAGCACGCGCATTGTCGGGGCATCATCCACCGCGATCTCAAGCCCCGCAACATCCTCGTCGGTCTGGTCGAAAGCAAACCGCTTCTCAAAATCATCGACTTCGGCATCGCCAAGGCCACGGACAGCTCGATCCTCGAACACACCCTGATGACGGGCCTGGGCCAGATCCTCGGCACGTTGGGTTACATGAGTCTGGAGCAGACCTTGATGGATACTTCCGCAGTCGACACGCGCTCGGACGTCTACTCGCTCGGCGCCATCATGTACGAACTGGTGACCCAGGTCCTTCCCTTCCATCTCGACGAATTCCGTTAGAAGGGGCGGGACGAGGCCTTGCGCGTCATTCGCGAGGACACGCTCAGAAAGCCGAGCGCCCACTTGCAAGAGAAGGACGGCCTGATCGGACGCCGCTCTCGCCGTGCCGGAAGGGGTCTTTTCCAGCACGAACTGGACTGGGTGGTGATGAAGGCCCTGGAGAAGGATCCCGACCGGCGTTATGAATCAGCGGCCGCCCTCGCCGAGGACGTCAACCGGCTGCTGGAGAATCGCCCCGTCTGTGCGCGCCCTGACAGCTTTCTCTACGCCGCCCGCAAGTGGGTGGCGCGGCATCGCCAGTGTTCCCTACGCCGCCCGCAAGTGGGTGGCGCGGCATCGCCAGTGGATTCACGCCGGCGCCGCGATTCTCACCGCCATCGCCCTCACGGGAGTGGCGTTCCACTTCCGCACCCAGGCCGCCCTGCAAGCCACGGCCGACGCCGGCTGGGAGAAATGACCGGAAGTTGTGGATGAGGGCAGCTACCGGAACACCATTCGAAGTTCGATGATGGGTTAGGCAGCGGTTTGCTGCTCGATGCCGTCCACGAAGATGATTCCTTGCACGACTTTGTCAAGTTGACGCCAGCCTTTCTCGGCTTCCAAGCCCAACTTGTAGACCATTGAAAGGGTTGCTTTCCTCGATCCGCACCCTTTGGTTTGTCGAGTCCGATGGCGGACCGTGGCAAACGTCGACTCAATCGGGTTTGTCGTCCGGATGTGTCTCCAGTGCTCGGCTGGAAAGTCGTAGAACGTTAGTAGAGTTTCCTTGTCTTTCTTCAGGCAGGCGCACGCTTTCGGATACTTGGCTTCGTAGAGCTTGAGAAACTCGTCATAGGCTTCCAAGGCGGCCTTCTTTGTTTCCGCCATGTAGATTTCATGGATGCGTTCCTTGGCAAGGGGCTGCGCTTTCTTCGGCAGCTTGTCGAGGATGTTGGCTGTCTTGTGCACCCAACATCGTTGCTGTTTGCTTGTCGGATATTCCTCTTCCAAGGCGCTCCAGAACCCGAGAGCTCCATCGGCGATACTCAGTTTCGGAGGGATTTTCAATCCTCGTTTCTCGAGGTCTCTGAGCACATTTTTCCAGGACAGTTTGCTCTCTCGTTCTCCATCGCTGATGGTTACCAATTCCTTGGTTCCATCGGGTAAGGAGCCGACAATGACGAAAACACACGGGCGGTCGTCATTGAGCCTGACATGGAAGTAGATCCCGTCGGCCCAGAGATAGACGTATTCCTTGTCGCTGAGGTCACGCTTGCTCCATTGCTCGCGTTCTTTCTCCCATTGCTCTTCCTCGTCGAACGACATTGGTCGCAGAAAATCCCGATGCGTTCTCACCGAGGATCGGCTCTAAGGCTCGACTCATCTCGGAGGTTGAGATTCCTCGCAGGTAGAGTGCTGAGATGAGGTTGTCCAGTGAAGCGACTCGGCGTAGGTACGGCGGAAGGATGGCGCTGGTGAACCGCTGGCCTGATCGGCGATCATTGATCCTGGGCTGCCGAACAGGAACGTTCCCTATTCCAGTCTGAAGTTGCCGCTTCAGGAAGATGGCCGTTGCGGACGACTTGGCGATGACCCTGGTCATCACGCTGATGTTGATGGGCTTGAATGTAGTCGGAGACTTCGTTGTCGATGGCGGCCTGAAGAAGCATTTGGGCTCCTTGTCGCAGGGTGGCATCAAGGGCGTTCTGGCAGACGGTGCTTGCTCCTTCCTGGTCAAGGATAGATGCTGATTCGGTGGGGTGGTTGGTGGTTTTCATTGGAGTTCAGTTGTTTTGGTAAATGGTTGAACTCTTCATGATGCCCCGACCGCTCTCATCCACAACTTCCGGTCATTTCTCAGCCCACGGCTTGCGCGGCTTTGGTTGCCTGGTCTGTCTGTCCTACTGGCCTCCTTGTCCGCTCGATCCCTGGCGCGCGTGAAACGAAACCGCAGAGAACAACGATGTCAGAGCCAGAATCCCCCGTTCCGGACTCGGATTTCAACGAGGCCGCGAGCTACGGTAAAGGTAGCTGAAGACGCCTAGCATGACGCCCACGATGGCCAAAAGCCATAGCCAGGGGAAGGGTTCCCTTACGGGCGGGGTGTGTCTTCCAGCAAGGGAAGGAGAGAAGATCGGCGATCTTCCGGGCGTGGCGGTTTGCCCGAGGGTTTCTTGTGAGGAAGCCGGGATCAGCTTGTGAGGCGATTTCAAATCCGCCTTCACGCGAACGTTATTTACCCCGTCCACGTTTAGAACGAGTTCTGAAAGGTCTTTACCGACACTAACCACATCGAGCACGTTTTTCGTATCAAACGCTGACAAGTCGAGCCTTGCAAGGGAACTGGTTCTCGTATCGAAGGCGTAGAGTCGATTTTCAAGAACATCATACCCCTTTTCGTCTTCGATGGAACCGTAGCCCAAGAGGACATCATCAGATGCCCAGAACCAACTCCATATAAAACCCTTCGGCCCCTTATCGTAAGTCACACTAGGCACCTGGGCGGTAATCTCCGTCACTTGACCATCTTCCCTTAATTCGTAAAGATGAACATTCCTGCCGTTAATCACAAGCTTGGATTCATCCGGGCTAAGGGACACGTAACTACGACTGGTAGATTTGTTAATAGTACTGTGGGAAAGGCTGCGTTCTTCGTCCAATTCAACCACAAGATCCAACTTGGGGATTTCAATGTGATGAGTGCCATGCATAACCCCGCCTGAAGGTGAGCGAAACTGGCTTTGATCCAACTCCTTCCCTCCCCCTTCGATGGACTCAACCTTGATCGGCTCCGCCAAGGATAGCCAGTCTGGAACTGGCGCGTTCAGTATTCGAGTTAAACTCTCTGCTCGCTGTCCATGAGCCACGGCGAGCAAGGCCACCATGAAAACCAAACCCTTCATGGCTGATTGAGAATGTGGTTGAAGATGTCCCGGGCGGCACTCCGAGCGAAGGCGTTCTTGATGGCGACGCCTGACTCATTCGATAGGTTCACAGAGTTCAAGGCGTCCTCGTTGGAGATAAACTCAACTTCGGCAAGGCACGCCTTCACAGGATAAAAGGTTGCCGTGTTCCCGTTGTGGTGAGGACCGTCTCTTAGAACGACAAGGCCCCACCCGCTTGTGCTTTCCTTGACTCCCCGATCCTCGGCGTTTGCGTCTGAAGCGCGGACGGCTGACAGGGTGCCTGCGTTGATTGGAGCCGCCAACCTTCTATCTTCATCAAGGTTGTGTTCTTGCCACCTTTCGGGATTATTAACCCACGTTTCGGTTCCTCGGGCGTCCGTATGGTGAGAGTTGAAGTGGATGCTCAGAAAAACGTCTGCCCCTTCGTCTCGCGCCTCTTGGGCTCGTTTCTGTAATTCAATTTTTTTATCAACGTCTCTGGTCATGACCAACCGCAAGCCGCGCTTTTCATCCGTGAATTTTCTGATCACGTCATCCCGTAGCTGCAACCCATACGCTAACGCTAAGTCGGCCTCCTCGATGCCCGAACTCGAAACGGCTCCGGAATCGGTTCCTCCATGTCCCGGGTCAATCATCACGACTGCCGGAACTTCCATGTCGATCAAGTCAATCACTCTGTGGTCCGGGGCACCTTCAACATGAATCCGAATCCTGGCCTGGTTGAGGCCAATGGGAGGAATGTTCACTCTGATTGCCGTGAAACCGTTGGCAACGGTCGTCTGCCCAACGAATTCATTAGCACGGTGGAAGCCATGCCCGCCGTAGGTTGTCGATGGCTCAAAACGGTTCCGATTGTCCGGGAGTCTTGCTTGCGGCCATTGGCCCCGAATCCTTGCTGGCGTTGCACCTGGCAATCGCGACAGTGTCCAGCGCACTGTTTTCCCGTTCAGGGATTCGTCAAAGGACACCTTGATTTCACGATGCGCGATCCTGTCAGTGTAAGGGTTGATCTTGACAAAAGGCGTCAACGGTCTGCCAATGTTAGGTTTCTCGGAACCTTCAATGGCTTTGGGAGGGTCACTGTTATCCATCACTTTGGGCGCGAGCTCCACCACCGACACCGGAAGAAGACTGAGTTCTTTGTATTCAAACTCTCTCACCGACAGGCTGTTGGTTGGAACATTGGTGCCATGCTCAGCCGGAACCCAGGGACCGTTATTCAGAATAACGGCAACACTTGCTCCACTGTCTTCACCAGCGGAAAGGCCTGCGTAGTAGCGTTCCCCTTTCCTGAGCATGAGAGCAGCTCTACCCCGTCCTGCTCGGTCAGTGCTCCAGACGAAGGCGTCCCCTATATTGCGAATTTCCATCTTGCTAGCCACCCCTTGAAGCACATAGCGAACTAAAATCTCATGATGGGTGTCAGGCATCGGTCCGTTAGGGTCAGCGTCCCTGTCATCTGAAATCCCGTTCCCGTCATCGTCGGAATCAATCGCGTTCGCCAGGCCATCGCCGTCGATGTCAAGGTCACTCGCGTTCGCGAGGCCGTCCCCGTCAATATCTGGATCGAAGTCATTGATTACACCATCATTGTCGAAATCATTTGTGAGCGCTGCCTTCACAATCGTTTTCCACCACCATCAAGCTCCACCCGCTTTGAACCAGAATTGATTAAACAACACTTCCCCGTGAGTTGGAAGAGACGGAACGTCAATTTGAGTTACACCAGCAGGCGCGGCGGCAGCAAAAAGATCATTGCCTCCAGCAGAAGAACCTACGTAGAGGAACCATTGCTCCACCTGATCATTTGGAGTCCATGTATATGTTTGTATATTGTCTGCGTTAGGAGAAAACTGCGACCCATTCGATGGAGAAATCAATCGCGGAACGCCGCCAACATAGCTGTTATATTCATAGTCTCTGTGCAGCCAAACGTTGAGCCCACCTCCAGTGCTCGCGAGTGAGAAGTTCTGTAACTGGATCATCATGCGGCGAAGCGTGAACCTTCGGAGCGAGTGAAGTCTATTTTATCAAGGATGAATTTTCGGAACGCTGAACCTTTTCCGCCGTGGTGCAAAAATCCAGGCAGCGTGTTTTTCAAGGCGGCTGAGACAATCATTTCCGAAGGCAGCACGTCTGGGCGGATGGTTCGGATTCAGGTTCCAAAGTGTTTCCAGACCAGACCGTCACATGTCATGGCAAGGTACTGTAACATGCCCTGAGCGATCATGCCGGTCTGCACAAACACATGATATGCGTGCATCTTTCTCTGCACCTGTCTGCGATATTTCTCGGTAGTCCGGTGGAGGTATTGGTTACCATTGCGACGCTTGAGCGGTCGCATAGCGGCCATCCAGAAATGGTATCCGAATGAGCCGACCGAATGCACCGCTTGCTTGAAAGCGACTTCGATCTTGAAACGCAAACTGTAGAGCAAGATGATCTCCTGAGCTTCCATGGTGAGGTCGGTAGACAAGAGGATGATCCGCCCTCTCGTGGGATGATCGACGAGAATGAAGCGGACCATCGCCCCGGCGGGCTTCCACAACAGATCCACCGACTTGAACCGGACAGAGATGTTTCTCTCCCCATATACGGGACTGGGAACGGAACTGAAGCCGCCCGTTCCAAAGACATTCTGGAGCTTCACCGCAGCGCCATACTTTTTCGGTCGTCCGCGTTTGCGTTTGCGTGGCACTGCCGCAGGCCGAAAGCCGGTTGTCGTGCGTCGAACCCTCGTGACCAGCACACCGGAACGCCCCTTGGTGCTCCGGATCACCTTTCCGTTGGCGTAGTAGGCGTCGGCCAGCAAGACGAACTCCTGACCTCTACAGACGGATGCGAGCATCTCGTTGGCCTTGTCGATCAAGGTTCTCCTGTCGCGGTTTGAAGTGACGATACCTTCGTGAATGCGTGCACAGACCGGAACGCAGAAGAAGTATCCGCCAACCTGACAGAGCACGCCGAAGGCCTGAAAGGAATGGCTCATGATGAAGTGAGGCTTGGAATTGGACTCGGACTGTTGATGCAGATACTTCACCGCAGGCATCTTGCGGCCCTCCTTGGACTTCTTGATGCCGTCGAGAACCAGGACGGGGCGACAACCGATCTTGTAGACAGGGAAGTGCTTGATTACGATGGCGAACCAAAGTTCTGCAAGCCGGTCCGTCTTCACGGCATTGCTGTGGAAGAAATGGAGTAAGTGCTCATAGAAGTGTTCTGACAAACCGAGAGCGCGGACGAAACTGGAAACCCCGAGGAGGTCATTGCGCACGGAGAAAGCGGCCAAGACGAGCAGAAACCAGAGAAAGGTGCGGGCTCTCGAGAAAGCGGGTCGCAGAAAACAGACGATATTCCACCAAGAAATCCAGAGATCCATAACAAATGATTTGATTTTCCTAGACATTCGCATATATAAGGTAATGACCATGAAAAAGATCAGATCACTGAAAAAAGAGTCCAGAAACTTGCGGCAAAGTTAGCTGCAATCGGGCCAATGCGGCCTGGGAGCATCAGCAAGCAATACCGAGATCGACAACGCCAGCGCGGCGTGTATTACCAACTGAGCTACACGCATAAGATGAGGAGCCGGACTGAACACGTCTGGCCAGACCACGTGAAGGGACTACGAAAAGAAACAGAGGAGTACAAGAAATTCAAGAAACTGACCACCGAACTGATCGATCTGAGCATTGAACTATCCAAGGCGAAGATCGCTCTATTACGCAGTCAGACAGACACGCCAGGCAAAGAGAAACCGGTCTGAGAACTTCCCACTCACGAGCTCCAGTGTATTTACTCCAAAGCCGCACATAGACTAGGCGCCCATCCGTAGGGAGACCATTAAAGGTATATGAAGTTCCCGTCCTGACGCCTTGATTTTTGATGTCGTCACCACCAGGCTCTGAGCCTACATACAACCAATAGTAGTCTGGAGTAGTCCCATGGGGATCCCATTCAAAAGCCTTACTCTCTCCTATTAACTCCCCGCTGGCTGCGTTGGTCATGGCCGTGCCATCGACAGCTGAGAACTGGTAACCTCATAGTTTCATAAATCGGGGCAAGAATCCCAAGAAAATAGTGGCAGGGGCCTTTGGGATAAGGTTGATTTGGAATCTACCAAAACACCAAACACTTCAACCCAAAAGCCACCTACAGTGAGAGTAGCACGACGTACGATTCATGCAAAGTCCAGAACGATTCCGGCGATCAAATTTGAAGATCAAGAACTGACCTCTTTCGGCGGTCTCGTTATCTTTCAGGGTCTTCAGCAGAATCTGTGGGTGAAATTCCGGATTTGCTCCGGGAACGCTGGACGCCGAATCCCGCTGCCCCTGGACCCCAGAACTGCTGAAACTACTTGTTTCATGGGCTGAGCCCTACCAGGGGCAGCCCCGGCGCAAGCGTTGTCCTCGCAAATCCGAGGTTTGGATGGGCAGCTGGCTTGTTGCCACAATTTTGATGCCCATTAAGATTGGATATAACTTGTTGCTGGTCAGGATTCTAGGTGAATCGCGCCGCCTGAGCACCCACAGATTCTGCTGAAGAGGCATCTTTCAGAAGCTCTTTCAGGAATTGGATCTGGAGGGGAAGCTTCAGCAGTGCTTTGATCCACTGGATCGGCGCATGTCCCGCTTCTACAAGTTCCACAAGGTTTTCATGTGTCTTATCGTGCATCTTATACTGGGCTACCGGATGCTTCGCGATTTGGACTACTACCGAGATGATCCCCTTGTACGACAGGTTTTGGGGATGCACCAATTGCCCAGTGTCCCAACGATGAGCCGGATGTTGGGAGAGGTCGATTGTCAAAGCCTTGAGAGGATGAGGGAGATGAATCATTTCGTTTGCCTGTCGCGACTTCAGGAGGAGGGAATCAAACGCATCACGCTTGATTTGGACGGAAGCGTGCAGAGCACGAGTCGCCATGCGGAAGGGACGGCTGTGGGATTTAACAAGAAGAAAAAAGGCGAGCGCAGTTATTACCCGCTGCTCGCGACGATCGCTCAAACCGGACAAATCTTCGACTTCCTTCATCGAAGTGGCAACGTCCATGACTCCAATGCCGCAGTGGAGTTCCTCCGTTCCTGCGTGGAGAAGATTCGCAAGGTGCTGCCTGATGTGCAGATCGAGTTGCGCGCCGACAGCGCGTTTTTCAGCGATCAGATGGTTTCTCAGAGGCAAAGACCCTGGGCCTGGAATATACGTTCTCGGTGCCTTTCGAGCGGCTTGTGGAACTCAAGGGCATCATCGAGAAGCGCCGTCGCTGGTCCCGAACCCGAGACGGAGAGGGAAAAACTCATCACTTCGAAATCCGCTGGAAGCCAAAAAGTTGGGCGCGCAAAGCGCGCATTCGAACCATGAGGCGCACTCAGCGCAAAGGACCGCTCCAACTGGATCTTTTCGAACCAGTCGAGGAGAACTATGAATACAAGGCGATCATCACCAACAAGACAAACACGGCCGCTCATGTGGTGAAATTTCATGAAGGGCGTGGCTCTCAGGAGAAGATTTTTGGCGAAGCCAAGAGCCAGGCCCAGATGGACTATATTCCGGCCAAGCGACGTGCCGCCAACGAAGCTTTCCTTTTGGCCAGTATCCTCACCCACAATCTCACACGCGAAATGCAGATGCGATCTGCGGAGCGGTCACGCAAATCGTCCCCCCAAAGGGCTGCGGAGTGGATCTTTGAAGGACTCGGCACGATTCGCCGCAAAATCATCCAACGTGCCGGACGTCTGACTCACCCTCAAGGTCGACTCACATTGACACTCGGAGACAATCAGGCCGTCGAAGAAGAAATCGCCTACTACATGATGGCCTGACTGGCCATTTTATGAAACGCCGGGGGTAATCCTTCCAATTCCAGGAGCCCGTATGATACCATAAACGGAAGTATACGGTCGTGTTGCCGGCAACAGGCAGATTGCTGACGCTAACATTAGTGTTACTGCCTGCATTGTGATATAGTATGTCACTAGCTCCCAGCGAAGTGCCTACAGAAATCCACCACTGTTGGACATTTGCACTATTACCTGTCCAGTAAAAATTGGTGCTTGAGCCAGTCAATTCATTGCCAGGTGTTGGCGATAGGATCTGTGGACTCGTTGTGTTGCGGTAGCAGAAATCAGACGACTCCCAGGATCCGTTTACCTGAAAAGACAATCGCACATAGAAATTGTCCGAGGACGGAATGTCGCCAACAGTCCAGTTTGTTGTTCTAGAAGAAAGGTTCGCGGAAGAAAAAACATCAGTCGCCCCAAAAGAAGATCCAACATCGAGCTTGTAGGCAGTGATTCCTCCAAGTCCACCATTACTCCACTGAAAGTTAACAGCTCGTGAGTGAGAAGTTCTGTAACTAGATCATCATGCGGCGAAGCGTGAACCTTCGGAGCGAGTGAAGTCTATTTTATCAAGGATGAATTTTCGGAACGCTGAACCTTTTCCGCCGTGGTGCAAAAATCCAGGCAGCGTGTTTTTCAAGGCGGCTGAGACAATCATTTCCGAAGGCAGCACGTCTGGGCGGATGGTTCGGATCCAGGTTCCAAAGTGTTTCCAGACCAGACCGTCACATGTCATGGCAAGGTACTGTAACATGCCCTGAGCGATCATGCCGGTCTGCACAAACACATGATATGCGTGCATCTTTCTCTGCACCTGTCTGCGATATTTCTCGGTAGTCCGGTGGAGGTATTGGTTACCATTGCGACGCTTGAGCGGTCGCATAGCGGCCATCCAGAAATGGTATCCGAATGAGCCGACCGAATGCACCGCTTGCTTGAAAGCGACTTCGATCTTGAAACGCAAACTGTAGAGCAAGATGATCTCCTGAGCTTCCATGGTGAGGTCGGTAGACAAGAGGATGATCCGCCCTCTCGTGGGATGATCGACGAGAATGAAGCGGACCATCGCCCCGGCGGGCTTCCACAACAGATCCACCGACTTGAACCGGACAGAGATGTTTCTCTCCCCATATACGGGACTGGGAACGGAACTGAAGCCGCCCGTTCCAAAGACATTCTGGAGCTTCACCGCAGCGCCATACTTTTTCGGTCGTCCGCGTTTGCGTTTGCGTGGCACTGCCGCAGGCCGAAAGCCGGTTGTCGTGCGTCGAACCCTCGTGACCAGCACACCGGAACGCCCCTTGGTGCTCTGGATCACCTTTCCGTTGGCGTAGTAGGCGTCGGCCAGCAAGACGAACTCCTGACCTCTACAGACGGATGCGAGCATCTCGTTGGCCTTGTCGATCAAGGTTCTCCTGTCGCGGTTTGAAGTGACGATACCTTCGTGAATGCGTGCACAGACCGGAACGCAGAAGAAGTATCCGCCAACCTGACAGAGCACGCCGAAGGCCTGAAAGGAATGGCTCATGATGAAGTGAGGCTTGGAATTGGACTCGGACTGTTGATGCAGATACTTCACCGCAGGCATCTTGCGGCCCTCCTTGGACTTCTTGATGCCGTCGAGAACCAGGACGGGGCGACAACCGATCTTGTAGACAGGGAAGTGCTTGATCACGATGGCGAACCAAAGTTCTGCAAGCCGGTCCGTCTTCACGGCATTGCTGTGGAAGAAATGGAGTAAGTGCTCATAGAAGTGTTCTGACAAACCGAGAGCGCGGACGAAACTGGAAACCCCGAGGAGGTCATTGCGCACGGAGAAAGCGGCCAAGACGAGCAGAAACCAGAGAAAGGTGCGGGCTCTCGAGAAAGCGGGTCGCAGAAAACAGACGATATTCCACCAAGAAATCCAGAGATCCATAACAAATGATTTGATTTTCCTAGACATTCGCATATATAAGCTAATGACCATGAAAAAGATCAGATCACTGAAAAAAGAGTCCAGAAACTTGCGGCAAAGTTAGCTGCAATCGGGCCAATGCGGCCTGGGAGCATCAGCAAGCAATACCGAGATCGACAACGCCAGCGCGGCGTGTATTACCAACTGAGCTACACGCATGAGATGAGGAGCCGGACTGAACACGTCTGGCCAGATCACGTGAAGGGACTACGAAAAGAAACAGAGGAGTACAAGAAATTCAAGAAACTGACCACCGAACTGATCGATCTGAGCATTGAACTATCCAAGGCGAAGATCGCTCTATTACGCAGTCAGACAGACACGCCAGGCAAAGAGAAACCGGTCTGAGAACTTCCCACTCACGAGATATATAAGCTAATGACCATGAAAAAGATCAGATCACTGAAAAAAGAGTCCAGAAACTTGCGGCAAAGTTAGCTGCAATCGGGCCAATGCGGCCTGGGAGCATCAGCAAGCAATACCGAGATCGACAACGCCAGCGCGGCGTGTATTACCAACTGAGCTACACGCATAAGATGAGGAGCCGGACTGAACACGTCTGGCCAGACCACGTGAAGGGACTACGAAAAGAAACAAAGGAGTACAAGAAATTCAAGAAACTGACCACCGAACTGATCGATCTGAGCATTGAACTATCCAAGGCGAAGATCGCTCTATTACGCAGTCAGACAGACACGCCAGGCAAAGAGAAACCGGTCTGAGAACTTCCCACTCACGAGGTTGGACTGCTTGCGCCTTGAATTCGTCAGTGTATCTCTTTCTGGTTTTCATGGTCAGAGTATGGGAGTTGCTTAACGGGTGGTCCAGAAATCTACCACACCTCAGGGGCGACAACCGATCTTGTAGACAGGGAAGTGCTTGATCACGATGGCGAACCAAAGTTCTGCAAGCCGGTCCGTCTTCACGGCATTGCTGTGGAAGAAATGGAGTAAGTGCTCATAGGAGTGTTCTGACAAACCGAGAGCGCGGACGAAACTGGAAACCCCGAGGAGGTCATTGCGCACGGAGAAAGCGGCCAAGACGAGCAGAAACCAGAGAAAGGTGCGGGCTCTCGAGAAAGCGGGTCGCAGAAGACAGACGATATTCCACCAAGAAATCCAGAGATCCATAACAAATGATTTGATTTTCCTAGACATTCGCATATATAAGCTAATGACCATGAAAAAGATCAGATCACTGAAAAAAGAGTCCAGAAACTTGCGGCAAAGTTAGCTGCAATCGGGCCAATGCGGCCTGGGAGCATCAGCAAGCAATACCGAGATCGACAACGCCAGCGCGGCGTGTATTACCAACTGAGCTACACGCATGAGATGAGGAGCCGGACTGAACACGTCTGGCCAGACCACGTGAAGGGACTACGAAAAGAAACAGAGGAGTACAAGAAATTCAAGAAACTGACCACCGAACTGATCGATCTGAGCATTGAACTATCCAAGGCGAAGATCGCTCTATTACGCAGTCAGACAGACACGCCAGGCAAAGAGAAACCGGTCTGAGAACTTCCCACTCACGAGTTAACAGAGGAGGTTCCCGATAGGTTGGACCATGGCGTTGGACTTGTAATAGCAGGCCTCGCGGCAAGAGAGTCCGTCATGTTCAACAAAGACACAACGAACGCGAGCAACAAAATCTTGGAAAATGGATTCACTAGCAAACAAATGTTAAGGTTTGATTCTTAGGCTGCTATCGCGACACCACCTGGACTTGATAAAACCCCTTGGGGTTTCTCCTCTTTTCCACCAGCTTGCCGGCAGAAAATTTGCCAAGAATCTTCCAGGTTTTGCCATTGCTGGAATAGCTCACTTTGAACTCAGCTCCGAGCCCACTTGGAAGCGGCACCACCACTTCATTCCGCTTAAGGTCAACTTCCGCTTTGCTTGATACCGCCTTCCCAGCTCCACGCGTTGCCTTTGGTGAGAGATCGATCACCAACCGGCACAATCCAGCCCGGGAGGGAGCTGACACCCTCCACTGTGGTAGCCTCGGCCGTTGCCTCTTGCTTCTCTTCAATCTCAATCCACTTCGCGGCTCCCTTGCCGTTGCCTATGCGGACTTCTTTCCTCGCAAAACCTGGTGGGACATCAATCGCATTGATAGACGCTCCAAAGACTGTCTCTCTGCTCGGTTCACCAAGATCAGTAACACCGGCATCCGGTGCCTCGTCTCCTCCTCTTGCCGACACTCCCTTGATCTTTGCCTCCAAAGCAGGCTCTCCTCTGACCTTGCCTTCGCTCGACGGTTTCGAGCGATCTTTGACGAATCTCGGCGGGGCTTCAATACGAGGGCGCTCGTTCGCAACAACCCAGAAGCTTAAACCAATGACTACAGCAAGTGTGCACCAAACACAGTATTTCATAGCATGATGGAGTTTAATTAAGAGAGAGAATAGGATCAGAATTGAAAGCATGCAAGTCAATTCCAGATTTTACGCAACGTGAGCAAGCAGGGCTTACGGATGAACAGCCCGAAAAAAGGTTAAGAATCCTAAATTTTTAATTTCTGTCCCATTTTATGAAAACTACAGATGACTCATGGACGAGTTGCCTTTATCCGAAAATCATAGGGTGGCCCTCAACGGGTGAAATCGCGGATCCTGGCAACATCTGCCTGCTCTCTTCTATGGATTTTCTAGAAAATACTTTCAATTTGACAAATACGACTAAAATGGGTGAGCATGAAGCCCTTAGACGACGACATGGGGATTGCCCTGGGATTGTTAAACTTTGAAAGACGGCTGGGGCTTAGATTAATTCGAGAGTTTGTAAAATGGTTTTTTTCGATGTCCATCGTTTTGAGGGAACCCATGCCTTGAAAACCTTTCCAGAGGTCCGCCGTCAGGCGCTGACTTTTTCCCGCTTCAAGGCTGCGTGGAGCTTTCCCATTTCCTGGAAGCCTTTGATCCGCCGGAAACCTTCCTCTGCCTTCGTTAGCGCGTAGGCCAGCCATTTCGAAGCCTGGTTCGTTTCTTCCCGCCAGCGCGTCACCCGGCCAATCTTCCGGCGAGTATTGCGGAAGGCATTCTCAATGTTGTTGGTGCTGAGAAAGGTGGTGTTGAGCGTGTTGGGTAGACTCAGGCGGTGAAAGGCCAGCAGCTCCTCTTCTCCAGATTCTTCCAGGCTCTCCAGTGCTTGCGCGCTGACTCCTTTGAGGAACTCACGCAGGTTCCACAAGGCTTCATGTGCTTGCTCGGGCCCCTGCGCAATTTCGCAACGCGGCGAAGTGCTCGGCCAACTTCCCGTGATGCTTGCTGGAGAGTTTTCCCCGGATATTGCGCTCTTTGTGAACCAGGCAGCGCTGAATCACCGCGTCGTCCCAGACTTTCAGCACAGCATTCTTGAGCGCTTTGGCGCCATCGAGCACGGCCAAGAGACGGTGCCCTTTTTCGGGCTCAAATCCACGCTCAGTGATCCGCGACAACCAGTCCGCGACAAACGGTTTCGTTCTCGCTCGCTCCGATCTCAAGGTCGAGGATGACCTTCTGTCCGGATGCCGTGAACCCCAGCGCGACCACGGCCGTGAGTTCCCCGCTCAACCGGATACCGTCCAACATGAGCGCGACCCATGTCTGCGTGGTGAGGTCTTCTTTCCCGTGGCTCGGTGAGCAATCGGGCGCCTTCGTGAGCCCAAACTCGGCTGACTTCAGAGGCGCTGGCTCCCTTGGTCCAGTCGATCGTGTCCCGCGCCTCATTGGTGGAGACTCCGTGGGTGTAGGCGCGGAGAAATGACCGGAAGTTGTGGATGAGGGCGGTCGGGGCATCATGAAGAGTTCAACCATTACCAAACAACTGAACTCCAATGAAAACCACCAACCACCCTACCGAATCAGCATCTATCCTTCGCCAGGAAGGAGCAAGCACCGTCTGCCAGAACGCCCTTGAGGCCACCCTGCGACAAGGAGCCCAAGTGCTTCTTCAGGCCGCCATCGACAACGAAGTCTCCGACTACATTCAAGCCCATCAACATCAGCGTGATGACCAGGGTCATCGCCAAGTCGTTCGCAACGGCCATCTTCCTCAGCGACAACTTCAGACTGGAATAGGAAACGTTTCTGTTCGGCAGCCCAGGATCAATGATCGCCGATCAGGCCAGCGGTTCACCAGCGCCATCCTTCCGCCGTACCTACGCCGAGTCGCTTCACTGGACAACCTCATCCCGGCACTCTACCGAGAAATGACCGGAAGTTGTGGATGAGGGCGGTCGGGGCATCATGAAGAGTTCAACCATTTACCAAAACAACTGAACTCCAATGAAAACCACCAACCACCCCACCGAATCCGCATCTATCCTCGGCCAGGAAGGAGCAAGCACCGTCTGCCAGAACGCCCTTGAGGCCACCCTGCGACAAGGAGCCCAAGTGCTTCTTCAGGCCGCCATCGACAACGAAGTCTCCGACTACATTCAAGCCCATCAACATCAGCGTGATGACCAGGGTCATCGCCAAGTCGTTCGCAACGGCCATCTTCCTCAGCGACAACTTCAGACTGGAATAGGAAACGTTTCTGTTCGGCAGCCCAGGATCAATGATCGCCGATCAGGCCAGCGGTTCACCAGCGCCATCCTTCCGCCGTACCTACGCCGAGTCGCTTCACTGGACAACCTCATCCCGGCACTCTACCGAGAAATGACCGGAAGTTGTGGATGAGGGCGGTCGGGGCATCATGAAGAGTTCAACCATTTACCAAAACAACTGAACTCCAATGAAAACCACCAACCACCCCACCGAATCCGCATCTATCCTCGGCCAGGAAGGAGCAAGCACCGTCTGCCAGAACGCCCTTGAGGCCACCCTGCGACAAGGAGCCCAAGTGCTTCTTCAGGCCGCCATCGACAACGAAGTCTCCGACTACATTCAAGCCCATCAACATCAGCGTGATGACCAGGGTCATCGCCAAGTCGTTCGCAACGGCCATCTTCCTCAGCGACAACTTCAGACTGGAATAGGAAACGTTTCTGTTCGGCAGCCCAGGATCAATGATCGCCGATCAGGCCAGCGGTTCACCAGCGCCATCCTTCCGCCGTACCTACGCCGAGTCGCTTCACTGGACAACCTCATCCCGGCACTCTACCTGCGAGGAATCTCAACCTCCGAGATGAGTCGAGCCTTAGAGCCGATCCTCGGTGAGAACGCATCGGGTCTTTCTGCAGCCAACATCGTTCGACGAGGAAGAGCAATGGGAGAAAGAACGCGAGCAATGGAGCGAGCGTGACCTCAGCGACAAGGAATACGTCTATCTCTGGGCCGACGGGATCTACTTCAATGTCAGGCTCAATGACGACCGCCCATGTGTTCTCGTAATCGTCGGCTCCTTACCCGATGGAACCAAGGAATTGGTAACCATCAGCGATGGAGAACGAGAGAGCAAACTGTCCTGGAAAAATGTGCTCAGAGACCTCAAGAAACGAGGATTGAAAATCCCTCCGAAACTGAGTATCGCCGATGGAGCTCTCGGGTTCTGGAGCGCCTTGGAAGAGGAATATCCGACAAGCAAACAGCAACGATGTTGGGTGCACAAGACAGCCAACATCCTCGACAAGCTGCCGAAGAAAGCGCAGCCCCTTGCCAAGGAACGCATCCATGAAATCTACATGGCGGAAACAAAGAAGGCCGCCTTGGAGGCCTATGACGAGTTCTTCACGCTCTACGAAGCCAAGTATCCGAAAGCGTGCGCCTGCCTGAAGAAAGACAAGGAAACTCTACTAACGTTCTACGATTTTCCAGCTGAGCACTGGAGACACATCCGGACGACAAACCCGATTGAGTCGACGTTTGCCACGGTCCGCCATCGGACTCGACAAACCAAAGGGTGCGGATCGAGGAAAGCAACCCTTTCAATGGTCTACAAGCTCGGCCTGGAAGCCGAGAAAGGCTGGCGTCGACTGAACGGATATCGTCAACTTGACAAAGTCGTGCAAGGAATCATCTTCGTGGACGGCATCGAGCAGCAAACCGCTGCCTAACCCATGATCGAACTTCGAATGGTGTTCCGACCGCCCTCATCCACAACTTCCGGTCATTTCTCCACTCTACCTGCGAGGAATCTCAACCTCCGAGATGAGTCGAGCCTTAGAGCCGATCCTCGGTGAGAACGCATCGGGTCTTTCTGCAGCCAACATCGTTCGACGAGGAAGAGCAATGGGAGAAAGAACGCGAGCAATGGAGCAAGCGTGACCTCAGCGACAAGGAATACGTCTATCTCTGGGCCGACGGGATCTACTTCCATGTCAGGCTCAATGACGACCGCCCATGTGTTCTCGTAATCGTCGGCTCCTTACCCGATGGAACCAAGGAATTGGTAACCATCAGCGATGGAGAACGAGAGAGCAAACTGTCCTGGAAAAATGTGCTCAGAGACCTCAAGAAACGAGGATTGAAGATCCCTCCGAAACTGAGTATCGCCGATGGAGCTCTCGGGTTTTGGAGCGCCTTGGAAGAGGAATATCCGACAAGCAAACAGCAACGATGTTGGGTGCACAAGACAGCCAACATCCTCGACAAGCTGCCGAAGAAAGCGCAGCCCCTTGCCAAGGAACGCATCCATGAGATCTACATGGCGGAAACAAAGAAGGCCGCCTTGGAGGCCTATGACGAGTTCTTCACGCTCTACGAAGCCAAGGAACTGCGCAAAAATAAGGTGAACATTTACTTCGAGGGTTTGATTGTGTAATTCCATGAGCCGTGTGTTTCGTGCCTTTCCAGTTTTACGGCGGCCAGTTCCTCGTCCGTCACTTTGATCCCCGTCTCGTAGCTTTTGGTATCGAGCCTGGCCCTGACCTTCAGGCCTCCCTTCGTCGTTGTGCTTCCAATCAACTCGACGATCGTCTGCAGGGTTGCCAGTGGCTCGCCTTGCCAGTTCTGGGTGATGTAGCTGAAGAGACGGTACTCGATCTTGTTCCACTTACTTGTCCCCGGCGGGAAGTGGCAGACGACCAACTTCAGCCCGGTCTCGTTCGCCAACTCCTGGAGCGAAAGCTTCCAAAGCCGCGAGCGGTGGCTGTTGCTCCCACCGCCATCGGCGGTGATTAGCAGCCGACGGGCGTGGGGGAACCGCGCAGAGCCCATTTCCGTCCACCACAACAGGATGCTGCGGGTCGCGAATTGGGCCGTATCATGGTCGATTCCGACGCTAACCCAGCCCTGGTTGTTGAGCATATCGTAAACGCCGTAGGGGATTGCCTTGCCCAGGTCCTTGTCCTTGAAGTCATGCACGCGGACTTGCTCAGGGTTGTCTTTCGGCCTCCACTGCCTCCCGGCGTTCTTGAAATCGCCCACCAACTCCTTCTTCTTGGTGTCCACTGAGATTGCTGGCTGGCCGCAATGTTGGAAGCGACGCACCTGATCGTTGATGTATTCGAACTGCCTGTTGCGGTCCGGGTGCTGTGCCCCTTCGCGGGTCTTGCGATTTGCCAGCAGACTATAGCCGGCCTTGCGCAGCAACGCGGCAACAGTACGCGCACCGACCGGGTGGTTCTGAGATGTGAGTTCCCTGGCAAGCCTCTGAGTGCTCTTCAATGTCCAGCGCAATGGGGATTGAGGGTCGCCTCTACTGAGAGGATCAACTAGCCGCTCAAGAGCCCCAAGCAGTTCCGGATCGGTCTCGGTCACCGGCTTGCGCCCGCCCCCGAAGCCGACGGATGCGTCCGTCGGCTTCGGGGGCCGTGTAGTCGCCGCGCCGTAACTGCTTGATGCCCTCAGTGATCGTCGTCCGCGACATCGATGTCGCAAGAGAAACTGCGGATACGCCGCCCCAACCCAATTCCATGGCCGCCGCCGCCGCCCAACACCTCCGGGCCCGCTCGTCCATGAGGTGGCTCAGGGAATCGAACTTCCGGCGAATGCTTTCGACAACGGAACTGTCAGGCATGGCACCGACAGTAGCATAGAAATAAGGTTAAGAAACCTTAAATTGTTCATTGTATTTTTGCGCCATTCCTTAGTTAAGGCCCATGCCGGGCACACTAGTGCGGCAGCCCTCTGCCGCTTTGGTAGGGTGAGCGGCGTTCGATTCTCACACCTTCCCCGTCCTCCAAAGGGCTCTCGGCCGCCGCAGCCGGCCCAATCCGCGAAGCACTGGCCCTGAGCGTCCCGCCTCTCCCGGATGCTCCACCGGAGGCGGGGAAACCGCTCGCCAGGCGAAGGCGATTCAGCCCAAGGGCAACTCCGTGCTTTGCAAAACCGCCCGGACGAAGCCTCGAAAGAGAGGGTGCGGGTGGTTCGGTTTGGAGAGGAACTCCGGGTGAAACTGCACCGCCATGAAAAACGGATGATCAGGAATCTCCACGATTTCCGCCAGGGTGCCGTCCGGGGACGCGCCCGAGATCGTGAGTCCCGCCGCTTCCAAGCGGCTCTTGTAATCCGGGTTCACCTCATACCGATGGCGGTGGCGTTCGGTGATTGTTGCGCTTTGATAGAGGTCGTAAGCCCGTGTGTCGGGTTTGACATCCGTCACCCAGGTACCCAGACGCATCGAAGCGCCCTTGTGCTCCACGTCTTTTTGGGTCTCCAGCAGGCAAATGACCGGATGCGGCGTGTCGAGGTCGAATTCCTGACTGTTGGCCTCCGCCATACCGCACACGTGCCGGGCATACTCGATGGTGGCGATCTGCATTCCCAGACATAGACCCAGATAGGGCAGCTTGGTCTCGCGCGCGAATCGAGCGGCACCGACCTTCCCCTCGATGCCGCGATCACCAAACCCACCCGGAATCAAGACTCCTCCAACGCCGCTCAGGTAGGCCTCCGCACCGTGCTGCTCAATGTCCTCCGCATCCACTCGCACAATCTCAAGGCCGCAATCCAGGTGGGCGCCGGCGTGGGTCAGCGCCTCGTAAATGCTCTTATAGGCGTCCTGAAGCTCGATGTACTTCCCCACTACGGCGATCCTCACCTTGTGCGAAGGGCTGATCACCCGCTTCACAAACCGCTCCCAATCCGAAAGATCGGGGCTCTTGGTTTCCAGGTGAAGCAAGTCGCAAGCGATGCGATCCACCCGTTCCTTCCGCAATTCGAGAGGCAACTCGTAGATCGTGTTCTCCATGTCCATCGCCTGGATGACCGCGTTGGCTGGGACATTGCAGAACATCGAAATCTTGCGGCGCATCTCCGCGTCGAGGGGCTGCTCGGTGCGGCAGATGATGATGTCAGGCTGAATGCCCAGGGATTGCAGACGCGCCACGCTCTGCTGGGTCGGCTTGGTCTTCAGCTCCCCCGCAGCCCGGATGAAAGGTACCAAGGTCACGTGAATGAAAATCACGTTCTCTTTGCCCATCTCGAGCGCAAATTGACGCATGGCTTCCAGAAAAGGCAGGCCTTCGATGTCTCCGATGGTCCCGCCGATCTCGGTGATGATGACATCCGGATTCTGCGCATCGGCCACACGGTGGATCCGGTGCTTGATCTCGTCGGTCACGTGCGGAATCACCTGCACCGTGGCCCCCAAGTAGTCGCCCCGCCGTTCTTTCTCCAGGACCATCTCATAAACTTGACCACTGGTCAGGTTGTTATCCCGGGTGAGATTGCCATTGGTGAATCGCTCGTAATGACCCAGATCGAGATCCGTCTCGGCTCCGTCATCCAACACGTACACCTCGCCGTGCTGATAAGGACTCATCGTGCCCGGGTCCACGTTGAGATAGGGATCAAATTTTTGCAGAACCACGCGAAGTCCACGATACTCCAACAAGGTTCCCAGGGAGGCTGCCGCCAATCCTTTCCCCAAGGAACTGACCACCCCGCCAGTCACGAAGATGTATTTGACCCGCTTGTTCGATTCTTCGCTCATGACGGGGACGATTGCGCTCTATCGAGCATGAGCTTCTCAACTTCAAGGGCTTGTTCCGGCGTATCCACTCCGATCGCGTCATCCTCCGTCAGCACCACGGCGATGGTCGCGCCGTTCTCCAAGGCCCGGAGCTGTTCCAATTGCTCCGTTAGCTCGAGGGGAGTCGGCTCCCACCGGACATACTGAAGCAGAAATGCCTTCGAGTATCCGTAAATTCCTTGATGCCGATACCAGGGCGAGCCTGGATGACGATTTCGTCCACGGGGAATCACGCTGCGAGAAAAGTAGAGAGCCTCTCGGCGTTTGTTAAGCACTACTTTGACAATGTTCGGATTGTCAATCGCTGCCTGGTCACTCAAGGGGCTCGCCGCCGTGACCATGGGCAGGGCGGCATCGTCGCGAATCCGGCGAGCCAGCGTATCCACCAGGCCCGGTTCGATGAGAGGTTCATCACCTTGCACATTGATAACGTGGCTGCACTCCTTATACAGCGCCGCCGCTTCGGCAATCCGGTCAGATCCGGTCGGATGATCCGTCCGCGTGAGACAAACCTCCGCGCCAAAGTCGCGGGCAACCGCCTCGATCCGGCGGTCGTCCGTCGCCACAATCACGCGATCCACCTCCTCACACTGCCGGCACCGCTCCCAAACATGTTGAATGAGCGGCTTCCCGGCCAGTGGATGCAGGGACTTGCCTGGAAACCTCGTGGAGGCCCAGCGTGCGGGAATGAAACAAAAGACGCTCGACGACATGTTAGGATTCATCCAAGGGGTTGTGCCGCAGGCGATAGGCCGTCCTGACGCCTTTCAGCAGTTCCTCACGTGTGATGGTCGCGGTTCCCACCTTGCCCACCACGATGCTGCTGGCGAGATTGGAAAGGTAGGCGGCTTCGCGGGCGCTGGAGCCGGATCCGAGCGCCAGCGTGAAAAGCGCGATCGCCGTGTCTCCCGCCCCGGAAACATCGAAAACTTCATGGGCCTGCGGAGGGCTATGCCACGGCTCCTGGCCCTGGGTGAGAAGCAGCAGACCTCTCTCTCCCAAGGTGATGAGCAAGTGCTCACACGCCCACCGGTCGAACAAGCGGCGACCCACCTCCAAGAGCACGGGGTCCTTCGCGAGGTCCTCGCCCAGCGATTGATCCGGCAGGCCGGCGGCTTGAAAGGCCTCCAGGCGATTGGGTTTCACGGCGGTCACTCCCCGCCACTCCACCGGATTGTTAGGGTTGGGATCCACCGTGACGGGCAATCCCCTGCTCACCGCCGCCGATATCACCGCGTCGACCAGGGGCTGCCCCAGCAGACCCTTGGCGTAATCTTCGATGATCACCGCGTCCACCTCGGCCAGCCGCTGCTCAAAGCGTTCGCGGACCCGCTCGGCCACCGCCGCCGCCACGGGACGTGGCGTCTCCCGATCGATCCGCACCACCTGCTGGCTGCGGGCCACTACACGGGTCTTGACGATCGTCTCGTAGGTCTCGTCACGAAAGACATCCTCCGTGCCCAGCCCCTGTTCCCGGAGATTCTCCAGGAGAAGATCTCCCATCCTTCCCGGACCAATCACGCCCATTGTGTGCACGCGGGCCACGAAGGGGTGGAGGTTGCGCGCCACGTTGGCGGCGCCCCCCGGATAGGCGGACTCCCGCTCCACCCGGACCACCGGCACCGGGGCCTCGGGAGAAATACGTGAGACGCTGCCCCAGATGAAGCGGTCGAGCATGACATCTCCCAGGACCAACACCGCCTTCGACCGGAACCGGTCGATCAATTCGGCGGCTCGGGCCTCATCCATGGGAATCACGTCCATGGGCGTCACCTCTGGTCTTCGAGGGGCAGTGCCGCAAGTGTTTCCTGGAAGAAACTGACTGAACCTGAGCAGGAAACGGGACAGGTTCACCGCTCCGCCGTCCCCGACCTGGATCCGCCAATCCCTTGGGACTGCTCGCATTCCCAAGGGATTGGCCTAGTGTAGTCCGCCCTACAGATAATTCATTTTAAGCTTGCACTCAATTCGGAGAGTGTTAGTTTAATGGAAATGAGAACTGCTGTGCCGATCAACCTTGAAGCAAGCCTGCGAAACAAGCTCCTGCGTTTCAGCAAGGCGTCCAACGTTTCTCCGAAATTGAGAGTTCGTTCCAAGATCGTGCTTCTCGCCAGCGAGGGGATGACCAATAAGCGGATCGCGGAAGAACTTGGATTGGACGAACCACAGGTGGGCCGCTGGCGAAAGAGGTTCGCAGAGATGGGGCTGGCGGGAATCGAGAAGGACAGGACCCGGCCTGGACGTATCAAAGCTTTGCCGAAGAGCAAGGAAAGTGAGATCATTCGGATGACGTTGGAGGAGACGCCCAAAGGATGTACTCACTGGAGTCGATCGCTGATGGCCGCTGAAGTTGGCGTCAGTGAGTCCACGGTAGGACGGATCTGGGCACGCAACGGAATCGAGCCACACCGGGTGAGGACGTTTAGGCTTTCGAACGACAAGCTATTTGAAGAGAAGCTCGAGGACATCGTTGGGTTATACCTGGCGCCGCCAGAGCACGCAGTGGTCTTCAGTTGCGACGAGAAGAGTCAGATTCAGGCACTCGACAGGACACAGCCCGGGCTTCCGCTAAAGAAGGGTCGATGTGAGACTCTCGCCCACGACTACAAGCGCAACGGGACAACTTCGTTATTTGCGGCTCTTGAGACATCGACGGGAAAAATCATCGGAAAATGCATGAAGAAACATCGGCACGAAGAGTGGCTCAAATTCCTTAAGCTCATCGAGGGAAGTGTTCCGCCGGACAAAGAGATCCATATTATTTGCGACAACTATGCTACACATAAACACGCGAAAGTTCGCGCGTGGATTTCAAGGCGACCACGCATCCACATCCACTTCACACCTACGAGCGCATCGTGGCTCAACATGGTAGAGCGGTTCTTCCGTGACCTGACTGAAAAGTGTGTGCGGAGAGGCGTGTTCACCAGTGTCGCTGACCTCGAACAGGCGTTGGTAGGCTATATCGAAGCTCACAACGAAAACCCATCTCCCTTCATCTGGACCGCGGCTGCCTCTGATATTCTCGAAAAGGTCAAGCGCGGTAGAGCCAAACTGAATAAACTACAGTCTGCTTGACGGACTACACTAGGGTAGACTGTGCAGCTGCTTCATCCGGACCCACTGTGGCGAATCACGCGGAGGCTGATCGGGGTGCCCTTGGGGGCGTTTCTCCTCGGGATGGCCCCCTGCGCGGAACACTGGGCCTTCACACCGCCCATGCGCCCTCAGGCCCCCAAACTGGCGACCAGCGCGGAGCCCCATCGACGCCTTCGTCCTCCAAGCCCTCCGGGCCGAGGGACTGCGTCCCGGTCCGAGAGCCGAGATCTTTCGCCTCGCAAGGCGTCTCAGCCTCGATCTCTGTGGCCTCCCGCTGAGCTTGATGGAGCAAGAGGCGCTGGCCGGGGATGGCGACGAAGCGCTCGACCCCGCCACCCGCCTCGTCGACCGTTGGCTCGCCTCGCCCCACTACGGAGAACGCATGGCCCAGGATTGGTTGGATCTGGCTCGCTACGCCGACACCACGAGGCATGCGGCCGACCAGCCGCGAACCATGTGGCCCTACCGCGATTGGGTCATCGCCGCCCTCAACGCCGATCTGCCGTTCGACAAGTTCACGATCCTCCAACTCGCCGGCGATCAAATCGAAGACCCTCGCGAGGATCAGCTCATCGCCACCGGTTTTCACCGAAACTCCATGCAGGCCCTGGGAAACAATCCGAGAAAAGAGGAGTTTCGCGTTCGCGGCATCGTCGATCGCCTGGATGTCACGGGGCAAGTCTGGTTAGGGCTTTCCCTGGCCTGCGCCGAGTGCCATGACCACAAGCACGATCCCATCTCGCAGAAAGAATACTACCAGCTCTTCGCCATCTTCAACCAGGTTCCCCACCACGGCGAGAAGTTCTAGGTGCACGGTTCGAGACTGAAGATCACCCGCTGGATCAACGGTAAAGCGCAGGAGGTAGAGGCCAGATCATGGCGACGGAAAACCCCGCTCGCGTGACCCGAGTGCATCTGCGAGGAGATTTTCAGAAACTCGGGGAACGGGTGGAGCCGCGCCTTCCCGCCATTTTCGGCGACCCTTCGGACAAGGTTCCGATGGACAGCCTCCGTTTCGCCCGCTGGCTGGTTTCGGAAGGCCACCCGCTGACTTCCCGTGTGACCGTCAACCGGGCCTGGCAACAGTATTTCGGCAAGGGATTGGTGGCGACCACCAATGATTTCGGCAGCCACGGCGAGCCCCCCAGCCACCCGGCTCTGCTCGACTGGCTGGCTCACCGCTTCTGCGAAGGGGGCTGGTCGCTCAAACGTCTTCACCGCGATCTTCTCACCTCGGCCGTTTACCGACAATCTTCCCAGAAATCCCTACCGACTGCGGACCGTGACCCGCCAAACCGTTGGCTGAGCCGCGGGGCAAGATTTCGGCTCCCGGCCGAGGTTCTTCGCGATCAGGCGCTCGCCGTGGCTGGGCTGCTCGTCCACCAGCTCGGCGGACCGAGCGTCTTCCCTCCCCAGCCGAAAGGCGTCGGTGAATTTCGCGACGCCACCGCGGGCACCTGGCTCACCAGCGAGGGCAAGCACCGGTATCGTCGCTCCCTCTACACTTTCTGGCAACGGATGGCGCCGCACCCCGCCATGACCACCTTCGACGCTCCGTCCCGGGAGTGGTGCACGACACGGCGCAGCGCCACCAACACACCGCTGCAGGCCCTGGCGATGATGAATGAGCCCTCGATGGTCGCGGCTCAAGATGCCTTCGCCACCTGGCTCGAACGCCAGCCCGCAGAGGATCGGCTCGACGCCGCCTTCCGCAGAGCCCTGGCCCGGGCGCCCGATGGGGCCGAGCGCCGCCGCTGGGTCGCGTTTCTCGAGCGGCAATCGCCCGAGAATCGCTCGCGGGCCCTGGCCACGGTGCTTCTCAACCTCGACGAGTTCCTCACCCGCGAATGAACCCCGACTCCACCGTCGATCCCGTCAGCTCCGCCTTGGGTCGCCGGCAATTCCTTGGCCGATCGGGCAACGTGATGGCCATGGCCGCCCTCGGATCCCTGCTCAACGGTGAGAACGCTACCGTGAAACAAGCGGTCGGTCGCGCCCGGGCATGTCATCTTTCCCTTCATGTCGGACGGACCTTCCCACGTCGACCTCTTCGACTACAAACCGGCGCTCCACACCTGGGATGGGGAAACCGTCCCCGCAGAATTGACGGAGGGCGTCCATTTCGCCCAGATCAGCCGCCAGGCCGGCATGCCGCAGCTCAAGGCTTCACCCTATCGCTTTCGCCAGCACGACCAGCACGACCAGCACGACCAGCACGACCAGCACGACCAGCACGACCAGCACGACCAGCAGGGTGCCTGGGTTTCCGAACTCCTTCCCCACACGGCTGAGATCGTCGACGAGCTGGCCGTGATCCATTCGGTTCACAGCCACGTGTTCAACCACGACCCCGCGGTCACCTACCTGAACACAGGCCACGAGCGGGTCGGCCGGCCCACCATGGGCGCCTGGCTCAGCTACGGGCTCGGTTCCGAGAACACCGACTTGCCCACCTTCGTCGTGCTGACATCCGGCGTGAAACTCCAGCCCTTGCTCTACAGCTACTGGAGCAGCGGCTTCCTCCCCTCCTCGCATCAGGGCGTCGAATTCCGTCCCAAGGGCGATCCCGTCCTCTATCTCCAATCGCCCGCGTCGGTGTCCTGAGGCCAGCGGCGTTCCCAGCTGGACATGCTCGGCTGGATGAACCGCCACCACCATGAGTCCTTCGCCGATCCAGAAATCCTCAGCCGCATTCAGCAGTACGAGCTGGCCTTTCGCCTTCAGGCTTCGGTCCCTGAACTCACGGATGTCGCCTCGGAATCTCCGTCCACTCTGGAAATGTACGGCGCTCGGCCCGGCGAACGCTCCTTTGCCAATCACTGCCTCATGGCTCGACGCCTGGTCGAGCGCGACGTCCGATTTGTCCAGCTCTACGACATGGGCTGGGATTCCCATCGCGCGCTGGTCAAGGACTTGCCCAGGCAGTGCCGCGCCGTGGATCGCGCCACGGCCGCCCTGATCAAGGACCTCAAGCAGAGAGATTTGTTAGACGAGACCTTGGTGATATGGGGAGGAGAGTTCGGCCGCACTCCCGTGGTGGAAGGGGCGGGACGCCTGTGGGGCCGCGACCATCATCCTCACGGCTTCACCATGTGGATGGCCGGGGGGAGGCATCCGCAGAGGCCTGACCCACGGCGCCACCGATGACTTCGGTTTCCATGCGCAAGAAAACAAGATCCCCGTGTGCAACCTCCACGCGACGGCTCTCCACTGTCTCGGGATCGATCACCAAAGCTTGACCTACCGCTTCCAAGGCCGCGACTTTCGCCTGACGGATGTGGGTGGCCGGGTGCTGGACCCCCTGCTCTCCTGAGCCCTTCCCGCTGGAACGATCAGGTTTTTTGTAAGCCCGAGAAACCCCTTTCCGGTTGAAACTCCCAGGCGAAGCCGCTATCGGAAAGGGTTCGCGCTCACAACGACCTGATCCTCATGTCTGAAGAAAACGTCACGGCTTCGGCCTCAGCCTCCTCTCCGCGCTCGGAATCGTCCAAGTCTCAAAGCTCTTCGCGAGAGCGGGATCGCACCATCATCATTCGCATGTGGCCCAAGACCCCGGTCCTCTATCCCATGGCTCTGGTCGCCTTGGTTTGCGGCATCTTGGCTCACCTCGCCGGCAGCAAGCTCCTGAGCGAATTCCCCGAAGAAGAAACGCCGGTGACCGCCGCCATCTCCGCGGAGGGAGCGTCCACCACACCCCTTTCAGCGCCCAACTCGGCGGTCCAGGCCACGCCCTTGCTCGCCGCGCAAGCCGACGCCGGGGAGCCCGAAGCAAACGAGACCGGCCCGGAGGGCGGCACCGCCTCGGCCGGCAGTGAGGACAGCGAACTCAAGAAGAAGCGTGTCGACCGCACCTTGGGGCTGATTTTCATGCTCTCGCTCTTTGTCTCGCTCTTCGCTATCTGCGTCGATCTCGATGTCCGCTGGGCCATCATTTACACCTCGGCTCTCGTCATCCTTGGGCTGCTCCTCGGGATCCTCAATATCTCGACGGGCTTCAGCCTGTTCGACCTCGCCATCATGGAAAGCATCACGCCCATGGCCAACGCCAAGTTCTACCTGGGCGTGTTCACCGTGTGGGTGATCCTGATGGTGATGTCCTTCCTCGTCACGCGCTTTCACTATGTCAAGGTGGAGCCCAAGGAGGTCTTCGTGGTGGGCGGCATGCTCGAGCGCCAGCAGCGCTACGACACGATGCGGATGCGTTACACCAGGGAGATCCACGACGTGATGGAATACTACCTGCCTTTCGTGCGATCCGGCCGCCTGATCTTCAGCTTCCCCGAACAATCCGAGGCCGTCATCATCGACAACGTCCTCAACATCCGAAAAGTGGCGAAGCAGCTCGACGAAATCGTCGGTTCCACCAACACCCACTCTCACTGATTCCTCATTCGAGGCGTCAAATGGCGAAGAGACCTGTCGTCGGCGGCCTCCCTTACTTTGCCTCGTCCCGGTCGCCTCAATCCAAGAGGATTTTCGCCCCTGGCTCGGCCACTGTCACCGTGGTCTCGGGCAAGTCCTCGGCCAGCACGCCCTTGAACCAATCGAAGGCGTCGTCGTCGCCGTGGACGAGCACGGCTTTTCGTGGTCTCACGTCATTGGCAAACTGACGCAGATCTTCTCTCACGGCGTGCCCGCTGAAGTCGAACTCCTCCACTTCGCAGTGCAGCTCGATCGGGGCCCGGTCTGGATTCAAGTGAATCAAGTCGCCCTTCTTGGCGGCCCGGATCTTGCCCGCCGGTGACGCCGGATCGGCATAGCCCACGAAAAGCAGACTGTTGCGCGGATTGCCGAGGAAGGTGAAGGCAAATTGGTTAGACACGGTCTTCTCGGTCATCATGCCGCTGGAGAGGGCATAAATGCAGTTCGGTGAGTAGCGAATGTCCCGTTTGCGTCGCCGAGAGGCCACCGTCAGTTCCATCTCTTCGAGGATTTCGAAGTCTCGATGATGGCGGAGAACTTTCCCTGCGAAGCGATCGTAAATCTGGGTCATCTTGGTGCTCAGGCCCCCGATAAAAATCGGCAAGGGCGGGATCCGTTTCTGTTTCCGGAGCAGATGAAGCATCATCAGAATCTCTTGCGTCTTGCCCATAGCAAAGATCGGGATCATCACCGAACCACCCCTCTCCATGGTGCGCCGGATCGCCTCCGCCAGTCGCTCCCCCTCGCTCTCCCGAGTGTAGTCCTTTTCGCGGGCCACTCCGCCGCGAGTCGTTTCCATGATCAGGACATCCACCGGATCCCGCGGAAAGGAGGCGCCCATCGACAGCGTCTGATCCTCAAAATTCACGTCACCCGTGTAGAACACCCGCTTTCCCTCGTGATGGATCATCGTGCCCACGGATCCCATGATGTGACCGGCGTCGTGGAAGCGGCACTCCGGATCGGGCCCATCCCCCGGGCGAAAGGTCCGGCCAACCGGCACGTATTCCCATCGCTGCTGCACCTGGTCGGCCTCGCGATGGGTGAAGAGCGGGTAATCCGTCAGGCCCAGTTCCTCCCGCTTCGAGGTCATGACGTTCACGGAATTGTGCAAGAGCGCATCGGACAATTCACCGCAGGGCTCGGTCATGTAGATCGTGGCGCCAGGCTGACGGCGCGTCAGCAAGGGCAAACTGCCCACATGATCCAAATGACAATGAGAGATGATGACTCCATCCACCGAATCATGCGGAAGCGCATCATAGTTAGGAATGGCATCCAGTGCTTCGGCTTTCGAGTCCATCCCCGCATCCAGTACCAATCGCACTCCGTCGAGGTCGAGGAGGTAAGCGTTGGCGGCGATGCCCCGCCGCCGGGATAGACTCTGAAAAAACATCGATGCCGCTGTCCGGAGAAAGCGAGAGACTAGGCACTCTGGCAAAGGAATCAAGCCTAATCCCTCCGGGGGGACCGATCCGAGAAATGACCGGAAGTTGTGGATGAGGGCGGTCGGGGCATCATGAAGAGTTCAACCATTTACCAAAACAACTGAACTCCAATGAAAACCACCAACCACCCCACCGAATCAGCATCTATCCTTCGCCAGGAAGGAGCAAGCACCGTCTGCCAGAACGCCCTTGAGGCCACCCTGCGACAAGGAGCCCAAGTGCTTCTTCAGGCCGCCATCGACAACGAAGTCTCCGACTACATTCAAGCCCATCAACATCAGCGTGATGACCAGGGTCATCGCCAAGTCGTTCGCAACGGCCATCTTCCTGAAGCGACAACTTCAGACTGGAATAGGAAACGTTTCTGTTCGGCAGCCCAGGATCAATGATCGCCGATCAGGCCAGCGGTTCACCAGCGCCATCCTTCCGCCGTACCTACGCCGAGTCGCTTCACTGGACAACCTCATCCCGGCACTCTACCTGCGAGGAATCTCAACCTCCGAGATGAGTCGAGCCTTAGGAACTGCGCAAAAATAAGGTGAACATTTACTTCGAGGGTTTGATTGTGTAATTCCATGAGCCGTGTGCTTCGTGCCTTTCCAGTTTTACGGCGGCCAGTTCCTCGTCCGTCACTTTGATCCCCGTCTCGTAGCTTTTGGTATCGAGCCTGGCCCTGACCTTCAGGCCTCCCTTCGTCGTTGTGCTTCCAATCAACTCGACGATCGTCTGCAGGGTTGCCAGTGGCTCGCCTTGCCAGTTCTGGGTGATGTAGCTGAAGAGACGGTGCTCGATCTTGTTCCACTTGCTTGTCCCCGGCGGGAAGTGGCAGACGACCAACTTCAGCCCGGTCTCGTTCGCCAACTCCTGGAGCGAAAGCTTCCAAAGCCGCGAGCGGTGGCTGTTGCTCCCACCGCCATCGGCGGTGATTAGCAGCCGACGGGCGTGGGGGAACCGCGCAGAGCCCATTTCCGTCCACCACAACAGGATGCTGCGGGTCGCGAATTGGGCCGTATCATGGTCGATTCCGACGCTAACCCAGCCCTGGTTGTTGAGCATATCGTAAACGCCGTAGGGGATTGCCTTGCCCAGGTCCTTGTCCTTGAAGTCATGCACGCGGACTTGCTCAGGGTTGTCTTTCGGCCTCCACTGCCTCCCGGCGTTCTTGAAATCGCCCACCAACTCCTTCTTCTTGGTGTCCACTGAGATTGCTGGCTGGCCGCAATGTTGGAAGCGACGCACCTGATCGTTGATGTATTCGAACTGCCTGTTGCGGTCCGGGTGCTGTGCCCCTTCGCGGGTCTTGCGATTTGCCAGCAGACTATAGCCGGCCTTGCGCAGCAACGCGGCAACAGTACGCGCACCGACCGGGTGGTTCTGAGATGTGAGTTCCCTGGCAAGCCTCTGAGTGCTCTTCAATGTCCAGCGCAATGGGGATTGAGGGTCGCCTCTACTGAGAGGATCAACTAGCCGCTCAAGAGCCCCAAGCAGTTCCGGATCGGTCTCGGTCACCGGCTTGCGCCCGCCCCCAAGCCGACGGATGCGTCCGTCGGCTTCGGGTGCCGTGTAGTCGCCGCGCCGTAACTGCTTGATGCCCTCAGTGATCGTCGTCCGCGACATCGATGTCGCAAGAGAAACTGCGGATACGCCGCCCCAACCCAATTCCATGGCCGCCGCCGCCGCCCAACACCTCCGGGCCCGCTCGTCCATGAGGTGGCTCAGGGAATCGAACTTCCGGCGAATGCTTTCGACAACGGAACTGTCAAGCATGGCACTGACAGTAGCATAGAAATAAGGTTGAGAAACCTTAAATTGTTCATTTTATTTTTGCGCCATTCCTTAGAGCCGATCCTCGGTGAGAACGCATCGGGTCTTTCTGCAGCCAACATCGTTCGACGAGGAAGAGCAATGGGAGAAAGAACGCGAGCAATGGAGCAAGCGTGAGCTCAGCGACAAGGAATACGTCTATCTCTGGGCCGACGAGATCTACTTCAATGTCAGGCTCAATGACGACCGCCCGTGTGTTCTCGTAATCGTCGGCTCCTTACCCGATGGAACCAAGGAATTGGTAACCATCAGCGATGGAGAACGAGAGAGCAAACTGTCCTGGAAAAATGTGCTCAGAGACCTCAAGAAACGAGGATTGAAGATCCCTCCGAAACTGAGTATCGCCGATGGAGCTCTCGGGTTCTGGAGCGCCTTGGAAGAGGAATATCCGACAAGCAAACAGCAACGATGTTGGGTGCACAAGACAGCCAACATCCTCGACAAGCTGCCGAAGAAAGCGCAGCCCCTTGCCAAGGAACGCATCCATGAAATCTACATGGCGGAAACAAAGAAGGCCGCCTTGGAGGCCTATGACGAGTTCTTCACGCTCTACGAAGCCAAGTATCCGAAAGCGTGCGCCTGCCTGAAGAAAGACAAGGAAACTCTACTAACGTTCTACGACTTTCCAGCCGAGCACTGGAGACACATCCGGACGACAAACCCGATTGAGTCGACGTTTGCCACGGTCCGCCATCGGACTCGACAAACCAAAGGGTGCGGATCGAGGAAAGCAACCCTTTCAATGGTCTACAAGCTCGGCCTGGAAGCCGAGAAAGGCTGGCGTCGACTGAACGGATATCGTCAACTTGACAAAGTCGTGCAAGGAATCATCTTCGTGGACGGCATCGAGCAGCAAACCGCTGCCTAACCCATGATCGAACTTCGAATGGTGTTCCGACCGCCCTCATCCACAACTTCCGGTCATTTCTCGACCGATCCTTCACCAAGTCAAGACGCCTGGCCCTTTTCCGGCGGGAGATGCAACTCCAAGACTCCCCGGCTTGAGAGCAAGGAGGCCTCCGCGTCTCGCTTGCTCGCCGCATTGGCGAAGTACGCCTGAAGGCGAAAGCGCTCGCCCGATCCGGCCTGCAAGGGCTGGTAGTCCCCGCCCCCATCGAGGCGCCAGGCCCGCGTGTTGTCCTTGAATTGTTTCCGAAGGATCTCCAGCACTCCCTGACTGCAGGCGGGATCCTCGATCGGGATCATCAACTCCACCCGATTCCCCAGGTTGCGGGTCATCCAGTCGGCACTGGACATGAACACTTCCTCCTCGCCCCCATGATGAAAAGCAAAGATCCGGGCATGTTCCAGGTAACGGTCCACCAGGCTGTGAACTTGAATATTTTCGCTCAATCCGGCGATCTGCGGCTTCAAGCAGCAGATCCCTCGGATCATCAACAGGATCTCCACCCCCGCCTGAGACGCCTCATACAGCGCGTCGATGACCTTCCTGTCCTGCAAGCTGTTGATCTTCGCTAGAATCTGAGCCTTCTCTCCCTGTGCCGCCTGGTCCCTTTCGAAAGCGATCAACTCCAAGAGTCGCCTCCGCATGTAGAGTGGCGCCACAAACAGTTTTCGAAGCCCGACCAGGCGCGAACGCCCGGTGATTCCATTGAAGAAGGCCGCGGCGTCGCGGACGTATTCCGCGCGGGCCGTGAGATAACTCACATCCGTGTAAAGCTTGGCCGTGGATTCATTGTAATTGCCTGTGCCAAAATGCACGTAGCGACGCATCCGACCCGCTTCCCGCCGCATCACCAGACAGGCCTTGGCATGACACTTCAAACCCTTGAGCCCATAGATCACCTGAGCGCCCGCCAATTCCAGATCTTCCGCCCGATCGAGATTCCGCGCCTCATCGAACCGGGCTTTCAGTTCGACCAGCACGACGACGTTCTTTCCGTTCTGCGCCGCGCGGATCAGGGCGGCGATGATACGGCTGTTCTGAGCCGTGCGGTAGAGAATCTGCTTGATGGCCAGCACCTTGGGATCTTCGGCGGCTTCTTCCACCAGCCGCACCACAGGCTCAAAACTGTCGTAGGGATGGTGAAGAAGCAGATCGCGGTCGTCGAGCACATCGAAGACCGACGCGTCCCGCAAGGCGGAGCAGGGCTGCGGTTTCCACGGCAGATCCCGCAGAGATTCAAACCCATCGAGGAAGGCAATCGCCATCAAGCTCGACAAATCGAGCAAGTTGGACACTCGATAGACATCCTTCGCCTGGGCGCCGCTCAAGCGCCTCGTGAGGGACAGAAGATCCTCGTCCATCGCCACGGGGACTTCCAAACGGACCGTGTCACTGAACTTGCGCGCCGCCAAGACCTCTTCCATGGCATCCGTGAGGTCGGAGGCATACTCTTCCCGCACGGGGATGTCCCCGTTGCGAGTCAGGCGAAAGCAGCTCGCCGCATGCACTGTCTCGCCGGGGAACATCTCCTCCGAGAACGCCAGGATGAGTTCCTCCAAAAGCACGAATTCGTAATCGTCCGTTTCCGGGACCCGGACAAAACGGGGGAGCACCGAGGGGATGGCGATGACCACGGGCCGCCGATCCGGGTCGTCCGCCGAATCCGAGCCGCCGACATCAAACAAGACACACACCCGGCGGCCCGGGATGCGAAAGGAGACGTCCTCGGGATCGATGGCCACGGGATTGAGCAGTTCCTCGATCTCCTCGACGAAGTAGAGCCGGAGAACTTCACGCGCCTCGGCGCTCACTTCATCCATGCCGCGGTGACGAATGCCGTGCTCCGCCAGGCCCGGCTCCAGCACTTCTCCCCACAAGCGATACTGTTCCGTGCAATGCTCCGCCACCACAGCCCGAATCTCTTTTAGCTGCTGGCCCGGCGTCATGCCCGCGATGTCCCGGGATCGTCGACCCGCTTTCATGAGGGCGTGCAGGCCACCCACGCGGACCATGAAGAACTCATCGAGGTTCGAGGCGCTGATGGCGAGGAATTTCACCCGCTCCAGCAAGGGCGTCTCTTCCCGATTCGCCTCCTTCAAGACACGCTGATTGAATTGAAGCCAGCTCAGTTCTCGATTCGAATAGGCACTTGTCACAAGGTGACAAAAACTCCACTCAAGTGAATCACGGGCAAGCCCTATCGTGTGACAAACCTTGCCTCTCTGGCCCCGCATCCCGGGCGGCTCAACTTCGCGGACCCGCTTTCCAGGGTTTGCGATTCGACTCCTCGGCGGTCCCCTCGGTCCCGTCATTCGACCGCCGCCCAAAGAGAATCGCGTTCGGATGCTCCGCCAGGTAAGCCGCCAGCTCCTTGATTTCCGCAGCCATCGCGCCCACTTGCTTCAGGCTCTCCTCGAGCTGAATTGGGACTCCGTCGTTGCTCGTGATCATCTGTTCCAAGTTCCCGATGGCCTCCTGGAGACTCTGAAAGGTCTCGTCCACCGAGGCGACCGCGTTGCCCAAAACGCCCTCGCTGAGCTGCGCATTCAAATTGTCGGCCACCGACTCCACGGCTTCCGTGGCCCCCGCCACGGAAGCCGCCGCCCGGGAGAAGGCGTCCAGGGCTTCGTCGAACTTGGGCGAATCCATGCGCGCTTGAAACGATGCCAGCGCCTCGTTCATCCCCTTGACTTCGAACTGCTCCATCTTCTTCGAAATCTGATCGAGGACTTCGTTCAGTCCATCGATGACCCCCTTGAAATCCGCCTGACTGATGTTGTTCAGCACGCCGAGCACGTCACTCGTGGCCTGGGCCAGCTGTGACGGCATCGTCGGAATCACGCGATACAACTCGCCGCGATAGATGAAGGGCGGAAGGACTTCGGGGGGCTCGACTTCATCGTGATAATCGAGATTCACCTGAAGAATTCCCGTGATCAAACTGCTGAGGCCCAGGCTCGCGCGCAGGCCATCGTCGATTTGCGCGCGATAACCCAGATCATCCTCGAATCCCATCTCCACGCCCAGATCCGTGGAAAGACGATCCAGGTTCACTTCGATGATCACCGGAATGAGTGGTTTGGTGCCGGCCTTGCCCTCGCCGCTCTGGGACTGAAACCGGAGGAGGATCCTCTTGACTTCACCGATCGGAACGCCCCGGAGTTTCACCTTCGAGCCGATCTGCATGCCGTCGACGTCGTCTTCAAAGAAACAGACAAACGAGGCCCGCTCACCGCCAAACCATCGACCCGAACCGAATAGGATGACCGCGACCACGCCGATCAGGGCAGCGCCCAGGGCGAACACGCCAATCGCGGTGGGGCTGACACGGCTCTTTTTCATGACTTGGGGCTCCCGTAGTCCGCTCCCGCACGGCTCGTCAGGAACTCGCGCACTCTCTCATCGCTTGAGGAATTCGCCAACTCATTGGGCGGCCCCTGGGAAGTAATCCGTCGGCTGACCACGTCCAGATAGAGACAGCGGTCTCCGATGGCGAAAATGCTGGCAAGCTCGTGCGTCACCATGACCACCGTCACCCCGAGTCCGTCCCGCAACTGCACGATGAGTTCATCCAGACGCGCCGAACTGATCGGGTCGAGCCCGGCCGAGGGCTCGTCGAAAAACAGGATGTCCGGGTCGATCGCCATCGCCCGGGCCAGCGCCGCCCGCTTCCGCATGCCCCCGCTGATCTCCGCGGGATAGTGATCTTCAAAGCCGTTCAGTCCCACCAAGGCCAGTTTGAAAGAGGCCACTTCGCGGATCTCGGAAGCCGACAAGGAGGTGTAATGTTCCAGGGGCAAAGCGATGTTTTCCGTCAAGGTCATCGAGCCCCACAGGGCCCCCGCCTGATAAAGCACACCGAAGGTCCGGCGAATCTCGTGACGTTCTTCTTCGTCAGCCGTCGTGAAATTCCGTTCACCAAAAAAGATCTCCCCACTCGCGGGTTCGATCAGTCCCACCAGATGCTTCATCAAGGTGCTCTTCCCGCAACCGCTGCCTCCCATCACCACCAAAATCTCGCCTCGACGCACTTCGAAATTCATCTCCTTCATGATGATGTGCTGGCCGTAGGCCATGGTGAGATTCTTCACCACAATGCGAGGGTCCGATCGTGGAGCGCTCATATCTTCAAAATCTCACAGATCACCGCGAAAATGGAATCGGCCACCACGATCAGCGTCACGCTCATCACCACCGCCCGCGTGGTCGCCTGCCCAACCGCCGCGGCGTCTGAACCGCAGTTCAAACCCTGAACGCACCCGCAGGCAGCGATGATGAAACCGAACACCGCGCTCTTCACCAGGCCAATGCCAATGTCCCAGGTCGTCACGATGGTCTGTGTCTCCACCAGATACTGCGTGTGCGAGATGTCCAGCATGGCGAAGCCAATCAGCGCCCCTCCCAGGTAACCCATCAAGTCGGCGTAGAGCGTCAGAAAGGGCATCATGAGCGTGAGGGCCAGCAGCCTCGGAAGAGCCAGCATGTCCACCGGGTGAAATCCAAACGTCGAGAGGGCATCGATCTCTTCCGAAACCTTCATCGTCCCCAGGCGCGCCGCAAAAGCCGCTCCACTGCGGCCCGCCATGATCATGCTGGTCATCAGCGCCGCCATCTCTCGACTCATCGCCAGGCCCACCAGATCGGCCACGTAGATGTCCGCACCGAAGATGCGCAGCTGAACGGCGCCCACGAAAGCCAGAATCAAGCCCGTCAGAAAGGCCAGAAGACAGACGATTGGAATGGCGCGAAATCCGCAATCGCCTAACAACTCCAGGAAATCCCGAAACCGGAAAGTCTTGGGATGTCGGGCAATCCGGCCGATCGCAATCACCACCTCCCCGAAAAAAGTCACCGCCACGAGGAAACTCCGCCAGCCTCCCAGGATCCGCTTGCCGACCTTGGCCGTCAGACTCGGCTTCTCCTGGCGAATGGCTTCCTGCTCGGGCACAGCCCTTGCCAACTCGATCAGTCGACGCAGGGAATCGGGAAGCGATCCCAGACCCGACACCACCCCGGCGTCATCGGCGGCCTCGACGATCCGAGTCAAGGTCATTGCCAAACTCGTGTCGGGCGCCTCGGCATCTTGCAGTTCGAGGCGCAATTGTCCTCCCGAGGGGATCCACTCCGAGAATCGCAATTCCGGCAGCCTCTCCATGGTCCAGCGGCCGGAAAACCGCAGAACGCGGACGCCGGAATCAAGCGCCATCACCTCAACGCACGGCGGTGAACTGGCCGAACGGGAATCCACACGCGCACCCTAGGACGGCTCGAGAGCTTTACAAGCGACGGTCGCGAAGCGGAAGCTGGGCAAATTCAATCGACTCCCTGGAGGGAATGCGGAATATAGGACCACCATGAAAGCTCAGGCTTTGCAGAAAACCCGCCGACTCGCCCTCCTCCTCCTGACGGCCCTGGCCAGCTGTGGCGCCCCACCCGACGACGCCTGGCCTAGCCGCCCCATCACCATTTCCTGCATCGCAGCGGCCGGGGGTGGAACGGATCTGGTCAGCCGCCTGGTGGCCAGGTCCATGGGCGATGAGTTTGGCGTCAAGATCAACGTCGTGAACCGGACCGGCGGCGGGGGCGCGGCGGCCATCAACCACGTCATCCACGCCCCTCGAGACGGCTACCAGTGGGGAGGTTTTTCCGAATCCGTCCTCACGAAATCGGTGCTCGGCACCTCCGACACCACCGCCGAGGATTGGGCCTCCTTCATCGTCGCCGGGGCCCCGGGCGTTCTCTCCGTCAAGATGGATTCTCCCTACCAGAATCTTGAAGATCTCGTCGAGGCCCTCAAGGCCAACCCCCGATCGCTCAAGGCCGGCGCCTCGATCGTGGGCGGCGTCTGGCACATCAAACTCCTCGCCTTGGAACGCGCCGCCCAGGTCGAGTTTCAATTCCTCCCCTTCTCGGGAAGCAAGCCGAGCCAGCTCGCCGCCCTCTCGGGCGAGGTCGATGCCGTGCTCACATCGATCTCCGAACAGGCGGACATGATTCGCGGTGGTCAGCTCCGTCCGCTGGCCATGGTCGAGATGAAACCCTACGAATACCCGGCCGGGCAGACCATTCCGGCGGCTGATGCCCTCTACCCGGGGATTGCGGAGTTTCCCGTGGATCAGTACTTGAGCATCGGTCTCCCCGCCGACACCCCCACCCCAATTCTGGATCGGATCACCTCGGCGTTCCAAACGATGATGCAAGAACCTGAGTTCGGGAGGCATTGGCGGCGCAACATCTCGACTTGATCGGTGAACACGGGGAAACCGCCGCCCAGTGCAACCAGCGAACGGAACAAATCTCGACCTGGGCGCTTCACGACCTGGGCATTGCCGTGAAGTCTCCCGCAGAATCCGGCATCCCGAAACCCGACTGAGCCATCCGCCATGTGGCCTCTCAAAACCCTGCGGCACGCCGATTGCCTCAGCGGTTGCGCGTGGATTCTCCTGAGTCTGAGCGTGATCGTCCACGCCTGGTGGATCTTGCCCATCGGCGGGACCCATGGCGGTGTTGACAACCCCTGGTATGCCTCTCCCGCCGTGGCACCCATCCTGATCGGGTCCCTCATCACCGGAGGCGGCTTCCTGGTCCTGAGACGAGGCCTTTGCGGGCAGGGCACCGCGGGCCTGGGGCCTTTCCTGCGAACCTCCGCGCGAGCCCTTTGGGAGCCGCCGGCCCGGCAGGGCCTGATCGCCGTTCTCGTCCTTCTGGGCTACTTCCTGCTGATCCGTTTCCACTGGCTGCCGGGTCACTGCGGGGAGAATTATCTCTGACCATGGCGGCCATCGTCGCCACACTGTTCAGCCGTTTCCTGCACGTCCCCCTGCCTTGATCCGGCCTGACCGAACCTTGACCTGACCGCGACGATGCTCTCCACCTTCGGCAGCTTTTTCGAGCAAATTGGACAGGTTTTCACGGCGACCCACCTCCTCATTCTCGTCGGCGCCGTGGTCATGGGGATCGCGTTCGGCGCTCTTCCGGGGCTCACGGTCACGCTCGGGGTCGCCCTGCTCACCACCGTCACTTTCTCCCTTGAGCTTCCCCTCGAGACTTCCATGGTGGCCTTGATGGGGGTCTACGTGGGGGCCATCTACGGAGGCAGCCATCCCGCCGTCCTGCTCAACATTCCCGGCACCGCCGCCGGGGCGGCCACCGCTCTCGAAGGGCATCCCCTCTGCCAGCAGGGACGCGGTGGAGAAGCCATCGCCACGGCCACCATCACTTCGTTCGTGGGAACGGTCGCCGGCGTCCTGGCCATGCTCCTCCTCGTGCCCCTACTCACCAAGGTCGCCATTCTCTTTCAGTCCTCCGAATACTTTCTGCTCGCTCTTTTTGGCGTCCTCATCTGCGGCTCTCTCACCTCCCCCGACACGCCGGTGAAGGGCTGGCTAGCCGGGTTGCTCGGCGCTCTTCTGGCCACCGTGGGGATCGATCCCACCCACGGCCTGCCGCGCTTCACTTTTGGGATTCCCGAACTCACCAGCGGGATCAAGCCCATCCCCGTCATTCTCGGGGCCTTCGCCATTCCCCAGATCATTCGCGCCATGATGCGCTCCGGAGGTCGGCAAGAGGCGGTCCCGGTCAAGCGCCTCTGGCCGCGCTGGAACATCCTCGTCCGCAATCGTTTCAACGCACTCCGCTCCGGTTTGCTGGGCGTCGGCGTCGGCTCCATCCCGGGCGTTGGCGAAGACATCGCCGCCTGGCTGTCCTACGACACCGCAAAGAAGGCCAGCAAGCAACCCGAGGAGTATGGGCAAGGCTCCATGGAGGGATTGATTGCCGCGGAGACGGCCAACAATGCCTGCATCGGGGGCGCCCTCATTCCACTCCTTTCCCTGGGAGTCCCCGGCTCGCCGCCCGCCATGATGCTGCTCGGCGCGCTTCTTCTCAACAACGTGAATCCGGGACCCTTGCTGGCCATCGAGCGGCCCGAGTTCATTCCCCAAATGGCGGCCATCCTGCTCGGCGCGTCCTTTGTGATGCTGGTGACCGGATTTCTTCTGAGCCGTGTCTCGATTCACATTCTCCGCATCCCCTCCGCCTTCCTCATGCCCGTGGTGGCCTTGTTCTCCGTGATCGGCGCCTACGCTTTCGATCACAGCCTTTGGGATGTCGGCTTCATGCTCGGCTTCGGGATTCTAGCATTCTTTCTGGAAGAACAAGGGTATCCCATGGCGCCCCTGATCATCGGGCTCATCCTCGGACCGATGGCCGAGGAGAACCTGCGGCGCGCGCTGATCGATTCCGGCGGTTCATTGACGCCTTTCTTCACCCGGCCCCTCTCCATCGCTTTCCTGGCATTGACAGCGTTCTCCCTTTTTCTCCAGGCCCGGAGCCGGAAGCGCCGTGCGTCCCTGGCCGCCCATCCAAGGCCTCGGTTCAAGGCTTGATGAGCACTGGCGTGCCCACACGGGTCTTTTCGTAAATGAGCGGGCCGATCTTGGCGGGAAGCCGGATGCAACCGTGAGATGCCGGATAATTCGGCACCGTCCCCACGTGAAGGCCAATCCCGGTATTGGTCAGCCGCATCCAATAGGGCATCTTCACCCCCACAAACTTCCCTCCCTCGGGAATTTCATGTTTCCGTTGATCCCCACTCGCGACCCACTCGCCGTCGGGACCGTAAATGGTTCCGTAGAGATTGGATCGGTGTCCCTTGATCTTGCCCAAAATCGAATACTCTCCGGTCGGCGTCGGATGGGATTTCCGTCCGGGAGACACCGGCGTGTCGACCACCACTTCGTCTCCCAGCAAAACCCGGCCGCGCAGGGTGCTCAAGAAGATTTCGATCCGCGCGTTCTCGGGCGTCAATTGAGGCAGCAGTTCTTCGTTCTTGTAAATCAGCGTCTTGTAGTTGGGCTGTTCCTCAAACCGCTGGTGAGCCTGCTGGTATTCAGTCAACGCCGGATCTTGAGCGCCTTCTTCCCCTCGGTTCGAGCGGGAAAAATGGGCGCAGGACGAGAGCAGGCCAAAGCCCACCAGTACCAGGAATAAGGTCTTCATGTCGATGGAAAAGGAGGGCACTTTGGGCCTGAACCGAAGATCTTCAAGCGACGATCGCCCATCGCCATTTCGCCCCATGCAACCGAGAGATCCCGTCCGATTCGGTTTGGTCACGAGCGGCTGGCGAAGTAGCCGCGTTGCTTGTCCGAAATCGGAAGATTCAGGACCTCCATGACCAGCAACATGTCCTCCCAAACCTTGCGCCGCTCGGAAGGCGCCTGGTTGTGCAGCAAATAGGAAGGGTGATAGGTCACCACGAAAGGAATGCCTTTCCACAAACGCACGCGGCCTCGCTCCCGGCCGACCGAACTGGGCGTCCCCATCAGGCCCTCCGCCGCCGTCGCACCCGCGGCGACAATCGCCCTGGGGCGGACTTCTTCGATTTCCGCCAAAATGTAGGGGAGGCAGGCGCGCATTTCTTCGGGCGTCGGCTTCCGATTGCGCGTGCCCTGGTTAGGCATCGCGGGCCGGTATTTCACGATGTTCGAAATGTAGACCGATTCCCTCGACAGACCCATGGCTTGGATGATTTTCGTCAGGAGTTGCCCGGCCGGGCCCACAAAGGGCTCACCTCGACGTTCTTCCTCGTGGCCCGGCGCCTCACCGATAAACATCAGATCGGCCTTCACGTCCCCCACCGAGAAAACCATGGTGTCTCGCAAGGTCTCCGCGCGAGCCTCGGCGTCCCCGGCAATCCGGTTTTTCAGATCCTCGATCCGCTCCTCCACCGTGGCGCCCTCGGGCCGGACGACGGCTCGCGCCTCCGCCACCGGGGCCTCGGGAAACGCCGCGGGGTCTGGCGAAGAGGGTACCGGTCCTCGAGTTACCGCTGCCGAAACCGGAACCGAAGCCTGCGGAGGTTCCGAGGGAAACGCCGCAGGGGCCGGCGAAGAGGGTACCGGTCCTCGAGTTACCGCTGCCGAAACCGGAACCGAAGACCGCGGCCGCCGCAGATGGAAGTAGAGGCTGCGAAGGCCTGCCCGTGCTTCGGGCGAGAGCAAGGCGCGACGCTGCCCGGCCAGCTCTCGCCGCTCGAGATAGCGAATCAGGAGATCGGTGGCCCGGTGAACTGGACTGGGAGACATCGAGGCCAGGATAGGGATGAACCGGTCCATGACAACTTCACACTGCTTTCACCCTTGAGCCGTCCCCGGGCCGAGCCCATAGTGGCCTGGTTCGAACGCTCACTCCGAAAACGATGTTCAGGCGCCTCGTCAATCTCATCAAAGGCTTCTTCGGGCTGTTCGTTGGAGGCTTGGAAAGACGCCATCCGGAGGTTCTCCTCGAGGTGGAGAAGGAAAACCTCCGCAAGAGCATCGTGAAGTTCAATCAAAGCCTGCAGGCCCACGCCGGCCTCTGCGAACGTCTGATGGCTCAGGTCCGCAAGCAGGAACGCGAGCACGAGGAGCTGCGGGCGAAGACCACGGCCCATCTCACAGCGGGAAACCATGACGAAGCCGGTCAGCTCGCCGTTCGTCTTCAATCCCTCCATCGGGAACTCGAGGAAAACTCGCGGCAGCTAGACGACGCTGAAAAAGCCTATCGGGAACTGACCAAAGCGCGGGACGTGTCGATCAAGGTGGCGCGCCGAAAGATCGAAGATCTGCGCCGCGGTATCGACGAGCTCAAGGTGCAGGCTGCCATGGCCGAACTGAATGAAATGGCCGCCGGTCTGGTGACCGAACTCGGCGGATCCGGAGACACGCTCGTTCGACTCCAGGAGATGGTGGAGGAGGAGCGCGCGAAAGCCCGTGGCAAGGCACGTGTGGCCCGCGACAGCCCCGACACCAGCGAGTTCGAAGTCCTCGCGCTCGAGCAGGGTGCCCTGGAATGCCAGGCGCTCGCCGAGTTCGCCGAACGGGAGGGGCTGCCCTTCCGGCCAAACGCCAATCTCCCCGCCGGAACCTCCAACGACGAGCCAACCCGGGCATCCCATCGCCAATCCCTGGAATCCGGAGAGCCGGAGCGGGACGGTTCGCCTGCCAGTTAGGCTGAAAAACGGGCCGACGGACACGCTTCCGGCGCGTCCCCTCGAGGCCTTCTCTCTCCGTCCCTCGACGGGGCGTTTCTCTTTATCGATGGAGAATCTCCGTGGTCTTCAAGCAACGCTCCACGGCCTCGACGAAACCCGGGAGGTTCTTCTTGTCGAAGATGGTCAAATGCGAGCCCGGCACTTCCGACACGAGCAGTTCGCCTTTCACCACCTGTTTCCAGCCGAGATCCTCTTCGTAGACGATCTTGTCGCCGCCGTCCTCAGCGATGAAGAGGTTCATGTCGCCTTCGTACTCGCGTGGCGAATAAGCCTGGGCCAAGCGATCGTGAATCTCGAGGATTTGGAAGTTCAAGATGCGCGCCGATTTGCTCGGTCGCTCTTCCGCGTTCAAACGCCGGGCACTGGCTCGCGACACCGATGCCTGAATCCGGTCGACCATCCCGCGGGTCACCCGCCTGGACATGCTCAGCAGCTTCTCCCCCACGGCGCCCTCTTTCTGCCAATGACAGGAAAGACGCTCGCCGAGATTGTTTTTGTGAAATCTGGCGTTCGGGTTCGGTGTATCAAAGACCAATAGCCTCACAGGATCCCCATGAGACTGTAACACGCGAGCCATCTCCAAGCTCACCAGCCCGCCAAACGAATAGCCCGCCAAGAGGTAAGGCCCGGATGGCTGTGCTGCCCGAACGAGTGCGCAATATCCCTTGGCCACCGCCTCGATGGTCTGCATCCCCCTGAGGTCAAACCGCTCCTGACTCAATCCCATAGTTTCATAAATCGGGGCAAGAATCCCAAGAAAATAGTGGCAGGGGTTTTTGGGATAAGGTTGATTTGGAATCTACCAAAACACCAAACACTTCAACCCAAAAACCACCTACAGTGAGAGTACTCGTGAGTGAGAAGTTCTGTAACTAGATCATCATGCGGCGAAGCGTGAACCTTCGGAGCGAGTGAAGTCTATTTTATCAAGGATGAATTTTCGGAACGCTGAACCTTTTCCGCCGTGGTGCAAAAATCCAGGCAGCGTGTTTTTCAAGGCGGCTGAGACAATCATTTCCGAAGGCAGCACGTCTGGGCGGATGGTTCGGATCCAGGTTCCAAAGTGTTTCCAGACCAGACCGTCACATGTCATGGCAAGGTACTGTAACATGCCCTGAGCGATCATGCCGGTCTGCACAAACACATGATATGCGTGCATCTTTCTCTGCACCTGTCTGCGATATTTCTCGGTAGTCCGGTGGAGGTATTGGTTACCATTGCGACGCTTGAGCGGTCGCATAGCGGCCATCCAGAAATGGTATCCGAATGAGCCGACCGAATGCACCGCTTGCTTGAAAGCGACTTCGATCTTGAAACGCAAACTGTAGAGCAAGATGATCTCCTGAGCTTCCATGGTGAGGTCGGTAGACAAGAGGATGATCCGCCCTCTCGTGGGATGATCGACGAGAATGAAGCGGACCATCGCCCCGGCGGGCTTCCACAACAGATCCACCGACTTGAACCGGACAGAGATGTTTCTCTCCCCATATACGGGACTGGGAACGGAACTGAAGCCGCCCGTTCCAAAGACATTCTGGAGCTTCACCGCAGCGCCATACTTTTTCGGTCGTCCGCGTTTGCGTTTGCGTGGCACTGCCGCAGGCCGAAAGCCGGTTGTCGTGCGTCGAACCCTCGTGACCAGCACACCGGAACGCCCCTTGGTGCTCCGGATCACCTTTCCGTTGGCGTAGTAGGCGTCGGCCAGCAAGACGAACTCCTGACCTCTACAGACGGATGCGAGCATCTCGTTGGCCTTGTCGATCAAGGTTCTCCTGTCGCGGTTTGAAGTGACGATACCTTCGTGAATGCGTGCACAGACCGGAACGCAGAAGAAGTATCCGCCAACCTGACAGAGCACGCCGAAGGCCTGAAAGGAATGGCTCATGATGAAGTGAGGCTTGGAATTGGACTCGGACTGTTGATGCAGATACTTCACCGCAGGCATCTTGCGGCCCTCCTTGGACTTCTTGATGCCGTCGAGAACCAGGACGGGGCGACAACCGATCTTGTAGACAGGGAAGTGCTTGATCACGATGGCGAACCAAAGTTCTGCAAGCCGGTCCGTCTTCACGGCATTGCTGTGGAAGAAATGGAGTAAGTGCTCATAGGAGTGTTCTGACAAACCGAGAGCGCGGACGAAACTGGAAACCCCGAGGAGGTCATTGCGCACGGAGAAAGCGGCCAAGACGAGCAGAAACCAGAGAAAGGTGCGGGCTCTCGAGAAAGCGGGTCGCAGAAGACAGACGATATTCCACCAAGAAATCCAGAGATCCATAACAAATGATTTGATTTTCCTAGACATTCGCATATATAAGCTAATGACCATGAAAAAGATCAGATCACTGAAAAAAGAGTCCAGAAACTTGCGGCAAAGTTAGCTGCAATCGGGCCAATGCCACACGCATGAGATGAGGAGCCGGACTGAACACGTCTGGCCAGATCACGTGAAGGGACTACGAAAAGAAACAGAGGAGTACAAGAAATTCAAGAAACTGACCACCGAACTGATCGATCTGAGCATTGAACTATCCAAGGCGAAGATCGCTCTATTACGCAGTCAGACAGACACGCCAGGCAAAGAGAAACCGGTCTGAGAACTTCCCACTCACGAGTGAGAGTAGCACGACGTACGATTAATGCAAAGTCCAGAACGATTCCGGCGATCAAATTTGAAGATCAAAAACTGACCTCTTTCGGCGGTCTCGTTATCTTTCAAAAGCTCTTTCAGGAATTGGATCTGGAAGGGAAGCTTCAGCAGTGCTTTGATCCACTGGATCGGCGCAGGTCCCGCTTCTACAAGTTCCACAAGGTTTTCATGTGTCTTATCGTGCATCTTATACTGGGCTACCGGATGTTTCGCGATTTGGACTACTACCGAGATGATCCCCTTGTACGACAGGTTTTGGGGATGCACCAATTGCCCAGTGTCCCAACGATGAGCCGGATGTTGGGAGAGGTCGATTGTCAAAGCCTTGAGAGGATGAGGGAGATGAATCATTTCGTTTGCCTGTCGCGACTTCAGGAGGAAGGAATCAAACGCATCACGCTTGACTTGGACGGAAGCGTGCAGAGCACGAGTCGCCATGCGGAAGGGACGGCTGTGGGATTTAACAAGAAGAAAAAAGGCGAGCGCAGTTATTATCCGCTGCTCGCGACGATCTCCCAAACCGGACAAATCTTCGACTTCCTTCATCGAAGTGGCAACGTCCATGACTCCAATGGCGCGGTGGAATTTCTTCGCTACTGCGTGGAAAAGATTCGCAAGGTGCTGCCTGATGTGCAGATCGAGTTGCGCGCCGACAGCGCGTTTTTCAGCGATCAGACGGTTTCAGAGGCAAAGACCCTTGGCCTGGAATATACGTTCTCGGTGCCTTTCGAGCGGCTTGTGGAACTCAAGGGCATCATCGAGAAGCACCGTCGCTGGTCCCGAACCCGAGGCGGAGAGGGAAAAACTCATCACTTCGAAATCCGCTGGAAGCCAAAAAGTTGGGCGCGCAAAGCGGGCATTTTGTGCATTCGAACCATGAGGCGCACTCAGCGCAAAGGACCGCTCCAGCTGGATCTTTTCGAACCAGTCGAGGAGAACTATGATGGCCTGACTGGCCATTTTATGAAACGCTGGGGGGAAGAGTGGTGGGCTGGATCGGGGACCAGTTGCTGGTGCAGGCGGGTGATGACTATCAGCTTGTCGGAAAGGAGACCTTACGGGTCGACGACGAGGCCGGGTCGGCGGTGGAGGCCGAGGAAGCGGCGGCAACGGTCGCGGAGCGGCCCGTTCTGGTGGGAAGAGGAAAAGATGCACGGATCGTCCGGGCGACGGATCGCAAGACGCTTTTCAAGGCGCCGCTCTTTCAGGGGATTTATGGGTTCGACACCAACGCGGATGCGAGTCTGTGGGTCATCTATCTCGGTGAATCGGATTACCTGGTCTGCAATCCAGTCACCAAGAAAAAGGTTCGTCTTCCGTCGACCGTGCCGGGGACGGCGACGGGATTCAGCGCCTGGAAAGTGTCGCAGGATGGCGCCGTGATTGGCGAGGTGGGTCTGCCCCCGGCGGGGGTGGATCCGGAATCGGAGGAGGCAGAGATGGTGGGTCGCACCTTGCTCTACCGCTTCGATCTGGAGACGGAGCAGCTCCAGGAGATTCTCTTGCCGGCCGAACTGGAAGGCAAGGCCATCCACGTTCTGGACAGTGGCCGGCGGGGCCACCTCTTCGTCACCGTGAGTGGACAGCGTGACGGGGAGCAGCACTGCGGAGCGTATGTTTTGCAGTTGGTTTCCGAGGCGGTCTTGGTGCGCTGAAGCGCAGCATTGACGGATCGGCCGTGATGAAGAATAAAGAATCGGGGAGTGGAGGGAAAGTCGGCGATTCGTGTAAATTTTCGTTTTGGAAATCCAAAGTTTTGAGTGGAGCACTCGACCCCGCAGACTTAGAATCTTTAGAACCTCAAGGTTGAGTTTCTTTTTTAAGAAGATTTTCCAGGACGAGAACTATCGGCTTGAATCTGCTCTCGAATCTGGGCAAGGTTGGGGAATGCCGGAATCAAATGAGAGTCTTGAAGATCGTGCGGTGCGGGCGGACAAGATCGTTCGGGATCCGAGCAAGTACAAGATCTGTGACGGCTGTGACTCCATTGTGCTGGCCACGGCGGCAACCTGTCCCAGCTGCCATTCCTATCGTTTTATCGACGATCCCGAGTCGGTGATCGTGCAGGCGCGAGAATTGGGACAACGTGAGCGCCGCTCCTTGGTGAAGGGTGACTTCGAATAGTCTTTCTTTTGTTTACCGTCCGAGCGACGGAGTGAGCTGCGCGAATGCACGCGCGAGCGACTGGGGGTATGGGTCCGGGGCGGGAAGCCCCTGGAGAGGATGGAAGATCTTCGGGCGCTTTGCCATGGCCGTTCTTGGATCCTTTTTGTTAGGCTTGGCCCTGCATGAGGCTGCCCTGGCGGCCGATGCGGCACGCCCCGTCCACATCGTGCTGGTCATGACGGATGATCAGGGCTGGGGTCAGACCGGGTATTCCGGTCACCCGGTTCTGAAAACGCCGGAGTTGGATGCGATGGCGCGGGCGGGACTTCGTCTGGACCGTTTTTACGCGGGCGCGCCAGTCTGCTCGCCCACGCGGGCGAGCGTGCTCACTGGCCGTTCGAACAAGAGAACCGGTGTCGACAGTCATGGCTATGCCTTGCGACGGCAGGAAAAGACCTTGGCCGAGGCGCTGCTCCGCCGTGGTTATGCCACGGGACATTTTGGGAAGTGGCACTTGAACGGAATGCGAGGGCCGGGCGTTCCGATCCTGGCCGAGGACAGTCACCATCCGGGAATCTTTGGTTTTGAAACCTGGCTCTCGGTGACCAATTTCTTTGATCGTGATCCCGTGATGAGCCGTGGCGGCGTCTTTGAGGAAATGAAAGGCGACTCGTCGGAAATCATCGTACGCGAGGCCCTCACCTTCATCGGCGAACGGTGCCGGGAGGGGAAGCCGACGTTCACGGTGATCTGGTATGGCTCGCCCCACAGTCCCTTTCGGGCGTCTGAGGAGGACGCCGATCCTTTCGCGGAACTTTCGCCGAAGTCCCGTCATCATTACGGAGAACTGGTGGCCATGGACCACAGTGTGGGGACGCTGCGGCGTGGCTTGCGAGATTTGGGGATCGCCGAAGAGACCTTGGTGTGGTTTTGCAGCGACAATGGGGGGCTGGACGGGATTGAGCCGGACACCGTGGGAGGCCTGCGTGGATTCAAGGGCTCGCTTTACGAAGGCGGGTTGCGGGTGCCGGCCGTTGTGGAATGGCCTGGAGGGATCGCTCCGGGCCGGGTGAGCCAATTCCCCGGAGTGACCATGGACATGTTTCCCACCATCGCCGAGTTGCTGGACTTGCCGGCGGAAGATTGGGTCGAACCCCAGGACGGAGTGAGTCTCGCCAAGCTCTTCCGGGGTGAGGAAAGCAGACGCAGGGACCGCCCGATCCCCTTTCATTGCTTCCATCAAACCGCGCTGCTGGACTATCCTTACAAACTCATTGAATCGGCCGAGCCGGGTCGAGCGGTGAGCCATGAACTCTATCACTTGGAGAACGATTTTGGTGAGTCGGACAACCTCTTCGATCGGGAGGAAGAGGCGGCGGTGGCCAGCCGGTTGCGGGCCCGGATGGAGGCGTGGCAGGGGTCGATGCGTGCCAGCGTGGAGGGCGCTGACTACCCGGAAGGGCGTGTCTTGCCGGGTGAACCCGAGCCGCGGTTCTGGATGGGCGAAAAGGCTTATCGGCCCTATCTCGATCAGTGGCGACAACGACCGGAGTACGGCGAGCGTCTGCGTCGTTTTCGTGGGAATCGATGAATGATCATCGGGAACGGTCCGGGGAAGGAAGCGTCACCCGGCAGTTGAGAGCGAAGTGCTGACATGATTCGCTTTCCAGTATCGCCGGGAAAGTCGGAGAGTTTGAGGCGTCGCATGGCGGCCCTGGGTTTGGCCGAAAGCGATCTGGTGGAGCGCTTTTTTGTCCCAGTCGAGGCCGTTCTCGAAAGCGAAAGAGTCAGACCGGGGTTCAGCTGCGGCACGAGGCCACCGGTTTGGAGGTGCGCTGTGAGAAGTCGAGCAGCCAGCCACTGACCCGTTTTCACGCTCGCCGACTCCTGGTGGAACTTCTTGAAGAGCGGGAACTCGTGGATGAGCGGGCGGGGGCTCCACCGGCATCGGCGGTGGCACCGGCGGCACGGGGCGCTGAATTTCCGGAACAACACATGGAGCGGATGTTCGCTCGCAGCTTCGAGAGGGACATCGCCCAGCCTTACCCGATTCCTTCTCAAAGGCTCTTGGGCGCGGGCGATCCGTTCATGAAGCGGATCGGAATCCTGGGTGAACGCGAGACGCCGGGTCCTCGCAAGAAAGGTGAAGCGGGTCCGCGCTGATGGATTCCAGGACTCGAGAGCTGCCCTGACGGCGTGGAGGGCGCTGTTCCCGGCGTTGGTGTTGGTTTGGGTCTGAGCGCTTGCGGGCGCTACGGCGACGGAGCGAATCACGGGGAGAACGGGCGACGTCACTGGGCGCGAGCCCAGCTGAGACTGGGGGTGGCGTCCTCGGCGACGGCGCACCATGGCCCACCGGGTTTCGACACTTCTGCCCTCGGGTCCTGGCTATGCGCTTGCCTCCCCGGCCGCGGCCATCCATGGTGGGTGCATGTCTGACGCATTTTCCACTGAAACTTCCTCTTCTGAATCCTCCTCTCCTTCACGTCGGCGAGCCCTCAAGACCGCAGTTTTGTTAGGCGGCGCGGTCGGTGTGGCGCCTCGTGCCATGGGCAAGGCCGCTCCCACACCTGAGCAGACCGAAGGTCCGTTTTACCCGGACCTCAACAACGATCTGACTTTTGTCGCGAGCCGGGATGCGCGCGCCCAGGGAGATTTTCTCTACGTACACGGCGTCGTGCAGGACACGGAGGGCAAGCCCATCGGCAACGCTCTGGTTGACATCTGGCAGACGGATAATCAGGGAATCTATGATCATGCAGGGGATCCCAATCAGAAGAAGAAGGATCAAGACTTCCAGTCTTACGGTCGTTTCGTGACGGATGCGGATGGGCGATATTTTTTCAAGACGATCAAGCCGCGCAAGTATGGGGATGAAAGGTTCATGAGAACGCCTCACATTCATTACAAGGTGGCGCGCCGGGGCTATCACGAGCTGACGACGCAACTCTATTTTTCGGACGAGACCGAAATGAACGCCAAGGATGGCATCTATTCCCGACTCTCCGAGGAGGAGCGGAAGCAGGTGACGGTCGCCTTTGTTTCGGTGCTGGAGGCCAAGCCACCGCTGCAAGGGGAACTGATGGAGCGGTTCCAGGAGAAGGAATCCTTTCCCAAGGATATTCGCGTGGGCGAGTTCAGCTTAGTGATGCGGGCCGTTTCGTAGAAGAGTGCGCGAACGGGAGCGCTCGCCCTTCAAAGGCGAGCGGACAGGTGCGGCACGCTGGCCAGTCCTGGCCGCCATGGTGGCGGCACAGCGCAGGCGCATGGGTGCCCGGATGGCGGACTTTGTCGGGAGGATCTAACTGATCTTGCCGAGAAGCCGATCCAGGGAGTCCGAGGTCTGATAGATGAGGGCCTCGGGATAGTGCAGGTAAGGGTGGAAATACTCGAAGGTCAGGTAACCTTCGTAGCCGTTGGCGTCCAGGGCTTCCATCACCGCGGGCCAGTTGGTAGTGCCGTCGAGCAGCGGGCGAAAACACTCCAGGGAGTGATCCGTGCCCTTCTTGGTGTACTCCTTGAAGTGAATGTTCTTGGTCCTTTTCCCTAACAGGCGTGCCCAGTGTTCGGGAAACTGGTACTCCATGATGTTTCCGGTGTCGAAGTGCACCTGGACGTGTTCGCTATCGAAGCCGTCCACAAAGGCGTTCATTTCCATGGGGGTCATGAGGAAACCATTGAAGAAGATGTTCTCCATGTTGAGCGAAACACCGAGCTTTTCGGCCTGGGGAAGGAGGGTTTCCACGGCTTCCCTTGCTCGCTGCTCGCAAACGTCGTTGGGCACGGGTTCGTGGTCGTCTCGCCACGGGATGTGCACCGCGCCGGGGACGACCAGGAGATTTTCCGTGCCGAGATCGTGAGCCGCCTGCGCCATCTTCCCCGCGAGTTCCACGCCGCGTGCCCGCTTGACGGGATCGTTGCTGGAGAGGGGATAGGGCCAAAAGAGAAATGAACAGAGACCGCTGATGGCGATCCCGATGTCGTCCGCCATTTTGCGGATTGCGCGAAATTCAGCGGTGTCCGCCTTGGGCGAAAGATCGCTCTCGAGATCGTAATTCAGCTCGATGCCGTCGAACCCGGCATCTTTGGCGAGTTGGAGACACTCTTTCAGTGTCATTCGGTCGGGGTAGGGAAAGGCCCAGAGGTTGATGGATTTCTTCATCCGGTAACGTTTGGGCGAGCCCTTGCGCGGGTCCGGTTTGGGTTGTGACGGGTCCTGATTCTGGCCGTGAGCCGCTCCGGAGGCGATGGCGGCGGCGCCGGAAAAAGCAGCCATGGATTTGAGCGCCGCGCGGCGGTCCACGGATTGACAGAATGAGGAGGGACGGGGAAAATCGGCATGCATGGGACGCTTCTACCAACTCCGAAGGCCTTTGACAAGACTTGGCGCGCTCGCTTAGAAGGGAAGAAACATCCACGGAATCTTATGAACAGTGTACGTCGACTTCTTCCGCTCGCCCTCCTCGTTGGGCTGCTCGTCTCCACCTTCTGGTTAGGAGAAGTCGCAAGAAACGATGAGGCCGGCTCCACGATCCATCGGGTATTGATTCTCGATGGCCAGAACAACCACAAGTGGCGGGTCACGACGCCGGTGCTGAAGCACGCCCTCGAGTCGAGCGGCCGCTTTCAGGTGGATGTATCCACGAGCCCCGGCCCGAAAAGCGAGGATGGATGGGATGCCTGGCGGCCAGATTTTGATCAGTATGACGCCGTACTCAGTAACTACAACGGCGAACTCTGGCCGCAGCCGGTTCGGGAGGCCTTTGACGCTTACGTGAATGGCGGCGGCGCCTTCTTCGTGGTTCACGCTGCGGACAATTCCTTTCCCGAGTGGCGGGAATACAATGAAATGATTGGACTGGGCGGTTGGGGAGCGCGCACGAAAGTGAACGGGCCTTACGTTTATTACAAGAACGGAGAGCTGATCCGCGACACCTCGCCGGGGCGTGGTGGATCCCACGGCAAGCAGTGGGAGTTCCCGGTCGCTATCGTGGACCCGGAGCATCCCATCACCCAGGGCATGCCCAAGACCTGGAAGCATGCAAAGGACGAGCTTTATTCCCAGTTGCGCGGGCCGGGGAGGAACATGAAAATTCTGGCCACGGCACCCAGCCGGTCGACGGAGCGGGACGAACCGATGATGATGGTCCTGGAATATGGCAAGGGCCGGGTCTTTCACACGCCGATGGGCCATGCGGATTATTCGATGAAATGTGTGGGTTTTTACACGACCCTTCAACGGGGCACGGAGTGGGCGATTACCGGGAATGTGAGCATTCCCATTCCGAAAAACTTTCCCGGTGCGGATTCGGTCTCCGTGTTGGAGGGGCAGGAGGAATCTGAGTGATATTGGCCCTCATCGGGTCATGGCCGTCGGATCGAAGGCGTTTGTGTGAGGGACGCGATTGCGGAGGTTGATGGGGGCGGGAATCCCGCCCGTTTCGTCTGCCGCTGTTGCAGAGTGCTCCGGGTATGAGTGGCCAAGGGCACGGAAACACAAACACGAAGGGGGGCTGGCGCCTTTCCGTTCGCCAAGCGGACAAAGCGTCCTAGTTTTCCGCGATGAGATCCTTGATCAAGAACATCCTCCAGCGGGAGGAGCCCATGAAAGAGATGGAAGTGGCGGGCTGGGTGCGCACACGGCGTGACTCGAAGGCTTTTTCATTTCTTGAGCTGAACGACGGCAGTTGCCTGGCGAACGTGCAGATCATCGCGGACGCCGATCTTTCCTCGTATGCGGAAGTGGAAAAGCTTTCCACCGGGGCGTCGGCGCTGGTTCGGGGAGAGCTGGTGGCGTCTCAGGGGAAAAATCAGCGATGGGAGATTCAAGCCCGTGAAGTGCGCCTGCTCGGCGCGTGCCCGGACGATTATCCTTTGCAAAAGAAGGGCCACAGCCGGAAGTTCTTGCGGAGCATCGCCCATCTGCGTCCCCGGACCAATCTTTTTGGGGCGGTGTTTCGCGTGCGCAGCCGCCTGGCCCATGCCGTGCATCGCTTCTTTGAGGAACGCGACTTCCTTTACGTGCACACGCCGATTATCACTGGGAGTGACTGTGAAGGGGCCGGGGAGATGTTCCGGGTGACTACGTGGGATCCCCAGAGAGCATCGGGCAAGGTCTTCGACGTGAAGGAGGATTTCTTTGGTCGTGCCACCTATCTGACGGTGAGTGGGCAGCTGGAGGGCGAAACTTTCGCCTGTGCCCTGTCAAACATCTACACCTTTGGGCCGACCTTTCGGGCGGAGAACTCCAATACTTCACGTCATGCCAGCGAGTTTTGGATGATCGAGCCGGAGATGGCGTTCTGTGATTTACGGGGAAACATGGCGCTGGCCGAGGAGATGGTGCCGTATCTGGTGGACGATTGCCTGACTCACTGTGAGGCTGATCTGGAGTTTTTTGAACGCTTCGTCGATAAAGGCTTGACGGAGCGTTTGCGCCAGGTTGTGGATCGTGATTTCCAGCGACTGCCTTACGCCGAAGCGATCACGATCCTGAAGAAGGCCAAGGGAGCAAACTTCGAGTATCCGGTGGCTCACGGTCTGAATCTGCAGTCGGAGCATGAGCGCTACCTCACGGAACAGCATTTCAAGACCCCGGTAACGGTTTTTGATTATCCCAAGGAGATCAAGCCGTTCTACATGCGCCTCAATGATGATGAAAAGACGGTCGCGGCAATGGACCTTTTGGTGCCGGGCATTGGCGAACTTGTGGGAGGGAGCCAGCGGGAAGAGCGTCTCGCGTTGCTGGAGTCCAACATGGAAGTTCATGGGCTTTCGATGGAGGACTACGGTTGGTATCACGACTTGAGAAAGTACGGGTCGGTGCTGCATGCCGGTTTCGGTTTGGGATTTGAACGGATGCTGATGTTCGTGACGAGCGTCCCCAATATCCGTGACGTCATTCCCTACCCGCGAACGCCAGGATCAGCGGATTATTGACCTCGTACGACGGAGAAAGGTGGATCGGCCGCTCCGCGGGCGATGGTTCGTGCATGGAGTCCTTGACTTGGACGAACGTGGCCGCTTTGCGGGGAGTTGCTTTGCTTCTCTAGAAAGACGGTCGTCTTCGATTCATGCGATCGCCGGTGGAGTGGTGAAAGGGAGAGGAACCACGAAGAGCACGAAGCAATAGAAAGAGGGAGACGGGGGAACGTGGATCGCTCGCTCATTTACGGCGTGGCTCTGTCGGAAAGCGGAGCGCTGTAGCTGGACGTCAACTGGTTGTCGTCCATGTTGTGATCGGTGAACTGATCGGGTAATGTCAGGGTCGTGCTGTAACTGACCCGGCCTTCGACCTCGGCCCGACGGGTGTCGACCGGCAGCTCGCGGGTGAGGACGTCGCCGGGGGACATGGGACCCAGCGTGAACTGTTGCAGGCCGATGGGCGACACAACGGTGAGCGTGCTGCCCTGGATGATCTCGGTGCCCCGATTCTCCACGACCACCTGGAGGATCTCGCGGCCGTTGCCCTGGAGATCGCCGGCGTAGTAATGGCTGGCCACGCCGGCATCGTAGATGCCTGGCGTGCTGCCATTCACCACGCGGCCCAGGTTGAGGATTCCGTCGCCGTAAATCGAATCGTTCCCGGGTGCGCCCGCCTCGTCCGCGTGGTTCGCCAGGAGTTGGTAGGCCTGCTCTCCGATGATCGAGGGATTCCAGGACATCACGGCGGCGATGGCGCCACTGACAAAGGGAGCGCTGGCCGAGGTGCCAGTGAACTGAATCACCTGCTCGTTGGGCCAGGCGGCGGGGACCGCGTAGCCGGGCGCGGAGAGGTTCAATTGGTCCGAGGTGTTGGAGAACTCCAGATGCTGGCCCAGGGCATCGATGCTTCCCACGGAAATGACGCCTTCGTAGGCGGCGGGATACGTGAGGTTTTCCGTGCCATTATTGCCCGCGGCGGCCACCACGGTGGCGCCCGATTCACGGACTCGTTGGATGGCATCCTGGACCACGCTGGCATCGCCCACCGAGCCCAGGCTGATGTTGATCACATTCGCCCCGGCGTCGACCGCGGCCAGAAGTCCCTCGGCGAGGGTGAAACTGTCACTGTTGCCATCGAGGTCGGCGACGCGAATGCTGAGGATCTCGGCGGAAGGAGACACGCCAGGCGCCGCGGGGTGAGTGCCGCCGACCACCGAAGCCACGGCCGTTCCATGCCCGTTGATTTCGGCGGAGACGCCGCTCTCACTCACCAGATCCTGCTGAACCCTCGCCGAATCGCCAAAGGTGGGATGTTCCACGATGCCGGTGTCGATCACGGCGACCTTGATGCCCTCGCCCCAGGCGGTGTTCTCCGTCACGCCGAGCCAGGCCAGCGCGTTGCTTCCGAAAGGCACCGCTGAATCCTGAATGCCGGGCCCTTGCGGATCGGGTGGCGCCGGCAGCTGAACGAGAAAATTGGCGAAAGGGTCGGCGTTGTCGGGCACATCGCGGAGATCGTCGGCGCTATCGTACCCCGCTCGGACCGCCTTGAGCGCCGGCAGACTGCCGAGGACCTTCAAACGCCCCGGATTCTTGAGGAAGGCCTCCATCTCGGCGGCTGAACCGAAGCGGAGGATCAACTCGTTGGCGAAGGCGCCGGGTTTGAGGAGCCGGCCGATGACGTGGCGCAGTCGGCGGTTGGCCGGGCTTCCGTCGGCGGCGGTGAGCTCGGGAACTTGTGTCCAGCCGACCTCCGGCTGAGGGGCGTCCAGAGCCCTGCCGAAGTCCCGCAGAGCGGTCATCCACTGTCCACGCTGGATCCAAATCAATCCAGCGAATACCAGCAGCAGCGCGATCGAAGCGGCATACCAAAAGCGGTTCATCGAGGTTCGGGGGGCGAAAGGGGGTTGATCTTCCACGCAAGATAGCGTCGTTACGAGGCATTTCCTTCTAATTATTCGCACTTCCATGGGTCGACCCTTGATCTTGACCACCAACGACGACGGCATTGATGCCGCCGGTCTTCGTGCCCTGGAAGCGGCTTTGCGGGAGGATGGGGAGATCCACTTGGTCGCTCCCGTCGGGGCGATGTCTCAATGCGGGCACCGGATCACCACGCACGAATGTTTGCCGGTCTATTCGCGAGGAGAGAGGCGGCACGCCGTGGAGGGGACGCCCGCCGACTGCGTGCGCCTGGCCTTCACCCATCTCTTGCCTCGCCGGCCGGACTGGGTCTTCTCGGGAGCCAATCAGGGCGGCGATCTCGGCGCGGACATCTACGTCTCCGGGACGGTGGCGGCGGTGCGGGAGGCGGCTTTCCTGGGGGTGCGCGGGGCGGCGATCTCGCAATACCATCGAAGGGGCGAAGACATCGATTGGGAGTGGACCTTGCGTTGTGTCAGAGAGGTGATCGGCGAGCTGATGGAGGCGCCGTTGGGAGAAGGAGAACACTGGAACGTCAATTTGCTTCACGTCGATCCCCGGGAAGTTCTTCCCGAACGGGTGATCTGCCGGCCCAGTCGAAGATCGCTCCCGGTCAGTTTCCAGAGCCTGCCGCACGTGGTCGAAGGGGAGCGGCATTTTCTCTACGACGGCGTCTACGCAGACCGTCTGCGCAAAACCGGATCAGGCATCGAAGTCTGTTTTGGCGGCCGGGTAGCAGTGAGCAAACTCAAGCTTCATTGACGGCTGGCCGAAGGCCGACGGCAAGACTCCTTTTCAATCTCTGACTCGTCATGGCCAAGGTTACCGATCGAATCAAACGTCGCCTGCGGCATCGCAACTTGTTGCGACGGCCGTCCATCATCCGTGATCTGACCAAGATCGCGGAGACCGAACCGACACATAGAAACCACCTCACCGTGTTTCATTCGGGAGACGCTCTCTACGCCCGGATGATCGCCGACGTGGCCGAGGCCCGATCGCGGGTCCATTGCGAGCTGTACACTTTCCAATCGGATGCCACGGGTTGGCCTTTGGCAGATGCCTTGGCCGAGAGGGCGGAAGCCGGCCGCGAAGTGCGGGTGATCTACGATGCCGTGGGATCCTGGGAAACGGACGAGGAAATGTTCGAATTCATGCGGCGAAGCGGAGTGCAGGTCCTGGAGTATCGTCCCGTCGTTCCATGGAAGAGGCGTTTCGGTATTTTCGGCAGAGATCACCGCAAGGTGCTGGTGGTGGATGATGGCATTGGCTATGTGGGCGGATTCAATGTGAGTGATAGGTGGTCCGAGCGCCAGGCGGGCGAAAAGGCCTGGCGGGACACGCATGTGCGGGCTGAGGGGCCGGCGGCGCTCGACCTGGCGGTTCTGTTTGCCGAAACCTGGCATCGAGAGACCGGAGATCTGCTCCCCATCGATCGGGAAGCGGTGCGCCGGCGCCACGTCGAGGAGGAGGATTCGGCGGATTCGGAGGGGGCCGGCACGATGCTGATTGTTGGAGGACGGGGCGGTTACCGGCGCCGCATCCGAAAGCTTTACAAGCGCGAGATCGAGGGTGTGTCTGAGCAGTTGCTGCTAACCAATCCCTACCTGGTTCCCGACCATTCGATTCGAGAAGCCTTGTGCCGTGCGGCTGAACGCGGAGTGGAAGTTTGCCTGATGCTCCCCGAGGTTTCCGACGTGAAAATGGCCGACTGGGCGAGCCGGCGGTCCTTTGCGAGGTATCTCTCCAAAGGTGTCCGAATTTTTCTCTATCAAAAGTCTATTCTGCACGCCAAGTGCGTGGTTTCCGACGAGGATTGGGCCAGCGTGGGATCGGCAAATATCGACAGTCTCTCGCTCAATCACAACCTTGAAGCCAATGCGGTGACTATGGATGCGGAGGCGGTGGAAACTTTGCGTGCTCAGTTCTGGAAGGATCTAGAGGACGCACGCGAACTCGATGAAGCGACTTGGCGAGATCGACCTTTCAAATCGAGGCTTTACGAATGGCTGGCCTCGTGGTTACGCCCTTGGTTATGAGTGGTCGCGTCGAAAGGGTGGCATTCTCGGCGCTCTCCGACGAGGAGATCGACGAGATCATCGACGTGCGATCGCCGGGTGAGCATGCCATCGACCACGTGTTCGGGGCCTTGAACTTGCCGGTTCTCGATGATGATGAGCGCGTGCGCGTCGGCACGCTGCATCGCCAGCGAGGGCCCTTCGATGCGCGACGTCTGGGCGCCGGCTTGGTGGCTTCTAACATTGCTCGGCACATGGCCGAGCATTTCGTCTGTCGGGAAAAGCATTATCGTCCGCTGGTCTACTGCTGGCGAGGCGGTCAGCGGTCCCGCAGCTTGGCGACGGTACTGAGCGAGGTGGGTTGGTGTCCCTTGATTCTCGAAGGCGGCTACAAGGCCTATCGCCGGCACGTGATCGAAATCCTGGAGACCGCGGGGAGTTTTCGCTGGAAGGTGCTCAATGGATTCACGGGTGCGGGGAAAACGCTGGTTTTGCAGGCTTTGCGGGAGCGGGGAGGTCAGGTGCTGGACCTGGAAGGGCTGGCCAATCACAAGGGCTCGCTCTTTGGCGGTGATTGGGACCAGCCTCAGCCCAAGCAGAAGCGGTTTGAATCGCTCATCCGCGACGCGATGATTCGGTTCGATCCCGAGCGCCCGGTGTTCGTGGAGGCTGAGAGCCCAAAGATCGGCCATTTGAACGTCCCGGCGCCCCTCTGGCGGGTGATGCGGGATTCGACGGTGATCGAGATCAACACCCCCATCGAAGCCCGGCGGGATTATCTCAACGGCGATTACGCCGGGTGGATTGCGGAGCCGGACCGGATTCTGGGGACGATCGATCGTCTCCAGCCGTTTCATTCTCACGGACAGGTGGAAGCGTGGCGTCGTCAATGCCGGGAAGGCGCCTGGCCGGAGCTGATCGAGTCCCTGTTGCGTGAACATTACGACCGGCGCTACGGTGTCGCGGGAAGTGGGCATTACGCCATGGCCGGGGAGACTTATGACCTGGAGAATCACGGCGAGTCGGCCATCGGGGCCTGCGCGGATTGGCTCCTGGAGCGAGAGGATCGCTGATCCGTTCGGCGAATCCTTTCCCTTTCCGAAGCTTCCCGTCTAGGTTAGCGTCATTTCAGGCGATGAGGAAACGCGTGCTTTTTTTCTGTTTCTTGGTGGTGGTGATGATGACCGGTGTGCGCATGATCGCCGAGAGGGCGGCGGACAGGCATCGTCATTCGCGGCATGATATGAGGCCTTGGGATCCTGGACGCGATCGAGGGATTGACAACGATCGCCCCGCCTCGCCGGACCCGCCGCCTTGGGTTCGAAACGATGCCGGGAATGTCTCGCCGGCCAGCCCAGGGGATGGTGTCCGGCGGTCCCGAGATCAGGGGATCGTGGTGGAGGACGATGGGGACGTGGAGAATCCCATCCAGGCCCTCTTGGCCGAGGAGGGGCTTCAGGATCAGGAATTCAACGGGATTCGAGCCATCAACGAAGGAGTGGATGAGGGAGCGAGCGTGGTCGAGAGCGAAGGATTGATTGACGAGTGGGTTCCCGATCAGTGGGAGGAGACGGGTGATGCGACTGAGGGGGAGGAACCGATGGAACCTGCCGAGGGGGTGGTGATCAACGAGATCATGTATCATCCCGCGGCGGAGTCTCTTCGGGAGCCGTTGGGAAGGGAATTCATCGAGTTGCACAATCCGACAGTGGAACCGGTGTCACTCGCGGGCCATCGGCTGACGCGCGGGGTGGATTTTGTTTTTCCGGAGGTCACCCTTCCGGCGGGCGCCTATCTCGTGGTTGCCGCGAACCGGGAAGAACTGCAGCGCCACTATGCGGTGCTGTCTTCGGTGGTCGTGGTGGGAGACTGGACCGGGCGTCTGAGCAACTCGGGAGAGGAGATTCGCCTGGAGGATGGCGATGGTGAGATGGTGGACCGAGTGGCTTATTCCGATCAGGGAGATTGGGCTCGCCGCCGTCTCAGCGAGCTCGTCCGGATGTCGCATCGCTCGAATTTTTCGGGTCGCGCCAGTTACACCCGGGGCGGCCCGTCGGGTTGGGAGTGGGAATGTGAGGCCGACGGGGAGGGCGCCTCGCTCGAGCTGATCACCACCGGGCTTTCCAACAACCGGGGAGCGAATTGGCGGCCAAGTGAGGGCGGGCCCACGCCCGGGATGCCCAACACGGTGAGGGCGGCCGACATCGCCCCGCTCATCTCCGCGGTGCGTCACCATCCGGCGGTTCCGCGACCGGGCGAGAAGGTGGTGGTCACGGCTGAAATCGACGACGAGACCATGGAGACCGTGAGTGCCGAGGTTTTCTGGAGGGTTTCGACCTATCGCGGCGGAGCTGCCTTCGAAGTGGCGGCCATGAAGACGCTGGCGAGCGGGCACTTCGCCGCCGTCCTACCGGCGCAGCGGGATGACGCGGTGGTCGAGTTTTATGTGAGGGCGACCGATGGCAAGGCCGAACGTCTGTGGCCCGCGGGAGACCTCAGCGAAGCGCGGGCCAACGCCCTGTTTCAGGTGGACTCGGAGACGAATCAAACGACCATGGCCTTTTATCGTTTGATCATGACGGAAGGAGATCGCGGAGCCTTCGGCGGTTACCGCTACAGCAATGCCCAGAGCAACACAACGCTCATCGCCGATGACGGGAGCGGACCGGTCATCCGGTATCTCTGTGGAACGCGGGTGCGGGGAGCGGGGAGCCGCCAGAATTCGCCGCCTCCCATGCGGGTGAACCTGCCGCGGGACCGGCCCTGGGACGGGGCGACCCGGATGAACCTCAACAGCGTCTATCCCTGGCTGCAGTGCATCGGGATGAAGATCTTTCAGGCTTCCGGCTTGCGGGCTCCCAACATGTTGCCGGTACAAGTGCGGATGAACGGCGAGGATCCGACCCGTAAGAGTCACCGGGATTACGGTGCCTTCGTGCATGCGCAGCCCCTGGATGGCGATTTCCTGGATGAACATTGCCCGGACGATTCCGCGGGAAATCTCTACAAGAAGGTGCGCCCGGATCGCAACTGGGCCTGGCGTCGCGGATCGTTCTCGAGCTATCAGGATGACGGATGGCTGAAGCAGACCAACAGCGGGGAGAATGACTGGTCGGATCTGGATCGTTTCTTGGAGGTGATGAACAACGCGCCCCGACGCGAGGGCTACTTGCAGGAAGTGTCGCAGGTCATGGATGTCGACCAGTGGCTGCGCTATCTCGCGGTGATGGCGCTGCTGGGCAATGGTGAGGGCGGGATTGCCAACGGGATCGACGATGATTATGCGATCTATCGTGGGCTTCGAGACACGCGTTTTCAGACCTTGCCGCACGACCTGGACACCATCTTGAGCATCGGTGAAGCCACTTCCAATCCCCAGCACACGCTCTTTGATTTCGTCGAGCGTGGTGATTCCTTGAGGCCGCTGGAGTGGCTCTTCGATCAACCGGAAATCCGGCGTCGCTACTTCGCGCAGATGAGTGACTTGCTCGAGACGAGCTTTTCGGAAGAAGCGTTCGCGCATTTGGTAGACCGTCATCTGGGCGGTTGGGTGCCCTCGGGGACTCTCCAGAGGATGCAAGATTTCATGGCTTTGCGGAGCGCTTATGCCGCGCGCGAAGTGGAGCGAGCCATCGGGAGGCGCCCGGGTAAACGTCCGGCCGCGGCGCCCACTTCCCGCAACGCCCACCGGAGCGACGTCACCGAAGGGGTGTTGCTCAACGAATTGCTGACGCACAACGTCTCGGCCTTTCCGCATCGAGGCGGCTTCCCTGACGTCATCGAGTTGTTCAACAGAAGTGACACGGCCGCCTCGCTGGGAGGCATGAGTCTGACCGATGACGCCGGCAAACCGGGCAAGTTCATCTTTCCCGAGGGAACGGAAATCGCTCCCGGAGCCTACCTGATCGTCTACGCCGATACGCTCTCTTTTGAGGGCGAGTATCACACCGGCTTCTCGATCAAGCGGGAAGGGGAAACCCTCAGCCTTTTCGGGCGCGCAGAGCCAGGCAAGGAACGCCCTCTCATCGATTCAATCACCTTCGGGCCACAGCTGGCCGACCATTCCATCGGCCGCGGGGGGAGTGCCAACGCCGTCTGGGCTCTGACCAAGCCCAGCCCGGGTGAGCCTAACGAATCGGTGACGCTCGGCACGCCGGACACGGTTCGAATCAACGAGTGGCTGGCCGCACCGGAAGCCCGATTCTCGAACGATTACATCGAATTGGTCAATCTGAGCGAGCGGCCGGTTTGCCTTGGCGGGACGGCATTGACCACGGACTACGTGGGAATTGCCGATGAGCATCGCCTTCCCTTGCTGAGCTTCATCGCGGGGCGCGGATTCTTGGTCTTCGAGTCCTTGGGCAAGCGCTCCGAGCGTCGCCATCCTTGCGACTTGCCTTTCCGCCTGCCGTCTCACCATGGATGGATCCGTCTGGTGGGTAGCAACGGCGTGGAGATGGACAAGGTGCACTATCACTGTCAGCGCCCGGACATCGCCGAGGGACGTTTGCCGAGCGGCGGGACGGAGATTGTCTATCTGACTTTGCCGACGCCGGGCGAGGCGAATGGCGAGGCCCGCGACGCGCCTTCCGAAGTTCGGAGCTGGCTGCTGGGCTTGCGAGTGTCGGAGATGATGTACCATCCGCAGAGCGGTGACCTGGAGTTCATCGAGATCGCCAACATCGGCGAGGAATCTCTGAGTCTGGCGGGAGTGCGCTTCACTGATGGGATCGAATTTGAATTTGGTGAGGACGCGAGGTTGGAGCCTGGAGCCTGTCTTTTGCTGGTGGAAGACCGGGAAGCCTTTGCCGCGGTTCACGGGGACAATTTGCCCGTAGTGGGAGAGTATTCAGGCAAACTGTCCAATGGCGGGGAAGCGATCGAACTGAGCTTGCCGACGCCCTCGGACATGGCCATTCAGCGATTTGAGTACGATGACCGGTGGTATGCCGCCACCGATGGCGGGGGAGCCTCGCTCACGGTGAGGGATCTGCGGGCCGACGTGAAGCTCTGGGAGACACTCACCCACTGGCGGCCGAGTCAGGAAACGGGTGGAACACCCGGTGTGCTGGCGGAGTGATCTCGGCGTGTGCGCTCCTGCGCGCGATGGGCTGCCGTCGCATTCGCCTGCGAAGCGGCCAAACCACCGGTTGTTGCCAGCGGCTTTCCCTGGGAATTGACGAATGAGCGGTCGGTTCTTATGTTGGCGGCGATGAAGCGGAGGGTTGGACTTGAGTCAAAGTTTAGAGAAGGTTTTGGGCCGTGGAAGCCCTCGTTCATGGCCGGCGGGTGGAGGTGGTGATTCCATGAAATACTTGTTCCTCCTGGTCTTTTGCGTGCCAGCGGCCCTGTGTTTCTTCGTCTGCTACGCGATTCGCTGGCGCCAGCCGTGGGTGCTGCTGCTGGCAGCGACCCTGGGCGGGGCTTTGCCCGCGGGTTTCCTGGCGTCAGCGGCTTCGGCCATGGCCACCGCGACTTCCTCCAACGACGCGGTGCGGAGCGGCTTGGTGTTCGGCGGCGCGATCGGCCTCTAGACGGGAGCGGTCCTGTGGGGAGTCCTCCGCTGGATTCGGAGTCACCGGTCGTGAAACCCAAGAACGGTCATCTCGCTCGAAGTGGGACTGAGTCCGGGCGAGAAATGACCGGAAGTTGTGGATGAGGGCGGTCGGAACACCATTCGAAGTTCGATCATGGGTTAGGCAGCGGTTTGCTGCTCGATGCCGTCCACGAAGATGATTCCTTGCACGACTTTGTCAAGTTGACGATATCCGTTCAGTCGACGCCAGCCTTTCTCGGCTTCCAGGCCGAGCTTGTAGACCATTGAAAGGGTTGCTTTCCTCGATCCGCACCCTTTGGTTTGTCGAGTCCGATGGCGGACCGTGGCAAACGTCGACTCAATCGGGTTTGTCGTCCGGATGTGTCTCCAGTGCTCGGCTGGAAAGTCGTAGAACGTTAGTAGAGTTTCCTTGTCTTTCTTCAGGCAGGCGCACGCTTTCGGATACTTGGCTTCGTAGAGCGTGAAGAACTCGTCATAGGCCTCCAAGGCGGCCTTCTTTGTTTCCGCCATGTAGATTTCATGGATGCGTTCCTTGGCAAGGGGCTGCGCTTTCTTCGGCAGCTTGTCGAGGATGTTGGCTGTCTTGTGCACCCAACATCGTTGCTGTTTGCTTGTCGGATATTCCTCTTCCAAGGCGCTCCAGAACCCGAGAGCTCCATCGGCGATACTCAGTTTCGGAGGGATTTTCAATCCTCGTTTCTTGAGGTCTCTGAGCACATTTTTCCAGGACAGTTTGCTCTCTCGTTCTCCATCGCTGATGGTTACCAATTCCTTGGTTCCATCGGGTAAGGAGCCGACGATTACGAGAACACATGGGCGGTCGTCATTGAGCCTGACATTGAAGTAGATCCCGTCGGCCCAGAGATAGACGTATTCCTTGTCGCTGAGGTCACGCTCGCTCCATTGCTCGCGTTCTTTCTCCCATTGCTCTTCCTCGTCGAACGATGTTGGCTGCAGAAAGACCCGATGCGTTCTCACCGAGGATCGGCTCTAAGGCTCGACTCATCTCGGAGGTTGAGATTCCTCGCAGGTAGAGTGCCGGGATGAGGTTGTCCAGTGAAGCGACTCGGCGTAGGTACGGCGGAAGGATGGCGCTGGTGAACCGCTGGCCTGATCGGCGATCATTGATCCTGGGCTGCCGAACAGAAACGTTTCCTATTCCAGTCTGAAGTTGTCGCTGAGGAAGATGGCCGTTGCGAACGACTTGGCGATGACCCTGGTCATCACGCTGATGTTGATGGGCTTGAATGTAGTCGGAGACTTCGTTGTCGATGGCGGCCTGAAGAAGCACTTGGGCTCCTTGTCGCAGGGTGGCCTCAAGGGCGTTCTGGCAGACGGTGCTTGCTCCTTCCTGGCCGAGGATAGATGCGGATTCGGTGGGGTGGTTGGTGGTTTTCATTGGAGTTCAGTTGTTTTGGTAAATGGTTGAACTCTTCATGATGCCCCGACCGCCCTCATCCACAACTTCCGGTCATTTCTCGGCGTTTGCTGGTTAGGAGCGCTAATCAGTTACATAATATGGATCTCTTTGTCCGGCGGAACACTTCCCTCGATGAGCTTAAGGAATTTGAGCCACTCTTCGTGCCGATGTTTCTTCATGTATTTCCCGATGATTTTTCCCGTCAATGTCTCAAGAGCCGCAAATAACGAAGTTGTCCCGTTGCGCTTGTAGTCGTGGGTGAGAGTTTCACATCGACCCTTCTTTAGCGGAAGCCCGGGCTGTGTCCTGTCGAGTGCCTGAATCTGACTCTTCTCGTCGCAACTGAAGACCACTGCGTGCTCTGGCGGCGCCAGGTATAACCCAACGATGTCCTCGAGCTTCTCTTCAAATAGCTTGTCGTTCGAAAGCTTAAACGTCCTCACCCGGTGTGGCTTTGATTCCGTTGCGTGCCCAGATCCGTCCTACCGTGGACTCACTGACGCCAACTTCAGCGGCCATCAGCGATCGACTCCAGTGAGTACATCCTTTGGGCGTCTCCTCCAACGTCATCCGAATGATCTCACTTTCCTTGCTCTTCGGCAAAGCTTTGATACGTCCAGGCCGGGTCTTGTCCTTCTCGATTCCCGCCAGCCCCATCTCTGCGAACCTCTTTCGCCAGCGGCCCACCTGTGGTTCGTCCAATCCAAGTTCTTCCGCGATCCGCTTATTGGTCATCCCCTCGCTGGCGAGAAGCACGATCTTGGAACGAACTCTCAATTTCGGAGAAACGTTGGACGCCTTGCTGAAACGCAGGAGCTTGTTTCGCAGGCTTGCTTCAAGGTTGATCGGCACAGCAGTTCTCATTTCCATTAAACTAACACTCTCCGACTTGAGTGCAGGCTTAAAATGAATTATCTGTAGGGCGGACTACACTAGGAGACACGGAGCGAGGAGGATCGCACGAAGAGTTCTCATCACGCAGGCAGCCTCTCTGGCCACTGCACGGCTGACAAGCCCGAAAGGCGGCGGCTCCGGTTGGGAAGTTTGGCGGCGGTCGGCCGCGGCGGGCCGGCCTCGTGCGGGTTCGTTGCCAGCGGGTCCCGAGGGCACTGATCTGCCCGCAAAAAGGGCCAGAAAAAGTGGTTGATGGGAGAAGGCGAGCCTCTTAGTTTCGGCACCCTTTCCGCCCCGGCCCTTCCGCCGAGGGTGAGGGCTTTGATTTGCCAACTCCTTAATCCTTCCTCGAGATGCTCGAACTCCTCCGTAAACACCAGCATGGCATCATGATCGTGGTGGCCTTCATCGTCATCGTGGCGTTTGCCTGGTTCTTCAACCCCTACGACACGCGGACCGGAGGGAGCCTGAGTGAGCCGATCGCCTTCAAGATTGGGAGTGAGGGCATCACCGTCAAGGAAGTGGAGCGGCAGACGCGCGTCCTCCAGACGGCGAACGGGCTGGGCTTCAACTTCACGATGCAATTGCTCCAACCGACTTTCGACGTGGTGGACTTCACGCAGAATCGCTACTTGCTCGGCCGCGAAGCGCGCAAGCTCGGGATCGATCCTTCCGAGGAGGAGGTGCAGAAAGCGATTGCCGAGCACCCTCCCTTCCAGCGAAATGGCACGTTTTCGGAAGATGCCTATCTCGATGCGATCCGCAACACGCTCGAGCCCAATGGCCTGATGGCGGGAGATCTCCGCAATTTGGTGGCCGACAAGATTCGGCTGGAGAAGCTGACCGCCCTGCTGTCCTCGGGCGTTTCGGTGCCACCGAGCGTCGTGAACGTCGAGTACCAGCGTGCCAACGAGAAAGTCACGGCTTCAGTGATCGATTTCAAATTGGAGGATTTCGAGACCGACATCGAGGTCACGGACGAAGAACTCCAGACCTACTATGAGGAGCAGAAGGCCCTGGTGCCAAGCGCCGAGCGCCAACTGGAAGGACGGCTCGAGGAGGCGGAGCAGGCGGCGCTGGAGTTGATCATGTCACCGGAAAAACGGAAGATCGAGTTTGTGTTTTTCGAGGAGCCCGCAGCGCCGGTTGCCCCGCCGTCTACCCCGACGACCACGCCTCAGGTTCCCGAGCCGCCGCTGCTCTTGCGGCCCGAAGCCCCGGGGCCACCGCCCGGCAACCCTGGAGGCGCCTTGACGGCGCCTCCCATCGAACTGGAGGTTCCCCCTGTGGATGCGGCGGATGACGAGTCCGAGCCGCCGGGCCAGTCCCCGCAGGAAGAGAAAGATGGCGGTCTCGAGATCGAGCCACTGGAAGCACCTCCCGTGACGACGGACGGGGAACTGGAGTTGACCCCGGCCGAAGAACTGGGGTCCGAATTGAATGCCGGAGGTTTGAACGATGACCTTCCCTCCCTGGATTTGGATCTGGAAGGGGGCAACGATCCGTCGACCAGTCTGGAACTCGACCTGGAGGATCTCGGAGTTTCTTCGGATCCCGGGGGTGCGAGTGGCAGTGGCGGTGGGAACGTGTCCCCAGCAACGGCGGCTGCGATGGAAGATCACGCGGCCAAGGTGGATGCTTACCTGGCGAAGGTGGACAGTTTTTACACCGCGGCGATCGAATCGGAAGCCGCGGATCCCTTGAACGCGGAGGCGGCCAAGATCGGCATGGAGGTCCAGACGACGGACTTTTTCGCCGAGGATGATCCTCCCGAGGATCCCAAGGTGCCGGCGAAGCTCGTGACGGTGACCTTCAAAGGTTCGCTCGAGAACGACCGAGGCATCCTCGTTCCGGTGGAGGGCGTCAGTCCCAAGGGTTACTATGTGGCGCGTCTCCTGGACGTTCAGGAATCCCGCGAGCAATCCTTGGCGGAGGTCAAAGAAGATCTGCGCGAGGCCTTGGTCCGCGAGAAGGCCATCGAGGCCATGGAAGAGGCGGCGAAGTCCGCCCGCGAAAAGCTGGTGGCCGGTTTGGAAGAAGAAAAGGCTTTTGCGGAATTGGTGGCCGAGTTGGGGTTGACGGTGCGCGACATTCCCGAGTTTTCCGTGAGGAACCGCCCGACCGGGGAGGACGATGCGGCGGAGATCGTGGCGGCGGCCTCCACCACGACCACGGGTTCGGTGAGTGAGATGCAGCAGCCCGAGGACAAAGCGATTTTGGTCCATGTCTCGCAGCGGGTGGCGGCAGAGGAATTGGCCGACGCGGAAACGCCGACCGCCTCCACGCCTCCCGGAGCCACGCCGCCGCAGACCAAGGAGGCGTTGACCGAGAGCCTGGAACGACAAGCGAGTTCGGGCATGGTGCGACTGTGGCTCGCCGATCGGCGCGAGAGTGCGGACATCGTGCGCGACCGCACTCGGGTGCCCCCGCGAATCTACTTCCCGCAGAACCTGTTCGGCGGTGGTGGCGGCGGCGGCCTCAATTTCTAGCAGTTTGATGGAGGATCCCCAGGAGGAAGACCGAGACTCGCTCTTCGACGACGCCAACGGGGATCTGGCGATCGGCGATCTGGAGGCCGCAGTGGCGAAATACCGCCGCTGCGTCGCGCTCGATCCCAATTTCTTCGATGGCTGGCACGCCCTGGGTATGGCCCTGATGAAGACCGGCGAACTCAAGGAGGCGATTGGCGCCGGGTTGCAGGCGGTGACTCTGCGTCCCAACGATCTTCTGGCCTGGACTTCCCTCTCGCAGATGTATGTGAAAGACGGGCAGATTGCCGAGGCCGAACAAGCCAAGGGCAATGCCCGCATTTTGTCGTTGGGAGGCAAGATCGTCAAAGAAACCTAACGCATCTCATCTCCTGCATGGGCAAAGACACCTTTTACATCACCACGGCGATCGATTACACCAATAGCGCGCCGCACGTCGGCCACGCCTACGAGAAGCTGTTGGCCGACGTGATCGCGCGCTACCAGCGGAGTCGCGGGAAGAAGGTGTATTTCCTCACAGGCGTCGATCAGCACGGACAAAAAGTGCAGCAATCGGCGGAGCGCGAGGGGATATCGGCGCAGGAATTCGCCGACCGGAACACCGCCAAGTTCATCGAGATGTGGCGTTTGTTAGGAGTTGATTACGACGGTTGGGCCGCCACCACGGCGGCACCGCACAAGACGGTGGTACAGACAATCTTGCAGAAGCTCTACGATGAGGGGCAGATCTACAAGGCGACCCACACCGGTTACTACAGTGTCCGCCAGGAGCAGTTTCTCACTGACAAGGAGCGCGATGAAGAGGGAGAATTCGGGTCCGAGTGGGGCGAGGTGGAAGAGAGGACCGAGGAGAATTATTATTTCAAGCTCAGCGAACACATTCCCTGGCTGAAAGACTTTGCGGCGAGTCATCCGGACTTCGTCTTCCCGGCCTTTCGCGGCAAGGAGCTGATCAATGCGCTGGAGAGAGCCGACGCCATCGATCTCTGCATCACGCGCCCGAAATCTCGACTGGAATGGGGAATCGAGATTCCTTTCGATCGGGAATTCGTGACCTTTGTCTGGTTCGACGCCCTGATCAATTACATCAGCTTCGCGGGTTATCTCAGGGAAGAGGTCGGGAAGAGGGGCGGCGTCGAGCTGCCGGCGTTCGATGAACTCTGGCCCGCCGACGTCCATCTGATCGGGAAGGACATCATGATTCCCGCGCACGCCGTTTACTGGCCGGTGATGCTGCACGCGATCGGTTTTCCCGATGAAGCGATGCCTCGCCTGGTGGTTCACGGGTTCTGGAACGACAAGCGCGGAGCCAAATTGTCAAAGTCCGAGGGAAACGTGATTGATCCCGCGAGCCGATCGGCGCGATTTGGCGTGGATGGGCTCCGGTATTATCTCATGGTTTCCATCGCTACCGGTCGGGATGCCGACTTCAATGACGAACGCATCGAGGCGGCTTATTCTCAGGACCTGGCCAAGAATCTGGGTAATCTGCTCAATCGAACGCTCAACATGCCGAAGCGCTACCGGAACCGGATTCTGAAGCAGAACGCCGGTTACGAGGACGATCTCAATCGGGAGGTGCGAGCCGCTTTCAAGGCTCTGCCGGAAGCAGTGGCGGTAGCCATGGAGTCCTATCAAGTGCACACTGCTCTGGAGGAGATCTGGAAATGCCTGACGCTGTGCAACCAGTTCGTGGAGCAAACGGCGCCCTGGACGCTGGCCAAGGACGACTCCCAGGCGGATCGCCTCGATGCGGTGCTCTATCATTTGGCTGAAGCGATGGCGCACACCGCTTTTCATATCGCCCCGGTGATGCCGGAGACGAGCCGCCGGATGCTGGAACAATTGAATTTCACTTTTCCGGAGAGCTTTTCGGCGGTGGACTTGAAATGGGGCTTGTTGCCGGACGGGCACGAACTGGGCGAGGGAAAACCGCTCTTTCCAAGGCTGGAGCCCCTGGCTCAGGAGGCGTAGAAAGGCGATCGCTCCGCGAGGAGGCAGGTTTTTTGGAGCGCACCAGGCATCTGGCGCTTCTCGGTAGGGTAAGCGGCGTTCCTCCTGGCCCAGAAGCGCGCATCTCAGAATCTGGCGCGCTCGGCGATCCGCTCCAACAGCTTCGGTCGTCTCTGAAGTTCCTCCACGAGAGCCTGGAAAACGCGAAGGGTCGGGGAACTGATGTAGTGTTCCATGCCCTCGACGTCCCGGTGAATGTCGAGTTCATCGAGGTCGAAGAGACGGAGGAAGGAAGAGAGTGTTTCGTGGCGCTGGATGATTGCCTGAGCGACTTTCATGCCGGCCGGTGTGAGTGCCATTCCCCGGTAGCGCTCGTAGGAGACGAGTCCCTCATTGGCCAGACGCTGCACCATGTTGCTGACGCTGGCCTGAGAGATTTGGAGGTTATTGGCAATGTCGATCACGCGGGCGTAGCCTTTCTCCGTGATGAGATTGAGGATCTGTTCGAGATAATCTTCCGAGGCGACGGTCGTCGTCGGGTCAAGATCGATGGCGTCGTCTGGCGGCGTTTTGGACACGGACTCAACTTGGGGGATTGACAAAGAATTAGCCAAAGCTAATGTTCGTAGTCAAGCATGAAGAAATTTCTTTTCCTAGTCGTTTCGCTCCTGTTCTGTGGCGTGTCTTGCAGGCCGCCTGCCTCTGAGGAAGACACCCGTTTGGTGGCGGCCACCACCACGATGGTGGCGGATTTGGTGAGGCAGATCGCCGGGGACACCGTTGAGGTCGAGGCCCTCATGGGGGCAGGCGTGGATCCCCACCTTTACAAGGCTTCTCCCGCCGATGGGGCCAAGATGAATCGTGCCAAGGTGATCTTTTACAACGGCTGGCTCTTGGAGGGTAAAATGACCGATCTCTTCGATCGCTTGTCACGCGAGGGCAAGAGGGTTCACGCCGTGGCGGATGTCCTTCCCGAGGACAGCCGTTTGGAGCCGCCGGACAGCGATGGCCATCCTGATCCCCACATCTGGGGAGATGCCAGTCTCTGGGCGCAAACGATCGATGCGGTCGTCGAAGTGCTGGTGGAAATTTTTCCGGAGGAGGCCGAGGGCTTCCGCGAGCGCGGAGAGGCTTACAAGACCGAGCTGGCCGAATTGCATCAGTGGGCGACCGAACGTCTGGCGGCGATTCCCGCCGGAAGCCGCAAACTGGTGACCAGCCATGACGCTTTTGCCTACTTCGGGCGAGCCTATGACCTTGAAGTCGTGGGGGTTCAGGGAATCTCCACGGCCTCGGAACCCAGCGTGGCGGATCACACGCGGATGGTCGATTTCATCCGCCAGCACCAGATCTCGGCCATTTTCGTGGAGAGCAGCGTGAACCCGACACTCATCGAACAGATCTCGCGCGATGCCGGAGTCAAGATCGGGGGCGAACTCTTCTCCGACGCCATGGGAGAGCCCGGGGAGATGAAGACCGCCGATGGGGAAAGCTATGATGTGGGCACCTATGTCGGCATGTTGAAGCACAATGTGAATACGATAGCGGCGGCCTTGAAATAGGGTGCAGCGGACGGGAATTGAGTGGAGTCGATGGGGGAGGCAGTGAGGGCGCCTGACGAAGACACCAAGACGGGATCGCCTCGTGAAGCGGTGGTCTTGGAGACACATGACCTGACGGTGGCCTACGATCGAAAACCGGTGCTTTATGGGATCGATGTGGCGATCACCTCTGGACAGCTGGTGGGCATCATGGGGCCCAATGGCGCCGGGAAATCGACCCTGATCAAGGCGATCATGGGCTTGCTCAAGCCAGCCAGCGGCTGGATCCGAATTTTCGGAGAGCCGCACACGACTCAGAGGAAACGGCTCTCCTACGTTCCTCAGCGCCGCGAGGTGGACTGGGACTTCCCGGTGACGGTGATGGACGTGGTGTTGATGGGCCGTTACGGGCATCTCGGGCTCTTTCGCCGGCCGGGACGGCGAGACCGCGAGATCGCCATGAAAGCTCTGGAAAAGGTCCAGATGATTCCCTACGCCGGCCGCCAGATCTCCAACCTGAGTGGCGGCCAGCAACAACGCGTCTTTCTCGCTCGGGCCCTGGCGCAGGAAGCGGATCTCTATTTGATGGACGAACCCTTTGTCGGGGTCGACGCCGCCACGGAGTCGACGATCATTGGATTGCTTCACGATCTCAAACAGGAGGGCAAGACCATCCTGGTGGTGCATCATGACTTGCCAACGGCACGAAGGTATTTCGACACCCTTCTCCTGCTCAACATGCGTCTCATCGCCTTTGGCCCGGTTTCCGAGGTTTTCCGCGAGAGTTACTTGCAACGCGCTTACGGCGGGCGGTTGACCATCCTGAGCGAGGTGGCCGATCAGGTGGGCGACAAATCGAAGGTCGACGTCACCGATTTGCCACGATGAGAGGGACATCGGCATTCATCGCGCTTCTGGCCATCGCGTTTCTCGTCTCGGCTACCGGCTCGGCGGAGGCGGCAAAAATCTCGGAGTTGGTCGAGGTGGATTTCGGCGATCAGCTGCAGCGGTTCTTCAGCTTCCGGGACCCGGCCATTCGGCACATCATGCTCGGTTGCGTCTTCATGGGCATCAACTTTGGCTTGTTAGGAACTTTCATTGTCGTGAGGCGCATGGCCCTGATGGGTGACACGCTTTCTCATGCCGTCTTGCCGGGGGTTGCCGTGGGCTTCATGTTTACCATGAGCAAGCACCCCGGGTGGATTCTGCTCGGAGCGACCTTGGCGGGACTTCTGGGGACGGCCTTGGTATCCTGGGTCAGCCGGACGACCAAGCTCAAGCAGGACGCCGCTCTCGGCATGGTGCTGGCCACTTTCTTCGCGCTGGGGATTTGCCTGATCAAAATGATTGAGAGCGTTCCCTCGGTGAACAAGAGCGGGCTGGATCATTTTTTCTACGGACAGGCCGCGGCGCTCGGAGAGAGCGACCTCGTGATGATGGGAACCACCGCCGCCCTGGCGGTGATCATCGTCGCCCTGCTCTATCCCTCTCTTCTGGCGACAAGCTTCGATCACGTTTTCTCCCGTTCGGTCGGGCTTCCGGAACGAGGACTCTATCATTTATTGATGTTCCTCCTCGCTCTGGCAACGGTGGTGGCCCTGCAGGCCGTCGGCGCATTGATGGTGAGTGCCATGCTGATCACTCCGGCGGCCACCGCCTTTTTGGTGACCAAACGATTGCACATGATGCTCCTCGTGGCCACGGGATTGGCCGTGGCGGCCGGGGTGTTGGGAGCGTTTCTCTCCTTCGTTGGCGAGGGATTGGTCAACCGCGCCCTGCCTACTGGTCCTTCGATGGCGCTGTGCGCGGGCGCCTTTTTCGCCCTGGCATTCTTCTTCAGTCCCTATCATGGCTACCTGTTCAAGTGGTATCGGAGGTTTTCGCAGTCGCGCCAGATCACCATCGAGAACACGCTCAAGGCCATTTATCAGGCGATGGAGGCGGACCGTTTTCAGCACGAGGGTGTGCCGGTCAGTCGCCTGGCGGCCAATGCCCGAGAGACGATGGAGGCCACCCTGAAGCGCTTGAAGAACCTGGTGCGGGATCGACTGGCGACCATGGCCTCTAGCGGGGACGTGGTTTACCTGACGCCGGGTGGGCTCCAGCACGCCTCGCGCATCGTTCGCAATCACCGGTTGTGGGAACTCTATCTGACCAGTCAGGCGGACTACGAGGCGGACCATGTGCACGCGGATGCCGAGAAGGTGGAGCACATCCTTCAGGAAGAGACCGTGATGCGATTGGAGCGTTATCTCGACTATCCGGAACAGGATCCTCACGGAAAGCGAATTCCTTCGCTGCGAGATACCCAGCGCCTGTCTCTGCGGGATTTGGCGAATGAGGAGGGCGTGGAGCGATGATGGCGCAACTGATCCCGCCCTTCGAGCCCTACCGCGTCTTCGTGGAGCCGTGGACGGTGAACCTGTCCCAGACGGTCCTCGTCGCTGCGGTCGGCTTGATCGTGGCGCTCTCTTCGGCCCTGGTGGGCAGTTATCTGGTCCTGCGCCGCATGTCGATGTTAGGCGATGCCATCTCGCACAGCGCCCTGCCGGGAATCGTGATCGCCTTTCTCGTTTCGGGTAGTCGGGATTCCCTGGCGCTGACCATCGGAGCCCTGCTGGCGGGGATCGTGACCACCGTTCTCATCGAGTTCATCCACCGGAAATCGATCGTGAAAGTGGAATCGGCCATCGGGATCGTCTTCTCCATGTTGTTCGCCTTGGGTGTCATCCTGCTGGAGCTGGCGCCACACACCGATCTGGATCCCGATTGCGTCCTGTTCGGTCAATTGGAGTATCTGGGAGTGCACTCTGGCGGCGGCGTGATGAGCAGTCTTTGGGCGACGCAGCAATTCCGACTCCTATTGGTGGTCTTCTTGTTGACTATCGGCTTGGTGATTTTTTTCTACAAAGAGCTGCTGGTCAGTTCCTTTGATCCGCTTTTGGCGGAGTCCCAGGGTTTTCGGCCTCAACTGATCCACTACGTGATGATGTGCGTTCTCTCGCTCATCGTGGTCAGTGCTTTCGAAGCCGTGGGAGCCATCTTGGTGATTGCCATGCTCATTCTTCCCGGGTCGACAGCCTATTTGCTCACCAACCGGCTACGGGTGATGCTGGTTTTCAGCACGCTGCACGCTCTTCTCAGCACCCTGGGAGGCGTGCACTTGGCGGTCTGGCTCAATTGTCCGACGTCCGCTTGCATGGTTCTGGTGGGTGCGGTCCTTTTCGCCCTGGCATGGCTCCGTGGCGGGATCGAGAAACGGCGGTGGCCCCGGAGACGGGAGGCAGAGGGAGCGGAACAGAATCCGGCGCCCGGAGAAACGCCGTTGGGCGGAGAGGCGGCGGTCTAGTGTAGTCCGTCAAGCAGACTGTACCTCAGCGTTTCATAAAATGGCCAGTCAGGCCATCATGTAGTAGGCGATTTCTTCTTCGACGGCCTGATTGTCTCCGAGTGTCAATGTGAGTCGACCTTGAGGGCGAGTCAGACGTCCGGCACGCTGGATGATTTTGCGGCGAATCGTGCCGAGTCCTTCAAAGATCCACTCCGCAGCCCTTTTGGGGGACGATTTGCGTGACCGCTCCGCAGATCGCATCTGCATTTCGCGTGTGAGATTGTGGGTGAGGATACTGGCCAAAAGGAAAGCTTCGTTGGCGGCACGTCGCTTGGCCGGAATATAGTCCATCTGGGCCTGGCTCTTGGCTTCGCCAAAAATCTTCTCCTGAGAGCCACGCCCTTCATGAAATTTCACCACATGAGCGGCCGTGTTTGTCTTGTTGGTGATGATCGCCTTGTATTCATAGTTCTCCTCGACTGGTTCGAAAAGGTCCAGTTGGAGCGGTCCTTTGCGCTGAGTGCGCCTCATGGTTCGAATGCACAAAATGCGCGCTTTGCGCGCCCAACTTTTTGGCTTCCAGCGGATTTCGAAGTGATGAATTTTTCCCTCTCCGCCTCGGGTTCGGGACCAGCGACGGCGCTTCTCAATGATGCCCTTGAGTTCCACAAGCCGCTCGAAAGGCATCGAGAACGTATATTCCAGGCCCAAGGTCTTTGCCTCTGAAACCATCTGATCGCTGAAAAACGCGCTGTCGGCGCGCAACTCGATCTGCACATCAGGCAGCACCTTGCGAATCTTCTCCACGCAGGAACGGAGGAACTCCACTGCTCCATTGGAGTCATGGACGTTGCCACTTCGATGAAGGAAGTCGAAGATTTGTCCGGTTTGAGCGATCGTCGCGAGCAGTGGATAATAACTGCGCTCGCCTTTTTTCTTCTTGTTAAATCCAACAGCCGTCCCTTCCGCATGGCGACTCGTGCTCTGCACGCTTCCGTCCAAATCAAGCGTGATGCGTTTGATTCCCTCCTCCTGAAGTCGCGACAGGCAAACGAAATGATTCATCTCCCTCATCCTCTCAAGGCTTTGACAATCGACCTCTCCCAACATCCGGCTCATCGTTGGGACACTGGGCAATGGGTGCATCCCCAAAACCTGTCGTACAAGGGGATCATCTCGGTAGTAGTCCAAATCGCGAAGCATCCGGTAGCCCAGTATAAGATGCACGATAAGACACATCTCGTGAGTGAGAAGTTCTGTAACTGGATCATCATGCGGCGAAGCGTGAACCTTCGGAGCGAGTGAAGTCTATTTTATCAAGGATGAATTTTCGGAACGCTGAACCTTTTCCGCCGTGGTGCAAAAATCCAGGCAGCGTGTTTTTCAAGGCGGCTGAGACAATCATTTCCGAAGGCAGCACGTCTGGGCGGATGGTTCGGATCCAGGTTCCAAAGTGTTTCCAGACCAGACCGTCACATGTCATGGCAAGGTACTGTAACATGCCCTGAGCGATCATGCCGGTCTGCACAAACACATGATATGCGTGCATCTTTCTCTGCACCTGTCTGCGATATTTCTCGGTAGTCCGGTGGAGGTATTGGTTACCATTGCGACGCTTGAGCGGTCGCATAGCGGCCATCCAGAAATGGTATCCGAATGAGCCGACCGAATGCACCGCTTGCTCGAAAGCGACTTCGATCTTGAAACGCAAACTGTAGAGCAAGATGATCTCCTGAGCTTCCATGGTGAGGTCGGTAGACAAGAGGATGATCCGCCCTCTCGTGGGATGATCGACGAGAATGAAGCGGACCATCGCCCCGGCGGGCTTCCACAACAGATCCACCGACTTGAACCGGACAGAGATGTTTCTCTCCCCATATACGGGACTGGGAACGGAACTGAAGCCGCCCGTTCCAAAGACATTCTGGAGCTTCACCGCAGCGCCATACTTTTTCGGTCGTCCGCGTTTGCGTTTGCGTGGCACTGCCGCAGGCCGAAAGCCGGTTGTCGTGCGTCGAACCCTCGTGACCAGCACACCGGAACGCCCCTTGGTGCTCCGGATCACCTTTCCGTTGGCGTAGTAGGCGTCGGCCAGCAAGACGAACTCCTGACCTCTACAGACGGATGCGAGCATCTCGTTGGCCTTGTCGATCAAGGTTCTCCTGTCGCGGTTTGAAGTGACGATACCTTCGTGAATGCGTGCACAGACCGGAACGCAGAAGAAGTATCCGCCAACCTGACAGAGCACGCCGAAGGCCTGAAAGGAATGGCTCATGATGAAGTGAGGCTTGGAATTGGACTCGGACTGTTGATGCAGATACTTCACCGCAGGCATCTTGCGGCCCTCCTTGGACTTCCTTGATGCCGTCGAGAACCAGGACGGGGCGACAACCGATCTTGTAGACAGGGAAGTGCTTGATCACGATGGCGAACCAAAGTTCTGCAAGCCGGTCCGTCTTCACGGCATTGCTGTGGAAGAAATGGAGTAAGTGCTCATAGGAGTGTTCTGACAAACCGAGAGCGCGGACGAAACTGGAAACCCCGAGGAGGTCATTGCGCACGGAGAAAGCGGCCAAGACGAGCAGAAACCAGAGAAAGGTGCGGGCTCTCGAGAAAGCGGGTCGCAGAAGACAGACGATATTCCACCAAGAAATTCAGAGATCCATAACAAATGATTTGATTTTCCTAGACATTCGCATATATAAGCTAATGACCATGAAAAAGATCAGATCACTGAAAAAAGAGTCCAGAAACTTGCGGCAAAGTTAGCTGCAATCGGGCCAATGCGGCCTGGGAGCATCAGCAAGCAATACCGAGATCGACAACGCCAGCGCGGCGTGTATTACCAACTGAGCTACACGCATAAGATGAGGAGCCGGACTGAACACGTCTGGCCAGACCACGTGAAGGGACTACGAAAAGAAACAGAGAAGTAAAAGAAATTCAAGAAACTGACCACCGAACTGATCGATCTGAGCATTGAACTATCCAAGGCGAAGATCGCTCTATTACGCAGTCAGACAGACACGCCAGGCAAAGAGAAACCGGTCTGAGAACTTCCCACTCACGAGGATGGTTCCGATGCCCTGGAAAAGGCGCTGCATCGGCATTTCCCGACGGCTGTGATCCAACGCTGCCTGGTTCACAAGGAGCGCAACCTCCACACTTATCTCGCCAAACGCCATCACGCCGAACTCTCACGATTGTTCAAGAGGCTACGGCGAGCTCAGGGAAAAGAAGCGGCCAAGAGCGCCTACGGAGAGCTTTACGTGTTCCTTGAGAGCCACAACGCCGCAGCGCAAGAAAGCCTCAAAGAAGCAGGACAGAAACTGACCTCTTTGCAAAACCTCGGAGTTCCGGCCACCCTGCATCGCACGTTGCTGAGCACCAACGCGATTGAGAACGCGATCCTGAACATCCGCCGAAGGATGAGCAAAGTGAACCGTTGGAGGGCCGATACGAAGATGGCCGACCGTTATTTGGCCTGCGGCATCCTTTACGCGGAAACGACCTTTCGAAGGATCGTTGGCTGTGACGATCTGCCAAAACTCCGAGAGGCGCTGGATATAGATTAACATCGCCCCCTGATCGTAGCGACAAGCAAGGGGCCCTGCCCCTCGACCCCGCCATCTAGCTCTCCCTCCAATAAGCCGAATCTAACATACTCCCTTCTATTGACAATAGATCATCTAGGCTCAATATCTTAACAACCATCCGCCATTTCTAACGATCCAGTGGACATCCCCGAGCTGAATCGCTTCCGGTGATCAAGGATGCGGCGATGACCTTGGTGAAGCTGGTCAAGGCCAATGCCTAACAAAACTGACCATGAAAACTAGGGAGTGGATTCACGTGTCACGCTTGCGCTCCCGTTTGCATATCTTCAATGAACTCGGAGATAGGATCGACCCCGGTCATGAACAGTTGCTCACGGGCTCGGGTGGCAGCTACGTAGAGAAGATGCCGCTCCGTGTTGAAGATTTCTTCGAGTTCCGATTCATCGGCTGCACTCTGGATTCGTTCAGCAAGAGGGATCGTGTCGTGGTCACAGGCCATCACGATGACGGCGCGAAACTCCAAGCCTTTGGCAAGGTGCATCGTTGAAAGGGCGACTTTGCCTGGTGGCGCGAGGCTCGTGCGTTCCAGCTCGGTCCACTCGATCCCTGACAACTTGAAGGCGGCTCGGGCTCTGGGCATCTGAGCTTCACTACGAACGAAGATGGCTAGCTCGTCAGGCAGAATATCGCGTTTCAACGCCTCGATGAGGATCTGGGACACGCCTTCGATTTCGGCGTCTCTGTCGTCGAATGAGACCATCTCTGGGGGTGCTCCGTTGAATACGGATATCGTGCCGGTGCGGTCTTCGACGTTTCCATCGACATCAGAAACTGCATCGGGAAGAAGGACGTCCGCCTTGGAGCGGATTTGGTGAGATGTCCGGTAATTGACTCGGAGGCGATTCGACCGACCCCGGATATCCACGCCCAACGCTTTCCATGAGAAGGGTTGCTGGAAGATCCTCTGGCCGCCGTCTCCCGCGAAAAAGAGTGCCTCCTCTGAGGAATCCCCCAGAACCGCCAAGAAGCGCAGTTCGGCTACGCCAAGATCCTGCGCCTCATCGACGACGACAAAGTCGTAGGGGCGATCACCGGAAGCCATGAGAGTGTCCGTGACGCAGGCGAACGCGGTGGACCAGGTGACGCGCCCGGCCGTCTTGAGGTGATCTCGAACCACACGGCAGACATTCCAGACCTTTTCTCGCTGGCTCGATCCTAACCGAGTCTTTCGGCCGATCCGGGGGACGGATTGGTAGGCTTCGAGGGAATCGACTTGCCACGCGTCGATCACGAACCTCCACTCTGACCACAAGAACACTGGCGAAAGATCCGAGCCTAGCTCTACTAGCGCTTTCTCAATGGTAGACTTGACGTATTCTTCATCGGCGACAACGAAATCGCGGTTTGCAATGCCATATAGATCGATGGCGACGTCTGGGAGTGAGCGGACAACGATCCTCTTTGAGAGCGCTGAATCTTCTCCTGCCAGACGGTCTAGCTTGATTTGAAGGAGATCAGCTAGAGCCGGTGAATAGGTCGTAAGCAGGATCTTGGCGTTCGAGTTTCGATTGGCGAGAGTCACCGCGCGGTGTAGGGCGACCACCGTTTTTCCCGTTCCTGCGGAACCGGTAACGCGGGCTGGGCCGTTGTATTCTTGCTCGACGAATCGCGTCTGGGATGGGTGGAGAAAGATCGTCCATTGCTCCCACGGATACTCCAGAGCGAGTGCGAGCTCCTTCTCGTCTGTGAACAGACGAAAGCGGCGCTGAGCATCCGGGTGATCGAAGCCATCCCCTCCCGGGGTAACCACTGGCATCTGCGGAGTGGTGCCAACTGCCAGATCGAGAACGGCTTCCCCCGCCTCTTGCGGGAGGTGGGGGGCGATCTCTAGAAGCTGATCCTCATTCGCTGTCAGGACGGCCTCGATCCAGTCCTCGGGCACTCCGTAACCCAGGAGTTCCTCTTCATTGCAGTGATCTAAGACTGGCTCACTACGACTAAGTTCTGAAGTCGCGTCTGGCTGCTCAACTTCAACCTGTTTGTAGATCGGAATCTCTTCGACTCGCTCCCGGATCTCAACGAGCTGTGTTGCCCCCGTTTTCGGGTGCCTATCCAGCCGCCGTTTATGACCCCAGGCATACGCCTTGTCATGGTGGTCAATGTAGCAGACCAGAAAATCCGCATTGGTCTTGTGGACGATGATGCGGATGTCTCCGCTTACCCTAACAGACCAGAAGTTAGGGTCCTTCGTTTTCTCAAGCCGATGGAACTTAAGGCTGGGCTGAGACGGATCGACCTGAAGGTCAAAGACGGTTGTCTTCGCCGCTTTTTGCTCGTTCACGGTGAGCTTGGCGAGGCTGGAGCGGAAAGTATCGGCAATGCGAAAGTTCATAGGTGATCCGGCATCGCTATGGTCAAGCGGGGACCCGCCCGATTTCTTGGAACTCGTCAGGCATCATGGACTCGTAAATTTCCGGCCAGCACCCTTCGACATGTAGGAGCACCCGGCTGTCGAGCGGGCTACTCCGATTGATCCGAAACACCGTCACCATCTCAGGATAAAGGCAGTTTACCCTAACGCATTGAAAGTCGGACACCATATAATTTGGCGTGTAGCCAATGGCCCCCCCGTGGAGGGTCTCCACTCTCAACGCGGGTAAGCGGGTTCCCTGGTTCCGTGGCTCGTGGACGAGCTGGAGTCGTTGCCGTTCTTCCAATGCGTCGATTCTTTCAATGGCTCCTGGGCAGTGCCGGGCGCCGTGGAGGAAGAAACTCAGTTCAAAATGCCCTTGAGACGCCGGTTCGATCTTCGGGAAGACTTCGAGTGCATCCGTCCGACGCCTGCCCCCGGACACTGCCAAGATGTGGATTGGCCCCCGGTATTCAGGGGGCAGGGCGAGCGAGTCCAGGTAGGTCTCAAAGCTTCCCCGATGAGCAGACATGACCCGGTTCTTGAAGACGGGGAACAACTCGGCAGACGTATATACTTCCCCAAAATCAGGGAAGCCATCGAGGGGAGAGAATCCGGCTTCCTTCTTCGCCGTCATGGCTCCCTGAATGTAGCGAAATGAATACGTGGGCTGGCCGGGGCCGCCCACATCGAGTTGGCCAATCGGATACCAGCCCGCCTTCTCTCCCGACGACTGCCACGCGAGGTAGAGGGTTTTCAGATCTTCAAGCATTCTGAGACATCTATACGGTTTCGTTCAGTTACGGGGAGGACAAATCTCCTGGACTCATCGGACATCCAGCCCTCCGGGATCCGGTCAATGGCAGCCTCGCACGCGGCTCTTTCAACCTTGCTGAGGGCGATCCGCCAAGGCTCGAAGCACTCTGGGTATCCCTGGTTCGCCCTGCGGACGAGTTCGATTGTGTGAAGTGGTTTGGCATCGGTCGATTTCCAGAAGATAGCACCTCTCGCCTTTTTATGATATCTATAAGCGTCGAATCTGTTCTCGGCACAGAATTCCGCTCTCCGGGTATCGGTCAGTTCCCGGCCCAGGGAGGATGCGTGGTCGAAGGAAGGGCACATTTCGTAGGAAGGCCCTTCGTTGTCGCCGTCGGCCTCCGTTCTCAGGAGCGCCCAGTTTTCATGATGGCGGTCTGTATTGCCGATCCATGCATCGAGGACCAGGTATCCAGAGAGGTCACAGAGGCACTGGGAGCACAATGAAGAGCCACATCGTCTCTCGAGTGAAGTGACGATGTTCCCGAACGTGTGGAGGCTCTGCGCCCGCATCTTGTCCTTCTCGTAGCCTTGAAAACAGCCAAGGAGTTCGTTGCCGTGAACGATCGATTGCCGGTCATTCCCCCGGATATTTCGCGTCATTGACCCTTGGGTTCCTCCAAAGACAGCCAACTCGACACGGGCGACCTTGCAGCCCATCAGTTGTCCGAACTCCGCGGCGATCTTCTCCGCCCAATGTTCGCCAGTCGCCGGGCGGGGATACTTGAATAGCCATTGTCTTTCGTCATCGGGAACTCGACACCAAAACTTGTCTTTCGTCCCCATATCCTCTTCGTAGAAGACATCGGCCGTTTCTATCTGATGGATGGGAAATGGGGACACGAGAGCAGGTCACGACACACTGAACACCTTCATCACTTCGTCTCCCAGGTGGTTGATGACTTTCACGGCGATGCGGCCAGTGGAAGGTCTGGTAAAGGGGCGGGAAACGTCGCGGTTGAGGCTGGCCCAGGCTTCCTCGTCGATCTCAGCTTTGAGCGTAGTCTTGAGGGACTTGTAGGGGTCATTCTGGCCGAGGAAGTAGGCATGGCGAACGAAGAAGGATTCCTCATTGTAATCGGTGTCGATGAACCAGCAGGCGATGTCCTTGGCGTCACTGGAGACGACTTCACCAGAGGAGGGCTTGAAGATGTCCACTCCGTTTAGACGGACTTGGATCTTACCGTCGCCGACGTCTTCAATGTCGATGTCCGGTTCGCCGAAGATGACGAACAGGTTGCCCTTGTCGGTCTTCTTGAGGTCTTCGGCCATGTGGAGGTCAGCGTTCATGCGTGCCTTGAGGACGGGCAGTGCGCCTAACTTTTCGAACTCGGCGCTGGGGGCATCGTAGTTAAAGGCGCAGGCGATGAGGACATCAAATCCCATGTCTCCAGCCTCACGTGCGGCAGCGACGAGGTCGGGGCGGGAGACTGTGCCGAACTCGGGGCCAACGAAGATCCCTGCGCGGCGCTGGGGGGCATCCTCGGAGTCGCCTTCGGTGTAGGTGCCCTTGGCGCAAACGTAGATCCCGGCGATGGGGGAGAGGCTAGAGAAGGTGATGCGGCCCTCTTTGTGGGACTGCTGAACCCCGGCGGTCCTGAGGTTGTCGAGGATGACGCTGGCGAAGTCCTGCTGGCGACCGCCGTAGGCGTCGTCGGATTCCTCGGCGACCTTGTCCCAGGTGTCGATGAGGTCCTCGTTCTCGCCGACGCTGAGAATGCGGTGGGGGGAGACGGACTCGACGGTGAAGGGACCGGCGACGCGCACCTTGCTCTTGTCCTCGTAGGGGCGGTCGTAGAGGTATTCGGGGTTGGCCTTGGCGGCGATGGAGGCGTCGATCTCCTTCTGGCGGGCAATGCGCTGCTCCCACCAATCAGCGTGGGCGGTCTTGGCTTTCTTCGGCCAATCCTCGTCGGCCTCACGGGGGATTTCCCACTCCTCCCACGATTCGCCGAGGGCGGCGTTCAGGGATTCGCCGAGCGGTTCGAGTCTCTGTCGGAACTCGTCATGGATGACATCGATCTCCGCGTTGTTGGCTATGGACTTGAGGGTGATGTGCAGGACGCGCTCGTAGACGAACCCGTGACGAATGCTATTGTGGACGGGTTGTTCGGAGCGAGCAGCGCGGGTGATCTCCGCTTCCTTCTTTTGGCCTTCGCGGCTGTCGGCGAGGAGGTAGTAGGGATGCTTCGCCCCCATGATCCGCGCACGGGCAAGGGCAAGGGCGACACGGGAAGTGTCAATGGTGATCCAGCGTCGTCCCCACTGTTCGGCAACGTAGGCAGTGGTGCCGGAGCCGCAGGTGGGGTCGAGGACGAGGTCTCCGGGATCGGTGGTCATCAAAAGACAGCGGCGAACTATCTTCTGAGCAGTTTGCACAACATAAATTCGATTCGTTGCTCCTCCCGTATCTTCCCAAATATTTGTTAGAATCGTGTAGCCGAAATCACGCTGCTTTCGTGCATACCGAATCTGTTTTGATCCTACCAATATTCGGTCAGATTTCTGTATTCGCTGCATCCCTGCGACATTCGTTTTCCAGCTATTGTTGCGGCTAGGTCGATAGGTTTTGCCGAGATGATTGAAAGGGAAAATCTGAGTTTGAAACGTTCCTCCTCCGGTAAGATTTTCCCTGAATATGGTATCCTTTTCGACTTCACGCGGGAGCCACTGGCGGTGGTATTTGACGTTTGCCTTATTCTTCGCGTAGAACAGGATTGTGTCGGCAATATTCTCCAAGAGGTTGCCTTTCTGACTGCCCTTCTTTTTTACCGTGATCGATACTACGAAGTTTTCCTCCCCGAACACTTCATCCATCGTTGCGCGCACCCGGTGCACATTTTCATCGCCGATTTGCACGAAGATTGACCCCGTTTCACTTAGCAATTCTCTTGCTGTTATTAAGCGGTCGCGAAGATACGAGAGGTAGGAGTGAATTCCGTCTCGCCACGTGTCTCGGAAGGCTTTCACCTGCTCCGGCTCTCTTGTCAGATGACTGGCATCGCCATCTTTGACCTCCCGCGAGGTCGTAGACCACTGGAAATTCGAATTGAACTTGATTCCGTAGGGCGGGTCGATGTAAATACACTGCACCTTGCCGCGCAGCCCCTCCCGTTCTGCGAGCGAGGCCATGACTTGTAGGGCATCGCCAAGGATCATGCGGTTGCTCCAGTGGCCCTCGTGGCGGTAGAAATCAGTGGACTTGGCCTCGTCGGGGAGGCCGTTAAAATCGGCGAACAAGTCGGGCGCGTGGTAACCGTCGTCCTCCTTCCCTGCGCGCGTGCGAGTCTGGCGGAGGAGGTCGTCCATCAATGCCTTGGGATGAACCTTCTCTTGAATGTAGAGCGGCGGCGCGGCGACATCGAGGGGACCGTCGTCCTTGCCTCGCCAGACGAGCTGAGGATCGAGATCTGGGTTGCGGCGCTCATAGGCGACCTGCACCGGGGTTTTGACCTCACTTCTAACCACCGGCTGCATCTCGGCAGGCGGAATGTTCTTGCGGGTGGCCTCGTCGTGATCGTAGTGATCGACGGCCTTGCGCTTCGCGGATTTCTTCTTTGCCATGGTGATTTGAGAAATGAAATTGGTCCTCAGGTGGCGTCAGGAAGCTCGGCAGCGACGGCCATATCGATCATCTCGTTAACGCCCTTGGTGATGATTCCCTCCAGCTCCTCGTCCATGCCGTAGACCTCAGTGAACTCGGCGAAGGCCCACCGGCCAAAAGTCTTCAAGTTGTTGACGCCGGGTATCCAGTAGGCACGTATGGCGTTCTGTTTAGCTTTCTCGGTTTCTCGCCGGTGACCCTTGATCTCCACGATGAGATTGAGCAGTTGATCGACACCATTCGTGCCGAGGTTGATCACCACGATGAAGTCCGGGTAGTAGCGGCGGTTGTCCTCGCCACCACGGTAGGGCACGACCAGGCCGAGGCCCTGATTCTTCACGTAGCGAAGGACGCGAGGGTGGGACTCAACGGCTCGGCAAAACTGGGCTTCCCACCCGGAGTCGCAGACAACCTTGTTGACATGGGATTTGTTAGGGTCGGACTCCCAGATGTCCTGCTTGGTGGTGCGGAAGCTCACTGACGAGGTCGAGCCCATTGGTTGGTGGGGGTCAATGATGGCCAACACGGGACGCTCGTCGAGCGTGAGGTAGGCTTCGGTGATGGCGGCCTTGATCCGCTCGCACGCGTCTTCGAGGATGGAAGGGTAGAGCAACTGGGCAATCTGCGCTCCTCCCACACACTGGACGCATTCCTTGATCCACTGGCGTACGATCTTTTGGAGCGGCAGGAACAAGTGCATCTTGGGCGAGCCGTCAGCATCGGCGAATTTGCGGAACAGGAGTTCCCTGGCGAGGGCGTAACTGATGGCGGAGGGGCGGATGCTGGAGAGCACCTCGGGGGTGAGTTCGATGCCCTCTCCAACGATCCCCTGGACCAGTGTCTTGGTGGGCCCAACCTCTGCCGGGCTGAGGCGCATCTTCGAGTCTTCAGAGAATTTTGCCGCGATTGTCTCCTTGGGGAGATCGACCCGGTAACCCTCGACGCATGGAAACGTGATTTCCAGATGATCACGGTCCGGCCGGACGGCGTGAACCTGGGTAAAAGGCGCAGGCGGCACCACCGGAGCAGCGACTGGTTTGGCGGTAAAGTCGAAGGGAATGCCGAGGATGTCAGCGTATTCGACGCCGAACTTGTCTTCTTTGTTGGTCGTGTAGTTGAGACGACGCAAGCCTCTACCCACGACCTGCTCGCACAGCAGTTGAGTGCCGAAGGCGCGAATGCCAAGGATGTGGGTCACGGTGTTAGCGTCCCATCCCTCCGTGAGCATGGAGACCGAGACAACACAGCGGATGTCCCCACCGAGCTTGCCTTTCTGCCCCACGGTGTTCATCACCTCGCGGAGCAGGTCGCTGTCTGATATCTTGTTCCCCGCATCTTTGTTCCCCGTCCTCTGGATGATCTCGCGCCGAAATTTTTCGATTTCGCCAGCGTAAACCTTGCGGAAGGAGGCATCGAGGACATCCCCAGATTCGAGTTGCTGGGAGTCGATGAGAAGGGTCCGAGGAACCTCGACACGGTCGAAGTGCTCATTGAAATTTCTAAAGAGCGGGAGACGGCCTTCGTTCTGCTCGAACTTTCCTTTCGCCGTCTCCCATTCCCAGCCCGAGATCCAGTCATAGACCGCCTTGGACGCCTTGACGTTGCTACAGACGACGATGAAGACGGGTGGCACATCGACGCCAGCCTTTTTCCAGGTGTCGAAAGTCTTCTCGTAATGGCCGTAGAGGGCGTGGAGGCCCGTTTGAAGGAGTGGCGGAAGCTGCTTCGGGTCGAAGGGCTTGCCTCCCTTCCCCCTGGGCATTTTCTTGCCGATGTGTTCCCAGAGATTGCGCAGTTTCGGCATGTCCGAGCTGTCGCTGATGTTATCGGCGATGGGAACCCGTGGGAGTTTGACGATTCCTGATTCAATCGCGTCCATCAGCGAGAAGTCGGACATGACCCAAGGGAAGAGGGTTCCCTCCCGGTAGCCAGAGCCGCGAAGAAAGAAGGGCGTGGCAGAGAGGTCGTATACGGTGATGACCCCCATCTGGCGTTTCACCGCTTCGATGCCCGTGATCCACATGCGCGCGAACTCGTTCTCGTTGTGAGCTGCGGCTTTCTCTTCTCCTTTCAGTTCCTCTTCTGTGTCCTCGGCACCACCGCCTACCTTCATGCGGTAGCAGTGATGTGCCTCGTCATTGAGGACGATGACTTTCTCGCCCATGAGTTCGCCCATGACCCGGCGAACCATCTTGCCCTCAGTCTCGCGAGTTTGCATTTTCTCACCGGAACGCCCCTCCAACACACGACGTGTTCCGGCCGAAAGGTCCAACTTCTCCCGGCGCTGGAAGGCGTGGTAGTTAGTAATGACGATCTTCGCCTTTTCGATGTCGCCCAGCATATCGCGCGGGAGGATCTCACGCTTGACGTAGTAGCTCTCGGTATCATTGGGGAGGAGCACACGAAGCCGGTCGCGGATTGTGATCCCGGGTGCGATGACGAGGAAGGCCTTGGAGAATCTCTTGCTGGCGGGTGAACGCACCGCGTTGGCTGTCTGCCATGCGATGAGCATGGACATCACCATGGTCTTGCCTGCACCGGTGGCGAGCTTGAGAGCGATACGGAACAACTCTGGATTGGCCTCCGCATTGACGCCACGCAAATACTTGTTGTAGTCAAATCTCGCCTTGAGCTTGGGTGCCACCTCAGCAAGCCATATGGCCGTCTCGACCGCCTCGATCTGGCAGAAGAACGGGCAGATGGTGTCAAATTCGTGGGTTCGCCAATGGCGCAGAAGTCGAGCCGTGGTTGGGGTGACGCCCCACTGGCTTTCTGGAAGTTTTCGCCAGGTATTGACCTGCGACCGAACCTCGTTCACAATGGAAGTCGGGTCATACTCCACTCCATCGACAGACACCTTTGGCTGGTCCGCAAATAAGTCGATCTGCGCCGCATCCGTTTTTCGCTTCTTCGACTTGGGGATCGGCGTCAGGTAGGAGCAACCGCGTCGGGTTTCGATGATGTTGCCCGTGGGTTGCCCACCCTCTAATTCCCAGTGGTGGCCGGGGTAGCCGTAAGGCGAGTTGAGGATCGGATTCTTGAAGAAGTCGGGCATCGATGCGTGGAAGTCTCAGGGGAGGAGGCGAAATCCTGAGGATGAAGGCAAGCCTGCTGTGCTCAGGATGCGAACTAATCGATGGGCCAACTGCACTGGCTTACCCGATGCCGAGGGCGCGCACATGACCGCATTCTTCGGATTTGGGGGCTGGACATGACTATCCACCCCAGCGTTTCATAAAATGGCCAGTCAGGCCATCATGTAGTAGGCGATTTCTTCTTCGACGGCTTGATTGTCTCCGAGTGTCAATGTGAGTCGACCTTGAGGGCGAGTCAGACGTCCGGCACGCTGGATGATTTTGCGGCGAATCGTGCCGAGTCCTTCAAAGATCCACTCCGCAGCCCTTTTGGGGGACGATTTGCGTGACCGCTCCGCAGATCGCATCTGCATTTCGCGTGTGAGATTGTGGGTGAGGATACTGGCCAAAAAGAAAGCTTCGTTGGCGGCACGTCGCTTGGCCGGAATATAGTCCATCTGGGCCTGGCTCTTGGCTTCGCCAAAAATCTTCTCCTGAGAGCCACGCCCTTCATGAAATTTCACCACATGAGCGGCCGTGTTTGTCTTGTTGGTGATGATCGCCTCGTATTCATGGTTCTCCTCGACTGGTTCGAAAAGATCCAGCTGGAGCGGTCCTTTGCGCTGAGTGCGCCTCATGGTTCGAATGCACAAAATGCGCGCTTTGCGCGCCCAACTTTTTGGCTTCCAGCGGATTTCGAAGTGATGAGTTTTTCCCTCTCCGCCTCGGGTTCGGGACCAGCGACGGTGCTTCTCGATGATGCCCTTGAGTTCCACAAGCCGCTCGAAAGGCACCGAGAACGTATATTCCAGGCCAAGGGTCTTTGCCTCTGAAACCGTCTGATCGCTGAAAAACGCGCTGTCGGCGCGCAACTCGATCTGCACATCAGGCAGCACCTTGCGAATCTTTTCCACGCAGGAACGGAGGAACTCCACCGCGCCATTGGAGTCATGGACGTTGCCACTTCGATGAAGGAAGTCGAAGATTTGTCCGGTTTGAGCGATCGTCGCGAGCAGTGGATAATAACTGCGCTCGCCTTTTTTCTTTTTGTTAAATCCCACAGCCGTCCTTTCCGCATGGCGACTCGTGCTCTGCACGCTTCCGTCCAAATCAAGCGTGATGCGTTTGATTCCTTCCTCCTGAAGTCGCGACAGGCAAACGAAATGATTCATCTCCCTCATCCTCTCAAGGCTTTGACAATCGACCTCTCCCAACATCCGGCTCATCGTTGGGACACTGGGCAATGGGTGCATCCCCAAAACCTGTCGTACAAGGGGATCATCTCGGTAGTAGTCCAAATCGCGAAGCATCCGGTAGCCCAGTATAAGATGCACGATAAGACGCATGAAAACCTTGTGGAACTTGTAGAAGCGGGACCTGCGCCGATCCAGTGGATCAAAGCACTGCTGAAGCTTCCCCTCCAGATCCAATTCCTGAAAGAGCTTCTGAAAGATAACGAGACCGCCGAAAGAGGTCAGTTCTTGATCTTCAAATTTGATCGCCGGAATCGTTCTGGACTTTGCATGAATCGTACGTCGTGCTACTCTCACTGTAGGTGGCTTTTGGGTTGAAGTGTTTGGTGTTTTGGTAGATTCCAAATCAACCTTATCCCAAAGGCCCCTGCCACTATTTTCTTGGGATTCTTGCCCCGATTTATGAAACTATGGGGTGTAGTTTATTCAGTTTGGCGGAAGCTTCCCGTGACTTGTTAAAATTTAGATGGATGGTTACCGGCTCCGCTCGGTGAGAAGAGTCGGATTAATACAAAACCAGGAACCCGCAACCAGCCATGAAACACCTTGAGATCATCCATCAACTCGGTCAAGCCGATTCAAGAGAAGCCGCCGTGGCCTTCGACGAATTCCTGCGCGGGGCGGTCCGCCAATCACTGGTCAGCGTCATGGCCGAGGAAGTCACCAGCCTCCGTGGAGCCGCGCATGGGCGAGACACCGAGAGCCCGTCTCGTCGGGCCGGCAGCGCTCCGTCGAGCCTTGAAATCGAGGGAGAGAAGATCAGCCGTCCCAGGAGGGTCCGCCGCGAGCACTCTGACGGCACGAAGAGCGAGGTGAAACTTGCCAGCTACGAAGCAGCCAAAGGCTACGAGAAAAACAAGATTCGAGACGCCATCATTCGCCCCTACACCCACGGAGTTTCCACCAATGAGGTGCAGGACACGATCGACTGGACCACAAGGGAGCCAGCGCCTCTGAAGTCAGCCGGGTTTGGGCTCACGAAGAAGGCGCACGATTGCTCACCGAGCCACGGGAAAGAAGACCTCACCACGCAGACATGGGTCGCGCTCATGTTGGACGGTATCCGGTTGAGCGGTGAACTCACGGCCGTGGTCGCGCTGGGGTTCACGGCATCCGGACAGAAGGTCATCCTCGACCTTGAGATCGGAGCGAGCGAGAACGAAACCGTTTGTCGCGGACTGGTTGTCGCGGATCACCGAGCGTGGATTTGAGCCCGAGAAAGGGCACCGTCTCTTGGCCGTGCTCGATGGCGCCAAAGCGCTCAAGAATGCTGTGCTGAAAGTCTGGGACGACGCGGTGATTCAGCGCTGCCTGGTTCACAAAGAGCGCAATATCCGGGGAAAACTCTCCAGCAAGCATCACGGGAAGTTGGCCGAGCACTTCGCCGCGTTGCGAAATTGCGCAGGGGCCCGAGCAAGCACATGAAGCCTTGTGGAACCTGCGTGAGTTCCTCAAAGGAGTCAGCGCGCAAGCATTGGAGAGCCTGGAAGAATCTGGAGAAGAGGAGCTGCTGGCCTTTCACCGCCTGAGTCTACCCAACACGCTCAACACCACCTTTCTCAGCACCAACAACATTGAGAATGCCTTCCGCAATACTCGCCGGAAGATTGGCCGGGTGACGCGCTGGCGGGAAGAAACGAACCAGGCTTCGAAATGGCTGGCCTACGCGCTAACGAAGGCAGAGGAAGGTTTCCGGCGGATCAAAGGCTTCCAGGAAATGGGAAAGCTCCACGCAGCCTTGAAGCGGGAAAAAGTCAGCGCCTGACGGCGGACCTCTGGAAAGGTTTTCAAGGCATGGGTTCCCTCAAAACGATGGACATCGAAAAAAACCGAAAAAAACCATTTTACAAACTTTCGAAGCAATCTAAGCTTAACCCAGCCGTCTTCCAAAGTTTAACAATCCCAGGGCAATCCCCATGTCGTCGTCTAAGGGCTTCATGCTCACCCATTTTAGTCATTTTAAAAGTATTTTCTAGAAAATCCATAGAAGAGAGCAGGCAGATGTTGCCAGGATCCGCGATTTCACCCGTTGAGGGCCACCCTATGATTTTCGGATAAAGGTAACTCGTCCATGAGTCATCTGTAGTTTTCATAAAATGGGACAGAAATTAAAAATTTAGGATTCTTAACCTTTTTTCGGGCTGTTCATCCGTAAGCCCTGCTTGCCCACGTTGCGTAAAATCTGGAATTGACTTGCATGCTTTCAATTCTGATCCTATTCTCTCTCTTAATTAAACTCCATCATGCTATGAAATACTGTGTTTGGTGCACACTTGCTGTAGTCATTGGTTTAAGCTTCTGGGTTGTTGCGAACGAGCGCCCTCGTATTGAAGCCCCGCCGAGATTCGTCAAAGATCGCTCGAAACCGTCGAGCGAAGGCAAGGTCAGAGGAGAGCCTGCTTTGGAGGCAAAGATCAAGGGAGTGTCGGCAAGAGGAGTTCTTGACGCACGCGACAGCATTGGAATCTGTGAAGCTATCAACGGATCGCGGCAAAGCGATCAGGACAAAATTCGCTAAAGACGTAGCAGATGTTATTTACGGGAATATAATTAACCAACAATAAAGCTATGTTGAGAGCGGTTGCTATTCTTTGTTTAATAACTGGTTCTCTTGGATGGGTTCTGGCGGATCAAGGGCGCTCTGAGCCGTATAAGGAATATCTAAATCAACCTAAGCCAGAATGGTTGAATATTGGGGAACCTATCAAAATTGAAGTTGTTGATGGGATTAAGGATGAGTTCTTCTCAAAGGCAATATTCTCGGATGAATTAAAAGCTACTAAATATACAATCTCCATACCCCGGAAGAACATCTCAATTAAATTTAATAAAACTTTGGCACATTGGTATTTAGGGGGTGATGCGGGAGAAACAATGCTGAGTCCAGATGGGAAAAAACTACTTGTCGAGACTGTTGGCGCAAAACTCCATCTCTATGAAATACTAGGACTAGGCTCATATCGAGAAATCGACTTTAATTATCCAGAGCTAACTTTTGACTCTCCGGTCAGGGGAATAATTGGTGGTTGGCGATGGGTTTCAAATGATGTTCTTCTTGCCGATTCAGGGATAGCAACCCCAGATACGGGAGAACAACTAAGCCACCGTGTTTATACGTATCACTGGAAGGAGAGAATCTTATCTCGACTAGCCCTTGATAGCTTAAATTTGGATCACTCCGAGGGGGAAATACTCGGTGTCAGTCAAGATGCCAACTATATCCGAGTTCGCCTTGGCGGAGACACTTACACTCTCAAAGCCGATCTCAATTCTACGCCTAAGTTGCTCAAGAAAGAACCCGTGCCGGGAACATCATCGGTCCTCTCGCCTTCCCTTGTTGCCGGAAATCAAGTGAGCGCATCTGGATCACGGCCATCTGGTAATCCCTTCCCCTGGCTTTGGTTGTTGGCCATCGTGGGCGTCATGCTAGGCGTCTTCAGCTACCTTTACCGTAGCTCGCGGCCTCGTTGAAATCCGAGTCCAGAACGGGGGATTCTGGCTCTGACATCGTTGTTCTCTGCGGTTTCGTTTCACGCGCGCCAGGGATCGAGCGGACAAGGAGGCCAGTAGGACAGACAGACCAGGCAACCAAAGCCGCGCAAGCCGTGGGCTGAGAAATGATCGGAAGTTGTGGATGAGGGCGGTCGGGGCATCATGAAGAGTTCAACCATTACCAAACAACTGAACTCCAATGAAAACCACCAACCACCCTACCGAATTAGCATCTATCCTTCGCCAGGAAGGAGCAAGCACGTCTGCCAGAACGCCCTTGAGGCCACCCTGCGACAAGGAGCCCAAGTGCTTCTTCAGGCCGCCATCGACAACGAAGTCTCCGACTACATTCAAGCCCATCAACATCAGCGTGATGACCAGGGTCATCGCCAAGTCGTTCGCAACGGCCATCTTCCTCAGCGACAACTTCAGACTGGAATAGGAAACGTTTCTGTTCGGCAGCCCAGGATCAATGATCGCCGATCAGGCCAGCGGTTCACCAGCGCCATCCTCCCGCCGTACCTACGCCGAGTCGCTTCACTGGACAACCTCATCCCAGCACTCTACCTGCGAGGAATCTCAACCTCCGAGATGAGTCGAGCCTTAGGAACTGCGCAAAAATAAGGTGAACATTTACTTCGAGGGTTTGATTGTGTAATTCCATGAGCCGTGTGTTTCGTGCCTTTCCAGTTTTACGGCGGCCAGTTCCTCGTCCGTCACTTTGATCCCCGTCTCGTAGCTTTTGGTATCGAGCCTGGCCCTGACCTTCAGGCCTCCCTTCGTCGTTGTGCTTCCAATCAACTCGACGATCGTCTGCAGGGTTGCCAGTGGCTCGCCTTGCCAGTTCTGGGTGATGTAGCTGAAGAGACGGTGCTCGATCTTGTTCCACTTGCTTGTCCCCGGCGGGAAGTGGCAGACGACCAACTTCAGCCCGGTCTCGTTCGCCAACTCCTGGAGCGAAAGCTTCCAAAGCCGCGAGCGGTGGCTGTTGCTCCCACCGCCATCGGCGGTGATTAGCAGCCGACGGGCGTGGGGGAACCGCGCAGAGCCCATTTCCGTCCACCACAACAGGATGCTGCGGGTCGCGAATTGGGCCGTATCATGGTCGATTCCGACGCTAACCCAGCCCTGGTTGTTGAGCATATCGTAAACGCCGTAGGGGATTGCCTTGCCCAGGTCCTTGTCCTTGAAGTCATGCACGCGGACTTGCTCAGGGTTGTCTTTCGGCCTCCACTGCCTCCCGGCGTTCTTGAAATCGCCCACCAACTCCTTCTTCTTGGTGTCCACTGAGATTGCTGGCTGGCCGCAATGTTGGAAGCGACGCACCTGATCGTTGATGTATTCGAACTGCCTGTTGCGGTCCGGGTGCTGTGCCCCTTCGCGGGTCTTGCGATTTGCCAGCAGACTATAGCCGGCCTTGCGCAGCAACGCGGCAACAGTACGCGCACCGACCGGGTGGTTCTGAGATGTGAGTTCCCTGGCAAGCCTCTGAGTGCTCTTCAATGTCCAGCGCAATGGGGATTGAGGGTCGCCTCTACTGAGAGGATCAACTAGCCGCTCAAGAGCCCCAAGCAGTTCCGGATCGGTCTCGGTCACCGGCTTGCGCCCGTCCCCAAGCCGACGGGAGAAATGACCGGAAGTTGTGGATGAGGGCGGTCGGAACACCATTCGAAGTTCGATCATGGGTTAGGCAGCGGTTTGCTGCTCGATGCCGTCCACGAAGATGATTCCTTGCACGACTTTGTCAAGTTGACGATATCCGTTCAGTCGACGCCAGCCTTTCTCGGCTTCCAGGCCGAGCTTGTAGACCATTGAAAGGGTTGCTTTCCTCGATCCGCACCCTTTGGTTTGTCGAGTCCGATGGCGGACCGTGGCAAACGTCGACTCAATCGGGTTTGTCGTCCGGATGTGTCTCCAGTGCTCAGCTGGAAAATCGTAGAACGTTAGTAGAGTTTCCTTGTCTTTCTTCAGGCAGGCGCACGCTTTCGGATACTTGGCTTCGTAGAGCGTGAAGAACTCGTCATAGGCCTCCAAGGCGGCCTTCTTTGTTTCCGCCATGTAGATTTCATGGATGCGTTCCTTGGCAAGGGGCTGCGCTTTCTTCGGCAGCTTGTCGAGGATGTTGGCTGTCTTGTGCACCCAACATCGTTGCTGTTTGCTTGTCGGATATTCCTCTTCCAAGGCGCTCCAGAACCCGAGAGCTCCATCGGCGATACTCAGTTTCGGAGGGATCTTCAATCCTCGTTTCTTGAGGTCTCTGAGCACATTTTTCCAGGACAGTTTGCTCTCTCGTTCTCCATCGCTGATGGTTACCAATTCCTTGGTTCCATCGGGTAAGGAGCCGACGATTACGAGAACACACGGGCGGTCGTCATTGAGCCTGACATTGAAGTAGATCTCGTCGGCCCAGAGATAGACGTATTCCTTGTCGCTGAGCTCACGCTTGCTCCATTGCTCGCGTTCTTTCTCCCATTGCTCTTCCTCGTCGAACGATGTTGGCTGCAGAAAGACCCGATGCGTTCTCACCGAGGATCGGCTCTAAGGCTCGACTCATCTCGGAGGTTGAGATTCCTCGCAGGTAGAGTGCCGGGATGAGGTTGTCCAGTGAAGCGACTCGGCGTAGGTACGGCGGAAGGATGGCGCTGGTGAACCGCTGGCCTGATCGGCGATCATTGATCCTGGGCTGCCGAACAGAAACGTTTCCTATTCCAGTCTGAAGTTGTCGCTTCAGGAAGATGGCCGTTGCGAACGACTTGGCGATGACCCTGGTCATCACGCTGATGTTGATGGGCTTGAATGTAGTCGGAGACTTCGTTGTCGATGGCGGCCTGAAGAAGCACTTGGGCTCCTTGTCGCAGGGTGGCCTCAAGGGCGTTCTGGCAGACGGTGCTTGCTCCTTCCTGGCGAAGGATAGATGCTGATTCGGTAGGGTGGTTGGTGGTTTTCATTGGAGTTCAGTTGTTTGGTAATGGTTGAACTCTTCATGATGCCCCGACCGCCCTCATCCACAACTTCCGGTCATTTCTCAGCCGACGGATGCGTCCGTCGGCTTCGGGTGCCGTGTAGTCGCCGCGCCGTAACTGCTTGATGCCCTCAGTGATCGTCGTCCGCGACATCGATGTCGCAAGAGAAACTGCGGATACGCCGCCCCAACCCAATTCCATGGCCTCCGCCGCCGCCCAACACCTCCGGGCCCGCTCGTCCATGAGGTGGCTCAGGGAATCGAACTTCCGGCGAATGCTTTCGACAACGGAACTGTCAGGCATGGCACTGACAGTAGCATAGAAATAAGGTTGAGAAACCTTAAATTGTTCACTTTATTTTTGCGCCATTCCTTGGTGACCTGTGACATAGCGGTTCTCCGTGTGGTCCCAGTGCAAAGAGGAGCCCTCGACCTTCTTGCCCCGTCGCACCTTGATTGTGTCGTCGATGACGAACGCTCGCTGATCGTCTGGACCCACGGAGTTGGCGTTGAAAATGCTCTTGCAAAGCTCGATGGCCATCGTCCGCCAATTGACGTCCTCACGGCGCATGACACGATAAAGAATGTTCGCCCTGTATTTGCAGTCATCTACGCGGCCCTTCAAGAACTGGCCAAGCTCCGAACAGAAAGCATGAATACTGGAATTCTCGAGTTTGAGGATGGGCCATACCAGCAGGGCGGCGAGGATGGCCCCTGGGCATTCGCCATCGATGCGGCGTGCCTTACCGAAGACGGCCCGAAAAAGGTTGACCATCCCATGAGCGCGAATACCATTTTCGAGTTCGGTATCAACAAAGACTCTGGGGTCGCTCAGTGCCTGAGAGATCGGTTGATAGCTCCGAGAAGCGTTTTTTCGGCTGGATTTGCCGCCTGCCTTTTTGTGTTTTTTTTTCACACAAGACCTTAAGGGCAGGCGGCATATAACGCAACATAAACTAACACTTTGGTCAAGAAAACTGAGCTGATTTATCGGTCAGATGTGAGTTACGTGAATCGGGTCAACCGGATCTTCGGTTCACAGAGCAAGGCAGCGGCGGGTCAGACCGATTTCGAGGGAGATAGCCATCTCTTCAATGCCGGTTACACCGCCATCCCCAACACCAAGATCGCGGCCTATGCCTACCTGTTGGACCTTGAGAATGTCGCTGGACACGCGCAGAGCAATCACACCTTTGGCTTGTCTCTTTCGGGCACCTATCCCCTGACCGATTCTTTTTCGCTGAAAGTTCTCGGGGAGTATGCGCATCAGACGGATGCCTTTGATAGTCCACTGGATTACAGCGCTGATTATTTTCACGCTTTCGCGGGTGGGGTGTGGGATCGGTTCGATCTCGGCATCGGTTTCGAGTCCTTGGGTTCGGATGACGGGGTGCCGTTTCGTACGCCACTGGCCACCCTACATGCCTTCAACGGCTTTGCCGACAAGTTCCTGGCCACCCCCGCGGGCGGCTTGCAGGATCTCTATGTCTCCGCAGGGGTAAAGCTTCCGGCGGGATGGGTGCTGAAGCTTGCCTATCATCATTTCATGGCGGAGGACGATGATTTCGGGGCGGACGATTACGGCGATGAAGTGGATCTGGTCTTGGTGAAGAAGTTCAACGAAAACGTGACCTTCCTGACCAAGTTGGCTCATTACGACGCCGACGAGCTGGCCACGGACACGACCCGTTTCGTGACTGAGCTGAATTTCAAGTTTTAGATCGAGCGATTGGATGGCCGTCAGTAGGCCCCGGAGAGGATCCGGGGAGACCTTGGAAAGCCGGGAGGAATCCCGGCTTTCCTATTCTTGGTGGGCTCATGGGCCGAGTCATGGCGCGCTTGATGAAAGGCGTGAGCCTTGAACGGGAGGGTTTCGGCAATGGGAGAGGTTGAGCGGTTTTCTCGCTAGACTTCCGGGAAGGGGTTTGGGAGAAGAACGAACGGAGTTTGCATCCGACATCCGTTCAAACATTTCAGTCATCGACCCAATCATGGAAAGTTCAGCCCTCGACATTCAGGCTTTCACCGCCTCCGCGTTCACCACTCCCGAAAAATTTCTCCGATTCTGTGCCAATGACAGCCGACCCTTGGGAGGGATCATCGGCCGCGAAGAAGTGGCCGGGTCGATGAACGCGACATTCCAAACCACGGATCCCGGTTCCCAGGAAGTTTTGGCCACGGTGTGCGAGATGGGTGAGGCGGAGGTCGACGCGGCAGTGACCGCGGCCTGGCGCGCCTACTCTGGCGGGGGCGGATTCGCGGCCTGGAAAGATGTGAGTGTGGAGGAACGCATCGCCCTGGTGGAAAAACTGGTCGCTTTGTGCGAGCGCGACCGTGACGTTTTGCTGGCCTGCGAGGTTCGCGACGGCGGGAAGGTGTCCGAGCTGGCGGAGGGCGATTTCACCCAGATCCGGGAATGCGCGGCTTATTTCAGCGGGGTGGCGCGGCTGATTCCGCTGGGAGACGGCGCGTCGATGGATGTCGCCGAGGGAGTCAAGGGGTATACGCATCGGGAGCCCTGGGGCGTGGTGGCGGGGATCATCCCCTGGAACTACCCGCTAGTGCTCACCTCCTGGTTCATGTTTCCCGCGCTCCTGGCAGGGAACTGCGTGCTCATCAAGCCGGCGGAAGACACGCCGCTGTCCGCGCTCTACATCGCCAAGCTTGCACAGGAAGCCGGCTTTCCTCCCGGAGTGATAAATGTGCTTCCAGGGCGTGGGGAAATCACGGGCCAGTGCATTGCCGAGCATCCGGGCGTCCGCTTTATTTCCTTTACGGGATCCCTGGGAGTGGGTCAGAGCATTCTGCGAACCTGCGGCCGGCACGGCACGCGGATGAAGCGGGAGATGGGCGGTAACGGATCCGCCATCGTCCTGGACGATGCCGATCCCGAAGTGGTGGCGCGAATGGTGGGGCGCTGCATCAACCAGCATTACGGCCAGACTTGCTGTACGATTCACCGGGTGTTCGTGGACCGGAAGATTGCCGATCCTTTCATCGACGCCCAGCGCGCCTTTTTGGAGGGACTCAAGATTGGCTATCAGGCGGATGCGGGAACACAGTTAGGCGCCGTGGTCAACCTGACCCAGCATCGCCGGATTCTGCGGGCGCAGCGGGAGGCGGCCGACCGCGGTGGCGAGGCTCTTTTGGAAGGCGGTGTGGCTGACGTGGCGGGCAAGAAAGGCTATTATCTGAAGCCGACCTTGTATCGAACTTCGCCCGGGGTGGACTGCAATCCTGCCGAGGTCTTTCACACCTTTGCCACCGTGTGTCCCGTGAGTTCCGCCGAGGAGGCGCTCTCGCTGGCCAACGCCTCGCCCTACGGTCTGGGAGCCAGCGTGTGGACCAAGGACATCGAGCGCGGCGTGGCGCTGGCCAAGCAGTTTCGCGACGGGACCTGTCAGGTCAACTGTCACAACACGGTGGCCTATGGATTGCCCTACGGCGGGCAGGGAATTTCTGGGGGGCCCGGCGGAGGCGTGAACTGTGAGGATACTTTCCTCGATTACACTCAGGTGAAGGCCGTTTACGTGGCGGATTATCCGGGGTAAATAAAAGGACGCATCAGCGATTCTGTGAGGGTCGCTGTAGCCGAGGATGCCATCCCCGGGTTTGCGGTGCGACCTGGAGTCTGTATACATCCCACCGGAGGCGCCATGTCGACCGGGGACGCCGCCCCCAGCCAGAGCACGTCGCGGTGAGTGGCTTGTCGAGTCAGGAGGCCGAGGCGACACCGTGGAGTCGCTGTAGCCGGGGATGCCATCCTCGGGTCTGCGGTGTGATCGAAATAGCTAAATTGGCAGGATCCCAGTCGCGACACAGCGCGACCCTCCCGGCGTGGAAGGAGATCTCGGAGGCTCGATGTCGACCGGGGACGCCGTCCCCAGCCAGAGCACGTCGCGGTGAGTGACTTGTCGAGTCAGGAGGCCGAGGCGACACCGTGGAGTCGCTGTAGCCGGGGATGCCATCCTCGGGTCTGCGGTGTGATCGAAATAGCTAAATTGGCAGGATCCCAGTCGCGACACAGCGCGACCCTCCCGGCGTGGAAGGAGATCTCGGAGGCTCGATGTCGACCGGGAACGCCGTCCCCAGCCAGAGCACGTCGCGGTGAGTGACTTGTCGAGTCAGGAGGCCGAGGCGACACCGTGGAGGCGCTGATCGGGTCGAGGCGGCAGGATTGCGCCTGCCGCCCCTCCCACACCACCGGACATGCGGGACCGCATCCGGCGATTGGATCCATTTGGTCTTAACTCTTGAGGTCTGATGGCATCAGGAACCCGTAGCGTCTCAGAGTTCGGTTGTTGAGGGCTTCGTGCATGACAGGGTTTCCCGCCATGCCCCACGCTCCACGACTGCTCCTCCCGACGATGGCTCGACTCGGCGGTAGGCCGAGTCGGCGCAGGGCGGATTCCCGTCCCTTGCTTTTATGCCAACGTTGCCAGAAGCATTTGCGAATGTGGCGACGGATCCACGGTTCTTTCCAGTAGATGTCCCGTCGCCATTCGCAGCGCCGGTAGTAGCCCCACCAGCCGTTCACGTAACTTCGCCATTGATCGCGCAGTTGCTCGCTGGTCAGTGGTTGCCGGGCGTTCCAGAGTTCTCTCACGCGGTCTTCAAACCGGGTGAGGCTTGCAGGAGCAATCCCGATGAGCAGCGCGCTGGTGATGATGAACCCCAGGAACTTCCGTTCCCAAGGCCTCCCCACCCCGCTTTTGCTCTCGCTGACCTCCAGCCGGAGGTGGCGCTTGATCCAGCCAGTGAGGCTGGCAAGCACACGCTCCGCTGCGGCTTGGCTCTTTACGTAAATGTTGCAGTCATCGGCGTAGCGGGCGAATCGCAGTCCGCGTTTCTCCAGCTCCTTGTCCAGCGCGTCGAGGTAGATATTGGCCAGTAGCGGCGAAAGCGGGCCGCCTTGCGGCGTTCCTTCTTCGCTGCTGACCTTTAACCCGTCGGGCATCACCACCCCGGCTCGCAGGTATTTGCCGATGAGTTTCATCACGGCTTTGTCCCCTATCACGGTCCCAATTTTACTCATCAGGATGTCGTGGTTCACCTTGTCGAAGAACTTGGTAATGTCCATGTCGACGACGTGGGTAAACCCCTCCCGGGCAAAGCTCTGGGCGGCTTCCACCGCATCGTGGGCGCTGCGTCCGGGACGAAATCCGTAACTGCTTTCGCTGAAACGGGGTTCGAGCACCGGCCGGAGCACCCCGAGCAGAAGTTGCTGCACGAAGCGATCTTGCACGTTTGGGATGCTCAGCGGGCGGGTTCCGCCGCTGGGCTTGGGGATGTCTCGACGCTTTGCAGCGCCGGGCTTGTAGCTGCCCTCTAGCAGCCTCTTCTTGATCACTTCGCCATGGATGGCGAGGTGTGCTCTGAGTTCGTCGGCCCTCATGCCGTCGGGGCCGGGTGCCCCGTCATTACGCTCAACGGCGTAAAGGGCGGCTCCCCAGTTTCCCGACCTGATGGCCTTCTCCATCAGTCCCTCCAGCTTTGCTGTCCGTTCGCGGTTCACGCGCACCTCCAGGAGTTCCTCTCTCCGCAGGGCTTGCCGCGACTGCATCGCGTGGGCTCTTTGGGTTCGCCCAGGAATTCGGGATCCTTTGTCCGTACGTCCTGCTGACGTCGGGGCGTATTCTGCCCTGGGGTGCAATGCTCCGTAGAGCGCTGCTGTTGGTTCCTTCCGCCCTTCACAGGAGAGCGTTTTCCGGTTTCACAGTTTCCACGGGCTTCTTCCAGCCCCCGGCTCTGCTCTCTGCTACTATGGCTTCTGCTGACTTCTCTCCTGCTCTCACAGGAGAGATCTCCCCGGGTAAGGTCCTTAACTTTCTCCGCATCCCATCCGGCTCTACTTGCTGTGTCTTGATGAGCTTTGGGCTTCGCGTTTACTAGCACGCTCGCCGCCCACAGCCTGCCTCGCTGCCGGTTCGTGTTCCTATGGCCGCGGATTTGCCTGCCGCTTCCTTCAGATCCACCCTCGCGGGCGTCGCCTTGCGGTTCAGCTACGATTGCTCTCATCAGCTCCGATGTCATCGTTTCGTGTCATTAGTTAAGGCCCATGCCGGGCACACTAGAGCGGAGTCTCAACTCCGCTGGCGGGTGCGAGCGGTGCGCCCGACCTCAATCAGGTCAAGGGCGGGACGGGCATGCCGATGGCATCGGCAATAGCGCGGATGAGTTCCGCTTCGTGGTCGGTCGTCTTGTCGTCGTGCGCCACCGTCCGCGCGGCGGCGAAGAGAAGTTGCCTCTTGGCGAGCGCTGAGGCGGCCGCGAAGCGCTCCAGAGCTTGATCGATCTCCTTGAGGCTGACGGTTTCCCGATAAGTGATCGCCTGGCCGCCCAGCTCGGAAACGAAATCACCCGCGCCCTCTTGGAAGGCGGCGCGGCGCTGGTCGCCCGCCTCGCCGCAGACATTGGCCAAGGCGGATAACAAGACCGTCGTCTCCTCTCGCAGAGCACGAAGCCGCCGGTAACGCACCTTTGGAAGGGGCTTCTCTCGAAAGTAGAGGTCGAGGTGACGCTCCACGATCTTCTGCAGTGTGAACTCAAAGAGATCCATCTTTTTATCGCGCCAGACCAGCTTCTCGGTGATCTCCCGAAAGGCGCGGTATTCTTCTCGAGAAAGGCGCCGGATGGAGGGAATGGCCAGGTCGATGAGCGCAATCTTGTGGGTCGATGGCAGGGAACGGAACGCTTCACGAAGTCTGACGCTCTCCTGATAGAGGCCTTCGTCGACCTCCTGAGCCAGCAGGTTGCGGTGCTGATCGTCCGTTTCCTGGTCGAGCAGCAAGCCGAAGATGATTGCCGGTGCTCTGGAGGGATCCTGGGCCGCCTCGCGCCAGTCGGGCGGGAACTCCTGGATCATGGCCCGGCTCCGCTCGAGATTCGCCGCGTGAAGCTTGCCGGCCTGCTCGAGCGCCTCGAGTGAGAGGGCGGCTGCGACGGCCACCGCACCGACGCGCGGAGTGCCCGGGATTGGGCCCGCGAGACCTCCCGGCGAATCGGTGGGATCCGCACCCGGCGATTTCAAGGGAGGAACGGGGCGGGCCGGCTTTGCCGCCGGGTAAACGCCGTCCCATTGGGGATCAATGGCCAGAATGCGTTTGCTGAGGGGAGGATGGGTGTCGAAGAGGGACCCTGAATCGTCGGACAACGCAGCGGCGATCATCAGGTGGCCGGTGTCGGCCGCGTGAGGGTGGTCAATGTGCGAGCCCAGCCCCCCGATCTTCTTCAGGGCACCCCCGATGCCTCCTGGATTCCGGGTGAACTGGACGGCGGCGGCATCGGCCAGGAACTCTCGCTGACGAGAGACGGCGCGCTGGATGAGGCGACCGAACAGTGACCCGAGAAAACCGATGACGATGAGGGCCAGGCCCAGCAGCACGAAGGGCATGGCGCCCTTTTCGCGCGAATGCGCTCCCAATCGGAAAGCGATCCGGCCCACGAGGGTGAGAACGGTGATGCCGAAGATGAGGGCCATCAGCCGCATGTTCAGGCGCATGTCGCCGTTGAGAATGTGGCTGAACTCGTGGGCAATGACGCCCTGGAGTTCGTCCCGATTCAAGAGGCGCAGGCAACCCCGGGTCACGCCGATGGCCGCGTCGCTCGGAGTGCGTCCCGCCGCGAAGGCGTTGATGGTGTCCTCGTCCTCCAAGACGTAGACCTCCGGGACGGGCAATCCGGATGCGATGGCCATTTCGTCCACGACGTTGAGCAGGCGCCGTTCTTCCGGTCGGCTGCTCTGGCGATCGAGCCGATGACCGCCCAGTTCGCGGGCCACCACGCGGCCTCCATCCAGGAGCTGAAGGCTCTTGAAGCCGCTGGCCAGGATCACCAGGGCCAGCGTGCTCAGGCTTGAGGCCGCGAAGAGGGATCCGTCGAACCAGGAGCTGGCACTGTCTCCGGCACCAGCGAGCGACTGCTCGGGACCGAGGTCTCCACTGATGCCAAAGCCGAGCCGGAGCACGGCGTAGACGGCCACGGAGATCCCGACAATGGCGAGAGCGAAATAGAACAGGAGCAGCGACGTTTGCGTCTTTGCTTTTTCCTGTTGCGCAAAGAAATTCCTCATGAGCGGTCCGGCGAACGTTCGTTAGGGCGTGCGCGTCCAGAACGGGTTCAGGAACTCCGCCACTTTAGAACTGGACCTTGACGTTTTGGCGTTCCTCTTCCGACTCCGTTTCGAACAGCACGGCGGGACCAAAGTTGAAGACGCCGGCGACGATGTTGGAGGGGAACATCTCGCGCTTGTTATTGTAGATCATGACGGCGTCGTTGTAGGCTTGTCGCGCAAAGGCGATCTTGTTCTCGGTGGAGGTCAGTTCCTCGCTGAGCTGCATCATGTTTTGATTGGCCTTGATGTCAGGATATGCCTCGGACAGGGCAAAGAGCCGGCCCAGGGCACCGCTCAGGCCAGCTTCGGCGGCCATCAAGTTTCCCATGGATTTCGGATCGCCCGGGTCCTCCGCGGCCGCTTCCCGGGCGTCGGAAGCCTGACTGCGCGCGGCGATGACTGCTTCCAGCGTCTCTCGTTCATGTTTCATGTAGCCCTTGGCCGTCTCCACCAGATTGGGAATCAGGTCGTAGCGGCGTTTGAGCTGCACATCGATCTGTGCGAAGGCGTTCTTGAACTGATTTCTGAGCCCGACGAGGCCATTGTATATGCCAACGGCCCACAGGAGGGGGACGATGACCAGGACGGCGATGATGCCAATGATGTACCACATAGTCGTTGTTTCTTTCGATGGAATGGATGAATGTAAAGGCGGTGAGATTTTAGACTTGCTTGCGAGGTCTGGATTGCCGTGCGGACCGGATGATCTCTTACACGATGGATCCAGATGATTCGATTACAATCGTTGAGAGAGCCTGTAACGAAACCATCGGAGGCGCGGGGATCCGTTCATGTGGCGTCGGGGAGCGGCGCCAGGAGCTGAGCGAGGGATTCCGGCGTGAGCGCGGGCGTCTGAGTGGCGCCTGACAGAAAACCGCTGGCGAGGTGATGTTTGCGGGCCTGCATTTGCTGGATGCGTTCCTCCACGGTGTCCTTGCAGATCAGCTTGTGCACGATGACCGGGCGATCCTGGCCGATGCGATAGGCGCGGTCGGTGGCCTGGTCCTCGGCGGCGGGATTCCACCAGGGATCGTAGTGGATGACCGCGTCCGCGCCGGTGAGATTCAGTCCTGTGCCGCCCGCCTTGAGCGAGATGAGAAAGACTTCGGCCTGCCCTGCTTGGAAGGCCTCGACCAGAGCCTGTCGATCACGGGTCGCCCCGGTGAGTTTGAGGGTGGGGCAATCGATGTTCTGGAGATGATCTTCGATGATCGCGAGCATCGAAGTGAATTGAGAGAAGAGGAGGACGCAGTGGCCCTCTTCGCGCAGCGTCTTGAGGAGGTTGAGGAGGTAATCGAGCTTGGAGGAAGAGCAGTCCCTGGAGAGGGTCGATTCCTCCAGGAGTCGCGGGTGACAGCAGATCTGCCGGAGCTTCAGCAAGGCATCGAGGAAGACGATCTGGGATTGTTGCCCCTGGAGTTCCAACGCTTTGCGGACGTGTTTGTCCATGGTGGCGCGCACGGTCTCGTAGAGATCCTTTTGAGCATCCGTCAGTTCGATCGAATGCAGCAAATGCGTTTTCGGCGGCAATTCCTTAGCCACCTCTTGTTTGGTGCGCCGGAGGATGAGCGGTCCGACCTTGGCGGCGAGCGCGCGCCTCCGAGCCTCGTTGCGGTCGCGCTCGATGGGCGTGCGGAAGGTCTCCTGAAAACGCTGCCGGCTGCCTAACCAGCCCGGCATGAGGAACTGCATGAGGCTCCAGAGTTCGCCGAGATGATTCTCCATGGGAGTCCCCGAAAGGCACAGGCGGTGGCGCGCCTTCAGGCGCCGCGCCGCTCGGGAGACCTGGGTTTCGGCATTTTTGATATGCTGCGCCTCGTCGAGAATCAACAGGTGAAAGGTCGCGACGCTGAGACGGTCCAGGTCTCGCGAGAGCAGGGCGTAGGAGGTGATGGCCAAGTCCACCTGATGGAGGCGGTCGAGGGAATTATGTCGACGCGGCCCTTGAAGCACCGTGACCCGCAGACCGGGGGTGAAGCGGGCGGCCTCGCGCTGCCAGTTCTCCACAACACTCGTCGGCGCCACCACCAGCGAAGGCCGTCCCTCGGTGCGATGGCTTTCTTGTTCCGCGAGGAGATGGGTCAGGGTCTGCAGCGTTTTCCCCAGTCCCATGTCGTCGGCGAGGATCCCGTGGAGCTCCTGGCGAGCGAGAAATTGCATCCAGCGGAAACCGGATTGTTGATAGTCTCGCAGCGTCGCCCGGAGGCCCGTCGGCAGCGGCGCTTTGCCAGCAGGTGGCGAAAGCGTGAGGTTTTTTCTCAAGGCGTTCAGCGCGGGCGGAACGGAGGCTTCCAGTTCCAGATCCGGCTGGCTGGCGAGCTGGGCGGCGTCCATCTTGTGCAAGCGCAGGGGCCCATTGGTAAAGCGAAAGGCGGTGAGTTCGCCCAGCGTCTTTAACAGATTGCGAAAACGGCCGATGGGCAGGACAAGGCCGCGGCCGTCGGAAAGGAAGACCATGAACTCTTGGCCGTCCGGCTTGCCTTTCGTGACCTCGAGAAAACGATTGGCTAGCAGGGTGGCGAGGATTGGCTGGAGATCGAAGGATTCGCCATCGATCTCAAAGCCGGCGGAGAGGGTGAACCACCCGCGTCCTTCCTCGACGATCTCGGCTCGCCAGGATTCCGCGCGAAAGACGAGCGGCCTGGGCGAGGTGCCGGGAGAGAATCGCAGTTCCCAGCCGCGCTTCTCCAGGGCGGGCGTGGCCTCGTGCTGAAAGCGCTGCCAGTAGAAGCCGAGGTGCGGCCAGGCGTGCGGATCGGCGATCCAGACTCTCGAGGGCTGGTTGGCCGGCGCGCCCTCCGTCGGTAGATCTCGTGGAAGGAGGTCCAGGGCGTAGAGGGTGCGGATCGCCTCCATCTCGGCGGCCCGATTTCGCCGTAGTTTTCCGGTGGGCGTCACGATCGGCGGGAGGATTCCGGAAGGCTCGAGAGCGACCGTGTGTTCCCCGTAGCGGGCCCGGGCGAGCGCGAAGACTTCGGGTACCAGGACCTGTGCCAGGCGCGACTGGCCGGGAAGGCTCTCCCGGGTTTCCACCCGGAGATGGAATCGGGGAGTCTCCGCGTCGCCCCGAGGTTCGATGGCCGGAGGGGGGACAGAGTCCGGGAGGTCGAGGTGCTGGCCCTGTGTCATGCGCTCGGCATGAGGGGTGTCGCCCAGAGCGGTGGCGAGCCGCTGGCCCGGCGAGCCCTTGGCGAAGTAGTCGAGCGTGGCCACGGCGTGGGGGCACTGAATCCCGACCGGACAGGTGCAGGTCGTTTCCAGCTGGAGGCGGTCGCCTTGCGGCCAGAGGGCGAGCGTGACCTCGTGCATTTTCTCGTCGCGGCCGGAGACCTGGGCGATGATTTCGAGGTCCTCGGTGGGAAGCCACTCCGCATGGACGCGGGCCACCCGCCGGCCGCGGGCAAGTTTCCCTCCCTGGGCGAGGGCTGTGGCGTCGAATCGGCTTCGCCATTCGCCTTCCTTCAGATGGGCTCCCACCTCCTCCGCTGTCACTGGAGTAGTATGCGTGATGAGGGCCCGTGCGCAACTCATCGGCGCACCCCGAGGTTCTACCCTTGACCGACTCTTTCATGCCTCCCTTACCACTCGATTTGAACTCCATCGTCAGCGCGGCCGCCCGGCGAGCTGGTTGCGCCTATGAAGCGGGCCTTGAGGAACGGCTGTCCGAGGCCAGTCGCCGCGGAGAATCCCCGATCGAGTCCCTCTGTGAAGAGGAATGGCTCGCGGATGAAGAAGGGTTCTTCCAAGCCCTGGCATCGGCCCTTTCGATGGAATTCGCGGCGGAGACGGCGATCGACTTGGGCGAGCCCCTACACAGCAAGTTTCCCGCCAAGCTGGCGCTGCAACATCGCGTGGTGCCCCATCGAATCGAGGAGGATCGGGTGAAGCTGATGACCTACGACCCCTTCGATCTGGAGGCGAAACAGGCGGTCGCTCAAGAATCGAAGGCCACGGTGTCCTGGGTGATGTCCTCCCGGAGTCAGATCCTGCAGGTGCTCCGGCGAGGTTATGGGATCGCCGCGGGAAATTTCGATGAACTCATCAAAAACCGGGGTTTGAATGAAGCCGAGGACGTGCTGGCGCAGGAGGTGAACGTGTTGGAGGCCGAAGTGGACGAGGAAGCCACGGTCAACAGCTTCGTCAATCAGATCTTTCGTGAGGCCTTGCACGAACGGGCGACGGACATCCACATCGAGCCACTGGAGCGCGACGTGCGGATTCGTTACCGGGTGGACGGGGCCTTGCAGGAAGTCCCGGTGCCACCCAACGTGCGGTTGCTTCAGGCGTCGTTGATTTCACGGCTGAAGATCATGGCGAACCTGGACATCGCCGAGCGCCGCCTGCCCCAGGATGGACGGATCAATCTCGAACTGGATGGCAAACGGATCGATGTGCGGGTGGCGACCATTCCCTCGGCGAATGGGGAAAGCGTGAGTTTGCGTCTCTTGAGTCGTGAGACCTACGACTTCGGCACGATCGGCATCGATCCATCGACGGAAGCCACCATTCGCGAGCTGCTGGCCTTGCCGAACGGGATCATTCTGGTGACGGGGCCCACGGGGAGCGGGAAATCGACGACGCTCTACACTTTTTTGCGGGTGTTGAACACCAAAGACCGGCGCATCGTGACGATCGAGGATCCGGTGGAAAACAAGCTCGATGGGGTGGTGCAGATCGCCGTGAAGCCCGAGATTAGTCTGACCTTTGCCTCCGGCTTGCGCAGCATTCTGCGAGGGGATCCCAACGTGATCATGGTGGGGGAAATGCGGGATCTGGAGACGACGGAGACGGCGATTCGGGGTGCCCTCACCGGGCACCTGGTACTGAGCACCCTGCACACCAACGACGCGGTGAGCGGCATTTCCCGTTTGCTGGACATGGGGATTGAGCCCTTTCTGATCGCCTCCTCGGTGCGGGCCTTTCTGGCGCAGCGGCTGGTGCGGACGCTTTGCGAACACTGTGCCCAGCCGGCGGGCGATGATTATTCGTCGGTCTATTTGGAAAAGATCGGCTTTCCTCTCGAGCAACGGGATGGCTTGCGCAAGGCGGTTGGCTGCCGGGAATGCCGCAACACGGGATACCGCGGGCGCATGGCCATTCTGGAAATCTGCATCATTTCCCAGAAGATGCAGGAGTTGATCAGCGAGCAGTCCCCGAGCCAAGTGCTGCGTCGCGCGGCGGCGGAAGAGGGCATGCTGCCCTTGCGAGACTATGGCTGGCAAAAAGTCGCTCAGGGCAAGACGACCCTGGAAGAAGTCTTGACGGTGACAGCGGCCGGAGGAGGAAGAGCAAAGAAGTGAAACTGTCAGTCGGTCGAGCTTTTAAGGATCATGATACGGCATTGATCATTTGACGCATGGCTTTTTATTCCTACACCGCCATCGATCCCTCGGGAAAGACCGTCCGTGGCCGTCTTGACGTCACGAGCCGGAACGAGGCCTATCGCCAGCTGGAAGAGAAAAGACTGACGCCGGTCCAGGTCAAAACCAAGGAAGAGGACAGTGCGGCGGCCTCGAGTGCGGCGTCGCGCTCGGCGCTGCGCCTGGGGCGTTCACAGCTGATTCTCTTCACCGAGGAGCTGGCCGATTTGTTGGACGCGGGCGTGCAGCTCAACCAGGCATTGAGCATCATGGCGGAGCGTCAGCAGCATGCCGTGGTGAGACGGATCAGCGAGCGGTTGTGCGAACGTCTCCGGGATGGGGCGACCTTCTCCGCGGCCCTGCGCGACACCTCGCCGTCGTTTGACGAACTCTACTGCAATCTGGTGGCGGCGGGCGAGGCCAGCGGATCCCTGACAAAGATCTTGAAACGTCTGGCGAGCAGTCTGACGATCTTGCACGAATTGCAGATGCGGGTGATTCAGGCGATGATTTACCCCACGTTCCTGATCACGGCTTGCATCGGGCTCATTGTGGTCTTCATGACGGTGTTGATGCCGCAGTTGACGACGCTTCTTTCATCGACCAATCAGAATCTGCCGGCCGCGACGCAGGCCTTGGTGGATCTCAGTCAGGGCTTTGCCCAGCACTGGTGGCGAATCCTTCTAGGCGTGGCGGGGTTTTTCGCCATCTGGCTGGGGCTTCTTTGCCTGCCGGCGGGCCGCTATTGGTGGGATCGTATCAAGGTGAAGATCCCCTTGTTCGGCCCGGTCTTGGCCACCCGCTACTTCGCCACGCTTTCCCAGGGCCTGGCGAACTTGGTGAAGAATGGCGTGCCTCTCTTGTCAGCGCTCAAGCTGATGACGCGGGCGACGTCGAATCGCTACTATCATTCACTCTTGAAAAAAGTCATCGCCGTGGTGGAGGATGGAGAGTCTTTTTCCACGGCCTTGCGGCGCGCCAAAGGCTTCCCACTCTTGCTGGTGGATCTGACGGCGGTGGGAGAGCAGACCGGGCATCTTGGGCGTTCCCTGGAGAAGGCCGCGCTTCGCTACGACAAGGAGCTGAACGGCCGAATCTCCCGGCTGACCTCCATGATCACACCGGTGATCATCGTCATCATGGCGGTGATTGTGACTTTGGTGGCCTATTCCATCGTGACGGCCATCTTCAAATCCGTGAACGGCATCCGGGGAACGGGCTGAACTCGCCGCGGGGTTTGCTTCCCACCCTCCGGATCCTTTCCAGTTTTCAAACGAACCATCCATCAACACTGACATCAGCACTCAAATGACGACTTCGCGACACTTCCGGCATCATCCTCACCAAGGCGGCTTCACTCTTGTTGAACTGGTCCTCGTGATCACCATCATTTCCATTCTCGTAGGCGGCGGGATTTATTACATGATGGGTAACGTGGACGTGGCCAAGGAGGTGAAGGCGGAGACGGACCTCAAGCTTCTCACCACGCAGTTGCAGACTTACGAATCTCGCAATTTGCGGCCACCGACCACCGAGCAGGGTTTGCAGGCCCTGGTCCAGCGCCCCACGGCCGAGCCGGTTCCGGAGCGATGGACCCAGCTGATGGAGGAGGTTCTGAAGGATCCCTGGGGCAAGCAGTATCAGTACAAGCATCCCGCGGAACGCAGCAGTCGGGCCTACGACATTTACTCCCTCGGGCCGGACGGCGTGGAGAGTGAAGACGATATCGGGAACTGGAAGAAAACGGGCGCCTCCGAGTGAGGCTTGGGGCAGAGGCGCTCGCCGTGTTCAGGGCAGAGCGGGGCTGATCGACATCGCGGTCCCCCTTTTCGATGAGCTTCAAACGAGGATTCACTCTGGTGGAAATGGTCGTGGCGCTCACGATCATGGCCATTCTGATCTCCTTGGCCTTCCCGGCGATGAAGGCACTCAAGGAGTATGAAGAACCCGAGCACCTCGCGGATTTGCTGGACCTGGCGCATGAGCTGAGGGCGCGGGCGATGACCGAGCAGCGCCCCTATCAGATGGTCTTCGACTTTCAGGCGCTCTATGGCCTGCGTTATTATTATCCCTACGCGGAGGAGACGGGCTTCAAGGATTTTCTCCTGGAGCGGGAGGAGGAACGCCAGCAGCGGCGGGAAGAGATCCAGCGAATGGAGATTCAGCGCATGCAATTGGCCCAGGAATCCCTGGCGGGAGAGGAGGAAACGCTTCCGGCGCTGCCCGATGTCGATGAGGCCTATTACCTCCGGAAGATTTCCTTGCCGGAAGACACGCGGGTGGAGGTTCGTCCCTGGGGGGAGCTTCTCTGGAAGCCTTTGGAGGGAGAAGTGATTCACCGCTGGGTCTTTCAACCTTCGGGTCTTTGTGATCCCTTGCAGATTCGTTTTGGTTCGGAGGGGCGGTGGCATGAATTGACGTTTGAAGCCCTCACGGGTGAGGCGGGCGCGCAAAGGAGGTATGCGCAGTGAACGAGAACGGGCGCTCCGGGTTCATCTTGTTTGAAGTGATGATCGCCATTGCGGTGTTCGCCATCGTGGCGATCAGCCTGGCGTCGGCCTTGAACGCCACCATTCAGGCCTCGACCTACCTGGATCGCCAGGCGGCGATTCGGCACGGCTTTGACTCGATGATTCACGAGGCATTGAAGAAGCCCAAGCGCCAGCAGATGGCCTTTAGTTATGAGAATGAGGTTTTGGGAGTGGAATACCGGACGACGCTCGAGGAGTCGAGATTCACCACCGTGGACGGAGAGAGATTGAAGGGGCTCTACGTGCTTCGGGTGTCGGCGGTTTACGCGGAGGACGGTGAGGAACGAGAGGATTGGGTAGAGCGTTATGTGTATCGACCCTAACGGAAAGAAGCGAGCGGCGCGTGGGTTCACGCTCCTGGAGGTGGCCATCGGCGTGACTATCCTGGCCGTGTTGGCCGGCACGATGTTCTCCATTGTGCAGGGTTCCCTGCGGGCGGCGGGCGAGCTTCGCATGGTGCAACGAGACAATCACCGGCTGGACCGCTTTATCACCGTGATGCGAGAATCCTTTCGGATGCTGCCCCCGGACGCCACGATGGAATTGCGCCTGATCGAGACGTCTCCCGTGATTCAGGAGATCGTCTTTCGGTGGGCGCCGGGGATGTTCGTCTGGGGCGAGCGTCCGATCGATCCTCAGGCCTTCACCCTTGCCATGAGGCGCTATCCGGAAGCCCTCCTGACGCCGGAAGCTCCTGAGTTTTACCTGGCGATGAGCCGTCCGGACTTCTTCCGGCCCGAGCCCGAGGAAGGCGCGCGGGAGATCCTCATGAATGTGGCCATGACCTATCCGCTGGGGGAACGGGACCTCCCGGTGGTGGCGGATCCGCAGGGGCGTTACTGGCTTCCGCTGGCACCGGCGGTGCGTTCTCTGCAATGGCGGTTTTATGACATCAAGAAGAAACGTTGGTTGGACAAGTCGGGACCGACTCGGCCGCCTTTGGTCGAGCTGGTCTTGCAGCCTTTCGAGAGCAACATGCCGATTCGCGTCGTCATGGCCACTCGTTAATTTGTGAGGATGAAGCCCGGCATTGCCATCACGATCAATCTACCTGTGGCTCCGTGAGAACCGCTTCCGCTCATTATTCCGGTGTTGAGGAACGTGGTTCGGCCATACTCATGGTGCTGTGGGGCATGATGGTCATGGCCATGGCCGTGGGCGGTCTCATTCTCTACATGCGGCGCAGCGTCCTGGAGGATGTGGACGCCGCCAAGGCTTTCGAGGCTCGGTTGCTGGCGGAATCGGGATTGGCCCTGGCCTTTCATCCCGGCCTCGAGGGAAACGACCCCCTCCTGCGGCAGCAAGTGACCAGCGAGAAGCGCTATGATGTGAAGGTGAGCACGGAGGGGGCGCGGATCGCCATCAACCAGATCGCCGCCAACGCCCAGGTGCACGATCTCTGTCGCCGGTTGTTCATCTTGTGGGGCCTCGATCCCGAAAAATCGGGGGTGGTGGCGGACTCCCTCAAGGACTGGGTGGACGCGGATGACCGCGTGAGTCCGCTGGGAGCGGAGGACCAGCATTACACGCTGCGAGGCGCGCCCGAGTTCCCGGGAAACGGTCCCTTTGCGCATTTGGACGAGATGCTCTTCGTGTGGGGCATGGCCGATGTGGCGCGGTGGCGATCCAATTGGAGGGAGTATTTCACCCTGCATGGGGATGGGCGGATCGACGTGAATCAGGCCTCCTCCGAGCTTCTGGAGGTGACTTGTGAAGTGACGCGCGCCCAGGCCGACCTCCTGGTTCTTTTGCGGCGGGGGCCGGATGCCCTGCCGAGCACGGAGGATGACGAGCCCTTCGAGGATTTCGAGGCGGTTCAGGAGGCCCTGGGCATCTCCAACTGGGATTTTGAGGACATCGAGCCGCGCTTGACACTCCAGCATCCGGTCCGGCGGGTGGTGAGCACCGGGCGGGCTGGGGATTTCCAGGTGATCCTCACGGCCGTCGTCGGTCCCGGGGTGAACCAGATCGAGGAGGAGCGAGTGAGCGGCTCAATTGGGGCACTCGCAGTCGAGCTTTCTCGCGACGGATCGTGAGCCCAACGGTTCTATGGAAAACGATTCTTAATGATCTCCCGGAACCTTGTTCTCTTACCAACCGCCGAATTGGACTGGGAGCTTTGGGCCGCCCAGAGGCTGCGCCGGGTCGACGATCCGGAAGCCGTCAATGGTCAGCCGCTGCATTTCGCCTTGCCCCTGAGCTATTGCCGGAGCTTTCCGCTGTGGTTGCCGAGCAAGGACCGCAAACTTTACCGGGACCTGGTTTACGCCCAGCTGGAGCGCCGACATCTGGTTTCGCCGACCAGCAACGCGCGTTTCGATTTCGAGCAGCTTGAGCGTACGCCGGAAGGGGCGCTGGTTCGGGTGGACTTCATCAATCGAGACTTGCCCAAGACCTGGGAGGACAAGAAGGCGCTCAGCTATGCGGCGTCCCTCCGCTACTACGCCTTGCCCGACGACAAGGTTGTTCTGCGGCGAGAGCGCGGGCGTTTGGTGATGGTCGTCGGCCGGGGCGGAAAGCTTCTCTACGCCAGCATCCTCAATCAGACCGGCATGCTGGACGAATCGGTGGCCGTCGAGATCCAGACGGCGGTGCTGTCCCTGACCTTGCGGGGCTTTCTGAAGGCCCCGATCGAGGGTGTGGAACTCTGGGGAGACTTTCCGCCGGAGGAGGTCGAGGCCCTGGCCGGGTGTTTCGATCTTCCCGTGATTCAGCGCGAACCGCCGGAGCCGGAGGGTTTGCGACGGCCTCCGAACGGCGCGCTCTTGCCGCCGTCGGTGGACTTGGGAGTCAAGAAGCGCCGGGTCCGTCTTTACGGTGTCTTGGGCATGGTTGCCGTGGCGGTCGTCTATGCGCTGGTGATCGGGTATTTCAGAAACCACCTGGCGGACTTGCAGGCGCAGATCGATGGCCAGCAGCAAAACCTGGGGGTCAATTCGGCGACCTCAGCCAAGCATTCGGCATCGGAGGAGCGATGGGATGCCATGGCCAATGCCTTGGAGCCCAGGCGTTATCCGCTCGTTCAACTCAACACGATCTCCCAGATCATGCCTCCGGACGGGGTGATTCTGTCAGAGTACGAAACAAAGATCTCGGAGGTCAAGCTCGAGGGGCGCGCCAACAGCGCCAAGGCGGTGTTCGACTTTTTGGAGAATCTGAATCAGCATCCCGAGTTGAGCGCGGTTCACCGCTGGAGCCGGAAACAGGAACCACGCCTCGATGATGATGGAACGGCGCATTTCCAGATCATCGGGAAATTGAAATGAAAACATCCCCTTCTCTCGCCGGACAATTATCATGCGCTCACTGACCCGTTCCGAAGCCGTTCTCCTCGGTCTTTGTGTCTTCTCCGTTCTCTTCATGGGACACCTGATCGCCTACAAGCAGTACCGCTTGAAGGTGACGAAGGCCGAGCAAGTCCTGGAGGATCTGGGTCGTCGCGGTGATCAGAAACACATCGAGGTGGCGGCCACCACGCCGGCCTCCGAGACGCGGATGTGGGAAGAGCGCATGGCCTGGCTGGACGAACAGCTGCCCGCGATGACCAGCCGCGACCAAGCCCAGGCGGCCCTGCTGGAAGACCTCCGGGCCAGCGCCAAATCCTTTGACTTGGACATAGACGGCCAGAGTTTCGTCAAACCGGCGTCCACGCCGCATTATCAGGAAGTGGCCGTGAAGATGATTCTCGACGGTCCGGAACGAAAGGTTTTTCAGTGGCTGACAGGTCTTCAATCGCCGGAAAAGTTTCAGGCGATCAAGTTTCTCCGGTTGGAGCCGGAAGGTAGACGCAGCCGCCCCGAGGGAGATTGCCAGGTGATCGTCGCTCGATGGTTTAAGCGTTAGGACAATTCAATGATAGAACTCAAGAAAAAACGAATGCATTCGCCTCCGAGCGTTGTCGCCGTTCCGGTGGCTCAGGGCTTGGCGATCGCAATGCTGCTATGGATCGTCGGCGGGCTCAGGGCCGAGGATGAGGCGTCCGCTGCTCCCGGTGAAGAGGAGGTGGCGATGAAACTGCCCGAGGGTGTTTCGGAGCCCTTGAGTCTGGATCAGTTTCAGGATCTCCTCTCCAATTCGCCGTTTCGTCGGCTCATGAGCTTTTCCGACGATCTCATTCTGACGGGGGTCGCGACGTTGGAGACGGGCACGGTGGTGACGGTCTTTGATCGGCGGGCGGAGGAGACTTACAGTGTTTCAGGCGAGGAGAATGCTCAGGGCTGGCGTCTGGTGGACGTCTCCGGGGGAAGGGAGCTCGAAGATGTGGAGGCGCGCATTCTGGTGGGCAAACAGGAAGTGACCCTGGGCTTTGACGAGCGTCGCTTGACGCCGGAAACGATCCGGCGGTATCAGCCGCGCCGCGTGACACCGGCCAAGACGCCGGAGGAGCCTTCGATTGAACAGTGGCTGGCACGGCTCGATCCCAATCTCTTGCGGGAGTACGATCATCTCGATGACTCCTACAAGGATCGCTTTCGCTATTCCTTCGAAGACTACCTGGAAGAGTATCCGCGGGCCAGCTCCGAGCTGCGAACCATCACGGCGCGTGAGAATCTCGAGACCGTCCTCGAACAACAGGAAAAGGAACGTGAGACCTTGGCGGAGAGTCTGGAGGGTCTCGAAGTCGGCAGCACCACACCATCAGAATGAATCAACGCGTGCACTTTCTCTCCTATCTTTCGGGGTTGATCCTGGCCTGCTGGCCCCTCGCCTTGCTGGCTCAGGAGCCTGCAGCGAGTGATCAGGGAGTCGTTCTGCAGTTCCCTAACAATCCCGTCTCGGATGTCATCGAGGTCTATGAAAAGCTCACCGGGAGATCGGTGATCAAGCGGTCGGAGATTTTCGGGGGGAACACCATCAGCCTGGTCACGCCGAAGCCCGTTCCCCGAGAGGAGGCCATCCGGCTGATCGAGAGCGCGCTGCAACTGAACGATTTCGTTGTCTCGAGGGACATGTCGACGGATACCATTCGCATCATGCCGGAGGACACCAGTCAGGCCAACATCAACGTGGGCCTGGAGGTGCATGAGCGGCCGGAGGACCTGCCAGAGAACAACATTGTGATCGAGTATTTCATGCGGCTAAAGCATCTCGATCCGGTGGAGGCGGGATCTCTCTTCAGCAATCACATCGGGCTCAACCCCTATGGCCGGATCACGCCGGTGATCAGTCCCGCCGGTCTGTTGATCACCGAGAACAGTGCCATCGTCCGGCAGCTCATTCAGGTGCAGCGAGTGATGGACAAGCCGCATGCCCGTGCCGAGCGCGTGACGGAGTTCATCGACGTCGAGTTTGCCGAAGCCAGCGTGATCGCGCAAATCATCCAGGCGACCCTCACCAGCCGTCCGGATCCCCCGGCGGCGGGCGACGACACGTTTTCGACCGGTGGACGGCGCAACCGGACGCGTTCCGATGATCCCCCGGAACCCCAGGTGGTGGCGGACGATCGCCTGAACCGGATCATGATCGTGGCCGATCAGAAGGATTACATTTACATCCTGAGTTTGATCAAGGAATGGGATCAGCCGATCGAGGATGCCAATCAGCTGGAGCGGCCCCTGAAGTATCTCTATGTGGACGAAGCGCTCCCGGTCCTGGTGGACGTCTTGCAGGACACGGGGTTGGGAACCACCAGACTCCCGGGAGGTGGGTCCATCGCCACGCGCGAGGCGCCGCAGGCATCCTCGGCGGCGAGCACGCTCACCGGAAGGATCCGCAGTGGGGTGCAAGTGAGAGACACCGCCGCGGGCAGCGTCTCCGGCGAGCAGGACATGTTGATCAATCCGCTAGACAACACCGCGCCCATATCGGTCTCGGTCGGGAAGACTCGGATCATCGCCGATCTTCAGGCCAATAGCATCATCGTCATGGGTCCCAAGGTGAGTCTGCAAAAGATCAGCAAGCTCCTGGACAAGCTCGATCGCAAGCCTCCGCAAGTCTATCTGGCGACCGTGATCGGCCAGCTCACGCTGGGCGATGAGGTCAACCTGGGCGTGGAATACCTGCAACGATTCAAGAGTCTCGATTCCAATCCGATCACGCAGGGCGGGACGGCGAGTTTTCTCTCTCGCACCTCGCTGCGGGATGCCATTGGCGATGTGTGGACTAATCTTCTGACGAGGGGCGTGGAAGCCGTGGCGCCGGGCTTGAACGTCTACGGACAGGTGGGCGAATCGCTTGACGTTTTCATCAACGCTCTCGAGTCGACCTCGCAGTTCAAGGTGCTGTCGCGGCCCTCCATTTACGCCGCCAACAACAAGAAAGCCGTCATCACCTCGGGGCAACGCATCCCCGTGCCCACCAGCAGTCTGACGGACGTGGAAGACGACTCGACGAACGTGCGCACCAACATCGAATTCCAGGATGTGGTCTTGAAGCTCGAAGTCGTCCCCCTGATCAACAGCGACAAGGAGGTCACCCTGACCATGGCGCAGGTGAATGACACCGTGGTGGGCGAGCAGCGAGTAGCCGACAACACCGTGCCCATCATCGGCACCGAGAAACTGACCACGACGGTGACCATTCCAAACCAGGCAACCGTGGTTTTGGGAGGATTGATCACCGAGAGTGAAGACAAGACCGACGAGGGCATCCCGGTGTTGAGCCGGATTCCCGTGATCGGTCAGGCGTTCAAGAATTCCAAATCGACCAAGAGCCGCAAGGAATTGCTCGTGTTCATTCAGCCGACCGTCGTGACGGACAACCGGGAACTGGGTCTGGCGAGTCATTCGGAGGACTTGCGGACTTCCGTTGGCGAGGAGGCGGCGGAAGCGTTTCCCCAGGGAGAGTGGATTGGGGAGGCAAGCTCGGCCGGGCCGGTGGAGGAAAATCTCCCGGCGCAGTCGCGCGCCCCCGACAGGGTCGAGGTGGAACGCGAGCACGGGGAGGAAGAGAAGCTCGAGCGCTGGACGTGGCGTCGCCTGTTTCGAGGCAGGTCCGGGGCTGGGCGGTAGCGTCTGATCAGATCCCTCCCGCCGAGACCGGCGATCCTGGGTGGATCGATTTCGGCGACGTGGCGTGACCCGACGTCACGGTGGCTCCGGGGTTTCCTCGGCCTTTCCACTTGCGCAGCCCGGGCCTTCGGTGGATACGAGCGGTCACCGACCGCTCTCGACGCCATGCCCGAAACCGATGATCTACGCATTGACCGCATTCAGTCTTTGATCGCTCCGGCGATCTTGATGGAGGAGTTGCCGGCCGAGGAGCACCACAAAACCTGTGTGGCGAATGCCCGGGAAGAGGCTCAGGCGATCATGGCCGGGGAAGACGATCGCCTGCTGGTCGTGGTGGGGCCGTGCTCGATTCACGACAGCGCCCAGGCCCTGGAGTATGCGGACCGGCTCAAGCCCCTGATTTCCCGGTACCGAAACGAGCTGCAAGTGGTGATGCGCGTTTACTTCGAGAAGCCTCGCACCACCGTGGGCTGGAAGGGCTACATCAATGACCCGAAGCTCGACAACAGTTTCGATATCAATCGCGGGCTTCGCCTGGCGCGCACGTTGCTTCTTGAGCTGGCGAATCGTGGGGTTCCCGCGGGGACGGAGTTTTTGGACACGATCAGTCCTCAGTTCGTGGCCGATCTCGTCGCCTGGGGGGCCATTGGCGCGCGGACCACGGAAAGCCAGGTGCATCGCGAACTGGCATCCGGCCTCTCGATGCCCGTGGGTTTCAAGAACGGAACCGATGGAAACATCATGATCGCCATCGACGCGATCGGGGCGGCACGACGGCCGCACTCCTTTCTCTCGGTGACCAAGCAGGGTGTGGCGGCCATTGTGCGAACCTTGGGAAACCCAAGCTGCCATATCATCCTTCGCGGGTCGACTCAGGGAACGAACTACGATGAGATCTCGGTGCGCGGGGTGTCGGAGATGCTGGAGACCGCCGGGTTGCCGAGCCGCCTCATGGTCGATTGTAGCCATGGCAACAGTGAAAAAGATCATCGCAAGCAACCGTTGGTGGCTCGCGAAGTGGCGGCCCAGATCCGAGCGGGCGGGAGTCCCATCGCGGGTGTGATGTTGGAGAGTCACCTGGTGGAGGGAACGCAAAAGGTCGTTCCGGGCGAGGAACTCGTCCACGGTCAGAGCATCACCGATCAGTGCATGTCCTGGGAGACCACCGAGGAATGCCTCGCCGAGCTGGCGGCGGCGGTGGCAGGGAAACCGTAGAGGAGGAAGACGCGCGCAGCGGCGCTTCAATCGCCGGGCGGTGCGTTTCGGGTGGCCGCTGTAGCTGGGGATGCCATCCCCGGGCGGTGCGACCGATGTGGTCAGAATGGATGAGGGGAGGGACAGCGTCCTCGCCGTCTGCGGTGCGACCGAATTGGCCGAATCCGCAGGATCCCAGTCGCGACGCAGCGCGACCCTCCCGGCGTGCGAGGAAATACCGTGGACGCCCTGGAGGGACGGAATGGTGTCCTCGCCGTCCGCGGTGCGGCCGATTGGGCCATTCATCCGCCGGAAAGGCGGTCTGGCGCGACCCTCCCGGCGGTGATGTCGGCCGCGGGTGGGAGAGCATGAGAAGATTTGCGCAAATTAATTATGGAAATTATAATCTAGATGGTTTTCATGATCATGAAGCAGGCCCTCCTCTCCATTCTGTTCATGGCCTCTCTCTGGATGATCGCCGTATCCAGATACGCCCTTTACGAATGTCGTTTGGAAGGTCGAGGGCTGGGTCCGATCTCGACCTTTCCCTTCCGCGAGGGGCTTATTCAGGTCTTCAACCTGGCCTTTCCTGCTGCGGTGTTGGCCCTTTTCTGGCTGATGAAGACCGCAGGTTCCCTGGGAATTCGGCCGGAGATGTTTCGATTGAGCCTGATCACGGTCGTTCTGGCTGCCTTTCTGGGGTTCAAAGCCAAGCAACGGGCCTTTCCCGATCCCACCGATCCGATGATCGCTCGGGCGATTTGGTGGCTGCCGGATCCAAAGCCGGCGCAGGCGATCGAGATCGACGATTGGGAATAGGGTGGGCCGGCCAGAATTTGGCGCGCCGACGCTCGGCATGCTTGATTGGTGCTTCGATCCTGTCAGGGTGGCGATGAGTTTCACGCCGTCATGCCCCCGCCGGAGCCAAGCACCCATCGCCGAGAGCGTCTCGATCAGTTTCTGGTGCGCACGGGGCACGCCAGCTCCCGTGAACAGGCCAAGTGTCTGATCCTGGCGGGAGAAGTCAAAGTGGGGACGGAGGTCTGGGACAAGCCGAGCGGCGCGGTTCCCGCCGGCGCCGAGGTGACGGTCAAGGAGAAGCCCCGTTTCGTGGGGCGTGGCGGGTTCAAGCTTGAGGCCGCCCTGCAAGCTTTTGAAATCCCGGTGGAAGGGCGAGTGTGCTTTGATGCGGGGGCGTCGACGGGCGGCTTCACCGATTGCCTTCTGCAGCATGGCGCGGCGCGGGTGTTCGCCTTCGACGTGGGGACGAATCAGTTAGTCTGGTCATTGCGTACGGATCCACGGGTCACGGTGCGGGAGAAGTTCAATGTCCGCCACATGAAGCCGGAAGACGTTGGAGAGCGGGTGGATCTCGTGGTGCTCGATCTCTCGTTCATTTCCCTGACATTGATCTTGCCGGCGTGCTGGCGGATTCTGAACGCCGAGGCGGATGTGATTTGCCTGATCAAGCCGCAGTTTGAATTGGAACGACAGGAGGTAGGAAAGGGAGGGGTGGTGAAGGATGAGGCATTGCGCCAGCGCGCCGCGGAAAAGATCCGGCACTTCGCAGTGAGCCAGCTGGGCGCGCGCTGGCGTGAGCTCATTGACTGTCCCGTGCGGGGCGCCGATGGTAACCAGGAGTTTTTAGCATGGCTGCAACCCGCATAGGCATCACTGCTAACGTTTCCAAGCCGAGCGCGCGTGAAGTCCTGACCCAATTGCGCTCCAGCCTGGAGCGCCGTGGATTGGACGTGGTGATTGAGCGAAATTCCGCCCGGCTGCTGCAGTTGCCCACGAGTTCCGAATGCCCGCAGCTGGGAGAGCTGTCCGACCTGGTGGATTTGCTGATCGTCCTGGGTGGGGACGGCACCATTCTCCAGGTGGTCAGGCAGACGGTCGGCATGACCACTCCCGTCATCATGGGAGTCAACATCGGGCGACTGGGATTCCTTACTTGCGCCACCCAGGACGCCATCGACCGGGTTGGCGAGTGGATCCAGAGCGCGCATTATCGGGTTTCGAAGCGCGCCCTGCTCGAGGCCACGGTGAGGCTCTCGGGCGAGGAACAGGCGACCTACTTCGGCTTGAACGAAGTCACGGTGAGTCGCGCCAACAGCTCCCGGCTCATCCACCTGGAGGCCCACGTGAACGGCGAGTATCTGAACCACTACAGCGCCGATGGCTTGATCGTCGCGACGCCCACCGGCTCCACGGCCTATTCCCTCTCGGCGGGTGGCCCCATCATCGATCCGGAGAGCGGCGTGCTGGTGATCACCCCAGTTTGCCCGCATGCCATGTCGAATCGCTCCATGGTGGTCCGTGACGATGCGCTGATCGAGGTGGTTCCAGTGGAGCCGCGCGATCGCGTGGTGCTGACGCTGGACGGCCGGTCGGAGCAGACTGTGCCAGCACACAGCCGCATCGCGATCAAACGGGCGGCGCACGCGGTCTCTCTAGCATTCTTGCCGGAGCAATCGTTTTTTCGCACCATGCGGCAGAAGCTTCACTGGCATGGGAGTAATGTCAGTTAAGCGAATGGCGCGGATGGGACTGGTGATGGCCGGCATCGTGTGGATGTTCGCGATGAGTGAGCTGGGTGGGGCAACGGTGACGGCAAGCAATTTTGACGGCCCCCGGTCCAACTTGATCGGACGAGATGACGGCAGCTTCTTCACCAACGGGATCGTCTGGATCGGGACGTTCACCCTCGAGCCGGATGCCATTGGCGCCGCGGTGGAGAACGGCCAATTGGAAGCTTTGCACGGCAAGTTCGTGCAGTTTGGAAGAGCGACGGCGGTATTTTTCAACGGTCTCCCGGGTCTCTATCAGGACGTGATGATGCGCGAAGTGGTGGAGGGCGATGCCTTTGCGGGGCAGGCGATCTACACGGTGATTTCCGATCAGGGCTTGTTGCGGGATGCCGGGCAACTCATGATCTTTCAACACAATCAGGAGTTTTTGCCGGATCCCCTGCGCAACGAGCCGGCGATCTTGCAAGAAGGTGAGGGTGAACTGATCGTGGGAGAATTCGGACGTTTTCGCGGTAGCCTGGGACAGATCATCGACCAGCCGATGTTCACGCTTCAGCGGGTGAAAGCGATTCCGGAGCCGGAGTCGGCGATCCTCCTGCTCGTGGCCCTCGGCGTTTTGGGAGGGCTTTGGAGCCGATCGATGGCCCGTGATCGCGATCAGGAATCCGTCTTGCCGATGGGTCGTCTGCCGGGCGAGGCCTCGGCCCAGGGAACGGGTGGTCGTTCAGGCGACGATTCCTTGGCCTCCTGTGGAGCCCGCTTTTTGGAGAGGTCACGGTGCAGGCAAACCGCGGCCAGGGTGAGGGCGAGCGTGGCGACGAGGTAGCTGAGACCGTGGGGTGTCCTTCCGGTCCACGGTTCCCATGGCCAGGGATAACGGAAGAAGGCCCAGTTTAGAAAGAAGTAGGTCCACGCCATGAGGACGAGCGCCTCGCGGACGAAGGGCAGGGCCCCGTTGGAAGGGCGTTGGGCGTGGCGCACGGCGAGGCTGGTCACCAGAAAGAGCGGCATGATCCCGTAGACGCAGATTCCAGCGACAAGCGGAATGGTCTCCGTGTTGAGAGAGAGTTCGCGAATGGTCTTCCCCGCGATGGGGAGGGCAACGACCGGTAGCGCAAAGAGATAGGGCCACCAGCGTCCTGACATGATGCCAAGCACGGGCAGGATGCCCATGGTGACCGCCAGGTCCGCGAAGCGGTCGAGGCGATCGATGGAGAGGAAGTTCCACGGGATGAGGATGGACAGGTGAATGGCGAGGAGCAGCCCCTCGGCCCACTCTCGCAGACTCACTTCTTCCCGGCTTTCCTCTTCAGAATGGGCGTCGGGATGGCCTGCCAGATGTCGGCGGTTTCGCCAGACGCCCAGGGCGAGAATGACGCCAAAGAGAAAGCCGAAGGTGGTCTCCATGAGGTTCCACCAGTTGAGATGGCGGGTTAGCGGCGCGAGAGCCGGCGTTTCGTCAAAGAAGGCGGGATGCCAGGCGTGAGCAGCCTGAAGGCACTGGCCGCCCGCGAAGCCGATGCCACCGGCAAGGAAACCCCAGAGCGTCAACTGCCGGGCGAGGGGGTCGCGCTTGACGAGCGTGACGTAGGCCAAGAACCCGGCCAGCGCGACGATCAAGCCTCCCCAGCGTTCGCGTCGCGGAATGAGATCGCCGTCCGGCTCCCAGCGCCAGTGATCGGAGAAGTAGATCTGCGGGAGAAGGCGGTTGAGCGGATCGAAGGGCTGGTTCAGCCCGACGACACCGCCTAACAAGAGGAGGACGGCGACGCAAAGCATCGTGGTGAGCTCCCAGGCCGTGTAGCGTTTGCGGCTCAACCCGATGCCGAGAAAGAGGGCCCCCAGGGCAATCCAAATCCCACCCTTGAGGAAGAGACCAAGCAGGCCCCACAAGAGGGCGCCGTGGTGGCCAACGAGCGGGGCGTCGTGGGTCAGCCCGATGGTTTGGCCGTAGGTCATGGAACCTCCGAAGGAGATCCCCACCGCCATGAGAGCGATGGCGCGGGCCGCGCGGAGGGAATCGATCCGCGGGCAGAGCATCAAGATGAGCGTCAGACTGACCAGGACACCGGCAATCATGGCGCCGGTTTCGTGACCGTACTGTCCCCGTATTCCCCAGGCCAGGCCGCCGGCCAGGCCGGTGAGAAGCATGATGAGCCATTTGTTAGTAGGCGGGTTTTCGGGCGGCGGGCTCACGTCCGGTGATCTATGCGCGATTGCCGAGCGGCTGTCGATCCTTTTGCGTGACGGTGGAATTTCGGGGCCGGCGGCGGAAGCGGCTCAGACGAAGACCAGGGCCACGGCGGCGCTCAGCGCCAGGGCGCCGAGAAGTCGGGTACGCAGGATTTCGGTTCCCAGTTGTCGCTCGACATTGCCGAACCAGTGCCCGATGAGCCAGACGGCGGCGACACTCCAGAGGCCGCGGAGGTTGTAGATCACGTTCACGGCAGTGCCGTCTTGAAAGATGGCTAGCGTGGTGATCAGGACCATGGCCTGGGCCGCCATGAAGGCGCTACCGCCCAGGAGGGCGCGCCACTGCGGCACGCGGATCTCGCTCAGCTTGCCTTGACAAAGTGGCAAAAATCCGAGGGAGAGGATTCCCGAGAGCGCCATCACGGCGGGGAGAAAACGACCGGCTCCCCAGGCGGGCACCCATTTCATCACGAGAACATCGAAGAGGGCATAGGCGGCCCCCGCCAGCAGGGCTAACAAGATGGTACGGGCAAGAAATTCGGGTCGGCGGTGGTGCCGCGGAGTGCGGTGGAGCAGGGCGATTCCCGCCACGCTGAGCACCGCCGCGGCCCAGAGGCCGGGCCGAACGGTTTCCGCCAGCAAGAGCGTGGTGAAGAAGGCGACGAGAATCAGTTTGATTCCCATGACCGGGGTGGCGACGGAGACGTCTCCTTTCTCCAGGGCGAGGAAGGTGCACAACTGTCCGCCGATGAAGAGACCCGCCACGGCGAGTGGTTGCCAGAGAGCGGACCATCCGGGCAAGGCGCCGCCGAGCGGCCAGATGCCGAAGAAGGCGATCCCGGTCAGGACATTGCAGACCAGCGCGGTGCGCCAGGGACCGACTCCCAGGGTGGCCGCCTGGCGAAAGAAGAGAGCCGCGATGACATAGAGCAGACTGGCCAGCAGCGGGAAAAGAAGATGCATGAATACGAGGGCCTGGCCGCGTCTTTCCGCGCGTCAGTGAGACCGAGCCAGGGCGCGACCGATGACCTCGACGGTTTCGTCGAGGTCCCCAGCGGAGTGGGCCAGGGAGAGGAAACCGGTTTCGTAGGGAGATGGCGCCAAGTAGACACCGGCGTCGAGGACGGCGTGGAAGAAGCGCTTGAATGCCTCGGTGTCGGCCTGTTGGGCGGTGGCGAGGTCGTGGACGGGCGATTCGGAGAAGAAGAGACAGAACATGCTGCCGATGCGATGAAAGGTGTAGTTCTTGCCCGCTCTGGTGAGCGCTTCGCGCATACCGGCTTCGAATCGGGCGCCCAGGTCCTCCAACTGAGCGAAGCCGCGCCGGGCCTCCAATTCCCGCAGTTGAGCAAGGCCGGCCGCCAGTGCCAGGGGATTCCCCGAGAGGGTGCCGGCCTGGTAGACGGAACCATCCGGCGCCAGCTGATCCATGATTTCCGCTCTGCCGCCAAAGGCACCCACGGGGAGACCTCCGCCGATGACCTTGCCGAGCGCGGTGAGATCCGGGGTCACGCCGTAGCGTTCCTGCACGCCGCCTTTGGCCACTCGGAAGCCCGTCATCACCTCGTCGAAAATCAGGACGATGCCGTGCCGTGTGGTGATTTCCCGGAGGAATTCGAGATAGCCGTCCCGGGGAAAGAACAGGCCCGCGTTGGCGGGGATGGGCTCCAGAATGATGGCGGCGATGCGGTCCCCTTCGGCCTGGACCACCCGCTCGACGGCTTCCGGGTCATTGAAAGGGAGCGTGATGGTGAGCCTGGCTAGATCGGCGGGCACGCCGGCACTGTCCGGGCGGCCGTGCGTCAGGGCTCCGCTGCCCGCGGCGACCAGGAGGGAATCGACGTGACCGTGATAACAGCCCTCGAACTTGATGACCAGATCCCTTCCGGCGTAGCCCCGGGCGAGGCGAAGGGCGGACATGGTGGCTTCGGTGCCACTGTTGACCATGCGAACCTTTTCCACGGAGGGCACCCAGTCCCGGATGAGGCGAGCCATCTCCACTTCGTGGGGATTGGGGATCCCAAAGCTCACGCCCTCCTTGGCCGCTTCGTGGACGGCGTGGATCACGCACTCAGGCGCGTGCCCGAGGATGGCGGGTCCCCAGGTGCCGATGTAGTCGATCAGCGTGACGCCGTCGACGGTTTCGATGCGCGAGCCCCTGCCACGGCGCACGAAAAAGGGTTCGCCGTCGACATTGCGGAAGGCGCGCACGGGAGAATTCACGCCGCCCGGCATGACTTCCCGAGCCGCGGCGAAGAGTTTTCCGGAGAGGGACATGCCGACCGTTAGAGTGGATTCGCGGGGATGGCGACCGAAAGTGTGGGTGGAATCCGCGCAGGGATTTGGGCACGGCGGCAACGGCCCGGGCGCGGGAGAGCGGGAGTTTTCCTCCGAGAAAGCGGTCTGAATAGGCCGCACCTTCGTGTCGTCGAATTCACCGCTTCCCACATCACGCTTTCTCAGCTAAATTGAGGATTCGTCAGCTAAAATAGGAGCCATGACCACGTCCCCTCTTTTCCGTATCGTCTTTCTCCTGGGTTGGAGTGTCCTGTCGCTGGGTATCAGTCGGGCCGAAGACTCAGCGGCGAAACCCTTCCGAGAAGAAGGGGCCCTTTATCTGGAAGATGTCCTGGAGAATCCGATCAAGCTCAAGGTGATCAAGCCGGCCAATACCTACTCGTCGCTCAAGGGAGAGCGGTATCTGGGAACGCTTCGAGTGGATCAGGAGGTGACTTTGCTGGCGGTGAGCGACCGGGCCTACCGGGTGCGGGGCAAGGCGCAGCAGGGCCAGATCGCCGGCTGGGCAGGGCACGCCTTTTTTGACAAACTCGCTCCGGACTTCGTGGAGAACCTGAAGAAGGTGGCCGAGCGAAAGGCGGTGGTGGCCGATCTCATCGCCAACGAGCAAGTGGCACTGGGGATGACCGCCGAGGAAGTGATCGCGTCGCTGGGCGAGCCGACCAAACGCTCGACCAAGGTGACGGCCGAGGGAAAACAAGACACCCTGGAATACATCACCTACGAAAAGGTGCCTCAGGAATCCTGGGCGCGGAACGCTTTTGGGTTTCTCTATAAACGCACCACCTACGTCAAGGTGGAGACCGGAAAGCTGTCGATCACCTTGGACAACGACCTCGTCTTGGGGATCGAGGAGTCGGAGACCAATGAGGATCGTCGCGATCGTGGCATCGTGGTGCCGACGCCAGTGGAGCTCTATTGAGGGAACCATCGGCCCGCGCGCGGTGCGCGGGAAAGTCCGTTGACGGGTGCGGCCCTGGAGGCTGACGGTTGGATTCATGAAACGGCGAGGCTTTTTTTTGGCGACCGGTGTGGCGGGATCTCTCGGAGGGACGCTGGCGAAGGCGGGCGCCGGGGAACTGGGGCCCAGGGACCTGCGTGAGTTTCAGCCGATTGGATTGGCGGCGCCCGAGCCGGGAGCGACTCTGAGCGAGACAGTGGCCCGCTGCCCGGTATGGGACCTGGGGCGAATCAAGATCCTGCAGTTGACCGATCTCCATTTTTTCTGCGATCGCGTCAAGCACGGGGAAGCGGCCGACCAGCGGACTCTGGAGGACATCGGTCGTCTGGTCGCGCGTCACCAGCCGGACCTGATCGCTTTCAGTGGCGATGTCTGGCACGATCCGGCTCCTGGCAAGAGCCGTGAGATTTTCGATCAAGCCTTGGCGTCCATGAGCCGCTGGGGAGTCCCCTGGTTGTTCGTCTGGGGCAACCACGATCTGCTCGAGGACGTGCCTTTGGCGCAGAAGGCGCTGACCGATGCTCCTGGAAGTCTCTATCGGGGTGCCTATGCCGGTGGCAACTACCGGGTGGCTCTGGAAAACGCCAACGGGGAGACCCTCTGGGACTTGGTTTGTCTGAACACGACGACGCAGGGGGTTCAGAAGGCCCAGGAGGATTGGCTGCAAGCGCAGCGGGTGGCCAAGACGGCCAAGGACGCGCTCTGTTTCCTCCACATCCCGGTGTTGCAGTACCACACGCTGTGGGAGTCGGGAGACGCGCGGGGAGTGAAGCAGGAGGAGGTCTGCACCTATGGCGAGGACGGGAGTGCGATCGCGCACCTGCGGCGGCTCAAGGTGCGAGCCTGTTTCTGCGGACACGATCACGTCAACGACTACGGCGGGACGCTGGAGGGCGTCGATCTCGTCTACGGGCGAGCCACCGGCCATGCGGGCTACGGGGGTGAGGATCTGGCGAAGGGCGGTAAGCTGATCACGTTGAACAGTTTTAATCGAAGCTGGGTGTGGGAGACCGTCTTTGCCGACGGGCGTTCCTGGATGCCTTAGGAACTGCGCAAAAATAAGGTGAACATTTACGTCGAGGGTTTGATTGTGTAATTCCATGAGCCGTGTGTTTCGTGCCTTTCCAGTTTTACGGCGGCCAGTTCCTCGTCCGTCACTTTGATCCCCGTCTCGTAGCTTTTGGTATCGAGCCTGGCCCTGACCTTCAGGCCTCCCTTCGTCGTTGTGCTTCCAATCAACTCGACGATCGTCTGCAGGGTTGCCAGTGGCTCGCCTTGCCAGTTCTGGGTGACGTAGCTGAAGAGACGGTGCTCGATCTTGTTCCACTTGCTTGTCCCCGGCGGGAAGTGGCAGACGACCAACTTCAGCCCGGTCTCGTTCGCCAACTCCTGGAGCGAAAGCTTCCAAAGCCGCGAGCGGTGGCTGTTGCTCCCACCGCCATCGGCGGTGATTAGCAGCCGACGGGCGTGAGGGAACCGCGCAGAGCCCATTTCCGTCCACCACAACAGGATGCTGCGGGTCGCGAATTGGGCCGTATCATGGTCGATTCCGACGCTAACCCAGCCCTGGTTGTTGAGCATATCGTAAACGCCGTAGGGGATTGCCTTGCCCAGGTCCTTGTCCTTGAAGTCATGCACGCGGACTTGCTCAGGGTTGTCTTTCGGCCTCCACTGCCTCCCGGCGTTCTTGAAATCGCCCACCAACTCCTTCTTCTTGGTGTCCACTGAGATTGCTGGCTGGCCGCAATGTTGGAAGCGACGCACCTGATCGTTGATGTATTCGAACTGCCTGTTGCGGTCCGGGTGCTGTGCCCCTTCGCGGGTCTTGCGATTTGCCAGCAGACTATAGCCGGCCTTGCGCAGCAACGCGGCAACAGTACGCGCACCGACCGGATGGTTCTGAGATGTGAGTTCCCTGGCAAGCCTCTGAGTGCTCTTCAATGTCCAGCGCAATGGGGATTGAGGGTCGCCTCTACTGAGAGGATCAACTAGCCGCTCAAGAGCCCCAAGCAGTTCCGGATCGGTCTCGGTCACCGGCTTGCGCCCGCCCCCCAAGCCGACGGATGCGTCCGTCGGCTTCGGGGGCCGTGTAGTCGCCGCGCCGTAACTGCTTGATGCCCTCAGTGATCGTCGTCCGCGACATCGATGTCGCAAGAGAAACTGCGGATACGCCGCCCCAACCCAATTCCATGGCCTCCGCCGCCGCCCAACACCTCCGGGCCCGCTCGTCCATGAGGTGGCTCAGGGAATCGAACTTCCGGCGAATGCTTTCGACAACGGAACTGTCAGGCATGGCACTGACAGTAACATAGAAATAAGGTTGAGAAACCTTAAATTGTTCATTTTATTTTTGCGCCATTCCTTAGGAACATCATCAACTGCGGCGGGAAGATACGGGTGATTGTCATAGTGCGTACGCAAAGGCGTGTTATTGTCATTCATGCAGAAAAGGAGTAACGTGTTTCATATTGATTGCCATCACTGGCTCCAATGACGGCGCGCATAGAAGCGCAATGCGTTAATCATTATTGTCCAAAGCTGACAAAACGATAATCGGCGACTTTTAATTCATTGGTAATCCAGCAATTGGAAACGGGGGCGATATATTGACGCTGTGAGGTGGCTGAGAAAGCGGAGCCAATCGAGCGGAAGATTTAAGGGTGATTTACCTGGACCAATGGGTTGCTCGGTTTGGGAAGTTTGTCAAGATGTGAGTGTCTGATTTTTCAGAAGTGCGCAGGTATTAGTCTACGTTTGGTTGGTGCATGTTGTTCTTAGAATTTTTTTATATAGATGTGCTTGGATGTCGTCCTGCCGGGCCCCGCTGGAGGCGGCATCTAGTTCTCATCTCGGCTTTCTGTTACGAGGGTATGTCCTCAGTGCCTTGAATCGTTAACTTAACAGGCCCAATACAGCGATTCCGTAAGATAGGCGGCTGAGGCGGCTCAAGCCCTGTATTTTTGGGTAATTCGGATCGGCGGCGCCCATTTTTGACCCCATGGCAAATTCGCATTCGTTATTTCATCTCGTGAGTGGGAAGTTCTCAGACCGGTTTCTCTTTGCCTGGCGTGTCTGTCTGACTGCGTAATAGAGCGATCTTCGCCTTGGATAGTTCAATGCTCAGATCGATCAGTTCGGTGGTCAGTTTCTTGAATTTCTTGTACTCCTCTGTTTCTTTTCGTAGTCCCTTCACGTGGTCTGGCCAGACGTGTTCAGTCCGGCTCCTCATCTTATGCGTGTAGCTCAGTTGGTAATACACGCCGCGCTGGCATTGTCGATCTCGGTATTGCTTGCTGATGCTCCCAGGCCGCATTGGCCCGATTGCAGCTAACTTTGCCGCAAGTTTCTGGACTCTTTTTTCAGTGATCTGATCTTTTTCATGGTCATTAGCTTATATATGCGAATGTCTAGGAAAATCAAATCATTTGTTATGGATCTCTGGATTTCTTGGTGGAATATCGTCTGTTTTCTGCGACCCGCTTTCTCGAGAGCCCGCACCTTTCTCTGGTTTCTGCTCGTCTTGGCCGCTTTCTCCGTGCGCAATGACCTCCTCGGGGTTTCCAGTTTCGTCCGCGCTCTCGGTTTGTCAGAACACTTCTATGAGCACTTACTCCATTTCTTCCACAGCAATGCCGTGAAGACGGACCGGCTTGCAGAACTTTGGTTCGCCATCGTGATCAAGCACTTCCCTGTCTACAAGATCGGTTGTCGCCCCGTCCTGGTTCTCGACGGCATCAAGAAGTCCAAGGAGGGCCGCAAGATGCCTGCGGTGAAGTATCTGCATCAACAGTCCGAGTCCAATTCCAAGCCTCACTTCATCATGAGCCATTCCTTTCAGGCCTTCGGCGTGCTCTGTCAGGTTGGCGGATACTTCTTCTGCGTTCCGGTCTGTGCACGCATTCACGAAGGTATCGTCACTTCAAACCGCGACAGGAGAACCTTGATCGACAAGGCCAACGAGATGCTCGCATCCGTCTGTAGAGGTCAGGAGTTCGTCTTGCTGGCCGACGCCTACTACGCCAACGGAAAGGTGATCCGGAGCACCAAGGGGCGTTCCGGTGTGCTGGTCACGAGGGTTCGACGCACGACAACCGGCTTTCGGCCTGCGGCAGTGCCACGCAAACGCAAACGCGGACGACCGAAAAAGTATGGCGCTGCGGTGAAGCTCCAGAATGTCTTTGGAACGGGCGGCTTCAGTTCCGTTCCCAGTCCCGTATATGGGGAGAGAAACATCTCTGTCCGGTTCAAGTCGGTGGATCTGTTGTGGAAGCCCGCCGGGGCGATGGTCCGCTTCATTCTCGTCGATCATCCCACGAGAGGGCGGATCATCCTCTTGTCTACCGACCTCACCATGGAAGCTCAGGAGATCATCTTGCTCTACAGTTTGCGTTTCAAGATCGAAGTCGCTTTCAAGCAAGCGGTGCATTCGGTCGGCTCATTCGGATACCATTTCTGGATGGCCGCTATGCGACCGCTCAAGCGTCGCAATGGTAACCAATACCTCCACCGGACTACCGAGAAATATCGCAGACAGGTGCAGAGAAGGATGCACGCATATCATGTGTTTGTGCAGACCGGCATGATCGCTCAGGGCATGTTACAGTACCTTGCCATGACATGTGACGGTCTGGTCTGGAAACACTTTGGAACCTGGATCCGAACCATCCGCCCAGACGTGCTGCCTTCGGAAATGATTGTCTCAGCCGCCTTGAAAAACACGCTGCCTGGATTTTTGCACCACGGCGGAAAAGGTTCAGCGTTCCGAAAATTCATCCTTGATAAAATAGACTTCACTCGCTCCGAAGGTTCACGCTTCGCCGCATGATGATCCAGTTACAGAACTTCTCACTCGCGAGATTTCATCTTTTTTAAGCTTGTTTCTGTAATGGTCTTATATTACAGTGCGCCGAACGAGCCGACCTTCATGCCAAGCAGAAACTCCCTGCCCCCCACCGAACGCCAGATTCGCAGCCGCCTCCGCCAGCTCCTCGACCAGGCCGAAGGCTTCCTTCACGGCTCGCCCATCGAACTCTCTCGTAAATGCGGCAAGCCCACTTGCCGTTGCGCTTCCGACGACTCCTTGCGCCATCGCTCCTTGGCCATCGGTCAGACTCGCAAGGGCAAGACCACCATGCTGCACGTCCCCAGACCGTTGGAAGCTCAGGCGAGACGCTGGATCGATGATTTCCAGAAGGCGAATGCTCTGCTGGAAGCCCTCGACGAGCAGGGGCGCCTCCGACTCGAGGAGGCAAAAACCAAGGCCAGAGCGGCGAGTAGCTCCGCCAAGAAGAAGGGCAAGACCGGTAAGAAATCAGCCGGCAAAGCCAAGTCCGGGCGCAATTCTCCACCAAAAAAGAAGCGACCATTCTCACGCGACTACTAACTTACGCGGACAAGATTTTCAGCCTCCGCCAACAGTGGAGGCTGCGGGTGCGTGACTCTCGTCCCAAACCACAGATTCCCACTCGAGTTTTCCCGGCAGCATTCTTCGCCATGTTCTGCTGCCGGTTACCAAGCTTCAACGAACTCGAGCAACACCGGAACAAGAGCAGCTGGACCCGTTGGCTCGGTAATCACCGTTTGCCCAGCGCCGACGAACTGGCGTATGTCTCCGAGCGCAGTCTCGGACACATTTACTTCTGCCTCAAACGCAACAAAATCCTTGCCCCACAGCGCGGTTGGATGCTTGCCGCCGTCGATGGTCACGAAACTCACTGTAGCTACAAACGTTGTTGTCCAAAGTGTCTCCAACGCCGGATCGCCGTCGGAGACGAGGTCAAAACACAGTTCTACCACCGCTTGGTCGCGTTTCAGATTATCTGTGAGGATTTTCAATTGCTTCTCGACGTGGAAATGCTTGAGCCTGGTGAAGGCGGAGATCCTGGAGACGACGAAGTCGCTGCGGCTATACGGCTGATAACTCGCGTCCTTAAGGACCACCCACGCTGCTTTGACCCCAGCGTTTCATAAAATGGCCAGTCAGGCCATCATGTAGTAGGCGATTTCTTCTTCGACGGCCTGATTGTCTCCGAGTGTCAATGTGAGTCGACCTCGAGGGCGAGTCAGACGTCCGGCACGCTGGATGATTTTGCGGCGAATCGTGCCGAGTCCTTCAAAGATCCACTCCGCAGCCCTTTTGGGGGACGATTTGCGTGACCGCTCCGCAGATCGCATCTGCATTTCGCGTGTGAGATTGTGGGTGAGGATACTGGCCAAAAGGAAAGCTTCGTTGGCGGTACGTCGCTTGGCCGGAATATAGTCCATCTGGGCCTGGCTCTTGGCTTCGCCAAAAATCTTCTCCTGAGAGCCACGCCCTTCATGAAATTTCACCACATGAGCGGCCGTGTTTGTCTTGTTGGTGATGATCGCCTCGTATTCATAGTTCTCCTCGACTGGTTCGAAAAGATCCAGTTGGAGCGGTCCTTTGCGCTGAGTGCGCCTCATGGTTCGAATGCACAAAATGCGCGCTTTGCGCGCCCAACTTTTTGGCTTCCAGCGGATTTCGAAGTGATGAGTTTTTCCCTCTCCGCCTCGGGTTCGGGACCAGCGACGGCGCTTCTCGATGATGCCCTTGAGTTCCACGAGCCGCTCGAAAGGCGCCGAGAACGTATATTCCAGGCCAAGGGTCTTTGCCTCTGAAACCATCTGATCGCTGAAAAACGCGCTGTCGGCGCGCAACTCGATCTGCACATCAGGCAGCACCTTGCGAATCTTTTCCACGCAGTAGCAAAGAAATTCCACCGCGCCATTGGAGTCATGGACGTTGCCACTTCGATGAAGGAAGTCGAAGATTTGTCCGGTTTGAGCGATCGTCGCGAGCAGTGGATAATAACTGCGCTCGCCTTTTTTCTTCTTGTTAAATCCCACAGCGGTCCCTTCCGCATGGCGACTCGTGCTCTGCACGCTTCCGTCCAAATCAAGCGTGATGCGTTTGATTCCCTCATCCTGAAGTCGCGACAGGCAAACGAAATGATTCATCTCCCTCATCCTCTCAAGGCTTTGACAATCGACCTCTCCCAACATCCGGCTCATCGTTGGGACACTGGGCAATTGGTGCATCCCCAAAACCTGTCGTACAAGGAGATCATCTCGGTAGTAGTCCAAATCGCGAAGCATCCGGTAGCCCAGTATAAGATGCACGATAAGACACATGAAAACCTTGTGGAACTTGTAGAAGCGGGACATGCGCCGATCCAGTGGACCAAAGCACTGCTGAAGCTTCCCCTCCAGATCCAATTCCTGAAAGAGCTTCTGAAAGATAACGAGACCGCCGAAAGAGGTCAGTTCTTGATCTTCAAATTTGATCGCCGGAATCGTTCTGGACTCTGCATTAATCGTACGTCGTGCTACTCTCACTGTAGGTGGCTTTTGGGTTGAAGTTTTTGGTGTTTTGGTAGATTCCAAATTAACCTTATCCCAAAGGCCCCTGCCACTATTTTCTTGGGATTCTTGCCCCGATTTATGAAACTATGGGGTTGACGTGCTCACTGCCGATGCGCTCTACCTGCGTCCCTCCGTGATCAATCTTCTTGAAGACCACGGCAAATACCTTGTTGCCGTACTCAAGGATAATCAGCCTGAGCTATTGTCCGAAGCCCGCACGCTCCTGCCCCTTGAGGAGCAAGAGCCAGAATCATTTGAGACTCCGGCTGCACCGGGCAAGCCCGCGCGGCACGTTCGTTTACAAGAGGCTGAGGGCTTCTGCACTGAATCCATTCACACTCCTCTTCGCGTTGTTCATTCCCATGAGACTGGCATCCGTCGCGAGCGCGTCGCTGGGGATTGGGTCGAGACTCCCATCGATAGCCACTGGTGGTGGGCGACGACCATGCCCCGCTCAATGGCCGATGCCAAGACCATCTTCCATTTCGGGCACGACCGTTGGAAGGTCGAAAACGAAGGCTTTAACGAACTCTGCTCCCGCTGGCATTCCGGTCATTGCTATCATCATCATCCCAATTCCATTCTCGTTCTGTGGCTGATCATGTTCATGGCCCACGCCGTGTTCCACTGCTTCCACAAGCGCAACTTGAAGCCAGAGATACGCCGTGGACACACGGCCATCTATTTTGCCCGTCAAATCGCCGCCTCCATGCGAGAGGATCGATGGTGGCCGCCACCGGCTCCGGGCTGAGGAACGCCCGCCCCGCGCTCTCGGTAACCTTGGGTTCGCGTCCGCCATCGGAGCGGTCTGGCTCCCTGTTGCCTATTGCCGACAGGGGGATCCATTTCGCGGCTCGAGCCCTCCGAAATTCGCCCGAGAACCGCCACACGAAACTGTTCGCCCTCCTAGCGCCAGCTTCAACACGCTCAACACCCACCAATTCAGGCCATTACGACTCTTTCCGACGCCGTCTTACGGAATCGCTGGAGGCCAAGATTAAATCTTGACCTCGGCCAAGATTTCACGTAATCTCGCCGAACATGGCGACGCTTTTCCCCTCTCCTCCCCCTGAACCCCCTCCAATCCCGACCACTTCGACGCCTCTGATACCACGGACGAAAAGCAATTTCCTAGCAGTTCAGTCATGAGGGGGATAAAACTAGTCTTGCTCTTAGTTGGCGCGATCTGCGTCTTACTTTATCTTGCTCTACGTCACCCGCGATTTGATCGCTTTCACGGGCAAGATCTAGTTACTAATACTAAGGAGCTTTCTTCGGAAATCTCTGTGCTGCCCAAAAATCATGCTAGCGCTAGCATATTAGACAGGTGGTTCTCAAGAACTAGTACCGATTTATTGGCTGGAGGGCGCTCTATACCAATAGCATTCGCAAATGGCGTTAGTAAAGAGCTTAAAAAAGTCATATCTAGTGAGTTAAATCTTATTTATGGTCATCTGAAACAGAGTGAATTCTACGAAGGGCGACTCCCAACACCAGTTTTCAATGGTGTGCCAGTTAAGGTTGACAAACTCATATTGTTCCGTGGAAAGGGCCGTTTTTTCCCATATGAGCATGATGGAGCAATCGGCTTTATATTAGATGAACAAATTATCGTGCCCGACAATTTAGTGCTAGCATATGAGGAGGCTATTTCTCGGATGTTCGATAATCAGGAAGCCTATGCTTCTCTGCTAGAAACTCTTTCACAGCTCAATAACGTAGACGCGCTTGGTCAGGCGGACCTGCTTACATGGTTTTACTTAACGGATGATGCCAAAGATGCAGGTATTAAAATACCCCTAATGACTCTAAAAAACTTCCAGAATGCTTACGGTAGATATGAATATCTGAAGCCAAGCATACTCAATATCAATTACGAAGAGATCGATGAATTACGATTGATGGCGAAAGTCTATGTAAAGATGGAAAATGGAGATAGAAGCTCAGGATCTCCACCGATGTTATATCAGGATAACAAGTGGAAGTTTGTTATTTCTAAGCCGCCAGCATAACCATGCTTAGAGAAAGAAATAGAAAACGCTTTAGATGGAATGATACAATTTTACTATTGTTGGCTGCCATTTTTAGCGCGGCACTTACTTTCTCGTGAGTGAGAAGTTCTGTAACTGGATCATCATGCGGCGAAGCGTGAACCTTCGGAGCGAGTGAAGTCTATTTTATCAAGGATGAATTTTCGGAACGCTGAACCTTTTCCGCCGTGGTGCAGAAATCCAGGCAGCGTGTTTTTCAAGGCGGCTGAGACAATCATTTCCGAAGGCAGCACGTCTGGGCGGATGGTTCGGATCCAGGTTCCAAAGTGTTTCCAGACCAGACCGTCACATGTCATGGCAAGGTACTGTAACATGCCCTGAGCGATCATGCCGGTCTGCACAAACACATGATATGCGTGCATCTTTCTCTGCACCTGTCTGCGATATTTCTCGGTAGTCCGGTGGAGGTATTGGTTACCATTGCGACGCTTGAGCGGTCGCATAGCGGCCATCCAGAAATGGTATCCGAATGAGCCGACCGAATGCACCGCTTGCTTGAAAGCGACTTCGATCTTGAAACGCAAACTGTAGAGCAAGATGATCTCCTGAGCTTCCATGGTGAGGTCGGTAGACAAGAGGATGATCCGCCCTCTCGTGGGATGATCGACGAGAATGAAGCGGACCATCGCCCCGGCGGGCTTCCACAACAGATCCACCGACTTGAACCGGACAGAGATGTTTCTCTCCCCATATACGGGACTGGGAACGGAACTGAAGCCGCCCGTTCCAAAGACATTCTGGAGCTTCACCGCAGCGCCATACTTTTTCGGTCGTCCGCGTTTGCGTTTGCGTGGCACTGCCGCAGGCCGAAAGCCGGTTGTCGTGCGTCGAACCCTCGTGACCAGCACACCGGAACGCCCCTTGGTGCTCCGGATCACCTTTCCGTTGGCGTAGTAGGCGTCGGCCAGCAAGACGAACTCCTGACCTCTACAGACGGATGCGAGCATCTCGTTGGCCTTGTCGATCAAGGTTCTCCTGTCGCGGTTTGAAGTGACGATACCTTCGTGAATGCGTGCACAGACCGGAACGCAGAAGAAGTATCCGCCAACCTGACAGAGCACGCCGAAGGCCTGAAAGGAATGGCTCATGATGAAGTGAGGCTTGGAATTGGACTCGGACTGTTGATGCAGATACTTCACCGCAGGCATCTTGCGGCCCTCCTTGGACTTCTTGATGCCGTCGAGAACCAGGACGGGGCGACAACCGATCTTGTAGACAGGGAAGTGCTTGATCACGATGGCGAACCAAAGTTCTGCAAGCCGGTCCATCTTCACGGCATTGCTGTGGAAGAAATGGAGTAAGTGCTCATAGAAGTGTTCTGACAAACCGAGAGCGCGGACGAAACTGGAAACCCCGAGGAGGTCATTGCGCACGGAGAAAGCGGCCAAGACGAGCAGAAACCAGAGAAAGGTGCGGGCTCTCGAGAAAGCGGGTCGCAGAAGACAGACGATATTCCACCAAGAAATCCAGAGATCCATAACAAATGGTTTGATTTTCCTAGACATTCGCATATATAAGCTCTCGCGAGTGAGAAGTTCTGTAACTGGATCATCATGCGGCGAAGCGTGAACCTTCGGAGCGAGTGAAGTCTATTTTATCAAGGATGAATTTTCGGAACGCTGAACCTTTTCCGCCGTGGTGCAAAAATCCAGGCAGCGTGTTTTTCAAGGCGGCTGAGACAATCATTTCCGAAGGCAGCACGTCTGGGCGGATGGTTCGGATCCAGGTTCCAAAGTGTTTCCAGACCAGACCGTCACATGTCATGGCAAGGTACTGTAACATGCCCTGAGCGATCATGCCGGTCTGCACAAACACATGATATGCGTGCATCTTTCTCTGCACCTGTCTGCGATATTTCTCGGTAGTCCGGTGGAGGTATTGGTTACCATTGCGACGCTTGAGCGGTCGCATAGCGGCCATCCAGAAATGGTATCCGAATGAGCCGACCGAATGCACCGCTTGCTTGAAAGCGACTTCGATCTTGAAACGCAAACTGTAGAGCAAGATGATCTCCTGAGCTTCCATGGTGAGGTCGGTAGACAAGAGGATGATCCGCCCTCTCGTGGGATGATCGACGAGAATGAAGCGGACCATCGCCCCGGCGGGCTTCCACAACAGATCCACCGACTTGAACCGGACAGAGATGTTTCTCTCCCCATATACGGGACTGGGAACGGAACTGAAGCCGCCCGTTCCAAAGACATTCTGGAGCTTCACCGCAGCGCCATACTTTTTCGGTCGTCCGCGTTTGCGTTTGCGTGGCACTGCCGCAGGCCGAAAGCCGGTTGTCGTGCGTCGAACCCTCGTGACCAGCACACCGGAACGCCCCTTGGTGCTCCGGATCACCTTTCCGTTGGCGTAGTAGGCGTCGGCCAGCAAGACGAACTCCTGACCTCTACAGACGGATGCGAGCATCTCGTTGGCCTTGTCGATCAAGGTTCTCCTGTCGCGGTTTGAAGTGACGATACCTTCGTGAATGCGTGCACAGACCGGAACGCAGAAGAAGTATCCGCCAACCTGACAGAGCACGCCGAAGGCCTGAAAGGAATGGCTCATGATGAAGTGAGGCTTGGAATTGGACTCGGACTGTTGATGCAGATACTTCACCGCAGGCATCTTGCGGCCCTCCTTGGACTTCTTGATGCCGTCGAGAACCAGGACGGGGCGACAACCGATCTTGTAGACAGGGAAGTGCTTGATCACGATGGCGAACCAAAGTTCTGCAAGCCGGTCCGTCTTCACGGCATTGCTGTGGAAGAAATGGAGTAAGTGCTCATAGAAGTGTTCTGACAAACCGAGAGCGCGGACGAAACTGGAAACCCCGAGGAGGTCATTGCGCACGGAGAAAGCGGCCAAGACGAGCAGAAACCAGAGAAAGGTGCGGGCTCTCGAGAAAGCGGGTCGCAGAAAACAGACGATATTCCACCAAGAAATCCAGAGATCCATAACAAATGATTTGATTTTCCTAGACATTCGCATATATAAGCTAATGACCATGAAAAAGATCAGATCACTGAAAAAAGAGTCCAGAAACTTGCGGCAAAGATAGCTGCAATCGGGCCAATGCGGCCTGGGAGCATCAGCAAGCAATACCGAGATCGACAACGCCAGCGCGGCGTGTATTACCAACTGAGCTACACGCATAAGATGAGGAGCCGGACTGAACACGTCTGGCCAGACCACGTGAAGGGACTACGAAAAGAAACAGAGGAGTACAAGAAATTCAAGAAACTGACCACCGAACTGATCGATCTGAGCATTGAACTATCCAAGGCGAAGATCGCTCTATTACGCAGTCAGACAGACACGCCAGGCAAAGAGAAACCGGTCTGAGAACTTCCCACTCACGAGATAAGCTAATGACCATGAAAAAGATCAGATCACTGAAAAAAGAGTCCAGAAACTTGCGGCAAAGTTAGCTGCAATCGAGCCAATGCGGCCTGGGAGCATCAGCAAGCAATACCGAGATCGACAACGCCAGCGCGGCGTGTATTACCAACTGAGCTACACGCATAAGATGAGGAGCCGGACTGAACACGTCTGGCCAGACCACGTGAAGGGACTACGAAAAGAAACAGAGGAGTACAAGAAATTCAAGAAACTGACCACCGAACTGATCGATCTGAGCATTGAACTATCCAAGGCGAAGATCGCTCTATTACGCAGTCAGACAGACACGCCAGGCAAAGAGAAACCGGTCTGAGAACTTCCCACTCACGAGTCATGCATTTCCCGATGATTTTTCCCGTCGATGTCTCAAGAGCCGCAAATAACGAAGTTGTCCCGTTGCGCCTGTAGTCGTGGGTGAGAGTCTCACATCGACCCTTCTTTAGCGGAAGCCAGGGCTGTGTCCTGTCGAGTGCCTGAATCTGACTCTTCTCGTCGCAACTGAAGACCACTGCGTGCTCTGGCGGCACCAGGTATAACCCAACGATGTCCTCGAGCTTCTCTTCAAATAGCTTGTCGTTCGAAAGCTTAAACGTCCTCACCCGATGTGGCTTGATTCCGTTGCGTGCCCAGATCCGTCCTACCGTGGACTCACTGACGCCAACTTCAGCGGCCATCAGCGATCGACTCCAGTGAGTACATCCTTTGGGCGTCTCCTCCAACGTCATCCGAATGATCTCACTTTCCTTGTTCTTCGGCAAAGCTTTGATACGTCCAGGCCGGGTCTTGTCCTTCTCGATTCCCGCCAGCCCCATCTCTGCGAACCTCTTTCGCCAGCGGCCCACCTGTGGTTCGTCCAATCCAAGTTCTTCCGCGATCCGCTTATTGGTCATCCCCTCGCTGGCGAGAAGCACGATCTTGGAACGAACTCTCAATTTCGGAGAAACGTTGGACGCCTTGCTGAAACGCAGGAGTTTGTTTCGCGGGCTTGCTTCAAGGTTGATCGGCACAGCAGTTCTCATTTCCATTAAACTAACACTCTCCGATTTGAGTGCAAGCTTAAAATGGATCATCTGTAGGGCGGACTACACTAGGCCAATACACGCCCTTTCCACGGAAATTCCTCGCTCGAGATTTCGGTTGTCGACCTCGCATTTCTCAACAAGACTCCTTCCGATCCGGTCATCGTCGGGCTGTAGCACAGCTTGGTAGTGCGCTGCGTTCGGGACGCAGAGGTCGTGGGTTCGAATCCCGCCAGCCCGACCACGTCTCTCTCTCTCTGGCTTTTCCCTTCCACCGGCGGAGGTGACACGGCCATCTCCTGGAGCGGCCTTCGACACCCTCGGTCAAGGTTTTGCTGGAAAGGAGAGGACTTTGCGTTAAGGCAGGTTCCCGCCACCGCGGAACCAGATTGATTCATGAGCACCGAAGACGATCAACGCATTTTGAAGATTGGCTTGCCCAAAGGAAGCCTGGAAAAACCGACCTTCGCACTCTTCGCCAAGGCGGGGTACGACATCTACGGATCCTCGCGCTCCTATCGGCCGTCGATCGATGACCCCGAGCTACGGGTCCGGCTGCTGCGCGCCCAGGAAATCGCCCGTTACGTTCACCGGGGCTTCCTCGATTGTGGCATCACAGGCAAGGACTGGGTGGCGGAAAACGAGGCCGACGTCGAGGCCCTCACCGATCTCCCCTACAGCCGCTCCACGGCGAACCCGACCCGCTGGGTCCTCGTGGTGCCCGAGGATTCGCCCATCCAATCCGTCAAGGATCTGGACGGAAAGCTCATCGCCACCGAGGCGCTTAACCTCACCCGAAACTTTCTACAGGCCCAGGGAGTCAAGGCTCGAGTCGAGTTCAGTTGGGGCGCCACGGAGGTCAAGGTGCCGGATCTGGTGGACGCCATCGTGGACATCACCGAGACCGGTTCCTCGCTGCGGGCCAACAAGCTCCGGATCGTCGCCACGCTCATGGAATCGTTTCCCCAGCTGGTGGCCAATCACGCCGCCGCCGCCGATCCCTGGAAGCGCCAGAAAATGGAGCGGCTGGTTCTTCTTCTCCGCGGGGCGCTGGAGGCGCGGGACCGCGTCGGGCTCAAAATGAATGTGCCCGAAAACCAGTTGCAAAGCATTCTCGACACCCTACCCTCCCTCCGCCTGCCCACAGTGGCGCACCTTAGCCAAGAAGGCTGGCTCGCGGTCGAGACGGTCTTGGAGGAAAAAGTGGTTCGAGAAATCATTCCCGATTTGAAAGCGCACGGCGCCGAGGGGATCATCGAGTTTCCGCTCAACAAGGTCGTTCACTAAACTAAGGGTGGCCGCCCGATCCATACCAACATTACGAAACCATCACCGCCATGGGTTCCCTCAAGAAACGCCGCAAAGCCAAGATCAACAATCACAAGCGCCGCAAACGCATGAAGGCCAACCGCCACAAGAAGCGCTTGCGTTACAAGTCCTGATCGCCTGATCGCGTGTCGGACACGGCGAGCGAGCGAGCGGCCGGACACGGCCTCCGCCCATCGCCCGCCAAGGTCCACGCCACCGTTCCCGGTTTTCGGATAGCCCGGCAGCCTTCTGCCCGGGCTGTTTTCTTGTACGGCTTTGGCGTGGCGGCCGGACGGGCACCCTGCTACAGTGAGCCAATGAAATTGTTCCACTGTGGCTTTTCACTCACGAGCACTCCGGCCAGCCACCGATTCTTTTTCGCCACTCTTGCCCTGATCCTGACCGGGGTGGCCGCAGGCCTCCGCGCCCGGGAAGCCCCGCTGACTCCAGTGTCTGACGCCGAGCTCTCGCAAGATTTTGGCGCCATCCTGAACTCGCCCGGAAGGATCGTTTTTCTCGGAGACTCGATCACCCACGGCGGTCACTACATCACCATGCTGGAAACCTATTTCCAGCAGGAACAGCGAGACGTCGACGACCTGGAATGGATCAATCTCGGTCTGCCCAGCGAAACCTGCTCGGGCCTCTCCGAGCCCTCCCATCCCTTTCCCCGCCCGAACGTCCACGAACGGCTGGATCGTGCCCTGGAGAAAATGGACCCCGACGTGTTGGTTTTCTGTTACGGCCATGAACGACGGAATCTACCATCCCTTCGACGAGGACCGGTTCCGCGCGTTTCAGGCGGGAATCACCTCCGTCGTGGAGAAAGCGAAAAAAACAGGAGCCTACGTGATCCTTCTCACGCCCCCCGCTTTCGATCCCCTGCCCATGAAGCGTCAGGGAAAACTCGTGCCCGCCGACGGCGAGGAATTCGCCTGGCATTCCATCTACGAGGACTACGCCTCGGTGACCCAGCGTTACGCCGACTGGATTCTCACCCAGAGGCCTACGGTGGACATGGTGATCGACATCCACTCGCCCATCGTCCTCAACCTCGAGGCGCGGCGTCAGACCGATCCCGATTACACGATGTCCAACGACGGCGTGCATCTCAATGAAGAGGGGCACCGCATCATCGCCAACGCCATCCTGGAAGCCTGGGAAAAACCGGGACGCTCGCTGGACCCCGGGCTCTACGCCCAGCTGAGCGCTCGCCAGGAGATCATGCACGCGGCCTGGCTCAGCCACGTGGGATATCTCCGACCCGAGGTCGAGCCCGGCTTGCCCATGGACGAGGCCCGGCTCGCCGCTCAACGGATGACGGGGGCGATTCAAACCCTGGTGTCCAACGCACCCCAGAAAGCGCGTTTCCAGCGCCTGGACGGCCGCGTGGCCGCTCTGCGAGAGGCGATTCAAGCCGCCCGGCGCCGTCTGGGAAACCAATTTGTCCGGCTCCTCTTTCCGCCCGAAGAAGCCCCGGAAGCCCTGAGCAACGGCCAGGACCTTTCGAACTGGGAGGGCGACGAACGTTACTGGTCCATGGAAGCCGACGGCACCATCCGGGGCGCGAACCAGGAGCCCGTCCCCTCCAGCACCTACCTGTTCACGAAAAAGCCCTACCGGAACTTCCGGCTTATTTTCGAGGTCAGGCAGACAATGTCACCCGAACACTCGACCATGCATTCCGCGGTGGCCGCCCTCGGCGAGCGCTTCGAGGACAAGGGGCCCAATCCCTACGGCTTTCGCGGCCCCTTGCTGATGTTCTGTCACGACTGGGGCATCTGGGATGCCTACCGCCGGAACCGGGTGGAACCCGCGGGCCAGCAGGGCCAGCAGGGCCCGATGAACGAACTTCCCGCCGAGCGAAAGGGCGAGTGGAACCTGGTGGAGTTTCTGGTGGTCGATCAGCGGATCCAGTGCGCCGCCAACGGCATTCATGTCTTCGATTTCACCGACCAGCCCGAAATGCTGCAGACCTCCCCCATCGAGCTCCAACTGCTTTCCAATCAGAAGCCTCAGGAGTTTCGGTTCAGGCATCTCTATCTCTCTGAAAATCCCTCTCCCGAGCTGATCACACCCCGCCTGGTCGGCGAGCCGGCGGCTCCCTGACACCGGCCGGATCCAAATCCGCCTCCGGCATCGCCCCAAGGCTCCCCAAAAAGAGTGGCATTTTCGTGGACATCACAGAAGGTCCGTCCCTTCTTACGCACTCAACTTTCACCACGCTGTCATGGGCAAGAGTCTTTACGAAAAGGTCTGGGAATCACACGCCGCTGCCGCCCTCTCAAATGGGCAAACTCAGCTTCTCATTGATACCCACCTCATCCACGAGGTCACCAGTCCGCAAGCTTTTGGCATGCTGCGCGATCTGGGTCTCCAGGTCCGTCATCCGGAGCGTACCTTCGCAACCGTTGACCACATCGTTCCGACGGACCGCGTGGAGGAACCCTTCGCCGATCCCCTGGCGGAGGCCATGATCCGCGAACTGCGCCGCAACGCCGAGGAGTTCGGGATCACCTATTTCGATCTCAAGAGCGGCAAGCAAGGCATCGTCCACGTGGTCGGCCCGGAACAGGGCATCACCCAACCCGGCACGACCATCGCCTGCGGCGACTCGCACACCGCGACCCACGGCGCCTTCGGGTCGATCGCCTTCGGCATCGGCACCACCCAGGTCCGGGATGTCCTGGCGACCCAGTCCATGGCGATGTCCAAACTCAAGGTGCGGCGAATCAGCGTCAACGGCGAACTCCGCCCCGGAGTCTATGCCAAAGACGTCATCCTCCACATCATCGCCCAGCTCGGCGCCAAGGGCGGTATCGGTTACGCCTACGAATTTGGCGGCGAGGTCTTCGAGCGCTTCTCGATGGAAGAGCGGATGACCGTGTGCAACATGACCATCGAGGGCGGCGCGCGTTGCGGCTACGTCAATCCCGACGACACAACCTTCGCCTATCTGAAAGGGCGTCCCTATTCGCCCTCCGGCGCCGCCTGGGACGAAGCGGTCGCCCAATGGCGCGCCGTGGCCTCGGATCCAGACTGCCACTACGACGACGTTGTCGAGATTCAAGCCGAAGACATCACTCCGAGCGTCACCTGGGGAATCAGTCCCGATCAAGGGGTCTCCATCGAAGATCAGGTGCCCCGCGTGGAAGACGCCGCGACGCCTGCGGAAGCCGCCAGCATTCGCGAGGCCCTCGACTACATGAAGCTCGAATCCGGGAGCCCCATCAAGGGCACCCCCATCGACGTCGCCTTCATCGGCTCCTGCACCAATGGCCGTCTCTCAGACTTTCGCGAAGTCGCCCACTATCTGAAGGGCCAGAAAGTCGCTGCCCACGTCAAGGCCATCGCCGTTCCCGGCTCCCAGGTGGTCGCTGCCCTTTGTGAAAAAGAGGGGATCGACGCCATCTTCCGGGAGGCCGGCTTCGAGTGGCGCCACGCAGGGTGTTCCATGTGTCTGGCGATGAACCCCGACAAACTCATCGGAGATCAGCTTTGCGCGAGTTCGAGCAATCGCAATTTCAAGGGCCGTCAGGGAAGCCCCATCGGCCGGACCATCCTCATGAGTCCGCTCATGGTGGCGGCCGCGGCGATTCGCGGTTGTGTCAGTGACGCCCGCGAGGTCTTCCAGGTGGAGGAAACCACCGCCGCCTGATTCGCCTCGCCCATCTGCTCGTTCCTATACCCCATAGTTTCATAAATCGGGGCAAGAATCCAAAGAAAATAGTGGCAGGGGCCTTTGGGATAAGGTTGATTTGGAATCTACCAAAACACCAAACACTTCAACCCAAAAGCCACCTACAGTGAGAGTAGCACGACGTACAATTAATGCAAAGTCCAGAACGATTCCGGCGATCAAATTTGAAGATCAAGAACTGACCTCTTTCGGCGGTCTCGTTATCTTTCAGAAGCTCTTTCAGGAATTGGATCTGGAGGGGAAGCTTCAGCAGTGCTTTGATCCACTGGATCGGCGCATGTCCCGCTTCTACAAGTTCCACAAGGTTTTCATGTGTCTTATCGTGCATCTTATACTGGGCTACCGGATGCTTCGCGATTTGGACTACTACCGAGATGATCCCCTTGTACGACAGGTTTTGGGGATGCACCAATTGCCCAGTGTCCCAACGATGAGCCGGATGTTGGGAGAGGTCGATTGTCAAAGCCTTGAGAGGATGAGGGAGATGAATCATTTCGTTTGCCTGTCGCGACTTCAGGAGGAGGGAATCAAACGCATCACGCTTGATTTGGACGGAAGCGTGCAGAGCACGAGTCGCCATGCGGAAGGGACGGCTGTGGGATTTAACAAGAAGAAAAAAGGAGAGCGCAGTTATTATTCGCTGCTCGCGACGATCTCCCAAACCGGACAGATTCTCGATTACCTTCATCGAAGCGGCAACGTCCATGACTCCAATGGCGCGGTGGAGTTCCTCCGTTCCTGCGTGGAGAAGATTCGCAAGGTGCTGCCTGATGTGCAGATCGAGTTGCGCGCCGACAGCGCGTTTTTCAGCGATCAAATGGTTTCAGAGGCAAAGACCCTTGGCCTGGAATATACGTTCTCGATGCCTTTCGAGCGGCTCGTGGAACTCAAGGGCATCATCGAGAAGCGCCGTCGCTGGTCCCGAACCCGAGGCGGAGAGGGAAAAACTCATCACTTCGAAATCCGCTGGAAGCCAAAAAGTTGGGCGCGCAAAGCGCGCATTTTGTGCATTCGAACCATGAGGCGCACTCAGCGCAAAGGACCGCTCCAACTGGATCTTTTCGAACCAATCGAGGAGAACTATGAATATAAGGCGATCATCACCAACAAGACAAACACGGCCGCTCATGTGGTGAAATTTCATGAAGGGCGTGGCTCTCAGGAGAAGATTTTTGGCGAAGCCAAGAGCCAGGCCCAGATGGACTATATTCCGGCCAAGCGACGTGCCGCCAACGAAGCTTTCCTTTTGGCCAGTATCCTCACCCACAATCTCACACGCGAAATGCAGATGCGATCTGCGGAGCGGTCACGCAAATCGTCCCCCCAAAGGGCTGCGGAGTGGATCTTTGAAGGACTCGGCACGATTCGCCGCAAAATCATCCAGCGAGCCGGACGTCTGACTCGCCCTCGAGGCCGACTCACATTGACACTCGGAGGCAATCAGGCCGTCGAAGAAGAAATCGCCTACTACATGATGGCCTGACTGGCCATTTTATGAAACGCTGGGGTATATTCTTCAATTTTCGCCCACTCCACCACACCTCTCACGACCCATGGCACTCGATCCCGTTCACCAAGTTCGCGGCCGCGCCGTTCCCGTCCCCGGATCTGACATTGACACCGACCGCATCATTCCGGCTCGCTTCATGAAGTGCGTCACCTTCGACGGACTGGGAGACTATCTCTTTTACGACATGCGTCACGAGGAAGACGGCACACCGAAGAGCCACCCCTTGAATGAAGAGCGCTACGAGGGCGCCAGCGTCTTTGTCTCGGGGGTCAACTTCGGCTGCGGCAGTTCCCGCGAACACGCTCCCCAAGCGCTTTACCGGGCCGGCTTCCGGGCAGTCATCGCCGAGAGCTTCGCCGAGATCTTTTTTGGAAACTGCGCCACCCTCGGCATCCCCTGCGTCGCCGCCACCTCCGAGGACATCGCCGAGCTGAGCCGGGCGATCGAAGCCGATCCCCAGCTTGAAGTGGTCGTCGACGTGGACAAAGCCCGCGTCTTCTTCGGCGAAAAGAACTTCACCGTGCACCTTCCCGAAACGGCCCAGGAAGCCCTCACCAGCGGCCGGTGGGATCCCATCGCCGAACTCCTGGAGAACGCCGGAAAGGTCGACGCCTGCCTGGAGAAAATGGGCCTGGCCTGAACGGGGCCGCCACTCTCCCGGTGATCAGGGCGGGCAACCCTCTCAACTCTCCCCGCCAAGGCGATCCAGGATGGCCACGAGCACTTCATCGCGCCGTGTCCAGAGAGTGAAATGGTTCATTCCAATCCACCGAAGTCGTTGGGGGAGAAGCGGTTCGACGAGCGACAGCCGAGCCAAAGGAGTTTGATGAATTGGAATCGGTCCTCAAACCCCCTGAAGGAAAGGGAAGCTTTCTGTTCTCCAGAAGCCGTTGCTTTGGGATGACGATTCCGGGGTTCTTGAACCCATCGTCCAGCATCTCCTGTTGGCCGTCCTTGGAGCCGCGGCCGGGATCGATTCGATACGCCATTCCGGACTGCTTGGGCTGGCCGACGAAGCAGTCGACCACGGCACTAAGGAACTGCGCAAAAATAAGGTGAACATTTACTTCGAGGGTTTGATTGTGTAATTCCATGAGCCGTGTGTTTCGTGCCTTTCCAGTTTTACGGCGGCCAGTTCCTCGTCCGTCACTTTGATCCCCGTCTCGTAGCTTTTGGTATCGAGCCTGGCCCTGACCTTCATGCCTCCCTTCGTCGTTGTGCTTCCAATCAACTCGACGATCGTCTGCAGGGTTGCCAGTGGCTCGCCTTGCCAGTTCTGGGTGATGTAGCTGAAGAGACGGTGCTCGATCTGATCTTGTTCCACTTACTTGTCCCCGGCGGGAAGTGGCAGACGACCAACTTCAGCCCGGCCTCGTTCGCCAACTCCTGGAGCGAAAGCTTCCAAAGCCGCGAGCGGTGGCTGTTGCTCCCACCGCCATCGGCGGTGGTTAGCAGCCGACGGGCGTGGGGGAACCGCGCAGAGCCCATTTCCGTCCACCACAACAGGATGCTGCGGGTCGCGAATTGGGCCGTATCATGGTCGATTCCGACGCTAACCCAGCCCTGGTTGTTGAGCATATCGTAAACGCCGTAGGGGATTGCCTTGCCCAGGTCCTTGTCCTCAGCGATTCCGTAAGACGGCGTCGGAAAGAGTCGTAATGGCCTGAATTGGTGGGTGTTGAGCGTGTTGAAGCTGGCGCTAGGAGGGCGAACAGTTTCGTGTGGCGGTTCTCGGGCGAATTTCGGAGGGCTCGAGCCGCGAAATGGATCCCCCTGTCGGCAATAGGCAACAGGAAGCCAGACCGCTCCGATGGCGGACGCGAACCCAAGGTTACCGAGAGCGCGGGGCGGGCGTTCCTCAGCCCGGAGCCGGTGGCGGCCACCATCGATCCTCTCGCATGGAGGCGGCGATTTGACGGGCAAAATAGATGGCCGTGTGTCCACGGCGTATCTCTGGCTTCAAGTTGCGCTTGTGGAAGCAGTGGAACACGGCGTGGGCCATGAACATGATCAGCCACAGAACGAGAATGGAATTGGGATGATGGTGATAGCAATGATCGGAATGCCAGCGGGAGCAGAGTTCGTTAAAGCCTTCGTTTTCGACCTTCCAACGGTCGTGCCCGAAATGGAAGATGGTCTTGGCATCGGCCATTGAGCGGGGCATGGTCGTCGCCCACCACCAGTGGCTATCGATGGGAGTCTCGACCCAATCCCCAGCGACGCGCTCGCGACGGATGCCAGTCTCATGGGAATGAACAACGCGAAGAGGAGTGTGAATGGATTCAGTGCAGAAGCCCTCAGCCTCTTGTAAACGAACGTGCCGCGCGGGCTTGCCCGGTGCAGCCGGAGTCTCAAATGATTCTGGCTCTTGCTCCTCAAGGGGCAGGAGCGTGCGGGCGGGAGAAATGACCGGAAGTTGTGGATGAGGGCGGTCGGAACACCATTCGAAGTTCGATCATGGGTTAGGCAGCGGTTTGCTGCCCTCATCCACAACTTCCGGTCATTTCTCATGATCTGGCTCTCGAAAGGTAAACTCCTCAACTTAGGCACCTTGAGCTTCACTTCGCCCGCCTTAGTGTGAAGGCCTCGCTCATAGTGGCCCGCCCTGGTGTCCATCCGGTCCGGACTGCGCTCGTAACGCTTGGCTCCACAGATTTCATCGGCCTCAGCGTCCAACAACGCATTGAGGGTGTCCTCCACGCTTTGCCGCACTTGGCCATCCAGGTAATCCTTGATCCGCTCTTCGCTGATGTGGACGATCTTCTTATCCACAACTCCCTGCTGTTCTTCGGCTTCGGTCATTCTTCTTCTCGGTTCTACACGCCCACCTCGAAAAGTGCGAAACTATCCCTACGTTATCGAACGCGATCCTGAACATCCGCCGAAGGATGAGCAAAGTGAACCGTTGGAGGGCCGATACGAAGATGGCCGACCGTTATTTGGCCTGCGGCATCCTTTACGCGGAAACGACCTTTCGAAGGATCGTTGGCTGTGACGATCTGCCAAAACTCCGAGAGGCGCTGGATATAGATTAACATCGCCCCCTGATCGTAGCGGCAAGCAAGGGGCCCTGCCCCTCGACCCCGCCATCCAGCTCTCCCTCCAATAAGCCGAATCTAACATACTCCCTTCTATTGACAATAGATCATCCAGGCTCAATATCTTAACAACCATCCGCCATTTCTAACGATCCAGTGGACATCCCCGCTCGCAGCGCTTCGCGCCACGCAGGCCGATGCGCAATCGCGCTTTGGTGAGGCTATCGGAGCACTGGAGGCGGACCGGGACCGTGATCTTGAAACACTGGCCCAATCTCATGCCAAGGAACGCCAGGCGCTGGCTGACCGTCTCGCCCACGGGCCGTCGCTCCAGGGCAGCCGAACACCTGCTCAGGACTCACGGTCACAGCCTCCACCAGTGCCTGAGCCTGTTGCCAAAGGCCCTCGGCCGCCCGTGGGGAGCTAGGTTTCCTCTGATGCCTCCGGCGGCCCGGTGGCGCCCCGGGTGAGGTTGGGCCCGTTCAACAACTGATAGCAGTGAGGCCTCGCTCACCTGCCATCTTTGGGTTTTAGCGACAACTAAAACCACCGTCTTAAGGACAATGCCTTTAGGGAAAGCTAACAATCTCCAGCAGGAACTCGCCCTCACGAGAGTCGTTTTCTGTTAGCCTAGGCCAACTCGTCACCGGTTGGCGGACTTTGCGCGGGCAACTCCTTTGTCGTCTTTTCGGTATTGCCTCCCGAACGATCAATTCTCTGACTCGCGCTACCATCTCCTGTTTTGTCTCTTCGGTCAGCAGTCCCTCGGACACTTCGAACACTGCCCATAGTGAATTCATTTTGTCGAGCGTCTTCAGGAAACTGATGCTCAACGGCTGGATGTTGCCGCTTTTCGCGGCTTCGCATCGCTCCTGCGCGATGATCGAGCAGGCCATGAGCAATGCCGCCACCTCCTGGGCCGCTGTTTCTGGCGTATGGCTATGAAGAACGTCATTCCCGCGCATGTGGAGCTTGAGTTCCTTGTAGAATATCTCGTGTTCCCAGCGCAGGGCATAGAGCTCCAGCAATTCCTGCGCCGGATACTCCTGCTCATCAATAAGCGTCGTCCATAGCCTCTCCTCGCTCCACTGTCGTGCCCCCGGCTTCCTGATCCGGCCTCGAATCTCACGGATACGGATCTCCCCTTGATTCTCCCGCGGCCCATCAGCCTTCTTTCTGGGCACCCTGATGCTGACCAGCGCGCTTCCATCGGAGAGCCTTTCAGTCTTATGGCTCTTGTTGCTGCCGCGTGCCTTCACCAACAATTCACTATGTGCCGCCCGACATGATTTCACGAGTTCGTCGAGATACTTCCCGCAACCGTAAAGCCGGTCGACAATCAGCAGACTCCTCTTCGGCAGACTCCCGAGAAGTTCTTTGGCCAGGGTCCATTCGCCTTCTCCTTTCAGGCCGACCGTCGCCGCCAACGGGTTGTGGATGCCAAGTTCCACGAGCGCGCACATCTCTATTTTCGCAAAGGCGGCGGTCATTCTCCTGGAGGCCGCCTTGCTCATGGCAGCCAGAACCTGCGGCGTGTTCGTGACGCTCCATTTCGAGCCATCGATCCCGCACAGGCGCAGCCCCTTGTAGAAACATCCCTTGTGTACGCGTCCATCGGCGAGGGGCTTTAACACCTGCTTCATGAGCCAAGCGAATGGCTCAAGCCCCATCCTCTGGCGCCGTTCCGAGAGCGAACTATCCTTGATCACCACCTCGAACAACTGGAACACATGGGCCGAGAAATGGCCAGCATCACTGATCACGTGATAGACCAGGGAGGCGAGAAGATCCCAGGCCGGCAGCTTGGGGTTGGGGCCGCGGCCTGGGTTCTGCAAGCGTTCGAAGCGATCGCGAACGAATCCGAAAAAATGTTCGAACTGACCAAGGAAACCGCTAACTTGATTGGGATGGGAGTGAGGCATCCACCCAAATTATAACTATTATGGTAAAATGCAAAATTTATCTAAAATATTTTGGATCTTTCCCTAAAGGCATTGGTCTTATGGCCCATATCATAGCTGAGCAACTGCCCCTCCGTCCACGACGGGCTCAAGTGATCCAGGAGACCGGCTCAAGAGGAACGAATGAGGCGGATCGAGGACAGCACTTTGATATCCTGGGTAGAGCTGGCAGGGATTCAAGTGGATTTGCCGATGTTTCGAGCGAGGGGTCTTCCGCAGTTTTTCTGACCAAAAAATGTAGGATATTCTGGTTGACATTTGAAATAAGGTAATTTAGCCTTCTGATGGGTTTGTCCGAATCTATCCAGGAATCATCTAGTGAATATGAAATCTCGAAGAAAATTCATTCAACATAGTAGTGGCACTGCGGTCGGAGTCGCGTTGGGATTAGAGCTTTTCCAAGGAGGAGAGGCGTTATTTGCCGAAACTTCAACTGGTACCTTGAAGGTAAGACTCAAATCGGTCACTGCGGATGATCCTGTTGCTAATAAGCCCCCGTTATCTTTTGATGAAGCCTCAGGATTGCCCTTCTATGGTGGAGACGAAAAGTATATGGCTCTCGTTTGGCTTGCTCACAAGAACAACGAGACAACCATGCCTGCGTCATACAGCACTATAACGCTTGCGACCTCCCAATCATTTACCGTCTATGGAAGCGGCAAGGGGCAGTACTGGAAAAAAGAGGATGGCGAGTTCCCGGAGAACCCGACGACGCAAATTGATGGTGATCAAGGGGACGTAAAGTTTGATGTTGAAATAGCCAATGGTGAACTGGCGGTAACAGTAACAGACAATGGTGGAGACCATGATGAACTCGGGTTGGACTACGATATGAATGTCACCTCGAGTGTGGCCGCTGGCGGACAGACCGCAACGGTGGAGGTTACGGCGACAGCAGTCTATTATGTGCCTGATTCGACTAACAAGGCAACCGTCACCACCAAGGTAACCTTTGAATTTGAGGTCGTTTGCGATTGATGGCAGGCCCCCTGGATAGTCGTAGGCTCCTAAGGGTTGGGCTATTGATGCTGGCGGGGCTAGTTCACAGTGCCTGTCGAGACAGGGAGGTGAGTGTTGTTTCTGTTGGGCGCCATGATCCGGCGGAGCGCTTAAGCGGTGAGGATGATTCCTCTGGAAATCCAACGAGAATTTTCGAAGAGCATCTTCTCAGTGGCACCATTGTCGATTCTTCTGAATACCGGAAGTATTTGTGCGATCTTGTCGTAAGCGATCCTGAGGAGGCGATACGGCGATTGAGAGTGTTTGAAGGGCGTCTGAATGATGCCAGGCGGTTTGAACGCCTTATTTCCAGCCTGGGCAGGGAGCTTTTGAAAGTTGACTTCCGGATCTCGATCCATTTAGGGCTAGAGCTACTCGAAGGTAAGATTCAAGAAAGATATCTATCCGAAAATGCTGGGCAGTGGATTTACCTTAGTGATGGCAAGATTCTAGAAGAGGCTCCCCAGTTTCTCGATGAGATTCCCGTGGGACGTTCTCGAAACAAAATTGCCGGCTTGCTTGCTCGCGGAATGGCGTCGCATGATTTTGAGGCCGCAGTGCGGTGGACGGACGGTTTAAGTGTGGGAGAAGCCAAAGAGGTTTATGACCAGATGGCAGTAGGAGTTACTGAAGAGAACTATGAAGAGGTAACAACCATTCTCCCAAGCATCGAAGATCCAGTTCTGAGACTCAGTCTAGAGGCCGCTTTGCTCGAGCTTCAGCTAGATCAGGGGTTGGATCAGGGTTTCAAATGGTTGCGCGAGCAGGGCGAAGAAGTGGGAAGAGACCACCAATTTACAGTTCTGAGAGATGCTGCGCGATCCAATCGGGCCGATCTGGCGCTAGAATACCTTTCTGAGCATCAATCTGAGTACGAGGACTTATACCAAGCATTCGCAGAAACTCACATTCACGTTGACCCTATAAGCTGTGTAAAGTGGATTGACGAGCTTGAGGACAAAGAGTTTCGCCAGAAACTAGTAGGAGTGGCCTCCGCTGCTTGGGCGCATGATGACGCTGAAGGGGCTCGCAACTGGGCTATGGCCCTTTCCGAGGAACCTGTTAGAGATCTCGCGCTATATCGCGTCGCAAGGGAGCAGATAAAGGTCGGGGCATTGGACTCCGCTCGGACCTTGGTTGAATCCATCTCGAACACCGATTATTTGAATGATTTACATGAGCGCCTAAATTCAGGTAGATGAAGAACGCGATACTAGGGTCACTTGCGCTTTATGCTCTGATGAGCTGCAGCGAACACGATTCAGATGGAGGCAGAACGCATATTGGAACCTTTCGAGATCTCGATTCAACTACTCGAGTCGAAACAGGAACTATTGGGAGGGCTGCTCCAATCAACACTGCTATTGGCGCGGGTGATTCTGGGCACCTAAGTCGACGAGAGCAGAGTGCAGCGCATATCGAAAGTATTCAAGAAGCGAAAAAAGTTGACCCTCGTCTTGCATTCGAACTGTATATGGGCCGAAGATTTGAGATCAAGCATGGGCAACGATTATCTCTGCTTAAAAGTGTAATCAGGGAGATGGCCGTTAAGGACTGTGAATTGGTAGAGGAGTGGATTGCAAACGAATTGGCGGGTGTGGAGCGTCACGTGGCAATTGAAGCTCTCATCGACGAGAGAAGCAAGACCGACTTGAAAGGAGCGATTGAATACTGGGAATCGTTAGAAGCGGGTGAAGGCAAGACGAGGGCGGTCGGTAATCTAGTCGAAGAGTTTGCGAGAATGAATATAAAGGATTCGTTGGAATGGATTCCAAGTATACCGAATCCAAGCGATCGTGCGGCGGCGATTGCGGAGTTTGGTGAAATCTTTGGCCGGTTAAACTTGTACGAACCTTGGAGACTTTATCGTAGCGTGCAAGACCCAGAATTAAAGGAGGCTATGGCAAGGTCTTTGGTTTTGAATTACGAGGAATTCGGCTCGGCGTTAGAGGCTATGGATTCCCTTGGAAGAATTCAAACAGAATCCATCGAGGAAAAGTTCTTCAATAAATGGATGAATAAGAGTCCACAGAAGGTTTGGAACTTGTTTGAAAAAGGAGATCCTAACGGGAGTGTTGATGATCTTACGCCATCGCTTGTTGGCGTTCTGGCTACTGACAATGCAAAGCGCACAGCCAACCTGATTGTAAGTAACGGACAGGATGATAATTTTGAGAAGAACTTGAACGTTGCTCTTACGCATTGGCTTAGAACAGACCCTTTAAATGTGTCCGAATGGATCGTAAAGAGCCGAAGTGAGCGGACTCAGCTCGCAGCAACGCGAATCCTGATCTCGTATCTTGAAGAACTTGGAGAAGAAAGAGAGATAATTAGTCAGTGGAAGAAATATGAGGATAAACTTCAATCTAAACCTTTTAACTAAATTAATTACATTATGAAGACTACACGCAGACGATTTGTAAAGCACTCAGGCTCATCGGCGTTGGGATTAAGCATAGGTTTATCGGCGTTGACTGGTATTGAAGATGCTTTTGCTTCCGAAAATTCCAGCGGTTACGAGATTAAATTGGAAAGTGTTACGCCCGATAATGGAGCACAGAATTCATACCATGAATATGATACCGATTCAGGGCCCGTTTTTGAGCTAGAAGAGGAGGAATACTATTATAGTACTGGTGCGGGTATGAATTGGGAAGAAACCCCATTACCTGCAAACGCTGATTCTTGGGATTTGACGGTTGATGGACGAGGAATCGGTGAACGAATCGCAAACGGATCGGGGGGCACTGGATTGGGGCCGTATACAACGGATTGGGAAGACCTTAGTTTTCAGGTGTCCGTGAACCAAGAAACAGGGAAGCTTTCCGTTTCATCTACTGATTCTGGAGGCCAAAAACAAGAGAGTGGGGTTACTTTCGACCTAAGCTATTCTTCTTCGAAGACCGGAGGCGATACCATCTTGACGGTTACAGTAAAAGGCGAAACTAAGATGGGCAGTGGGAGTAGCCAGTCAAAGACAGATGTTGAGTTAACGTTCAAATTTAAGAGTGTTTGCAAATGAAGTTACTTGGAATCGGGCTTGTAATAGTGGTCGGCTTGACGTTTGCAAGACCAGTGAATGGAACGACGCCGGGTATCAGAAATCTCGATTTTAGAGAAGGAATCGGATCAATTGCCTGGGGAACTCCACTTGAAGCGTTCCGCGATAAGTTTCGTGCAGATATCAAGGAAGTAGAATTGTCGCATTGGACATCCAAAGTTATCGGTCCGGACGCAAAGGCAGTGAAGATCGCCAATGAACCGGGTGAGATAATGTGGGTTTATCTATTCGGCGCGAATAAGTTGATAGGTGCCTTTGCTACCTGGGATAAGGTTCGCTTACCTCAGTGTGATCTCAAGGATTTGGCACAATACGTTTTTGAAAATGTAGATTCTCGTGGGATGAAAATGTTTATGGCTTCCGAAGACGGTGAATTCTTAGTCTACAAGAGCGGCGAAGGCGGCAGAATAGCCGAAAAAATCGACCCTTCGCATCTCAGCACTTTGTGGATCGTCACGAGGGATCATCTGGATTCGGTGGCTCAGAAGCGCAAGAAGGAGCTATTCCGTTTTCGGGAGGCGTTGTACCGGAATATGCGATAAGACCCGTTTCCTCGTGAGGCAATTACAGTTCCGTGATACAACTTTGGAAATATTTACTGCCTACAGTTGGCGCAGGATTCCACCTGCAAAGGTTGCATACGACCTGTAACGCCAGTGGCGTTTACATTCCTGGTCGTAGGTTGGTTACTTCAGCAAACATTCGCCGATACTCTCAAGGCGCTGTGGCGTAGAGTCCTGACCACCAACTCACGACGTGCTAGAAGATTCTTATCAGGCGTTGAGCGGATATGGTGGATCTACGTTATAGGGGTGAACTTGGAGACTACCTTTTTCAGTTTCTTCTTGGCAGAGAGATAGCATTAAGATTGGGGTTGGAATTGCGAGCTTCGCCAATCCCCGGGTTTTTTGGCACGAGCAGGCCGGTGCCTGGTGAAGTTTTTCTTTTCCCATGCGTCGAGTTAAATGGCTTTATAATGACGGTCGCGGCCACAGGCGAGAAGCTAAACTTTCGGGAGGTTGACTGTTTCTCCAGATGTAGGTTGCTGTTGACCGGCTGGTTCTCGCGATGTGAGTATTTAGGGTCCTGTGATGCAATAACTGAGGTATTGGATCCAATGGTGAATCCGCAATCTTCCAAAAGAATCGACGGACTTTGTATTTGCCAACAGACCGTGCCGAGTTATCCATCGCTATCGGAGCTATACAACTTGCAATGTGTTGCCCCGGCGCCTTTGGAGGCTATGCGTTCACGTTGTTGCTTCAGTCGTGCAGAAATCCAGCATTTAATCAGCACGAATTGCGATCTACCTATTTGCATATTTACGGATGATGTGAACCATCAGTCGTTATCTGGGCTAACTCACTCCAATGTGGAAATCAAAAAAGTGCTAGCCAACGAGGGCTTTTGGAAGGCCTTGCGCTTTAGAAGAATAGCGTTTTCGCAGAACATTACTTATTGGTGGGCTGCTTATTTATCGAGAGCTGAGATGATATACTTTCCAAACTTTAAAAATTCTATCTGGAATAAATGTGATACGGAGAGATCTCTACGAGGAGAGGGCTTGGATCTTTATTTGAGAGATGATCCACGATATGAGTTCGACTGGTAGAAATGTTCTTGCAGGGACTCACGATTTCAGTTGGATATACGGATTATCTTTCTCAGATAGTAACAAATCGTAGCCAGCTAGATCGCTGGTTAATAGTTACTTCCTATAGAGATAAAGGAACTATCTCTATGTGCCGTAGAGAAGGGTTGGAGTTTGTTGAATCGGATATTTTCTATTGTAATGGTGCGACTTTTAATAAGCGGGCAGCTCTAAATCTAGGGCTTGAGCTGCTATCCGATAGTGGTTGGGTGGCAGTAATTGATAGCGACATTCTTTTACCGCCCGATTTTCGAGGTGTAGTGAACGAAATCGGACTTGAACAGGGCATGTTGTATGGTGCCCGGAGATGGGTCTGCTCGTCTCGCGAGGAGTTTGACAAGGCAAAATCCTCGCCTGTATGGTGCCCAAGTCATAGGTCTGAAGGAATCCTTGGTTATTTGCAAATCTTTTCTTTATCGGCCAAGCCTAATCGATTTGAAGCTGAGAGCGAAGACGCTTCCTGCTATGATATGGCTTTCTCGGATTCGTTCGCACAAGAAAAGCGGAAGATCCTTCCATCGTGCGTCTTACATCTCGGGCCTATTGCAACTAATTGGCAAGGGCGCAAAAGCAAGGCGTTCTTAGCGCGTAATCGAAATATCTTAGGGCGCGGTCGGCGTAGCAGTAGTCTTGTTAGTTGGATCGACGAAAGCCTCGAACCAGCTTGCTATAATTGTGTAGTTATCGGATTTCCAGACGAGGCTCTGATTCGAGCATTGGCAAGAGTTAGTGCGAGCTTAGAATTGTGGGATACGTGTGGTGTTGCCGCAATGCCCCCGGACAGGCCGGCTGCTCTATATTTCTCCCGAGAGATCCTCCAGTTGTATGAGGCTCTTGGGGTAAAAATTAGGAGAGGGCCTAGTTTTAGGGAGTTAGAACATTATCAACAGAAAATTGATATCCTCTGCATCTGTGGGCAGCAATCGCACACTGTCCATTGTGAGCTATATAGCCGAGTATTACCATTTGTGGCTTCGAACGGTCTGGTGATGGGGACTCTGATCAGTCAAGCCATATGGCCAACGCATACATTTGGAATTTGCCTAGGCCTTGAAAATCCTACGATAACGTTTTCCGATAATTCATGGCTGCTCAAATCCCAACAGATTTCGAATCCGAGTTTGTCGAAATCTATCTCCTTCGGCACAACAAAGGGGTTTGTTGGATGCCTCTTTGCTATATCGAAGGTCGACGATTTTTGCGTCTTCCTGGAGATGTACTCGAAGTTGCGAGATTTCTGGCGTGGCCCAGTAAGCGTAGTAGCTATCGGTATTAGGGTTCCGTCTGCGGAGCTCGTAGCGAGTAAACTTGGTTTCGGTGTAGTTAATGTAGAAAGACCATCGATCTATGCGCGCTCCGCGTTGCTGACTAGTTTGTTGGTTTCTCCTTTCGAGAGAACTCTGTATTTAGATCTATCTGTGAGAGACCTAGGTAGCGTGAGCGCTTTTGTTCAGAAAATAGAAAACAGTGATTTGTTTTTTGTTAGAAGAGATGAAGGTGCCGATCAGATCTATGAGGCACTTATTGGGATAAGGAGGGCATTCTTGCGAGAAGCGTTGGCTAGTAATATGCGATGGGATTCAAGCAGCTGTCTAGAATCTCTATTTGAATGTTTTTTGGGATTTGCGGAAACGGATCCCAAAAGATGGCGAGTTTCAAGGAGTGATTCCTTGGATGCTGAGCGTAGGAATGCTAGGTATCTTGCCCGCAATAGAATGATGAACTTTGTCTTGCCCAGAATTCGCAAAGGTAGTGACACCGGGTTGGTGTTGATAAAGGAAGAGTGTGGAGCCGAAGATGTTTGGGATCTGCATCGAGATAGTATAGACGCGGAGATAGAGGCTTCAAGACTTGGAAGTTGCCTTCCTGGCCTGCTTGGAGCAATAGGCAAACGGTATATCGGATTTGTTAGTAATCGATTAATTCCTTCAGCGGGCGCTCAAGTATATACTAATCCAGACTATGCAGACGTAACAGTCATTGGTGATCGCGCTGGCAGGGTGGGGGCTGAAGAGTTGAGTGCCTTGATGGACTGGGGGGGTGCAACTATTGAAGGTGGTCGAGAATTGGAGAATAAAATCAAGGTTTCATCTATGTATCCAAGGATTTTCTCAGGGATAGCCCGGCTTGATAGATCTATTTTGGCGGTCGTTGATTCTAGCGCTTGGCAGTGTAGGCCTGAATGTGTATCAGAAGAATTGGCGATTTGGTTTTTTAGTCGCTGTATTTGGGGTGATAGTATGATAGTTTCATGTGTGCGGGACGGATGGCTATAGAAAGGCATTGATGGCTATCGAAATGTTTACTTGGCTGACTTAATACTATGTTGAAGAACGCCGCGATTATCTATTTGGTTAATGATTCTCCGAGGTCAATTGAGCAGTTTGTTAGGAGTTTGACGCTTCTTCGGCTGCATTTTTTGAATAAATGGCCCTACCCAGTATTTGCGTTTGTCGAGTCGGGATTCTCGGATCCATTGAAGGAAATAATATGTAAGAGATCTGGGGTGCCCGTTAGATATTATGAGTTGGAGTTTCGTTTTCCTGAATGGATTGACGCGAATCAAGTCCCAGATGACGTATGTGGTTTTCCCGTGGGTTATAGGCACATGTGCAGATTCTTTGCCGTGGGAGTTTATACGTTGCCGATAATGCGGGGGCTTGAATGGTATTGGAGGTTAGACACAGATTCATTCATTTTGTCGGAGGTCCCGTATGATCTGTTTGTCTACATGAAAGAAAATGAGTTTTCCTGCGGATATATTAATAGGTTGGACGAGGTGTTTGAAGTCCCGGACGTAGTTCAAGGGTTGTGGGGTGCGACAGAGCAATTTTCGGCTCTCAGTCAAATTGGGCAGCGGAAGATGTCGCGGTTCAAGAAGAAGAATCCAAAGGGCTGGGACTATGGTATATACTATACCAATTTCGAGATCGCATCATTGAATCTTTGGAAGGTTGGGTTGATTGGAGAATACATTGAGTATATTGACCAGAATGGGGGAATTTATTCTCACCGCTGGGGCGATGCGCCGATACATACTTTGGCGGTGGAGATCTTCCTTGAGGAAAACAAAAAGGTCATCTTGGAAGATGTGCACTATTTACATCAGGATGTGGAGGTTATCGGAGGCTTGAGTGACCAGATGGATACGGATTCTGAAAAGGTATTTGAAAACGTCTACAAGCAGAACTTATGGGGAGGAGGTAGTGGTGGTGGTTCGTGCGAGAGGTTTTGTGAGCAGTTGATTTGTTACGTCAAAGAATTGGTGGTGAATAAAAACGTTCTTTCGGTGCTTGATATTGGCTGTGGTGACTGGAGATGGGCATCCAAAATTCGTTGGCCAAGTAATTGCGAGTATCTTGGTGTGGATGTTGTTATGTCAATTGTTTCGAGAAACAAACTACTATACTCGAATGATAATATTGAGTTTCGCTATGCGGATGCTGAACTGATGAGTGAAGAGGAGTTTTCAAAGTATGGATTGTGCATAGTCAAAGATGTGCTGCAACACTGGGAGACAGCTCGAATAATGACGCTCTTGCCCAGGATTCTGTCCGCGGACTGGTGCCTCTTTGTTAATGACTTTTGCGAAGAGAATGCGGACTGCCATCTGGGTCAAACCCGGCCTTTGGATCTTAAGGGAGAGCCCTTTGGGTTGGATCCGGTTGAGGAGTGGCGACTTGGAGCCAAAAGTATTCTGTTAGTGAAAGGGTCTTCTTAATCCTCTCGGCTGTGACATTATTCTTGTGGTTCGGCAGAAGTTATGAATGGTGTTGAATTTTCCCAAGGAGGCTTGAAGATTGGGTGTGGTTCCAAGCGAGTGCGTGGAGTGTTCTGTTATGTGATTATTGGCGAGGAATTTAGGCTTGAACGATACCTTAGAGAACTCGAGTTTTCTGTTCGATCCTTACTCCATTATACTGAAGGCTGGTCTCAGAAATATGGGCTGTTGTTGCTTGTGGATTTCCCTTTACTTGATTCGCTTTCCGAGCGTTTTGGCGAACCTTTAGACCCTAGGATCGATATTATTTCGATTGATAGTGATGCATTAATAGAAGATGCATTTGGAACGGGGGCACATGGACTGGGTGCCTTTAAGGAGATTTTCTCATTAAAGTGCAGGATTAGGAATTGGTATAATGGATTCCGCTTGTTCAGGGAAGAGTTTTTGAGGGGATATGACGTTTTGTGGAGAATGGAACCAGATGCTATCATGCGAAGTCATATTTTGGAGGATGTGTTCCTTGAGTTCGAGCGATTTAAAGCCGTTTATGGCGTTGTTACTGAATTGGGTGAGATTAGTGTTCAAGAGGAGTTAATTGAAGGTTTTTGGGAATCGATCGCGGATTATTCCAAGTCGAGCCCATGCTGGCGAAAGAAGCGTAAGAAGTATGAAAAGTCGGGAGCATGGAACAGGGAGGTATATTACGGTGGATGCGAACTCCTGGATTTGGGGTGGTGGAGAGGGAATCTTAGTGGAGGTGTGCTTAGCCATTTGAGTGATATACGAGGTGTGTTAGATAGTGGATGGCCTTTGGAGGCATTGCGTGCGGCTGTGATCTTGTATGAAGGTGCTGAAGAGCGTGTGATGCTTATTGAGGGATTTGACTTCTATTCTGGTGGATTTTCGATACTTGCAGAAGGAAGGAGGGTGAATTGTCGGTAGTTCTTTGGGATTCTCGAGAGGGGCAGTTCGGTTTTGGAGATCGTCTTAGGGGGCTGATTTCTGGACTTGCATTGGCGCGCTGCGTGGACTGTGTGCTATTGCTTCGGTGGATGAATAATGAGCAGTGTCCGGGTAGGTTTGAAGATGTATTCGATGTTCCGGATGTGTTTACTTTTGAGGGAGAGTATTCGCAGGCAGAGATTGATCGAATTGCTCCGTCAGTTCGGTTGTGCCTTGAGGTGAACGTTATGCCGGGTTGTTTCTTTCGAGAGGCATCGGAAGGCCCTTTTAGGTTTTTCTCATCAAAGGAAGAAGGGATTTTGGAATGGCGTAAAACTTTGAGATCGTTATCTTTGAGAAGCCACGTGCTCGATCGATTGTCCGATTGTGATGTGCAATTTGGAGAGAAAGAATTCGTGGGCGTGCATTTGCGAAGAACTGATAATCTCTCTATCACCTGTAAGGGTGTTGATTTAGAGAAGTGCGATGAATTGTTAAAGCGGAAGATTTTGGAGAGCGTCCGGAACACTAATTTGGGTATTTTTATAGCATCAGACGATAGAAGTTATTCCGAAAATTGGAAAGCTTGGGCGATTCGCCAAGGGATAGACGTTTTGTGGGTAGATAGGTCTTGGAGGAGAGGGAAGTATCGGCAAACTTCGATCGAGGAGGTTGTTTTCGACATTTATATGCTTAGTAGGAGTAAGATGATACTTGCTTCGTTTTGGTCTAGTGTGTGTTTTCTCGCTGGGGAGTTGGGAGATTGTAGTGTGTCGTTCCTAGGAGAGTCGGATGCGGATCCCTAACGTAAACGGGAGTAAACACTATTGCGCTTATGCGGAATCTCCGAATCTCCCGTTATGGGGACTTTCGAAGGAACCAGAGCCAGGGGGGCGTTAGAGTCAGTCCTGGCGCCCGCCGGATCCTCGCCGAAGGGAACGAAAGTTTCGAAGCATGGAGACGACTTTTTGTAAGCGCCTGACCAACCGTAAGCGTGGTAACCTCCCCGTCTCCGCCACCGCGAAAGACGGGGAGGTTACCACGCTTACGTTGAAGCTAACCTCAACTATCCCTACGTTATCGCGTTCGATAACGTAGGGATAGTTTCGCACTTTTCGAGGTGGGCGTGTAGAACCGAGAAGAAGAATGACCGAAGCCGAAGAACAGCAGGGAGTTGTGGATAAGAAGATCGTCCACATCAGCGAAGAGCGGATCAAGGATTACCTGGATGGCCAAGTGCGGCAAAGCGTGGAGATAACGTAGGGATAGTTTCGCACTTTTCGAGGTGGGCGTGTAGAACCGAGAAGAAGAATGACCGAAGCCGAAGAACACCTCAATGCGTTGTTGGACGCTGAGGCCGATGAAATCTGTGGAGCCAAGCGTTACGAGCGCAGTCCGGACCGGATGGACACCAGGGCGGGCCACTATGAGCGAGGCCTTCATACCAAGGCGGGCAAGGTGAAGCTCAAGGTGCCTAAGTTGAGGAGTTTACCTTTTGAGAGCCAGATCATTGAACGCTATCGCAGGAAGGAAGCCAGCGTGGAAGAAGCTCTCATCGAGATGTATCTGGCCGGAGTCAGTGTGCGTCGAGTGGAGGACATCACCCAGGCCTTGTGGGGGACGCGAGTGAGTCCCTCGACGGTGAGTGACCTCAACCAGAAGATCTACGATCGGATCGAGGCGTGGCGTAGCCGACCATTGAAGGGGAACTACCCCTACATTTACCTCGATGGAATTTGCCTGAAGCGAAGCTGGGGAGGCGAAGTGAAGAACGTCAGCGTCCTGGTAGCCATTGGAATCAACGAACACGGCTATCGAGAGATCCTGGGCGTGGCTGAGGGAGCCAAAGAAGACAAAGCAGGTTGGCTAGGGTTCCTCAGAGGCATCAAACAAAGGGGTTTGGAAGGAGTGCGCTTGATCGTGAGCGACAAGTGCAGTGGCTTGGTGGAGAGCACCAATGAGATGTATCCAGAGGCGGACTGGCAGTGGTGTATCGTGCATTTCTACCGAGACGTGTGGAAGGACGTGCCTACGAGCAAAGTCAAAGATGTGTCGGCGATGCTGAAGGCAATCCATGCTCAAGAAGATGCTGAAGCAGCGAAGAAGAAAGCCGCAGATGTTGTCGTCAAGTTACGCAAGATGAGGCTGGGACGAGCTGCCGATCAGGTGGAGGAGACCGTGAATGAGACGTTGCGATACATGAAGTATCCGCGAGAGCACTGGAGAAACCTCCGGACGAACAACCCGCTTGAACGATTGATGAAGGAGATACGGAGACGGACTCGTGTTGTGGGGGCATTTCCCGATGGGCGCAGTGCCCTGATGTTGGCGTCGGCCAGACTGCGACACATGGCAGGGACCAAGTGGGGCCAACGAAGGTATATCGATATGGAGCGCTTGAGAGAACACGACTTGATGTGCGGGCAGAGAAGGTCCGCAGCCGAGTAGAGTATTGAGGCCCGGCGCTGAGGAGCCGACTCCGACGAGTTTCGGGGTTACCCATTCTCGTCGTCACCTCACCGCCAGGCCTCTTGACGAAGAACGGAACCTAAATACAACACTAACATTCACGCCTACTCGAAAAAGAGCGAAAGAAACTGGACAGAGAAATGACCGGAAGTTGTGGATGAGGGCGGTCGGAACACCATTCGAAGTTCGATCATGGGTTAGGCAGCGGTTTGCTGCTCGATGCCGTCCACGAAGATGATTCCTTGCACGACTTTGTCAAGTTGACGATACCCGTTGAGTCGACGCCAGCCTTTCTCGGCTTCCAGGCCGAGCTTGTAGACCATTGAAAGGGTTGCTTTCCTCGATCCGCACCCTTTGGTTTGTCGAGTCCGATGGCGGACCGTGGCAAACGTCGACTCAATCGGGTTTGTCGTCCGGATGTGCCTCCAGTGCTCGGCTGGAAAGTCGTAGAACGTTAGTAGAGTTTCCTTGTCTTTCTTCAGGCAGGCGCACGCTTTCGGATACTTGGCTTCGTAGAGCTTGAGAAACTCGTCATAGGCATCCAAGGCGGCTTTCTTTGTTTCCGCCATGTAGATTTCATGGATGCGTTCCTTGGCAAGGGGCTGCGCTTTCTTCGGCAGCTTGTCGAGGATGTTGGCTGTCTTGTGCACCCAACATCGTTGCTGTTTGCTTGTCGGATATTCCTCTCCCAAGGCGCTCCAGAACCCGAGAGCTCCATCGGCGATACTCAGTTTCGGAGGGATCTTCAATCCTCGTTTCTTGAGGTCTCTGAGCACATTTTTCCAGGACAGTTTGCTCTCTCGTTCTCCATCGCTGATGGTTACCAATTCCTTGGTTCCATCGGGTAAGGAGCCGACGATTACGAGAACACATGGGCGGTCGTCATTGAGCCTGACATGGAAGTAGATCCCGTCGGCCCAGAGATAGACGTATTCCTTGTCGCTGAGGTCACGCTTGCTCCATTGCTCGCGTTCTTTCTCCCATTGCTCTTCCTCGTCGAACGATGTTGGCTGCAGAAAGACCCGATGCGTTCTCACCGAGGATCGGCTCTAAGGCTCGACTCATCTCGGAGATTGAGATTCCTCGCAGGTAGAGTGCCGGGATGAGGTTGTCCAGCGAAGCGACTCGGCGGAGGTAAGGCGGGAGGATGGCGCTCGTGAATCGCTGGCCTGATCGGCGATCATTGATCCTGGGCTGCCGAACAGAAACGTTTCCTATTCCAGTCTGAAGTTGTCGCCGAGGAAGATGGCCGTTGCGAACGACTTGGCGATGACCCTGGTCATCACGCTGATGTTGATGGGCTTGAATGTAGTCGGAGACTTCGTTGTCGATGGCGGCCTGAAGAAGCACTTGGGCTCCTTGTCGCAGGGTGGCCTCAAGGGCGTTCTGGCAGACGGTGCTTGCTCCTTCCTGGCGAAGGATAGATGCTGATTCGGTGGGGTGGTTGATGGTTTTCATTGGAGTTCAGTTGTTTGGTAATGGTTGAACTCTTCATGATGCCCCGACCGCCCTCATCCACAACTTCCGGTCATTTCTCTGGAGCTCGGCATCGCCGGTGAAAAGGGATTCCTTCCGGTTGATCGGCAGATTTTCATGGGCGAAAAGGAAGCGGTAGGAAAAGCGCCTGAGAACGAATTCCGAGATAAGAGATGTGCCGCCGCGAGAGACATGGAGAGGGCAAAAAATGAATCGAAACACACGATGTTTCGAAGGATGCTCAAGTCGGCGCTGGATGTGGGATTTCGAGCGGCCTACGTGCTGGGCGACGCTTGGTTCGGTTGCAAAGAGAACATTCGAGCCTCCCTGGATCTCGGCCTCGTCGCCATTTTCCAGATGAAGCGGGGCAACATGAATTACTGGTTGGCGAATCCGCAAACCAACCGGAAAGCAAAGTGCTATACCGCGCCTCAATTCTTCAACAAATACAAGCGTCAGCTCGAGGCATCGAGCTCCAAGGCGCGCTACCGGACTTATCACGTCAAGGTCTGGATCAACTTGGAGACAGAGGCCAAGCGAGCCCCAAAATGGCAGGAGGTGACACTCATCTTCAGCGCCCCGGTGAATCCCAGTTCTGGAGCCTGTCCAGAGAAAGCGTGGGTGGTGTTCCTGACCACGGACATCGAGGCCTCCGTGGAGAAGACGCTTTCAATATATGCCTTGAGATGGTCTGTGCTCGTGAGTGAGAAGTTCTGTAACTAGATCATCATGCGGCGAAGCGTGAACCTTCGGAGCGAGTGAAGTCTATTTTATCAAGGATGAATTTTCGGAACGCTGAACCTTTTCCGCCGTGGTGCAAAAATCCAGGCAGCGTGTTTTTCAAGGCGGCTGAGACAATCATTTCCGAAGGCAGCACGTCTGGGCGGATGGTTCGGATCCAGGTTCCAAAGTGTTTCCAGACCAGACCGTCACATGTCATGGCAAGGTACTGTAACATGCCCTGAGCGATCATGCCGGTCTGCACAAACACATGATATGCGTGCATCTTTCTCTGCACCTGTCTGCGATATTTCTCGGTAGTCCGGTGGAGGTATTGGTTACCATTGCGACGCTTGAGCGGTCGCATAGCGGCCATCCAGAAATGGTATCCGAATGAGCCGACCGAATGCACCGCTTGCTTGAAGGCGACTTCGATCTTGAAACGCAAACTGTAGAGCAAGATGATCTCCTGAGCTTCCATGGTGAGGTCGGTAGACAAGAGGATGATCCGCCCTCTCGTGGGATGATCGACGAGAACGAAGCGGACCATCGCCCCGGCGGGCTTCCACAACAGATCCACCGACTTGAACCGGACAGAGATGTTTCTCTCCCCATATACGGGACTGGGAACGGAACTGAAGCCGCCCGTTCCAAAGACATTCTGGAGCTTCACCGCAGCGCCATACTTTTTCGGTCGTCCGCGTTTGCGTTTGCGTGGCACTGCCGCAGGCCGAAAGCCGGTTGTCGTGCGTCGAACCCTCGTGACCAGCACACCGGAACGTCCCTTGGTGCTCCGGATCACCTTTCCGTTGGCGTAGTAGGCGTCGGCCAGCAAGACGAACTCCTGACCTCTACAGACGGATGCGAGCATCTCGTTGGCCTTGTCGATCAAGGTTCTCCTGTCGCGGTTTGAAGTGACGATACCTTCGTGAATGCGTGCACAGACCGGAACGCAGAAGAAGTATCCGCCAACCTGACAGAGCACGCCGAAGGCCTGAAAGGAATGGCTCATGATGAAGTGAGGCTTGGAATTGGACTCGGACTGTTGATGCAGATACTTCACCGCAGGCATCTTGCGGCCCTCCTTGGACTTCTTGATGCCGTCGAGAACCAGGACGGGGCGACAACCGATCTTGTAGACAGGGAAGTGCTTGATCACGATGGCGAACCAAAGTTCTGCAAGCCGGTCCGTCTTCACGGCATTGCTGTGGAAGAAATGGAGTAAGTGCTCATAGAAGTGTTCTGACAAACCGAGAGCGCGGACGAAACTGGAAACCCCGAGGAGGTCATTGCGCACGGAGAAAGCGGCCAAGACGAGCAGAAACCAGAGAAAGGTGCGGGCTCTCGAGAAAGCGGGTCGCAGAAAACAGACGATATTCCACCAAGAAATCCAGAGATCCATAACAAATGATTTGATTTTCCTAGACATTCGCATATATAAGCTAATGACCATGAAAAAGATCAGATCACTGAAAAAAGAGTCCAGAAACTTGCGGCAAAGTTAGCTGCAATCGGGCCAATGCGGCCTGGGAGCATCAGCAAGCAATACCGAGATCGACAACGCCAGCGCGGCGTGTATTACCAACTGAGCTACACGCATGAGATGAGGAGCCGGACTGAACACGTCTGGCCAGATCACGTGAAGGGACTACGAAAAGAAACAGAGGAGTACAAGAAATTCAAGAAACTGACCACCGAACTGATCGATCTGAGCATTGAACTATCCAAGGCGAAGATCGCTCTATTACGCAGTCAGACAGACACGCCAGGCAAAGAGAAACCGGTCTGAGAACTTCCCACTCACGAGTAAGTTAGTAGTCGCGTGAGAATGGTCGCTTCTTTTTTGGTGGAGAATTGCGCCCGGACTTGGCTTTGCCGGCTGATTTCTTACCGGTCTTGCCCTTCTTCTTGGCGGAGCTACTCGCCGCTCTGGCCTTGGTTTTTGCCTCCTCGAGTCGGAGGCGCCCCTGCTCGTCGAGGGCTTCCAGCAGAGCATTCGCCTTCTGGAAATCATCGATCCAGCGTCTCGCCTGAGCTTCCAACGGTCTGGGGACGTGCAGCATGGTGGTCTTGCCCTTGCGAGTCTGACCGATGGCCAAGGAGCGATGGCGCAAGGAGTCGTCGGAAGCGCAACGGCAAGTGGGCTTGCCGCATTTACGAGAGAGTTCGATGGGCGAGCCGTGAAGGAAGCCTTCGGCCTGGTCGAGGAGCTGGCGGAGGCGGCTGCGAATCTGGCGTTCGATGGGGGGCAGGGAGTTTCTGCTTGGCATGAAGGTCGGCTCGTTCGGCGCACTGTAATATAAGACTATTACAGAAACAAGCTTAAAAAAGATGAAATAACGAATGCGAATTTGCCATGGGGTCAAAAATGGGCGCTGCCGATCCGAATTACCCAAAAATACAGGGCTTGAGCCGCCTCAGCCGCCTATCTTACGGAATCGCTGCCTTGTCCTTGAAGTCATGCACGCGGACTTGCTCAGGGTTGTCTTTCGGCCTCCACTGCCTCCCGGCGTTCTTGAAATCGCCCACCAACTCCTTCTTCTTGGTGTCCACTGAGATTGCTGGCTGGCCGCAATGTTGGAAGCGACGCACCTGATCGTTGATGTATTCGAACTGCCTGTTGCGGCCCGGGTGCTGTGCCCCTTCGCAGGTCTTGCGATTTGCCAGCAAACTATAGCCGGCCTTGCGCAGCAACGCGGCAACAGTACGCGCACCGACCGGGTGGTTCTGAGATGTGAGTTCCCTGGCAAGCCTCTGAGTGCTCTTCAATGTCCAGCGCAATGGGGATTGAGGGTCGCCTCTACTGAGAGGATCAACTAGCCGCTCAAGAGCCCCAAGCAGTTCCGGATCGGTCTCGGTCACCGGCTTGCGTCCGCCCTCAAGCCGACGGATGCGTCCGTCGGCTTCGGGTGCCGTGTAGTCGCCGCGCCGTAACTGCTTGATGCCCTCAGTGATCGTCGTCCGCGACATCGATGTCGCAAGAGAAACTGCGGATACGCCGCCCCAACCCAATTCCATGGCCTCCGCCGCCGCCCAACACCTCCGAGCCCGCTCGTCCATGAGGTGGCTCAGGGAATCGAACTTCCGGCGAATGCTTTCGACAACGGAACTGTCAGGCATGGCACTGACAATAACATAGAAATAAGGTTGAGAAACCTTAAATTGTTCATTTTATTTTTGCGCCATTCCTAACGGCGGCTGCCTGGCAGGGCTGGTGTTTGAACTTAAGCTTCATCGGGTTCGGAAGGTAGTACGGCGCGGTAGGCTTGGTGAGGATGGCGCTCCATATCGGGGTAAGTGTGGATGAGTTCTCCAGCTTTGATCATGGGCCTGAGGTGGTCGCGACGCACCGCCTCACTGTCCTTACGTCCTAGGATTTTTGCCACTTCTCCGATGCCGATAAGGGACGCCAAGTGCACAGTTGAAGGATGACGGCCCGAATTTTCAGACCCGGTCGTCTACCGATCTCGGCGACCGCATCTCGCAGGTTTTCAGGGAGTTGACCTGCTAAAGTCGTATGCCCGGAAGCTAAAGCCGCATGGTCAGCCCCCTGTCCTGCTTCATTCCCATCTCTAAAATCGAACTCATCTCAGATTCCGGCTTCGGCAGCGATTCAGGGATCTGAACGATGACAAAACTCCGATTGCCTTCGTCAATGGCGTTTTGCTGTAAGACCGCATGGGCAGTCGTGGCGCTGCCTCCGAAGAAATCAAGAAGGATTGCCTCCGCATTCGGCGGGCCAGCCAATTGCAACATGCGTTGAATCAATTCAACCGGTTTGACTGAGTTTAGGACATTTTCAGTGGGAAGCTTCCCGTGACTTGTTAAAATTTAGGTGGATGGTTACCGGTTCCGCTCGGTGAGAAGAGTCGGATTAATACAAAACCAGGAACCCGCAACTATCCATGAAACACCTTGAGATCATCCATCAACTCGGTCAAACCGATTCAAGAGAAGCCGCCGTGGCCTTCGACGAATTCCTGCGCGGGGCGATCCGCCAATCACTGGTCAGCGTCATGGCCGAGGAAGTCACCAGCCTCCGTGGAGCCGCGCATGGGCGAGGCACCGAGAGCCCGTGTCGTCGGGCCGGCAGCGTTCCGTCGAGCCTCGAAGTGGAGGGAGAGAAGATCAGCCGTCCCAGGGTCCACCGCGAGCACTCTGACGGCACGAAGAGCGAGGTGAAACTTGCCAGCTACGAGGCGGCCAAAGGCTACGAGAAAAACAAGATTCGAGACGCCATCATTCGCGCCTACACCCACGGAGTTTCCACCAATGAGGTGCAGGACACGATCGACTGGACCAAGGGAGCCAGCGCCTCTGAAGTCAGCCGGGTTTGGGCTCACGAAGGCGCACGATTGCTCACCGAGCCACGGGAAAGAGACCTCACCACGCAGACATGGGTCGCGCTCATGTTGGACGGTATCCGGTTGGGCGGTGAACTCACGGCCGTGGTCGCGCTGGGGTTCACGGCATCCGGACAGAAGGTCATCCTCGACCTTGAGATCGGAGCGAGCGAGAACGAAACCGTTTGTCGCGGACTGGTTGTCGCGGATCACCGAGCGTGGATTTGAGCCCGAGAAAGGGCACCGTCTCTTGGCCGTGCTCGATGGCGCCAAAGCGCTCAAGAATGCTGTGCTGAAAGTCTGGGACGACGCGGTGATTCAGCGCTGCCTGGTTCACAAAGAGCGCAATATCCGGGGAAAACTCTCCAGCAAGCATCACGGGAAGTTGGCCGAGCACTTCGCCGCGTTGCGAATCGCGCAGGGGCCCGAGCAAGCACAAGAGGCCTTGTGGAACCTGCGTGAGTTCCTCAAAGGAGTCAGCGCGCAAGCATTGGAGAGCCTGGAAGAATCTGGAGAAGAGGAGCTGCTGGCCTTTCACCGCCTGAGTCTACCCAACACGCTCAACACCACCTTTCTCAGCACCAACAACATTGAGAATGCCTTCCGCAATACTCGCCGGAAGATTGGCCGGGTGACGCGCTGGCGGGAAGAAACGAACCAGGCTTCGAAATGGCTGGCCTACGCGCTAACGAAGGCAGGGGAAGGTTTCCGGCGGATCAAAGGCTTCCAGGAAATGGGAAAGCTCCACGCAGCCTTGAAGCGGGAAAAAGTCAGCGCCTGACGGCGGACCTCTGGAAAGGTTTTCAAGGCATGGGTTCCCTCAAAACGATGGACATCGAAAAAAACCATTTTACAAACTTTCGAAGCAATCTAAGCTTAACCCAGCCGTCTTCCAAAGTTTAACAATCCCAGGGCAATCCCCATGTCGTCGTCTAAGGGCTTCATGCTCACCCATTTTAGTCGTATTTGTCAAATTGAAAGTATTTTCTAGAAAATCCATAAAAGAGAGCAGGCAAATGTTGCCAGGATCCGCGATTTTACCCTCCACCCTGAACCCGCGTTTCGGTAAGGTTCCCAGCCTCACGAAACCCTTGCTTATTGCTTTGGCTGGCCTGATGGCGCTTGCCGGAGTCGCTCACGCCTCCAAGCCAGCTATCGTCAGCCCTGTTCCCAACTCCTTCCTGCCACCCAGCGCTTCAATCTCCTTTCAATGGTCGAACGGGGGACGAGCTGACATCAACGCCTTCTATCTTTACGCTGGAGGCTCCATCGGAGCGAGGAACTATGCGGCGAAGCCGATAGCTGCCGGTGTGACTTCCGCCACCTTGACGATTCCGGCCCCGGCAGTGAGCGTCTATGTGCGGCTCTGGTTTCGGGTGGGAACCACCTGGGACTACTCGGACTTCGCCTACCGAAGAACACCTCATCCCGTAGGGCACCGGGAGTTGCCCGGTGCCACGGCAACTTTTGAGTGGCCAGCCGGAGGGATTAGTTACTGGGTTTGGATCGGTTCCCGCCCCCAATGGCGGGACATGCACACTAGCGGCGCTTTGCCTGCCCCGCGTTGGACGGTTCACAATCTACCCACGGACGGCAGACTGGTCTATGTCAGGTTATGGACCCAGCTTGCCAATGGAAGGTGGATCTTTACCGATAGCGTGTATGCGACGCACGCCCAGACCGTGCCCGATGCAGACGACGAGGAAGCGGAAGAGGAAGACAGCAACGATGGCGATCTGGATGCCGATGGAGTCCGCGATGAGTTTGACCCTGACATCGACGGGGACGGCATCGCGAACGCGAGTGACACTGACATTGACGGCGACGGACTGGTGAACGCGAGTGACGATGACGACGACGGGGACGGGATTTCAGATAACGAGGACACCGAACCCAACGGACCGTCGCCCGAGACGCACCATGAGATTTCAGTTCGCTATGTGCTAGGGCTGGCTAGCGAGATAGAACTTCGCCATACGGGGGACGCCTTCGTCTGGAGCACTGACCGGGCCGGTCAGAGCAGGGCTGCTCTCATGCTCAGGAAGGGGCAACGCTACTACGTAAGCCTTGACGCTGGTGAAGACAGTGGAGCAAGTGCCGCCGTTATTCTGAAAAACGGCCCGTGGGTTCTGGCTGAGCATGGCACCAATGTTCCAACCAACAGTCTGTCGGTGAGAGAGTTTGAAAGAAAAGAACTCAATCTCCTTCCGGTGTCGGTGGTCGAACTCGCCCCCCAAGTGATGGATAACAGCAACCCTCCCAAAGCCATTGAAGGTTCAGAAAATCCCAACGTTGGCAGACCATTGACGCCTTTCGTCAAGATCAACCCTTACACTGACAAGATCGCGCATCGTGAACTCAAGGTGTCCTTTGACGAAGCCCTGAACGGTAAAGTAGTCACTTGGTCACTGTTGCGATTGCCAGGTGCAACGCCTGCAAATATTCGGGGCCAATGGTCGCAAGCACGACTCCCGGACAATCGGAACCGTTTCCAGGCATCGACAACCTACGGTGGGCATGGCTTCCACCGTGCTAATCAATTCGTTGGGCAGACGACCATTGCCAATGGGATCACGGCAATCCGTGTGAACATTCCTCCCATTGGCCTTAACCAGGCCAGGATTCGAATTCATGTTGAAGGTGCCCCGGCCCACAGAGTGATTGACTTGATCGACATGGAAGTTCCGGCAGTCGTGATGATTGACCCAGGGCACGGAGCCCATGATGCGGGAGCCATCGCGAGAACAGACCCTAGCATTCGTGAAAAGGATTTGGCGTGGGCCTATGCCACTGAATTAAGGGATGACGTGGCCAGGAACTTCAAGGATGAAAAGCGCGGCTTGCGCCTGCTCATGACTCGTAAAGTTAATCAATTCTTCACACCAGCAGAGCGAGCCCAGATGGCGAGAAACAAGGGAGCAGACGTGTTTGTGAGCATCCATTTCAACTCTCACCATACTGACGCCCGAGGAACCGAAACGTGGGTTAATAATCCCGAAAGCTGGCAAGAACACAACCTTGATGAAGATAGAAGGTTGGCGGCTCCAATCAACGGAAGCACCCTGGCCGCTGTCAAAGCTTCAGACGCAAACGCCAAGGATCGGGGAATCAAGGAAAGCACAAGCGAGCGGGGCCTTATCGTTCTAAGAGACGGCCCGACCTATAACGGAAACACCGCGGCCTTTAAACCAGTGAAAGCCTGTCTGGTTGAGGTTGAGTTCCTGACGAACGAAGCCGCTTTGAACTCTGTTAAGTTATCGACTGAATCCGGTGCCGCCATCAAGAACGCCTTCGGGCAAAGCGTCGCCCAGGACATCTTCAACCACATTCTCACTCAACCGTGAAAGCCTTCACTTTCATCATGGGGCTGGGCTTGGCGTGGATCGCAAACGCCGTGGCTCATGGACGATCCGAGGAAATGATTCGGACATTGAACGCGCCCCCCCCGGATTGGCTGACACTGGCGGAACCGATCAAAGTGGAGCCTGCTAAAGAAGGGGTTACAGGAATGATAGATCACAGCCGGTTCCGCGACCCTTCGGGCGGGATCATTCTTTACAACGGCATTCAAATACCCAAGTTAGGCATCGTGCTTGAGCTTGATCTGGATCATGGCATTTCACCGAGTCTTCTTCCGTATAAGCCTGCCGTCTCCCTTAGCCCGGATGGGACCAGGCTGGTGGTTAATGATGGCACTGATGCTTATCTGTATGAAATAGGGGCCGATGGCGAGGTGACGGAAGACCCTACCCAGGTTCCGTTTGTGACCTATGATAAAGGGCCAAAGGGGTTTATTAGTTACTGGTTTTGGGCATCCAATGACGTTCTTTTGGGTTATGCCAGCCCACTGGATGAACGGGGGGATTATGAGCTTGAAAATCGGCTCTACGCCTTTCACACGGGAACCCGTTCTCTTGCGCGGCTTGACTTGTCCACCTTTGATCCGGATCCGAACTACCCGGATGAACCGCCTATGTTTGAGGTTGTCAGTGTCGGCAAAGACTTTTCAGAACTCGCTCTAAACGTGAACGGGGGGAACACCGTTCGCGTGAAGGCGGATTTGAAAGCGCCTCATAAACTGATTCCCGCTTCCTCACAAGAAACCATCGGGCAACCCTCCACACCCGGAAGATCGGCGATCATCTCTCCTTCCCTTGCCGTAAGGCCTCCCCCGCCCGTAAGGCAGTCCTTCTCCTGGCTATGGCTGTTGGCCATCGTGGGCGTCCTGCTGGGCGTCTTCAGCTACCTTTACCGTAGCTCGCGGCCTCGTTGAAATCCGAGTCCAGAACGGGGGATTCTGGCTCTGACATCGTTGTTCTCTGCGGTTTCGTTTCACGCGCGCCAGGGATCGAGCGGACAAGGAGGCCAGTAGGACAGACAGACCAGGCAACCAAAGCCGCGCAAAAGCCGTGGGCTGGAGAGCGAGAAGCGATTCAAGAAGCCGTGAAAGGCCCTGTAGTGCGTTCTGCGGGCTTTTGATGCGTTCCGAGAAGGGAAGGAGGGGGACAAGAGAAAGGGAAACGGCGCTCACGAGCAAAAGCGACCGTGGATAATCCCCCAAGGGAGAGAACCCGCACTCGCGCCGCCAGGATCGGCCTTTAGGTCAATCGTAACTGATTAGCGCATCTAACAAGCTCTTGACAGCTTCGATAATTAAGACATCTTAACCATTGATGTCGTCCGATTCTCTTGAATCGCTCTCCCCACGAGAGAACTGATCCGGCTCGTCCGCGATCTACAGGAGCGGTTTGCTCAGTTGGAGGCGGAGAATCTCAAGCTTCGCGAGGAAGATCGAAGACTGCGCAAGGAATTGGATGAGTTGAAGCGCAAGCAGAACAGATCGGCGGCTCCGTTCTCGAAGGGAAAACCCAAGGCCAACCCGAAAAGACCGGGACGCAAGCCGGGCCGAGGGTCCTTCCGGCGGCGGGAGGAACCGGAGATTGGGCCGGATGACAATGTTCGAAGCATGGAAGCCCGATTGCCCAAGGGGCGGTCGTCAAATTGTCCTCGATGCGGAGGCAGGCTTGGAACTCGTCTGGAGACGGCAAGCACGGTCGATGTGCCGGAAAAGATTGCCCGAGACATATCGATCTGGAAAGTGGAAGTCGAAGAATGCAGTTGTGGCTACTGCGCGCGAGGAACTCACCGGGACTTGCCGCTCGACCCACACGGGGCCACCGCTCACCGTGTGGGTCCCAGGGTTCGGTCGTTTGGACTGGCTCTGCACTATCCTTCGGGGTGACTCTACCCCATAGTTTCATAAATCGGGGCAAGAATCCCAAGAAAATAGTGGCAGGGGCCTTTGGGATAAAGTTGATTTGGAATCTACCAAAACACCAAACACTTCAACCCAAAAGCCACCTACAGTGAGAGTAGCACGACGCACGATTAATGCAAAGTCCAGAACGATTCCGGCAGCGATTCCGTAAGACGGCGTCGGAAAGAGTCGTAATGGCCTGAATTGGTGGGTGTTGAGCGTGTTGAAGCTGGCGCTAGGAGGGCGAACAGTTTCGTGTGGCGGTTCTCGGGCGAATTTCGGAGGGCTCGAGCCGCGAAATGGATCCCCCTGTCGGCAATAGGCAACAGGAAGCCAGACCGCTCCGATGGCGGACGCGAACCCAAGGTTACCGAGAGCGCAGGGCGGGCGTTCCTCAGCCCGGAGCCGGTGGCGGCCACCATCGATCCTCTCGCATGGAGGCGGCGATTTGACGGGCAAAATAGATGGCCGTGTGTCCACGGCGTATCTCTGGCTTCAAGTTGCGCTTGTGGAAGCAGTGGAACACGGCGTGGGCCATGAACATGATCAGCCACAGAACGAGAATGGAATTGGGATGATGATAGCAATGACCGGAATGCCAGCGGGAGCAGAGTTCGTTAAAGCCTTCGTTTTCGACCTTCCAACGGTCGTGCCCGAAATGGAAGATGGTCTTGGCATCGGCCATTGAGCGGGGCATGGTCGTCGCCCACCACCAGTGGCTATCGATGGGAGTCTCGACCCAATCCCCAGCGACGCGCTCGCGACGGATGCCAGTCTCATGGGAATGAACAACGCGAAGAGGAGTGTGAATGGATTCAGTGCAGAAGCCCTCAGCCTCTTGTAAATGAACGTGCCGCGCGGGCTTGCCCGGTGCAGCCGGAGTCTCAAATGATTCTGGCTCTTGCTCCTCAAGGGGCAGGAGCGTGCGGGCTTCGGACAATAGCTCAGGCTGATTATCCTTGAGTACGGCAACAAGGTATTTGCCGTGGTCTTCAAGAAGATTGATCACGGAGGGACGCAGGTAGAGCGCATCGGCAGTGAGCACGTCAAAGCAGCGTGGGTGGTCCTTAAGGACGCGAGTTATCAGCCGTATAGCCGCAGCGACTTCGTCGTCTCCAGGATCTCCGTCTTCACCAGGCTCAAGCATTTCCACGTCGAGAAGCAATTGAAAATCCTCACAGATAATCTGAAACGCGACCAAGCGGTGGTAGAACTGTGTTTTGACCTCGTCTCCGACGGCGATCCGGCGTTGGAGACACTTTGGACAACAACGTTTGTAGCTACAGTGAGTTTCGTGACTATCGACGGCGGCAAGCATCCAACCGCGCTGTGGGGCAAGGATTTTGTTGCGTTTGAGGCAGAAGTAAATGTGTCCGAGACACCCTCGCACACTGTCAGGCTCGATGCGCTCGGAGACATACGCCAGTTCGTCGGCGCTGGGCAAACGGTGATTACCGAGCCAACGGGTCCAGCTGCTCTTGTTCCGGTGTTGCTCGAGTTCGTTGAAGCTTGGTAACCGGCAGCAGAACATGGCGAAGAATGCTGCCGGGAAAACTCGAGTGGGAATCTGTGGTTTGGGACGAGAGTCACGCACCCGCAGCCTCCACTGTTGGCGGAGGCTGAAAATCTTGTCCGCGTAAGTTAGTAGTCGCGTGAGAATGGTCGCTTCTTTTTTGGTGGAGAATTGCGCCCGGACTTGGCTTTGCCGGCTGATTTCTTACCGGTCTTGCCCTTCTTCTTGGCGGAGCTACTCGCCGCTCTGGCCTTGGTTTTTGCCTCCTCGAGTCGGAGGCGCCCCTGCTCGTCGAGGGCTTCCAGCAGAGCATTCGCTTTCTGGAAATCATCGATCCAGCGTCTCGCCTGAGCTTCCAACGGTCTGGGGACGTGCAGCATGGTGGTCTTGCCCTTGCGAGTCTGACCGATGGCCAAGGAGCGATGGCGCAAGGAGTCGTCGGAAGCGCAACGGCAAGTGGGCTTGCCGCATTTACGAGAGAGTTCGATGGGCGAGCCGTGAAGGAAGCCTTCGGCCTGGTCGAGGAGCTGGCGGAGGCGGCTGCGAATCTGGCGTTCGGTGGGGGGCAGGGAGTTTCTGCTTGGCATGAAGGTCGGCTCGTTCGGCGCACTGTAATATAAGACTATTACAGAAACAAGCTTAAAAAAGATGAAATAACGAATGCGAATTTGCCATGGGGTCAAAAATGGGCGCCGCCGATCCGAATTACCCAAAAATACAGGGCTTGAGCCGCCTCAGCCGCCTATCTTACGGAATCGCTGGGGCCAATTGGCGGGTCAAAGGCTGCCCCGCCTCCATGCCCCGTAGCGGTTGAGCAACTCGTCCACCGTGACGCCGATGAGGATGAAGGCGCCGATCACGGTGAACTTGCGGGTGTCGGAGACGCCGAGAAAAAACACGGCGGTGGTGGTGATCTGAACGAGGGCGGCGCCGCAGATCACGCCGGCGATGGATCCCTCGCCGCCCCGGAGGCTGCAACCTCCGAGCACGGCGCCGGCGATGGCCCAGAGCTCGTAGAAGTTGCCGAACTTGGAGGGCGTGGCGCCGTTGATGTCGAGAACGAACATGATCCCGCCGAACCCGGCGAGGAGGGAACAGATCATGTAGGCGAGGATTTTCATCCGGTCGGTGTTGATTCCGCTGAAGCGCGCCGCCTGTTCGTTTCGCCCGAGGGCGAGGAGATAGCGTCCGAAAGTGGTCATGTTCAAGAGAATGGCGGCGACTAGACCGATGAGGAGAACGATGATGAAGGGCATGGGAATGATGCCGAAGAGTTCCCCTTTCACCAGAGTCTCGCGGAGACCGGTGTAATCGTTGCCAAATCCTTTGGTGCTGTCGTCGGCCACCGAACGCGCGATGCCGCGGTAGATGAAGAGGCCGCAGAGGGTCACCAGGAAGGGCTGGAGCCGGAGTTTGGTGATGAGAAGTCCGTGAACCAGGCCAATCAACAAGGAAAGCGAGAGGATGATGGCGAAGGCGAGCGCCACCGGGGCCTCCGGCATGGTCTCGGTGAGCAGCATGGGAAAGGCGACGCCCATCAGGCCGATGAGCGAGCCGATGGACAGGTCGATGCCGCCGGTGATGATGACGAAGGCCACGCCGATGGCGATGATGCCGTAGAGGCCGATGTAGCGAAGCATGTTCATCAAGTTGGCTTCGCTCCAGTAGGACTGCTCCTTGAGGCCGGTGAGGACGAAGATGAGCACCAACAGGCCGATGATCCCGAGAGTCTTCTGGTTTTCCCGGACGAGACGCTTGACGAAAGGTTCTTGGGTGGTTTCCATGGAGTTTAAGGTGAAAGTGACAGGTGATCGGCGCGAGCGTCATTGATTGCCCGTGGCCAGTTGCATGACCCGTTCTTCGTTCATGGCGTCGCCTTGCAATTCGCCGGCCAGTCGGCCCTCGTGCATCACCAGAATGCGGTCGGCGACCCGGAGCACTTCCTCCATTTCGCTGGAGATGAACAGAATGCCGGCGCCCGCCTTGGCCATGTCCTCGATCACTTGATAGATCTCGCTCTTCGAGCCGACATCGATGCCGCGGGTCGGCTCGTCCAGGAGGAAGACCTTGGGGCCAAGTGAAATCCATTTGGCCAGGACGACCTTCTGCTGGTTTCCCCCTGACAAAAGCCCGACTTGCTTCGAAACCGAGGGGCTTTTGATGTTCAACTGTTGCGCGGCCTCGACCACGATCTCTTCATGGCGCGATTGCTGGACGAACCCCAGGCGTTGATAGCGATTGAGCCCGGCCATCACGATGTTGTCGCGAATGGCCATTTCGATGATGGCTCCGTGTTCCTTGCGATTCTCGGGGACGTAGGCGATCCCCGCAGCGATGGCGTCGCGAGGGTTGTGGATCGTCACGGCTTGGCCTTCCACCTCGATGGCTCCAGCGAGAATGCGGTCGATCCCGAAGAGAGCCTGAGCCAACTCGGTTCGGCCGGCCCCCACCAGCCCGGCCATGGCCACGATCTCGCCGGCGTGGAGTTCGAAACTAACGCTTTGCTCGGGGGCGTGAGCGACCCGGAGCGCCTCGACTTTGAGCATCAGGTCGCCCTTGGCGCCCAGCTGTTTTTGGTGGACCTGGAGGTCTCGCCCGACCATGAGGGAGACCATGCGGTCGTGGTCGATCTCCTGGCGGGACAGCTCGCCGCTGTTGCGGCCGTCCCGAAGGACGATGACGCGGTCGGCGATTTCCTGCACTTCCGCCAGGCGATGAGAGATGAAGACGACGCACAGCCCCTTTTGACGGAGTTCGTCGACCAGCCGGAAGAGAACGTCGGTTTCGTGGCGGGTCAGGCTGCTGGTGGGCTCATCCATGATGAGAACGCGGGCTTCCTGGGAGAGCGCCTTGGCGATCTCGACCATCTGCTGATGGCCGATGGTGAGATCCGACCCGCAGGTTTCGGATGAGAATTGCATGCCCAGCTGGGTGACGAGGGCGTTCGTTCGGCGACGGATTTCCCGTTGATCGATGATGCCGAACGGCCCCCACTTTTGGGGTTCCCGTCCGAGGAAGATGTTGGCGCCGACCGAGAGATTGTCGGCGAGATTGAGTTCCTGGTGGATGAAGGCAATGCCGAGTTCGGCGGCCCGATTGACGTTGGGAATGGAGACCGGCTGGCCCTCGACAAGGATCTCGCCCTCATCCGGCACGTAGACGCCGGCGAGGCACTTCATGAGCGTGCTCTTTCCCGCGCCGTTTTCACCCAGGACCGCCACCACCTCGCCCGGGAAAAAGGCCGCGCTGACCTCGTCGAGCGCGTGGACGGCGAGGAAGCGCTTGTGGAGGCCCCGCGCTTCGATGAGCGGTGTCTGGTCCAAGAGCATCTAGCCCTCCTTGAGTGCGTCGATCAAGCCGGCGCGGCGCTGCTGCGCGTTGAGCACGTCGAGATTGCCGACGAAGATCATGATCTTGCCGCCCTCGGGCATCCGCTCCTTGACCAGCTCGCCCAACATGCGTCCGGCCTCGTAATTGTTGGTGCCGAGGTAGAAACGCCGCTGGCTTTCGGGGGCGTCGCTGTCGTGGCAGATCAGGGGCATGGCTTCGGCGACCTTGTTGATGATCGCCGTTTGATTGGCGGGATCGAGGGGACTGAGGGCGACCCCGTGGAAGCCGCCCTTGGTCAAGATGTCTTCCAGGATCCGGTTCTGTTCCGCGGCCTCGCCGGTGGGGGGAGTTTGGAAATCCACGGTCACATTGAAGTCCTGCTGAGCTTTGTAGCAGCCTGCCCTGGCAAATTCCCAAAAGGGATCGGGATTGTTGATGACGAAGGCGAAACGGGTGTCCGTGGTGGGCGCCGGGGCGTTTTCGGCCTCGCGGCCGATGGCTTGGAGCTGTTTGAGATGGGCCCAGAAGGCGTCGACGTTGTCCTTGGTGATGGTCTTCGCTGGGATGTCGATCTCCTGGTCCTCGGGAACGTCGATCTCCTTGCCGTCCTTGATGTCTTTCAAATAGCGGATCGACTGGTAACCGAACTCATAGGGTTGTTGGACGATGGTGCCCTCGATGTGGCCGTCGGCAATGCCCTGGAGCGCGGCGTCGGCCTCGTCGAAGGAGAACAGCTTGACCTCGTCGATTTTTCCGGCGGATTGCAGCGCTTCGAGGCAGGCGGGGGCGTTGTAGGCCCAGAGGCCGACCATCGCGTTGATGTCCAGGTAGCGGACGAGGGTGTTCTCGGCGTTGGCTTTGGCGGCGGTGCGATCGGCGCCGTCTGTCCGTGTGCCCAGCACGGTGAACTTGCCGGCTTGAATGACTTCGGATCCGCCGCCTCCTCCGCAGCTGCCGAGAATGAGACAGGCCGCGGACAGGGAGAGAAGGGTGATGGGGGCGTTCATGAGCGGCATTCTGAGGGAGGCCAAATTGAATGCAAGTCCGGAACGAAGGCTGGATGGGTTCGGCCTGAAGGGGGGGCGAGCGGCCAGGGCCTCGACATCGAGGTCAGTCGACCTCGATGACCGTGTGGCCGCCGCTGTCTTCGCTGGCGGGCCTGTCGTCTTTCCCGTGCTCCTCGTGACCGGGTCCGAGAAACCGTGGGGTCCGCATGGAGCGCGGTAGCCGCACGACCATGCGGGTTCCTTTGGGTTTGCTGGTGAGTTCGAGTTCGCCCCCGTGTTCCCGCACCACCCGCCGCACAATCAGCAGGCCGAGGCCGGTGCCCGTCTTTTTGGTCGTGAAGTAGGGTTCGAAGACGCGCGCCATGGCCTCCGCGGAGATCCCGGGCCCGTCGTCGGTGAACGTGATCAGCACTTCGTAATCCGTCATGTCGCTCCGAATGGTCAGGTTACCCTTCGTGGACATGGCCTGCATGGCGTTGCGAATGATGTTATAAAAGGCCTGCTTCAGCTGGTTGGCGTCGAGCATCATGGGCGGGATGTTCGACCGGAGTTCCAGTTTGACCGCGATCTTGCGGTTGCTGAATTCCATGTCGAGGAAGCGGACCGATTCGCGGAGCAGCTCGTTGATGTCGTGTCGTTCGAGAGCGGGTTTGGTGGGGCGGATGGCCTTGAGGAACTGGGCGATGGTAAAGTCTAGCCGATCCACCTCGCTCTTGGCGATTTGGAGCAGTTCGTGAAACTGGCTTTCATACAATTCCGGCGCGGCTTTTCGCAGACGGCGCTCCACGAGTTGGAGGTGGATGTTCAGGGAGTTCAGCGGATTGCCAATCTCGTGAGCGACCCCGGCCGCCAGCAGGGTGAGCGCCGAGAGACGTTCGGATTCGATCTTCTCCTCGGTGAGTTTGCGGGTCAGGGTGATGTCGCGGACGATCATCACATAGCCGAGGTTATCCCCGATTTGGGCGTCTTCGATGGGAGAGAGGTAGAAGTTGAGGAAACGGTTCTCGGGGTAGAAGACTTCGATGTCCCGGGAGACGACCTGGCCCTCGGCGATCAGATTTTTCCAATCGAGTCCCCGAATCTGCGTCTCGAGGCGTTTTTCCAGGGCGTCTTCTGCGTCGAGTCCGAAGAAGCCGCAGGCCGAGCGATTGAGGTAATTGATGTGTCCCTCGACGTCCGTGACGATCACACCCTCTTGCAGAGAATCGAAGATCTTCTCGAGGAATCCCTTTTCCTGGACGAGTCGCACGAGGGCATTGCGCACCTCTTCGGGGCCGAGCTTTCCGATGCGAGCGATCAGTTTGTCGAGGAATCCGGATTTCATGCCGCTGTCAGTAGCTTGACCTCAGGCCACGGGTTTGCCAACCGGATTGGCGGGGTCGCCAAGAGGGCTGGGGTGGGGCTGGCGGTGTTTTCACCCCATGGTTTCATAAATCGGGGCAAGCATCTCAAGAAAATAGTGGCAGGGGCCTTTGGGATAAGGTTGATTTGGAATCTACCAAAACACCAAACACTTCAACCCAAAAACCACCTACAGTGAGAGTAGCACGACGTACGATTAATGCAAAGTCCAGAACGATTCCGGTGGTCAAATTTGAAGATCAAGAACTGACCTCTTTCGGCGGTCTCGTTATCTTTCAGAAGCTCTTTCAGGAATTGGATCTGGAGGGGAAGCTTCAGCAGTGCTTTGATCCACTGGACCGGCGCATGTCCCGCTTCTACAAGTTCCACAAGGTTTTCATGTGTCTTATCGTGCATCTTATACTGGGCTACCGGATGCTTCGCGATTTGGACTAGTACGACAGGTTTTGGGGATGCACCAATTGCCCAGTGTCCCAACGATGAACCGGATGTTGGGAGAGGTCGATTGTCAAAGCCTTGAGAGGATGAGGGAGATGAATCATTTCGTTTGCCTGTCGCGACTTCAGGAGGAGGGAATCAAACGCATCACGCTTGATTTGGACGGAAGCGTGCAGAGCACGAGTCGCCATGCGGAAGGGACGGCTGTGGGATTTAACAAGAAGAAAAAAGGCGAGCGCAGTTATTATCCGTTGCTCGCGACGATCTCCCAAACCGGACAGATTCTCGATTACCTTCATCGAAGCGGCAACGTCCATGACTCCAATGGCGCGGTGGAGTTCCTCCGTTCCTGCGTGGAAAAGATTTGCAAGGTGCTGCCTGATGTTGCAGATCGAGTTGCGCGCCGACAGCGCGTTTTTCAGCGATCAGATGGTTTCAGAGGCAAAGACCCTTGGCCTGGAATATACGTTCTCGGTGCCTTTCGAGCGGCTTGTGGAACTCAAGGGGTAACTGATTAGCGCATCTAAAAAGCTCTTGACAGCTTCGATAATTAAGACATCTTAACCATTGATGTCGTCCGATTCTCTTGAATCGCTCCCCACGAGAGAACTGATCCGGCTCGTCCGCGATCTACAGGAGCGGTTTGCTCAGTTGGAGGCGGAGAATCTCAAGCTTCGCGAGGAGTTGGATGAGTTGAAGCGCAAGCAGAACAAATCGGCGGCTCCGTTCTCGAAGGGAAAACCCGAGGCCAACCCGAAAAGACCGGGACGCAAGCCGGGCCGAGGGTCCTTCCGGCGGCGGGAGGAACCGGAGATTGGGCCGGATGACAATGTTCGAAGCATGGAAGCCCGATTGCCCAAGGGGCGGTCGTCAAATTGTCCTCGATGTGGAAGCAGGCTTGGAACTCGTCTGGAGACGGCAAGCACGGTCGATGTGCCGGAAAAGATTGCCCGAGACATATCGATCTGGAAAGTGGAAGTCGAAGAATGCAGTTGTGGCTACTGCGCGCGAGGAACTCACCGGGACTTGCCGCTCGACCCACACGGGGCCACCGCTCACCGTGTGGGTCCCAGGGTTCGGTCGTTTGGACTGGCTCTGCACTATCACTTCGGGGTGACTCTACGCAAAGTTCCTCCGATTGTTCGCGAGATTTGCGGCATTGATCTCAGCCAGAGCGCCCTGACACAAGACGCCCTGAAATTGGGAAACGGCGATGGAGCGATCAGCCAAGAGGCGGAGCGAATCAAAGCAGCCATCCAGCAATCCGATGACGTCAACACGGATGATACGGGATGGCGAACGGGGGGCAAGACGAGTTACCTGATGGGATTCGTGAGCCGCCAGGAGAATGCGGTGTATTTTCAGATTCGATCACGCCACCGAGCCGAAGAAGTGGCCGAAGTCATTACGGCGGCCTGTGAGTGTGTGCTTGGAACCGATCGGTTCCGGAGCTACGACGCGGAGCGATTTTCGCAGATGGACATGCAAAAGTGCATGAGCCATATTGTGAAGAATCTCTCTGAAGTTCTGGAGAAGAAGCGAGGGCGGGCACGAAGTTTCTGCGAGGGACTGAAGAATTCGCTCCGACAGTGTCTGAGGCGTTGGCAGCAGTACCACAACGGCGAGTCGACTTTAAACCAATACGAGGAAGAGAGCTTGAAAAAGATCTATGAGCTCGATCATTACCTGCGGGACCGGACGCTCAAAGATTCCGACAACCAACGCATGCGCAATGAGCTTGGCCGGCACTTTGACCAAGGGAATTTAACGATGTTCTTGGAGGATCCGGAGGTAGAGCCGACCAACAACATCGCCGAGCGGATGCTCAGGCTGGCGATCGTCGTCCGCAAGGTGTCGCAATGTTCCAAGACGGAGCGGGGAGCCAATGCCTACGCGGCATTCGAGAGTGTGCTCTCGACTCTCTCGCTGCGAGGAGCGAGTTCCGTATTCAAATCGCTTGCCAAAATCATCGCGGGCGAGCGTACCCTTGCATGAGATGCCTGTGGCGTTTGCTGGTTAGGATCGCTAATCAGTTACTACACGGGTTTACCGTGCCGTCTTCACTTGATCCTCGTGACATCGACCGCATCAGCACTCGAACGCGTCCGGCCCCCACTCATTGCAGTGCGGACTGAAGAGGATGGTTTTGAGTGATTGCCGAAAACTCTGGATGAAGACACCTTCCGAGAGTATTGAGGTGTATTAGCGTTTGTGCCAATGAAGCCAATCAGAATTCTTATTTACACCATCGCTTTTGACGCTCCGGAGTCTAGCACTTGCAGACAAATGGCGCGCATGCTTGCAGCGTCACTATTTAGGACGCGCTTTACGGGCGATTTAGTAATCATAAAGAATTCCCCAGAGCCCATATTTTTGATCGAGCGGCGAGGAATTCAAGAAGTTGTCGCTAACGCCGAGAAAAATTGCTCTGACCAGGAACTAGCAGACCTGAGTAAGAGATGGAAATCTCGGGCACGCGAAGTAATCAACGCAGGCAACTATGATATTATCGTCTTTCTAGATGTTGATTGCTTGGTATTACAGCCGATTGAGATGTTGTTCGAACAAGACGACTGGGATATTTTAGTTCAGAATGAGCCAGGACGGCCCATTAACGATGATGTATTCAGTGGATATTTAGACCCCAAAGAGCTGTCTACTCTGAATGTCGATGGGATTAATTCAGGCACATGGGCTGTAAGAGCAAACATTTACAATGAGGTGATGGCGACTTGGGAGTAAATACTCGAGCAAAAGCCTGCCAGACAACTTCCTTGGCGGGACCAACCTGGGTGGAATAGGCTAATCCTTGATTCGAAGGATCATGGGTGGCAAGTGAAATTATTTAAGCCCTCAAGAATTCAATTCCCTCTTCACTTGGATAAATGTTGGCTAGCTTACAGGAACGCCACTATTCTTCATTGCTTAGGGCCGGAAGATATTCTCAAATTAAATTTCATGTTTGGCGTATACATGCAAACGTTTTTCCACGACCCTGCAGGGACAATCCCCACGTTGCTAGACATGTGACTACTCTCTTAGAGCATTCTCCAACTGTCTCTTTAGCTCTCTCTCAATTCTCGCGGTCTTTGGTTGTAGCAATAATTGTGCAAATTCAGACTCTTGGAAACTCTCCCCCCACCAGGCTATTTCTTTGTCTGCGTAATAGTCAAGAGTGGCTTTGTTTATGAGGCGAAGGGCATCATTCTGTTGCCCCGGATCTGCGAGGCGAGGAATCAAGTTAACAACAAGTTCATATAGAAATGGCGAGGCTACTCTTTCGACAGGGAATGAATTCTCTGAAGGCTTACTCAGGACGAATGGCAGTTCCATATTATGAAAAACTATTGCCAGAAAATCAGAATCTTTTCGCAATTCTTCATCCATTTCCCAGATCGCTCGAGGTGGGACTGCGCTCAAGAACAACCTGAAAGCTTCATCAGCCTTTTCACTATCTTGGTGTTTAAGCCGATCGACGTAGAATCTAAATGTTGGACTCTCTGCAGTCCGTTCCATTTTCTCCTTGTAGATCGCAGCAGCTGTAATCCCATGAGACTGGAAAAACTGATCTTTTTCCTCCTGAAAAGAATCACTTCCATCAAGGCCACCGTCCGTCAAAAAATCGATCGGCTTCGATTTTGGGCCGCTTCTCGAGGGCTCGCTAGGTATTCTATTTGTAGATGGTCGACCTAAATCCAATAACGAAGTCACCTCCTTCTGGTTGTTGGCACTACTAGATTCATCGTGCTTTTTCGCCTCATTATTAGAACGAGTCAGCGGACCTCTCCAAACGAAGAGGCTAACCAAAAGCAATATAAAGATTGCTGCTACAGATCTCCTCCACATCTATTCCGGCGCGGTAAACCTCCATGCAGACACCACAATATTCATTACGTGATCAATGACTTCAACTGGAGCATTGGAATCTGCGTGAGTTGCTCGTACCGGACACTGACAGGCAAACTGATAATTAAGAGGTTTGTGAGTTAAGTTAAACGTGGGAGCCTCCACTGTTTCGTCGGTGTGAACCAGCGACTGAGGATGGTAGAAAGGAGGGCCGCTCATTTCTACTTCGTAATCTGTCCCTGGAACATCAACGGTGTATCCAGCTCCAGAACTATCATCGATCAGGTCCTCAATCATATCGGGGGTAATATAATCATCTGCAAAACTCAGATGGTCACCCGCAGTGTTCTCAACAGTATGGAAAATGTAGCCGAACTCTTCCGGACCCCAAGGGATGTTGTGTTCCTTGTTCCCTCCGTAGTACCAATTCACCTTTCGATATTTCTGAGGATTTGCATAAGGGATGCAGTAATACTCATCCCAGGTAGCATGTTGATGAAAAGTATGCCCAATCGTGTTCCCGTCCACCCAGTTCTGTATCCGCTGAGTAAGTGACGCTGCACTTTCATATGTCCGTCCAGCCGGCGCTGCGGGGATATTATTCAGCACATAGGCGGCGAAGCCTGCTGCTGTTGTTTCTAATTCCTGATCCTCGCTCTTACTAGTTGGGTACCACCATCCGAGGCCCGAGCCAGCTACAGCTTGGGAACGAGCAACTAGCACTGCCCCTAGGGCTGCTCCAAGAGTTGTCATCCCTGCGCGTTTCATGAATCGGCGGCGCCCAGCCTCATGATTTGCAGCTAAACCCAGGCTAACATTGCCCTCGAAATTCGCAACACCCTTGTTTTCGATAGAACACTCAACTCGTTTTATACTAAAAAGCTCATCCATGGTGACACGTAGCACTGGACCTAGGATGACGACAAAGAGAAATGGGTGAAATCGCGGATCCTGGCAACATTTGCCTGCTCTCTTCTATAGTTTTTCTAGAAAATACTTTTAATTTGACAAACATGGCTAAAATGGGTGAGCATGAAGCCCTTAGACGACGACATGCTCACCCTTGTGAAGACCGCCTGCACGTATGTAGAACGATCTCTTCTGGATTTTGCCACTCATCAGCTCAATGACAAGCTGCGATCACTGGGCCCGGAATCTGTCGAGCAGTTGTCTGACGCTCTGCAGGTAGCCTTCCAAGAAGCCGGGAAAGCGACCCTTCGAAGCTTCCTCCAGGAGTGTGAAGCACAGTTCGGCACCACGGAGACAAAGTTGACGGTCAGGTCGGGTGAAATCGCGGATCCTGCACCTTAGGCGGCGCGCAGGTCCCAAGCTTCTTCCTGGTAGCGGTGCCACACCTGGTCCCACTGGCCGGATTGCTTGATGACGCGGAGATTGAGCACGTTGCCGCCGCTTTCCCGATTCCATCGCATGCCGCTTTGACACATCCGGGCCTTGACGATGGTCTTGCAGGCAGCTTCCACCGGCCCGCTGCCTATCGGAAGACCAATCGCGTAGTAGATGGCGTGGTTCATGATCTCCTGATTGCGGGTGAGGAAGCCGATCTCTTGTTCGGCTTTTCGAAGCCTTTCCCCTCGTAGTCGGTTTTTGATCCGATGGAGCCCGGCGGACGAGAAATGACCGGAAGTTGTGGATGAGGGCGGTCGGGGCATCATGAAGAGTTCAACCATTACCAAACAACTGAACTCCAATGAAAACCACCAACCACCCTACCGAATCAGCATCTATCCTTCGCCAGGAAGGAGCAAGCACCGTCTGCCAGAACGCCCTTGAGGCCACCCTGCGACAAGGAGCCCAAATGCTTCTTCAGGCCGCCATCGACAACGAAGTCTCCGACTACATTCAAGCCCATCAACATCAGCGTGATGACCAGGGTCATCGCCAAGTCGTTCGCAACGGCCATCTTCCTCAGCGACAACTTCAGACTGGAATAGGAAACGTTTCTGTTCGGCAGCCCAGGATCAATGATCGCCGATCAGGCCAGCGGTTCACCAGCGCCATCCTTCCGCCGTACCTACGCCGAGTCGCTTCACTGGACAACCTCATCCCGGCACTCTACCTGCGAGGAATCTCAACCTCCGAGATGAGTCGAGCCTTAGAGCCGATCCTCGATGAGAACGCATCGGGACTTTCTGCAGCCAACATCGTTCGACGAGGAAGAGCAATGGGAGAAAGAACGCGAGCAATGGAGCAAGCGTGACCTCAGCGACAAGGAATACGTCTATCTCTGGGCCGACGGGATCTACTTCCATGTCAGGCTCAATGACGACCGCCCATGTGTTCTCGTAATCGTCGGCTCCTTACCCGATGGAACCAAGGAATTGGTAACCATCAGCGATGGAGAACGAGAGAGCAAACTGTCCTGGAAAAATGTGCTCAGAGACCTCAAGAAACGAGGATTGAAGATCCCTCCGAAACTGAGTATCGCCGATGGAGCTCTCGGGTTCTGGAGCGCCTTGGAAGAGGAATATCCGACAAGCAAACAGCAACGATGTTGGGTGCACAAGACAGCCAACATCCTCGACAAGCTGCCGAAGAAAGCGCAGCCCCTTGCCAAGGAACGCATCCATGAAATCTACATGGCGGAAACAAAGAAGGCCGCCTTGGAGGCCTATGACGAGTTCTTCACGCTCTACGAAGCCAGGTATCCGAAAGCGTGCGCCTGCCTGAAGAAAGACAAGGAAACTCTACTAACGTTCTACGACTTTCCAGCCGAGCACTGGAGACACATCCGGACGACAAACCCGATTGAGTCGACGTTTGCCACGGTCCGCCATCGGACTCGACAAACCAAAGGGTGCGGATCGAGGAAAGCAACCCTTTCAATGGTCTACAAGCTCGGCCTGGAAGCCGAGAAAGGCTGGCGTCGACTCAACGGGTATCGTCAACTTGACAAAGTCGTGCAAGGAATCATCTTCGTGGACGGCATCGAGCAGCAAACCGCTGCCTAACCCATGATCGAACTTCGAATGGCGTTCCGGTAGCTGCCCTCATCCACAACTTCCGGTCATTTCTCCGATTACGTCCTCCAGGGCACTGCAAGAGCTGCAGGCGATGCGGAATCATCGCAAAGCTGCGACCAAATTTGTGAAAGCCAAAGCGAAATGTGTCTTTGTCATCCCATATATATTTATAAAAGAAGTCTGCACGCCTATTCATCCAAAGAGCGAACTCCAAGGCCTCGGCACAACGGTCTCGCGCAATTAGCATCTGGCCAGATTCAAACTCCGGCTCATCGCGGTACGGAACTTCAAGAATGTCTCATATAGGGTTCTCGGCGGCAGTGCTAGCCATATCTGGCCAAAAAACCGCACCTGTTTCGCGAAATCCCTGCGCAGCAAATAGATAGGTCGGGTCCGCAATAGGTAAGTTATCGGCATCCAAGTATAGGATACTCGTGAGTGAGAAGTTCTGTAACTGGATCATCATGCGGCGAAGCGTGAACCTTCGGAGCGAGTGAAGTCTATTTTATCAAGGATGAATTTTCGGAACGCTGAACCTTTTCCGCCGTGGTGCAAAAATCCAGGCAGCGTGTTTTTCAAGGCGGCTGAGACAATCATTTCCGAAGACAGCACGTCTGGGCGGATGGTTCGGATCCAGGTTCCAAAGTGTTTCCAGACCAGACCGTCACATGTCATGGCAAGGTACTGTAACATGCCCTGAGCGATCATGCCGGTCTGCACAAACACATGATATGCGTGCATCTTTCTCTGCACCTGTCTGCGATATTTCTCGGTAGTCCGGTGGAGGTATTGGTTACCATTGCGACGCTTGAGCGGTCGCATAGCGGCCATCCAGAAATGGTATCCGAATGAGCCGACCGAATGCACCGCTTGCTTGAAGGCGACTTCGATCTTGAAACGCAAACTGTAGAGCAAGATGATCTCCTGAGCTTCCATGGTGAGGTCGGTAGACAAGAGGATGATCCGCCCTCTCGTGGGATGATCGACGAGAACGAAGCGGACCATCGCCCCGGCGGGCTTCCACAACAGATCCACCGACTTGAACCGGACAGAGATGTTTCTCTCCCCATATACGGGACTGGGAACTGAACTGGAGCCGCCCGTTCCAAAGACATTCTGGAGCTTCACCGCAGCGCCATACTTTTTCGGTCGTCCGCGTTTGCGTTTGCGTGGCACTGCCGCAGGCCGAAAGCCGGTTGTCGTGCGTCGAACCCTCGTGACCAGCACACCGGAACGCTCCTTGGTGCTCTGGATCACCTTTCCGTCGGCCAGCAAGACGAACTCCTGACCTCTACAGACGGATGCGAGCATCTCGTTGGCCTTGTCGATCAAGGTTCTCCTGTCGCGGTTTGAAGTGACGATACCTTCGTGAATGCGTGCACAGACCGGAACGCAGAAGAAGTATCCGCCAACCTGACAGAGCACGCCGAAGGCCTGAAAGGAATGGCTCATGATGAAGTGAGGCTTGGAATTGGACTCGGACTGTTGATGCAGATACTTCACCGCAGGCATCTTGCGGCCCTCCTTGGACTTCCTTGATGCCGTCGAGAACCAGGACGGGGCGACAACCGATCTTGTAGACAGGGAAGTGCTTGATCACGATGGCGAACCAAAGTTCTGCAAGCCGGTCCGTCTTCACGGCATTGCTGTGGAAGAAATGGAGTAAGTGCTCATAGGAGTGTTCTGACAAACCGAGAGCGCGGACGAAACTGGAAACCCCGAGGAGGTCATTGCGCACGGAGAAAGCGGCCAAGACGAGCAGAAACCAGAGAAAGGTGCGGGCTCTCGAGAAAGCGGGTCGCAGAAGACAGACGATATTCCACCAAGAAATCCAGAGATCCATAACAAATGATTTGATTTTCCTAGACATTCGCATATATAAGGTAATGACCATGAAAAAGATCAGATCACTGAAAAAAGAGTCCAGAAATTTGCGGCAAAGTTAGCTGCAATCGGGCCAATGCGGCCTGGGAGCATCAGCAAGCAATACCGAGATCGACAACGCCAGCGCGGCGTGTATTACCAACTGAGCTACACGCATGAGATGAGGAGCCGGACTGAACACGTCTGGCCAGACCACGTGAAGGGACTACGAAAAGAAACAGAGGAGTACAAGAAATTCAAGAAACTGACCACCGAACTGATCGATCTGAGCATTGAACTATCCAAGGCGAAGATCGCTCTATTACGCAGTCAGACAGACACGCCAGGCAAAGAGAAACCGGTCTGAGACTCACGAGCAGACACGCCAGGCAAAGAGAAACCGGTCTGAGGGTCTGAGAACTTCCCACTCACGAGCAGACACGCCAGGCAAAGAGAAACCGGTCTGAGAACTTCCCACTCACGAGTCATGCGGTATGATGGCCAACCGACGGTCCCGATCGGAGAAATGACCGGAAGTTGTGGATGAGGGCGGTCGGGGCATCATGAAGAGTTCAACCATTTACCAAAACAACTGAACTCCAATGAAAACCACCAACCACCCCACCGAATCCGCATCTATCCTCGGCCAGGAAGGAGCAAGCACCGTCTGCCAGAACGCCCTTGAGGCCACCCTGCGACAAGGAACCCAAGTGCTTCTTCAGGCCGCCATCGACAACGAAGTCTCCGACTACATTCAAGCCCATCAACATCAGCGTGATGACCAGGGTCATCGCCAAGTCGTTCGCAACGGCCATCTTCCTCAGCGACAACTTCAGACTGGAATAGGAAACGTTTCTGTTCGGCAGCCCAGGATCAATGATCGCCGATCAGGCCAGCGGTTCACCAGCGCCATCCTTCCGCCGTACCTACGCCGAGTCGCTTCACTGGACAACCTCATCCCGGCACTCTACCTGCGAGGAATCTCAACCTCCGAGATGAGTCGAGCCTTAGAGCCGATCCTCGGTGAGAACGCATCGGGTCTTTCTGCAGCCAACATCGTTCGACGAGGAAGAGCAATGGGAGAAAGAACGCGAGCAATGGAGCAAGCGTGACCTCAGCGACAAGGAATACGTCTATCTCTGGGCCGACGGGATCTACTTCCATGTCAGGCTCAATGACGACCGCCCATGTGTTCTCGTAATCGTCGGCTCCTTACCCGATGGAACCAAGGAATTGGTAACCATCAGCGATGGAGAACGAGAGAGCAAACTGTCCTGGAAAAATGTGCTCAGAGACCTCAAGAAACGAGGATTGAAAATCCCTCCGAAACTGAGTATCGCCGATGGAGCTCTCGGGTTCTGGAGCGCCTTGGAAGAGGAATATCCGACAAGCAAACAGCAACGATGTTGGGTGCACAAGACAGCCAACATCCTCGACAAGCTGCCGAAGAAAGCGCAGCCCCTTGCCAAGGAACGCATCCATGAAATCTACATGGCGGAAACAAAGAAGGCCGCCTTGGAGGCCTATGACGAGTTCTTCACGCTCTACGAAGCCAAGTATCCGAAAGCGTGCGCCTGCCTGAAGAAAGACAAGGAAACTCTACTAACGTTCTACGATTTTCCAGCCGAGCACTGGAGACACATCCGGACGACAAACCCGATTGAGTCGACGTTTGCCACGGTCCGCCATCGGACTCGACAAACCAAAGGGTGCGGATCGAGGAAAGCAACCCTTTCAATGGTCTACAAGCTCGGCCTGGAAGCCGAGAAAGGCTGGCGTCGACTGAACGGATATCGTCAACTTGACAAAGTCGTGCAAGGAATCATCTTCGTGGACGGCATCGAGCAGCAAACCGCTGCCTAACCCATGATCGAACTTCGAATGGTGTTCCGACCGCCCTCATCCACAACTTCCGGTCATTTCTCCCCGATCGGCGGCGAAGCCGAAACAGGCAAGAATGTCCTCACTCGTCAGATCTGGGAAATCTTCCAGCAGTTCTTCTACCGTCATTCCTCCTCCCAAGTAGTCAAAGACATCTGAAACGGTCATACGCGTACCCTTGACACATGGCTTGCCGCTTCGAACGGTGGGATCAATTGAAATCCGTTCGCGATAGTTCATCCCATAGCGCTAAACGTTTCCAGCTACTCGATCAAGGCAGATGGCACAGCCGTTCCATGGGCTGTCATGTCAGCCGCAAACCAGACCGCAACCAGGAGGTCGTCAAGCCCAAGCGCCTGCATCGATGCAATCAAACGAGTGCCAATCGCTGGGCAACCGAGAACGACCGATTTCCCAAACACGCTCACCGCACATTCACACAAACTGACCCGTGCCTAACAAGACCAGGGTGCAGGCCCGCTCCGTCTCGATGCCCGCGGCGCGCAAGGCTTCCTCCAGCTTGTCGGACTCGGTGCCCGGATTGAAAATGACTCGCCGCGGCTTGAGCGCGATCAATGCCTCCGCCTCTTGCTCGCCGATGGACGGATTCACATAAAGCGTCACGGTGTCCACCGGATCCTCGACGTCTTCCAGCCGGGCGATCACCGGAAGGCCCTCGACGCTCTTCAAGCGCGGATGCACGGGAATCACCCGATGCCCGTGTTCCAGGAGCAGACGCTGCGCACGATGGGCGTAACGGTCTGGCCCGTCACTGGCCCCGAGAATGAGCACGGTTTCCGAGGAGGAGGCGTTCGTCGCTTCAGTCATCGCTTTCACGATGAACGCGCCGAGATCCCCCCCGCAAGTGCCGCCCCACATGAGATCGGCCACCCAACCGCGTCTTCACGCGAAAAGCGGCCAAGCCAGGCAGGGCAAGGCAAGGCAACTCAGGCAAAGCAAGAACGTTCTGTTCAGCGGCCGCCCTAATCGCTAGAATGGCTGCATGCGCCTGATGCTTCTTTTTCTCACCCTGGCGGGAGCGGTCCTGCCCACCGCCAACGGACAAAACCAGGACTGGCCGGTCTATCACGGCGACCACACCGCCTCGCATTATTCTCCCCTCTCACAGATCAACCGCTCAAACGTCGAGCAACTCGAGCCCGCCTGGGTCTTCCACACTCGCCGCAAGGGCACGCTGCAATGCAATCCGCTGATCCTCGATGGCCACGTCTACCTGGTCGACCAAGACCTCCATGTCCACGCCCTCGAGGGACGGACCGGCAAACCGATCTGGGAATTCGCGGCGCCGGAAGGTGGGCGAGGCATCTGCCGCAGTTTCGCCCACTGGAAATCAGAGGATGGAAAGGATCAACGTCTCTTCCACACGGTCGGCCGCTACCTGCACGCCATCGATCTCCGCACGGGGAAGCTCATCCCCACGTTTGGCACGAATGGCAGGATCAATCTCTCGGATCACCTCGATGTCGACGCCCAGCGTTTTCATGTCTCGCTGAGAACCCCGGGCGTGGTTTATGAAGACCTCCTCATCGTCGGCTCGAACGTTGGGGAAGGTCCGCAGCCGGCAGCGCCCGGCCACATCCGCGCCTTCGACGTGCGCACCGGCGAAAGGCGCTGGATCTTCCATACCATCCCGCACCCCGGCGAGAAGGGCTACGAGACCTGGTCGCCTGACAGCTGGCAAAAGGTGGGTAGCGCCAACTGCTGGGGTGGGCTATCGCTTGACCTCGAGCGGGGCTGGGTCATCTTCGGCACCGGCTCTCCCGCCTACGATCACTACGGTGGCAACCGCATCGGGCAGAATCTCTACGGAAACTGCGTCGTCGCCCTCGAGGCGGCCACCGGCGCCTATCGCTGGCACTATCAGGTCGTTCACCACGATCTCTGGGACTACGACATCCCCTGCCAACCCAACCTCGTCACCCTCAAGCGGAACGGCGAGGAGATTGATGCCGTGGCGCAGTCTACCAAGATGGGGCATCTCTTCGTGCTCGATCGCGAGACGGGGAAACCGCTTTTCCCCGTCGAGGAGAGGCCCGTCCCGGCGTCCACCATCCCCGGCGAAGTTTCCTGGCCCACGCAGCCTTTTCCCCTCAAACCACCACCCTTCGCCAAACAACGATTCACTCTCGAAGACGTCACCGATCTCAATCCCGCGGCCACCGCCGCCGTCACACAGTTCATTGAAGAGAAAAACATGTGGCTGGGCGAGGTCTTCCTGCCCCCCGATCTCCGGCCCTCGGTCGTCATGCCGCAGTTCAATGGCGGCGGCGAGTGGGGCGGCGCCGCCTACGACCCCGAATCCGGTTGGCTCTTCATCAACGCCAGCAACGAAGCCGAATGGCAGTCCATGGTTCCCGCGAAACCCGCTCAGGACATCACCCGGGGCGAACTCGGGCTGCGACTCTACCGCGCCATCTGCGCCCACTGCCACGGGATCGCCGCCGTGCGCCCGGAAGGCTCGCCGCCGCTGCCCTCGCTGGCCACCATCGCGGAGAGACTGCGACCCGACGAGGTGCTGGAACTACTGAAAACCGGCAAGGGCCAGATGCCGAACTTCGCCAGCCTGGCCCCCGTGGAACGCGAATCCATCGTCGCCTACCTCTACAATGACGGCACGAACCGGCGCGTCGCGCGCGAAGACCTCACCAACACCTGGGCCGACGAGATCCCCTACGTGAACACCGGTCATCACGATTTCCGCGACCCCGAGGGCTTCCCCGTCAACAAACGACCGTGGGGCACCCTCACCGCCATCGATCTTCACCAGGGAAGCCTTGCCTGGCAGGTGCCCCTTGGCACCTACCCCGCCCTCGAAGCGCGGGGACTTCCTCCCACCGGCACCTTCAACATCGGCGGGCCGCTGGTCACGGCGGGCGGCCTGATCTTCATCGGCGCCGCCATGGACGAACGTTTCCACGCCTTCGACCGCGAAACCGGCGAACTCCTCTGGGAACACCCCCTGGAAGCCGGAGGCTACGCTTCCCCCGCCACCTACGCCATCGACGGCCGACAATACATCCTCATCGCTGCGGGAGGCGCGGGGAAACCCGGAACCCGAGCCGGCAAAGCCTACCAGTGCTTCGGCCTGCCGGAGAAATGAGGGCCCGCGATCGGAGCCAATCACGATTTGATTGGACATAAAATTAATATATTCTAGAATTTCAAGAGGCTGCATCGGGCATTGCTTGGTCTTCCTCTTCTCGTCACCCACGCTAGATCCCCAAGTCCTCTCCCCGTTCATTCTCCCGCAACCATGAAAATCCTTGGCATCTCCGCCTTTTATCACGACTCCGCGGCGGCACTCCTGGTGGATGGCAAGATCGTGGCTGCGGCCCAGGAAGAGCGTTTCACCCGGATCAAGCACGATGCCGCCTTCCCCGCGCGAGCGGTCGATTACTGCCTGGAGGAGGCGGGGCTCAGTCCCGAGGAACTCGACTTCGTGGCCTTCTACGAAAAGCCTCTGCTCAAGTTCGATCGCCTCCTGGAGACCTACCTGGCCTACGCGCCGGCCGGCTTGAGAAGTTTCAAGATGGCCCTCCCCCTGTGGCTCAAACAGAAGCTCTATCTCAAACGGGAGATGAATCGCGGCCTGCAAGGTCGCTACAAGGGCCGCTACGTCTTCACCGAGCATCACGAATCCCACGCCGCCAGCGCCTTCTTTCCAAGTCCCTTTGACGAAGCCGCCATCCTCACTGTCGATGGCGTCGGCGAATGGGCCACCACCACTTACGGCGTGGGGCGCGGCAGCAAGATCGAGCTGCACAAGGAAATCCGCTTTCCCCACTCCCTCGGTCTGCTCTACTCCGCCTTCACTTACTACTGCGGCTTCAAGGTCAACAGCGGTGAGTACAAACTCATGGGTTTGGCTCCCTACGGAGAGCCCAAATATGTCGATCGGATCGCGGGCAAGGTCATTGAAATCCGCGAGGACGGTTCGTTCCGGCTCGACATGAAGTATTTCAATTACTGTCAGGGCCTCACCATGACCAATCGAGCCTTCGAGGACTTGATGGGCCAACCCCGCCGCCCGTCCGAAACCGAACTGACACAGTTCTACATGGACATCGCGGCCAGCATCCAGGCCGTCACCGAGGACGTCATTCTCAAGCTCGGCCGCCACATCCATCGGGAGACCGGGATGAAGAAGATCTGTCTCGCCGGCGGCGTGGCGCTCAACTGCGTCGCCAACGGTCGCCTGCTCCGCGAGGGACCGTTCGAAGACGTGTGGATTCAACCGGCGGCGGGCGATGCCGGGGGCGCTCTGGGGGCCGCCGAGTTCGTCTGGCACCAGTTGCTCGACCAGCCTCGCAACCGGGAATCGGATCAGGGTGCCAGCTACCTGGGACCCGCGTTTTCTCAGGAGAAGATCCATGCTGTCCTCGACGCCCAGGGAGCCGTCTATCGGGTGGCGGACAGCGAGGAATCCCTCTGCGAACAGGTTGCCGATCTCATCGCCGACGAGAAGGTCGTCGGCTGGTTCCAGGGCCGCATGGAGTTCGGGCCGCGCGCTCTGGGCGCCCGCAGCATCCTGGGCGACGCGCGTTCCGAGGAGATGCAGAAGACGATGAACCTGAAGATCAAGTTCCGAGAATCTTTCCGGCCCTTCGCCCCCGTCATTCTGCGAGAACAGGTCCAGGATTACTTTTCCATGCGCCCCAATGAAGACAGCCCTTACATGCTGCTGGTGGCTCCCGTGAAGGACGACAAACGGATCTCCCTCAACGGACATTCCCACGGCGTGGAGAGGCTTAACAAGCTCAAGCTGAAGCGCTCCGTCGTCCCCGCCATCACGCACGTGGACTACTCCGCCCGCGTGCAGACGACCGACGAAAAACGGCACGGCGTCTATCACAAGCTTCTCAAGACCTTCGCCACCAAGACGGGCTCGCCGGTCATGATCAACACCAGCTTCAACGTGCGAGGCGAACCGATTGTCTGCACCCCCGAGGATGCCTATCACTGCTTCATGGGCACCCACATGGATGTCCTCGTCCTCGGCCGCGCCATCTTGAAAAAGGTCGACCAGCCCGAAGCCAACCTGACCGCCCGGGAAGAATACCTGGCTCAGTTTGCGCTCGACTAACGCCCTTGCCTTGAGTCACCACCGCTCCCTTCCCACGCCATGATCGACATCGACTGGAAACCCAACGCCCGCAAGCTCCGGCAATTCGCCGTGGCCTCCCTCTTCGGCTTTCCGCTCATCGGCCTGCTGTTGGAGAAAGTCCTGCCACTCTTCGGTTTGACGTCGCTCACGGCCTTCGTTGAGGCCCATTCCCTGGTCCTCATCTGCGGCGGCCTCGGCGCCGCTGTCTGCCTGCTAGGGCTGCTTCTCCCGCGCGCCATCACGCCGGTTTACCTGGTCCTGGTGGCGCTCACCTTCCCCATCGGCCTGATCCTCAGCGCCGTCCTCATTCCTCTGATCTACTACGGTCTCTTCACCCCCATCGGGCTCGGCCTACGCCTTCTCGGCAAGGACCCGATGGACCGCACCTTGAATCAAGGCGACTCTTACTGGATCGAACGCCCGCCCGCCCCGGCACCGGCGCGATACTACAAGCAATACTGATCCATCTCTCCATCGACCTCCACTTCATTCCTGTCATGCCTGACGAAAACTCATCCAAAGACGCCTTCCTCAACGCTGCCAAGGAAAAGGAGGGCAATCTCATCACCGAACTCATTGGCTTCATGAGTGAGAACAAGAAATGGTGGCTCTCGCCCATCATCGTCGTGCTTCTCCTGCTCGGTCTCCTGATCATCGCCGGCGGCTCCGGCCTGGCGCCCTTCATCTACACGCTGTTTTAGGAACACCGCCACGACACGATGGGGAAAAAATCGGAAAGCCGCCGCGCGATCCCGTGGTGGGCCAAGCTGGCCCTCATCGTCGTCCCGGTCACCCTCGTCCTTCTCGGTCTCGAGGGCGCCGCACGACTTTACGTGTGGAAGGTCTACGGCGCCCAAGACCACGGGATGAACTGGAAGTTTCACTACGAACCTTACGTGCTCACGCGCACCGAATCTAGCCGAATAGCGCGCGACGGAGCGCACGCTCCACCTCGACCTGCAAAATCAGACCGATCGCCGGGTCCGTCGGCGGGAAGACGCCAGCAGGAAGGTCAACAATCCGGCCAACACCATCCCCGTGGGCTCGGGCACCGCGGTGAAAGTGATCGTGTCCCCCGAGCCACCCAGAGTGGCGGTCCAGCTGTCCCCCTGGGCCCCGCCGAAGGAGGCAAAGGACTGGCCTGTGATCGTGTAGGTGAAGGCGGCGAAGGCGGTCCCGGACACGTATCCATCGGGTACCACCCAAACACCATCATTCCCTGTCTGATTATCCGTAAAACCCGCCCCGTGATTCGTTTGATTCGACGAATTCCCCGAACCGTCTCCGACTAACATCGAGGGAAAGTCTCCCGTCACCGAAAGTCCACCATTGCGAGAGTATTCATCATAGTTCTCTGTCGCCATCCTCGAAAACTTAGTGCCGGCATTCGGACCGAGTAAGAGACCAACCCCTCCCAAACTAGCTGCGTCCCCCGTTCATCCCGTCAGGTCGAGGGACCCCGAACCGGAAAACAGGAGATCGGCCCCCTGCTCACTCACCTCAATCAAGGGCGCGGCCCGGGCTGGTGAGGTGATCAAGGCGAGGTAACTGATTAGCGCTCCTAACCAGCAAACGCCACAGGCATCTCATGCAAGGGTACCCCATAGTTTCATAAATCGGGGCAAGAATCCCAAGAAAATAGTGGCAGGGGCCTTTGGGATAAGGTTAATTTGGAATCTACCAAAACACCAAACACTTCAACCCAAAAGCCACCTACAGTGAGAGTAGCACGACACACGATTAATGCAAAGTCCAGAACGATTCCGGCGATCAAATTTGAAGATCAAGAACTGACCTCTTTCGGCGGTCTCGTTATCTTTCAGAAGCTCTTTCAGGAATTGGATCTGGGGGGGAAGCTTCAGCAGTGCTTTGATCCACTGGATCGGCGCATGTCCCGCTTCTACAAGTTCCACAAGGTTTTCATGTGTCTTATCGTGCATCTTTATACTGGGCTACCGGATGCTTCGAGATATGGACTACTACCGAGATGATCCCCTTGTACGGCAGGTTTTGGGGATGCACCAATTGCCCAGTGTCCCAACGATGAGCCGGATGTTGGGAGAGGTCGATTGTCAAAGCCTTGAGAGGATGAGAGAGATGAATCATTTCGTTTGCCTGTCGCGACTTCAGGAGGAGGGAATCAAACGCGTCACGCTTGACTTGGACGGAAGCGTGCAGAGCACGAGTCGCCATGCGGAAGAAGGGACGGCGGTGGGATTTAACAAGAAGAAAAAAGGCGAGCGCAGTTATTATCCGCTGCTCGCGACGATCGCTCAAACCGGACAAATCTTCGACTTCCTTCATCGAAGTGGCAACGTCCATGACTCCAATGGCGCGGTGGAATTTCTTCGCTACTGCGTGGAGAAGATTCGCAAGGTGCTGCCTGATGTGCAGATCGAGTTGCGCGCCGACAGCGCGTTTTTCAGCGATCAGATGGTTTCAGAGGCAAAGACCCTGGGCCTGGAATATACGTTCTCGGTGCCTTTCGAGCGGCTTGTGGAACTCAAGGGCATCATCGAGAAGCGCCGTCGCTGGTCCCGAACCCGAGGCGGAGAGGGAAAAACTCATCACTTCGAAATCCGCTGGAAGCCAAAAAGTTGGGCGCGCAAAGCGCGCATTTTGTGCATTCGAACCATGAGGCGCACTCAGCGCAAAGGACCGCTCCAACTGGATCTTTTCGAACCAGTCGAGGAGAACTATGAATACAAGGCGATCATCACCAACAAGACAAACACGGCCGCTCATGTGGTGAAATTTCATGAAAGGCGTGGCTCTCAGGAGAAGATTTTTGGCGAAGCCAAGAGCCAGGCCCAGATGGACTATATTCCGGCCAAGCGACGTGCCGCCAACGAAGCTTTCCTTTTGGCCAGTATCCTCACCCACAATCTCACACGCGAAATGCAGATGCGATCTGCGGAGCGGTCACGCAAATCGTCCCCCCAAAGGGCTGCGGAGTGGATCTTTGAAGGACTCGGCACGATTCGCCGCAAAATCATCCAGCGTGCCGGACGTCTGACTCGCCCTCAAGGTCGACTCACATTGACACTCGGAGACAATCAGGCCGTCGAAGAAGAAATCGCCTACTACATGATGGCCTGACTGGCCATTTTATGAAACGCTGGGGGGTACGCTCGCCTGCGATGATTTTGGCAAGCGACTTGAATACGGAACTCGCTCCTCGCAGCGAGAGAGTGCGAGAGCACACTCTCGAATGCCGCGTAGGCATCGGTTCCCCGCTCCGTCTTGGAACATTGCGACACCTTGCGGGCGACGATCGCCGGCCTGAGCATCCGCTCGGCGATGTTGTTGGTCGGCTCTACCTCCGGATCCTCCAGGAACATCGTTAAATTCCCTTGGTCAAAGTGCCGGCCAAGCTCATTGCGCATGCGTTGGTTGTCGGGATCTTTGAGCGTCCGGTCCCGCAGGTAATGATCGAGTTCATAGATCTTTTTCAAGCTCTCTTCCTCGTATTGGTTTAAAGTCGACTCGCCGTTGTGGTACTGCCGCCAACGGCCTCAGACACTGTCGAAGCAAATTCTTCAGTCCCTCGCAGAAACTTCGTGCCCGCCCTCGCTTCTTCTCCAGAACTTCAGAGCTCGTGAGTGGGAAGTTCTCAGACCGGTTTCTCTTTGCCTGGCGTGTCTGTCTGACTGCGTAATAGAGCGATCTTCGCCTTGGATAGTTCAATGCTCAGATCGATCAGTTCGGTGGTCAGTTTCTTGAATTTCTTGTACTCCTCTGTTTCTTTTCGTAGTCCCTTCACGTGGTCTGGCCAGACGTGTTCAGTCCGGCTCCTCATCTCATGCGTGTAGCTCAGTTGGTAATACACGCCGCGCTGGCGTTGTCGATCTCGGTATTGCTTGCTGATGCTCCCAGGCCGCATTGGCCCGATTGCAGCTAACTTTGCCGCAAGTTTCTGGACTCTTTTTTCAGTGATCTGATCTTTTTCATGGTCATTAGCTTATATATGCGAATGTCTAGGAAAATCAAATCATTTGTTATGGATCTCTGGATTTCTTGGTGGAATATCGTCTGTCTTCTGCGACCCGCTTTCTCGAGAGCCCGCACCTTTCTCTGGTTTCTGCTCGTCTTGGCCGCTTTCTCCGTGCGCAATGACCTCCTCGGGGTTTCCAGTTTCGTCCGCGCTCTCGGTTTGTCAGAACACTCCTATGAGCACTTACTCCATTTCTTCCACAGCAATGCCGTGAAGACGGACCGGCTTGCAGAACTTTGGTTCGCCATCGTGATCAAGCACTTCCCTGTCTACAAGATCGGTTGTCGCCCCTGAGGTGTGGTAGATTTCTGGACCACCCGTTAAGCAACTCCCATACTCTGACCATGAAAACCAGAAAGAGATACACTGACGAATTCAAGGCGCAAGCAGTCCAACCTCGTGAGTGGGAAGTTCTCAGACCGGTTTCTCTTTGCCTGGCGTGTCTGTCTGACTGCGTAATAGAGCGATCTTCGCCTTGGATAGTTCAATGCTCAGATCGATCAGTTCGGTGGTCAGTTTCTTGAATTTCTTGTACTCCTTTGTTTCTTTTCGTAGTCCCTTCACGTGGTCTGGCCAGACGTGTTCAGTCCGGCTCCTCATCTTATGCGTGTAGCTCAGTTGGTAATACACGCCGCGCTGGCGTTGTCGATCTCGGTATTGCTTGCTGATGCTCCCAGGCCGCATTGGCCCGATTGCAGCTAACTTTGCCGCAAGTTTCTGGACTCTTTTTTCAGTGATCTGATCTTTTTCATGGTCATTAGCTTATATATCTCGTGAGTGGGAAGTTCTCAGACCGGTTTCTCTTTGCCTGGCGTGTCTGTCTGACTGCGTAATAGAGCGATCTTCGCCTTGGATAGTTCAATGCTCAGATCGATCAGTTCGGTGGTCAGTTTCTTGAATTTCTTGTACTCCTCTGTTTCTTTTCGTAGTCCCTTCACGTGATCTGGCCAGACGTGTTCAGTCCGGCTCCTCATCTCATGCGTGTAGCTCAGTTGGTAATACACGCCGCGCTGGCGTTGTCGATCTCGGTATTGCTTGCTGATGCTCCCAGGCCGCATTGGCCCGATTGCAGCTAACTTTGCCGCAAGTTTCTGGACTCTTTTTTCAGTGATCTGATCTTTTTCATGGTCATTAGCTTATATATGCGAATGTCTAGGAAAATCAAATCATTTGTTATGGATCTCTGGATTTCTTGGTGGAATATCGTCTGTTTTCTGCGACCCGCTTTCTCGAGAGCCCGCACCTTTCTCTGGTTTCTGCTCGTCTTGGCCGCTTTCTCCGTGCGCAATGACCTCCTCGGGGTTTCCAGTTTCGTCCGCGCTCTCGGTTTGTCAGAACACTTCTATGAGCACTTACTCCATTTCTTCCACAGCAATGCCGTGAAGACGGACCGGCTTGCAGAACTTTGGTTCGCCATCGTGATCAAGCACTTCCCTGTCTACAAGATCGGTTGTCGCCCCGTCCTGGTTCTCGACGGCATCAAGAAGTCCAAGGAGGGCCGCAAGATGCCTGCGGTGAAGTATCTGCATCAACAGTCCGAGTCCAATTCCAAGCCTCACTTCATCATGAGCCATTCCTTTCAGGCCTTCGGCGTGCTCTGTCAGGTTGGCGGATACTTCTTCTGCGTTCCGGTCTGTGCACGCATTCACGAAGGTATCGTCACTTCAAACCGCGACAGGAGAACCTTGATCGACAAGGCCAACGAGATGCTCGCATCCGTCTGTAGAGGTCAGGAGTTCGTCTTGCTGGCCGACGCCTACTACGCCAACGGAAAGGTGATCCAGAGCACCAAGGGGCGTTCCGGTGTGCTGGTCACGAGGGTTCGACGCACGACAACCGGCTTTCGGCCTGCGGCAGTGCCACGCAAACGCAAACGCGGACGACCGAAAAAGTATGGCGCTGCGGTGAAGCTCCAGAATGTCTTTGGAACGGGCGGCTTCAGTTCCGTTCCCAGTCCCGTATATGGGGAGAGAAACATCTCTGTCCGGTTCAAGTCGGTGGATCTGTTGTGGAAGCCCGCCGGGGCGATGGTCCGCTTCATTCTCGTCGATCATCCCACGAGAGGGCGGATCATCCTCTTGTCTACCGACCTCACCATGGAAGCTCAGGAGATCATCTTGCTCTACAGTTTGCGTTTCAAGATCGAAGTCGCTTTCAAGCAAGCGGTGCATTCGGTCGGCTCATTCGGATACCATTTCTGGATGGCCGCTATGCGACCGCTCAAGCGTCGCAATGGTAACCAATACCTCCACCGGACTACCGAGAAATATCGCAGACAGGTGCAGAGAAAGATGCACGCATATCATGTGTTTGTGCAGACCGGCATGATCGCTCAGGGCATGTTACAGTACCTTGCCATGACATGTGACGGTCTGGTCTGGAAACACTTTGGAACCTGGATCCGAACCATCCGCCCAGACGTGCTGCCTTCGGAAATGATTGTCTCAGCCGCCTTGAAAAACACGCTGCCTGGATTTTTGCACCACGGCGGAAAAGGTTCAGCGTTCCGAAAATTCATCCTTGATAAAATAGACTTCACTCGCTCCGAAGGTTCACGCTTCGCCGCATGATGATCTAGTTACAGAACTTCTCACTCACGAGTTATATATGCGAATGTCTAGGAAAATCAAATCATTTGTTATGGATCTCTGGATTTCTTGGTGGAATATCGTCTGTTTTCTGCGACCCGCTTTCTCGAGAGCCCGCACCTTTCTCTGGTTTCTGCTCGTCTTGGCCGCTTTCTCCGTGCGCAATGACCTCCTCGGGGTTTCCAGTTTCGTCCGCGCTCTCGGTTTGTCAGAACACTTCTATGAGCACTTACTCCATTTCTTCCACAGCAATGCCGTGAAGACGGACCGGCTTGCAGAACTTTGGTTCGCCATCGTGATCAAGCACTTCCCTGTCTACAAGATCGGTTGTCGCCCCGTCCTGGTTCTCGACGGCATCAAGAAGTCCAAGGAGGGCCGCAAGATGCCTGCGGTGAAGTATCTGCATCAACCCCATAGTTTCATAAATCGGGGCAAGAATCCCAAGAAAATAGTGGCAGGGGCCTTTGGGATAAGGTTGATTTGGAATCTACCAAAACACCAAACACTTCAACCCAAAAGCCACCTACAGTGAGAGTAGCACGACACACGATTAATGCAAAGTCCAGAACGATTCCGGCGATCAAATTTGAAGATCAAGAACTGACCTCTTTCGGCGGTCTCGTTATCTTTCAGAAGCTCTTTCAGGAATTGGATCTGGAGGGGAAGCTTCAGCAGTGCTTTGATCCACTGGATCGGCGCATGTCCCGCTTCTACAAGTTCCACAAGGTTTTCATGTGTCTTATCGTGCATCTTTATACTGGGCTACCGGATGCTTCGAGATATGGACTACTACCGAGATGATCCCCTTGTACGGCAGGTTTTGGGGATGCACCAATTGCCCAGTGTCCCAACGATGAGCCGGATGTTGGGAGAGGTCGATTGTCAAAGCCTTGAGAGGATGAGAGAGATGAATCATTTCGTTTGCCTGTCGCGACTTCAGGAGGAGGGAATCAAACGCGTCACGCTTGACTTGGACGGAAGCGTGCAGAGCACGAGTCGCCATGCGGAAGAAGGGACGGCGGTGGGATTTAACAAGAAGAAAAAAGGCGAGCGCAGTTATTATCCGCTGCTCGCGACGATCGCTCAAACCGGACAAATCTTCGACTTCCTTCATCGAAGTGGCAACGTCCATGACTCCAATGGCGCGGTGGAATTTCTTCGCTACTGCGTGGAGAAGATTCGCAAGGTGCTGCCTGATGTGCAGATCGAGTTGCGCGCCGACAGCGCGTTTTTCAGCGATCAGATGGTTTCAGAGGCAAAGACCCTGGGCCTGGAATATACGTTCTCGGTGCCTTTCGAGCGGCTTGTGGAACTCAAGGGCATCATCGAGAAGCGCCGTCGCTGGTCCCGAACCCGAGGCGGAGAGGGAAAAACTCATCACTTCGAAATCCGCTGGAAGCCAAAAAGTTGGGCGCGCAAAGCGCGCATTTTGTGCATTCGAACCATGAGGCGCACTCAGCGCAAAGGACCGCTCCAACTGGATCTTTTCGAACCAGTCGAGGAGAACTATGAATACAAGGCGATCATCACCAACAAGACAAACACGGCCGCTCATGTGGTGAAATTTCATGAAAGGCGTGGCTCTCAGGAGAAGATTTTTGGCGAAGCCAAGAGCCAGGCCCAGATGGACTATATTCCGGCCAAGCGACGTGCCGCCAACGAAGCTTTCCTTTTGGCCAGTATCCTCACCCACAATCTCACACGCGAAATGCAGATGCGATCTGCGGAGCGGTCACGCAAATCGTCCCCCCAAAGGGCTGCGGAGTGGATCTTTGAAGGACTCGGCACGATTCGCCGCAAAATCATCCAGCGTGCCGGACGTCTGACTCGCCCTCAAGGTCGACTCACATTGACACTCGGAGACAATCAGGCCGTCGAAGAAGAAATCGCCTACTACATGATGGCCTGACTGGCCATTTTATGAAACGCTGGGGGGTACGCTCGCCTGCGATGATTTTGGCAAGCGACTTGAATACGGAACTCGCTCCTCGCAGCGAGAGAGTGCGAGAGCACACTCTCGAATGCCGCGTAGGCATCGGTTCCCCGCTCCGTCTTGGAACATTGCGACACCTTGCGGGCGACGATCGCCGGCCTGAGCATCCGCTCGGCGATGTTGTTGGTCGGCTCTACCTCCGGATCCTCCAGGAACATCGTTAAATTCCCTTGGTCAAAGTGCCGGCCAAGCTCATTGCGCATGCGTTGGTTGTCGGGATCTTTGAGCGTCCGGTCCCGCAGGTAATGATCGAGTTCATAGATCTTTTTCAAGCTCTCTTCCTCGTATTGGTTTAAAGTCGACTCGCCGTTGTGGTACTGCCGCCAACGGCCTCAGACACTGTCGAAGCAAATTCTTCAGTCCCTCGCAGAAACTTCGTGCCCGCCCTCGCTTCTTCTCCAGAACTTCAGAGCTCGTGAGTGGGAAGTTCTCAGACCGGTTTCTCTTTGCCTGGCGTGTCTGTCTGACTGCGTAATAGAGCGATCTTCGCCTTGGATAGTTCAATGCTCAGATCGATCAGTTCGGTGGTCAGTTTCTTGAATTTCTTGTACTCCTCTGTTTCTTTTCGTAGTCCCTTCACGTGGTCTGGCCAGACGTGTTCAGTCCGGCTCCTCATCTCATGCGTGTAGCTCAGTTGGTAATACACGCCGCGCTGGCGTTGTCGATCTCGGTATTGCTTGCTGATGCTCCCAGGCCGCATTGGCCCGATTGCAGCTAACTTTGCCGCAAGTTTCTGGACTCTTTTTTCAGTGATCTGATCTTTTTCATGGTCATTAGCTTATATATGCGAATGTCTAGGAAAATCAAATCATTTGTTATGGATCTCTGGATTTCTTGGTGGAATATCGTCTGTCTTCTGCGACCCGCTTTCTCGAGAGCCCGCACCTTTCTCTGGTTTCTGCTCGTCTTGGCCGCTTTCTCCGTGCGCAATGACCTCCTCGGGGTTTCCAGTTTCGTCCGCGCTCTCGGTTTGTCAGAACACTCCTATGAGCACTTACTCCATTTCTTCCACAGCAATGCCGTGAAGACGGACCGGCTTGCAGAACTTTGGTTCGCCATCGTGATCAAGCACTTCCCTGTCTACAAGATCGGTTGTCGCCCCTGAGGTGTGGTAGATTTCTGGACCACCCGTTAAGCAACTCCCATACTCTGACCATGAAAACCAGAAAGAGATACACTGACGAATTCAAGGCGCAAGCAGTCCAACTCTTGGAAATCGGAAAGCCCGTATCCGACGTGGCTGCGGATCTCGGCATCAGCACCGATCTCCTATATCGCTGGAGACGTGAAGGGCCGAAGCCGACGCGAGCTCTCACAACTCAAGGTCGAGAACGACATTTTAAAAAAAGCCGCTCTCATCCTAGGGACCTCTCCCCAGCCGAAACCCGCGAAATGATTGGGTCGATACATCAGGTAACCGGGCATAGTGTCCGCCAAATCTGCGCCACCTTGAATTTGCCGCGAAGCAGCTACTATCATGCTGCAAAGCCGACACCGACTCAGCAAAGTGACCAGGAAATTGGTGATGTCATCGAGAAGATCTTCCGGGAACACCGCGGGCGCTATGGCCATCGCAGAATTTATCAGGAGCTTCGCGACATGGAGATCCAATGCTCATTAGATCGCGTGCGTAGACTCATGGCAGAGAGAGAGTTACGTGCAATTCAGCCCAGAAAATTCGTGCCCAAAACCAGCGATGGCCGGGCCGACAAGCCCTCGCAGAATCTGTTGGAAAACCAACCGAAACCTGAGAAGCCCAACCAAGTTTGGGCTGGCGATATCACGCACATACGCACTGCAGATGGCTGGCTCTACCTCGCTGTCGTAATCGACCTCTATTCGAGGCGAGTGGTCGGGTGGGCGCTCGCAGATCACATGCGAGCCGAGCTCGTGGTCCATGCACTGGAGATGGCCCTGGCTTCGACTCCTAAGAAGCCTGGCAGAATCTTTCACAGCGACCGAGGAAGTCAGTATGGAAGCCGCGCTTTTTGCAAAGTGTTATCTCAAGCCGGGATGCTGCAAAGCATGTCAGCTAGAGGTAATCCCTATCACAACGCCTGGACCGAATCAATGATCGGCACTTTGAAGGCGGAGATGATCCGAGGTGGCTGTTTCATCAACGAAGAAGACGCCCGGACCGAACTATTTGACTACATCGAATCGTACTACAATACCAAACGGAAACATTCCTCACTCGACTACCTCGTGAGTGGGAAGTTCTCAGACCGGTTTCTCTTTGCCTGGCGTGTCTGTCTGACTGCGTAATAGAGCGATCTTCGCCTTGGATAGTTCAATGCTCAGATCGATCAGTTCGGTGGTCAGTTTCTTGAATTTCTTGTACTCCTTTGTTTCTTTTCGTAGTCCCTTCACGTGGTCTGGCCAGACGTGTTCAGTCCGGCTCCTCATCTCATGCGTGTAGCTCAGTTGGTAATACACGCCGCGCTGGCGTTGTCGATCTCGGTATTGCTTGCTGATGCTCCCAGGCCGCATTGGCCCGATTGCAGCTAACTTTGCCGCAAGTTTCTGGACTCTTTTTTCAGTGATCTGATCTTTTTCATGGTCATTACCTTATATATGCGAATGTCTAGGAAAATCAAATCATTTGTTATGGATCTCTGGATTTCTTGGTGAAATATCGTCTGTCTTCTGCGACCCGCTTTCTCGAGAGCCCGCACCTTTCTCTGGTTTCTGCTCGTCTTGGCCGCTTTCTCCGTGCGCAATGACCTCCTCGGGGTTTCCAGTTTCGTCCGCGCTCTCGGTTTGTCAGAACACTTCTATGAGCACTTACTCCATTTCTTCCACAGCAATGCCGTGAAGACGGACCGGCTTGCAGAACTTTGGTTCGCCATCGTGATCAAGCACTTCCCTGTCTACAAGATCGGTTGTCGCCCCGTCCTGGTTCTCGACGGCATCAAGAAGTCCAAGGAGGGCCGCAAGATGCCTGCGGTGAAGTATCTGCATCAACAGTCCGAGTCCAATTCCAAGCCTCACTTCATCATGAGCCATTCCTTTCAGGCCTTCGGCGTGCTCTGTCAGGTTGGCGGATACTTCTTCTGCGTTCCGGTCTGTGCACGCATTCACGAAGGTATCGTCACTTCAAACCGCGACAGGAGAACCTTGATCGACAAGGCCAACGAGATGCTCGCATCCGTCTGTAGAGGTCAGGAGTTCGTCTTGCTGGCCGACGCCTACTACGCCAACGGAAAGGTGATCCGGAGCACCAAGGGGCGTTCCGGTGTGCTGGTCACGAGGGTTCGACGCACGACAACCGGCTTTCGGCCTGCGGCAGTGCCACGCAAACGCAAACGCGGACGACCGAAAAAGTATGGCGCTGCGGTGAAGCTCCAGAATGTCTTTGGAACGGGCGGCTTCAGTTCCGTTCCCAGTCCCGTATATGGGGAGAGAAACATCTCTGTCCGGTTCAAGTCGGTGGATCTGTTGTGGAAGCCCGCCGGGGCGATGGTCCGCTTCATTCTCGTCGATCATCCCACGAGAGGGCGGATCATCCTCTTGTCTACCGACCTCACCATGGAAGCTCAGGAGATCATCTTGCTCTACAGTTTGCGTTTCAAGATCGAAGTCGCTTTCAAGCAAGCGGTGCATTCGGTCGGCTCATTCGGATACCATTTCTGGATGGCCGCTATGCGACCGCTCAAGCGTCGCAATGGTAACCAATACCTCCACCGGACTACCGAGAAATATCGCAGACAGGTGCAGAGAAAGATGCACGCATATCATGTGTTTGTGCAGACCGGCATGATCGCTCAGGGCATGTTACAGTACCTTGCCATGACATGTGACGGTCTGGTCTGGAAACACTTTGGAACCTGGATCCGAACCATCCGCCCAGACGTGCTGCCTTCGGAAATGATTGTCTCAGCCGCCTTGAAAAACACGCTGCCTGGATTTTTGCACCACGGCGGAAAAGGTTCAGCGTTCCGAAAATTCATCCTTGATAAAATAGACTTCACTCGCTCCGAAGGTTCACGCTTCGCCGCATGATGATCCAGTTACAGAACTTCTCACTCGCGAGGACTACCAAACACCTGCTCAATTCGAAGCAAATACTAACATCTAACTAAGCTAAATTTGGTCCATAAATCCCTTGCATCTCACCCGTCCTGGTTCTCGACAGCATCAAGGAAATCCAAGGAGGGCCGCAAGATGCCTGCGGTGAAGTATCTGCATCAACAGTCCGAGTCCAATTCCAAGCCTCACTTCATCATGAGCCATTCCTTTCAGGCCTTCGGCGTGCTCTGTCAGGTTGGCGGATACTTCTTCTGCGTTCCGGTCTGTGCACGCATTCACGAAGGTATCGTCACTTCAAACCGCGACAGGAGAACCTTGATCGACAAGGCCAACGAGATGCTCGCATCCGTCTGTAGAGGTCAGGAGTTCGTCTTGCTGGCCGACGCCTATTACGCCAACGGAAAGGTGATCCAGAGCACCAAGGGGCGTTCCGGTGTGCTGGTCACGAGGGTTCGACGCACGACAACCGGCTTTCGGCCTGCGGCAGTGCCACGCAAACGCAAACGCGGACGACCGAAAAAGTATGGCGCTGCGGTGAAGCTCCAGAATGTCTTTGGAACGGGCGGCTCCAGTTCAGTTCCCAGTCCCGTATATGGGGAGAGAAACATCTCTGTCCGGTTCAAGTCGGTGGATCTGTTGTGGAAGCCCGCCGGGGCGATGGTCCGCTTCGTTCTCGTCGATCATCCCACGAGAGGGCGGATCATCCTCTTGTCTACCGACCTCACCATGGAAGCTCAGGAGATCATCTTGCTCTACAGTTTGCGTTTCAAGATCGAAATCGCTTTCGAGCAAGCGGTGCATTCGGTCGGCTCATTCGGATACCATTTCTGGATGGCCGCTATGCGACCGCTCAAGCGTCGCAATGGTAACCAATACCTCCACCGGACTACCGAGAAATATCGCAGACAGGTGCAGAGAAAGATGCACGCATATCATGTGTTTGTGCAGACCGGCATGATCGCTCAGGGCATGTTACAGTACCTTGCCATGACATGTGACGGTCTGGTCTGGAAACACTTTGGAACCTGGATCCGAACCATCCGCCCAGACGTGCTGCCTTCGGAAATGATTGTCTCAGCCGCCTTGAAAAACACGCTGCCTGGATTTTTGCACCACGGCGGAAAAGGTTCAGCGTTCCGAAAATTCATCCTTGATAAAATAGACTTCACTCGCTCCGAAGGTTCACGCTTCGCCGCATGATGATCCAGTTACAGAACTTCTCACTCACGAGTAGGGAACCTGGAAACGGGAAAAATGGAACAAGCACCGCTACTGATTTGAACAGCATGGAAACTATGTCCCTCCATAGAGAAATGACCGGAAGTTGTGGATGAGGGCAGCTAACGGAACACCAATCAAAGTTCGATGATTAGTTAGCTTTTCAACCCTGCGGGTAACCTACCGGAAATAACGGACTTGGCATTGAGCTGACCGTGACTCTCAATTCAAAGATGCAGTGCGAGCGGCGGTCAAGACCGGCGTACCTATGATAGTTTTATCTCCGTTAGTTAGCTTGGTTCCGACTCTCGCGAGCCCTCCCCTGGTGAAGAGAGGTGTACGCCCTCTATCCCGTTTGGGAGAATGCTTATTCATTTCGATTGTCGGGCCACTCGCACTGCGTTTTCACCAAACTCATTCTTACATGTCCAAACAATCCAATCGCAAGAAGCAACGTTCGCTCCTCCAACAAGTCTGCCATCCCAATGCCGCGGGCATTGACATCGCCGCCGAAGAAATCGTCGTCTCCGTTCCCGAAGGCACGGATGCTCAAGCTGTCCGTTCATTCGGCACCTTCAACGATGATCTCCGTCAGGCCATTTTATCTGGCTCGTGGCATCCGGCATCCAAACCGTTGCCATGGAGAGCACTGGCAACTACTGGGTCCCACTCTACGACTTCCTCCAAGCGGCCAACATTGACGTCTGTCTCGTCAACGCCCGTCACGTCAAAGGCGTTCCTGGTCGCAAGACCGATGTCCAGGATGCTCAATGGCTTCAGCAGCTCCACACCGCAGGCCTCCTCAACGCCTCCTTTGTGACTGACATTAGCATTCGACGCATGTGCTATCTCTACCGCCAACGCGAAGACCTCATTCGAAACGGCGCACGCGAGATCCAACATATGCAGAAAGCCATGAATGTCCAACTTCATCACGTCATCAGCGACATCGACGGCTTGAGTGGACGCCGCATCATTGAAGCCATCATCGAAGGACAGCGCGATCCACTCCACCTCGCCATGCTTCGACACTCTCGTTGCAAGACACCACTCGAAGGCGTTCTCAAAGCACTCGATGGCAACTACTGTGACGAGTATGTCTTCGTCCTCCGCCAAGCCTACGAACGCTGGAAAGAATCTCAGCGGCAGATCGCTGAAGTCGAACGCTTCCTGGGCGAGCTTCTCCAAGCCTATCAAGTCGACGACACTGTGAGCGTGGAGAACGGCTTGAGCACCGCGCCGGAAGACGCGCTACCGGAGATGAGTTTCAGCGGTGGCTGCGTGGCGGCAGGCGATTGGGAAGGGGATGGCGACACGGATTTGTTCGTGGGGGCGCGTGTCATTCCGGGGGAGTATCCCACCTCGGCGGCGAGCCGTCTCTTGATCAACGATGGGAAGGGACGATTTGCCGACGCGCAGGCGGCTGTTTTGGCGGATGTGGGAATGGTGACGGATGCGGTGTGGGCCGATGTGTGGTCAACGACAACTATAATTCCCCACCCTAGTGGGCACTGTATTTTTAACGGAATGTGGCGCTGACCTGCCCAACGGTTCTCGATCTACGGGGCCCGTCCACCTTGGTATCGCCCGCACCGGGGTGTGGGCGGTGCCACAGTGGACGCCCCCCTTCACGGGGCTCCTTCCTTGCCGGTGCGCCTCGGTGAGGGGGGCGAAAGGGGAAGGGGGTGCACCCCAACCCTCCCGATACCAGCGCCAGCCGAACCCGTCGCCTCTTCGGGGAACCCGGAAGATCTCGCAGGCGCCCTTGCGGGAGGTTCGCGGAATCGTGTGCCTTTGATTTGCGGCGCCAGCGACATCGCCCGTCACAGCGCCGCTTTTTCGCTTTTCTCTCCTTTCGTCGCCCGGTAACTCAAGCCACCGAACTCAAGCAGTACACTGTGATGCACCAATCGGTCCACTGCCTCGAGATTCAAGGAGGATTTGGCTGCTAACAATTGCTGGACGAGTTTGAATGTCGGGACAAACAGCACGCGATACTGATGACGGATAATCAGCTCGTGAGCCACGGCGCTCAGATAATGGGTCTTTCCTCGTCCCGGTAGTCCGAAAGCAATGACGTTCTCGCGTCTCTCCACGAAACCTCCGTCGATGGGTTGCTTGAGAGTTCTTCGAAGCTTCTGTGAGAGCTTCGTCTCGTCGAGAATCGCCAAAATCTTGCCTTCGGGCAACTTCGCCCCTTTCAGCAAACGCTCGAGCTTGCGACCGTGGCGCGCCTCCCATTCCGCTTCGCAGAGGCGCCGCAGATATTCCGGGTAGTCCCAGCTCTCTCCACGCGCGCTCTCCGTGATCTCATCCAAGGCTGCTAGAGCATCGAAGTCAAACGAAAACTCCGTAACATTGGTGCCATCGCCTTAAGCGTCACTTCTTGTTTCTGTGTCATTGTAACGGTAACGTTAGGCTTTGTCTTCGATGAGAAGATCATCGTAGGCGTTTAGATCCGCCTCCAGAGCGTCAATGCACAACGCTCGATGGCTCATGCTCTCAGGGGTGCCGAGCTCACGGCGCGCCTCGTCCAGAGTCAGGGCCCCTTGCTGCATCAACCTCGCCACGACCTCTTCCACGCGTTTCTGCTGAGACTCCGGCAGCGCAAGGGCTAACAAACCCAAATAATCGCGTTCGACTCTCCCCTCGGAGAAGGCCGATTGGAAAGTGTCGTAGGCTTTCCTCCAGATCAGCGAGGGAAAGAACTGCTCGCGGTAGCGACGAAACGCGCCGGGCTTTCTTCGCAGGGCCTCCAGCAGGTGTCGCCAGTTGACGTAGGTGCCGCGGTCTCCGTAGCGCCTTTCGAGAATCTCCACCACCAATCGGCCGTCCAGAAGCTCGATTCGATCCTCATAGAGATGCGCTCGAAGCCATGCGCCCGCCCATCTCGCCGGCACCGAATAGCCGATCTTGGCCACGCGAACCACTCCATCCTTGCTCACCCGGCAATCCGACACCTCGTACTCGGGCAGGGCATGACTCGGCAAGGCGTGCATCTGTTCGAGGGCGAGTGCTTCGCGGCGATTGCGAGTCAGGAAGGCCTGATAATGTTCCTCGCTCTCGAAGTCGCGGTGACCGCGCAGATCGAGACTGTCATTGAGGTAGGATCTCAAATGGCCGTGCGCGCTTTCGACGTCACCGTTCTCATGGGGTGAGCCAATGTTGGTTGTCGCCGCCTCCATGTCGTAATGCGCTAACAACAACGATGCCTCGTTAATGCCCCGCTGCCTCTTGCCTCGACGGAGTTGGTGAGTGGCCGTCGAGCTGTTATCCGTCTGACATATCGAAGTCGATTTGCCTAACTGAAACAAGGTCGCCTGCAAGGTTCGCTTCAGGGAGAGAAACGATTCGCTGCGCGCCGGTATGGCCCACTCCCAGTTCGAGAACGGCAACACTGTGTGGCAGAGCAGATGCACGAAAGGCTCTCCGGCGATGGTGATCCCGAGGGACTTCCCTTCAAACCAATCCAACTGCAGCCGTTCTCCAGGGCGATGTTCTTGTGGAAAGTAGAGTTCCGGTGTCTCGCCGTGTTGCTGTCGCCATTGCTTGAGTCTTCTTTGGAGGGTTCGCAGCAGACGACCATCCTCGAAGCGCTCCGGATGGCGTCGCTGCAGTTCGGCAAGCAGGCGCACCGCCTTGATGTTCGGGCACTGCTTGAGTAGGCCCTCGATCTCTTTCCAGACGCCCTCGAAGGGATCCTCTCGCGTCCGCCATGTCCGGGGGCCGCGACGGCCTTGGGGCGGCCCTCCGTGGATACACTTGCGGGCTGTTTTTCGGTCGATGCCCGCCTTGCGGGCGCTTTCACTGAGGTTGTCGGTCTCTCGGTAGACTTTCATCAATTTCCGGTACTGCACGGCGATGATCAGCGCCGTGCACCTCGCCCAGACACCCCAGCGCCGCCCCCCTAATGTGGGGAATCTTAGTTGTCGTTACCGGGGAATTCTAATTGTCGTTCTACACGATGGCTCGAAATGGAGCGTCACGAACACGCCGCAGGTTCTGGCTGCCATGAGCAAGGCGGCCTCCAGGAGAATGACCGCCGCCTTTGCGAAAATAGAGATGTGCGCGCTCGTGGAACTTGGCATCCACAACCCGTTGGCGGCGACGGTCGGTCTGAAAGGAGAAGGCGAATGGACCCTGGCCAAAGAACTTCTCGGGAGTCTGCCGAAGAGGAGTCTGCTGATTGTCGACCGGCTTTACGGTTGCGGGAAGTATCTCGACGAACTCGTGAAATCATGCCGGGCGGCACATAGTGAATTGTTGGTGAAGGCACGCGGCAGCAACAAGAGCCATAAGACTGAAAGGCTCTCCGATGGAAGCGCGCTGGTCAGCATCAGGGTGCCCAGAAAGAAGGCTGATGGGCCGCGGGAGAATCAAGGGGAGATCCGTATCCGTGAGATTCGAGGCCGGATCAGGAAGCCGGGGGCACGACAGTGGAGCGAGGTGAGGCTATGGACGACGCTTATTGATGAGCAGGAGTATCCGGCGCAGGAATTGCTGGAGCTCTATGCCCTGCGCTGGGAACACGAGATATTCTACAAGGAACTCAAGCTCCACATGCGCGGGAGTGACGTTCTTCATAGCCATACGCCAGAAACAGCGGCCCAGGAGGTGGCGGCATTGCTCATGGCCTGCTCGATCATCGCGCAGGAGCGATGCGAAGCCGCGAAAAGCGGCAACATCCAGCCGTTGAGCATCAGTTTCCTGAAGACGCTCGACAAAATGAATTCACTATGGGCAGTGTTCGAAGTGTCCGAGGGACTGCTGACCGAAGAGACAAAACAGGAGATGGTAGCGCGAGTCAGAGAATTGATCGTTCGGGAGGCAATACCGAAAAGACGACAAAGGAGTTGCCCGCGCAAAGTCCGCCAACCGGTGACGAGTTGGCCTAGGCTAACAGAAAACGACTCTCGCGAGGGCGAGTTCCTGCTGGAGATTGTTAGCTTTCCCTAAAAGCATTGCCACTAGACAGCACACCCTCTTCACGACTCTGTAGAGTCGTTGGTCGTGATCCCTAACGCGGAGCGAAACGTCCGTGCCGGGAACGGCTGCCGGCGAACGTTTTCGTGTGCGGAAAACCTGTATTGAATATGACTATTCGAAGCTTACGAGAATTGATGATGATGATGGCGAAATCAATCATCCTGCCATTCATTGCTGTGCTAACATGGATCCCGGCTTTGGCCCTGGCCAAGCCCAACTCGGCGCAATTCGAGTTGAAAGAAGAGGATGTCGCCAAGATTGAGATGACGATCGAGTTCAAGAAAAGCGCCGAACTCACCCTCACACTGCGAGACGAAACACAGGCTTCGTTTGCTGTGTTCTCCGAAACAAATCTTGATCAGAAGGTAGATCTGATCGTCGATGGTGAAGTCGTCGCGTCCCCAATGATGACCGGTCCAATTTCCGGACCAAAGATCACCGTGACATGTCGGCAGCCTCGAGAGGCATTGAGGATTGCGCGTTCGCTCGTGCCCGACTCAACAGGGCAGAGAAAGTAACGGATTTCTCCGAAATCTGATGTGGCGGCGGGGACTTACCACGGAGTGGTCAGCGACGATGGTCTCTGCGGATTTCTGCGCAGGGCCAGGAGATGTTTTTCGGTGCGGACGTAGAGCGTGTCCTTATCGATGGCGGGTGTTGCCGAGACCGTTTCCTCCAGGTCGTATTGATGGATGAGCTCGTAGGAGTCGCCGGTCTTGATGACGGAGAGAACACCCTCGTTGGAAAGGAGATAGAGATGGCCGTTGGCGATGACCGGGGAGGGGCTGTAGTGGCCGGAAGTGCCGAGACGCTTGCGATAGAGGACGCCGCCGTTGGTGGCGTCGATGGCACTGAGCACACCGCCGTCCCGCACGAGATAGAGGCGGTTCTGGTCGTAGATCGGCGAGGGAATTTCGGGGATGTTCCGGTGAAGAGCCCAGGCGACGTGGGTCTCGGTGACGTCGCCGCTGCCGCCGGGCCGGATGGCCATGAGATTGGGACGGCCCCGATCGAAGGACAGGTGTTCGATCAGTTCTTTTCGCGTCCAGTAGCCATCCCGATCCTTGTCGACCCAGCCAAAGAAACCTAACTGACGTTCCCGGCGTTTCGCCGGATCGCTGGGAAGGGGGATGCCGAAGCCGGGGTGGCTGAGGGGCAAATGAGGGCGGAGCGGGAAAGTGAAGTGTTCGCCGATCTCCTCGCGCCCGACGCGGCCGTCTTGGTCGGTGTCAAAGGGTAGCATGGCCTCCCAGAAGGGCTCACGATCGGGTTGTTCGTCGCCGACACCGCCGAGCATGGAGGCTGACACGTAGGCCATCCCGTTGCCAACGACCGGCACCGCGATGGTTTCGCGGGAGAATCCATTGACGAACCATTTTTCCTGGCCGGTGGCGGCGTCGTAGCCGTAGACGCGTCCGTGGCCGAGGACGATCAGCTCTGGATCACCCTCTCCGCTGGCGGGCTCGAGAATCGCCGGAGTGGACCAGCCGCTGCGGACGAAGGGGCGCGGCGTTTCCCAGACGAGGTCGCCCGTCGCCTTGTCGATCGCGATCACCTTGGACTGACTGAATTCGCTGTCGGGAAGATCGGCGTCGTTGTCGATGACGAGGATAACGGTGTTTCGAAAGCCGATCGGCGAGGTGGAGGTTCCGTAGAGGCTCTTGGGCGTGGGAATCTCTCGTGTCCAGAGAAGCTTTCCTTGGTGATCGTGGCAGAGCAGGCCGAAGGACCCGAAATAAGTGATCACGCGTGCGGGATCGACGTAGGGTGTGGGAGCCGCGGGGCTATTGGCCTGGTGGACTTGCTCGAGCGGCCCGTCCGGTGCGGCGGCCTTCCAGAGCGCTTTGCCGGTCTTCCGGTCGAAGGCCAGGGTGAGAAGCGTGTTTTCGCCCTCGATGGCAGTGAGAAAGAGGCGGTCGCCGGCCAGCACGGGCGAGGACTGACCCCGGGACAGGGGCGTTTTCCAGGCCAGGTGAGCTGCGGTGGGTCGCAGGGGTGGACGGGCGCCGGGAGAGGCGACACCGGAGCCGTTGGGGCCGCGGAAGCGATTCCACTCGGACTGGGTGGAAGCGAGCGTGGAGGCCTCGTCCGTCCTGGAGGCAGCCTGGCAGGCGATTTCCAGCAAGAGGAAGGCGGCAAACGTGAGGCTGAGCGAGGGAATGTGGAGGACGTGGCGGAAGGCGAGCATGGAGGTGGAGGGGGATGGTGGGTGAGCATTCATTCAAGTCGAAAGGCGGGTGAGTTCGCAAGCTTTCGCATGGGAGTCGGAAGCCGACAGGCCGGCCACCTTGCATGGTGTCTGGCCCTGAATCCCGCTCAGCAACGGTGTGATTGCCTTCGAGAGTTTTCTGGTCAGCGCCCGGGGAGACGTGCTATGGTGCCGTCCAAATGAATCATTCGTTGATGAAAGAGTACAAAGTGGTCCTCTATCAGGAGGGAGTCGTGGGGTCTCTATTGCTGGGGCAGTCCAAGGTGAATCCGATGCAATTCTCCGAATTCCTGAACGCCAATGCGGAAGAGGGTTGGCGCGTGGTGACGATGGAGAAAGACATTCGTCGAATGTTTCTCTTCTTTTCGCGAGAGGCTTTTTTGGTGGTGATGGAAAGGGAACGCCCATGAAAGTGATCTCGATCATCGCGGTATTGATCATCTTCGCCGCCTTGTTTCTCTCGCTTTCGCAAATCTGGTTTCCGTTCTTGGGCGCGGACACGTTCGTCAAGGTGATCGTCACGCTTGGCCTCCTCCTGGGGGGCGTGACGGTGATCGGCCTCATCTGTCGGGAGTATTTCTCCGAGAAGCAAATGAGGAAGGACAAGTTTCTGGATTGAGTCTTGGTGGGAGTGATGGTTGCGGTTCCGGTTCTGGATTTGGCGTTGCTCGCGCTCGCGCGGCTCTTAATAGGTGAACCCTGAGTGAACACATCGCGCGGATTCCGTCTTCCCCGTCCCACCCGTCGATGGACGCGCTTTTCCCAGATGGGTTTCGTGGTGTTCGTGGCGGGTTACCACGCCTTTCAGAACATCGGCTTGCACCTGGCCTGGTTTGCCCTGGCGGTGGCCTGGCCAGTCATCGCGCTGAAGGGATCGCCGGCTGAATGGGTGCGAGGCCGTCCTCTCTTCATGGTCTGGGCGACCGCCTTCGTCGTGGTGATGTTGGGCCTCTCGCTGCGTCCCGGATTCTGGCCGCTCGAAGGGATCCTGGCTCTCCTCGATGGCGCGGCCTTGCTGCTTTTTTTGCGTCTCTCGGTGCGACTTGGGGAGCGCGGGAAACCGGGGCCTCGACGAGCCATGGCCATCCTGGTGGTCACGGCCTCGGTCCCCGTCGTGATCAGTGTCATCTACGGTTTCTCGAGGGGGACGCTCCTCACGTCGAGGTTTGACAATGTCATCGTGCATTTCGGCTTGGCGCCGGTTTTGACCGGTCTTTTGTGCGGGTCCGCCGGTTTGGCGGCGGCCGTGTTGGCGATGGATGAAGGCTGCCGGTCACGCCGCTGGCTCTGGCTGGGCATGGAGGGCCTCTTGTTCTTTGGCGCTCTGGCGACCCACAGCCGCGGCACTTTCCTGGCTCTTGCGGTGGCGTTCTTGGTTCTGGTGGTGGTGCGTTTTGGCCGCGCGCTCGTGGCCCCGCTCTTGGTCCTCGGAGCGGTGGTTCTGGTCTATCTTCTGGTCTATCTGATCTGGCCGAAGATCGAACTCTGGGTCCGGGCGAAGCAGGAGGTGGTCTATGAAGGGCCCCTGGTCGAGAATCCGGTGGCGGGCTTGGTCAAGCGCAAGGATGGCGGCCGTTTGAAGCTCTACCAGATTATCCTGGCCCGCATGGATTCCCCCTGGGACCACGTTTTGGGCCGGGGACGCTGGGCGGAGGACGGGGGGACGGCGGCGATGACCACCTGGGCGCATCATCCCCACAGTGTCTACCTCGCGACTTACTATCGCGGCGGCGCGGTTGGTCTCGGATTGTTAGGGGTCGTCATGCTGGTCGGGACGCTGGCTTGCTGGCGGGCGGCCCGGCGCGGCGAACCGCTTTGGCTGGTGCTGGCGGTGTTTGGGGCGGCGGCGCTCCTCGTCGACGGCGACGACCTGACCCGCATCGCCTCGCTGCCCCGGCTTGAACCGCTGCTCCTGTGGTTTCCGCTGGCGGTGGGGGCCGGCTTCGACGCGAGTCGGGAACGCCGGGAACGCCGTCGGACCGATGAAAGGCGCGCAGGGGAAGCGGACGAGAACTCGGGAGATTCCCTTGAGAACTCGGCAAACCCATCAAATGATCCCTTGACGCATGATTTATGAGTGAGCAACGCATTGAAAAAGATTCCATGGGCGAGATGCCCGTACCGGCCAATGCCCTTTACGGGGCCTCGACCCAGCGGGCGGTTTTGAACTTTCCCGTGGCCGGGCGAGGCTTCGACCGCTCGATGATTCGCGCCATGGGCCTGATCAAGTGGGCAGCGGCGCTGGCCAACAAGGACCTGGGGGTGGTTCCGGCGGACAAGTGCGATTGGATCGCTCGGGCGGCGGAGGAGGTGGTTCGGGGAGAACACGACGCCCACTTTGTCGTCGATGTGTTTCAGACGGGCTCGGGCACCAGCACCAACATGAACGCCAACGAAGTGATCGCCAATCGGTGTTCCCAGTTGGCGGGGACTCCCATTGGTTCCAAGGAACCCGTGCATCCCAACGATCACGTCAACCAGGGGCAGTCCAGCAATGACACCATTCCCACGGCGATTCACATCGCCACGGCCGAGTCCCTCAAGAACCTCTTGCTTCCGGAACTGACGGCCTTGCAGGATTCCCTCTGGCGAAAAGCGGAGGCCTTTCATGATGTCATCAAGATTGGGCGGACGCACTTGATGGATGCCACGCCGGTCCGGCTGGGCCAGGAGTTCGCGGGCTACGCTCGGCAGGTCGAGCTGGGCGACGACCGCGTCCAGAAAGCGATCAAAGCCGTGCTCGAACTTCCGTTAGGCGGGACGGCGGTGGGAACTGGGTTGAATTGTCATCCCGACTTCCCGCCCAAGGCCATCGCCTTCATCGCCGAACAGACGGGCCTCAAGTTTCGTGAGGCCAAGGACCATTTCGAGGCGCAGTCGGCCAAGGACGGCCTGGTGGAGGTCAGCGGGCAGCTCAAGACCATCGCCACGTCACTTTTCAAGATTGCCAACGACGTTCGTTGGCTGAGCAGCGGGCCGCGGTGCGGCATCGGCGAGATTCGGCTCCCGTCGACGCAACCCGGGAGTTCGATCATGCCCGGCAAGGTGAACCCGGTGATGAGCGAATCCCTGATGCAGGTGGCGGCTCAAGTGTTTGGCAATGACGCGACAGTGACCTGGGCGGCGGCCAACGGCAATTTTGAACTCAATGTGATGATGCCCGTGCTGGCGGACAACCTCCTGGAGAGCATCAATCTCCTGGCGCGCGCCTGCAAAATCTTCCGGGAACGCTGCGTGGATGGCATCGAAGCGAACGAGGAACGCTGTCGCGAGCTGATCGAATACAGCATGTCCATGGTGACCAGTCTGGCGCCGATCATCGGCTACGACACTGCGGCCAAGATTGCCAAGGAATCGGTGGAAACCGGGAAAACCGTTCGGGAGTTGTGTGAGGAAATGAAAGTGCTGCCGCAAGACGAGCTGGATGCGGCGCTCGATCCGTTCAGGATGACCGCGCCATCGGCCTGAAGTGAAGTGATGGCGAAGAAGACCCAAGAGGCCGGTCAAGAGCCGGCGCGAGAGGAAGCGGAGCGACTCCTGCAGCGCTTTAGCGAGGCGCCGGGAGTGTCGGGGCGCGAAGAAGAAGTGCGCCGGATTTTCCGGGAAGAGGTGGACTCCGCGGGAAACCACGTCTGGTCAGCCGATCGCAGCGGTTGTCTCATGGCATCTTGCGAGGGAGAAGATGATAAGGAGGAGGAGAATCGTCCCCGGGTGATGCTGACCGCGCATATGGATGAGGTGGGCTTCATGGTGCAGAATATCACCAAGCACGGGTTCATCGAGTTCGTGCCTCTGGGAGGCTGGTGGGAGCACACCGTTTTGGGACAAGGGGTGAATGTGATGAACGGGAAAGGCGAGTTGATCCCCGGTTGCGTGGCTTCGATTCCGCCCCATCAGCCCGACGACAGCGCCCAGTCCCGGGTGATGAAACTGGAGCAGATGTCTGTCGACGTCGGTGCCGAGAGTCGCAAACAGGTGATGGAAGAGATGGGGATTCAGCTGGGCGACGTGATCGTTCCGGCGACCTGGTTCCAGCGTTTGGCTCACCCGGATCGCTTTCTCGGCAAAGCTTTCGACAACCGCGTGGGAATGGCGGCCCTGACGCAGACCTTGCAGCGAATGGCCAAGAAGCGTCTCGGCGTGCAACTCTTGGGAGTGGCCACGGTGCAGGAGGAATTGGGGTGTCGCGGAGCGAAAACCGCTGCCGCGTTGGCTCGACCCGATCTCGCCTTGGTGTTGGAAGGTCCGCCGGCGGATGACACGCCGGGCATGTCCCGGGAAGATGCCCAGGGGTCACTGGGAGGGGGTCCGCAGATCCGCATCATGGATCCTCGCGCTTTGTCGAGTCGTCGCCTGGTCGATTACGTCGTCGCGTGTGCGCGAGAGGCGGGCATTCGGAAGCTTCCCGTGACTTGTTAAAATTTAGGTGGATGGTTACCGGCTCCGCTCGGTGAGAAGAGTCGGATTAATACAAAACCAGGAACCCGCAACTATCCATGAAACACCTTGAGATCATCCATCAACTCGGTCAAGCCGATTCAAGAGAAGCCGCCGTGGCCTTCGACGAATTCCCGCGCGGGGCGGTCCGCCAATCACTGGTCAGCGCCATGGCCGAGGAAGTCACCAGCCTCCGTGGAGCCCCGCGCATGGGCGAGACACCGAGAGCCCGTCTCGTCGGGCCGGGAGCGCTCCGTCGAGCCTTGAAGGGAGAGAAGATCAGCCGTCCCAGGGTGCGCCGCGAGCACTCTGATCTCACATCTGACCGATAATTCGAGGGCTTTACGCTAGTCTATTCCGAGGGCTTCAGCGCATTGATCAGATTCAAGTGATCCGGGATCCATATGGAGGGCTCGATTCAGGAAATCTTCCACTTCGCTGTCGATGGCTTCGAGAATGCGGTCGAGAGTTTCTTTCCCAAACGTATCGGCTAGGGCGTCCAGGGCGCCCTCGATGAGGCTGCGAAACAATTGCCAAAGCAATCCCGCGAAGCACAGCACTCGAAGATGCCCAGTTTGCCGGTCCCGCACCTCCCCGTAGCTCGAGCAACCACTCCGAAGCATGGCCTCGAAAATCAGAGCGTATCGCATCGCAGCCAGATGCACCGAAGCATAGGCATACTGATAGGCGCCACTCTGTTCGGCGAGCAGGCCAAAGTTCTGTTTCACCTCTTTAAAGTAGACTTCCACAGACCATCTCAAGGCATATATTGAAAGCGTCTTCTCCACGGAGGCCTCGATGTCCGTGGTCAGGAACACCACCCACGCTTTCTCTGGAGAGGCTCCAGAACTGGGATTCACCGGGGCGCTGAAGATGAGTGTCACCTCCTGCCATTTTGGGGCTCGCTTGGCCTCTGTCTCCAAGTTGATCCAGACTTTGACGTGATAAGTCCGGTAGCGCGCCTTGGAGCTCGATGCCTCGAGCTGACGCTTGTATTCGTTGAAGAGTTGAGGCGCGGTATAGCACTTTGCTTTCCGGTTGGTTTGCGGATTCGCCAACCAGTAATTCATGTTGCCTCGCTTCATCTGGAAAATGGCGACGAGGCCGAGATCCAGGGAGGCTCGAATGTTCTCTTTGCAACCGAACCAAGTGTCGCCCAGCACGTAGGTCGCTCGAAATCCCACATCCAGCGCCGACTTGAGCATCCTTCGAAACATCGTGTGTTGCGATTCATTTTTTGCCCTCTCCATGTCTCTCGCGGCGGCACATCTCTTATCTCGGAATTCGTTCTCAGGCGCTTTTCCTACCGCTTCCTTTTCGCCCATGAAAATCTGCCGATCAACCGGAAGGAATCCCTTTTCACCGGCGATGCCGAGCTCCACCACTTGGTGACCTGTGACATAGCGGTTCTCCGTGTGGTCCCAGTGCAAAGAGGAGCCCTCGACCTTCTTGCCCCGTCGCACCTTGATTGTGTCGTCGATGACGAACGCTCGCTGATCGTCTGGACCCACGGAGTTGGCGTTGAAAATGCTCTTTCTTGCAAAGCTTGATGGCCATCGTCCGCCAATTGACGTCCTCACGGCGCATGACACGATAAAGAATGTTCGCCCTGTATTTGCAGTCATCTACGCGGCCCTTCAAGAACTGGCCAAGCTCCGAACAGAAAGCATGAATACTGGAATTCTCGAGTTTGAGGATGGGCCATACCAGCAGGGCGGCGAGGATGGCCCCTGGGCATTCGCCATCGATGCGGCGTGCCTTACCGAAGACGGCCCGAAAAAGGTTGACCATCCCATGAGCGCGAATACCATTTCCGAGTTCGGTATCAGCAAAGACTCTGGGGTCGCTCAGAGCCTGAGAGATCGGTTGATAGCTCCGAGAAGCGTTTTTTCGGCCGGATTTGCCGCCTGTCTTTTTGTGTTTTTTTTCACACAAGACCTTACTCGTGAGTGGGAAGTTCTCAGACCGGTTTCTTGAATTTCTTGTACTCCTCTGTTTCTTTTCGTAGTCCCTTCACGTGGTCTGGCCAGACGTGTTCAATCCGGCTCCTCATCTCATGCGTGTAGCTCAGTTGGTAATACACGCCGCGCTGGCGTTGTCGATCTCGGTATTGCTTGCTGATGCTCCCAGGCCGCATTGGCCTGATTGCAGCTAACTTTGCCGCAAGTTTCTGGACTCTTTTTTCAGTGATCTGATCTTTTTCATGGTCATTACCTTATATATGCGAATGTCTAGGAAAATCAAATCATTTGTTATGGATCTCTGGATTTCTTGGTGGAATATCGTCTGTCTTCTGCGACCCGCTTTCTCGAGAGCCCGCACCTTTCTCTGGTTTCTGCTCGTCTTGGCCGCTTTCTCCGTGCGCAATGACCTCCTCGGGGTTTCCAGTTTCGTCCGCGCTCTCGGTTTGTCAGAACACTCCTATGAGCACTTACTCCATTTCTTCCACAGCAATGCCGTGAAGACGGACCGGCTTGCAGAACTTTGGTTCGCCATCGTGATCAAGCACTTCCCTGTCTACAAGATCGGTTGTCGCCCCGTCCTGGTTCTCGACGGCATCAAGGAAGTCCAAGGAGGGCCGCAAGATGCCTGCGGTGAAGTATCTGCATCAACAGTCCGAGTCCAATTCCAAGCCTCACTTCATCATGAGCCATTCCTTTCAGGCCTTCGGCGTGCTCTGTCAGGTTGGCGGATACTTCTTCTGCGTTCCGGTCTGTGCACGCATTCACGAAGGTATCGTCACTTCAAACCGCGACAGGAGAACCTTGATCGACAAGGCCAACGAGATGCTCGCATCCGTCTGTAGAGGTCAGGAGTTCGTCTTGCTGGCCGACGCCTACTACGCCAACGGAAAGGTGATCCAGAGCACCAAGGGGCGTTCCGGTGTGCTGGTCACGAGGGAGAAATGACCGGAAGTTGTGGATGAGGGCGGTCGGGGCATCATGAAGAGTTCAACCATTTACCAAAACAACTGAACTCCAATGAAAACCACCAACCACCCCACCGAATCCGCATCTATCCTCGGCCAAGAAGGAGCAAGCACCGTCTGCCAGAACGCCCTTGAGGCCACCCTGCGACAAGGAGCCCAAGTGCTTCTTCAGGCCGCCATCGACAACGAAGTCTCCGACTACATTCAAGCCCATCAACATCAGCGTGATGACCAGGGTCATCGCCAAGTCGTTCGCAACGGCCATCTTCCTCAGCGACAACTTCAGACTGGAATAGGAAACGTTTCTGTTCGGCAGCCCAGGATCAATGATCGCCGATCAGGCCAGCGGTTCACCAGCGCCATCCTTCCGCCGTACCTACGCCGAGTCGCTTCACTGGACAACCTCATCCCAGCACTCTACCTGCGAGGAATCTCAACCTCCGAGATGAGTCGGGCCTTAGAGCCGATCCTCGGTGAGAACGCATCGGGACTTTCTGCAGCCAACATCGTTCGACGAGGAAGAGCAATGGGAGAAAGAACGCGAGCAATGGAGCAAGCGTGACCTCAGCGACAAGGAATACGTCTATCTCTGGGCCGACGGGATCTACTTCAATGTCAGGCTCAATGACGACCGCCCATGTGTTCTCGTAATCGTCGGCTCCTTACCCGATGGAACCAAGGAATTGGTAAGCATCAGCGATGGAGAACGAGAGAGCAAACTGTCCTGGAAAAATGTGCTCAGAGACCTCAAGAAACGAGGATTGAAGATCCCTCCGAAACTGAGTATCGCCGATGGAGCTCTCGGGTTCTGGAGCGCCTTGGAAGAGGAATATCCGACAAGCAAACAGCAACGATGTTGGGTGCACAAGACAGCCAACATCCTCGACAAGCTGCCGAAGAAAGCGCAGCCCCTTGCCAAGGAACGCATCCATGAGATCTACATGGCGGAAACAAAGAAGGCCGCCTTGGAGGCCTATGACGAGTTCTTCACGCTCTACGAAGCCAAGTATCCGAAAGCTGTGCGCCTGCCTGAAGAAAGACAAGGAAACTCTACTAACGTTCTACGATTTTCCAGCCGAGCACTGGAGACACATCCGGACGACAAACCCGATTGAGTCAGACGTTTGCCACGGTCCGCCATCGGACTCGACAAACCAAAGGGTGCGGATCGAGGAAAGCAACCCTTTCAATGGTCTACAAAGCTCGGCCTGGAAGCCGAGAAAGGCTGGCGTCGACTGAACGGATATCGTCAACTTGACAAAGTCGTGCAAGGAATCATCTTCGTGGACGGCATCGAGCAGCAAACCGCTGCCTAACCCCATGATCGAACTTCGAATGGTGTTCCGACCGCCCTCATCCACAACTTCCGGTCATTTCTCAGGTACGGCGGAAGGATGGCGCTGGTGAACCGCTGGCCTGATCGGCGATTCATTGATCCTGGGCTGCCGAACAGGAACGTTCTCTATTCCAGTCTGAAGTTGCCGCTTCAGGAAGATGGCCGTTGCGGACGACTTGGCGATGACCCTGGTCATCACGCTGATGTTGATGGGCTTGAATGTAGTCGGAGACTTCGTTGTCGATGGCGGCCTGAAGAAGCATTTGGGCTCCTTGTCGCAGGGTGGCCTCAAGGGCGTTCTGGCAGACGGTGCAGCGATTCCGTAAGATAGGCGGCTGAGGCGGCTCAAGCCCTGTATTTTTGGGTAATTCGGATCGGCAGCGCCCATTTTTGACCCCATGGCAAATTCGCATTCGTTATTTCATCTTTTTTAAGCTTGTTTCTGTAATGGTCTTATATTACAGTTAGCCGAACGAGCCGACCTTCATGCCAAGCAGAAACTCCCTGCCCCCCACCGAACGCCAGATTCGCAGCCGCCTCCGCCAGCTCCTCGACCAGGCCGAAGGCTTCCTTCACGGCTCGCCCATCGAACTCTCTCGTAAATGCGGCAAGCCCACTTGCCGTTGCGCTTCCGACGACTCCTTGCGCCATCGCTCCTTGGCCATCGGTCAGACTCGCAAGGGCAAGACCACCATGCTGCACGTCCCCAGACCGTTGGAAGCTCAGGCGAGACGCTGGATCGATGATTTCCAGAAGGCGAATGCTCTGCTGGAAGCCCTGACGAGCAGGGCGCCTCCGACTCGAGGAGGCAAAAACCAAGGCCAGAGCGGCGAGTAGCTCCGCCAAGAAGAAGGGCAAGACGGTAAGAAATCAGCCGGCAAAGCCAAGTCCGGCGCAATTCTCCACCAAAAAGAAGCGACCATTCTCAACGCGACTACTAACTTACTCGGACAAGATTTTCAGCCTCCGCCAACAGTGGAGGCTGCGGGTGCGTGACTCTCGTCCCAAACCACAGATTCCCACTCGAGTTTTCCCGGCAGCATTCTTCGCCATGTTCTGCTGCCGGTTACCAAGCTTCAACGAACTCGAGCAACACCGGAACAAGAGCAGCTGGACCCGTTGGCCCGGTAATCACCGTTTGCCCAGCGCCGACGAACTGGCGTATGTCTCCGAGCGCATCGAGCCTGACAGTGTGCGAGGGTGTCTCGGGACACATTTACTTCTGCCCTCGTGAGTGGGAAGTTCTCAGACCGGTTTCTCTTTGCCTGGCGTGTCTGTCTGACTGCGTAATAGAGCGATCTTCGCCTTGGATAGTTCAATGCTCAGATCGATCAGTTCGGTGGTCAGTTTCTTGAATTTCTTGTACTCCCTCTGTTTCTTTTCGTAGTCCCTTCACGTGGTCTGGCCAGACGTGTTCAGTCCGGCTCCTCATCTTATGCGTGTAGCTCAGTTGGTAATACACGCCGCGCTGGCGTTGTCGATCTCGGTATTGCTTGCTGATGCTCCCAGGCCGCATTGGCCCGATTGCAGCTAACTTTGCCGCAAGTTTCTGGACTCTTTTTTCAGTGATCTGATCTTTTTCATGGTCATTAGCTTATATATGCGAATGTCTAGGAAAATCAAATCATTTGTTATGGATCTCTGGATTTCTTGGTGGAATATCGTCTGTTTTCTGCGACCCCGCTTTCTCGAGAGCCCGCACCTTTCTCTGGTTTCTGCTCGTCTTGGCCGCTTTCCTCCGTGCGCAATGATCTCCTCGGGGTTTCCAGTTTCGTCCGCGCTCTCGGTTTGTCAGAACACTTCTATGAGCACTTACTCCATTTCTTCCACAGCAATGCCGTGAAGACGGACCGGCTTGCAGAACTTTGGTTCGCCATCGTGATCAAGCACTTCCCTGTCTACAAGATCGGTTGTCGCCCCGTCCTGGTTCTCGACGGCATCAAGAAGTCCAAGGAGGGCCGCAAGATGCCTGCGGTGAAGTATCTGCATCAACAGTCCGAGTCCAATTCCAAGCCTCACTTCATCATGAGCCATTCCTTTCAGGCCTTCGGCGTGCTCTGTCAGGTTGGCGGATACTTCTTCTGCGTTCCGGTCTGTGCACGCATTCACGAAGGTATCGTCACTTCAAACCGCGACAGGAGAACCTTGATCGACAAGGCCAACGAGATGCTCGCATCCGTCTGTAGAGGTCAGGAGTTCGTCTTGCTGGCCGACGCCTACTACGCCAACGGAAAGGTGATCCGGAGCACCAAGGGGCGTTCCGGTGTGCTGGTCACGAGGGTTCGACGCACGACAACCGGCTTTCGGCCTGCGGCAGTGCCACGCAAACGCAAACGCGGACGACCGAAAAAGTATGGCGCTGCGGTGAAGCTCCAGAATGTCTTTGGAACGGGCGGCTTCAGTTCCGTTCCCAGTCCCGTATATGGGGAGAGAAACATCTCTGTCCGGTTCAAGTCGGTGGATCTGTTGTGGAAGCCCGCCGGGGCGATGGTCCGCTTCATTCTCGTCGATCATCCCACGAGAGGGCGGATCATCCTCTTGTCTACCGACCTCACCATGGAAGCTCAGGAGATCATCTTGCTCTACAGTTTGCGTTTCAAGATCGAAGTCGCTTTCAAGCAAGCGGTGCATTCGGTCGGCTCATTCGGATACCATTTCTGGATGGCCGCTATGCGACCGCTCAAGCGTCGCAATGGTAACCAATACCTCCACCGGACTACCGAGAAATATCGCAGACAGGTGCAGAGAAAGATGCACGCATATCATGTGTTTGTGCAGACCGGCATGATCGCTCAGGGCATGTTACAGTACCTTGCCATGACATGTGACGGTCTGGTCTGGAAACACTTTGGAACCTGGATCCGAACCATCCGCCCAGACGTGCTGCCTTCGGAAATGATTGTCTCAGCCGCCTTGAAAAACACGCTGCCTGGATTTTTGCACCACGGCGGAAAAGGTTCAGCGTTCCGAAAATTCATCCTTGATAAAATAGACTTCACTCGCTCCGAAGGTTCACGCTTCGCCGCATGATGATCCAGTTACAGAACTTCTCACTCGCGAGTTCTGCCTCAAACGCAACAAAATCCTTGCCCCACAGCGCGGTTGGATGCTTGCCGCCGTCGATGGTCACGAAACTCACTGTAGCTACAAACGTTGTTGTCCAAAGTGTCTCCAACGCCGGATCGCCGTCGGAGACGAGGTCAAAACACAGTTCTACCACCGCTTGGTCGCGTTTCAGATTATCTGTGAGGATTTTCAATTGCTTCTCGACGTGGAAATGCTTGAGCCTGGTGAAGACGGAGATCCTGGAGACGACGAAGTCGCTGCGGCTATACGGCTGATAACTCGCGTCCTTAAGGACCACCCACGCTGCTTTGACGTGCTCACTGCCGATGCGATCTACCTGCGTCCCTCCGTGATCAATCTTCTTGAAGACCACGGCAAATACCTTGTTGCCGTACTCAAGGATAATCAGCCTGAGCTATTGTCCGAAGCCCGCACGCTCCTGCCCCTTGAGGAGCAAGAGCCAGAATCATTTGAGACTCCGGCTGCACCGGGCAAGCCCGCGCGGCACGTTCATTTACAAGAGGCTGAGGGCTTCTGCACTGAATCCATTCACACTCCTCTTCGCGTTGTTCATTCCCATGAGACTGGCATCCGTCGCGAGCGCGTCGCTGGGGATTGGGTCGAGACTCCCATCGATAGCCACTGGTGGTGGGCGACGACCATGCCCCGCTCAATGGCCGATGCCAAGACCATCTTCCATTTCGGGCACGACCGTTGGAAGGTCGAAAACGAAGGCTTTAACGAACTCTGCTCCCGCTGGCATTCCGGTCATTGCTATCACCATCATCCCAATTCCATTCTCGTTCTGTGGCTGATCATGTTCATGGCCCACGCCGTGTTCCACTGCTTCCACAAGCGCAACTTGAAGCCAGAGATACGCCGTGGACACACGGCCATCTATTTTGCCCGTCAAATCGCCGCCTCCATGCGAGAGGATCGATGGTGGCCGCCACCGGCTCCGGGCTGAGGAACGCCCGCCCCGCGCTCTCGGTAACCTTGGGTTCGCGTCCGCCATCGGAGCGGTCTGGCTTCCTGTTGCCTATTGCCGACAGGGGGATCCATTTCGCGGCTCGAGCCCTCCGAAATTCGCCCGAGAACCGCCACACGAAACTGTTCGCCCTCCTAGCGCCAGCTTCAACACGCTCAACACCCACCAATTCAGGCCATTACGACTCTTTCCGACGCCGTCTTACGGAATCGCTGCGCTAATCAGTTACGACTTTGCATTAATCGTACGTCGTGCTACTCTCACTGTAGGTGGCCTTTGGGTTGAGGTGTTTGGTGTTTTGGTAGATTCCAAATTAACATTATCCCAAAAGCCCCTGCCACTATTTTCTTGGGATTCTTGCCCCGATTTATGAAACTATGGGGCTTACAAGCAGTCGACGGAACAAAGATTCAGGCGGCCGCTCATGCCGGGAAGAAGTACGACAAGGAGGACCTGGCCAAGCGAATTGAGCGGCTTGACGAACAAATCAAGGTTTTGGAGGAGGAAATCGAGCGCTCCCAGGCCGGTGATGAGCAACCCTCCGCAGAGTTGCCAAAGGAACTTGAGAAGAAAGAGGTGCTTAAGAAAGCCATGCAAGAAGCGATCGAGACGCTCGACACCAACCCGACCGTAAAGCATATTCACCCGCTTGAACCTGAAGCGCGACGTGTGAAAGCCAACACAGGGGGAAAGCCCTTTGGATATAACGCCCAGGCCGTCGTTGATTCGGAGAATCAAATTGTGGTGGCCGCCGATGCTGTCAATGAGGCCACCGATTTGCGGCAACTAACGCCGATGTTGGATCAGGCTGCTGAGAACCTGGCCACTTATCAGCAAGAGCAAGAGAATGATGGCAAGCCGGCCAGCCAACCGGTTTCTCTCGGTGACGCCGGCTACCCGAGCGCTGAACAAATCGGCCTGGCAGAAGAGGCCGGCCATGAGGTGGTGATGCCTCTGCCTCCGCAATCAGTCAACAAGAAGGACGAAGAGTATCACGCATCGAACTTCGTCTATGACGCTGAGGCCGACGTGGTGACATGTCCCCAAGGCCAATCGCTCCCCTTCAGGCGTGAACGAGTCAAAGAAGGTGTTCCGGTGAGTGTCTATCGCGGCGCTCCGTCGACCTGCAAGAATTGCCCCGCCTTTGGAACATGCACGAAGGATCGCCACGGGCGGACCATCGACATCAGCCCCTGGAATGCGTCGGTGGAGAGGCACAAAGAGAAGATGAACAAGGAAGAAAACAAGGAGCTTCTCAAGCAACGGGCAGGAATCGTGGAGCCGGTATTCGGCCAGATCAAAAAGAACGGAGAGTTCTGGCGCTGGACATTCAAGGGATTGGAGAAAGTGAGGACGCAGTGGATGATGCTCTGTACGAGTTGGAACTTGAAAGTGATGTATCGGCACTGGATGGCCGCCCAGAACGCGCCAATCGACGGAACAGGAAAGCAAGCCAAAGCGGCCTGAAGTCGCGCTGGAGCCGAGGTAACCGAGGTAGCCGAGGTAGCCGAGGTAGCCGAGGTAGCCGAGGTAGCCGAGGTAGCCGAGGTAGCCGAGGTAGCCGAGGTAGCCGAGGTAGCCGAGGTAGCCGAGGTAGCCGAGGTAGCCGAGGTAGCCGAGGTAGCCGAGGTAGCCGAGGTAGCCGAGGTAGCCGAGGTAGCCGAGGTAGCCGAGGTAGCCGAGGTAGCCGAGGTAGCCGAGGTAGCCGAGGTAGCCGAGGTAGCCGAGGTAGCCGAGGTAGCCGAGGTAGCCGAGGTAGCCGAGGTAGCCGAGGTAGCCGAGGTAGCCGAGGTAGCCGAGGTAGCCGAGGTAGCCGAGGTAGCCGAGGTAGCCGAGGTAGCCGAGGTAGCCGAGGTAGCCGAGGTAGCCGAGGTAGCCGAGGTAGCCGAGGTAGCCGAGGTAGCCGAGGTAGCCGAGGTAGCCGAGGTAGATGCGCTATTCGCGCCCTACCGCGTCGCGATAGACGAAGCTCGGTCGAGAGGGCACCGCGGAATTCCGCCGGAATGTGAGATCAACCACCATCGAAACTAAAATTCTCATATTTTGTGAGGCGGTCCTGGGCCATTTTGAGACGGCCTCGGGACGACCGCCCTCCCGGTGTGGCGACGGCGGATTCATTCGAGGGAGGGAAGCGCTCCTGCGCTTCCGCGACTTACCGGCGCGAGTGCTTCGTCCTCACCAAATGCCATAACTCACTCCAGGTCGCGGGGCTCACGCCGCGTTCCCGATTCTGAGCGCCGATGGCAAAGGCGATTCGCCACTGCTCAAATAAGGTGCGATAGGCACTCCAAAGCCGATTCTTCGGATCGTAAATGTTGGTCGACTCCGAGGTCACGCCATTGAGCTCCAGGACCTTGAGCCCGTCGCCCTCTCTCAGTGAGTCCTCGTCCGGCACGCGAATGTCATAACGCCCGAAGAAAAAGCCTTCGTAGCGCCGGCTCAACCGATCCACGGCGTTTTCCAACGCCTCGGTGCGAAGATGATTCCCATCGAGAAACAAGGCGCCCCGGCAGTGCGTTCCCAAGTCCGTCAAGGCCACTTCTTCACCGGCGGTAGGCACTTCCGCCAGACGGGATCCAAAGCGATCCAAGAAAAAGGGCGCCATGCACACGGCGCGATCATCGTCGAGAATCAGCTGCTCCAGGCGCCGCCTCCCGTCACCCCTGACCGTGATCAGCCGCTTGTCCGTGATGGAGAGGATCCGGCCTTCCGGCTCGTTCGGATAACGATAGTAAAACACGCCGAACTCCCGGCCTGAAATGTACTCCTGGGCAATCACCTCTTCCGTGACCGTCCTGAAATACCGTCGCGCCGCTTCCGGCTCTCGAATCACCTCCACCCCGGATCCCCGCTCACCACGATCGGGCTTCAATACCACGGGATAATCGAGTCCGCCCTCCTCCAGAAAACCCTCCAGTTCCCGCATCATCGCCTCGGGCCTGTCGGAAGCCAGAAGGCGCCAGCGAGCCACTTCAGGCGATTCACCCAAACCACGGAGGATCGCGCTCTTGGATTCCCGGACGAATCCTCCCTGAGGCATTGCCGGGTTTGCCGCGGTGAACACCGTCATTCCCCGGTGTTTCCGGCCAAGCCACAGAATGTAGAGGACCACCGGCGGATAGAAGAGGCCCATCGGCCAGAACTCCCAACGCACCTTTCGGCGCCAAGCCGACAAGAGCGTCCTCCGCCCCCGATGATTCGTCATGGGCACCAGCAATCGAACCAGAACCCATAACAAGAACACTGCCAGGATTAGGCCTAACAAGGCAAAGCGTTCGAAGCGCTCGAACCAGGCCAACAACGGGCCGCCCATCCAGGCCGCCAGCCCAACCAGGAGCGGCGTCCACACCGCGGTGGCCAGGAAGAACCAAGCAGCAAAAGAGGCAAACGGGGCGCGAAAGACACCCGCCGCAAAGTAGGTCGCCAGCCGGGTGCCCGGCATGAATCGGCTCGCGAAAACCAATGCCGGCCCCTGTCGCCGAAAGAACGCCGTGCCGCGCTCGACCTGACCCGGCTTGATCATCCAGCGCAGCGGCGCGCGTCGCAGGGCCGGCCTGCCCAGCCAACGTCCCGCCAAATAGAGGAGCATGTCCCCAACGAAAATCCCCGCCAGGCAGCCGGCCACCGCCGGCCAAAAACCCAAGGCGCCTCCCGCCACCAGCAAACCGGCTCCAATACAGGTCAGGTCCTCGGTCACCAGGGTCGCCAGTGCCAGCAGCCCTACCATGAACAGAAGGAAACGGAGGCTCGGCTCCGAGCGGTGCTGCTCGAAGGGCTCCGCCGCCAGGGCACGCCGTTCGGGACTCGCTCCCGAGCGACCGGGAACCTCTCCCGCCTCAACGCGGTCCACGAAATCCATCAGAGGCCGCGCCACGCGCTCGGGCTCCCGGATCACGGTCAGGTGATCGCCGGGATCCCACAAGCTCATCTCACTTTGCGGCACCAGCCGCCAATGCTCTCGAGCGGCCGCCACCGGCACCAAAAAGTCATCCACCCCGTGAAGGATGAGCACCGGCATCCTCAGCTCTTGCAAGGCTTCCCGATAGGGCCGCTGATCGGTGTCGTAGAAATTCCGCGCGTAGGCTCGGTTCACCGGAAAGCGATCCATCACACCGAAATGAGGAACGCTCTCCTGGATAAGCGTCAGGACGGTCAACTGCAGGCCATGAACCGCTCGATTCAGGGTGTAATTCCCTAACAACTCCAGTTCCTGCACCCCGATGGACGAGAGCAGCACCAGGGAATCGAGACGATCCGGCGCCAACCGCGCCATCTCCAGGGCGACTCCCCCGCCCATGCTATACCCCACCGCATGGACCGAGGAGATTTCCAATCGATCCAGCATCTCAAACGCGCTGCGCGCGTGGCTTCGGGTGGAATAATCAGCAATCTTGAGCGTCGAGCCACCGAATCCCGGCAGATCGGGCACCAACAAGCGCGCCCGATTGCCCACCGCTTCCATGAGTGGCGTCAGAGCTTCAGAGGCTACCGGACTTCCGTGAAGGAGGAGCACCACGGGCAGCCCCTCCTTTTCCCCTCGGTCGCGATAGGCCAGTTGAATCCGCCGCCCGGTGCGCTCGTCGCGCTTCCATTCCTCCACCGTCATCCGAGTGGATCCTTCCGGAGCCACGCCCTCGGTGACACCTCTCCGCATCCAGTGAGAACTCGCTAACAAGAGTCCGTAAACGAGACAAAGAAGCAGAACCAATCTACGCATCGTGAGACATGACTCCGTCTGGACGCCTTTCGAATCCCACCACCGTGCAGGGCTCCCGGTCGCGCTCGCCAGTCCCTTCGCTGTCCCGCACCGGCTCGTAGCTCATCGTGACCTCACGGCGATCCACCTGAACCCGGATGATGCTTCTGGTCCGGGAATCCTCCCGCCACATGAGGACGCCGTACTCCGGCCCAAGAGGCGACGTTGAGCGATGAAAACACGCCAAATCGTCGGCTCCACGAAGCGGCAGGAGTGAACGATAGGTCTCGCGGCGAGCCGCCACCACCCGTGCGGAGTCAAACGAGGAGGTCGTCAGCATCGGCGGAGCCCATTCTTCTGGCCGCTGCTCGGCGCATTCCACGCCGTTCCATACCCAGGCTCGAATCACTCCCCCGGGACTCAACTTGACAAGGTGAAAGGACCGAAACCGGGACAAGTCGCCAGGCGGTGCCTCGCCTCGCCTCGCCGCCATCCAGAGGGGGATCATGCCGCGGCTCAAAGGTTCCTCCGGCTCCGGCCGCTCGACCATGAAGTCGTAATGGTTGAGCAAGGCGTAGCTCTCTCCGGAACGATTGACCGCCAGCCAGGTTCCCCGATGCGCGCCATCTCGCGGAGCCAGCACGTCTTCCCCCTCGAACTCGACCATCTCGGGAGGACACTCCCGTGCGCGCGTGCGCCGCTCGTCGCGGCTGAAAAACAAGTGATAGCCTTCGCCGTCCGTCTCGTGCCACCACGTCAGCGTGCACATGTCTTCAACGGCTGCGCCTGTCGAAACTTCAAGGTGCTCGGCGCCACCCCAAAGCTATCCGGCAAGGGATGGCCTTCCAGACGGCAAATCATCGCGATGAGCGCGTAGTGATGGACCGTGTGACTGAGGAGAAACTGCAACTCACGCCTCACGGAAGAATCGGCCCACTCCGACTGATCACCACAATCCATCTTCACCCGCAGGGGCCGGTCGAGCGCCGCCGCCTCGATTCTTGACACTTCAGTCACCACACCCTCGAGAATCGTCTTCGAAAGCGCCAGATCACGTTCCAGCCTCGGATCGCGCCGCCGATGGTCGTAATCCACCCTGCCCTCTTCCAATCCGTGGCAGAAACTGTGATAATGATCGATGTTATGCCTGAGATGGGCGCCGATGGAGCCCTCGTAGAGAGGAGAATCCGTTCGGGTGAAGAGCGGTTCGGGCAAGCGCTCCAGCAGCGTGATCGCCTGCCGAATGGACCCGATGATGTCGAGGAGGATGGATGCCGTCATGCCTTGGATTGCGTTTAAAGCGAGGCGACCGGCAAAGCAAGCATTTCTCTCCGACGCTGAATTCCCACGAGAGCAAGAATCCGCCTGAGAGCAAGGCCATTGTGCCGCCTCTAACATGGTGGAATAAAGGAGGCCCTCTGGCGTCTAGTCCCATTCGAGCCTTTACGGCCCTTCTCCCGTCGCCTACATGGAGGCCATGGAAAGGCTTCTCCCATGGATGGGCCCGCCAAGGAAACCGCTGCGAAAAGAGCGGCCGTTCCGATGTCAGGAGGGACTCCAGGCCGGGCGCTCTCCCCGTCGCTCGCCACGCCATTCCTCCTGCCTGACATTCTTTTTGAGCACCCTTGGAAACGACTAACAAGCACATGGAATCTCGCCTTCCCGCCCCTTCGCTCAGTCGCCCGCGTTCCTGGATCATGGTCTTCGGCCCGGGCGCGATCATCGCCTCCCTCACCATCGGGTCCGGCGAGCTGGTCTTCTCGTCGCGAGGCGGCGCCCTCTTTGGCTACTCCTTGCTTAGCACTTTCCTTGTCGTCTGCCTCCTGAAATGGGCGCTGGTTTTCTGCACCGCTCGCCACCTTGTCCTCACAGGACAACATCCGTTTGAGCGCTGGGCCAAACTTCCCGGACCCAGAGGGTGGTTGCCGGCCGTCTTTCTTCTCTTCGCCGGACTCTGTTTCCCCATCTGGGTGGCCTTCCACGCGGGCACCGTGGGAACGCTGCTTGCCCATCTCACGGGCAGCACCAGCGTTTTCAACGGGGCCGCCCACATCCTCTGGGGAATCCTCATTCTCGCCGCGGTGACCTGGCTGGCCCTCTCGGGCAACTACCAGCGGCTGGAGAGAATTCAGTTAGTCCTCGTGGGGGTCATGCTGCTCACCGTGGCCCTCTCCCTCGTCTTCCTCCAACCGGACTGGAGCGGCCTCTTCGCCGGTTTCTTTGCCACTCCGCCAGACACCTACCCCGACTGGATCCATCGTTATCCCGACATCGCCGGTCGTTCCGTCTGGCTGGAGCTGGGCGCCTATGTCGGCGTGATCGGCGGCTCGGGTTATGACTGTCTCGCCTACGTCAGTTTCCTCTGCGGCAAGACCTGGGGCCAATCCGACCAGGCGCCCATCGCCTCCGGCGAACTCGACGCCATGGCTCGAGACCCCTCGCATCCCAATCGCGCGTGGGTCACCGCCCCCCTCGTCGATTGCACCCTGAGCTTTCTCGTGGTGCTCCTCTTCAGCGCCGTCTTCCTCGCCTGCGGAACCGAGGTTCTCCGGGAGCGTGAGGAGGGCGGTGCCCAACGGCGCCACCCTCCTCACGCTCCAGGCCCAGTTCGTCGACCACATCGGTCCCTGGTTCGGGCCAGTCTATTTCGCGGGCGCCCTCCTCGCCATGCTCGGCACCCTCTACGGGACCCTGGAAGTCGCGCCGACCATCCTTCGGGAGGGCTGGCGAGCACTTTCCGGGAAACCCTCCGGCTCTCCGGACCGCCAACGCCGCCTCACGCTCCAGGCCGTGGGCCTGGGCGGCGAAGCCGTTCTAGTGCTGCTGTTCTTCCACCAACTGCAAGGCGCAAAGAACCAGCCGGAAACCCTCGTGGCCCTGCTCACGCCGGCCAACCTGTTCACCGGCGTCCTGGCTTGCGGATTGATCTCCTGGCTCGCCATCTGGTCGGATCATCGATTCCTCCCCAGATCACTCCGCCCCCCGTGGATCCTCCGCGCTCTCCTCGCCCTCGGAGGCGCCCTTTTCTTCACCCTCGGCACCGTTGCCTACGCCAAGCTCGGCCCCTTCAAAGCGCTCGCCGTGTTCACCGGCACCCTCGCCATCGGTTGGGCCGTGGCCGCCTTCGCCGCGGCCAATCCTGGCCGGCATCGGACACCCTAACGGCGTCCCCTTCGCTTGACCAGCGCGTCCTTGTAGTTGCCGATCCCCTCGGCGATCGCCATGGCGATCTTCCGTCGATGGGTCGACGAGGAGATGCGCCTCGCCTCGTTGGCGTTCGAGAGAAAGCCGCCTTCAAAGAGAACGCCCGGGATCTTCAGCCCGGTCAAGACCGTCCAACGCGCCCGCTTAATCCCCCGGTCGATCGTCCGTTGAATGTGATGCATGGCCGAGGCGTGAATGGCCGTGGAGAGCGCGATGTTTTCGGGGTCATTGTCGTTGCCGTTGAAATTCAAATAGTCGGACATCCGATGACCGACATAGGTCGAGGAAGCTCCCTGGGGAGAGAGGGCGAAGGTCTCGATGCCGCTGGCTCGCGACTGTCCCGAATTGTAATGCAAACTCACGAAGATGGCGCTCGTGTACCGATTGGCGAACTTCACCCGGTTCCCCAGCGTGATGTAGCGATCCGAGGTCCGCGTCATCACCACCTTGTAGCCTCGTTTCTCGAGTTCCCGCTTCAGATGCTTGGCCGTGTCGAGCGCGAAATCGGATTCCTTCCCCAGCGCGCAGTAAGCCCCCGAATCGTGCCCGCCGTGACCGGGATCGATGACCACGGTGTCGAAAATGTTCCCCTTCATCGCCTTGCTCGGGCGCAAGACCGGATCGATCAACTTCGAGAGGTCGAGCCGGGAGACAACCACGTGACCCTCGTGAACCACCACCGGGTAGCTCATGATGAACTTGATCCGGTTGATCATCAGGGTCTGGGAACCCACCTGAATCTTCATCGTCAAACCCGCCCGCTCCGAATGGAACCAGACCTCGTTCCCACGCCTGCTCTTTTTATCGAATTTGTAGAAATCGACGATGTTGTCCGCCGGGATGTAACCGCGCCCGTCGATCTTCACTTCCTGCCACTTGAAAGCCGCGGCCATCGCCGCGCCGTGCGACGCGATGAGAATGAGGAGCAGAGCGAGGACCGTGAACCGCGGGAAGCGACCAGAAACCATGAGGCAAACTAGGAGGTGTTGGGGGGAGTGAGAGGGCGGGGCCTGAGAATAATCTCAAAGTCTACGGGGTGCAATCCCTAGAGGAATTAGATTTTGCAAAACAGTGCCCTCCCAAGATAGTAGCGCGCCATGCCAGAAGAGATCGCCAAAGTCTATCAACCCAGCGAGATCGAAGCCAAGTGGCACCAGCGCTGGCTCGACGCCGACTGCTTCCGCGCCGAGGCGCCCACGAGCCGGCCGCCCTATTCCATGGTGATCCCACCCCCCAACGTCACGGGCGTCCTCCATCTCGGGCATGTGCTCAACAACACGATCCAGGACGTGCTGGCCCGGCGCGCCCGCATGAAAGGACACGAGGTCCTCTGGCTCCCCGGCACGGACCACGCCGGCATCGCCACCCAGGCCGTGGTGGAACGCACCCTCCGCAAGGAGGGCACTTCCCGGCACGAGCTGGGGCGCGAGGCCTTCCTGGACCGCGTCCGGGAATGGAAAGACAAACACGGCGGCATCATCATCAAGCAACTCAAGCGCCTCGGCTGCTCCTTTGACTGGAGCCGGGAACGCTACACCCAGGACGACGAGTACGTGCAATGGGTGCTCAAGGTCTTCGTCGATCTCTACCAGAAAGGCCTCATCTACCGGGGCAAGCGAATGGTCAACTGGTGCCCCGCCAGCCAGACGGCTCTCTCGGACGAGGAGGTCATCAAAAAGCCCTCCAAGGGTTTCCTCTACTACATGCGCTACGAGATCGCCGAATCGCCCGGGGAATATCTGGAGATCGCCACCACCCGACCCGAGACCCTCATGGGAGACACCGGCGTCGCGGTCCATCCCAAAGATCCCCGCTATCACCACCTCATCGGCAAACACTGCTGGCGCCCCTTTCCCAAGACGAAAATTCCCATCGTGGCCGATGAACACATCGACATGGAATTCGGCACCGGCGTCCTCAAGGTCACGCCGGCTCACGACAAGGCGGACTTCGAAATCGGCCGGCGGCACGGCCTCGAGGTCATCGACGTCCTCCACCCCGACGGCACGCTCAACGCCCACGCCGGCGAGGAATTCGAGGGGATGGATCGCCACGAGGCCCGCGAAAAAGCCGCCGAAAAACTCGAATCCATGGGCCTCCTCCTCAAGCAGGAACCCTACGAGAACGAGGTCGGCTTCAGCGAACGCGCCCACGTGCCCATCGAGCCCCGCCTCAGTCTTCAGTGGTTTCTTCGTTACCCCAGCGTTCCCGAGGCCACCCGGGCCGTGCAGGAGGGCGACATCACCTTCCGGCCCCAGCGGTGGGTCAAGACCTACGCCCACTGGATGGAGAACATCCAGGATTGGTGCATCAGCCGGCAACTCTGGTGGGGCCACCGGATTCCCGTCTGGTACCCCAAAGACCGCCTGGACGAGATCCAAAGCGGCGAACTGGACGAGGAAGCCGTGCGCTCGCTGCTCCACGTCGCCACCGACCCACCGGCGGACCCAGAGAACTGGGTGCAGGAAGATGACGTCCTCGACACCTGGTTCAGCTCCTGGCTCTGGCCCTTCGCCACCATGGATGAGAAAACGCGCGCGACCTTCTTTCCCACCACCGATCTCGTCACCGGTCCGGACATCATCTTCTTCTGGGTGGCCCGCATGATCATGGCCAGCTACACCTTCACCGGCGAGCTGCCCTTCCGAAACGTCTTCCTCACCAGCCTCATCCGCGACGCCAAGGGACGCAAACTCTCCAAGAGCCTCGGCAACTCGCCGGACTGCCTCGAACTGCTCGACCACTACGGCGCCGACGGCGTCCGCTTCGGTCTCCTGCGCATCGCCCCCACCGGAGCGGACATTCGCTACGACGAGGATCGCATGAAGGAAGGGCGCAACTTCGCCACCAAGCTCTGGAACGCCGTTCGCTTCCGTCAAATGCAGACGCCCGTGAGCGACGAGGTGACCCCGGCCGAACCTAGCATTTATGCGATCGATATCCTCGGGAAGCTCGAGGACCTGGAAGCCAAGCTCGAGACGGCCTACGCCAACTATCGCTTCAACGACATCGCCAACCATCTCTACGAGTTTTTCTGGAGCCAGTTCTGCAACTGGTATCTGGAGTCGGTGAAGAACGATCTCGGCGACCAGGCCGATCCCGCCGTCAAAGCCATGACCTTGCGGACCCTGGACACGGTCTACCGGCGCTTCCTCATGCTTCTCCACCCGCTCATGCCGCACCTCACGGAAGAGTTATGGGATCGCCTCGGCTTTGCCCGGGACGGGCGTTGCCTGATGGATGAGGAACTCGGGGCTTCTTCCGCAAGTTCGGATTCGGAGCGCGGCCGAGAAGCCCGGGAGCGGGTCCTCGCCGTCTACAAGGCCACCGGACGCGCCCGCAACCTCAAGGCGGAATATCAGTTAGGCGCCAACAAGAAGATCCGCTTCGTTCTCAAGCCATCCGGAGACTGGGTCGGGGAGGAAACCGGGACCCTCACCCTCTTGCTGAGCGCCCAGGCCATCGAGATCGACCCGGATTATCAGCCCGTGAAAGGCGTTCCCGCCACCGTGACGCCCCTCGGCAAACTCTACATGCCGCTCGAGGGCCTCATCGACGTCGAGGAAGAAACCAAACGCCTGCAAAAGGAGATCTCCAAAGTCACGGCCGAACTCGAAAAAGCCGACAAGAAGTTGAACAATCCCAATTTCGTGGAACGCGCCAAACCGGAGATTGTCGAAGAACACCGCCAGCGGCGCGCCGAGTGGCAGAAAAAACTTGAGCAACTGGAGGAAATGCTGGGTAATTTGACCGGCTAGCGCGATCCCCTCCCCCTCCCCGCCGGACGCCAATCGGGTGACTCCGTTGGTCGAAGCTTGCAGGGCAAACAAGGGGCCTGCTCCCGCGATCGATTTCGCCGATGAACTTGCTAGCATTCACACGATAGCCTCCGCAAGCCGCCATGCCATCCCGTTTTGCCGAACTTCAACTGACCCGGGAAATCGTCGAGGTCCTGAATCACGCCGGAATCACCGACTTGGAATCGCTGGCCCGGGGGGACGTCCCGGAAATCCAGCGCGAATTCATTCGCGCCGCCCACGAAGGGCGTTATCCCGAGAAGTTTCCCTCGCTGGTCAAGGTCGCCTCGTGGGTGGAACAAGCCAAGGACTTGCTCCCGAAAGCGCTTGGGGGCACGGCCCCCACCGACCTGGACGCCATCCCGACCGCCGTGGTCAAACCCGCCAAGCCGCGGAAAGTCTACCAAGGAGCCGGCCCCCATTCACACACGCGGCAGATCGAGTTCAAGCCCGACCGGCACCGCCCTCGCAAAAACCCCGAAGCCGAAACCCTCCCCTCCGGCGAGCGGATCGTTCCCACGCCTCGGGAAGAACAGCCTCTAGCGCGCGACTTCCTCGAGGAACTCAATCCCGAGCGCCAAAGAACACTCTATCAAAGACGCCCTTCCCCGCGATTGCACAAGGCCTCCGCCGATTCAGTTCCCGACGAATCGGCGCCATCCGGGACATCGGCATCGGCTCCGGCTTCCGCCGACGCCCCCGCGACCAGCGAGACCACCTCCGATCGCCAACCCCAGCCACCGCCCACGCCCACGACGACGACCGACAGCGAATCGGAAACCGAACCGGCTCCCGCAGGTGCCGCCGCCGCCTTCAGATCCTTCGAGGATTACAAACAGGGCCGGACCCGGGTCAAGCCGCTCGATCGTCACTCGCTCAAGACGGGCGAGGACCGCACGCGATCCACCGGTAGCGAGCAGGAATCCTTCGAGGAAGAGCAAGTCTACAAGAAAAAAATGCCCATCTGGCGCCTGCGCGGAATGAAGCACCCAGATGGCTTGAAAGTCTACCTGGGCGCCTTCACCACTTTCATGGCCATCGCTCTCACATTCACCCTGGCAGTGGGCGCCATTCTCTTCCCCATCTACCTCGAAGACCGCCGCCTGGAGTTCGCCTCTCTCTTTTCGGCGACCCTCGTTTTCTGGGCCCTCTATGTGATCACCGCCATCGGCATGCGCTGCCGCGTGTGCAGTTGCCACCTCTTTTTTTCGCGACACTGCCTCAAGAACAAAAACGCTCACCGCATCCTCGGCGGCTTCCCCATGCTGGCGCAGACCCTGCACATCCTCTGCTGGCGCTGGTTCCGCTGCATGTATTGCGGGACAGCCATCCGGCTCAAGGCCGACAAACACTCACACTGAAGTCAGCACTCCCGGCATCCGACGGGAAGGAGAGTGGTCATGCGTTTGAAAGAAGCTCTGAAAGATCGCGACGGCGGCATCCGGCGCGGCTTCGAATCGCTCATCATCACCCTCATTCTGCTCTCGCTGGTGACCTTCGCGGTGGAAACCCTGCCCAATCTGCCGGCCGGAGTCCGCACCGGACTGCACGCTTTCGAGATCTTCACCGTCGTGCTCTTCGTACTGGAATACGCGGCCCGCGTCTGGATCGCGGAAAAAAACTGGCCTTCATCTTCAGCTTCTTCGGCCTCATCGATCTCCTGGCTATCTTGCCGTTTCTCCTCGGCTGGCTCCACACCGGCCTGGACTTGCGAGGGCTCCGTTCCTTTCGTCTCATACGGCTCGTCCGCGTCCTCAAACTCGCTCGCTACAGCCGCGCGCTCGACCGCTTCCAGCGTGCCCTGGTGATCGCCCGGGGAGAACTCATCCTGTTCTTCGGCGTGGCCCTGCTCCTCCTCTACCTCACGGCCGTGGGCATCTACTATTTCGAGCACGAAGCCCAACCTGACGATTTTCGCTCCGTCTTTCACGGACTCTGGTGGGCCCTGGTGACCCTCACCACGGTCGGCTACGGCGACGTGGTCCCCATCACTCTCGGAGGCCGCTTTTTCACCTTCATCCTCCTCATGATCGGCCTCGGGATCTTCTCCACTCCCGCCGGTCTCCTGGCCTCGGCGCTCACCATGGCCCGCCAAGAGGACGAGGCAGAGGCCCTCGCGGAGAATCGAGCAGCCGCGAACGGACCCGAGAAGGCGAGCAAGGATGCCTGATTCGACACGCGCGCCCGCCACAATCGCCAGGAGCCACCGCCCGATCTCTCTCAGAAAGCCTTGACCACGAGCAGCTTGTTCATTGGAATCCGGTCCTCGCACAACTCATACCGACCACACTCCATGAATCGACTCCGCTCCCTGCTCCTGTTTCTTCCCTTCCTGCTCACCAACACGGCCATGGCACAGGAAGGCGCGGCCACTGCGGCCACCGCGGCCAGCCTGGATTCCGGTGACACCGCCTGGATTCTCACCGCCACTGCTCTCGTCCTCTTCATGACCATTCCCGGCCTCTCCCTGTTCTACGCAGGCTTGGTGCGGCAGAAGAACGTCCTTTCCGTCCTCATGCAGTGTTTTGCCATCACCTGTGTCATGAGCCTAGTGTGGCTCTTCTTCGGCTATTCGATGGCCTTCGCCGAGGGGAACGCCTTCAGCGGCGGGATGAGCAAAGCCTTCCTCGGCGGAATCGGGCCCGACAGCGTCTACTCGGAAGACGCCACCATTCCCGAACTGCTCTTCTGCGCCTTTCAAATGACCTTTTTCATCATCACACCCGCGCTCATGGTCGGAGCCTTTGTGGAACGCATGCGCTTCTCCGCCATGCTCGCTTTTGTGACCGCCTGGGCCATCCTCGTCTACGCGCCCATCTGTCACATGGTGTGGGGTGGCGGCAGCGTGCCGCTCGTCAGCGGCGGAGTCATCGACCACGCCGGAGGCATCGTCGTGCACATCACCGCCGGCGTCGGGGCCCTGGTCGCCGTGATCGTGCTCGGACCGCGAAACGGCTATCCCAAGGTTCCCATGCCACCTCACAGTCTGCCCATGTGCGTGGCGGGAACCGGGATGCTCTGGGTCGGCTGGTTCGGCTTCAACGCCGGCTCCGGCCTCGCCGCCAACGGTGCCGCCGCCATGACCCTCCTGGTCACTCATATCTCGGCCGCCACCGGCGCCCTCGCCTGGATGATCTGGGAATGGATCACCGTCAAGAAACCAAGCATGCTCGGCATCGCCACGGGCTCGATCGCCGGCCTGGCGGCGATCACCCCCGCCTCGGGCGCCGTCGGGCCCCTCGGCGCCCTCTGCATCGGCGCCTGCTCCGGCACCCTCTGCTGGGTTGCCTCGACCAAGGCCAAGCAGAAATTCGGCTACGACGACTCCCTCGACGTCTTCGGTGTCCACGGCGTGGGCGGCTTCGTCGGCGTCATCCTCGTGGCCTTCTTCGGAGCCTCCACCCTCGGCGGCAACGGCGACGAATCCTTCTCCATGGGCAGCCAGCTCGCCACTCAGCTCATCGCCGCCGTCTTCACCATCGTCTACACGGCCGTCGTCAGCTTGATCATCCTCAAGGTCGTCGACGCCGTCATCGGACTGCGGGTCGAGGAACGCGAGGAATCCGAAGGCCTCGACATCGCCGACCACGGCGAACAAGGCTACAACTAACGCAGTCCGCACCACGAACCTCGGAGACACCCATCGATGTTCAGGTATTTCCGGGAACGGCGACGCGCCAAAATCCGGCGTCGTCCGTTCCCGGACGCCTGGCGAAAAGTCATTGAGGAACACCTCCCGATCTATCACCGGCTCCCCCACGAAGCGCGCGAGGAACTGCTCGGTCACTTGCTCGTCTTTCTCGAGGAAAAGGCTTTCGAGGGCTGCGGCGGCCTGGACATCACCGACGAGATCCGCGTCACCATCGCCGCCCAGGCCTGCGTGCTCCTGCTTCATCGGGAGACCGACTACTATCCCCGGCTGAGAAGCATTCTCGTCTACCCGGACAGCTACCTGGCGCCGTCAACCGAGTGGAATGAAGACGGCACCTTCACCGATGAGGATGAACACCGACTCGGCGAATCCTGGACGACCGGTTCGGTCATCCTCTCCTGGCACGCCACCATGGGTGGCGCCGCAGGCCGTCACGATGGCCAGAACGTCGTGTTTCATGAATTCGCCCACCAGCTGGACCAGGAAGACGGGCTGAGCGACGGCGCTCCCGTGCTCGGCCAACAACTCGCCTTCACCAAACGTCAGAGCATGTACGTGAGCTGGGCACGAACGATGCAGCATGAGTTCGACCAGCTCCAGGATCATGTCGAGCGCGGACGGCGCACGGTCCTGGACGAATACGGCGCCACCGATCCCGCCGAGTTCTTTGCCGTGGCCACTGAGACCTTTTTCGAGAAACCGCGGCTACTCTCCAAGCGCCATCCGGAGCTGTATGGGCAACTCAGCCAGTACTACTGTCAGGACCCTGCGAACTGGACGGCCGCCCCGGGCGACGACCCCGACGCCTTACCGGACGAATCTCACGATCACGAGTGAATCTCCAGAGCGGCGGAGGACCGCCGTCCTTCAACCCGCCTCGCAAGCAAGATCCCGTTTTTGGAGGCGCGCTGGCCCTCTGGCGCTTTGGCAGGACAAGCGGCTTCCACGGCAGCGGATCGACGACCGGATACCCGCCTACAGCTCATCCAATGGACTGCCGGACACCCGGTCCTTTTGATTGAGCACATGCGTGTAGAAGATCTGCGTGGTCGACACATCGGCATGCCCCAGCAGTTCCTGCACCGTCCGAATGTCACGCCCGCTTTCTAACAAATGCGTTGCGAACGAATGCCTCAGGACATGACAACTCACTCGCTTCGCGATCTCCGCCCGCTTGGCCGCCACCTTGATCGCCTTTTGCACCGCGTTCTCATGCTGATGATGCCGACGCACCACCTTCGCCCGTGGATCCGTCGACAGCTTGTTCGACGGAAACACCCAAAACCACTCCCACGAACGCCCCCACTCCGGCGCCTTCCGCTCCAGGGCACCCGGCATCCACACACCACCCACCCCTGACTCCCGATCCTCCTGATGCAGGCGTTCATTCTCCTGCATTTGCGTTTTCAAGGCCTCCACAAGGGTTTTGGGCAAGGGCGTCCGCCGGTCCTTTCCACCCTTCCCGTCGCGCACCATCAGCAGCCCGTTGGCGAAATCCACATCCTTCACTCGCAAGCGCACGCACTCCATCAAACGCAAACCCGCCCCATACAGGATTCTCGCCATCAAGCCCGTCGTGCCCGACATCTCGCCCAGGAGCGCTTTGACTTCGCCCTTGCTCAGCACCACCGGCAAACACAGTGTGAGCGACGCCGCCCGGAAATTCCCGAAATCCGCCCCCTCCTGACCCAGCACCTCTCGAAAGAAGAAGGCCAGGGCGTTCACCGCCTGCCGCTGCGTCGAGACCATCACCCGCCGCTCCACCGCCAAGGCACTCAAGAACGCCTCCGCGTCCTTCGTCGTCGGCATCGCCTCCGCAGCCGCGCCATTCTCGCCTGCCAGGAGTAAGCGCGCGATCCAATCCACGTAGGTCTGCTCCGTGCGAAACGCATACCCGCGCTCGCGCAGACGCCTCACCACCTACCCCAGCATCGCCGCCCGTGCCCGGCCGAGTCCGCGCGCCCGTGCCCGCGCTTCTATCTCTTCCAGCCCCACCTGGGCCCCCACCGCTTCGTGGCTCTCCGAGATTTCCCGGAAACTCTCCTCCAAAACCGACCCAATCCATCTCATCCACCCAGCTCTCCCCCAGGCACTCCCCATGCGCCCAACGGATCGCCTGAGCCGTCTGCGCGATTTGCCAATATTCAAAACGAGGATTTCCACCTAATTCTCGCAGATAACGCTCCAGAAAGACCGGAGGCTCGCCTTCCGCGGCATGGGCCCGCCGGTAAGTGCCCCACCGCTCCAAATACTTCCGGTAAAAGGGCCGATTCTTCTCCGAAACTCCATGTTTTACGAGGCAACTCTCAAAACCCGCCCAGAAATCCCGTCGTTTCTCGCTTGACGAAATGGGCATCATTGTTGAAGATCTGGCGGTGGAAAACTCAGAGAAGACCCCCGCCGCTCCGCTGTCAACATCCTTCAATAAAATGGAATTCCACCGAACGCCCCAAACATAGAAATCTGTCTAATAACTCGCGAGTGAGAAGTTCTGTAACTGGATCATCATGCGGCGAAGCGTGAACCTTCGGAGCGAGTGAAGTCTATTTTATCAAGGATGAATTTTCGGAACGCTGAACCTTTTCCGCCGTGGTGCAAAAATCCAGGCAGCGTGTTTTTCAAGGCGGCTGAGACAATCATTTCCGAAGGCAGCACGTCTGGGCGGATGGTTCGGATCCAGGTTCCAAAGTGTTTCCAGACCAGACCGTCACATGTCATGGCAAGGTACTGTAACATGCCCTGAGCGATCATGCCGGTCTGCACAAACACATGATATGCGTGCATCTTTCTCTGCACCTGTCTGCGATATTTCTCGGTAGTCCGGTGGAGGTATTGGTTACCATTGCGACGCTTGAGCGGTCGCATAGCGGCCATCCAGAAATGGTATCCGAATGAGCCGACCGAATGCACCGCTTGCTTGAAAGCGACTTCGATCTTGAAACGCAAACTGTAGAGCAAGATGATCTCCTGAGCTTCCATGGTGAGGTCGGTAGACAAGAGGATGATCCGCCCTCTCGTGGGATGATCGACGAGAATGAAGCGGACCATCGCCCCGGCGGGCTTCCACAACAGATCCACCGACTTGAACCGGACAGAGATGTTTCTCTCCCCATATACGGGACTGGGAACGGAACTGAAGCCGCCCGTTCCAAAGACATTCTGGAGCTTCACCGCAGCGCCATACTTTTTCGGTCGTCCGCGTTTGCGTTTGCGTGGCACTGCCGCAGGCCGAAAGCCGGTTGTCGTGCGTCGAACCCTCGTGACCAGCACACCGGAACGCCCCTTGGTGCTCCGGATCACCTTTCCGTTGGCGTAGTAGGCGTCGGCCAGCAAGACGAACTCCTGACCTCTACAGACGGATGCGAGCATCTCGTTGGCCTTGTCGATCAAGGTTCTCCTGTCGCGGTTTGAAGTGACGATACCTTCGTGAATGCGTGCACAGACCGGAACGCAGAAGAAGTATCCGCCAACCTGACAGAGCACGCCGAAGGCCTGAAAGGAATGGCTCATGATGAAGTGAGGCTTGGAATTGGACTCGGACTGTTGATGCAGATACTTCACCGCAGGCATCTTGCGGCCCTCCTTGGACTTCTTGATGCCGTCGAGAACCAGGACGGGGCGACAACCGATCTTGTAGACAGGGAAGTGCTTGATCACGATGGCGAACCAAAGTTCTGCAAGCCGGTCCGTCTTCACGGCATTGCTGTGGAAGAAATG
>CBDBEZ010000139.1:0-285552 GCA_965204485.1 Verrucomicrobiales bacterium
AGGGAGGGCAGGATGAGCATGGGGGTTCGAGTCTGCTTTCAAACCGGATGGCATGGCAAGGGCTTGTTCTTGCCTGCGGAGTCCCTTGTGGCAGGATGAATGGTCCCCATGACTGCCCCGAAACCTGTTTCTTCAGGGATCCTTGACGCCTTTCGACGTGACGGCTTCGTCTGCCTTCCGGGCTTCCTCTCGCCGGGCGATGGCGGGGGGAAATGGCGCGCTTCATCGACAAAGTCGTCCCGACGATGCCGCCGGAACGCGTTTTTTACGAGGACAAGGGCGATCGCTCGACGCTCAAACAGTTGCAACAGCTCGGAACCCATGATCCCTGGTTTCGCGAGCAGTTCGAGGCGGGACCTTTTCGGCGTCTGGCGGAGCAGTTGCTGGGCGGGCCTGTGGTGCCGAAGAACCTGCAGTACTTCAACAAGCCTCCCGGTGTGGGCAAGCCGACTCCACCGCATCAGGACGGATACTATTTCAAGATCGAGCCTTGCGAGGCGCTCACCATGTGGCTGGCCCTGGAGCCCGTGGATGAGGAGACGGGCTGTGTGCGTTACTTGCCCGGATCGCACCGGGCAGGAATGCGTCCCCATGCAGACGGAGACGCTTGGTTTCAGTCAAGGAATCGTCGATTATCCCCGATCTGGAGAGGAAGAGCGTGAGCGTCCCGTTCCAGCGGCACCGGGCGATCTGCTGGCCCACGACCCCATACCGATACCCGCACCACGTCGCAGAGAGTTCATGTTCCAGCGGCACCGGGCGATCTGCTGGCCCACGACGCCTTGACGATCCATCGGGCCGATGGGAACCGCTCCCGAACGCGAACGCGGCAGGCCATGGGATTCATTTTCTACAGCGAGCGCGCCCGGGAAGATCGGGAGAGGCACCAAGCCTATCAGAGGAAGCTCGCCGGAGAACTCAAGGCGACGGGCAAAATCTGATCGCTTCCGCCGGCGAGAGCCTTATCGCGCTGGCTCGTGAATAAGACAACTCAAGGCGACGGGCAAAATCTGATCGCTTCCGCCGGGCACCGCATGCCGCGATAAACTCCGGGAATTCGGCGCAAAGGGCCAGGGGAAGCCGCGGACGGCCTCCGACTCTCGGGATCTCCCTGATTCTGCGATTGAGACTCAGTCGCAATAGCGGCCTTGACGAAGGTGGCAACGCGCCGTTTGATGTTCGTCTCATGCCCGTCATGACCTCAATCTTCACGCGTCTCTGATGTCCCTCCACGTTGTCGATCTCTTCGAAAAAGGGGGCGCCTTCATGTGGCCGCTGCTCTTCTTGTCATTGGTCTCCTTGGCCATCATCGTGGAGCGCTTGGTGTTCTTCGGGCGGCATCGCTATCGGGTTGGGCCTAGCCTGGCGATCCTGCGCCAAGTGGGCGATCGGGGCGAGCTCGTGGACGGCCCCGCAAACCCTTTGTTGCGAGTGGGCAAGGTGTTCATCGAGTCGGCGGGAGAAGGCGAGGAGCATTGCCGGAATCTCACCGAACGGGAATCGTCTCGCTGGGTGAATCTCCACGAGCGGAGTTTGCGCATCCTCAGTGTGATCGGCAGCATTTCGCCATTGATCGGCTTGTTAGGCACCGTGTGGGGGATGGTCAAGGCCTTCGCGCAGATCCAGGTGCTGGGTGATCAGGTCACGCCGGCCGACTTCGCGGGCGGCATCTGGACGGGCTTGCTGACGACGGTCGCGGGACTGGTGGTGGCCATTCCCGCGGTGACAATGTGTCGCCTGTTCGAGGCGCGGATCGACAAGCTCGTACACGATTTCAATGAAGTGGCCTCGCATTTGCACGAATGGCACATTTCCCGGAAGCCCATGGCATGACGCTGATCCGCAGACCGCGACGCATCGACAGTTCGATCGATCTCACGCCCTTGATCGATGTGGTGTTCCAGTTGTTGATCTTCCTGATGGTGAGCAGCCAGTTCACCAAGCCCGAGGCGGTGGTGGAGCTTCCCCAGGTCGCCGGGGACGCGCCGGCCGTGCGTCGCGAGATGGAGACCTTACAGTTGGTGATTCAGGCGGATGGACAGATCTTGCTCGATGAGCGCCCCGTGCCACTCGTGGCGCTCGGGGAGGCGATCCGTGGACGGGTCGACCAGACCGGGCTGACTCGGGCGGAAATTCGAGGGGATCAGGAAGCGCAGTATGGGGTTTTTGTCGAGGTGATGGAAGCCGCCCGAACCAATGGAGTGGAGTCTCTTGGCATCGTCAAAAAAACGGAGAAGGAGGGCGAGGATGGACCCTGACAGAGATCGAGAATCCTCCAAGGGATGGGGATGGGGGCTGGCGATCGGCGTGACGGTCCTGATTCACGCTCTGGTGTTTTCCCTGGCGCTGGGCAGAGTCACGCCGCCGGAGCCCGAGTCCGAAGAGGAGGTGGTGATCGAGATCGATCTGACAGAGGAACTCCCGGCCGAGCCAGAACCGGAACCCGAGCCAGAACCGGAACCCGAGCCAGAACCCGAGCCAGAACCCGAGCCAGAACCCGAGCCCGAGGTGAAGGCTGAACCAAAGCCGACGCCGAAACCGAAGCCAGTTCCCAGAGCGAAGCCCAAACCCCAGCCGAAACCCACGATCGTTCGACAGCGTGCCGCGCCGCCGAAGCCCAAGCCAAGGCCCGTGGCACGGCCGAAGCCCAAGGGGCCTGTTTCGGCATCTTCGGCATCGCCGGTCCCGACCCGCCGGGCAAAGCCCGTCTACCCGAGAGAGGCTCGACGGAGGGGCATCGAGGGAACGGTGTACGTGAGTGTGCGCGTGGATGCTCGCGGGCGGGTCACGTCGGCTTCCGTCTCGAGGAGTTCAGGGAATGCGGACCTGGATCGCGCCGCTCAAAAAGCCGTGCTGCGCTGGCGTTTCAGGCCGGCCACCAATGCTCAAGGTGTCCCCGTCGCGGGCTCGGTGACGGCCCCCGTGGTGTTTAAACTCCGTTGAGCGGAGCGCGTGAGACGAGTGTCTGAAAACGAAGCGAGCGGGGCGTGATGGTCCTTTGTCCTTGTGAGCCCGCCGCACCTTGCGGAGGATGTCCGGATGCGACGGACGCTTGAGATCCCGCTGGCGCTGATGCTCGGTCTTGCGCTGGGTTCGCGGGCATGGGCCGGTGAGGGCGCGCGCGAGGCAGAACGGCCGCCGGAAAAGGAAAAAATCCCGACCGCGGAATCATCCAAGCGCATTGAGGAAACAGTGAGGATCCTCGAAGCTCGGGGTGGGCACGTTTTCAAGCGTGACGGGCGGATCGTGGAGGTGAGCTTGAACCGGAATCAGATAATCAAGGACGAGGATCTGAACGGGCTCCGATGGTTTCCTCACCTCACAGATTTTTCCGCCGAGATGACGGTGATCGGTGATCGGTGATCGGTGATCGGTGATCGGTGATCGGTGATCGCGGCATCGAGCATCTGGGAGCGGCGAGCGGGTTGGAGTGGCTCAACCTTTATCGGACCAAGGTCTCCGACAAGGGGCTGCGGCATCTTCAATCCCTGAAAGGCCCTGGAGGGTTTGCCGATTGGCGAGACTCGGGTGACCGTCCAAGGCCTGAACGCTCTGCGGCCGATGAAGTCCTTGCGCTACCTTGGCTTGCGCGGAAATGCCATCACGGACGAGGGCATGAAGACCCTGGGCGAGATGACGTTTCTCACAGAATTGCACCTCGGTTCGACGCAGATCACGGACGTCGGGGCGGCGGAACTGCCCAAACTTGTGGCGCTGAAGAAACTGTGGGTGTTTGACACGGCGCTCACCGACCGGTCCGTCCCTGCTTTGGCCAAGTGTGGCAAACTGCGTCAGTTGGTGATTTACCAGACGCGGATTTCCGAGGAAGGCATGGCCCGGTTGAGAGCCGCCCTGCCACGGTGTGAGGTCGACGATCGCGATCTGCTCCAGTGAGCGCCCCGACCGCTCTGGAAGGCGCGATCAGGATTCCGATGTCGCTTACTTCGGCTTGGAAACGGCTTCTGCCTCTTCTCGCTTTTCTGACGCCTTTGCTTTCTTCAGGCGGTCCTTGTAGAAAACGACCGCGGTTTCTCCCATGTAGTGCTCCATCCGGTGATCCTCGGCGGCGAGTTTGTAGTGCGCCAGGGCCTCCTTGGGTTTGCCCAGAGCTTCCTTGTAGAGAGCCAAATAGAGATGGGCGTAACAAAGATGATTGCGGCGGTTGGGATGCTCCTTGCCCGCAGCTTCCAGGACGTCCGCCTCGGTGCCCTCACCGGCAAAGAGGTCGTGAACCTGGACCATCGGCACTCGGGCATCGCCTTTGATGGGTATCAGGGCCTTCCGAGCGGCGTCCACGCCCTCCAGCCGAGCGACGCAGATAAAGTGCCAGGCGGCGTTTTCAACGTCGTTGGTGTTCACGGTCTGGTGCGCCTCGAATTGGGCTCGCCCTTCCTTGAACATGTTAGCGCCATAGTGTGAGAGTCCTCGTTGCCAGTGGGATGGCATGCGTTGGGGATTCTCTTCGAGATAGTGATCGAAGTCCTTCACCGAACCTTCGAAATCACCCGCCATGAACTTGGCCACGCCTCGCTGATGCCAGAGGGCGTCCCGGTTCGGTTCCAGGGCCAGGAGACGGTCGTAAGACTGGACCGCCTTGGCGAAAAGCCGCTCGCGCTCGCAGAGCTGGGCGTGAAGGCTGAGAAGGACGGTATCCTCCTTCTGCTGCTCGAGGGCCTGCTCGGCCAGCGTCAGGGCGTCCGCCGTGCGCTCTTCACGGATGGCGGCCCGGAGACGCGCTTGGACCTCGGCTTCGGCGGCGGCGGTGGCTCGGCCGGTCACCAGCACACCCATCAACGCCCCGAGGAGGAGGCACATGGAGGAAAATCGGCACGGCGCCATGCTCGATCGCTCATTCATGATTTCTGGAGCCGCCATGAGACCTGGAGAAGCCGAGGTGTCTGTCTGGTGAGGGCAGGGTCAATCCTTGACCTGATCGCGCACGCGCTCAAGGAGGCGCTTGGTGGCCATGATACCCTTGATCTCGCCCAGCTCGCTGCCCTCGTATTCGATGCCCACGTAACCGTGGTAACCGGCTTCCAGGACGATGTTCAACATCTTGAAATAGTCGGTGTGCGTTTCATTGCCATCCTCATCGAAGGCGTGGCTCTTGGCGCTGACGGCCTTGGCAAAGGGCATCAGTTCCTTCACACCTTTGTAGCGGTCGTATTCCCGACCATTGCCAATGCGGAAGTTGCCGAAATCGGGGAGTGTGCCGCAGTTAGGCATGTCGACGCGTTTCATGACCGCCGCCAGCCAGGAGCCGTCCGAGGAGAGCCCACCGTGGTTTTCCACCAGGACGTTCATCTCGTAGGGCTTGGCCAGTTCGGAGAGGGCGGCCAAGCCGTCGGCGGCCAGCTTCTCCTGCTCCTCCCGGGATCCTCGCGAGGCGGCATTGACCCGGATGGAGTGGCAGCCCAGGGCCTGAGCCCCGTTCAGCCACAGCGCGTGATTGAGCACCGTCCGGTGGCGGCGCTTGGCGTCCGGATCGCCCAGCTGACCGAGTCCATCACACATGATCAAGAGACTCTTGACGCCGAGGTCGTCGCAGCGCTTTTTCAGTTCGCCGAAGTAACTCTCGTTTTTTCCTTCCTCCGCGAAGAGCTGGTTGACGTACTCCACGGCATCGATGCCGCATTCCTCTTTGGCGACCTTGGGAAAATCGATGTTCTTGAAATCGCCCTTACGAATCGTCTTGTGGAGCGACCACTCGGCCAGCGAAATCTGAAAGGGCGATTTCCCATGGTGATCGGCGAACAAGGCTTGGGGCAGGGTGGTGGTGGCGCCGGCCGCAAGGGCGGACTTGAGAAAGGAACGTCGGTTCGAGGAGTCAATCATCATGCGATCACCCTATCGGGAAGCCCCATGCTGACAATCCCAAAGTGGGAGCGCTGGATTCCGGTCCTGGACCGTCGGCGCCGATCCAACATCAGTCGAGGTAAAGACACGTCCCTGGCTGACCAGGACGCTGTCACCGCCCACCCAGGTGGCGGCCACCTCATGAGGGAGGGCAGCGATCCTGCGCTGGTAGGTGGCGAGTGGCTGGAGGCTGCTGAATGAACCACTCAAGTGGTCGGCGATTCATCCAGTCGCCGGTACTTGAGAATCAGATCTCCGTCCTCTTCCCGATGCTCGAGCAATTCGAATGGGATGCTCTCGTCGAGAAGGGGGCCGGGATGGGCGCTGCCGCGAAGCACGGGCTTCAACCGAACTAACAGCAGGTCGTAACGGCGCTGCAGGCATTCCGTGAGGGTGCGTGGATCGTGGGAAAGGGACGAGGAAAGGACCACGCCGTCGAGCGAGAGGCTCACTTCCAGGGTTTTCATGGTGGAATGGAATCCGGGCGGGAAGTTAGGTGAGGTCAGGTCTTGAAGATGAGAAAACGACGGCAGGCATAGTTGATCGACACCGAAGCGACGATGGAGACCAGCTTTGCCACGAAAGTGCGCGCACCGTGGGAGGTGATCATGTAATCAATCACCCAGTAGCCCAGCCCGAAGCTGAGGGCGGAGACCAGCAAAAAGAGACCGAACTCCACCGATTTTCGATGCCGCCCAGGCACGAAGACGAAGCGAGCGTTGACGGCGTAGGTGTAGACGTTCGCCACGAAAAAGGCGATCGTGTAATTGATCTTCGCGCGATCCGCCCGGACCTCGTCTCCCAGTTCCAAAGAGACGGAGGGCAGAACCCACAGCGAGAGGACAGAGAACAGGAGAAGGTCGATCAGCGTGGCGGAAACACCGACGAGGCCGTATCGAATGAACTGGGCCGCCGGACGGGTGTCTCGGTCTAACCATCGCTTCCATCCCTCCATGCCGAGCCGATCTTAGATGCCGTAGCGTTCCATCCAGCGAGGATACTGCTCCTCGATCTGCTGGCGCCGGCGCCGGGGGCTAAGTTCCCAGACGACGTATTTGTCGTTTCCGACGAGGGGGACCAGGGAGTCGTATTGAATCGTGCCGGTAAGGGGGACACGGTGGTCCCGGGCGGGCCAATGAACGTCGTGGAGGTGACAGCCGATGAGGTGGGGCGACATGGTGTCCAGCCATTCCTCGTGATCCAGGAGCGAGAGGTTGTGCTTGAGCTGCACGTGGCCGAAGTCATGCCAGTAGCCGACCCAAGGATTATCGGCATACTCGTCCATGAGTTCGATCATTTCGCGTTCGCTAGGGACGTCCTCGTAGCGGCTGCGGCTCTCGATGGCCACCGGCACGCGATATTTCTCGGCGTGTGCCGAGATCTCTGTGAGGGCTTCGCGCGCCCGGCGAACATAGAGCGGAGCGATCTTCTCCCGCGCCCTCACGGTCCTCAGTTTCAACTCGACGAATTCCGGCGAATGGAGTTTTCCCTTTTTCACCAGACCCGTGAGTTCGGGAGTCATCTTGTTCATGGGCACACTGCCCATGTGCAGCACGACGTAGGAGGCCTTGAACTCGGAGGCGTACTCGATGGTCTTGAGGGTGAGGTCGAGGGCGCGCTTCCGGTCGTAGCTGCGATGGGACGTGTATTCATAGCAGTCAGGCGCGTCGATCATCACCTCCACCGGAGAGGGGCAAAAATTGTGCAGGCCGGAGACTTTGAACTTACCGGCCTGGTAGGCCTTCTTGATCCCGGGCAGGAGCGCAACGCTCAAACCGTGACTGATCTCGATGGTATCGAAACCCATCTCGAGAATTTCGTCGATCATCGCCTCGCCGTCCTGGTGACGGCTGCTGTTCCAACAGGTGGAGAACGAAACCATGGGAACTCCCGAAAGTGATCTTATTCGGCCAGTGGAGAGTGCGCTTGCACATACTGAACGATCGCTTCATCCTGTTCCTTGGCAGCCCACACCACTCGCAGAAAATCGGCGGGGTGAAGCTGGTGCCGGGAGAGGAAATTGCGGTCGCCGCCGCAGCTGTACATGATTTCCGGATCGAGCTCGCCACGGAGCTTGGCGCGTGCCTTGGCGACAATGCGAGGTAACCAGACGAAGCCGTCCCAGTCAGCATCCCGGGGAGGAAGGTCGTCGGGGGTGAGGATCTGGTCACTCAGTTCGCCTTTCTGGATGGTCATGAAATAATCCCGGCGCACGGAGGCGATCAAGACTGCGGTCGTCGGCGTGGGCACGCCCTCGTCGGCAAAGTCCTCGACAAAGTCGAAGAATTCCCGGGGCTTGTATCCGATCGAATAGAGAAAGGCCAAGTCTTCCTGGGAGTAATACTGCTGGAAATCGGTGTCCCCGCTCTTGTAGCGCTCAAAGCACCGCGCGAAGAGCTTGCTGAATTCGGTATCCCACAGGTAGTTGTTGATCATGTCCCGACACTGATGGGACGTTGGAGATGGCCTTGCAAGCGCTTAACCACGCATCCGACCTATGATTGATCAGATCATCCCCATGCTCCCGGTCTATGTTCCGGCGATGATTCTCGCCACGGCGGGGCTCGCCTGGCTGTGGTTCCGGGGACCGGATGGCGCTCCTGCGGTGGAACCGTTCCTGGTGGTTGGACTGCCCCTGATCGTCGGGTTCTGTGCCCTGGAACGGCGCTGGCCGTGGGAATTGCAGGGGCCATGGAGGACTCACTACTGGGTTCCCGTCGGGCTGCTGCTTCTGTCTCTGGGGGGCGGAGCCCTTTATTGGAGGCGGTTCCCCGGTCTTGTGGTTCTCCTCCTGGCGGGGCTGGGCCTGCTCTACGCGATGCTTGATGGCTACGCCATGAAACTCAACAGTGAGTGGTCGGCCACCCGGCACGGCTGGTTGCTGGCCGCTTTGTTATGCCTCGCCTTGACTCAATCGATCGGTCAGGGCGGCTTGGCACGCCTCCTTCCGGGCTGGGCTTATTTTCTCGGGCTGGGGTGCTTGTTTCTCGGGGGCACGGTCTACAGCCTGGTCGGCGCCTCCTCGTTGAAAGTGGCGCAGTGGATGACCATCGGCGGTGCCCTGGCGATGGCGGGATGCGTGTTAGGATGGCTTCACCGAACGGGGGCTTGGGATGGACATCGGGCGTTTTGTGGGCCTGGTTTTTCTCCGCTGTGCTCCTCTACGGGTTGTATGCGGCGGAGTCGGCTGCGCTCACGCCCGTGTTCGTCTTGCTGGGTGGCGCTTGGGGAGGGATTCCCTTCGCTTTTGGGCGGTTCAGTGGGGAGTCCTCGCGCGCGGCGATGATTGGCGGGCTGCTCTGGGTCCTCGCCTGTGTCGTGGTGGCCGGTGTCCTGACCCTGCGGGCAGCCAACCGAGACGACGGTGAAGAAGGCGAGAGCGATCTCTACGACATCGACGCCTACGGTTGGATGATCGGTGAGGAAGATTTGCGAGTGTGAGATGCTTGGAGTGATCGCCCGCGCGTGAGAAAAGTGCGGGCGCAAACCCGGTGACCGCCGTGCGGCCGAGCTACCAAGGAGCGGTTCAGGGAATGTAGACGGAAAGTTCCGAGGTGAACATCAACTGAGGATCACCGCGTTCTTCGAGAGTTTTCACGAGGCAGCGCAGCCGTCTCTCGACGATGTCGTGAAAGATCTTGATTCCGTTGGCGAAGACCGTCACGGGTTGATCGAGATCGACGAGCTGATCATCCAGGCGAAGCTGAAGGTGCTGGACGGCGTGGACGCCCAAGTGAATTTCGTTTCCCTCGATTCGTGCCTCCACTCGCTGTCCCTTCCCGGGAGTCTCGTTGGCCAGCCAGTAGTACTGTGAGGCGAGCGAACTGGATGGCGTCCAAACCAATTCCTTTGGGCGCAATTGGCGCCGGTGTTGAGCCAGCCACTCGACCGAAGAGCGGTCGTCGATCTGGTGGCCCCGGTCCTCGTGATCGATGTAGCAATAGCAATAGCGATAGTGATCAGGGGAGTGCTGCCGGAGGAAGCGGAGAGCGCCTTCGTAAGCCCGGCAGAGCTTGATGCGACCGTAGGCGTTGTCCCTCTCGCCGATCTCGAGGCGCAGGGGAAGGTGGCGCCAGTGCTCGACGGGTGTCGCTCCCGGCGTCGGGGCGGCGGCCACGGCCGCGAATCGATCCGTCAACTGACCGCCGAGCTGGAGGGCGCCATAGCCGCCCGCGGAATAGCCCATGAGATAGATCCGATCCGGATCGATCTCCTCGTGCACGAGCAGCTCCTTGATGAGCGCGTCGATGAAGGGTATCACGCGTTCGGCGTGCCATTGGTCCCAGAGGTCGCGGGGAGCGCGAGGGCAGAGGTAGAGGCCGTCCGCGAGGGGATAGCGCTGCTGGTGGGCCTGCCACTGTCGGTCGTTCTTGGCCGGGCTCTGCGCTCCGCCACCGTGAAGCGAGATGAACACGGGCGAGAAGTCCATCGTCCGTGCCGCGTCGCTCCAGCGTGAAGGGCATGACGTCGTCACCCAGGCGGATCACCCTTTCCTGGGCGACGTCTGGTGTACGCTTGCGCCGCTGTTTCCGATACGATTCCCACACTTGCCCGGCAAGCAGATGGGCTTCCTCCCTCGTGAGCTGGCCGTGTTTGTCCCAGGTCGACGATGTCTCGAGAACTCTCGCTGAGAAGCGGCGCGATAAAGTAGAGGCTCACGAAGCCGAGAGCCGCTTCGAGGGAGGTGGACCGCTGGGAAGCCAATCCCTTGCTTGAGGACCAGGCAAAACAGGCAAAGAGCAAGGCCAGGAGAAAAGCGCGGAGATCTGGGAGGCTCATGCATGGTAATTATGGCTACCATAAACAAGAATCAACCTCTCCCTCTATTTTCTGATACTTATGAGTGCAATTTGTCTCAATTTTGACATCCGCTAGGCCAAAAACCCGTTGAAATGGTTCACGGGACAGGGAGTCTCCAGGTCCGTTCCGCCGGGCATCCGCCGGGTGAGGGGACGGGTCCGCATACCGGGATGCCTCACGGTTTCCGGTGGGACCGGAGCCGACAGTAGCAATCCCTACGGCGGGCTTGCCCGCTCAGCCGGCTCGAAACCAGGTGGTCGGTGATCCGAGTCAAGCGCAGGGTCATGACATCGAATCGAGCGACTCGAGGGCCCTGGGTTTGGCGAGGATTTCCTTGAGGATGTAAGCTGTGCGAATGTTGTCTCCCTGCAGGAGAGCCCGGAAGTCTCCCTCTGGTGCCGAGCCTCGACGCCGGCTGCCGTCGTCGCGTTGCGCCCAGGGATTTTCGACGCCTTCGAGCTTCTCTAGAGCCCTCTTCTCCGCTTCCGAGAGCACCTCACTGGGTGAAGGAATCGCCGACCGGTCGATGAGCGGAGGGGGCTCGAAGGTCTCCTCCTCGGGTAAGGGGGGGGGCTCCGGTTCGTTGCGACCGACCGCTTCCACGGGTACGCCCAGCGACTGCAGGATATCCCGCATGGTGTCGCTTGGACTCGAATGGGAAGTTGGCCGCTGGCTTTCTTGGCGAATTTCCGGAACGGGTCGCTCCTCGCTCTGACTGCGCTCCGATGGCGGCTCCACCTCCTGGCGATTCGCGCTTGCTCTCCGAATCTTTTCGCTCAGCCAGCTCAGAAAGCTGACGAGCAAGAAGATCAGGATGAAGATGGATTCGCTCGAGAGGTCCATGCCGGGCTGTCGTCGGTCGGGTTACTCTTTGGAGTCGCGAGCGATGGAATCTCGCATGTCGGTGTCGGCGATGAGGTTCTTGTAGCGGGCAAAATCCATGATGCCGAGATTGCCGCTCCGGAATGCCTCCGCCATGGCCAGCGGAACCTGGGCCTCGGCTTCGACCACCTTGGCACGCATTTCCTGCGTGCGGGCCGCCATCTCCTGCTCCTGAGCCACGGCGGCCGCCCGGCGCACCTCGGCCTTGGCTTGAGCGATCTTCTTGTCGGCTTCCGCCTGCTCTTCTTGCAGCTTCGCGCCCACGTTGTCCCCGACGTCGATGTCGGCGATATCGATGGAGAGAATTTCGAAGGCGGTGGAGGCATCGACGCCTTTTTGCAACACCAGTTTAGAAATTTTGTCAGGATTCTCCAGCACATCCTTGTAAGAAGGCGCGGAACCGACTGACGTCACGATGCCCTCGCCGACGCGGGCAATGATGGTTTCCTCGGTGGCGCCGCCGACAAAGCGATCAAGGTTCGTGCGGACCGTCACCCGGGCGCGCACCCTGACCGAAATCCCGTCGCGGGCCACGGCATCGATCTTGTCCTTGCCTTTTCCCGGCGTGGGACAGTCGATGACCTTGGGATTGATGCTGGTACGAACGGCTTCGAGAACCGTCTTGCCCGTTCCCTTCACTGCCAGATCGATCGCCTGGGCGCGCCCGATGGCCAAGGTGATCCCGGCCTTGTCCGCCGCGATCATTGCAAGAATGACCTGGCTGACGTCGCCCCCCGCGAGATAGTGCGCCTCCAGGGTGTCGGTGGAAACAAACTCCAGCCCGGCCTTCGCTGCCGTGATGCGGCTGTCGACGATGAGCGCCACGGGGACGCGTCGCAGCCACATGGCGACGAGCTGTGCCATGGAAACCGGCGCGTTGGCCACCTTGGCCCGCAACCAGATGTTGAAGAACTTCAGCAGAATGATGATGGCCACCAGCGCGACCAGGATCACGAGCCCGAACAGGGCGAACTGCCACGGTTCAGCGGCCAGGAGAGGGAGGTAGGTGAAGGTCATGAGTTTCAGATAAAGTGGAAGTGGGGTGGGATGAAAAAGGTTACGGTTGGCGGCCTCACGCGGTTGACGAATCAGTGATGGTTCGAACGACAATTCGCGAACCTTCCACCTTGACCACGCGGACCGGACTCTCGGCGTCGATCATACCACTTTCCGCCACCACGTCCAGCCTGTGGTCGCCGAACTGCGCCTTGCCCGCCGGGCGCAGGCTCGTCATGGCCACGCCCTCGGCGTTGAGGAAGGCCCGATACTGATCGAAACCGCCGTCTTTCTTGACGGATTCGTTCAACATAAGGTCCCTGCCGGGGCCCAGTTTTTGAAAGTACTTCAGCCAAAAAGTCAGGGAAAGAACGACAAACATCGCCGCCAGGGCCGTGGCGATCAAGCCCACCGAGGAACCGAACTCAGTGAAGCAAAGCACCACCGCGCCGGCCAGGGAAGCCGCCCCCACGATGCCCAGGATCCCACCCGGAAGAAAGAACTCCATCCCGATGGCGAGGATGCCCAGGATCACGAGCAGAATGATGGTGGCGAGCATAGGAAATCGATTCCCTGCACTGGAGACTTTAAAGACCTCCCCGTCAACCCGATGACGCGATCTTCGCGCACGCTCAGGATTTGGGTTTCCCGGCTGGGAGTGGTGGAACGGCGTCGCGGAGCACCCGAGCGAACACGGGACGGTCGACGTTGGCTCCGGTGAGGATGAGACCGATGCGTTTGCCGAGATTCGTGGTCCGTTCCTTGAGGGCCGCCGCCAGCGGAACCGCGCCCGCGCCCTCCGAAAGATTGTGGGTGTCTGTGAAATAGCAAGCCATCGCCAACCCGACCTCGGCATCGGTGACCTCGGCATCGGTGACCTCGACGATGCGCTCGACGATGCGCTCGACTCCCCGACAGATCTGGCGGACCGCTTCGGGATGGGGCTGCGAACCGCCACGCCGTCCGCGAGGGTCGGTGGATCCACGGCGTGGGAACGCGGCTCGCCAGCGGCGAACGAGCACACGTAGGCTGGGGCGTGCGCCGAGACCACGCCGATGAGCTGCGTTCTCAATCCCAGCGCGTCCCGCACCGCCATGCCCGCACAGATCCCGGATCCGAGTCCAATGGGCACGTAAACGCTCTCGAGATCCGGAACGGCTCGAAAGAATTCCTGCCAATAAGTGGCGACCCCCTGGATCAGGAGAGGATGGAGGGAGGGAACGCGCTGCCAACCGCGGGTCTCCGCCAGCTCGTTGGCGTGCGCGTCTGCCGCCGTGAAGTCCGTGCCGTGCTCCACGATCGTGGCCCCGAGCGCGCGCATGGCGGCGTTTTTTTCCGGGCTGTTCCCGTAAGGCACCACGATGGTCGTCGCCACCCCGTGCTGGCGCGCGGCGAACGCCAGACTCTGGCCATGATTGCCTCGCGTGGCGGAGACGAGATGGATTCGCGCAGGATCCCGGGAGCGGCTCAGGTCGTCGAGGAAAACGAGACCGCCCCGGACTTTGAAGGCGCCTACCGGTTGATGGTTTTCATGTTTCACCCAAACCTCGGCGCCGAGCCGCTGGTTGAGCAAGGGCCAACAGATTTGCGGCGTGGGCGGTAGCGCGCGGCCGACCAGTTCCATCGCCCGTTCGATGGCCGCTCTCCCCGGCAGACATTCACTGGACATCGGTAGAGGTCGATGGCGGGTCGGCGCCAGGTGTGTGGGGGCGCCGAGAAATGGCCTAGCGCTTGGGTGGGTTGACTGGGGTCACCGTGGGCTCCTGGGCATCCAGGGAAATCTTCCACACGGTTCCCTCTTTGATCAAAGAGACGAGGGCCAGCTCGGCGATGGCGCGAGTCTTGACGATGTAGCTTACGCGCATGAGGACGTGAACGAGGTCGTCGTTTTCCCTCGCCGTCGTCAGCGTGGTCAGCTTCAGGCTCTTCTCCATCTGAGCAATGTGGGCCTCGGGATCGGGAAGATCGCGGGTGTTCGCGGCGGCCCGCCGAATGAAAACTTCCTCGGGAGTCAATTCGTCCAATCCTGACACATCGCTCAAGCCGAGCCGGCGCAGCAGTTCCTCCTCGTCGGGAATCGTGGGAGCGTTGAGCAGAAAACGCTTCTGAATGACCTTCAGATTCTCCAGACTCCTCGACTCGATCATTTTCACGGCGTAGGTCCACTGGTGGAGGTGAGACGCCCGAATGTATTTCTCCGCCACCTTGTAGGCGGGATGCATCGGCGGTTCGTGTGCGAGAGCCACGCTGGAGAGGCCACTTGAGCCCGCGGCCAGAAGAAGGAAGGTGAGAACAAAAGGCGAAAAACGAGCGGGCAAAGACATCCTCATGACGTTTCACTATCAGGAAAGGAGCCGTTCGTGCAATGGGTGTCTCCCGCAAAACAGGAAGCCACCCGGTCCAAGGGGAATGACACGTGGATAAGTATGGTCGTTGGGCGCCTGAGACGCTACGGGTTCCCGATGCCATCAGACCTCAAGAGTTAAGACCAAATGGATCCAATCGCCGGATGCGGTCCCGCATGTCCGGTGGTGTGGGAGGGGCGGCAGGCGCAATCCTGCCGCCTCGACCCGATCGCAACACCGGTCCTGGCCAATGGCAGGGTTTACTGCCTGTCGGATCAGGGTGTCGCCACGCTCTTTGAACTGAAAGATGAGTTTGAACTCGTTGCCAGGAACGACCTTGGAGAGCCTGTCTCGGCGAGTTCGGCCATCAGCCAAGGCCAGCTCTTCATTCGATCGCAGGGGGCACTGTACTGCATCGGGAAGCGCTGAGCCGTCAGAGGGCGTGCGAGGGTCCCGGTCCAGATCGGCCTCCAGGCAGGTGGGAAGGTAGGAAGGTGGATGCCTGTAGGCCGAGTTGAACAGGCTCCGGTGCGAAGGGTCAACGACAGTCTTGGCGATGGTGCCCGTCCGGTTTCCGGGACGGCCGTCTTACACTTTGGGATACTGCCAGGGCTTGCGAAAATCTCTCCGCAATAACGCATTGGCCTCGGCATCTCCGGGAATTTGCCCCTTCTCCTCGTCCCAGGCAATGCTTCGTCCCAACTTCCATGACAACATGCCGAGGAGACTGAGATTGGTGGACAGATGACCGATCTCGACGTCCGCCACCGGACGGGATCCGGTGGCGATGGCGTTCAAAAAATCCGACCAGAGCATCCTCACATTATGCCCGTCTTTGACGTGATCAAATTCGGGGTCCTGGTGAACGATCGCGCCCGCTTTGTTGCTCGGGTAAAACGTCCAGCCATCGCGCCAGCCCATGTGGAAGGTGCCCTCGGACCCGTAGAAATAGCATCCCACGGCGGTCTTCTCAGCGCCGTTTCCGGCGTACTTCCGATGTTCCCAGGTAGCGTGAAAGGATTCGAACTCGTAGACCGCCACTTGAGAATCCGGTGCATCGCTGGTCTGTTCCTTGTCTGTCAGGACCGGTTCGCCGCGCACACTTCGATTCGCCGTCGAGAAGACGCGCTTGGGAAACTTTTCTTCCGTCCACCAGAGGACCTGATCTAGCCAATGCACGCCCCAGTCTCCCAGGGCGCCATTGGCGAAATCGAGGAAATGACGAAATCCGCCCGGATGGATCTTGCGGTTGAATGGCCTCAACGGGGTGGGTCCGCAATAAAAGTCCCAATCCAAGCCTTCCGGGGGCGGGCTATTCGGGGCGGGGGACTCCGTGCCTCCGCGACTCTGCACGAACATCCGCACCATACCGATCTTCCCCACCTTGCCCGATTTGAGAAACTCCATGCCAGACACGTGATGCGGTCCGATTCGGCGATGCAATCCAACCTGGACCACGCGGTCGTGACGCCGGGCGGCGTTCACCAGAGCCCTACTTTCCTGGATGGTGTGTCCAGTGGGTTTTTCGACGAAGACATGCGCCCCGGCCTCGATCGCCGCGATGGAGATCAGCGCATGCCAGTGATCGGGCGTGGCGTTGATCACGATGTCAGGCTTCTCCCGCTCCAATAGCTCGCGAAAATCCCGATAGGTTCGCGGAGACTCTCCGGTGAGATCAAGCACCTCGTCCGCCGAAACATCCAGAGCATCGGCATCTACGTCACACAGCCCGACGACCTGGCACGATTGCAAGGCCAGGGCTTCTCGGAGGATGTTCATCCCATTTTGCCGCGTTCTGGTCATCAGACTCGCGTATTATTGCAAGGCCAGGGCTTCTCGGAGGATGTTCATCCCCCACCAGCCCGAGCCGATCAGCGCCGTGCGATGGCGCTTGGGAATCTTGGATTCGGCCCGTACATGGAAAGGGCTGAAGGTTCCTTGCAGGGTGGCGGCGGCCGTGATCCCGGCTGTCCGAGCAAAACGTCATCGATTCATTTCACCTCTATTCTGGGGCCTGATCGGCGCGCGAGTCGACACAAACCAGTGTTCCTGCGGCATTCCGGCAGTAGATGCGTCCGTTGGCCAAGACGGGCACCGTCCAGCACTTGCCTCCCAGCACCTGCGAACGGGAAATTGGTTGGAAGCCTTCGGGAGAAGCGGGAGCGATGATCAATTCGCCACGCGAGCTGAGCACGATCAGTTTTCCATCGGCTGCAGTGACACCGCCCGTGCCAATGCGTTTTTGCGTCCACTTCACCTCGCCCGTTTTCCAGTCGAGGCATTTCAGTTCGGCGTCGTTTCCGGCATCGCCGTCCGTTCCGTAGAGATGACCGTCGATGAGGACCGCGGGATTCATCTGAGTGCGCAACTCTTTGGTCTTCCAGCGTACCGTCGGCCCCTCACTGCCTAACTGAAGCAAGGCGCCTCCTTTGTTGTAACCCGTGCCAATGTAGATTTCGTTTCCATGAACGATGGGATCCGCCGCATTGACGCCAAAGCGTGTGAGCCAGCGATGACGCCAAAGCTCTTCCCCGCTCTGGAGATCGACGGCCACATACGCCTTCGCCGAGCCCAACAGAAGGCCCCGCCTTCCCTCGGTGTCCTTGAAAGGGTATGGCGTGGAGTAGCCCGATTCGGATCCGGCCGATTGCCACACGATTTTCCCGGATAGCTTGTCGAGCACCGTGCCGGCATCGCCGATGTTGAGGACCAAGAAGTCCCCCCGTATCAGCGGTGACCCCGAGAATCCCCAGCTGGGAATCGCTGCATCCGTCTCTTCTTGCACGTTCTTCGACCAAATGACCTCACCCGAGGACGCGTCGAGACAAAACGCCTGCCCCCGCCGACTGAGCGAGTAGAGCCGCCGGTCGTCGATCGTGGGTGTCGACGTGGGGCCTCCCTCGAAATACTTGGGATCCAGCGGGCAGGCGTAGTCATGCTTCCAAATGACTTGCCCGGTCTGAGCATCGACGCAGAACACGGACTCCACATCGTTCTCATTGCCCATGGTGTAGACCCGTCCGTTAGCGGTGACCATCGACGAGAAACCGGTGCCGACTTCGGCTTTCCAGGCGATGGCTGCCTCGCCGTCGGGCCACTCCGTCTTCCAGCCGCTCTCACGAGAGATTCCATTGAGGTCTGGACCTCGCCAGCGATACCAGTCGGCGGCCAGGGTTGAAGAGGTGCATCCGAGAAGCCATCCGAGAGCGATGCCATGGCGAAGGGAGAGTCTGCGCATGGAAGAAGACTCATTCATCGCTCTCCGGACGTCAAGGAGTGCTCAGCACTTGCTCCAGAGCTGAGCACCGATTCAATGAAACCACTCCCGGTGATTATCTGTAATGAGTCACGGTGACTCACCGTCTTGATTCGATGACCAGGCCTTGGGAAAGAGCCGGTTGGCGTTGCCGTGATAGAGCTTTCGAATGACCTCCTTGGGCAGCCCGAGTCCTTTGACCGGCTCGTCGAGTTCGGGAACGGTTTGAGATTCCTCCGTCGTGAAATAATGCCAGTGTGAGAGCCAGGTCTCCTTGGTATGAGCATAGGCGTCCGCTCCCGTGGTCCCTGGATGAGTGCCGCGGTCGGTGCCGTAGACGAGGCGGTCACGATACTCGATGAGGAAGGCGCGCACCTTGGCTCGGTCTTGATTGGATTGATATTGCAGCTGGCCCATGCGGGCGGCGGTGTCGGCGAAAGCGTTGGGGAAGCGATCGAAGAACTGAGCCAGTCGCTCCACGCTCCACTCCAAGCTGGCCAGGTGGGTGCCGACGAACGCAAGCTCGGGGTTCTTCGCCAGCATCCGGTCGCGGGCGGCGATCTGGTCCTCGTAGGAGGGCATCTCGGGGTGCCGGTACATGTGGTATTGCGGGTTGTTAGCGAAGTAGTTCCGGTCGTTGTTCACCGTCATTTCCGCCAGTGGGAGCCAGCAGTTCCTGGGTTCGCCGAGATGGCCAATGACGACGATGCCCGGGTCGGTCAGGTGCTTGAAGATCGGATCGAACTGGGGATGATCGATCATGACCAGCTTGCCGTCCTTGTCGCGATGCATCATGCCGATGTTTTTCCACACCTTGACGGCGACGGCGCCGTTTTCGAAAGTTTGATCGAGGTGTTCGATGGTTTTCTCAACCCAATCGGGTTCATCCTAGCCCTCGAGGCTGAAGGCGGAGGCGACGGCCACCCGATGGGGATGGGCTTTGTGCAAAAGGAAGGCCGTGCGGTGACGTTGCCGCAGCATCAGCGGTCCCTGTGAATCGACTACGATGTTGAGAAAACGGAACTGGTCTTCGGCGGCCCGCTCAATGACCGAGGGATCGGTGACCTGCATGTGAAAATGGAGAGAAATGACCGGAAGTTGTGGATGAGGGCGGTCGGGGCATCATGAAGAGTTCAACCATTTACCAAAACAACTGAACTCCAATGAAAACCACCAACCACCCCACCGAATCCGCATCTATCCTCGGCCAGGAAGGAGCAAGCACCGTCTGCCAGAACGCCCTTGAGGCCACCCTGCGACAAGGAGCCCAAGTGCTTCTTCAGGCCGCCATCGACAACGAAGTCTCCGACTACATTCAAGCCCATCAACATCAGCGTGATGACCAGGGTCATCGCCAAGTCGTTCGCAACGGCCATCTTCCTGAAGCGACAACTTCAGACTGGAATAGGAAACGTTTCTGTTCGGCAGCCCAGGATCAATGATCGCCGATCAGGCCAGCGGTTCACCAGCGCCATCCTTCCGCCGTACCTACGCCGAGTCGCTTCACTGGACAACCTCATCCCGGCACTCTACCTGCGAGGAATCTCAACCTCCGAGATGAGTCGAGCCTTAGAGCCGATCCTCGGTGAGAACGCATCGGGTCTTTCTGCAGCCAACATCGTTCGACGAGGAAGAGCAATGGGAGAAAGAACGCGAGCAATGGAGCAAGCGTGACCTCAGCGACAAGGAATACGTCAATCTCTGGGCCGACGGGATCTACTTCCATGTCAGGCTCAATGACGACCGCCCATGTGTTCTCGTAATCGTCGGCTCCTTACCCGATGGAACCAAGGAATTGGTAACCATCAGCGATGGAGAACGAGAGAGCAAACTGTCCTGGAAAAATGTGCTCAGAGACCTCAAGAAACGAGGATTGAAAATCCCTCCGAAACTGAGTATCGCCGATGGAGCTCTCGGGTTCTGGAGCGCCTTGGAAGAGGAATATCCGACAAGCAAACAGCAACGATGTTGGGTGCACAAGACAGCCAACATCCTCGACAAGCTGCCGAAGAAAGCGCAGCCCCTTGCCAAGGAACGCATCCATGAAATCTACATGGCGGAAACAAAGAAGGCCGCCTTGGAGGCCTATGACGAGTTCTTCACGCTCTACGAAGCCAAGTATCCGAAAGCGTGCGCCTGCCTGAAGAAAGACAAGGAAACTCTACTAACGTTCTACGATTTTCCAGCCGAGCACTGGAGACACATCCGGACGACAAACCCGATTGAGTCGACGTTTGCCACGGTCCGCCATCGGACTCGACAAACCAAAGGGTGCGGATCGAGGAAAGCAACCCTTTCAATGGTCTACAAGCTCGGCCTGGAAGCCGAGAAAGGCTGGCGTCGACTGAACGGATATCGTCAACTTGACAAAGTCGTGCAAGGAATCATCTTCGTGGACGGCATCGAGCAGCAAACCGCTGCCTAACCCATGATCGAACTTCGAATGGTGTTCCGACCGCCCTCATCCACAACTTCCGGTCATTTCTCGAAAATGGAGATCGATCTTGGGAAGCGAAGGGAAATCCTCCATGGAAAAACGATCGCTTTCCTGTGCTTGGAGGGAGAGGTCAAGTGTCAGGGAAAGGGCGAGTGCGGAAGGCAGGAGAAGCGCGGTGGGGAGAATCCGTTTCATACCGATTGATCCCGGCCAGGGGACGGCTTGATGTCAATTCCCGAAGAGGGGCAATCGAAGTCAGGAGGCTACCGTTTGGGGCCGGGTGAACAACCGGACCTGGCCGTCCACATCGCCGCTGCGCATCAGGGCTTCGCCCACGAGAATGGCATTGGCGCCCCACCGGAACACCTGAGCGGCGTCCTCGGCGGTCCTGATGCCGCTCTCACTGACAAACACCAAGCCGTCGGGGATTTCTTTGCCGAGCTTCTCGGTGGTGTGCAGGTCGACTTCGAAGGTTTTCAAGTTGCGGTTGTTGACGCCGATGATGCGGGCCTCAGTTTCGAGGGCCCGGTGGAGTTCTTCCTCGTCGTGAACTTCCACCAGGACGTCGAGCTGGAAGGTGTGGGCGATTCGCAAAAAGGACACCAAATCCTCCTGCGACAGACAGGCGACGATGAGGAGGATGGCGTCGGCGCCGGCGACGACGGCCTCGTAAATTTGCGCCGGATGGATGATAAAGTCCTTGCGCAGGACGGGGACTCTCACCGAGTGGCGGATGGTGGTGAGATACTGAAGGTTGCCCTGGAAAAAGCGTTCGTCCGTGAGGACGGAAATGGCGTGGGCGTCCGCGCCGTCGTAAGCCTGGGCCTGGAGCAGAGGATCGAAGTCTTCGGCGATGACTCCGGCGGACGGCGAGGCTTTTTTGACTTCCGCGATCAAGGCTAACTGATCGGGACCTTTCCGGAGGGCTTGCTCGAAGGAACGGAAATCGTTTCTCCCGAGGGCGCCCGCGTGGAGTTTCTCCTCGAGCGGGAGGATCTTTTGGATCTCTTCTCGCTTGTGGTCGACGATTTGTTGAAGGCGATTCGCGCTCTTCGCGGGGAGGCTCATTTCAGACTGGAGATATCGACGAGAAGATCGCCCTCTTTTGGGGTGGGTACGCCTGCCTGTTGGCTGCCGCTGACGAGATCCAACACGGCGTCTTGAGGGTGAAGGCGATTGATTTTCAGTCGAGCGAGAAGGGTGTAGCCGTCCGCCTGACGCACTCCGAATTCCTGATCGGCCTGGAGACCGTCCAGTTCGCCCTTGTTGATGGTGTAGAAGCCCCAGTCTTTCTCGTAGGTCACGATCTTCGCCACGGCGGGCAATTTGGCGATGGCTTCCTCTTGAGGGGAGAGGCCGGCCGGACCGCTCGAGGGAGCGACGGCCGCGCCTGGCGGCAAGGCGCTCGGGGGGAATGAGGCCTCTCGATCGACGGAAGTCGGCGGGTTGGGCTTGGGCTGGAGCTGGGCCATTCGCTGGTCGAGGGCTTGGGTCCGGTCGAGTTCTGCCTGGAGCGCATTGGCCGTCAGATCCGCGTCGGCGTCCCGCATCCCGATGCGCGCCTCGAGGGCCTTGAGCCGCTCGTCGATGGAGGTGTCACTCGGTGGGGCGTCCCATTCCGATTGGATGGCAGCGAGGTCTTTGCGCAGGCCCCGAATTTCTGCCTGCCCCTGATAAGTGAGAACCGCCATGATTGCCAGGAGCACCGTGACGGCGATTTGAAGGACGACGAGGGATGTGAGCGTGCTTTGGGTGGACTTCATTGGGAAGGCTCGTGCGCTGGAAGGCTCATAGAGCCATAACAAGCGCATGTGGGCAAGTCCAATGAAAGAAAACGCTACTTTTTCAGCTTTTCTTTGGAGTGCTTGTGTGACCCGGGGAGGGGATGATCAGCTCTCTGCCTTTCTGCAATTCGATGGCGGCCGAGTGTTGAGCGGAGCGGGTTTTGGGGCTTAGGAAGGAGCATGGAAACGACAATCATCGACGGGAAAGGGATTGCGGCGACGGTGTTGGAAGAGGTCGGGCGCGACATCACCGAATTGTCGAGCGTCGGAATCACCCCCGGGCTGGCCGTGGTTTTGGTGGGCAATGACCCGGCTTCGCAAGCATACGTTGGATCGAAAGAGCGCACGTGCAAGCAGTTGGGGATGTACTCAAGAAAGGAAGTGCTGGACGACACGACATCTGACTACGCCTTGATCGCCTTGATCGACGAACTCAACCGGGACGAGCGGGTGCACGGTATTTTGGTTCAGTCTCCGCCGCCGCCTCACATCGACGAAGCGGCGGTGGTGCGAGCCATTGATCCGGCCAAGGACGTGGACGGATTTCATCCGGTGAACGTCGCCAAGCTGGTTCTGGAAGATGGGAGCGGTTTCGTTCCCTGCACGCCACTTGGCTGCCAGCGTCTTCTCATTGCGAGCGGGATCGAGATCGAGGGGGCGCATGTGGTGGTCGTTGGTCGCAGCCTGATCGTGGGCAAGTCGCTCGCCATGCTTCTCATGGCCAAGGGTCCCGGGGCCAACGCCACGGTGACCGTGGCCCACTCGAGAACGAAGAACCTAGAGGCCATCACGCGATCGGCCGATATTCTGGTGGCGGCCATCGGACGCCCTGGCATGATCACGAAAGAACATGTCACGGAAGGTGCGGTGGTGATTGATGTCGGGATCAATCGGGTGGAGGATTCCGCCGCGAAGCGAGGTTATCGCCTGGTGGGCGACGTTGACTATGAGCCGGTGGCGGCCAAGTGCGCAGCCATCACGCCGGTACCGGGTGGGGTGGGGCCGATGACGATCGCCATGCTGATGGCCAACACCGTGAAGGCCTGTCGTCAGCAGACGCAGACGGGCCAAACGGCTGGTTCTTAGGGCGAACCGCTTTGCGGGGGCGATTTTGGGTCGTGCCCCCGCCACGAAGCCGTCTCGGCTTTGGAGCGGGTGGTGATCGGTGATGGCGGGACGGTGGTCTCGGACGCCGGTCGATCGCCCCCGGCGAGGGAGAAGAAATGGCTTGTTTCGAGGCGGCGTTCTGGCGGAGGCTGCGAGCCGCGCGACGCCATGGACACCAACGATCCCTACAAGCTCACTCCGGAAAAGGCCATCGAGGCACCACCGTCTTTCAGGGAGCGCCTGAAGTATCTGGGGCCGGGGTTCGTCTTGTCGGCATCCATCGTTGGCTCCGGCGAACTGATCGCCACCACCTACCTGGGAGCTCAGGCGGGATTCATCGCCTTTTGGGTCGTGATCGTGAGTTGTCTCGTCAAGGTGGCCGTTCAGCTGGAGTTCGGCAAGCATGCCATTCACACCGGTGAAACGACCATGGAGAGCCTCAACCGCCTTCCCGGGCCGCGTTTTGGGAAGGCCAATTGGACGATCTGGACCTGGCTGACCCTGATGACCTTGAAGATGCTCCAGGTGGGCGGGATCGTGGGGGGCGTGGCCATTCTATTGGCGAAAATAGGGGGCCCGGAAGCGCTGTGGGTGGTGGTACTGGTGGTGGCGGTGGCTTTGCTAGTGTATCGGGGGTATTACCGGCCCATCGAGAAATGGTCGCTGATCATGATCGGTCTGTTCACACTTTTCACTATCGTTTCGCTCATTTCCTTGCAGTGGACGGACATGGCGATTGGCTTCGATGACATCCTCGCGGGATTGAGTTTTCAGATTCCCGACCAGGCGACGCTCTTCGTTGCTCTGGCAGTCTTTGGGATCACCGGAGTGGGAGGCGATGAGATCATGGCATACAACTACTGGCTGATCGAGAAGGGTTACGCGGCCAGTACCGGGCCGCGGGAGGAAACCGAGGCCTGGAATCGGCGGGCCCGGAGCTGGATCAAGGTGATGTACATGGACGCCTTATTAGCGCTCGTGGCGTACACCTTGGTGACGGCGGTCTTTTACCTGCTGGGCGCCGCCGTTCTGAACTCCCAGAGTCTGTTTCCGGAGAAAAAGGAGCTCATTGACGTGCTCTCGCGAATTTACACAGACTCGCTGGGTGGCTGGGCCAGGGGTTTCTTTCTCATGGGGGCGTTTGTGGTGCTCTTCTCCACACTGCTGGCGGCCCTGGCGGCGTGGACGCGATTGTTCACGGATGCCTTTGGGCAGATCGGCCTGCTCAGTTTTCACGATTTGCGGCAGCGTCACCGATGGATTGGCGGGAGTGCCTGGGTGATTCCGAGCATTTGGGGGATTTGTTATCTCTACATGAAGTCGCCGACCGCGATGGTTCTCATCGGAGGGGCGGCGACGACGGCCATTCTGTTGATTGTGGTGTTTGCCACGGTGGTCATGCGCTGGCGCTGGTTGCCGCAAGCCTTGAAGCCCGGCCGCCTCTACGACGTCATTCTCACGCTCAGCATGGTGGCGATCGCCTCGGTGGGAATCTGGGTGTTCGTTGACACGATCCGGAAGAACATCACTTCCGGGAAGGCGGCACCGACGGAAGAGGCGGAGAAGGGTTGACATCCACGGCGTTCGCGTTAGCGGAGGGCCTCACACCCATGATCTTGTCGGACCAGGCCATACGCGAGGCGCTCGACACCGGCGACATCGTCATCGAACCCTTCCGTGAGAGTGCCTTGGGAACGAACAGCTACGATGTGCATTTGTCCAAAGCCCTGGCGACGTATCGGGACGAGATCCTCGATGCGAAGAAGCACAACAAGGTCGAGCATCTGGAGATTCCAGTCGAGGGGCACGTGCTCCTCCCGGGCAAGACCTACCTCGGCGTGACCCAGGAGTATACCGAATCGCACAGGCACGTGCCTTTTTTGGAAGGCAAATCCAGTGTGGGGCGCCTGGGGATTGACATCCACGCGACGGCGGGCAAGGGCGATGTGGGCTTCTGCAATCACTGGACACTGGAGATTTCGGTGAGTCAGCCGGTGCGCGTTTATGAGGGGATGCCGATCGCACAGCTCATCTACTTCGAGGTGCGGGGAGAGGTCGAGACGCTCTACAGCGCCAAGGGCTCGGCGAAGTACAATCTGCGATCGGCTCGTCCCGTGGAGTCGATGATGTGGAAGAACCAATTCTGAAGCCGGGTCCGCGACGGCGTGGGGAACCGTGCGGGGGATTGACGAAAGGGAGGCTAGCCGCCAGTTTGGGAGCGCCTATGAATGGGATCCTTAGATTTTGCGCCGTGGTCTTTTCTTGCGAATTGGGCGCGGCCATGGCTGCCGAGAACAGGGCCATGGACGGGAAGGGGAACAACGTTGAGAACCACCAATGGGGTGCTTCTGGGACGCAGCTGCAGCGGTTTGCTCGGGTTTTTTACGGAGACGGCATGTCCACCATGGGAGGGGAGGATCGGCCCAACCCGCGAACGGTGAGTCAAATCGTGGCGAGCCAGGCTTTCCTGACGCAGAGCGCTCGAGGACTGAGCGACATGACCTGGTGCTGGGGCCAGTTTTTGGATCACGACATCTCGCTGGTCTTGCCCAATCCGGAGGAGTTCATTCCGGTCATGATCCCCATGATGCGCTCCCATGCCGACCCTGCCACGGGAACCGGCAAGGAGAACCCTCGGCAACAGATGAACACGACGACGGCGTTCATCGATGCCTCCATGGTCTATGGTCATACCGAGGCAAGAGCGGCGGCTCTGCGCACCTTCGTCGGTGGTGGATTGATCATGCGCGAGGGAGGGCTTCTTCCCTGGAACACGGCGGGCATCGGAATGGAGAATCCGAACCACCTCCCGGAAGATGAACTGTAGGGGATGTCCGGGCCAACGAGAATCCGGCGCTGATCTCGATGCACACTTTCTGGCTGCGAGAACACAACCGCTGGGCCGAAGCGCTGGAGCGCGATCATCCAGACTGGACGGACGAGGAGATTTATCAGCACGCCCGGCGAATGGTCATCGGTCAGATTCAAAACATCACGTTCCAGGAGTTCCTGCCGGCCTTGTTAGGCCCTCACGCTCCAGCGGTGGAGCGCGCGCGCTACGACGCGGTCCTCAATCCAGCCATGTTCAACGAAGTCTCGGGCGCACTCTACCGTATCGGGCACACGATGGTGTCGTCCCATATTATGAGGATGGATGATGAAGGCCGGGCGGTGCCGCCGGGAAGCTTTCACTTTCGGCAGGCTTTCTTTCAGCCGGCGCTGGTCAGCGAGCCGACCACCGTGGAGCAGGTCCTCAAGGGGGTGGCAAGCAAGCCGATGCAGGAAATCGATCCTTTTGTGGTGGACGACCTGCGGAGTTTTCTGTTCGCCCTACCCGGCCAGGGAGGCATGGACCTGATCGCGATCAATTTGCAGCGCGGCCGTGATCACGGCTTGCCGTCGTTTAATGAGGCCGAGGCCCTACACGAGCTTTGAGGAAGTGAGCTCGCGAGTGGAGCTCGCCGCTTCTCTGGAATTTGCTTACGGAGGGATTGAGGCGGTCGATCTCTGGATCGGCGCCATGGCGGAGGATCATCTGGATGGCGCCAATGTGGGGGAGACTTTGGCAACGGCCCTGGCGATGCAGTTTCGCCACCTGCGTGATGGCGACCGTTTTTTCTTCCTGGCCGATTGGTCAACGACAATTAAAACTCCCCATCTGGTGACAACTATAATTCCCCACCCTAATGTCAATGCCTTTAGGGAAAGCGTAACTGATTAGCGCTCCTAACCAGCAAACGCCACAGGCATCTCATGCAAGGGTACGCTCGCCCGCGATGATTTTGGCAAGCGACTTGAATACGGAACTCGCTCCTCGCAGCGAGAGAGTCGAGAGCACACTCTCGAATGCCGCGTAGGCATTGGCTCCTCGCTCCGTCTTGGAACATTGCGACACCTTGCGGGCGACGATCGCCGGCCTGAGCATCCGCTCGGCGATGTTGTTGGTCGGCTCTACCTCCGGATCCTCCAGGAACATCGTTAAATTCCCTTGGTCAAAGTGCCGGCCAAGCTCATTGAGCATGCGTTGGTTGTCGGAATCTTTGAGCGTCCGGTCCCGCAGGTAATGATCGAGTTCATAGATCTTTTTCAAGCTCTCTTCTTCGTATTGGTTTAAAGTCAACTCGCCGTTGTGGTACTGCTGCCAAAACCTCAGACACTGTCGGAGCAAATTCTTCACCCCATAGTTTCATACTCGTGAGTGGGAAGTTCTCAGACCGGTTTCTCTTTGCCTGGCGTGTCTGTCTGACTGCGTAATAGAGCGATCTTCGCCTTGGATAGTTCAATGCTCAGATCGATCAGTTCGGTGGTCAGTTTCTTGAATTTCTTGTACTCCTCTGTTTCTTTTCGTAGTCCCTTCACGTGGTCTGGCCAGACGTGTTCAGTCCGGCTCCTCATCTCATGCGTGTAGCTCAGTTGGTAATACACGCCGCGCTGGCGTTGTCGATCTCGGTATTGCTTGCTGATGCTCCCAGGCCGCATTGGCCCGATTGCAGCTAACTTTGCCGCAAGTTTCTGGACTCTTTTTTCAGTGATCTGATCTTTTTCATGGTCATTAGCTTATATATGCGAATGTCTAGGAAAATCAAATCATTTGTTATGGATCTCTGGATTTCTTGGTGGAATATCGTCTGTCTTCTGCGACCCGCTTTCTCGAGAGCCCGCACCTTGCTCTGGTTTCTGCTCGTCTTGGCCGCTTTCTCCGTGCGCAATGACCTCCTCGGGGTTTCCAGTTTCGTCCGCGCTCTCGGTTTGTCAGAACACTTCTATGAGCACTTACTCCATTTCTTCCACAGCAATGCCGTGAAGACGGACCGGCTTGCAGAACTTTGGTTCGCCATCGTGATCAAGCACTTCCCTGTCTACAAGATCGGTTGTCGCCCCGTCCTGGTTCTCGACGGCATCAAGAAGTCCAAGGAGGGCCGCAAGATGCCTGCGGTGAAGTATCTGCATCAACAGTCCGAGTCCAATTCCAAGCCTCACTTCATCATGAGCCATTCCTTTCAGGCCTTCGGCGTGCTCTGTCAGGTTGGCGGATACTTCTTCTGCGTTCCGGTCTGTGCACGCATTCACGAAGGTATCGTCACTTCAAACCGCGACAGGAGAACCTTGATCGACAAGGCCAACGAGATGCTCGCATCCGTCTGTAGAGGTCAGGAGTTCGTCTTGCTGGCCGACGCCTACTACGCCAACGGAAAGGTGATCCGGAGCACCAAGGGGCGTTCCGGTGTGCTGGTCACGAGGGTTCGACGCACGACAACCGGCTTTCGGCCTGCGGCAGTGCCACGCAAACGCAAACGCGGACGACCGAAAAAGTATGGCGCTGCGGTGAAGCTCCAGAATGTCTTTGGAACGGGCGGCTCCAGTTCACCCCAGCGTTTCATAAAATGGCCAGTCAGGCCATCATGTAGTAGGCGATTTCTTCTTCGACGGCCTGATTGTCCCCGAGTGTCAATGTGAGTCGACCTTGAGGGCGAGTCAGACGTCCGGCACGCTGGATGATCTTGCGGCGAATCGTGCCGAGTCCTTCAAACATCCACTCCGCAGCCCTTTGGGGGGACGATTTGCGTGACCGCTCCGCAGATCGCATCTGCATTTCGCGTGTGAGATTGTGGGTGAGGATACTGGCCAAAAGGAAAGCTTCGTTGGCGGCACGTCGCTTGGCCGGAATATAGTCCATCTGGGCCTGGCTCTTGGCTTCGCCAAAAATCTTCTCCTGAGAGCCACGCCCTTCATGAAATTTCACCACATGAGCGGCCGTGTTTGTCTTGTTGGTGATGATCGCCTCGTATTCATAGTTCTCCTCGACTGGTTCGAAAAGATCCAGTTGGAGCGGTCCTTTGCGCTGAGTGCGCCTCATGGTTCGAATGCACAAAATGCACAAAATGCACAAAATGCACAAAATGCACAAAATGCACAAAATGCACAAAATGCACAAAATGCACAAAATGCGCGCAAAGCGCGCCCAACTTTTTGGCTTCCAGCGGATTTCCTCGTGAGTGAGAAGTTCTGTAACTGGATCATCATGCGGCGAAGCGTGAACCTTCGGAGCGAGTGAAGTCTATTTTATCAAGGATGAATTTTCGGAACGCTGAACCTTTTCCGCCGTGGTGCAAAAATCCAGGCAGCGTGTTTTTCAAGGCGGCTGAGACAATCATTTCCGAAGGCAGCACGTCTGGGCGGATGGTTCGGATCCAGGTTCCAAAGTGTTTCCAGACCAGACCGTCACATGTCATGGCAAGGTACTGTAACATGCCCTGAGCGATCATGCCGGTCTGCACAAACACATGATATGCGTGCATCTTTCTCTGCACCTGTCTGCGATATTTCTCGGTAGTCCGGTGGAGGTATTGGTTACCATTGCGACGCTTGAGCGGTCGCATAGCGGCCATCCAGAAATGGTATCCGAATGAGCCGACCGAATGCACCGCTTGCTCGAAAGCGACTTCGATCTTGAAGCGCAAACTGTAGAGCAAGATGATCTCCTGAGCTTCCATGGTGAGGTCGGTAGACAAGAGGATGATCCGCCCTCTCGTGGGATGATCGACGAGAATGAAGCGGACCATCGCCCCGGCGGGCTTCCACAACAGATCCACCGACTTGAACCGGACAGAGATGTTTCTCTCCCCATATACGGGACTGGGAACGGAACTGAAGCCGCCCGTTCCAAAGACATTCTGGAGCTTCACCGCAGCGCCATACTTTTTCGGTCGTCCGCGTTTGCGTTTGCGTGGCACTGCCACAGGCCGAAAGCCGGTTGTCGTGCGTCGAACCCTCGTGACCAGCACACCGGAACGCCCCTTGGTGCTCCGGATCACCTTTCCGTTGGCGTAGTAGGCGTCGGCCAGCAAGACGAACTCCTGACCTCTACAGACGGATGCGAGCATCTCGTTGGCCTTGTCGATCAAGGTTCTCCTGTCGCGGTTTGAAGTGACGATACCTTCGTGAATGCGTGCACAGACCGGAACGCAGAAGAAGTATCCGCCAACCTGACAGAGCACGCCGAAGGCCTGAAAGGAATGGCTCATGATGAAGTGAGGCTTGGAATTGGACTCGGACTGTTGATGCAGATACTTCACCGCAGGCATCTTGCGGCCCTCCTTGGACTTCTTGATGCCGTCGAGAACCAGGACGGGGCGACAACCGATCTTGTAGACAGGGAAGTGCTTGATCACGATGGCGAACCAAAGTTCTGCAAGCCGGTCCGTCTTCACGGCATTGCTGTGGAAGAAATGGAGTAAGTGCTCATAGGAGTGTTCTGACAAACCGAGAGCGCGGACGAAACTGGAAACCCCGAGGAGGTCATTGCGCACGGAGAAAGCGGCCAAGACGAGCAGAAACCAGAGAAAGGTGCGGGCTCTCGAGAAAGCGGGTCGCAGAAGACAGACGATATTCCACCAAGAAATCCAGAGATCCATAACAAATGATTTGATTTTCCTAGACATTCGCATATATAAGCTAATGACCATGAAAAAGATCAGATCACTGAAAAAAGAGTCCAGAAACTTGCGGCAAAGTTAGCTGCAATCGGGCCAATGCGGCCTGGGAGCATCAGCAAGCAATACCGAGATCGACAACGCCAGCGCGGCGTGTATTACCAACTGAGCTACACGCGTGAGATGAGGAGCCGGACTGAACACGTCTGGCCAGACCACGTGAAGGGACTACGAAAAGAAACAGAGGAGTACAAGAAATTCAAGAAACTGACCACCGAACTGATCGATCTGAGCATTGAACTATCCAAGGCGAAGATCGCTCTATTACGCAGTCAGACAGACACGCCAGGCAAAGAGAAACCGATCTGAGAACTTCCCACTCACGAGGGATTTCGAAGTGATGAGTTTTTCCCTCTCCGCCTCGGGTTCGGGACCAGCGACGGCGCTTCTCAATGATGCCCTTGAGTTCCACAAGCCGCTCGAAAGGCACCGAGAACGTATATTCCAGGCCCAGGGTTTTTGCCTCTGAAACCATCTGATCGCTGAAAAACGCGCTGTCGGCGCGCAACTCGATCTGCACATCAGGCAGCACCTTGCGAATCTTCTCCACGCAGGAACGGAGGAACTCCACTGCGCCATTGGAGTCATGGACGTTGCCACTTCGATGAAGGAAGTCGAAGATTTGTCCGGTTTGAGCGATCGTCGCGAGCAGTGGATAATAACTGCGCTCTCCTTTTTTCTTCTTGTTAAATCCCACAGCCGTCCCTTCCGCATGGCGACTCGTGCTCTGCACGCTTCCGTCCAAATCAAGCGTGATGCGTTTGATTCCCTCTTCCTGAAGTCGCGACAGGCAAACGAAATGATTCATCTCCCTCATCCTCTCAAGGCTTTGACAATCGACCTCTCCCAACATCCGGCTCATCGTTGGGACACTGGGCAATTGGTGCATCCCCAAAACTTGTCGTACAAGGGGATCATCTCGGTAGTAGTCCAAATCGCGAAGCATCCGGTAGCCCAGTATAAGATGCACGATAAGACACATGAAAACCTTGTGGAACTTGTAGAAGCGGGACATGCGCCGATCCAGTGGATCAAAGCACTGCTGAAGCTTCCCCTCCAGATCCAATTCCTGAAAGAGCTTCTGAAAGATAACGAGACCGCCGAAAGAGGTCAGTTCTTGATCTTCAAATTTGATCGCCGGAATCGTTCTGGATTTTGCATTAATCGTACGTCGTGCTACTCTCACTGTAGGTGGCTTTTGGGTTGAAGTGTTTGGTGTTTTGGTAGATTCCAAATCAACCTTATCCCAAAGGCCCCTGCCACTATTTTCTTGGGATTCTTGCCCCGATTTATGAAACTATGGGGTGAAGTCACTGCCGTCGGCGTTGATGAGATCCACATCCGCAAGGGACACAACTACATGACGCTTGTCTATCAGCTTGACGAGGGCGCTCGACGTCTCCTTGCCATTCGGCCTGGTCGCGAGGGCAAGGCCCTGGTGCAATGTTTGCGCGACATCGGTCAGGCAGCGAGGAAGAGCATCCGGTATGTATGCAGCGACATGTGGAAGGCATATCTAACGGTAATTGGTAGGCGCCTTCCCAAGGCTATCCGTGTTCTCGACAAGTTTCACATCGTTGCGAGCCTGCACAAAGCTGTAGACGAAGTTCGCCGAGAAGAATCGGCGAGGATGGCCAAGGAAGGTTATGAGCCGATCTTGAAGAAGAGCAAATACTGTTTTCTCAAACGCCCGGAAAACCTCACCCCGAATCAAGACCTGAAGCTCGAGGAACTCATGCAATACGATCTGAGGAGCGTGCGGGCCTACCAATTGAAAGAGGGCTTTCGCGCCCTGTGGGACTATCAATCGATCCGATGGGCGAGATGGTTTTGGAAGAAATGGAGCACGCGAGCCATGCGTTCAAAACTGGATCCGATGAAAAAATTCGTCAAGGCGATGCGCAATCATGAAGATCTCATCTTCAACTACTGGGCGGCACGAAAGGAGTTTAACTCAGGTGTCGTCGAGGGTCTCAACCGTAAGGTGAATGTTGTAACAAGAAAAGCCTACGGGTTTCGCAGCGAGGAAGTCTACAGAATCGCTCTATTTCACGCTCTTGGCGACCTGCCAGAGCCACAGACTGCCCATCGATTTTGCTGAGGAGGCCGAAATGATTGAGGACTCCCTGCTTGTCTTCCGCGCGCGATCCACTCGCCCGGTCTCCGAACAACCTTCCTCTTACCATCGGCTCGTCGTGCTCCCCGCGACCGAGTGAGAGGCTTGGGCCAAGCTTGTAGACCATTCTCTCATCCGTGAACCTTGAGCCGGCTTCTCGAGTGCACTTGACACAGGGCGGGATGCGCGACCTATGGTAGGCTCCTTTCCATGAGCGCCCCTGCCTACGAACAGCATCTCTACGCCATCATGTGGCCGAACCACGCCCTGGTGGCCTCCAATCTGGGCCCGAAAGAATTCGGAAATCACTACACCATCGGGAGTTCACGCTACTTTCACGGCCAGGTCGTGTTTGCCGAGGTGGATGCCAACTACCGCAACGACTACTTCGAAATTGAGCGCTACATGGCCGAAGTCGTCCCCAAACCGGACGGCAGCCCCAAGCGAACCAAGTTCATTTCCACCTATCGGGTGCTGGAGCACCTGGACGTCGCCGCTTTTCGCAATCTCTACATCACCTCCGTCGAAGGCAAAGTTCTCTCGCTCCAGCAGGCACCCTACGAACGCAAGCACGGCCCCGGCTTCATCCGCACTTTCCAAGAAATCTGTCCTCTCAATGCCATCGTGCTGAGCTACATGACACCGGTGGAATTCGGCGAGTACATCACGGATCCTCACCAGGCGAAATCGGCTCCCAAGGTCTTCTTCACGCAGATCGATCTCAATATCGACGAATATCTCTCCACCCTGGAGGCCAACCCCTTCCACTCATCCCCCATCCCCAACGTTCATCCGCAGAAATTGCGCGATCAGATTCTCGAAATCCGCGGGAATCCTGGCAAAAAGATCAAGGGGATCAGCCTCGACTCGGCTTTCGGGAGAATGCCCTTCCTCAGCCTGCGGTCGGGCTTCTGGCTCGCAGCGGGCAAGGAACTCATCTACTGGCCCATCCCCGATCACGACACCCTCGAACGGGAACACTACGATTGGCTGCGTAGCACTCAGCTGCAGTAGGTTGGCGCCCCCAACGGCCGCGCGGCCAATCAGGGAGAGGCTCGAAAGCCTCTCCCCTTGAGCACGAATCACCCATCCTACCTACAGATCTGTGCCCAAATCTTGGCGCCGCGTGATCACCGATTCGGCGGATTCTTGGGTCTCACCATTCCCTCCCCTTCGCGGGGAAACGAAAGCGTGATCGCGGCTGCGATTTCTCGCGGGTCCACCCCGTCTTACCCGACAAGCGATTGCATACGAAATCATGATCACTCCGGGTGTAACACCCGAAGTTTCCATCCAGCCTTGAAAAAAATTCCACATTCTCCCGCCCAGCAACCGCAACCCGATTCGAGTGCGGAAACCGAATGCTCCGGCCTCTGGCTCAAACGCGGACGATCGATCACTCTGGACGCCGACGCACCGCGAAGACCTCCGGCGGATCATTCCGCCAATTGACGAATCCATAGCGGACGGCTTCAAATTCGTCCTGGGGAAGTCCCGCCAGGAAGGCCTCCACCTGGTTGGCCTCGTCCGCCTCCCCCGGATGCCCCCGGTAGACCGTCACGACCACCAAACCATGCGGAGCCAACTGCTCGAGGGCCTGGGCCAGCGCCGGCAGGGTGGTCGACGGATGAGTGATCCGGTTCTTGTCGCCCCGAGGCAGGTAACCCAGGTTGAACGCCACCGCTCCGACGACCGCATCATCGCCCAGGACCTCCACCAAGCGATCGTGGCTGCAGGCGTGGAGCGTGACGCGATCCCCCAGTCCGCGCATGTCGAGCCGAGCCGCCGTGGAATCCAGGGCCTCTTCCTGCACGTCGAAGGCGTGGACCCGGCCCTTGGGGCCCACACACTCCGCAAGCAGAACGGTGTCGTTTCCCCGCCCACAGGTCGCATCGACCAAGACGTCACCGGGACGGACGGTCTCGCGGAGGATCTGATGCACAAACTCGGTCGCTCGCAGAAATCCGGTGGCCATCTTCGACGTTGAACCTTCCCGGGAGGACGTTCAAGGTCTCGAACGCGCATGAACGGCCCACGCCCGAAGGAGAAAAACCCGACTGAATGGATGGAGAAGGCTCCCGCCACCTCGGTCATCAAATCGGCACTCCGTCAGGTGCTCTTCCGCAATCGCTGGATCATCCCGATGGCCATCGTGCTGGGCGTCGTCGCTCTCATCGCGGCCTACCGGGCCGACGCCGCCCGCGAGATCTCTCGCGATCTCCCTCACCAGCTCCTGCGCGGACTGCTCCTCCTGCTCCCGGGTCTCTTTCTCCTCATGATCCGCACCACCGGGACCCGGCAACTCCTGGTGGCGGCGCTCATCTTCGTTCCCGCCGCCGCAGTGTGGATGCTCCAAGACCTCGGGAGCGCACAGCCAAGCTTCAGCCAGTTTGGCGAAGTGCCCGTCCCGGAAGCCTTCATCATCCGGCGTTACCTCATTGGAGCGGGACTTCTCAGCCCGCTCCTCCTGATCCTGGCCCTGCGATGGTCCACCATCCTCGACCGCTATCTCTTGCGGGAATTCGTCTTTCCCTTCCTCTTTTGTCTGGTCGCCTTCTTTTCCATCTGGCTCGTCTTCGACCTCAATGATAACCTCTCGGACTTCCGCGAGCATCGGCCTTCCTGGCAGGACATTCTCAATTTCTATGTGGTGCAAATTCCACACATTTTTACAAAAATCGCCAAGGCCGCCGTCCTCATCGCCACGGTTTATGCGCTCAGCCGGCTCTCCCGTTCCAACGAATTCGTGGCCATCCTGGGTTCGGGACGCAGTTTTGCCCGCACGCTGCTCCCGCTGTTCCTCTGCGGGGCCTACATCTCCTTTCTCTACCTCGTGTTCAACTATCAGTGGGCGCCTCTCGGCGAGGGCAAGAAGGAGTTCCTGCTGGACCAGTTCAGTGGCGATCAGAAGACAGCCATCGCCAAGCGCCATCTCTACGCCAACGAACGCGGCGGCCGGACCTGGTACATCGGGGAAATCCCCTACACCCTTGAGTCAGAGGAGTTCCGCTACGTCGACGTCCAGGAACAAAGCGAAAACGGGCGCCGGACGCGCGCCATTCAAGCGGCCTCCGCCACCTGGGAGGCCGAATCTCGCCGCTGGAGCTTCCACCGAGCCTGGGTGACCACCTTTCCCGAAGACGACCTCGCAGCTCCTCGATCCAAATGGAAAGAGTGGCACCACGAGCACGACTGGGAGGAGTCCCGCTGGCAGGTCGTCAACCGGCGCATGGAACCCGATTACCTCGGCGTTCCCGGCCTGGTGTCCTATCTCAAGACCGCCGAGCGCGACGGTCTCCCTCCGGCCTACCCCTACCTAACCAATCTGCACGACCGCTGGGCGGCGCCCTGGGGTTGCCTGGCCATCCTCTTCGTCGCCGCTCCGCTGAGCATCGCCTACTCCCGACGCGGGATCCTCGGCGGTGTGGCCTGGGCGGTTTTCCTCTTTGGCGCGGTGCTCTTCCTGACGGAACTCTTTCTCGCTCTCGGCAAGAGCGGGCACCTTCCTCCGATGAGGGCTGCCTGGATGACGAACGGCATTTTCCTCGTGCTGGGAAGCTTGTTTCTCTGCTTGCGCGCGAGAAACCAAAGCTTTAGCCTGAGGCGTCGGCGTGCGGTCAGCGTGTGATTCTTTCTCCATGGCACCGGACGCCGGCATCCCAACAACACAACAACCGCACGCTCCACTCAACAACCGCTACCTCGATGTCCCTCGAACGCCAATGGCAGCTCGCCACGCGCAAGCATGCCTGTTCTCACACCGAAGAGCCCTTCGTCGAAGGCCAACCTTTCTACACCGCCCTCTTTTGGGACGAGGAAGAAGGTGAGTTTCGAAGGGAAGATTACTGCCTCCAGGCCTGGGAAGAACTCCAGGATTCCCTCTCACCCTTTTCCTACTGGCGGAGTGAATACGAGCCGCCCGTGCCGGATCAGAAACGCCAGGATGCGGTGGACAAGGAGGACGCTGAAGCCGCTCTCAAACGCATGATCTCCGAGGACGAGCCCGCCACCGAGAAGACCCGCTATCTCCTCGCCCTCATGCTCGAACGCAAGAAGATCCTCCAGCAGATCGACGTCCAAGAGAAGGACGGCAAACGCCTGATCATCTACAAGCGACGAAAGACCGAAGAGATTTTCATCGTTGCCGATCCCGGCCTGGAGCTGGACGAGATCCCTCGCATTCAGGCCGAGGTGCTCGCCATGATGCCGCTGTGACCCTCCCGCCGCCCCACCCACACAAGCGGGGCGGCGAATCGATTCCAAAGGCCATGAGCGACGAAGCGGATTTTCGGCTGCGTTTCAGCCGCCGCTACAGCATGGGACACCGCCTCACGAGCGGCGAAGCACCTAACTGCCGTGTGCCGCACGGCCACGACGAAGTCGTCACCGTCGACATCGTCTCGCAGAGCAACGCCAAGCTCGACTCACAAACGAACATGCTCGCGGAGTTCGACCGCGTGAAGCGACGCTGGTTTCAGTGGATTGACAAGGCCGTGGACCATAGTTTTCACTTGTCGGATCGCGATCCCTTCCTCACCTTTTTTCAGGAAAAAGAACCGGACATCATCCCTCGCCTCCTCGTCACGCCCGGCGACCCCACCACCGAGATCCGAGCCGCCTGTTTCAAGGCCAAGCTCGCCGCCTTCCTCGCCGAGGACGAGCCGGACTTCATTTGCGAATGCCTCATCATCCAGGAGACCCCCACCAACGCCGTGGAGATCCGCACGGATCGGCTCGACCGCTATTTGCCCGGCGGCGATCACCACTGGTGGCACCGGCCGGACGCCTCGATCAACGATTTGGGCCGCTGATTTCGGCCGCCGCTGCTCTCAGATTTGCTGCCACGAATCTCGCATGCCTGGCAGATCGGGCTACAATCCCCATGGTCAACCCCTCTGGCCATGGAACGGCGAACGACGAACAGTACCTGCCCTGAAGAACGCTGCCCGCAGAACGTCTGCTTCATCAAGAGGGCCATCGTCATCGTCTTGTTCTGGGGAACTTTCGCGAGCACCCGAACCCACGGTGTCGATTACGAACTCGTAACTGATTAGCGCTCCTAACCAGCAAACGCCACAGGCATCTCATGCAAGGGTACGCTCGCCTGCGATGATTTTGGCAAGCGACTTGAATACGGAACTCGCTCCTCGCAGCGAGAGAGTCGAGAGCACACTCTCGAATGCCGCGTAGGCATTGGCTCCCCGCTCCGTCTTGGAACATTGCGACACCTTGCGGGCGACGCTCGCCGGCCTGAGCATTCGCTCGGCGATGTTGTTGGTCGGCTCTACCTCCGGATCCTCCAGGAACATCGTTAAATTCCCTTGGTCAAAGTGCCGGCCAAGCTCATTGAGCATGCGTTGGTTGTCGGAATCTTTGAGCGTCCGGTCCCGCAGGTAATGATCGAGTTCATAGATCTTTTTCAAGCTCTCTTCCTCGTATTGGTTTAAAGTCGACTCGCCGTTGTGGTACTGCTGCCAAAGCCTCAGACACTGTCGAAGCAAATTCTTCAGTCCCTCGCAGAAACTTCGTGCCCGCCCTCGCTTCTTCTCCAGAACTTCAGAGAGATTCTTCACAATATGGCTCATGCATTTTTGCATGTCCATCTGCGAAAATCGCTCCGCGTCGTAGCTCCGGAACCGATCGGTTCCAAGCACACACTCACAGGCCGCCGTAATGACTTCGGCCACTTCTTCGGCTCGGTGGCGTGATCGAATCTGAAAATACACCGCATTCTTCTGGCGGCTCACGAATCCCATCAGGTCAGCGATTCCGTAAGATAGGCGGCTGAGGCGGCTCAAGCCCTGTATTTTTGGGTAATTCGGATCGGCAGCGCCCATTTTTGACCCCATGGCAAATTCGCATTCGTTATTTCATCTTTTTTAAGCTTGTTTCTGTAATAGTCTTATATTACAGTGCGCCGAACGAGCCGACCTTCATGCCAAGCAGAAACTCCCTGCCCCCCACCGAACGCCAGATTCGCAGCCGCCTCCGCCAGCTCCTCGACCAGGCCGAAGGCTTCCTTCACGGCTCGCCCATCGAACTCTCTCGTAAATGCGGCAAGCCCACTTGCCGTTGCGCTTCCGACGACTCCTTGCGCCATCGCTCCTTGGCCATCGGTCAGACTCGCAAGGGCAAGACCACCATGCTGCACGTCCCCAGACCGTTGGAAGCTCAGGCGAGACGCTGGATCGATGATTTCCAGAAGGCGAATGCTCTGCTGGAAGCCCTCGACGAGCAGGGGCGCCTCCGACTCGAGGAGGCAAAAACCAAGGCCAGAGCGGCGAGTAGCTCCGCCAAGAAGAAGGGCAAGACCGGTAAGAAATCAGCCGGCAAAGCCAAGTCCGGGCGCAATTCTCCACCAAAAAAGAAGCGACCATTCTCACGCGACTACTAACTTACGCGGACAAGATTTTCAGCCTCCGCCAACAGTGGAGGCTGCGGGTGCGTGACTCTCGTCCCAAACCACAGATTCCCACTCGAGTTTTCCCGGCAGCATTCTTCGCCATGTTCTGCTGCCGGTTACCAAGCTTCAACGAACTCGAGCAACACCGGAACAAGAGCAGCTGGACCCGTTGGCTCGGTAATCACCGTTTGCCCAGCGCCGACGAACTGGCGTATGTCTCCGAGCGCATCGAGCCTGACAGTGTGCGAGGGTGTCTCGGACACATTTACTTCTGCCTCAAACGCAACAAAATCCTTGCCCCACAGCGCGGTTGGATGCTTGCCGCCGTCGATGGTCACGAAACTCACTGTAGCTACAAACGTTGTTGTCCAAAGTGTCTCCAACGCCGGATCGCCGTCGGAGACGAGGTCAAAACACAGTTCTACCACCGCTTGGTCGCGTTTCAGATTATCTGTGAGGATTTTCAATTGCTTCTCGACATGGAAATGCTTGAGCCTGGTGAAGACGGAGATCCTGGAGACGACGAAGTCGCTGCGGCTATACGGCTGATAACTCGCGTCCTTAAGGACCACCCACGCTGCTTTGACGTGCTCACTGCCGATGCGCTCTACCTGCGTCCCTCCGTGATCAATCTTCTTGAAGACCACGGCAAATACCTTGTTGCCGTACTCAAGGATAATCAGCCTGAGCTATTGTCCGAAGCCCGCACGCTCCTGCCCCTTGAGGAGCAAGAGCCAGAATCATTTGAGACTCCGGCTGCACCGGGCAAGCCCGCGCGGCACGTTCATTTACAAGAGGCTGAGGGCTTCTGCACTGAATCCATTCACACTCCTCTTCGCGTTGTTCATTCCCATGAGACTGGCATCCGTCGCGAGCGCGTCGCTGGGGATTGGGTCGAGACTCCCATCGATAGCCACTGGTGGTGGGCGACGACCATGCCCCGCTCAATGGCCGATGCCAAGACCATCTTCCATTTCGGGCACGACCGTTGGAAGGTCGAAAACGAAGGCTTTAACGAACTCTGCTCCCGCTGGCATTCCGGTCATTGCTATCACCATCATCCCAATTCCATTCTCGTTCTGTGGCTGATCATGTTCATGGCCCACGCCGTGTTCCACTGCTTCCACAAGCGCAACTTGAAGCCAGAGATACGCCGTGGACACACGGCCATCTATTTTGCCCGTCAAATCGCCGCCTCCATGCGAGAGGATCGATGGTGGCCGCCACCGGCTCCGGGCTGAGGAACGCCCGCCCTGCGCTCTCGGTAACCTTGGGTTCACGTCCGCCATCGGAGCGGTCTGGCTTCCTGTTGCCTATTGCCGACAGGGGGATCCATTTCGCGGCTCGAGCCCTCCGAAATTCGCCCGAGAACCGCCACACGAAACTGTTCGCCCTCTTAGCGCCAGCTTCAACACGCTCAACACCCACCAATTCAGGCCATTACGACTCTTTCCGACGCCGTCTTACGGAATCGCTGCCATCAGGTAACTCGTCTTGCCCCCCGTTCTCGCCATCCCGTATCATCCGTGTTGACGTCATCGGATTGCTGGATGGCTGCTTTGATTCGCTCCGCTTCTCGGCTGATCGCTCCATCGCCGTTTCCCAATTTCAGGGCGTCTTGTGTCAGGGCGCTCTGGCTGAGATCAATGCCGCAAATCTCGCGAACAATCGGAGGAACTTTGCGTAGAGTCACCCCGAAGTGATAGTGCAGAGCCAGTCCAAACGACCGAACCCTGGGACCCACACGGTGAGCGGTGGCCCCGTGTTGGTCGAGCGGCAAGTCCCGGTGAATTCCTCTCGCGCAGTAGCCACAACTGCATGCTTCGACTTCCACTTTCCAGATCGATATGTCTCGGGCAATCTTTTCCGGCACATCGACCGTGCTTGCCGTCTCCAGACGAGTTCCAAGCCTGCTTCCGCATCGAGGACAATTTGACGACCGCCCCTTGGGCAATCGGGCTTCCATGCTTCGAACATTGTCATCCGGCCCAATCTCCGGTTCCTCCCGCCGCCGGAAGGAACCTTGGCCCGGCTTGCGTCCCGGTCTTTTCGGGTTGGCCTCGGGTTTTCCCTTCGAGAACGGAGCCGCCGATCTGTTCTGCTTGCGCTTCAACTCATCCAATTCTTTGCGCAGTCTTCGATTTTCCTCGCGAAGCTTGAGATTCTCCGCCTCCAACTGAGCAAACCGCTCCTGTAGATCGCGGACGAGCCGGATCAGTTCTCTCGTGGGGAGCGATTCAAGAGAATCGGACGACATCAATGGTTGAGATGTCTTAATCATCGAAGCTGTCAAGAGCTTGTTAGATGCGCTAAGGAATGGCGCAAAAATAAAATGAACAATTTAAGGTTTCTCAATCTTATTTCTATGTTACTGTCAGTGCCATGCCTGACAGTTCCGTTGCCGAAAGCATTCGCCGGAAGTTCGATTCCCTGAGCCACCTCATGGACGAGCGGGCCCGGAGGTGTTGGGCGGCGGCGGCGGCCATGGAATTGGGTTGGGGCGGCGTATCCGCAGTTTCTCTTGCGACATCGATGTCGCGGACGACGATCACTGAGGGCATCAAGCAGTTACGGCGCGGCGACTACACGGCACCCCAAGCCGACGGACGCATCCGTCGGCTTGGGGGCGGGCGCAAGCCGGTGACCGAGACCGATTCGGAACTGCTTGGGGCTCTTGAGCGGCTAGTTGATCCTCTCAGTAGAGGCGACCCTCAATCCCCATTGCGCTGGACATTGAAGAGCACTCAGAGGCTTGCCAGGGAACTCACATCTCAGAACCACCCGGTCGGTGCGCGTACTGTTGCCGCGTTGCTGCGCAAGGCCGGCTATAGTCTGCTGGCAAATCGCAAGACCCGCGAAGGGGCACAGCACCCGGATCGCAACAGGCAGTTCGAATACATCAACGATCAGGTGCGTCGCTTCCAACATTGCGGCCAGCCAGCAATCTCAGTGGACACCAAGAAGAAGGAGTTGGTGGGCGATTTCAAGAACGCCGGGAGGCAGTGGAGGCCGAAAGACAACCCTGAGCAAGTCCGCGTGCATGACTTCAAGGACAAGGACCTGGGCAAGGCAATCCCCTACGGCGTTTACGATATGCTCAACAACCAGGGCTGGGTTAGCGTCGGAATCGACCATGATACGGCCCAATTCGCGACCCGCAGCATCCTGTTGTGGTGGACGGAAATGGGCTCTGCGCGGTTCCCCCACGCCCGTCGGCTGCTAATCACCGCCGATGGCGGTGGGAGCAACAGCCACCGCTCGCGGCTTTGGAAGCTTTCGCTCCAGGAGTTGGCGAACGAGACCGGGCTGAAGTTGGTCGTCTGCCACTTCCCGCCGGGGACAAGCAAGTGGAACAAGATCGAGCACCGTCTCTTCAGCTACATCACCCAGAACTGGCAAGGCGAGCCACTGGCAACCCTGCAGACGATCGTCGAGTTGATTGGAAGCACAACGACGAAGGGAGGCCTGAAGGTCAGGGCCAGGCTCGATACCAAAAGCTACGAGACGGGGATCAAAGTGACGGACGAGGAACTGGCCGCCGTAAAACTGGAAAGGCACGAAACACACGGCTCATGGAATTACACAATCAAACCCTCGAAGTAAATGTTCACCTTATTTTTGCGCAGTTCCTTACCGAAGACGGCCCGAAAAAGGTTGACCATCCCATGAGCGCGAATACCATTTCCGAGTTCAGTATCAGCAAAGACTCTGGGGTCGCTCAGGGCCTGAGAGATCGGTTGATAGCTCCGAGAAGCGTTTTTTCGGCCGGATTTGCTGCCTGTCTTTTTGTGTTTATTTTTCACACAAGACCTTAAGGGCAGGCGGCATATAACGCAACATAAACTAACACTTTGGGCAAGAAAACTGAGCTGATTTATCGGTCAGATGTGAGTTTGGACTACTACCGAGATGATCCCCTTGTACGGCAGGTTTTGGGGATGCACCAATTGCCCAGTGTCCCAACGATGAGCCGGATGTTGGGAGAGGTCGATTGTCAAAGCCTTGAGAGGATGAGGGAGATGAATCATTTCGTTTGCCTGTCGCGACTTCAGGAGGAAGGAATCAAACGCATCACGCTTGATTTGGACGGAAGCGTGCAGAGCACGAGTCGCCATGCGGAAGGGACGGCTGTGGGATTTAACAAGAAGAAAAAAGGCGAGCGTAGTTATTATCCGCTGCTCGCGACGATCTCCCAAACCGGACAGATTCTCGATTACCTTCATCGAGGCGGCAACGTCCATGACTCCAATGGCGCGGTGGAATTTCTTCGCTACTGCGTGGAAAAGATTCGCAAGGTGCTGCCTGATGTGCAGATCGAGTTGCGCGCCGACAGCGCGTTTTTCGGCGATCAGATGGTTTCAGAGGCAAAGACCCTGGGCCTGGAATATACGTTCTCGGTGCCTTTCGAGCGGCTTGTGGAACTCAAGGGCATCATCGAGAAGCGCCGTCGCTGGTCCCGAACCCGAGGCGGAGAGGGAAAAACTCATCACTTCGAAATCCGCTGGAAGCCAAAAAGTTGGGCGCGCAAAGCGGGCATTTTATGCATTCGAACCATGAGGCGCACTCAGCGCAAAGGACCGCTCCAACTGGATCTTTTCGAACCAGTCGAGGAGAACTATGAATACGAGGCGATCATCACCAACAAGACAAACACGGCCGCTCATGTGGTGAAATTTCATGAAGGGCGTGGCTCTCAGGAGAAGATTTTTGGCGAAGCCAAGAGCCAGGCCCAGATGGACTATATTCCGGCCAAGCGACGTGCCGCCAACGAAGCTTTCCTTTTGGCCAGTATCCTCACCCACAATCTCACACGCGAAATGCAGATGCGAGCTGCGGAGCGGTCACGCAAATCGTCCCCCAAAAGGGCTGCGGAGTGGATCTTTGAAGGACTCGGCACGATTCGCCGCAAAATCATCCAGCGTGCCGGACGTCTGACTCGCCCTCAAGGTCGACTCACATTGACACTCGGAGACAATCAGGCCGTCGAAGAAGAAATCGCCTACTACATGATGGCCTGACTGGCCATTTTATGAAACGCTGGGGTACACATAAACACGCGAAAGTTCGCGCGTGGATTTCAAGGCGACCACGCATCCACATCCACTTCACACCTACGAGCGCATCGTGGCTCAACATGGTAGAGCGGTTCTTCCGTGACCTGACTGAAAAATGTGTGCGGAGAGGCGTGTTCACCAGTGTCGCTGACCTCGAACAGGCGTTGGTAGGCTATATCGAAGCTCACAACGAAAACCCATCTCCCTTCATCTGGACCGCGGCTGCCTCTGATATTCTCGAAAAGGTCAAGCGCGGTAGAGCCAAACTGAATAAACTACAGCCTGCTTGACGGACTGCACTAGCTCGCTTCTTCCTGATAGAGAAAGCCGGTGAGCGGACTGGTCGCCGAGGCCGTTCCCCGGCGCTCCGGCAAACCCAGTTCGCGGGCCAACCGCCCCGCCTCCACCGCGAGCTTGAAGGCGTGTCCCATCGCCGGAGGATCTTCCGCGATGGCGATGGCCGTGTTGACCAACACCGCGTCCGCACCGAGTTCCATGGCCTCCGCCGCATGACTCGGCACTCCAAGACCGGCGTCCACCACCACCGGCACGGATGCCTGCTCAATGATGATCCCCACTTGATGACGGGTATCGACGCCCCGGTTGCTCCCGATGGGCGAGCCCAGGGGCATCACCGCAGCGGCTCCCACGTCCTGAAGCCGCTTGGCCAGCACCGGGTCCGCGTTGATGTAGGGAAGCACCGTGAATCCCTCCTTCACCAGGGTCTCGGCCGCCGCCAGAGTCTCGATCGGATCGGGCAGGAGGTAACGGGGATCTGGATGGATCTCGAGCTTCACCCATTTCGGCAATCCCGCCGCCGCAGCCAGGCGCGCCAGACGTACTGCCTCCTCGGCGTCCATCGCTCCACTGGTGTTGGAAAGTATGAGATACTTCTCGGGATCGATGAACTCGAGGATGTTGGCATAGGGATCGCGCCGCCCCGTCAGGTCCGCCCTTCGCAAGGCGACAGTCACGATCTCCGTACCGCTCGAAACCAGGGCATCCCGCATGGATTCATTCGAGGCGAATTTGCCCGTTCCCACCAGCAGGCGGGAACGAAACTCTCGCCCTCCCAATCGGAGCGGCTCAATCTGAAATGGCATCGACTTGTTAGGAGATCCAGTGAATGGGTTAGAGGGCCAGGCGTTTGAACAATTCGTCCAGGGGCAACTGCAAGCCAATGTAAAACTCGCCGAACTCCCCGTAGCGCGCGCTCACCTCGTCAAACCGCATCTGGTAGACGATCTCTTTCACATCGATCAGGTTGTGGCCGAACAGCGTCACTCCCCACTCGGCGTCATCCAGACCGGTGGATCCCGTGATCAATTGGAGAATCTTTCCGGCCCACTGCCGGCCAAGCTTGGCGTGTCCCCCCATGAGATCCCGGCGTTGCTCGAATGACAGGCTGTACCAGTTGTCGTTCCCACTTCGCCGCTTGCTCATCGGGTAGAAACAAAAAATCGGCCAATCGGGGAGATTGGGATAGAGGCGGTGGTGGAGGTACTTCTCCATGCGCGCGTTGAACTCCACCACCTTCTCCTCCATGTCCGGAGAATCGGCCGCCACCCCCTCTTCCTCAGCCAATTGCAGGCGATAACGCTCCTCCGAGGTGGTGTACTCGCTCCGCTCCGTCATCGAGAGGTAGGAATACACCGGCGAGAGAATCTCCGGCCCCAGAGAGGTGCTGAGCTGCTTCTCAAAGGCATTGGCCATGTGCAGGTCGGGAGTCAGCAACATGAATCCCAGGTCCGCCTTGGGCGAAACCATGCTGAACGTCAGCAACTGCGTGTCCTCGTAAGCCCGGATTTCCTGCACCAACTTGGCGAGGTCGGTCTTTGCCTGACGCTGAATATCGCTCCCCAGCAACTCCCAGGTGGCATACTCTAAATGGTAGAAGAGATGCATCACCACCCAGCCCTCACGGGACACGAGCTTGGATCCTCCTTGTTCACTTGCCTGCTCTATCATCGATCGATCCTGCATGATGTCCTCTCAGCGTCGCGGTCTCGGATGACCTCGCTCAACGCGCCTGCTCGATCTCCGAGGGCATCGCGAATTCAGCCAGCAATCGCCATTCCTCCAATGGAAGATCATATTCCGCGCTCTCGTAGATGAGCACACGCCAGGGGTCCAGGCGATTGGCCCGACATTCGAGAAGCTTCATGCGATTGTAATACCCCTCGGAACAGAGGATCGTGAAGGCTTGCTCACCGCCCTCCAGTTTCTCCGCGAAAGGGTCGCCGCGGATGAGGCCGTCTTCGTCCCGGATCAGCAACCGCAGAAAGCCGCGACCACTGGCACGAAGGCGGATTTCAGGCACGATCAACATCCCGGGTCTCACGATGTCGCCGGGCTGAGGCTCTCTCCAGTAGGCCTCCACGAAAGCGAGGTTTACCAGCTCACCCTCCACCGGAAATTCCAGCGCCGAAAGTGAAGCGCGGGCAGCTTCGGGAGGGGTCGGGAAGGAGTGAACCAGGTCCCGAAACACGAAGAGTCCAGCCAGGGCCACCACGATGAACACGGTGACACTCGCCATCTCCAGGCCGCTCAATTGTTTCCACCCCCTTTTCAAGCCGTCCACGACCGCGAGGACACAGGCATTGAAAGACACCTTCGGGCGCTCTTCGCCGTGTTCCCCGATGATCCCGCTGTCCACGCGCGTCTTCGGCGAGGCCCAGGAGATGGGTTCGAAATCGCAGGGCCGGAGTTCTCCCTTGGGCCGGCCACCCTCTCGCCGCAAAGCCTCTTCCACGTCCCGGCTGGACACGGGCCCTGCCTCGGCCGCCGCTTCCCGCCTTTCCCGCCGCTTGGCCTGCAAGGCCGTCTGGGGACGGATCTCCTCGCCGAGTGACTGGGCGTTGGAATTGTCGAGATCCATTGACTCCATCCGCTTGGCCTGACGGCGATCCTGGGAGCTGAAACTGGGCAAATCCTTCTTGGTCCGCGCCAAATTGCCCATCAAGGGCTCGCCCCCGGACTTCTCGGAGACCTCCGGCAAACCCTCTGATCGCTCGGACGACGGGCTCGCGATTTCCTCGGGGAAATCTTCCAATTCATCAGGTTCAAAATCCGGTGTCTTCTTGGCCATGACAGTGGTGATTGACGCTCGCTTCATCTAATGAGGCGGTGGGGGCGAATGCAACCTCGAACTCCAGACAAATCGGCGACGCCAGGTGTTCAATTCCAAGTCGGCGACCGGATCCAAGCGCGGCCGGATCATTGCGCTTGAGCCCACCGCGACCCGGCACCAAGATTGAGCCAATGACGAAGTCCTCCATGCGCAAGCGCCTCCTGGAAGAGTGGCGCGGTGTGCCACAGCCGAGTGACCCCAGATCGTCGGCCAAGGTGGTAGGCGACGTCATCCCGGGACTGATGAAGTCGCTCGGGCTCTCGGACCGCTACGCCGAAGAAACGATCGGCCGCGCCTGGACCCAGATCATCGGCCACCCTCTCTGCGTGCAAGCCGTTCCGGACAAGCTGAAGCACCGGACGCTCGAGATCCGCGTGAGTCAGCCAACCGTCCACTTTGTCCTCGAAGGGATGCGCGGCGAGATCCTCCGCAGCCTCCAGAAAAAGTTCGGCAGCGAGAGGATTCGCAACGTGAAATTCGTGCTTCGCTAGCTACGAGGCGCGGCGCGTGGCTGCTGTAGCTGGGGATGCCATCCCCGGGCGGTGCCACGATTTGGCCGAATCCGCAGGACCCCAGTCGCGACGCAGCGCGACCTTCCGGCGGCGGGGCCCATGGACCACGGCTCAGAGCCGCGTCAACTGGGTCGCCCAGTCGTGGAACTGACCCACCAGCTCCTCGAGGTTCAAGCTCAGCATGTTCACGCCCGCCACGGTCTTGATGAGGTACAAAGCCATGAGCAGACCGACCCCGCAGAACAGGAAGCCCAGGGAGCCAATGAAATAGGTGCCCATGGCGCGCGCCATGAAACGTCCCCCCTCCAGGCCCAGCACCCGCATTCGGCGCATGAAATAGGGAAGCGAATTCATCCGCTCCTTCATCGCGGCAATCTCCTCCACGATCTGTTTCTCGCAGAGCATCTTCTTCCGCTTCTCAAGCCCTGAGTTGACCGCCTCGCAAACGGTGGAGAACTCCGCGGGTTTCGGCAGGTAACGGCCCTCGTTGATCGCCCGGATGGCCAGTTCCACGTCCGTGTGACCCGCGAGGAGAATCCGCTGAATGTAGGGAAATTCCATTCGGATCCGACTGAGAAAATCGAGCCCCGACTCCCCCGGCAGACCGTGATCGCAAATGATCACATCAATAGCTTCCGCCTCCAGGATCGCCTCCGCATGCACGCAATCCTCCGCGGAATACACCTCGTGCTCGTTGCCGAGAATTCGGACCAGGAGATCCCGCACGGCCGGATCATCCTCAACGAGTAAGAGCGAAGCGCGACCCGCCTCGGCCGCCGGATCCAAATTGTGAGCAAAAGCGACTATCGTGGAGATTCTTATTATGGAAATTATGGTTTATAAACCATTTCTTTCCGCTTTCAGTGTTCAGTCGCACAGGTGCGACGACTCGCAGCCCAGGTGGACCTGCTTATAAATAATTTAGAATTAACATAATTATCATATTTTTTGCTCACCTAATGTTGACAATACCGTAGTTTGATTCTTATGATGACGGCTTTCTCGCGTCCCTTCCGCCCCTTGAGAGGCCCCCGTTTGGGCTTTCTCCTGATCTCGCTCGGACTGCTCGCCTCGTTGCTGCGTCTACACGCCGAACCACCCCCCCTCCGGCACCATGGCCCTGGCCCCCCCTTCACGCCCGGTCCGCCGTCCAGCCGCTGCTCGCCCTCACCCACTCCCTGGCTCGCCAGGGGATCCCCTACCGGTACGAGGGCTCGGATTCCAGCGGGATGGATTGCTCTGCTTCCCTCCAGCATCTCTTTCGCCGCCTCGGGATCCACCTCCCTCGCACTTCGGAAGCCCAAGCCAATCACCTGGCCAAGAACGCCCGATTGTGGCGAGTGGCTCCGGGAGAAACCGAGAAAGCCGTCTTCCAGCGCCTTCAACCGGGCGATCTGCTCTTCTGAACCCGCGGCGGCAGCCCCCGCAAGATCGGTCACGTGATGGTCTACATGGGCCAGGGCGAGAACGGAACCCAAAGGCTCTTCGGCGCCCGCGGCACCGGGAAAACCGGACTCAGTGGAAGCGGAGTGGATTTCTTCTCCTATCGATGCGGCGGCCGGAATCGCAGCCGCCTGATGGCCTACGGCCGTCCACCCTTGGAATGACGTGACGCCGCGCCGGATCGCATTCATCATGGTTTGGAAACTATATCGTCCTGCGACGACGCCCCGTTCCAAGCCATGCTCCACTCTCTCCCTCGCTCTCTCGGGTCCGCCATCACCGGCGTCCTTTCGCTGTTCTTCTCGCTGCTCCTCTCGCCCTGCCCGGCCGACGAGGAGGCCCAGCGCACACGCATCGGGCTCTTGGGCCTCTATGAATTTCAGGAATTGGAAGGCGCCGACGTGCGCGATTCCTCCGCGGCCGGCGCCCCGGTCGATCTGGCGATTTCCGACATCAACCGCATTCGGCGATCCAATGGCAGCCTGGAAATCACCGGCAGGGCCCTGCTCAAGTCGAAGCGGGCCCCGGCGCGCTTCCACATGGCCATCAAGCGCTCGAGCGAAGTCACCCTCGAAGCCTGGATTCAAACGAATCGGCTCGACCAGACCGGCCCGGCCCGGATCGTGACGCTTTCCCAGGATTCCTCCAACCGCAATCTGACCCTCGGGCAAGACGGCGACGCCCTCCAGATTCGCCACCGCACCACCAAGACCAGCGCCAACGGACTGCCAGCCTTGAGTTCCCCCAAGGGCAGCCTTACCCGCGACCTCACGCACGTCACCTTCACGTGCAATCAATCCGGCGAGACCAAGCTCTATCTCAACGGCGAAGTGGCGGCGGAAAGCGACCCCGGTGGTCGCACCGGAAACTGGTCGACGTCCTACAGTTTGGCTCTGGGTAATGAGGTCACCGGTGGACGGCCTTGGTACGGCGCCTTTCACCTGGTCGCTCTGTACAATCGCGACCTCGCCCCCTCGGAAATCAAGCGCCACTTCCGGCTGGGTCCAGACGCCCCCACCGAGCCCCCGAAGACCGCGCCCGAAATCCATCCCAATGCGCGTCTCTTTGAGGAGTCCATCGCACCCATTTTCGCCAGACACTGCCTCGAATGCCACGACACGGCGAACCGAAAGGGCAAGCTGGATCTCTCCAAGCGAGCCGCCGCCGAAGAGGGAGGCAGCGAAGGCGAGGCCATCGTTCCCGGCAGCGCCGAGGAAAGCCTTCTGTGGGAACTCGTGAAATTCGACGACATGCCCGAGGATCGCAAACCGCTCTTGCCCGAGGAAAAGGCCCTTCTCAAACAGTGGATCGACGGCGGCGCCCGATGGAACGGGGACACCATCGATCCCCTGGCCCACAAGCGCGATCACCGCGCGAACGAGAACTGGGTGCGTCGGCTCACGGTCTCCGAGTACATCGAAACCGTTCGCGCTGCCCTGGGCGTCGACATCGAGCAGGAGGCTCGGGAACGTCTCCCACAAGACCTGCGGGCTGACGGCTTTCACAACACCGCCTACAATCTCGGCGTGGACTTCAAACACATCGAAGCCTACAGCGAACTCGCCAGCTTGATCGTCGCGAAACTGGATCCCCTGGCCTTCGCCCGGCGCTTTTCCAGAAACCTGAAGTTCACCGATCGCGAAATGGGCGCCCTGATCAATCGGATGGGCAAGTGGCTTTTGCGCGGGCCTCTCGAAGACCACGAGGTGATCGCCTATCGCGGCATCACCACGACCGTGGCGAGTGGTGGCGGCTCGCTCAACGAAGCCGTCGGATTCGTGATCGAGGCCATGCTGCAATCCCCGCGATTCATCTATCAAGTCGAGAATCAACGCGGCGACGGGAACGTCTGGCCGGTCGGCGAATTCGAAATGGCTTCCCGCATGAGCTACATCCTCTGGAGCGCCCCCCCGGACCAGGACCTCTACGACGCCGCCGAACGCGGCGAGCTGTACGATTCGAATGCCATCGCCCAGATGGTCGACTGCATGCTGCAAGACCCGCGGGCCATCACCCAGTCCACTCGTTTCTTCTCCGAATGGCTGCACCTCGACCGCCTGGCAAACCTCCGTCCAAACCGTGAGCGGTTCCCCGATTGGGAACCCGCCCTGGCCGAGGACATGAAGGCTGAAACCCTCGCCTTTTTCAAGGATCTGGTCTGGAAACAGGAACGGCCGCTCTCAGATCTTCTCAACGCCCCGTTTAGCTATCTCACTCCCAGGCTGGCCAAGCATTACCGCCTCGATCAGCCCCTGCTGGGCAAGGCCGACGAACTCCAGCGCGTCAACTTCTCAGAGGACGCGACGCGGGGCGGCCTCCTCTCCCAGGGGAGCGTGCTCACCATTGGCGGCGATGAGGCATCCATGGTCACCCGCGGTCTCTTTGTCTTGCACGATCTGCTGCGCAGCGGCGTCAAGGATCCACCCCCGGGCGTCGACACGAATCCGGTCCCCACCAAGCCCGGCCTCACCCAGCGCGCAATCGCCGAAAAACGAGTGGCCAACCGGTCCTGCGGAGGCTGTCACAGCAAGTTTGAACCCCTGGCCTACGGACTTGAACGCTTCGACGGTCTCGGGAGCTATCACGAAGCCGACGAACACGGCAACGCCCTGCGCGAGGACGGTGAGATCCTTTTCCCCGGGACCGCCGACCCGGTTCCCTTCGAGACCGCCCGCGAATTGATGGATCTCCTGGCCGGGAGCGATCGCGTGAAGGAGAATCTCACCTGGAAGGTCACCCAATTCGCCCTGGGAAGGCCTCTCGTCCCGGCTGACCGGCCGGAACTGGATCGCATCCACAAACTTGCCCTCGAAGGTGGGTTTACCTATAAGTCTTTGATCAAGGCCATCGTGCTCAGCGACCTGGTGCGCTCCACGCGCACGGAACCCAACGGCCCATCGTAAAACCGCAACCCCGACTCACGCCAAGCCATGCATTCATCGAAAATCGATCGCCGAACCATGCTCAAAGGTCTTGGGAGCATCAGCATCGGGCTGCCGTTCTTCGAGGAAATGCTCAGCTCCACGGCCACCGCGGCGCCCACGGCCGCGCCCGCTGCCGTCCCCGTTCGCGCCTTCAACGTCTTTTTTGGCCTGGGAGTTCCCGCTCCGCTCCAACGCGAGGGTTTCGATGGCGTGCTCGAACCGCTCAAGCCCCTCAGCGACAAGCTCCTGATCATGCGCAATGTCGATCAGGTCCGCGCTGACGAATCGGGCATCAACGCCCATTTCGACGGCGCCTCGGCCGCCTTCACCGCCGAAGCGCCCCGGGGCGAGGCCCAATCGGGCGGCCCCTCCATCGACCAGGTGATTCGCCACACCCACTATCCCCAGGGCCTGCCGCCCGGCATGGTGCCCACTCTGATCGGAGGCACCTTCTTTCGCCGCAGCCGCGTCAGCCGCTACGTCCACAGCTACAATCTCGACGGCACCGTGGCCGCCACCATGCAGGAGCGCCCCCGCGACCTCTTTGAGCGGGTCTTTGGCAAGCTCTCGGTCGACGGGACCGACGAAACCGACGCCCGCACCGAACGGATCAAGCGCAGTGTCCTCGACTCCGTTCTGGATCAGTACAAGTATTTCACCGGACAGCGCTCGCCGCTCGGAACCACTTCGCGCGGCCGAATCAAGGACCACCTCGATCGCATCCGCGAGTTTGAGCAGCGAGCCTACGAGATGACGGCCAGGGTGGAAGGCGCACCCGAGGCCCCGCCCAAATCGAAAATTGCCCACGGCGGTCCCGCAGATCCGGGAGGAGAAGGGATCGACATCACACTGGAAGAGCTGACCCGGGAATGGCGCCTCATGGCCGATCTCTATGCGCTGGCCATTCAGTGCGATCGCCTGCGCTTCGGTTCGCTGACCTTCCTGGCGGCGGGCGAACGCATCCGTCTCACCGGAGACTATCATTACAACGGCCGCAAGATGTTCACCTTCGACGACGCCCGCCAGCACAATGCCTCGGGTTCCAAGGGTTGCAGCCACGAATGGTGGCACCAGTTCAATCCCAAGAGGGACAACGCCGCCCTGCGCGCCCACGCTCACATGAAGATGCGTGAAGTGGCCTACTTCCTCCAGCGACTGGACGAGCAGGACGCCATTGAGGCCAACGGAAAATCCATCCTCGAGAACTCGTTGATCACTGTGTCCACCGAATCCGGCGACGGCCGCCACAACGACGTGAAACGGGAGTTGTCTGGCGTTTTCCACGCTGTCACCAGCGCAGCGGGCCGCTTCAAGACCGGCGAACTCCTGGACGTGAATGCCGAGGGGATCGACGTCTACAACACCATGCTGAATGCCATGGGCGCCGAGAGACGCCTGGGCCCCGAGAGGCGCGAGGGCGCGGCCATCGACCGCATCCGAGCCTAAGGGGGCGGCAGGATCGGCGAGATTCGTGGAGCGAGCGAATCCCTGGCATTCCCGCAGCTCAAGGAAACCCAAGGAGTTCCCCTAAGAAGCGGGCACTTCGCGCGTCTCCCTCGGTGATGAAAGCCAAACACACTCCCGCCCTGTTCGTCACCCTGGCACTGTCGGCCTCCGCACTCGCGCTGAGGCTCGAACTCGATCAACCCGGTCTCGCGTTCCCTCCCGCATTTCCGGACGATTCTCGAAAGCAAATCCAGTCCGTCCTGGAAATGGACGAGGCCAAATACCTCGGCGGCACGGCGATCAATTGGGTCTCCACCTTACGCTACGCCGGAAACACCCAAGCCCTCAACAAGTTCCTCGACGGTCTCGCCCGATGTGAGGGAACCGTCATTCACATCCGCTTCGCGGATGACGTTTCTCAGGGCGGTGCCTGGCAAGTGCATCACTCCGCGCAAGACGAGGGCGGCCGGGCGTTCACCATCCGGATCAATCCCGCCATCATCGAACTGTCCAAGCTTTCCATCCCGGCCATCCGCGGGCCTGGGCATGCCGAGACCCCTCAGAGCCCGCAGGAGGAGGAATCGAAGAATATCGAGAGGCCCGAAGCCGGAGAATGAAAATCACGACACCAGGAGCCCATCCAGCCTATCGCTTCCCTTGTCCTGCGCTGTTCTGAGTCGATCCAGACAGCCGGGGCGGCCGCTCGAACGGGCGCACATGCCGACGGGCCAAGAATTTTCGGATCTCCTCCGCCCACAACACGAGACTCGCGACACCGCCAATCAGGAAGAACTCTGCCAGAGGAATCGGCGCGGTGTGAAAAATGCGATTCATTGGCTCGGCGTAGATCACCAAGAAATGCGCCTCTTCAGCAGAATCTGTGGGTGCCCAGGCGGCGCGATTCACCTAGAATCCTGACCAGCAACAAGTTATATCCAATCTTAATGGGCATCAAAGTTGTGGCAACAAGCCAGCTGCCCATCCAAACCTCGGATTTGCGAGGACAACGCTTGCGCCGGGGCTGCCCCTGGTAGGGCCCAGCCCATGAAACAAGTAGTTTCAGCAGTTCTGGGGTCCAGGGGCAGCGGGACCCGGCGTCCAGCGTTCCCGGAGCAAATCCGGAATTTCACCCACAGATTCTGCTGAAGACCCAGAAATGCAAGGCATTGCCCAGGGCAAGGCCGCCGAGCAGCCAGTAGTTGTTGAGGATACTTAGGTTCAACGCGGATTTGAGTTCGCTGCGGCAGTTGAGCACATTGAACCACTGACAGACTGCCAAGACGGTGAACGTTTCGCTTCGCGCCACGTCGTAAGCCACGTCGGACGAAAGCCTCCACACAAAGTAACCGAAAGCCGAAAGCACCATCATTGGCGTCATCAAGGCCACTCGCTTGAGCATCGCGCGGTCAATGAGTGCCTCGCCCTGCCGGATGGGCGGTCGTTTCATCTCGTCCCCTTCCGCCCGCTCCATGATGAGGTTCACCGTCACCGTGCCTTCGGTCACGATGTTGATCCAAAGGATCTGGACCGCGGCCAGCGGCAGGGGGTAGCCGAAGACGAGAGCGCACAAAAGCACCAGGACCTCCGCCATCGAAGTCGCCATGAGATAGAGGATCACCTTCTTCAGATTGCGATAGACGAGCCGTCCCTCTTCGACCGCATGGACGATCGTCGCAAAATTGTCATCGGTGACGACAATCTTCGCCGCCCCCTTCGCGACCTCCGTGCCAGTGATCCCCATGGCCACCCCAACATCGGCGCTCGCCAGCGCCGGGGCGTCATTGACGCCATCGCCCGTCATGGCCACGACATTCTTCTGCGATTGAAGCGCCCGGACAATGCGCAGCTTTTGCGCCGGATGCACGCGGGCGAAGACGGAGACGCGAGGGAGATTCTCCAGCAGCTCCGTTTCCGACATCGCCTCCAACTCACGCCCGTCCACGGCCAGGTCACCCTCACCCGCGATGCCGAGGGCACGGGCCACCGCAAGCCCGGTGATCTTGTGGTCTCCCGTGACCATGATCGGCCGAATCCCGGCGCTGCGGCACGCCGCCACCGCCGTCCAGACCTCGTCCCGGGGCGGATCCATCTGCGCGAGCAGCCCAAGAAAAGTGCCACCGTTCCGAAACTGCTCAAAGCCGGTTCCTTCGTCCAGACGGCCGCTGTCGACTTCCGCCACCGCCAGAAGCCGCAAGGCCTGCTCGCCAAATTCGGCCGAGATGGCATCCACCGCGCGTCGGAACGAATCGTCGATCCTCTCCGTTCGACCATGGCGGCGCACGCTCGAGCAAAGCTTAAGCACTTCTTCGGGCGCTCCTTTGATCGATACGCGTCCCCGCTCACCTTCGTCGTGCTGCGTGGCCATCATCTTGCTTGCGGAATCGAACGGGATCTCACGGCGACGAGGCATCGCCTGTTCCAGCTTGGTCAAATCCACCCCGCTCTTGATCGCCAGGGTGAGCAAGGCGGCCTCCGTCGGATCCCCCCGCGCCCGCCAACGCGGCTCGCCATCGTCGGGCGGTGCCAGCTGGGAGTCGTTGCAGAGAGCGACAGCCTCGAGCAGTGACTTCAGATCAGCCTCACCGCCGATGTCGATCTCGCGGCCCTCTTCGAACAATGCGCCGGCAGGTGAGATGCAAGGGATGTATGGATCAAATTTAGCTTAGTTAGATGTTACTCGTGAGTGAGAAGTTCTGTAACTGGATCATCATGCGGCGAAGCGTGAACCTTCGGAGCGAGTGAAGTCTATTTTATCAAGGATGAATTTTCGGAACGCTGAACCTTTTCCGCCGTGGTGCAAAAATCCAGGCAGCGTGTTTTTCAAGGCGGCTGAGACAATCATTTCCGAAGGCAGCACGTCTGGGCGGATGGTTCGGATCCAGGTTCCAAAGTGTTTCCAGACCAGACCGTCACATGTCATGGCAAGGTACTGTAACATGCCCTGAGCGATCATGCCGGTCTGCACAAACACATGATATGCGTGCATCTTTCTCTGCACCTGTCTGCGATATTTCTCGGTAGTCCGGTGGAGGTATTGGTTACCATTGCGACGCTTGAGCGGTCGCATAGCGGCCATCCAGAAATGGTATCCGAATGAGCCGACCGAATGCACCGCTTGCTTGAAAGCGACTTCGATCTTGAAACGCAAACTGTAGAGCAAGATGATCTCCTGAGCTTCCATGGTGAGGTCGGTAGACAAGAGGATGATCCGCCCTCTCGTGGGATGATCGACGAGAATGAAGCGGACCATCGCCCCGGCGGGCTTCCACAACAGATCCACCGACTTGAACCGGACAGAGATGTTTCTCTCCCCATATACGGGACTGGGAACGGAACTGAAGCCGCCCGTTCCAAAGACATTCTGGAGCTTCACCGCAGCGCCATACTTTTTCGGTCGTCCGCGTTTGCGTTTGCGTGGCACTGCCGCAGGCCGAAAGCCGGTTGTCGTGCGTCGAACCCCCGTGACCAGCACACCGGAACGCCCCTTGGTGCTCCGGATCACCTTTCCGTTGGCGTAGTAGGCGTCGGCCAGCAAGACGAACTCCTGACCTCTACAGACGGATGCGAGCATCTCGTTGGCCTTGTCGATCAAGGTTCTCCTGTCGCGGTTTGAAGTGACGATACCTTCGTGAATGCGTGCACAGATCGGAACGCAGAAGAAGTATCCGCCAACCTGACAGAGCACGCCGAAGGCCTGAAAGGAATGGCTCATGATGAAGTGAGGCTTGGAATTGGACTCGGACTGTTGATGCAGATACTTCACCGCAGGCATCTTGCGGCCCTCCTTGGACTTCCTTGATGCCGTCGAGAACCAGGACGGGGCGACAACCGATCTTGTAGACAGGGAAGTGCTTGATCACGATGGCGAACCAAAGTTCTGCAAGCCGGTCCGTCTTCACGGCATTGCTGTGGAAGAAATGGAGTAAGTGCTCATAGGAGTGTTCTGACAAACCGAGAGCGCGGACGAAACTGGAAACCCCGAGGAGGTCATTGCGCACGGAGAAAGCGGCCAAGACGAGCAGAAACCAGAGAAAGGTGCGGGCTCTCGAGAAAGCGGGTCGCAGAAGACAGACGATATTCCACCAAGAAATCCAGAGATCCATAACAAATGATTTGATTTTCCTAGACATTCGCATATATAACTCGTGAGTGGGAAGTTCTCAGACCGGTTTCTCTTTGCCTGGCGTGTCTGTCTGACTGCGTAATAGAGCGATCTTCGCCTTGGATAGTTCAATGCTCAGATCGATCAGTTCGGTGGTCAGTTTCTTGAATTTCTTGTACTCCTCTGTTTCTTTTCGTAGTCCCTTCACGTGGTCTGGCCAGACGTGTTCAGTCCGGCTCCTCATCTTATGCGTGTAGCTCAGTTGGTAATACACGCCGCGCTGGCGTTGTCGATCTCGGCATTGCTTGCTGATGCTCCCAGGCCGCATTGGCCTGATTGCAGCTAACTTTGCCGCAAGTTTCTGGACTCTTTTTTCAGTGATCTGATCTTTTTCATGGTCATTAGCTTATATATGCGAATGTCTAGGAACTCGTGAGTGAGAAGTTCTGTAACTAGATCATCATGCGGCGAAGCGTGAACCTTCGGAGCGAGTGAAGTCTATTTTATCAAGGATGAATTTTCGGAACGCTGAACCTTTTCCGCCGTGGTGCAAAAATCCAGGCAGCGTGTTTTTCAAGGCGGCTGAGACAATCATTTCCGAAGGCAGCACGTCTGGGCGGATGGTTCGGATCCAGGTTCCAAAGTGTTTCCAGACCAGACCGTCACATGTCATGGCAAGGGTACTGTAACATGCCCTGAGCGATCATGCCGGTCTGCACAAACACATGATATGCGTGCATCTTTCTCTGCACCTGTCTGCGATATTTCTCGGTAGTCCGGTGGAGGTATTGGTTACCATTGCGACGCTTGAGCGGTCGCATAGCGGCCATCCAGAAATGGTATCCGAATGAGCCGACCGAATGCACCGCTTGCTTGAAAGCGACTTCGATCTTGAAACGCAAACTGTAGAGCAAGATGATCTCCTGAGCTTCCATGGTGAGGTCGGTAGACAAGAGGATGATCCGCCCTCTCGTGGGATGATCGACGAGAATGAAGCGGACCATCGCCCCGGGCGGCTTCACAACAGATCCACCGACTTGAACCGGACAGAGATGTTTCTCTCCCCATATACGGGACTGGGAACGGAACTGAAGCCGCCCGTTCCAAAGACATTCTGGAGCTTCACCGCAGCGCCATACTTTTTCGGTCGTCCGCGTTTGCGTTTGCGTGGCACTGCCGCAGGCCGAAAGCCGGTTGTCGTGCGTCGAACCCTCGTGACCAGCACACCGGAACGCCCCTTGGTGCTCCGGATCACCTTTCCGTTGGCGTAGTAGGCGTCGGCCAGCAAGACGAACTCCTGACCTCTACAGACGGATGCGAGCATCTCGTTGGCCTTGTCGATCAAGGTTCTCCTGTCGCGGTTTGAAGTGACGATACCTTCGTGAATGCGTGCACAGACCGGAACGCAGAAGAAGTATCCGCCAACCTGACAGAGCACGCCGAAGGCCTGAAAGGAATGGCTCATGATGAAGTGAGGCTTGGAATTGGACTCGGACTGTTGATGCAGATACTTCACCGCAGGCATCTTGCGGCCCTCCTTGGACTTCCTTGATGCCGTCGAGAACCAGGACGGGGCGACAACCGATCTTGTAGACAGGGAAGTGCTTGATCACGATGGCGAACCAAAGTTCTGCAAGCCGGTCCGTCTTCACGGCATTGCTGTGGAAGAAATGGAGTAAGTGCTCATAGAAGTGTTCTGACAAACCGAGAGCGCGGACGAAACTGGAAACCCCGAGGAGGTCATTGCGCACGGAGAAAGCGGCCAAGACGAGCAGAAACCAGAGAAAGGTGCGGGCTCTCGAGAAAGCGGGTCGCAGAAGACAGACGATATTCCACCAAGAAATCCAGAGATCCATAACAAATGATTTGATTTTCCTAGACATTCGCATATATAAGCTCTCGTGAGTGGGAAGTTCTCAGACCGGTTTCTCTTTGCCTGGCGTGTCTGTCTGACTGCGTAATAGAGCGATCTTCGCCTTGGATAGTTCAATGCTCAGATCGATCAGTTCGGTGGTCAGTTTCTTGAATTTCTTGTAATCCTCTGTTTCTTTTCGTAGTCCCTTCACGTGGTCTGGCCAGACGTGTTCAGTCCGGCTCCTCATCTCATGCGTGTAGCTCAGTTGGTAATACACGCCGCGCTGGCGTTGTCGATCTCGGTATTGCTTGCTGATGCTCCCAGGCCGCATTGGCCCGATTGCAGCTAACTTTGCCGCAAGTTTCTGGACTCTTTTTTCAGTGATCTGATCTTTTTCATGGTCATTAGCTTATATATCTCGTGAGTGGGAAGTTCTCAGACCAGTTTCTCTTTGCCTGGCGTGTCTGTCTGACTGCGTAATAGAGCGATCTTCGCCTTGGATAGTTCAATGCTCAGATCGATCAGTTCGGTGGTCAGTTTCTTGAATTTCTTGTACTCCTCTGTTTCTTTTCGTAGTCCCTTCACGTGGTCTGGCCAGACGTGTTCAGTCCGGCTCCTCATCTCATGCGTGTAGCTCAGTTGGTAATACACGCCGCGCTGGCGTTGTCGATCTCGGTATTGCTTGCTGATGCTCCCAGGCCGCATTGGCCCGATTGCAGCTAACTTTGCCGCAAGTTTCTGGACTCTTTTTTCAGTGATCTGATCTTTTTCATGGTCATTAGCTTATATATGCGAATGTCTAGGAAAATCAAATCATTTGTTATGGATCTCTGGATTTCTTGGTGGAATATCGTCTGTTTTCTGCGACCCGCTTTCTCGAGAGCCCGCACCTTTCTCTGGTTTCTGCTCGTCTTGGCCGCTTTCTCCGTGCGCAATGACCTCCTCGGGGTTTCCAGTTTCGTCCGCGCTCTCGGTTTGTCAGAACACTTCTATGAGCACTTACTCCATTTCTTCCACAGCAATGCCGTGAAGACGGACCGGCTTGCAGAACTTTGGTTCGCCATCGTGATCAAGCACTTCCCTGTCTACAAGATCGGTTGTCGCCCCGTCCTGGTTCTCGACGGCATCAAGAAGTCCAAGGAGGGCCGCAAGATGCCTGCGGTGAAGTATCTGCATCAACAGTCCGAGTCCAATTCCAAGCCTCACTTCATCATGAGCCATTCCTTTCAGGCCTTCGGCGTGCTCTGTCAGGTTGGCGGATACTTCTTCTGCGTTCCGGTCTGTGCACGCATTCACGAAGGTATCGTCACTTCAAACCGCGACAGGAGAACCTTGATCGACAAGGCCAACGAGATGCTCGCATCCGTCTGTAGAGGTCAGGAGTTCGTCTTGCTGGCCGACGCCTACTACGCCAACGGAAAGGTGATCCGGAGCACCAAGGGGCGTTCCGGTGTGCTGGTCACGAGGGTTCGACGCACGACAACCGGCTTTCGGCCTGCGGCAGTGCCACGCAAACGCAAACGCGGACGACCGAAAAAGTATGGCGCTGCGGTGAAGCTCCAGAATGTCTTTGGAACGGGCGGCTTCAGTTCCGTTCCCAGTCCCGTATATGGGGAGAGAAACATCTCTGTCCGGTTCAAGTCGGTGGATCTGTTGTGGAAGCCCGCCGGGGCGATGGTCCGCTTCATTCTCGTCGATCATCCCACGAGAGGGCGGATCATCCTCTTGTCTACCGACCTCACCATGGAAGCTCAGGAGATCATCTTGCTCTACAGTTTGCGTTTCAAGATCGAAGTCGCTTTCAAGCAAGCGGTGCATTCGGTCGGCTCATTCGGATACCATTTCTGGATGGCCGCTATGCGACCGCTCAAGCGTCGCAATGGTAACCAATACCTCCACCGGACTACCGAGAAATATCGCAGACAGGTGCAGAGAAAGATGCACGCATATCATGTGTTTGTGCAGACCGGCATGATCGCTCAGGGCATGTTACAGTACCTTGCCATGACATGTGACGGTCTGGTCTGGAAACACTTTGGAACCTGGATCCGAACCATCCGCCCAGACGTGCTGCCTTCGGAAATGATTGTCTCAGCCGCCTTGAAAAACACGCTGCCTGGATTTTTGCACCACGGCGGAAAAGGTTCAGCGTTCCGAAAATTCATCCTTGATAAAATAGACTTCACTCGCTCCGAAGGTTCACGCTTCGCCGCATGATGATCCAGTTACAGAACTTCTCACTCGCGAGTTATATATGCGAATGTCTAGGAAAATCCGATCATTTGTTATGGATCTGAGGATTTCTTGGCAGCAGTATCGTCTGTTTTCGGCGAGTCGACTTTAAACCAATACGAGGAGCCCGCAGCTTGAAAAAGATCTATGAACTCGATCATTGGCCTGCTTTCTCCGTGACGCTCAAAGACCTCCTCGGGACAACCAGTTTCGTCATGCGCAATCGAGCTTGGCCGAACACTTTGACCAAGGGAATTTACTCGATGTTCTTCTGGAGCAATGCCGTGAGGTACGAGACCGACTTGCAACAACTTTGGTTCGCCGAGCGTGATCAAGCACTTCCCAGGCTACAAGATCGATCGTCGCCCCGTCAAGGTGTCGCAATGTTCATCAAGAAGTCGGAGCGAGGGCCGCCAGATGCCTACGCGGCATTCGAGAGTGTGCTGCATCGACAGTCCGTGTGCCAATTCGGCATGGGCCTTAACTTCATCATGAGCCATTCCTTTCGATGACATCGGCGAGCTCTGTCAGGTTGAGAGCATACTTCGTCTGCTGAACCGGTCAAGTGCGACGCATTCGCGAAGGTATCGTCAGCTTGAAGGACCGCGGCAGGCAGAACCTTGATCGACAAGGCCATACGAGATGCACGCAACCGGCAGTAGAGGTCAGGAGCTCGTCTTGCTGGCCGAGCGTGCTAGTAAACGCGAAGCCCAAAGCTCATCAAGAGCACAGCAAGTAGAGTTCCGGATGGGATGCTGGTCACGAAAGTTCGACGCACGACAACCGGCTTACGGCCTGCGGGAGATGCTCTCGCAAACGCAGACGCAGGACGACCGAAAAAGTCATGGCAGAAGCCATGAAGCTAGCAGAGATGTCTTTGAGAACGGGCGGCTGGAAGTTCCGTTCCCAGTCCCGGAAACTGTGAAACCGAGAAACATCTCTGTCCTGTTGAAGTCGGCGGATCTGTTGTGGAAGCCAACAGCAGCGATGGTACGGAGCATTCTCGTCGATCATCCCACGAGAGGGCAGATCATCCTCTTGTCTACCGACGTCAGCATGGAAGCTTACGGACAAAGGATCTTGCTCGACAGTTCCTGCGTTTCGAAGATCAAAGTCGCTTTCAAGCACGCGATGCAGTCGCGGCAAGCTCCTGCGGAGAGAGGAACTCCTGGATGGCCGCTATGCGACCGCTGAACCGTCGCAACGGTACAGCAATAGCTGGAGCCGGACTTCAGCAGAAATCTCGCAGACAGGTGCCCAGCGGCGCGATTCACGCATAGAATCCTGTTTGTGCAGACAAGTTATGATCGCAATCTTAATGGGCATGTCAAAGTACCTGTGGCATGACATGTGCCAGTCTGCCCATCCAAACACTTCGGAATTTGCGAGGACGAACGCTTGCGCCCAGACGGGCTGCCCCTCGGAAATGATTGGCTCAGCTGCCATGAAACAAGTACGCTTTCAGCAGTTCTGGGGTCCACGGCGGCAGCGGGACCCGGCGTCCAGCGTTCCCGGAGCAAATCCGGAATTCCTTGATAAAACAGACTTCTGCTGAAGACCCCGCGTAAGGTTCACGCTAGTCGCCGCATGATGATCTAGGTACAGAACTTCTCACTTTTGAGATGCTAGACATTGCGCCCGCGACTTGGCTTTGCCGGCGTGGATTTCAAGGCGACCACGTCTTGCCACTTCTTCTTGGCGGAGCTACTCGCCGCATCGTGGCTCAACATGGTAGAGCGGTTCTTCCGTGACCTGACTGAAAAGTGAGTGCGGAGAGGCGTGTTCACCAGTGTCGCTGACGTCGAACAGGCGTTCCAGCAGAGCTATATCGAAGCTCACAACGAAAACCCATCTCCCTTCATCTGGATCCAGCAGTCTCGCCTCTGAGCTTCTCGAAACGGTCTGGGGACGGTAGCAGCCATGGTGAATCTTGCCCTTGCGAGTCATGACCGATGGCCAAGGAGCGATGGCGCAAGGAGTCGTCGGAAGCGCATTTCGGCAAGTGGGCTTGCCTGCATTGTACGAGAGAGTGTCGATGTGAGTCGAGCCGTGAAGGAAGCGAGTCGGCCTGGTCCGAGGACGCTGGCGGAGGCGGCTGCGAATCGTGGCGACTCGGTGAGTGGGAAGTTCTCAGACCGAGTTTCTGCTTGGCATGAAGCGTCGGCTCGTTCGGCGCACTGCGTAATATAAGACTATCTACAGAAACAAGCTTAAAAAAGATGAAATAGCTCAGATGCGATCATTTGCCATGGTGGTCAAAAATGGGCGCCGCCGATTTCTTGAATTTCTTGTACTCCAAAAATACAGTTTCTTGAGCCGCCTCAGCCGCCTATCTTACGGAATCGTCTGGCCTGTCGCTGATTCAGTCCGGCTCCTCCGCTCATGCCCGTAGCTCAGTTGCCCTCCCATACACGCCGCGCTGAGCGTTGTCGAACTCGAGTACTGCTTGCTGATGCTCGCACGCCGCATCTGGCTCCGACCTGCAGCTCAACTTTGCCGAAAGACTTCTGGACTCTTTCCTCGGGGATCTGATCTTGATCATGGTCAACACCCAATATACTGCGAATGTCCGAGTAAAATCAAATGATTTGTTAAGGAATTCCTCAGGATTCCAAAGGGTCCGAATATCTTCTGTCCACCGCACGATGCGCTTGCTCGATAATGCCCTCACCTTGCAAATCCCCTGACTGCTCAAGACATAGCTGGTACTGCTTTCTCCGCCCGCAATGACCTCCTCGGGAATTCCAGTTGCGCTTCGCGCTCATCGGTCTTGTCCGAACACTTCCCTGAGCACTTACTACCGAAGTGGCTTCGGACAGCAATGCGCGGTGGCGCCAGACCGGCTTGCAAAAAGCTTTGCGCTCGCCACCGCCCCATCAAGCACGTTGAATCGCTTCGTCTTCAGGAAGCGGTTGTCGCTCACCGTCCCGGATCCTCGCCGGCATCAAGAAGTCCAAGCGAGGGCCGTAAGATAGCCTGCGGCTGAAGTATCGGCATCAACAGTCCCTGTCCAATTCCAAGGGTCAATTCGGATCGGCGGCGCCCATTCCTTTGACCCCATGGCAAATTCGGCATGCTCTGTTAGGTTGGCGGATACTTCTTTTAAGCGTTCCGTTTCTGTGCACGCATAGTCACTTAGGTATCGTACAGTTCAAACCGCGACGAGCCGAACCTTCATCGCCAAGGCCAACGAAACTCCCTCGCCCCCCACCGTAGACGCCAGGAGTTCGTCTTGCTGGCCTCCGCCTAGCTCCTCGACCAGGCCGAAAGGCTGATCCGGAGCACCAAGGCTCGTTCCCATCGAACTGGTCTCGTAGGGTGCGACGCAAGACAACCGGCTTTCGGCCGTTGCGGCAGTTCCGACGCAAACTCAAACTTGCGCATCGACTCGAAAAAGTATGGCGCATGCGGTCAGAGCTCGCAGAATGTCTTTGGCAACGGACGGCACCATGCTGCACGTCCCCAGTCCCGTATATGGAAGCTCAGGCGAGACATCTCTGATCCGATGATTTCCAGAAGGCGAATGCTGTTGCTGGAAGCCCTCGACGAGCAGGGGCGATGGTCCGACTTCAAGGAGGGCGAAAAACCAAGGCCAGAGCGGCGAGATCATCCTCTTGTCCACCGACCTCAGAAGGGCAAGACTCAGGTAAGATCATCTTGCTCGGCAGTTTGCGTTTCAAGATCCGAAGTCGCATTCTCCACCAAAAAAGCAAGCGGACCATTCGGTCGGCTCATTCGCGACTACCATAACTGGATGGCGGCAAAGATTTTCAGCCTCCGCTCAAGCAGTGGAGGCTGCGGTGCGTGACTCAATACGTCCACCGGACTACCGACAGATATCCCACTCGACCGAGTTGCAGAGAATGATGCACGGATAGTCATGTGGATGAGGGCAGCTACCGGAACACCATTCGAAGTTCGAGGGCATGGGTTAGGCAGTACGGCTTGCCATGACATCGATGACCGTCTGGTCACGAAGATGATTCCTTGCACGACTTTGATCCGAACCATCCGCCCAGACGTGCTGCCTTCATAAATGATTGGCTCAGTCAGGCCATCATGAAAAGTACGCTGCCTGGATTTCTTGCTTCGACGGCCTGAAAAGGTTCAGTCGTTCCGAAAGTGTCATCCTTGATAAAGTCGACCTTGACTCGCTCCGAAGGTTCACGACGTCGCGGCACGCTGATCCAGTTACAGAACTTCTCACTCGCGAGGTGCCGAGTCCTTCAAAGATCCACTCCGCAGCCCTTTGGGGGGACGATTTGCGTGACCGCTCCGCAGCTCGCATCTGCATTTCGCGTGTGAGATTGTGGGTGAGGATACTGGCCAAAAGGAAAGCTTCGTTGGCGGCACGTCGCTTGGCCGGAATATAGTCCATCTGGGCCTGGCTCTTGGCTTCGCCAAAAATCTTCTCCTGAGAGCCACGCCCTTCATGAAATTTCACCACATGAGCGGCCGTGTTTGTCTTGTTGGTGATGATCGCCTCGTATTCATGGTTCTCCTCGACTGGTTCGAAAAGATCCAGTTGGAGCGGTCCTTTGCGCTGAGTGCGCCTCATGGTTCGAATGCACAAAATGCGCGCTTTGCGCGCCCAATTTTTTGGCTTCCAGCGGATTTCGAAGTGATGAGTTTTTCCCTCTCCGCCTCGGGTTCGGGACCAGCGACGGCGCTTCTCAATGATGCCCTTGAGTTCCACAAGCCGCTCGAAAGGCACCGAGAACGTATATTCCAGGCCCAGGATCTTTGCCTCTGAAACCATCTGATCGCTGAAAAACGCGCTGTCGGCGCGCAACTCGATCTGCACATCAGGCAGCACCTTGCGAATCTTTTCCACGCAGTAGCGAAGAAATTCCACCGCGCCATTGGAGTCATGGACGTTGCCGCTTCGATGAAGGTAATCGAGAATCTGTCCAGTTTGGGAGATCGTCGCGAGCAGCGGATAATAACTGCGCTCGCCTTTTTTCTTCTTGTTAAATCCCACAGCCGTCCCTTCCGCATGGCGACTCGTGCTCTGCACGCTTCCGTCCAAATCAAGCGTGATGCGTTTGATTCCTTCCTCCTGAAGTCGCGACAGGCAAACGAAATGATTCATCTCCCTCATCCTCTCAAGGCTTTGACAATCGACCTCTCCCAACATCCGGCTCATCGTTGGGAAAGAGGTCAGTTCTTGATCTTCAAATTTGATCGCCGGAATCGTTCTGGACTTTGCATTAATCGTACTCGTGAGTGGGAAGTTCTCAGACCGGTTTCTCTTTGCCTGGCGTGTCTGTCTGACTGCGTAATAGAGCGATCTTCGCCTTGGATAGTTCAATGCTCAGATCGATCAGTTCGGTGGTCAGTTTCTTGAATTTCTTGTACTCCTCTGTTTCTTTTCGTAGTCCCTTCACGTGGTCTGGCCAGACGTGTTCAGTCCGGCTCCTCATCTTATGCGTGTAGCTCAGTTGGTAATACACGCCGCGCTGGCGTTGTCGATCTCGGTATTGCTTGCTGATGCTCCCAGGCCGCATTGGCCCGATTGCAGCTAACTTTGCCGCAAGTTTCTGGACTCTTTTTTCAGTGATCTGATCTTTTTCATGGTCATTACCTTATATATGCGAATGTCTAGGAAAATCAAATCATTTGTTATGGATCTCTGGATTTCTTGGTGGAATATCGTCTGTTTTCTGCGACCCGCTTTCTCGAGAGCCCGCACCTTTCTCTGGTTTCTGCTCGTCTTGGCCGCTTTCTCCGTGCGCAATGACCTCCTCGGGGTTTCCAGTTTCGTCCGCGCTCTCGGTTTGTCAGAACACTTCTATGAGCACTTACTCCATTTCTTCCACAGCAATGCCGTGAAGACGGACCGGCTTGCAGAACTTTGGTTCGCCATCGTAATCAAGCACTTCCCTGTCTACAAGATCGGTTGTCGCCCCGTCCTGGTTCTCGACGGCATCAAGAAGTCCAAGGAGGGCCGCAAGATGCCTGCGGTGAAGTATCTGCATCAACAGTCCGAGTCCAATTCCAAGCCTCACTTCATCATGAGCCATTCCTTTCAGGCCTTCGGCGTGCTCTGTCAGGTTGGCGGATACTTCTTCTGCGTTCCGGTCTGTGCACGCATTCACGAAGGTATCGTCACTTCAAACCGCGACAGGAGAACCTTGATCGACAAGGCCAACGAGATGCTCGCATCCGTCTGTAGAGGTCAGGAGTTCGTCTTGCTGGCCGACGCCTACTACGCCAACGGAAAGGTGATCCGGAGCACCAAGGGGCGTTCCGGTGTGCTGGTCACGAGGGTTCGACGCACGACAACCGGCTTTCGGCCTGCGGCAGTGCCACGCAAACGCAAACGCGGACGACCGAAAAAGTATGGCGCTGCGGTGAAGCTCCAGAATGTCTTTGGAACGGGCGGCTTCAGTTCCGTTCCCAGTCCCGTATATGGGGAGAGAAACATCTCTGTCCGGTTCAAGTCGGTGGATCTGTTGTGGAAGCCCGCCGGGGCGATGGTCCGCTTCATTCTCGTCGATCATCCCACGAGAGGGCGGATCATCCTCTTGTCTACCGACCTCACCATGGAAGCTCAGGAGATCATCTTGCTCTACAGTTTGCGTTTCAAGATCGAAGTCGCTTTCGAGCAAGCGGTGCATTCGGTCGGCTCATTCGGATACCATTTCTGGATGGCCGCTATGCGACCGCTCAAGCGTGGCAATGGTAACCAATACCTCCACCGGACTACCGAGAAATATCGCAGACAGGTGCAGAGAAAGATGCACGCATATCATGTGTTTGTGCAGACCGGCATGATCGCTCAGGGCATGTTACAGTACCTTGCCATGACATGTGACGGTCTGGTCTGGAAACACTTTGGAACCTGGATCCGAACCATCCGCCCAGACGTGCTGCCTTCGGAAATGATTGTCTCAGCCGCCTTGAAAAACACGCTGCCTGGATTTTTGCACCACGGCGGAAAAGGTTCAGCGTTCCGAAAATTCATCCTTGATAAAATAGACCTCGTGAGTGGGAAGTTCTCAGACCGGTTTCTCTTTGCCTGGCGTGTCTGTCTGACTGCGTAATAGAGCGATCTTCGCCTTGGATAGTTCAATGCTCAGATCGATCAGTTCGGTGGTCAGTTTCTTGAATTTCTTGTACTCCTCTGTTTCTTTTCGTAGTCCCTTCACGTGGTCTGGCCAGACGTGTTCAGTCCGGCTCCTCATCTTATGCGTGTAGCTCAGTTGGTAATACACGCCGCGCTGGCGTTGTCGATCTCGGTATTGCTTGCTGATGCTCCCAGGCCGCATTGGCCCGATTGCAGCTAACTTTGCCGCAAGTTTCTGGACTCTTTTTTCAGTGATCTGATCTTTTTCATGGTCATTAGCTTATATATGCGAATGTCTAGGAAAATCAAATCATTTGTTATGGATCTCTGGATTTCTTGGTGGAATATCGTCTGTCTTCTGCGACCCGCTTTCTCGAGAGCCCGCACCTTTCTCTGGTTTCTGCTCGTCTTGGCCGCTTTCTCCGTGCGCAATGACCTCCTCGGGGTTTCCAGTTTCGTCCGCGCTCTCGGTTTGTCAGAACACTTCTATGAGCACTTACTCCATTTCTTCCACAGCAATGCCGTGAAGACGGACCGGCTTGCAGAACTTTGGTTCGCCATCGTGATCAAGCACTTCCCTGTCTACAAGATCGGTTGTCGCCCCGTCCTGGTTCTCGACGGCATCAAGAAGTCCAAGGAGGGCCGCAAGATGCCTGCGGTGAAGTATCTGCATCAACAGTCCGAGTCCAATTCCAAGCCTCACTTCATCATGAGCCATTCCTTTCAGGCCTTCGGCGTGCTCTGTCAGGTTGGCGGATACTTCTTCTGCGTTCCGGTCTGTGCACGCATTCACGAAGGTATCGTCACTTCAAACCGCGACAGGAGAACCTTGATCGACAAGGCCAACGAGATGCTCGCATCCGTCTGTAGAGGTCAGGAGTTCGTCTTGCTGGCCGACGCCTACTACGCCAACGGAAAGGTGATCCGGAGCACCAAGGGGCGTTCCGGTGTGCTGGTCACGAGGGTTCGACGCACGACAACCGGCTTTCGGCCTGCGGCAGTGCCACGCAAACGCAAACGCGGACGACCGAAAAAGTATGGCGCTGCGGTGAAGCTCCAGAATGTCTTTGGAACGGGCGGCTTCAGTTCCGTTCCCAGTCCCGTATATGGGGAGAGAAACATCTCTGTCCGGTTCAAGTCGGTGGATCTGTTGTGGAAGCCCGCCGGGGCGATGGTCCGCTTCATTCTCGTCGATCATCCCACGAGAGGGCGGATCATCCTCTTGTCTACCGACCTCACCATGGAAGCTCAGGAGATCATCTTGCTCTACAGTTTGCGTTTCAAGATCGAAGTCGCTTTCAAGCAAGCGGTGCATTCGGTCGGCTCATTCGGATACCATTTCTGGATGGCCGCTATGCGACCGCTCAAGCGTCGCAATGGTAACCAATACCTCCACCGGACTACCGAGAAATATCGCAGACAGGTGCAGAGAAAGATGCACGCATATCATGTGTTTGTGCAGACCGGCATGATCGCTCAGGGCATGTTACAGTACCTTGCCATGACATGTGACGGTCTGGTCTGGAAACACTTTGGAACCTGGATCCGAACCATCCGCCCAGACGTGCTGCCTTCGGAAATGATTGTCTCAGCCGCCTTGAAAAACACGCTGCCTGGATTTTTGCACCACGGCGGAAAAGGTTCAGCGTTCCGAAAATTCATCCTTGATAAAATAGACTTCACTCGCTCCGAAGGTTCACGCTTCGCCGCATGATGATCCAGTTACAGAACTTCTCACTCACGAGTAATCGTACGTCGTGCTACTCTCACTGTAGGTGGCTTTTGGGTTGAAGTGTTTGGTGTTTTGGTAGATTCCAAATTAACCTTATCCCAAAGGCCCCTGCCACTATTTTCTTGGGATTCTTGCCCCGATTTATGAAACTATGGGGTAAACTACAGTCTGCTTGACGGACTACACTAGTCTTCGATCGCTTCGTAGACGAGTTCCTTGATTCCAAACTCGAGATTGAAATTGAAGGGCATGGTTTGTTCCATGGTCACGACGATGAGATCGTCCTTCTGCGAAACCCAGTAGTGCGTGCTGGCGGCGCCGCCCCATCCGTACTCGCCGACGCGCGCCGACGGGTCGAAGGTGGAGGAAGCGGTGCAAACCGAGAATCCCAGGCCGAAGCCAATGCCCGGGCGTTCGTTGCCGACGGCAATGTGAGGGATGGCCGGGGGCTGTTGGTTGGTGGTCATCAGGCGAACGGTTTCTGGCTTGAGCAGGCGTTTGCCGTCGAACTCACCGCCATTGAGAATCATCTGAAGAAAGTGAAGGTAATCGCGCGTGGTCGAGACGAGCCCGCCGCCCCCGGAAGGCCCGGCCGGGGGTTTGAGGAAATTCCCTTCGTCAGAAGCTGGCATGGCCATCAAGCCCCCTTGCCATCCGATTGGTAGGCTGTGGCGAAGCGATCGACCTTGGCTGGGGTGACGTAAAAGGCGGTATCGGGCATCGCCAGTGGATCGAAGAGTCTCTCCTGAAGGAAGCGGGGAAACGGCTTTTCCGAGACGCGCTCGATCACCAGGCCCAGGACGTCGGTGGCGACGCTGTAGACCCATTGGGTGTCGGGATCGTAGAGAAGCGGCAGACGGCCTAACTTCTCTGCCTGCTCGTCGAGGGTCCCCGCCAGGATCTGTGCTTCCCGGTATTGCTGGTCGACCTCCGTATTGCCGAAGGATCCGTAGGTAAGGCCTGCGGTATGGCGCATCAGATCGCGCCCCGTCATCTCGCGGGACGGTGGGATGCCGCCATCCTTCCCGTAGATTTTGACGCCCTTGAGCTCCGGAAGGTAGCGCGAAACGGGGTCGTCCAGGGCCATCTTGCCGTCGTCCACGAGCATGAGAGCCGCCGCCGTGGTGATGGCTTTGCTCATGGAGTAGATGCGGAAGAGGGTATCCGTCTCCATCGCCTGGCCCGTGGCGAGGTCGCGTTTGCCAAAGGCTTTGTGAGGTAGGCGAGTTGGCCGTTCCGGGCGACGGCGATGACGCAGCCAGCCAGCCGTTTCTTTTCAATTAGGCCCTCAGCGATCTCGTCGATCTTGACCAGTCTGGCTGCCGACAGGCCGGCCTTTTCCGGCGGCACGGAGGGGAGAGGCTGCGCGAGGGCCAGAGGGGGCGTGCAACAAAGGGTCCAGGAAAGAGTGATCAGTGAGAGGGTCGATTTCATGAGCTGAATGGATGGAGTCGGCCGAGAGGCAATCCTTCGAATCGAAGAAGGCGCTTGCTCTGTCGATGGGAAGCGCAGGGGGAGCTTAGCGCAAGGGGGAAGTCGTAGGCCAGTTCAGTTCCCTCGAGAGAAACGAATGGCCCGGGGCCGTCGGGGGAAGGATCGTCCGGCACGGCGCCGCTTTCGAGTTTCTCTGGAATCGAGTTCATGGTAGGACGGATCATGCGTCGGCGCTCCTCTTGTCTCGGTTTCCTCCTTCATTTCTGCTTCATGTTCCCATTGCTCGTTCCCGCCGCCGAGACTCCCCCGGGCACCGAGTTTCTCTGGAATGAGCGATCGCGAGAGGGAATGGCTTCGGTCTTCCAATCACAGCGTTGGAAAGCTTCGAAAACGGCCTTCATCGTCTGTGACATGTGGGACGCACATCACAGCGTGAATGCGGTGCGACGGTTGAAAGAGTTTGCGCCTCGTTTGAACGCCGTGCTCCAGGAGGCGCGCCGCCGGGGAGCCACCATCATTTACGCGCCCAGTGACTGCATGCCCGCCTATGCGGAGCATCCCGCCCGGCAACGCGCCTTGGAGGCTCCCACGGCTGAGGAGGTTCCGGACGGAATCTCCCGTTGGTGTCACCGAATCCCGGAGGAAGAGGCGGCCACCTATCCGATCGATCAATCCAACGGCGGCGAAGACGATGATCTCGAGGAACACGCTCTGTGGGCGGCGCATTTGGAATCGATCGGCAGAAACCCGGGAACTCCCTGGCAACGCCAGACGAACTTGTTGGAAATCGACGATGAGCGCGATTTCATTGCCGCCGAGGGTGAGGTGGTTTGGAATGTGCTCCAATCGCGGAAGATTTCTCACGTCGTGTTGACTGGCGTGCACGTGAACATGTGCGTTTTGGGTAGGCCCTTCGGATTGCGTCAAATGAAACGGAGCGGCAAGGAAGTCCTGCTGATGCGAGACATGACCGATGCGGTGTACGAGCCGGGTAGTTGGCCTTATGTGAGTCATTTCACGGGCTTGGATTTCGTCATCGAGCACATCGAACGCCACGTCTGTCCGACGGTGACCAGTGACCAGGTATTGGGAGGGAGTCCCTTTCGCTTTCGCCATGACCGCCGCTCTCGCCTCGCCATTCTGGGGGCGCCAGGCGCCGGCGAAGACGAGTCAGGGGTCATCACCAGAGATAGGCTCCACGATCTTCGAACGGGTTTATCGGACGCCTTTCAGGTGAACGTCACCGCAGGAGTCGGCGAAGACCTCGAACGGGCGGATGTCTTGTTGATTCTCTCCGGCGAAAGCGCTTCTCCCGCCGTGGCCGCCTTCGAGACGAGTGGGCGGCCGGTGGTGGGAGCATCCGCGGAGGCAGCGTCGGTGGACCCGCTTGCGACCCACGTGGTGGAGGGGACCCGTGAGGCGCCTTTGGCGTGGATTCGGGTCCGGCCGGACGGTGGAAGGAGCGTCGAGGTACGATCTCGGGACGACCTTGAGGTGATCCGAAACAGTTGTTTTCGGGCGGCGGACAGGGATCTGCCCAAAAGCGGGAAGGCGTGGGAGGTGAGCCTCAAGGCTGAAGCGGATTGGGTGACCGTAGTGGTGCCATCGGCCTTCGGGGCGAAGCACGGTTCGCGGTGGGCGGAGATTACCTGGTGGCGATGTCAGGCCCTGGTCCCGGAGGCTTGGCGTGGCCACGATCTCACTCTCGATCTGAGGTGTTTCGGTGCTGGGGCGGATGTTCTGGTGAACGGAGAGGCTGTGAAAGGCGTGGTCCTGGCTTCACACGTGACGCCCGGGGCGCTGAACACCATCGCGGTACGAAGGAAGCGTTCGGGCGACGCGGAGCCTGCGGAAGCGGCGGGGGAAATGGTCCCCGTTTTGGGCGGGCCGGACCATCAGAAGATCTCGCTCGGCGGGCGATGGCAGGTGCGGGCGGGCGATGATTCCACCTGGTCCCGGCTTCCGATTCCGCCGCAGTTTGGGGCCTCCCCAGATCACCTTTTCGAGGTCTCCGAGTGATGGATGCTCTGGAGATTGGCGCGAATGAATTTTTGCGAGGTGCCACGAACGCAGGATGATGAGACGTGAACGGAAGCCGGCGGCGGATGGAGACATGGGTAGGGGCGTGACCATGACGGATCGAGTGGTCCTGCTGGTGGGCGGCACCTCTGGATTGGGGTGGTCGGCGGCCAGGCGTTTGGTGGGCGCCGGCGCGCGCGTGGTGGTGACCGGACGTGATCCCGACAAAGTCGATCGCGCGGCCAATCAGTTAGGCGAGTCCGCGCGAGGACTGGCGGCGGACGCCGACCAATCCCGTGCGGCGGACGAAGCCGTGGTGCTGGCCGTTTCCGTTTTTGGAAGGCTGGACGCCCTTTATCACGTGGCGGGCGGAAGTGGCCGTTCTCGGGGAGACGGGCACCTCCACGAGGTGAGCGATGAAGGCGTCGACTACACCCTGGATGTCAATCTGAAGTCAATGATTTACAGCAATCGAGCGGCACTGCGCCAGTTCTTGAAGCAGGGCCAGGGAGGGGCGATTCTAAACATGGGATCGGTGCTCGGTTTCTCGCCCTCGCCCGATTTTTTTGCTTCTCACATTTACGCCGCGACCAAATCGGCGGTCATCGGCTTCACGAAATCGATCGCCTCCGACTACGCCCGGGATGACATCCGCGCCAATGTGATCGCGCCGGCACTGGTCGAATCGCCGATGTCGCAACGCGCACTGGGCAACGACGCCATCATGCGTTTCATCGAGCGCAAACAGCCGCTCGATGGCGGACGAATCGGGTGCCCCGAGGATCTGGATGAAGCGGTGCTTTTTTTCCTGTCCGAAGCTTCGCGTTTCGTGACGGGACAGGTGTTGGCCGTCGATGGCGGGTGGTCGGTGAGCGAAGGAACCGAGCGGCCGACAAAGCAATCGAAGCGATGAAGGCTCAGCCGGTCGTTGGCGTGGATCTCGGTGGCACCGAGATCAAGAGCTTGGCGGTGTCCTATCCGGATGGCAAAACCGTGAGCCGGGAAACGCTCCCCACCAATGACGGGGACTTCTCCGAAGCGAATGGGCAACCGCGATTCCTCTCGCAGGTGGCCCGGTTGTTGGCGGTTCACGAAGAACGGCTGGGAAATCCAGTCGAGGTGGTGGGGCTGTCCGCGCCGGGGTTGGTGACGCGGGCCGGCGATGCGATCGGTTTCATGCCGGGGCGCATGTTCGGCCTGGAGGGGCTGGTGTGGCGGGAGGGGCTCGGGAGAAAAGGGCCTGTTCCGGTGTTGAACGACGCCCAGGCGGCCTTGATGGGAGAAATCTGGCTGGGGGCGGCGCGGGATCTCGAGGACGTGGTGATGTTGACCCTGGGCACGGGGGTGGGCGGCGCCATCGTGTCGGGAGGGCAACTCTTGAAGGGGCGATTCGGACGTGCGGGTCACCTGGGACACATGAGCGTGGACTACCGGGGCACGCCGGATCTCTGCAACACACCTGGCAGCATCGAAGACGCGATCGGTGAGGTCACCTTGAGCCGCCGGTCGGGCGGCGAATTCAGATCAACTTCGGACTTGGTGGCGGCTTACGCCGAGGGACATCCCCGGGCCACGGAGGTGTGGTTGGAGTCTTTGCGTGCCCTGGCGGCCGCCATCGTATCGATCACCAACGCCGTCGATCCAGAGGTGGTGGTGCTCGGGGGCGGGATCACTTCGGCGGGATCGCTTCTCTTCGATCCGCTGGGCCCGATGGTGGAACAACGGGAATGGCGCCCGGCCGACGCCCGCCTGGTTCTCCGAGTAGCTCAGTTAGGCACGTGGGCGGGGGCTTACGGGGCTGCCTATCACGCGGCAAAGACACGCGCCGCGGAAGTCGACCAGAGTTTTGCTTGAGCTTTTGTTTCTTCGTCCGTTCACTGGCCTTCTTTTCTCATGTCATCGAATTCATCCCAGTCACCCGCCGCTCAGTATTTGGAACAGTGTCAGAACATTCAAGCCCACGTGGCGGAGCAGGTGGACGTCATTCAGCAAGTGGCGGACTGGTTTGCCGAGAGCATTTTTGCAGGCGGCATGGTGCACCTTTTTGGATCGGGTCACAGCCGGATCATGGTGGAGGAGATGTGGCCACGTTACGGCTCGTTTCCCGGGTTCAATCCGATCGTAGAGCTTTCCTTGACTTTTCACAATCTCGTTGTGGGCGCCAATGGTCAGCGGCAGGCCATGTTCCTGGAAAACGTGTCGGGTCTGGCCAAACAGATTCTGCGGAATTTCGCCCTCAAGCCGACGGACACCGCCCTGGTCATTTCTTCGTCCGGCTGCAACATCGCCCCGATTGAAATGGCGGAGGAGTTTCAGTGCCGTGGGGTCCGGGTGGTGGCCATGCTCAGTCGGCGTCACGCGGAAGCCAGCCAGTCGAAGCGCGAGGATGGCCGCAAGTTGTCGGATTTCGCGGACCGGCTGCTCGACACCGGAGCCCCGCTGGGCGATTCCCTGGTGGCCATCGACGGTCTCGAAACGAAGGTGGCGCCGGGATCGACGGTCGGCGGCTGTTTGCTGATCAACAGTCTCAAGGCGGAGGTGGCCGATCGGCTGGTGCGGGCGGGTCAACCGCCCAAGGTACTGACGGCGGGTGCGGTCATCGGTGCGGAACGGGCGGAGGCGCTCTTCCAGGAGGCCTATGATGAGCATGCCCATCGTCTTGCCGACTATTACAGGGATCTGTGAGGAAGAAGGTGGTGGTGAGGCGCTTGGGTGTCTTGCGGAGGAAAGGAGATGAGGGCGGGCGCGGCCAGGAGTGAAGGTCAAGAGGGCAATTCGAAGGGGATGGCAAAAAGAGCGGGTTGGTCAACGACAATTAAAACTCCCCATCTGGTGACAACTATAATTCCCGACCCTAGTGGGCGCTGTATTTTTAGCGGAATGTGGCACTGACCTGCCCAACGGTTCTCGATCTACAGGGCCCGTCCACCGTGGCACCGCCCGCACCGGGGTGTGGGCGGTGCCACGGTGGACGCCCCCCTTCACGGGGCTCCTTCCTTGCCGGTGCGCCTCGGTGGGGGGGCGAAAGGGGAAGGGGGTGCACCCCAACCCTCCCGATACCAGCGCCAGCCGAACCCGTCGCCCCTTCGGGGAACCCGGAAGATCTCGCAGGCGTCCGAGGAAAACGCTGGTCATGGGGATCCCCCTGGCAGCCTTGCCGAGGCGGTAGGCGGCTCCCCTCCACCCCCGGCCGCCCTGTCCCGGGGGTCCAGGGGGATCGGGGCCCATGATCCAGCGTTCCTGCAAGGGCGCCGAGGACAGCTTCCAGCCCTGCTTGCACTCTCGGGCGCCACCTCGCGGGAGGTTCGCGGAATCGTGTGCCTTTGATTTGCGGCGCCAGCGACATCGCCCGTCACAGCGCCGCCTTTTCGCTTTTCTCTCCTTTCGTCGCCCGGTAACTCGAGCCACCGAACTCGAGCAGTACACTGTGATGCACCAATCGGTCCACTGCCGCCATCGCCGTCATCGGATCGTGGAAGATCTGGTCCCACTCACTGAACACCCGATTTGAAGAGATCATCACGCTGCCTCTCTCGTATCTCTCCGCGAAGAACGTGAACAGCACCTCCATTTCCTCGCGTGTTTGCTTCACATATCCCAGGTCGTCGAGGATCACGACGTGGTAGCGGTCTAACTTTTTCAGCATTGCCTCGAGATTCAAGGAGGATTTGGCTGCTAACAATTGCTGGACGAGTTTGAATGTCGGGACAAACAGCACGCGATACTGATGACGGATAATCAGCTCGTGAGCCACGGCGCTCAGATAATGGGTCTTTTCTCGTCCCGGTAGTCCGAAAGCAATGACGTTCTCGCGTCTCTCCACGAAACCTCTGTCGATGAGTTGCTTGAGAGTTCTTCGAAGCTTCTGTGAGAGTTTCGTCTCGTCGAGAGTCGCCAAAGTCTTGCCTTCGGGCAACTTCGCCCCTTTCAGCAAACGCTCGAGCTTGCGACCGTGGCGCGCCTCCCATTCCACTTCGCAGAGGCGCCGCAGATATTCCGGGTAGTCCCAGCTCTCTCCACGCGCGCTCTCCGTGATCTCATCCAAGGCTGCTAGAGCATCGAAGTCAAACGAAAACTCCGTAACATTGGCGCCATCGCCTTAAGCGCAATGCCTTTAGGGAAAGCTAACAATCTCCAGCAGGAACTCGCCCTCACGAGAGTCGTTTTCTGTTAGCCTAGGCCAACTCGTCACCGGTTGGCGGACTTTGCGCGGGCAACTCCTTTGTCGTCTTTTCGGTATTGCCTCCGGAACGATCAATTCTCTGACTCGCGCTACCATCTCCTGTTTTGTCTCTTCGGTCAGCAGTCCCTCGGACACTTCGAACACTGCCCATAGTGAATTCATTTTGTCGAGCGTCTTCAGGAAACTGATGCTCAACGGCTGGATGTTGCCGCTTTTCGCGGCTTCGCATCGCTCCTGCGCGATGATCGAGCAGGCCATGAGCAATGCCGCCACCTCCTGGGCCGCTGTTTCTGGCGTATGGCTATGAAGAACGTCATTCCCGCGCATGTGGAGCTTGAGTTCCTTGTAGAATATCTCGTGTTCCCAGCGCAGGGCATAGAGCTCCAGCAATTCCTGCGCCGGATACTCCTGCTCATCAATAAGCGTCGTCCATAGCCTCACCTCGCTCCACTGTCGTGCCCCCGGCTTCCTGATCCGGCCTCGAATCTCACGGATACGGATCTCCCCTTGATTCTCCCGCGGCCCATCAGCCTTCTTTCTGGGCACCCTGATGCTGACCAGCGCGCTTCCATCGGAGAGCCTTTCAGTCTTATCCCCATAGTTTCATAAATCGGGGCGAGAATCCCAAGAAAATAGTGGCAGGGGCCTTTGGGATAAGGTTGATTTGGAATCTACCAAAACACCAAACATTTCAACCCAAAAGCCACCTACAGTGAGAGTAGCACGACGTACGATTCATGCAAAGTCCAGAACGATTCCGGCGATCAAATTTGAAGATCAAGAACTGACCTCTTTCGGCGGTCTCGTTATCTTTCAGAAGCTCTTTCAGGAATTGGATCTGGAGGGGAAGCTTCAGCAGTGCTTTGATCCACTGGATCGGCGCAGGTCCCGCTTCTACAAGTTCCACAAGGTTTTCATGTGTCTTATCGTGCATCTTATACTGGGCTACCGGATGCTTCGAGATATGGACTACTACCGAGATGATCCCCTTGTACGACAAGTTTTGGGGATGCACCAATTGCCCAGTGTCCCAACGATGAGCCGGATGTTGGTGGGAGAGGTCGATTGTCAAAGCCTTGAGAGGATGAGGGAGATGAATCATTTCGTTTGCCTGTCGCGACTTCAGGAGGAAGGAATCAAACGCATCACGCTTGACTTGGACGGAAACGTGCAGAGCACGAGTCGCCATGCGGAAGGGACGGCTGTGGGATTTAACAAGAAGAAAAAAGGCGAGCGCAGTTATTATCCGCTGCTCGCGACGATCTCCCAAATCGGACAGATTCTCGATTACCTTCATCGAAGCGGCAACGTCCATGACTCCAATGGCGCGGTGGAGTTCCTCCGTTCCTGCGTGGAGAAGATTCGCAAGGTGCTGCCTGATGTGCAGATCGAGTTGCGCGCCGACAGCGCGTTTTTCAGCGATCAGATGGTTTCAGAGGCAAAGACCCTTGGCCTGGAATATACGTTCTCGGTGCCTTTCGAGCGGCTCGTGGAACTCAAGGGCATCATCGAGAAGCGCCGTCGCTGGTCCCGAACCCGAGGCGGAGAGGGAAAAACTCATCACTTCGAAATCCGCTGGAAACCAAAAAGTTGGGTGCGCAAAGCGCGCATTTTGTGCATTCGAACCATGAGGCACACTCAGCGCAAAGGACCGCTCCAACTGGATCTTTTCGAACCAGTCGAGGAGAACTTATGAATACAAGGCGATCATCACCAACAAGACAAACACGGCCGCTCATGTGGTGAAATTTCATGAAGGGCGTGGCTCTCAGGAGAAGATTTTTGGCGAAGCCAAGAGCCAGGCCCAGATGGACTATATTCCGGCCAAGCGACGTGCCGCCAACGAAGCTTTCCTTTTGGCCAGTATCCTCACCCACAATCTCACACGCGAAATGCAGATGCGATCTGCGGAGCGGTCACGCAAATCGTCCCCCCAAAGGGCTGCGAAGTGGATCTTTGAAGGACTCGGCACGATTCGCCGCAAAATCATCCAGCGTGCCGGACGTCTGACTCGCCCTCAAGGTCGACTCACATTGACACTCGGAGACAATCAGGCCGTCGAAGAAGAAATCGCCTACTACATGATGGCCTGACTGGCCATTTTATGAAACGCTGGGGTTTTCATGTGTCTTATCGTGCATCTTATACTGGGCTACCGGATGCTTCGCGATTTGGACTACTACCGAGATGATCCCCTTGTACGACAAGTTTTGGGGATGCACCAATTGCCCAGTGTCCCAACGATGAGTCGGATGTTGGGAGAGGTCGATTGTCAAAGCCTTGAGAGGATGAGGGAGATGAATCATTTCGTTTGCCTGTCGCGACTTCAGGAGGAGGGAATCAAACGCACCACGCTTGATTTGGACGGAAGCGTGCAGAGCACGAGTCGCCATGCGGAAGGGACGGCTGTGGGATTTAACAAGAAGAAAAAAGGCAAGCGCAGTTATTATCTGCTGCTCGCGACGATCTCCCAAACCGGACAGATTCTCGATTACCTTCATCGAAGCGGCAACGTCCATGACTCCAATGGCGCGGTGGAATTTCTTCGCTACTGCGTGGAAAAGATTCGCAAGGTGCTGCCTGATGTGCAGATCGAGTTGCGCGCCGACAGCGCGTTTTTCAGCGATCAGATGGTTTCAGAGGCAAAGACCCTGGGCCTGGAATATACGTTCTCGGTGCCTTTCGAGCGGCTTGTGGACGAGGCGGAGAGGGAAAAACTCATTACTTCGAAATCCGCTGGAAACCAAAAAGTTGGGCGCGCAAAGCTCGCATTTTGTGCATTCGAACCATGAGGCGCACTCAGCGCAAAGGACCGCTCCAACTGGATCTTTTCGAACCAGTCGAGGAGAACTATGAATACGAGGCGATCATCACCAACAAGACAAACACGGCCGCTCATGTGGTGAAATTTCATGAAGGGCGTGGCTCTCAGGAGAAGATTTTTGGCGAAGCCAAGAGCCAGGCCCAGATGGACTATATTCCGGCCAAGCGACGTGCCGCCAACGAAGCTTTCCTTTTGGCCAGTATCCTCACCCACAATCTCACACGCGAAATGCAGATGCGATCTGCGGAGCGGTCACGCAAATCGTCCCCCAAAAGGGCTGCGGAGTGGATCTTTGAAGGACTCCCGCCTGGGCGTCTCTCGGCGCACGGTCGAGGGCTGGCCCAAAAGGGCTGCGGAGTGGATCTTTGAAGGACTCGGCACGATTCGCCGCAAAATCATCCAACGTGCCGGACGTCTGACTCGCCCTCAAGGTCGACTCACATTGACACTCGGAGACAATCAGGCCGTCGAAGAAGAAATCGCCTACTACATGATGGCCTGACTGGCCATTTTATGAAACGCTGGGGTTATGGCTCTTGTTGCTGCCGCGTGCCTTCACCAACAATTCACTATGTGCCGCCCGGCATGATTTCACGAGTTCGTCGAGATACTTCCCCCAACCGTAAAGCCGGTCGACAATCAGCAGACTCCTCTTCGGCAGACTCCCGAGAAGTTCTTTGGCCAGGGTCCATTCGCCTTCTCCTTTCAGGCCGACCGTCGCCGCCTACGGGTTGTGGATGCCAAGTTCCACGAGCGCGCACATCTCTATTTTCGCAAAGGCGGCGGTCATTCTCCTGGAGGCCGCCTTGCTCATGGCAGCCAGAACCTGCGGCGTGTTCGTGACGCTCCATTTCGAGCCATCGATCCCGCACAGGCGCAGCCCCTTGTAGAAACATCCCTTGTGTACGCGTCCATCGGCGGGGGGCTTTAACACCTGCTTCATGAGCCAAGCGAATGGCTCAAGCCCCATCCTCTGGCGCCGTTCCGAGAGCGAACCCCAGCGTTTCATAAAATGGCCAGTCAGGCCATCATGTAGTAGGTGATTTCTTCTTCGACGGCCTGATTGTCTCCGAGTGTCAATGTGAGTCGACCTTGAGGGCGAGTCAGGCGTCCGGCACGCTGGATGATTTTGCGGCGAATCGTGCCGAGTCCTTCAAACATCCACTCCGCAGCCCTTTGGGGGGACGATTTGCGTGACCGCTCCGTAGCTCGCATCTGCATTTCGCGTGTGAGATTGTGGGTGAGGATACTGGCCAAAAGGAAAGCTTCGTTGGCGGCACGTCGCTTGGCCGGAATATAGTCCATCTGGGCCTGGCTCTTGGCTTCGCCAAAAATCTTCTCCTGAGAGCCACGCCCTTCATGAAATTTCACCACATGAGCGGCCGTGTTTGTCTTGTTGGTGATGATCGCCTCGTATTCATAGTTCTCCTCGACTGGTTCGAAAAGACCCAGTTGGAGCGGTCCTTTGCGCTGAGTGCGCCTCATGGTTCGAATGCACAAAATGCGCGCTTTGCGCGCCCAACTTTTTGGCTTCCAGCGGATTTCGAAGTGATGAGTTTTTCCCTCTCCGCCTCGGGTTCGGGACCAGCGACGGCGCTTCTCGATGATGCCCTTGAGTTCCACAAGCCGCTCGAAAGGCACCGAGAACGTATATTCCAGGCCCAGGGTCTTTGCCTCTGAAACCATCTGATCGCTGAAAAACGCGTTGTCGGCGCGCAACTCGATCTGCACATCAGGCAGCACCTTGCGAATCTTCTCCACGCAGTAGCGAAGAAATTCCACCGCGCCATTGGAGTCATGGACGTTGCCGCTTCGATGAAGGAAGTCGAAGATTTGTCCGGTTTGGGAGATCGTCGCGAGCAGCGGATAATAACTGCGCTCGCCTTTTTTCTTCTTGTTAAATCCCACAGCCGTCCCTTCCGCATGGCGACTCGTGCTCTGCACGCTTCCGTCCAAATCAAGCGTGATGCGTTTGATTCCTTCCTCCTGAAGTCGCGACAGGCAAACGAAATGATTCATCTCCCTCATCCTCTCAAGGCTTTGACAATCGACCTCTCCCAACATCCGGCTCATCGTTGGGACACTGGGCAATTGGTGCATCCCCAAAACCTGTCGTACAAGGGGATCATCTCGGTAGTAGTCCAAATCGCGAAGCATCCGGTAGCCCAGTATAAGATGCACGATAAGACACATGAAAACCTTGTGGAACTTGTAGAAGCGGGACATGCGCCGATCCAGTGGATCAAAGCACTGCTGAAGCTTCCCCTCCAGATCCAATTCCTGAAAGAGCTTCTGAAAGATAACGAGACCGCCGAAAGAGGTCAGTTCTTGATCTTCAAATTTGACCGCCGGAATCGCTCTGGACTTTGCACCCCATAGTTTCATAAATCGGGGCAAGAATCCCAAGAAAATAGTGGCAGGGGCCTTTGGGATAAGGTTGATTTGGAATCTACCAAAACACCAAACACTTCAACCCAAAAGCCACCTACAGTGAGAGTAGCACGACGTACGATTAATGCAAAGTCCAGAACGATTCCGGCGATCAAATTTGAAGATCAAGAACTGACCTCTTTCGGCGGTCTCGTTATCTTTCAGAAGCTCTTTCAGGAATTGGATCTGGAGGGGAAGCTTCAGCAGTGCTTTGGTCCACTGGATCGGCGCATGTCCCGCTTCTACAAGTTCCACAAAGTTTTCATGTGTTTTATCGTGCATCTTATACTGGGCTACCGGATGCTTCGCGATTTGGACTACTACCGAGATGATCCCCTTGTACGACAGGTTTTGGGGATGCACCAATTGCCCAGTGTCCCAACGATGAGCCGGATGTTGGGAGAGGTCGATTGTCAAAGCCTTGAGAGGATGAGGGAGATGAATCATTTCGTTTGCCTGTCGCGACTTCAGGAGGAGGGAATCAAACGCATCACGCTTGATTTGGACGGAAGCGTGCAGAGCACGAGTCGCCATGCGGAAGGGACGGCTGTGGGATTTAACAAGAAGAAAAAAGGAGAGCGCAGTTATTATCCACTGCTCGCGACGATCGCTCAAACCGGACAAATCTTCGACTTCCTTCATCGAAGTGGCAACGTCCATGACTCCAATGGAGCAGTGGAGTTCCTCCGTTCCTGCGTGGAGAAGATTCGCAAGGTGCTGCCTGTGATGTGCAGATCGAGTTGCGCGCCGACAGCGCGTTTTTCAGCGATCAGATGGTTTCAGAGGCAAAGACCCTGGGCCTGGAATATACGTTCTCGGTGCCTTTCGAGCGGCTTGTGGAACTCAAAGGCATCATTGAGAAGCGCCGTCGCTGGTCCCGAACCCGAGGCGGAGAGGGAAAAATTTATCACTTCGAAATCCGCTGGAAGCCAAAAAGTTGGGCGCGCAAAGCGCGCATTTTGTGCATTCGAACCATGAGGCGCACTCAGCGCAAAGGACCGCTCCAACTGGATTTTTTCGAACCAGTCGAGGAGAACTATGAATACGAGGCGATCATCACCAACAAGACAAACACGGCCGCTCATGTGGTGAAATTTCATGAAGGGCGTGGCTCTCAGGAGAAGATTTTTGGCGAAGCCAAGAGCCAGGCCCAGATGGACTATATTCCGGCCAAGCGACGTGCCGCCAACGAAGCTTTCCTTTTGCCAGTATCCTCACCCACAATCTCACACGCGAAATGCAGATGCGATCTGCGGAGCGGTCACGCAAATCGTCCCCCCAAAGGGCTGCGGAGTGGATCTTTGAAGGACTCGGCACGATTCGCCGCAAAATCATCCAGCGTGCCGGACGTCTGACTCGCCCTCAAGGTCGACTCACATTGACACTCGGAGACAATCAGGCCGTCGAAGAAGAAATCGCCTACTACATGATGGCCTGACTGGCCATTTTATGAAACGCTGAGGTGCATTAATCGTACGTCGTGCTACTCTCACTGTAGGTGGCTTTTGGGTTGAAGTGTTTGGTGTTTTGGTAGATTCCAAATCAACATTATCCCAAAGGCCCCTGCCACTATTTTCTTGGGATTCTTGCCTCGATTTATGAAACTATGGGGCGAACTATCCTTGATCACCACCTCGAACAACTGGAACACATGGGCCGAGAAATGGCCAGCATCACTGATCACGTGATAGACCAGGGAGGCGAGAAGATCCCAGGCCGGCAGCTTGGGGTTGGGGCCGCGGCCTGGGTTCTGCAAGCGTTCGAAGCGATCGCGAACGAATCCGAAAAGATGTTCGAACTGACCAAGGAAACCGCTAACTTGATTGGGATGGGAGTGAGGCATCCACCCCAATTATAACTATTATGGTAAAATGCAACATTTATCTAAAATATTTTGGATCTTTCCCTAAAGGCATTGGCCTTAAGCGTCACTTCTTGTTTCTGTGTCATTGTAACGGTAACGTTAGTCTTTGTCTTCGATGAGAAGATCATCGTAGGCGTTTAGATCCGCCTCCAGAGCGTTAATGCACAACGCTCGATGGCTCATGCTCTCAGGGGTGCCGAGCTCACGGCGCGCCGCGTCCAGAGTTAGGGCCCCTTGCTGCATCAACCTCGCCACGACCTCTTCCACGCGTTTCTGCTGAGACTCCGGCAGCGCAAGGGCTAACAAACCCAAATAATCGCGTTCGACTCTCCCCTCGGAGAAGGCCGATTGGAAAGTGTCGTAGGCTTTCCTCCAGATCAGCGAGGGAAAGAACTGCTCGCGGTAGCGACGAAACGCGCCGGGCTTTCTTCGCAGGGCCTCCAGCAGGTGTCGCCAGTTGACGTAGGTGCTGCGGTCTCCGTAGTGCCTTTCGAGAATCTCCACCACCAATCGGCCGTCCAGAAGCTCGATTCGATCCTCATAGAGATGCGCTCGAAGCCGTGCGCCCGCCCATCTCGTCGGCACCGAATAGCCGATCTTGGCCACGCGAACCACTCCATCCCTGCTCACCCGGCAATCCGACACCTCGTACTCGGGCAGGGCATGACTCGGCAAGGCGTGCATCTGTTCGAGGGCGAGTGCTTCGCGGCGATTGCCATTGCGTTCTTGGCAATTGCGAGTCAGGAAGGCCTGATAATGTTCCTCGCTCTCGAAGTCGCGGTGACCGCGCAGATCGAGACTGTCATTGAGGTAGAATCTCAAATGGCCGTGCGCGCTTTCGACGTCACCGTTCTCATGGGGTGAGCCAATGTTGGTTGTCGCCGCCTCCATGTCGTAATGCGCTAACAACAACGCATAGGCTTCGTTAATGCCCCGCGGCCTCTTGCCTCGACGGAGTTGGTGAGTGGCCGTCGAGCTGTTATCCGTCTGACATATCGAAGTCGCTTTGCCTAACTGAAACAAGGTCGCCTGCAAGGTTCGCTTCAGGGAGAGAAACGATTCGCTGCGCGCCGGTATGGCCCACTCCCAGTTCGAGAACGGCAACACTGTGTGGCAGAGCAGATGCACGAAAGGCTCTCCGGCGATGGTGATCCCGAGGGACTTCCCTTCAAATCAATCCAATTGCAGCTGTTCTCCAGGGCGATGTTCTTGTGGAAAGTAGAGTTCCGGTGTCTCGCCGTGCTGCTGTCGCCATTGCTTGAGTCTTCTTTGGAGGGTCCGCAGCAGACCATCCTCGAAGCGCTCCGGATGGCGTCGCTGCAGTTCGGCAAGCAGGCGCACCGCTTTGATGTTCGGGCACTGCTTGAGTAGGCCCTCGATCTCTTTCCAGACGCCCTCGAAGGGATCCTCTCGCGTCCGCCATGTCCGGGGGCCGCGACGGCCTTGGGGCGGCCCTCCGTGGATACACTTGCGGGCTGTTTTTCGGTCGATGCCCGCCTTGCGGGCGCTTTCACTGAGGTTGTCGGTCTCTCGGTAGACTTTCATCAATTTCCGGTACTGCACGGCGCTGATCATCGCCGTGCACCTCGCCCAGACATCCCAGCGCCGCCCCCCTAATGTCAATGCCTTTAGGGAAAGCTAACAATCTCCAGCAGGAACTCGCCCTCACGAGAGTCGTTTTCTGTTAGCCTAGGCCAACTCGTCACCGGTTGGCGGACTTTGCGCGGGCAACTCCTTTGTCGTCTTTTCGGTATTGCCTCCCGAACGATCAATTCTCTGACTCGCGCTACCATCTCCTGTTTTGTCTCTTCGGTCAGCAGTCCCTCGGACACTTCGAACACTGCCCATAGTGAATTCATTTTGTCGAGCGTCTTCAGGAAACTGATGCTCAACGGCTGGATGTTGCCGCTTTTCGCGGCTTCGCATCGCTCCTGCGCGATGATCGAGCAGGCCATGAGCAATGCCGCCACCTCCTGGGCCGCTGTTTCTGGCGTATGGCTATGAAGAACGTCATTCCCGCGCATGTGGAGCTTGAGTTCCTTGTAGAATATCTCGTGTTCCCAGCGCAGGGCATAGAGCTCCAGCAATTCCTGCGCCGGATACTCCTGCTCATCAATAAGCGTCGTCCATAGCCTCACCTCGCTCCACTGTCGTGCCCCCGGCTTCCTGATCCGGCCTCGAATCTCACGGATACGGATCTCCCCTTGATTCTCCCGCGGCCCATCAGCCTTCTTTCTGGGCACCCTGATGCTGACCAGCGCGCTTCCATCGGAGAGCCTTTCAGTCTTATGGCTCTTGTTGCTGCCGCGTGCCTTCACCAACAATTCACTATGTGCCGCCCGACATGATTTCACGAGTTCGTCGAGATACTTCCCGCAACCGTAAAGCCGGTCGACAATCAGCAGACTCCTCTTCGGCAGACTCCCGAGAAGTTCTTTGGCCAGGGTCCATTCGCCTTCTCCTTTCAGGCCGACCGTCGCCGCCAACGGGTTGTGGATGCCAAGTTCCACGAGCGCGCACATCTCTATTTTCGCAAAGGCGGCGGTCATTCTCCTGGAGGCCGCCTTGCTCATGGCAGCCAGAACCTGCGGCGTGTTCGTGACGCTCCATTTCGAGCCATCGATCCCGCACAGGCGCAGCCCCTTGTAGAAACATCCCTTGTGTACGCGCCCATCGGCGAGGGGCTTTAACACCTGCTTCATGAGCCAAGCGAATGGCTCAAGCCCCATCCTCTGGCGCCGTTCCGAGAGCGAACTATCCTTGATCACCACCTCGAACAACTGGAACACATGGGCCGAGAAATGGCCAGCATCACTGATCACGTGATAGACCAGGGAGGCGAGAAGATCCCAGGCCGGCAGCTTGGGGTTGGGGCCGCGGCCTGGGTTCTGCAAGCGTTCGAAGCGATCGCGAACGAATCCGAAAAGATGTTCGAACTGACCAAGGAAACCGCTAACTTGATTGGGATGGGAGTGAGGCATCCACCCCAATTATAACTATTATGGTAAAATGCTCGTGAGTGGGAAGTTCTCAGACCGGTTTCTCTTTGCCTGGCGTGTCTGTCTGACTGCGTAATAGAGCGATCTTCGCCTTGGATAGTTCAATGCTCAGATCGATCAGTTCGGTGGTCAGTTTCTTGAATTTCTTGTACTCCTCTGTTTCTTTTCGTAGTCCCTTCACGTGGTCTGGCCAGACGTGTTCAGTCCGGCTCCTCATCTTATGCGTGTAGCTCAGTTGGTAATACACGCCGCGCTGGCGTTGTCGATCTCGGTATTGCTTGCTGATGCTCCCAGGCCGCATTGGCCCGATTGCAGCTAACTTTGCCGCAAGTTTCTGGACTCTTTTTTCAGTGATCTGATCTTTTTCATGGTCATTAGCTTATATATGCGAATGTCTAGGAAAATCAAATCATTTGTTATGGATCTCTGGATCTCTGGATTTCTTGGTGGAATATCGTCTGTTTTCTGCGACCCGCTTTCTCGAGAGCCCGCACCTTTCTCTGGTTTCTGCTCGTCTTGGCCGCTTTCTCCGTGCGCAATGACCTCCTCGGGGTTTCCAGTTTCGTCCGCGCTCTCGGTTTGTCAGAACACTTCTATGAGCACTTACTCCATTTCTTCCACAGCAATGCCGTGAAGACGGACCGGCTTGCAGAACTTTGGTTCGCCATCGTGATCAAGCACTTCCCTGTCTACAAGATCGGTTGTCGCCCCGTCCTGGTTCTCGACGGCATCAAGAAGTCCAAGGAGGGCCGCAAGATGCCTGCGGTGAAGTATCTGCATCAACAGTCCGAGTCCAATTCCAAGCCTCACTTCATCATGAGCCATTCCTTTCAGGCCTTCGGCGTGCTCTGTCAGGTTGGCGGATACTTCTTCTGCGTTCCGGTCTGTGCACGCATTCACGAAGGTATCGTCACTTCAAACCGCGACAGGAGAACCTTGATCGACAAGGCCAACGAGATGCTCGCATCCGTCTGTAGAGGTCAGGAGTTCGTCTTGCTGGCCGACGCCTACTACGCCAACGGAAAGGTGATCCGGAGCACCAAGGGGCGTTCCGGTGTGCTGGTCACGAGGGTTCGACGCACGACAACCGGCTTTCGGCCTGCGGCAGTGCCACGCAAACGCAAACGCGGACGACCGAAAAAGTATGGCGCTGCGGTGAAGCTCCAGAATGTCTTTGGAACGGGCGGCTTCAGTTCCGTTCCCAGTCCCGTATATGGGGAGAGAAACATCTCTGTCCGGTTCAAGTCGGTGGATCTGTTGTGGAAGCCCGCCGGGGCGATGGTCCGCTTCATTCTCGTCGATCATCCCACGAGAGGGCGGATCATCCTCTTGTCTACCGACCTCACCATGGAAGCTCAGGAGATCATCTTGCTCTACAGTTTGCGTTTCAAGATCGAAGTCGCTTTCAAGCAAGCGGTGCATTCGGTCGGCTCATTCGGATACCATTTCTGGATGGCCGCTATGCGACCGCTCAAGCGTCGCAATGGTAACCAATACCTCCACCGGACTACCGAGAAATATCGCAGACAGGTGCAGAGAAAGATGCACGCATATCATGTGTTTGTGCAGACCGGCATGATCGCTCAGGGCATGTTACAGTACCTTGCCATGACATGTGACGGTCTGGTTTGGAAACACTTTGGAACCTGGATCCGAACCATCCGCCCAGACGTGCTGCTTTCGGAAATGATTGTCTCAGCCGCCTTGAAAAACACGCTGCCTGGATTTTTGCACCACGGCGGAAAAGGTTCAGCGTTCCGAAAATTCATCCTTGATAAAATAGACTTCACTCGCTCCGAAGGTTCACGCTTCGCCGCATGATGATCCAGTTACAGAACTTCTCACTCGCGAGTAAAATGCAAAATTTATCTAAAATATTTTGGATCTTTCCCTAAAGGCATTGCCCCTAATGTGGGGAATCTTAGTTGTCGTTACCGGGGAATTCTAATTGTCGTTCTACAGACGGCAGACAAACTCGTCGAATTTGTTGAATCGAACGTCATCGATCAGTTGCGTGCACTTGATCTCAAGCGAGTGACCATCGATTTTGATGGATCCATCTGCGCGACCAGCGCCCACGCGGAGGGGACTGCCGCGGGTTTCAATCCAAAGAAGAAGGGCCAGAGAAGTTACTACCCGCTCTTTGCGACTATCTCACAGCTGGACCAGGTTCTTTCCCTGCTACATCGTTCAGGAAACGTTCACGATTCGCACAGAGCCAAGGAGTTCATGACTCGTATCGTGGAACTGGTGCGCAAGGCCCTCCCGCATACGATCATCGAGGTGCGAGCTGACTCGGCTTTCTACTCTGACGCAATCCTAGTGACTCTGGAAAAGCTTGGCGCCGAGTTCACGATCAGCGTACCGTTCGAACGTTATGCGAATGTGAAGAAGGTGGTCGAAAGCCGTAAGCGCTGGCGATCAATCGATGCGAATTTCTCTGGATTTGATCGCAGATGGAAGGTGGACTGCTGGAAACGCAACCGCCGGTTCGTTTTTGTGAAAAAGAAAGTCAAAAAACAGAGAAAGGGACCGCTGCAGCTCGACCTCTTCACACCGCAGGAAGAAGGATACGAATTCATTGCAATCGTGACGAACAAGAATGTGTCAATCAAGGATACAGTCTTGTACCATCACGGACGGGGTAGCCAGGAGAAGATGTTCGGGGAATTGAAGAATGGAACCAACTTGACCCCATAGTTTCATAAATCGGGGCAAGAATCCCAAGAAAATAGTGGCAGGGGCCTTTGGGATAAGGTTAATTTGGAATCTACCAAAACACCAGACACTTCAACCCAAAAGCCACCTACAGTGAGAGTAGCACGACGTACGATTAATGCAAAGTCCAGAACGATTCCGGCAGCGATTCCGTAAGACGGCGTCGGAAAGAGTCGTAATGGCCTGAATTGGTGGGTGTTGAGCGTGTTGAAGCTGGCGCTAGGAGGGCGAACAGTTTCGTGTGGCGGTTCTCGGGCGAATTTCGGAGGGCTCGAGCCGCGAAATGGATCCCCCTGTCGGCAATAGGCAACAGGGAGCCAGACCGCTCCGATGGCGGACGCGAACCCAAGGTTACCGAGAGCGCGGAGCGGGCGTTCCTCAGCCCGGAGCCGGTGGCGGCCACCATCGATCCTCTCGCATGGAGGCGGCGATTTGACGGGCAAAATAGATGGCCGTGTGTCCACGGCGTATCTCTGGCTTCAAGTTGCGCTTGTGGAAGCAGTGGAACACGGCGTGGGCCATGAACATGATCAGCCACAGAACGAGAATGGAATTGGGATGATGGTGATAGCAATGACCGGAATGCCAGCGGGAGCAGAGTTCGTTAAAGCCTTCGTTTTCGACCTTCCAACGGTCGTGCCCGAAATGGAAGATGGTCTTGGCATCGGCCATTGAGCGGGGCATGGTCGTCGCCCACCACCAGTGGCTATCGATGGGAGTCTCGACCCAATCCCCAGCGACGCGCTCGCGACGGATGCCAGTCTCATGGGAATGAACAACGCGAAGAGGAGTGTGAATGGATTCAGTGCAGAAGCCCTCAGCCTCTTGTAAATGAACGTGCCGCGCGGGCTTGCCCGGTGCAGCCGGAGTCTCAAATGATTCTGGCTCTTGCTCCTCAAGGGGCAGGAGCGTGCGGGCTTCGGACAATAGCTCAGGCTGATTATCCTTGAGTACGGCAACAAGGTATTTGCCGTGGTCTTCAAGAAGATTGATCACGGAGGGACGCAGGTAGAGCGCATCGGCAGTGAGCACGTCAAAGCAGCGTGGGTGGTCCTTAAGGACGCGAGTTATCAGCCGTATAGCCGCAGCGACTTCGTCGTCTCCAGGATCTCCGTCTTCACCAGGCTCAAGCATTTCCACGTCGAGAAGCAATTGAAAATCCTCACAGATAATCTGAAACGCGACCAAGCGGTGGTAGAACTGTGTTTTGACCTCGTCTCCGACGGCGATCCGGCGTTGGAGACACTTTGGACAACAACGTTTGTAGCTACAGTGAGTTTCGTGACCATCGACGGCGGCAAGCATCCAACCGCGCTGTGGGGCAAGGATTTTGTTGCGTTTGAGGCAGAAGTAAATGTGTCCGAGACACCCTCGCACACTGTCAGGCTCGATGCGCTCGGAGACATACGCCAGTTCGTCGGCGCTGGGCAAACGGTGATTACCGAGCCAACGGGTCCAGCTGCTCTTGTTCCGGTGTTGCTCGAGTTCGTTGAAGCTTGGTAACCGGCAGCAGAACATGGCGAAGAATGCTGCCGGGAAAACTCGAGTGGGAATCTGTGGTTTGGGACGAGAGTCACGCACCCGCAGCCTCCACTGTTGGCGGAGGCTGAAAATCTTGTCCGCGTAAGTTAGTAGTCGCGTGAGAATGGTCGCTTCTTTTTTGGTGGAGAATTGCGCCCGGACTTGGCTTTGCCGGCTGATTTCTTACCGGTCTTGCCCTTCTTCTTGGCGGAGCTACTCGCCGCTCTGGCCTTGGTTTTTGCCTCCTCGAGTCGGAGGCGCCCCTGCTCGTCGAGGGCTTCCAGCAGAGCATTCGCCTTCTGGAAATCATCGATCCAGCGTCTCGCCTGAGCTTCCAACGGTCTGGGGACGTGCAGCATGGTGGTCTTGCCCTTGCGAGTCTGACCGATGGCCAAGGAGCGATGGCGCAAGGAGTCGTCGGAAGCGCAACGGCAAGTGGGCTTGCCGCATTTACGAGAGAGTTCGATGGGCGAGCCGTGAAGGAAGCCTTCGGCCTGGTCGAGGAGCTGGCGGAGGCGGCTGCGAATCTGGCGTTCGGTGGGGGGCAGGGAGTTTCTGCTTGGCATGAAGGTCGGCTTGTTCGGCGCACTGTAATATAAGACTATTACAGAAACAAGCTTAAAAAAGATGAAATAACGAATGCGAATTTGCCATGGGGTCAAAAATGGGCGCTGCCGATCCGAATTACCCAAAAATACAGGGCTTGAGCCGCCTCAGCCGCCTATCTTACGGAATCGCTGGATTCCGGCAGCGATTCCGTAAGACGGCGTCGGAAAGAGTCGTAATGGCCTGAATTGGTGGGTGTTGAGCGTGTTGAAGCTGGCGCTAAGAGGGCGAACAGTTTCGTGTGGCGGTTCTCGGGCGAATTTCGGAGGGCTCGAGCCGCGAAATGGATCCCCCTGTCGGCAATAGGCAACAGGGAGCCAGACCGCTCCGATGGCGGACGCGAACCCAAGGTTACCGAGAGCGCGGAGCGGGCGTTCCTCAGCCCGGAGCCGGTGGCGGCCACCATCGATCCTCTCGCATGGAGGCGGCGATTTGACGGGCAAAATAGATGGCCGTGTGTCCACGGCGTATCTCTGGCTTCAAGTTGCGCTTGTGGAAGCAGTGGAACACGGCGTGGGCCATGAACATGATCAGCCACAGAACGAGAATGGAATTGGGATGATGGTGATAGCAATGACCGGAATGCCAGCGGGAGCAGAGTTCGTTAAAGCCTTCGTTTTCGACCTTCCAACGGTCGTGCCCGAAATGGAAGATGGTCTTGGCATCGGCCATTGAGCGGGGCATGGTCGTCGCCCACCACCAGTGGCTATCGATGGGAATCTCGACCCAATCCCCAGCGACGCGCTCGCGACGGATGCCAGTCTCATGGGAATGAACAACGCGAAGAGGAGTGTGAATGGATTCAGTGCAGAAGCCCTCAGCCTCTTGTAAATGAACGTGCCGCGCGGGCTTGCCCGGTGCAGCCGGAGTCTCAAATGATTCTGGCTCTTGCTCCTCAAGGGGCAGGAGCGTGCGGGCTTCGGACAATAGCTCAGGCTGATTATCCTTGAGTACGGCAACAAGGTATTTGCCGTGGTCTTCAAGAAGATTGATCACGGAGGGACGCAGGTAGAGCGCATCGGCAGTGAGCACGTCAAAGCAGCGTGGGTGGTCCTTAAGGACGCGAGTTATCAGCCGTATAGCCGCAGCGACTTCGTCGTCTCCAGGATCTCCGTCTTCACCAGGCTCAAGCATTTCCACGTCGAGAAGCAATTGAAAATCCTCACTGAGGTGTGGTAGATTTCTGGACCACCCGTTAAGCAACTCCCATACTCTGACCATGAAAACCAGAAAGAGATACACTGACGAATTCAAGGCGCAAGCAGTCCAACTCCTGGAAATCGGAAAGCCCGTATCCGACGTGGCTGCGGATCTCGGCATCAGCACCGATCTCCTATATCGCTTTGGAGACGTGAAGGGCCGAACTGCGTCGGCTTCGACGCGAGCTCTCACAACTCAAGGTCGAGAACGACATTTTAAAAAAAGCCGCTCTCATCCTAGGGACCTCTCCCCAGCCGAAACCCGCGAAATGATTGGGTCGATACATCAGGTAACCGGGCATAGTGTCCGCCAAATCTGCGCCACCTTGAATTTGCCGCGAAGCAGCTACTATCATGCTGCAAAGCCGACACCGACTCAGCAAAGTGACCAGGAAATTGGTGATGTCATCGAGAAGATCTTCCGGGAACACCGCGGGCGCTATGGCCATCGCAGAATTTATCAGGAGCTTCGCGACATGGAGATCCAATGCTCATTAGATCGCGTGCGTAGACTCATGGCAGAGAGAGAGTTACGTGCAATTCAGCCCAGAAAATTCGTGCCCAAAACCAGCGATGGCCGGGCCGACAAGCCCTCGCAGAATCTGTTGGAAAACCAACTGGAACCTGAGAAGCCCAACCAAGTTTGGGCTGGTGATATCACGCACATACGCACTGCAGATGGCTGGCTCTACCTCGCTGTCGTAATCGACCTCTATTCGAGGCGAGTGGTCGGGTGGGCGCTCGCAGATCACATGCGAGCCGAGCTCGTGGTCCATGCACTGGAGATGGCCCTGGCTTCGACTCCTAAGAAGCCTGGCAGAATCTTTCACAGCGACCGAGGAAGTCAGTATGGAAGCCGCGCTTTTCGCAAAGTGTTATCTCAAGCCGGGATGCTGCAAAGCATGTCAGCTAGAGGTAATCCCTATCACAACGCCTGGACCGAATCAATGATCGGCACTTTGAAGGCGGAGATGATCCGAGGTGGCTGTTTCATCAACGAAGAAGACGCCCGGACCGAACTATTTGACTACATCGAATCGTACTACAATACCAAACGGAAACATTCCTCACTCGACTACCAAACACCTGCTCAATTCGAAGCAAATACTAACATCTAACTAAGCTAAATTTGGTCCATAAATCCCTTGCATCTCACACAGATAATCTGAAACGCGACCAAGCGGTGGTAGAACTGTGTTTTGACCTCGTCTCCGACGGCGATCCGGCGTTGGAGACACTTTGGACAACAACGTTTGTAGCTACAGTGAGTTTCGTGACCATCGACGGCGGCAAGCATCCAACCGCGCTGTGGGGCAAGGATTTTGTTGCGTTTGAGGCAGAAGTAAATGTGTCCGAGACACCCTCGCACACTGTCAGGCTCGATGCGCTCGGAGACATACGCCAGTTCGTCGGCGCTGGGCAAACGGTGATTACCGAGCCAACGGGTCCAGCTGCTCTTGTTCTGGTGTTGCTCGAGTTCGTTGAAGCTTGGTAACCGGCAGCAGAACATGGCGAAGAATGCTGCCGGGAAAACTCGAGTGGGAATCTGTGGTTTGGGACGAGAGTCACGCACCCGCAGCCTCCACTGTTGGCGGAGGCTGAAAATCTTGTCCGCGTAAGTTAGTAGTCGCGTGAGAATGGTCGCTTCTTTTTTGGTGGAGAATTGCGCCCGGACTTGGCTTTGCCGGCTGATTTCTTACCGGTCTTGCCCTTCTTCTTGGCGGAGCTACTCGCCGCTCTGGCCTTGGTTTTTGCCTCCTCGAGTCGGAGGCGCCCCTGCTCGTCGAGGGCTTCCAGCAGAGCATTCGCTTTCTGGAAATCATCGATCCAGCGTCTCGCCTGAGCTTCCAACGGTCTGGGGACGTGCAGCATGGTGGTCTTGCCCTTGCGAGTCTGACCGATGGCCAAGGAGCGATGGCGCAAGGAGTCGTCGGAAGCGCAACGGCAAGTGGGCTTGCCGCATTTACGAGAGAGTTCGATGGGCGAGCCGTGAAGGGAAGCCTTCGGCCTGGTCGAGGAGCTGGCGGAGGCGGCTGCGAATCTGGCGTTCGGTGGGGGGGCAGGGAGTTTCTGCTTGGCATGAAGGTCGGCTCGTTCGGCGCACTGTAATATAAGACTATTACAGAAACAAGCTTAAAAAAGATGAAATAACGAATGCGAATTTGCCATGGAGTCAAAAATGGGCGCCGCCGATCCGAATTACCCAAAATTACAGGGCTTGAGCCGCCTCAGCCGCCTATCTTACGGAATCGCTGCGATTCCGGCGATCAAATTTGAAGATCAAGAACTGACCTCTTTCGGCGGTCTCGTTATCTTTCAGAAGCTCTTTCAGGAATTGGATCTGGAGGAGAAGCTTCAGCAGCTGAACCTTTTCCGCCGTGGTGCAAAAATCCAGGCAGCGTGTTTTTCAAGGCGGCTGAGACAATCATTTCCGAAGGCAGCACGTCTGGGCGGATGGTTCGGATCCAGGTTCCAAAGTGTTTCCAGACCAGACCGTCACATGTCATGGCAAGGTACTGTAACATGCCCTGAGCGATCATGCCGGTCTGCACAAACACATGATATGCGTGCATCTTTCTCTGCACCTGTCTGCGATATTTCTCGGTAGTCCGGTGGAGGTATTGGTTACCATTGCGACGCTTGAGCGGTCGCATAGCGGCCATCCAGAAATGGTATCCGAATGAGCCGACCGAATGCACCGCTTGCTTGAAAGCGACTTCGATCTTGAAACGCAAACTGTAGAGCAAGATGATCTCCTGAGCTTCCATGGTGAGGTCGGTAGACAAGAGGATGATCCGCCCTCTCGTGGGATGATCGACGAGAATGAAGCGGACCATCGCCCCGGCGGGCTTCCACAACAGATCCACCGACTTGAACCGGACAGAGATGTTTCTCTCCCCATATACGGGACTGGGAACGGAACTGAAGCCGCCCGTTCCAAAGACATTCTGGAGCTTCACCGCAGCGCCATACTTTTTCGGTCGTCCGCGTTTGCGTTTGCGTGGCACTGCCGCAGGCCGAAAGCCGGTTGTCGTGCGTCGAACCCTCGTGACCAGCACACCGGAACGCCCCTTGGTGCTCCGGATCACCTTTCCGTTGGCGTAGTAGGCGTCGGCCAGCAAGACGAACTCCTGACCTCTACAGACGGATGCGAGCATCTCGTTGGCCTTGTCGATCAAGGTTCTCCTGTCGCGGTTTGAAGTGACGATACCTTCGTGAATGCGTGCACAGACCGGAACGCAGAAGAAGTATCCGCCAACCTGACAGAGCACGCCGAAGGCCTGAAAGGAATGGCTCATGATGAAGTGAGGCTTGGAATTGGACTCGGACTGTTGATGCAGATACTTCACCGCAGGCATCTTGCGGCCCTCCTTGGACTTCTTGATGCCGTCGAGAACCAGGACGGGGCGACAACCGATCTTGTAGACAGGGAAGTGCTTGATCACGATGGCGAACCAAAGTTCTGCAAGCCGGTCCGTCTTCACGGCATTGCTGTGGAAGAAATGGAGTAAGTGCTCATAGAAGTGTTCTGACAAACCGAGAGCGCGGACGAAACTGGAAACCCCGAGGAGGTCATTGCGCACGGAGAAAGCGGCCAAGACGAGCAGAAACCAGAGAAAGGTGCGGGCTCTCGAGAAAGCGGGTCGCAGAAAACAGACGATATTCCACCAAGAAATCCAGAGATCCATAACAAATGATTTGATTTTCCTAGACATTCGCATATATAAGCTAATGACCATGAAAAAGATCAGATCACTGAAAAAAGAGTCCAGAAACTTGCGGCAAAGTTAGCTGCAATCGGGCCAATGCGGCCTGGGAGCATCAGCAAGCAATACCGAGATCGACAACGCCAGCGCGGCGTGTATTACCAACTGAGCTACACGCATGAGATGAGGAGCCGGACTGAACACGTCTGGCCAGACCACGTGAAGGGACTACGAAAAGAAACAGAGGAGTACAAGAAATTCAAGAAACTGACCACCGAACTGATCGATCTGAGCATTGAACTATCCAAGGCGAAGATCGCTCTATTACGCAGTCAGACAGACACGCCAGGCAAAGAGAAACCGGTCTGAGAACTTCCCACTCACGAGTCCGTAAGACGGCGTCGGAAAGAGTCGTAATGGCCTGAATTCGAGAAATGACCGGAAGTTGTGGATGAGGGCGGTCGGGGCATCATGAAGAGTTCAACCATTTACCAAAACAACTGAACTCCAATGAAAACCACCAACCACCCCACCGAATCCGCATCTATCCTCGGCCAGGAAGGAGCAAGCACCGTCTGCCAGAACGCCCTTGAGGCCACCCTGCGACAAGGAACCCAAGTGCTTCTTCAGGCCGCCATCGACAACGAAGTCTCCGACTACATTCAAGCCCATCAACATCAGCGTGATGACCAGGGTCATCGCCAAGTCGTTCGCAACGGCCATCTTCCTGAAGCGACAACTTCAGACTGGAATAGGAAACGTTTCTGTTCGGCAGCCCAGGATCAATGATCGCCGATCAGGCCAGCGGTTCACCAGCGCCATCCTTCCGCCGTACCTACGCCGAGTCGCTTCACTGGACAACCTCATCCCGGCACTCTACCTGCGAGGAATCTCAACCTCCGAGATGAGTCGAGCCTTAGAGCCGATCCTCGGTGAGAACGCATCGGGTCTTTCTGCAGCCAACATCGTTCCTCGTGAGTGGGAAGTTCTCAGACCGGTTTCTCTTTGCCTGGCGTGTCTGTCTGACTGCGTAATAGAGCGATCTTCGCCTTGGATAGTTCAATGCTCAGATCGATCAGTTCGGTGGTCAGTTTCTTGAATTTCTTGTACTCCTCTGTTTCTTTTCGTAGTCCCTTCACGTGGTCTGGCCAGACGTGTTCAGTCCGGCTCCTCATCTCATGCGTGTAGCTCAGTTGGTAATACACGCCGCGCTGGCGTTGTCGATCTCGGTATTGCTTGCTGATGCTCCCAGGCCGCATTGGCCCGATTGCAGCTAACTTTGCCGCAAGTTTCTGGACTCTTTTTTCAGTGATCTGATCTTTTTCATGGTCATTACCTTATCTCGCGAGTGAGAAGTTCTGTAACTGGATCATCATGCGGCGAAGCGTGAACCTTCGGAGCGAGTGAAGTCTATTTTATCAAGGATGAATTTTCGGAACGCTGAACCTTTTCCGCCGTGGTGCAAAAATCCAGGCAGCGTGTTTTTCAAGGCGGCTGAGACAATCATTTCCGAAGGCAGCACGTCTGGGCGGATGGTTCGGATCCAGGTTCCAAAGTGTTTCCAGACCAGACCGTCACATGTCATGGCAAGGTACTGTAACATGCCCTGAGCGATCATGCCGGTCTGCACAAACACATGATATGCGTGCATCTTTCTCTGCACCTGTCTGCGATATTTCTCGGTAGTCCGGTGGAGGTATTGGTTACCATTGCGACGCTTGAGCGGTCGCATAGCGGCCATCCAGAAATGGTATCCGAATGAGCCGACCGAATGCACCGCTTGCTTGAAAGCGACTTCGATCTTGAAACGCAAACTGTAGAGCAAGATGATCTCCTGAGCTTCCATGGTGAGGTCGGTAGACAAGAGGATGATCCGCCCTCTCGTGGGATGATCGACGAGAATGAAGCGGACCATCGCCCCGGCGGGCTTCCACAACAGATCCACCGACTTGAACCGGACAGAGATGTTTCTCTCCCCATATACGGGACTGGGAACGGAACTGAAGCCGCCCGTTCCAAAGACATTCTGGAGCTTCACCGCAGCGCCATACTTTTTCGGTCGTCCGCGTTTGCGTTTGCGTGGCACTGCCGCAGGCCGAAAGCCGGTTGTCGTGCGTCGAACCCTCGTGACCAGCACACCGGAACGCCCCTTGGTGCTCCGGATCACCTTTCCGTTGGCGTAGTAGGCGTCGGCCAGCAAGACGAACTCCTGACCTCTACAGACGGATGCGAGCATCTCGTTGGCCTTGTCGATCAAGGTTCTCCTGTCGCGGTTTGAAGTGACGATACCTTCGTGAATGCGTGCACAGACCGGAACGCAGAAGAAGTATCCGCCAACCTGACAGAGCACGCCGAAGGCCTGAAAGGAATGGCTCATGATGAAGTGAGGCTTGGAATTGGACTCGGACTGTTGATGCAGATACTTCACCGCAGGCATCTTGCGGCCCTCCTTGGACTTCTTGATGCCGTCGAGAACCAGGACGGGGCGACAACCGATCTTGTAGACAGGGAAGTGCTTGATCACGATGGCGAACCAAAGTTCTGCAAGCCGGTCCGTCTTCACGGCATTGCTGTGGAAGAAATGGAGTAAGTGCTCATAGAAGTGTTCTGACAAACCGAGAGCGCGGACGAAACTGGAAACCCCGAGGAGGTCATTGCGCACGGAGAAAGCGGCCAAGACGAGCAGAAACCAGAGAAAGGTGCGGGCTCTCGAGAAAGCGGGTCGCAGAAAACAGACGATATTCCACCAAGAAATCCAGAGATCCATAACAAATGATTTGATTTTCCTAGACATTCACATATATAAGGTAATGACCATGAAAAAGATCAGATCACTGAAAAAAGAGTCCAGAAACTTGCGGCAAAGTTAGCTGCAATCGGGCCAATGCGGCCTGGGAGCATCAGCAAGCAATACCGAGATCGACAACGCCAGCGCGGCGTGTATTACCAACTGAGCTACACGCATGAGATGAGGAGCCGGACTGAACACGTCTGGCCAGATCACGTGAAGGGACTACGAAAAGAAACAGAGGAGTACAAGAAATTCAAGAAACTGACCACCGAACTGATCGATCTGAGCATTGAACTATCCAAGGCGAAGATCGCTCTATTACGCAGTCAGACAGACACGCCAGGCAAAGAGAAACCGGTCTGAGAACTTCCCACTCACGAGCACCAAGGTTTTCTCATCCAATTGATGCTCGGCGAGTTTTTCTAACAGCCTCCCCACGCTCCGGTCCATGTCCTCCAGCATGGCCACATAACTGGAACGCGAACCCTCCGTCCAATTCTCCTCCGTCCATTCCTTTTCACCGTCTTTCGGCGTCTGAAACGGGAAATGCGGCGTGGTATAAGGATCTCGTGAGTGAGAAGTTCTGTAACTGGATCATCATGCGGCGAAGCGTGAACCTTCGGAGCGAGTGAAGTCTATTTTATCAAGGATGAATTTTCGGAACGCTGAACCTTTTCCGCCGTGGTGCAAAAATCCAGGCAGCGTGTTTTTCAAGGCGGCTGAGACAATCATTTCCGAAGGCAGCACGTCTGGGCGGATGGTTCGGATCCAGGTTCCAAAGTGTTTCCAGACCAGACCGTCACATGTCATGGCAAGGTACTGTAACATGCCCTGAGCGATCATGCCGGTCTGCACAAACACATGATATGCGTGCATCTTTCTCTGCACCTGTCTGCGATATTTCTCGGTAGTCCGGTGGAGGTATTGGTTACCATTGCGACGCTTGAGCGGTCGCATAGCGGCCATCCAGAAATGGTATCCGAATGAGCCGACCGAATGCACCGCTTGCTTGAAAGCGACTTCGATCTTGAAACGCAAACTGTAGAGCAAGATGATCTCCTGAGCTTCCATGGTGAGGTCGGTAGACAAGAGGATGATCCGCCCTCTCGTGGGATGATCGACGAGAATGAAGCGGACCATCGCCCCGGCGGGCTTCCACAACAGATCCACCGACTTGAACCGGACAGAGATGTTTCTCTCCCCATATACGGGACTGGGAACGGAACTGAAGCCGCCCGTTCCAAAGACATTCTGGAGCTTCACCGCAGCGCCATACTTTTTCGGTCGTCCGCGTTTGCGTTTGCGTGGCACTGTCGCAGGCCGAAAGCCGGTTGTCGTGCGTCGAACCCTCGTGACCAGCACACCGGAACGCCCCTTGGTGCTCCGGATCACCTTTCCGTTGGCGTAGTAGGCGTCGGCCAGCAAGACGAACTCCTGACCTCTACAGACGGATGCGAGCATCTCGTTGGCCTTGTCGATCAAGGTTCTCCTGTCGCGGTTTGAAGTGTTCTGACAAACCGAGAGCGCGGACGAAACTGGAAACCCCGAGGAGGTCATTGCGCACGGAGAAAGCGGCCAAGACGAGCAGAAACCAGAGAAAGGTGCGGGCTCTCGAGAAAGCGGGTCGCAGAAGACAGACGATATTCCACCAAGAAATCCAGAGATCCATAACAAATGATTTGATTTTCCTAGACATTCGCACATATAAGGTAATGACCATGAAAAAGATCAGATCACTGAAAAAAGAGTCCAGAAACTTTCGGCAAAGTTAGCTGCAATCGGGCCAATGCGGCCTGGGAGCATCAGCAAGCAATACCGAGATCGACAACGCCAGCGCGGCGTGTATTACCAACTGAGCTACACGCATGAGATGAGGAGCCGGACTGAACACGTCTGGCCAGACCACGTGAAGGGACTACGAAAAGAAACAGAGGAGTATAAGAAATTCAAGAAACTGACCACCGAACTGATCGATCTGAGCATTGAACTATCCAAGGCGAAGATCGCTCTATTACGCAGTCAGACAGACACGCCAGGCAAAGAGAAACCGATCTGAGAACTTCCCACTCACGAGTAGCTATCGTATCCCTATTTAAATCCAATCCATAAGCTAGCGCTAAGTCAGATTCTTCTATCGTCCTATCAGTTCTCCCAACGACACCGGAGTCTGTCCCTCCATGACCTGGATCAATCACCACAACTGCCGGTACTTCCATGTCTAACAGGTAAATGGTTCTGTTGGCATGCAAAGCCGCTACCCGAATCTTGACCCTGGCCTGATTAAGCCCGATGGGAGGGACGTTCACCCGGATTGCGGAGTGTCCGTTGACAATCTTTGTTGTGATGCCGCTGAAGCCGTGTCTCCCATAGGTAGTCGATTCCTGAAAACGCTTTCGGCCATTTAACCATTGCCCGCGAATCATCGCAGGCGTTGCACCCGGCAGCATTTCGAGGAACCAGGTGACTGTTTTCCCGTTTAGGGATTCGTCAAAGGACACCTTGAGTTCGCGATGTGCGATCTTGCTAGTGTAAGGGTTGACTTCGACAAGCGGCGTTAGGGGATTGCCAACGTTAGGTCTTTCGGACCCTTCAATATCCATTCCATTGCTGTCCTTCACTTTGGGAGCCAGCTCCACGACGGACACAGGAAGGAAGTTGAGTTCTTTGGATTCAAACTCTCTCACTGAAAGACTGTTGGTCAGAACGTTGGGTCCATCCTCGGACGTGACCCACGGACCACCCTTCAAATCAACGGTGATTCGCGCTCCACTATCTGGACCAGCGGAAAGGCGCGCGTAGTATCGAGCACCTTTCTTGAGCATGAGTTCCACTGATCCATACCACTGGCGGTCAATGCTCCAAACGAAGGCGTCCCCCACATCGCGGATTTCGAGGTTGGGGTTCCCACCGTAAAGACCGCAGTTCACGGATACTTTATGGTGAGTGCCGGGAGTCGGCCCGTTGGGTTCTGGGTCTTCGTTATCTGGCACCCCGTCGCCGTCGTCGTCAGAATCAATCTCGTTGTTCAAGCCGTCGCCGTCGATGTCGGGATCGCTCGCGTTGGACACGCCATCCCCGTCAAGGTCCGGGTCGGCCTCGTTGCGGATTCCGTCATCGTCTAGGTCGAACTCGTTGCGCTCCTCTTCTTCGGCCTCGAAACCGATCGCTACCGTCGCATACACGTTGTCGGTGTAAGTCCACTGTCCATTGGACGCCTGAGTCCACTTCCTGACGTGGATGAGCCGTCCATCGGTGGGAAGATTGTTCACGGTCCAGCTCGGCGAATGCAGCGCGCCGCTATTGGCCATGTCCTTGACTCCCGGCAGGGAGCCGACATAAACCCAAGAGCTGATTCCTGCGCCCGGCCATTGAAAGGTTGCCGTGGCGCTGGTCAGCTCCTCGTGTGGTGCGGGTGCAGCCGTTCTACGATAGGCGAAATCGAAGTAACCCCAAGACCTGCCCACCCGGAACCAGAGCCGCACATAGACTTGCACCGCTGGTGCCGGAATCGTCAGGGTGGCGGGGAAGTCGCGCTGGCAGCCAGTGACTTGGCCGCGTAGTTGTTCGCGCCCAAGGAGCTGCCAGCGTAAAGGTAGAAAGCGCTGATGTTGTCAGTCCCTCCGTCGGTCCATTCAAAACGCACTGAAGCGCTGGCAGGAAGGATGGAGTTGGGAACGGGGCTAGTGATGGCTGGTTTGGCGTAAGCGAATGAAGCCAGGCCGAACACCAGACCGGCCAAGGCAAGAAGCAGGGGGTTCATGGTTTGAGAAAGGAATCTAAGTTCTTTCTTGATTCTTTGTCGATTTTTCTTTGCTTCTCTCGCCTCCCTCTCGGCTCCGCAGCTCCTTCCTGGTCAGCCCCCCTCTCTCTCAGCTCTCACGCACCCTCCAAGCGCGTTTCTCTTCGCTCCTGCGGGTTCTTTGTCCTCCCTCGCCTCCAAGCGCTCACAAACGGCCACCGATCGCTGGCAGGAGACGCCCAAGGTCGTCGTACCTCGCGAGTGAGAAGTTCTGTAACTGGATCATCATGCGGCGAAGCGTGAACCTTCGGAGCGAGTGAAGTCTATTTTATCAAGGATGAATTTTCGGAACGCTGAACCTTTTCCGCCGTGGTGCAAAAATCCAGGCAGCGTGTTTTTCAAGGCGGCTGAGACAATCATTTCCGAAGGCAGCACGTCTGGGCGGATGGTTCGGATCCAGGTTCCAAAGTGTTTCCAGACCAGACCGTCACATGTCATGGCAAGGTACTGTAACATGCCCTGAGCGATCATGCCGGTCTGCACAAACACATGATATGCGTGCATCTTTCTCTGCACCTGTCTGCGATATTTCTCGGTAGTCCGGTGGAGGTATTGGTTACCATTGCGACGCTTGAGCGGTCGCATAGCGGCCATCCAGAAATGGTATCCGAATGAGCCGACCGAATGCACCGCTTGCTTGAAAGCGACTTCGATCTTGAAACGCAAACTGTAGAGCAAGATGATCTCCTGAGCTTCCATGGTGAGGTCGGTAGACAAGAGGATGATCCGCCCTCTCGTGGGATGATCGACGAGAATGAAGCGGACCATCGCCCCGGCGGGCTTCCACAACAGATCCACCGACTTGAACCGGACAGAGATGTTTCTCTCCCCATATACGGGACTGGGAACGGAACTGAAGCCGCCCGTTCCAAAGACATTCTGGAGCTTCACCGCAGCGCCATACTTTTTCGGTCGTCCGCGTTTGCGTTTGCGTGGCACTGCCGCAGGCCGAAAGCCGGTTGTCGTGCGTCGAACCCTCGTGACCAGCACACCGGAACGCCCCTTGGTGCTCCGGATCACCTTTCCGTTGGCGTAGTAGGCGTCGGCCAGCAAGACGAACTCCTGACCTCTACAGACGGATGCGAGCATCTCGTTGGCCTTGTCGATCAAGGTTCTCCTGTCGCGGTTTGAAGTGACGATACCTTCGTGAATGCGTGCACAGACCGGAACGCAGAAGAAGTATCCGCCAACCTGACAGAGCACGCCGAAGGCCTGAAAGGAATGGCTCATGATGAAGTGAGGCTTGGAATTGGACTCGGACTGTTGATGCAGATACTTCACCGCAGGCATCTTGCGGCCCTCCTTGGACTTCTTGATGCCGTCGAGAACCAGGACGGGGCGACAACCGATCTTGTAGACAGGGAAGTGCTTGATCACGATGGCGAACCAAAGTTCTGCAAGCCGGTCCGTCTTCACGGCATTGCTGTGGAAGAAATGGAGTAAGTGCTCATAGAAGTGTTCTGACAAACCGAGAGCGCGGACGAAACTGGAAACCCCGAGGAGATCATTGCGCACGGAGAAAGCGGCCAAGACGAGCAGAAACCAGAGAAAGGTGCGGGCTCTCGAGAAAGCGGGTCGCAGAAAACAGACGATATTCCACCAAGAAATCCAGAGATCCATAACAAATGATTTGATTTTCCTAGACATTCGCATATATAAGCTAATGACCATGAAAAAGATCAGATCACTGAAAAAAGAGTCCAGAAACTTGCGGCAAAGTTAGCTGCAATCGGGCCAATGCGGCCTGGGAGCATCAGCAAGCAATACCGAGATCGACAACGCCAGCGCGGCGTGTATTACCAACTGAGCTACACGCATAAGATGAGGAGCCGGACTGAACACGTCTGGCCAGACCACGTGAAGGGACTACGAAAAGAAACAGAGGAGTACAAGAAATTCAAGAAACTGACCACCGAACTGATCGATCTGAGCATTGAACTATCCAAGGCGAAGATCGCTCTATTACGCAGTCAGACAGACACGCCAGGCAAAGAGAAACCGGTCTGAGAACTTCCCACTCACGAGGTCGTACAGCAGACCAACGAAACGATGGTCCCGGAAGAGGCCAAGAAGCAACTGGCTCTATGGAGAGATCGGCTGACCAGGAAGGAGGTCCAGACCAATTCCACCAATTCCACAGGATAGCATAAAATTTCCATATTTGACAGGCTTATCAGCTTTTTCTGGAAAACCACGGGCGCAAAAATCCGAGCACGGACCTCAGACATGGGCCGTGCTCGCCAGCTCGTAACTCATTGGCTAGCAATGAAGTTTAAACTAACAGAAAAGCAAAAGGCCATGCTAGAGTCATGCTCAAAGCCTACAAAAATAGGAGTCTGAGCTTCCAGGAGCATGACCCAAAGTTTCAGGGTCATGCTCCCCTTTTTGGAGGCTTAACTGTTCGTTTGAATAGTATTTCAGGGATCATGCACTGGGCGGGTCTCGGCGACCCATGCCGCAACGACAACGACAGCATCCGCGAGCTTGCCAGGTTCTTTCAAGATGGCATGAAAACTTGCCATCTTGAAAGCAAATCCGTATCAATCCCGGGGTGACCATGAAGACGATAGCTGTTCTATCGCAGAAAGGCGGATCAGGAAAAACCACCCTGGCTCTGCATTTAGCTGTAGCCGCCCAGCAGGACGACAAAACGGCTGTGATCGCTGATCTGGACGAGCAGGCCCGGCCACGATGTGACACAAAACCAGGGAAGAGCCCCTGCCCCACGTTCAGCCCACCCATTCGGTCGCTCTGACTCAGTTTGCCGCCGAGGCCGAGCACCAAGGGCGTGGATTTTCTGATCATCGATACAGCCCCCCAATCGGATCACCCGGCCATCAATGCGGCCGAGGTAGCCGATATATCATCCTGATCACCTGTAAGCCCTCGGTCATGGACCTACGGGCCATTCAGAACACAATCAGACTGACGAAGCTCGCGAATCTGAAGCCCACGGCGAAAATCTGCACGGTTCTGACCCAGATTGATCCCTTCGGAAAGCTTCACGATGAAGCCCGGGCGACGCTGCGCAAGCTGGCTGTGAATGTCCTTCCTTGCGGTCTGGGTCGCCGCGTGGTATCATCACGGCCTGATCGATGGCCAGACCGCCCATGAATACGAGCCCAGGGGCAAAGCTGCCCAGGAGGTTCGAAACCTTTACAAGCAGATATGCAATCTTGAAGTCATGCCATCAATCCATCACGGAGAAGAGAAGACCGATGAAAAGCAAAAGATCAGAGCTTAACCTTGCCACCCTGGGAGTCGCAGCCGGGGAGACCCATAACCCGGTTGATGTGCTCAAGCATAAACAGGCCGGAACGTCCATGAGCCGGGCCGGGAAGAAGCAAATCCAGGGCTTCTTTGATCCGTCCTACCGCCAGACCATTAAAATGCTGGCCGCAAGGGAAGGACGGACCGTGGAGCTTTTGCTTCAGGAGGCCATGGACGACCTGTTTGGCAAACACCAGATCGATTTGCAGGAATGACTTCATGCCATCTTGCCATCATAAACAAAGGGGTAGGGGAGTTAGTCTGGCGGAAGTCACGCTGGAAGCTATCGGCTTCGCCGCATAGTTGTTCGCTCCGATGGCGCTTCCAGCGTAGAGATAGAAGGCGTTATATCAGCACCGGCGGGGCGTTGAATTCAGTGCAGCCTGATCTTCTCAAATCGGCCTTTGCTAAATTGCCAGTTGGCGGGCGTATTATCCTAGCGCTCGCCAATGACGCCGGAGGAGATCATTTGGCCGAAAAGATTCAGGCCCTCTTTCGCGATTCCAGCCCCGCTGAGGTCGATATTTTGACCGACCGGCCTGCGAACAGGGGTCAGGACTGGAACGACGCTCTACGCGCTTCTATGGCGAAAGTAGAAAGGTCCCTGAACCAATCGCCTAACAAAAGTAGTTCATGAGTGCGGAATGGATAAAGGAGCAACACATTGAGGATGACTTAATTGAGAAGCTCACCAGCCTCAAATACACCCATCGACCCGACATCCGCGACCGGGATGCACTGGAAGCAAACTTCCGCGAAAAGTTCCAGAAACTCAACGCCGTCACCCTCTCCGACAGCGAGTTCACCCGCTTGCTCGCCCAGATCATCACATCGGACGTCTACAAATCCGCCGAGATCCTCCGCACGCGCAACAGCTTCGAGCGTGACGATGGCACCCCGCTCAACTTCACCCTCGTCAACATCAAGGACTGGTGCAAAAACGACTTCGAGGTAGTCAACCAGCTCCGCATCAACTCCCAGAACAGCCACCATCGCTACGACGCCCTCCTACTCATCAACGGCATTCCCTGCACGCAGATCGAGCTCAAGACCCTCGACATCAGCCCGCGCCGCGCCATGCAGCAGATCGTCGATTACAAAAAAGACCCCGGCAACGGCTACACCAACTCGCTGCTCACCTTCATGCAGCTCTTCATCGTCAGCAACCGGACGAACACCTACTACTTCGCCAATAACAACAACCGCCACTTCGCCTTCGACGCCAAGGAGCGCTTCCTCCCCGTCTACCAGTTCGCCGACCGGAAGAATCAGAAAATCAACCACCTCGACCGATTCGCCGAGACCTTTCTGCCCAAGTGCAAACTCGGCCACATGATCAGCCGCTACATGGTGCTTGTCGCCAGTGAGCAGAAGCTTCTCATGATGCGCCCCTATCAGATCTACGCAGTCCAGGACATCGTCGACTGCATCCACCAGGACTGCGGCAACGGCTACATCTGGCACACCACCGGCTCCGGCAAGACCCTCACATCCTTCAAAGCCTCCACCCTGCTCAAGGACAACGACGACATTCACAAATGCCTCTTTGTCGTTGACCGCAAGGATCTCGACCGTCAGACCCGCGAGGAGTTCAACAAGTTCCAGGAAGGCTGCGTCGAGGAAAACACTAACACTCATACCCTTGTTCGCCGCCTTCTTTCCACCGACTACGCCGACAAGGTCATTGTTACCACCATCCAGAAGCTCGGCCTCGCTCTCGATGAGAACAGCAAGCGAAACACAGGACGCAAGAAGCGAAACAAAGAAACCTACAAGGAGCAGCTCGCCCCGCTCGCCGACAAACGCATCGCCATCATCTTTGACGAATGCCACCGTTCCCAGTTCGGGGACAACCACAAGGCCATTAAGGACTTCTTCCCGAACTCCCAACTTTTCGGCTTCACCGGCACCCCTATCTTCGAGAAAAACGCCACCGTCAAAAAGATCGACGCCGAGGAAGCCACCTACAAGACCACCGAGGACATCTTCCAAAAGGAACTCCACAAATACACCATCACCCACGCCATCGAGGACAAGAACGTCCTCAAGTTCCACGTCGACTACTTCAAGCCCGAGGTCGAAAAGGGCAAGAAGGCCCCCAAGCCCGGCGAGCCCCTCGCCAAGAAAGCCGTCATCGAAGCCATCCTCGAGCGCCACAACCAAACCACCGCAAACCGCAAGTTCAACGCCGTCCTCGCCACTGCCTCCATCAACGACGCCATCGCCTACCACAAACTCTTCACGGAGATTCAACAGGACAAACATCAAGCCGACCCCGACTTCCGCCCGCTCAACATCGCCTGCGTCTTCTCCCCACCCGCCGAGGGCAACAAGGACGTCAAGCAACTTCAGGAAGACCTACCGCAGGAAAAGGCCGACAACGAGGAAGAGCCCAACGAGAAGAAAATCGCCCTCGAAGCCATCATCGCCGCCTACAACGGCCAATACTGTACCAACCACCGCCTCACCGAGTTCGACGCCTATTATCAGGACGTCCAAGACCGCATCAAGAGCCAGCGTTTCCCCATCGGCGATGTTCCGCACGAGGACAAAATAGACATCGCCATCGTCGTCGACATGCTCCTCACCGGCTTCGACTCGAAATACCTCAACACCCTCTACGTCGACAAGAACCTCAAATACCATGGCCTCATTCAGGCCTTCTCCCGCACCAACCGCGTCCTCAACGACACCAAACCCGCCGGCAAGATCCTCGACTTCCGCCAGCAGCAGGGCGTCGTCGACGACGCCATCAAGCTCTTCTCTGGCGAGCACGAGGAGAAGGCCAAGGAAATTTGGCTCGTCGATCCCGCGCCCACCCTCATCACCCAACTCGGCGAGGCCGTCAAAAAGCTCGACGACTTCATGAGTTCCCAAAACCTCACCTGCGCCCCTGAAGACGTGCCCAAACTCAAGGGCGACACCGCCCGCGCCCAGTTCATCAAAACCTTCAAAGAAGTCCAGCGCCTCAAGACCCAGCTCGACCAATACACCGACCTCGAACCCGAGCAGAAGGTCGATATCGAAAAGACGCTCCCCACCGACACCCACCGCGCCTTCCGCGGTGTCTACATAGACACCGCCCGCGAGCTGAAAAAGGAACGCGACACTGGCGGCCCGGACACCCCGCCCGTAGTCGATGAACTCGACTTCGAAATGGTCCTCTTCGCCTCCGCCACCATCGACTACGACTACATCATGGAACTCGTCGCCAAGGCCGACGGGAAGACGCCGGGCAAGCAGAAGATGACCCGCGAACAGCTCGTCGCCCTCATCGCCTCCGATGCCAATTTCGCCGACCAGCGCGACCAGCGCGACCAGCTCACCACCTACATTCACCAGCTCGACCTCGGCCAGGGTCGCAGTAAGGAGGACATCCTCAACGGCTACGAAGCCTTCAAAACTGAAGCGGAAGTCAATCAACTCCAAACCATCGCCGAAACCCACGGCCTCCCGCCCGACGCCCTCAGTGACTTTGTCGAGGAAATCCTCCGCCGCCTCGTCTTCGACGGCGAACACCTCACCGACCTCATGGCCCCGCTCGAACTCGGATGGAAAGACCGCCGGAAAGCCGAACTCGCCCTCATGGACGACCTCGTCTCGCTCCTTAACAAACGTGCACAGGGCCAGGACATCTCCGGCCTTTCTGGCTACGAAAATTGATCCTCATGGCGAAGGCGAAACTAGACCAACCAGCCCTACCGAACCTCAGATTTCCGGAGTTTCGGGATGATGGGGAGTGGATTGAAAAGAAGCTAATCGATACAGCTGACAAATCAGTAAAGTGGAGCTTTATCGGCGGTCCGTTCGGCTCGAACCTAAAGTCCTCCGATTACGTCGCCGAAGGCGTTCGCATCATTCAGCTGCAGAACATCGGTGACGCTGAATTTTTTGATGAGTATCGTATATTCTCGTGAGTGGGAAGTTCTCAGACCGGTTTCTCTTTGCCTGGCGTGTCTGTCTGACTGCGTAATAGAGCGATCTTCGCCTTGGATAGTTCAATGCTCAGATCGATCAGTTCGGTGGTCAGTTTCTTGAATTTCTTGTACTCCTCTGTTTCTTTTCGTAGTCCCTTCACGTGATCTGGCCAGACGTGTTCAGTCCGGCTCCTCATCTCATGCGTGTAGCTCAGTTGGTAATACACGCCGCGCTGGCGTTGTCGATCTCGGTATTGCTTGCTGATGCTCCCAGGCCGCATTGGCCCGATTGCAGCTAACTTTGCCGCAAGTTTCTGGACTCTTTTTCAGTGATCTGATCTTTTTCATGGTCATTAGCTTATATATGCGAATGTCTAGGAAAATCAAATCATTTGTTATGGATCTCTGGATTTCTTGGTGGAATATCGTCTGTTTTCTGCGACCCGCTTTCTCGAGAGCCCGCACCTTTCTCTGGTTTCTGCTCGTCTTGGCCGCTTTCTCCGTGCGCAATGACCTCCTCGGGGTTTCCAGTTTCGTCCGCGCTCTCGGTTTGTCAGAACACTTCTATGAGCACTTACTCCATTTCTTCCACAGCAATGCCGTGAAGACGGACCGGCTTGCAGAACTTTGGTTCGCCATCGTGATCAAGCACTTCCCTGTCTACAAGATCGGTTGTCGCCCCGTCCTGGTTCTCGACGGCATCAAGAAGTCCAAGGAGGGCCGCAAGATGCCTGCGGTGAAGTATCTGCATCAACAGTCCGAGTCCAATTCCAAGCCTCACTTCATCATGAGCCATTCCTTTCAGGCCTTCGGCGTGCTCTGTCAGGTTGGCGGATACTTCTTCTGCGTTCCGGTCTGTGCACGCATTCACGAAGGTATCGTCACTTCAAACCGCGACAGGAGAACCTTGATCGACAAGGCCAACGAGATGCTCGCATCCGTCTGTAGAGGTCAGGAGTTCGTCTTGCTGGCCGACGCCTACTACGCCAACGGAAAGGTGATCCGGAGCACCAAGGGGCGTTCCGGTGTGCTGGTCACGAGGGTTCGACGCACGACAACCGGCTTTCGGCCTGCGGCAGTGCCACGCAAACGCAAACGCGGACGACCGAAAAAGTATGGCGCTGCGGTGAAGCTCCAGAATGTCTTTGGAACGGGCGGCTTCAGTTCCGTTCCCAGTCCCGTATATGGGGAGAGAAACATCTCTGTCCGGTTCAAGTCGGTGGATCTGTTGTGGAAGCCCGCCGGGGCGATGGTCCGCTTCATTCTCGTCGATCATCCCACGAGAGGGCGGATCATCCTCTTGTCTACCGACCTCACCATGGAAGCTCAGGAGATCATCTTGCTCTACAGTTTGCGTTTCAAGATCGAAGTCGCTTTCAAGCAAGCGGTGCATTCGGTCGGCTCATTCGGATACCATTTCTGGATGGCCGCTATGCGACCGCTCAAGCGTCGCAATGGTAACCAATACCTCCACCGGACTACCGAGAAATATCGCAGACAGGTGCAGAGAAAGATGCACGCATATCATGTGTTTGTGCAGACCGGCATGATCGCTCAGGGCATGTTACAGTACCTTGCCATGACATGTGACGGTCTGGTCTGGAAACACTTTGGAACCTGGATCCGAACCATCCGCCCAGACGTGCTGCCTTCGGAAATGATTGTCTCAGCCGCCTTGAAAAACACGCTGCCTGGATTTTTGCACCACGGCGGAAAAGGTTCAGCGTTCCGAAAATTCATCCTTGATAAAATAGACTTCACTCGCTCCGAAGGTTCACGCTTCGCCGCATGATGATCCAGTTACAGAACTTCTCACTCGCGAGGCATATTCACTTCACCAGAGAAAGCAGATGAACTTCTAAGCAACAATATTTACCCTGGAGAGATTATCTTATCCAAGATGGGCGACCCAGTGGGGCGAGCGTGCCTAATACCGAAGCATCATCCAAGATACGTAATGTGTTCTGACGGTATTCGCCTGGTTGTAGATGAGAAAGAGAACAGCAAATACTTTGTCTACTCACTGATCAATTCTCCAGCATTTCGTGCCACGGTGGAAAAAGCGGCAACTGGTTCTACGAGAAAGCGAATAGGATTGGATCAGCTAAAGAATCTTCCAATGTTTCTGCCAAGAAAGGCCGAACAACAAAAGATCGCTGACTGCCTCGGCTCTTTGGATGATTTGATCGCCGCGCACGGTGCCAATCTCGACGCCCTCCAAGACCACAAAAAAGGCCTCCTCCAGCAACTCTTCCCCGCCGAAGGCCAAACCATTCCGAAGTTGCGGTCTCCCGAATTCCAAAACGCCGGTGAATGGAACGAAGAATCCATCGAAAACTTAGGAGACGTGGTCACTGGAAGCACACCCAAAACCTCGCAACACGATTTCTATGACGGTGACATCCCCTTCGTTTCTCCTGCAGATATCAAAGAACTGCGCTTCGTCGATCAAACCAAGACGACTTTAACCGAAGCAGGGCTCATTGAAACCCGATCGATCAAAGCCAGAAGCGTTCTCTTTGTGTGTATTGGCTCAACAATCGGGAAGGTCGCCCAAAACGTTCGGACGTGTGCCACGAACCAGCAGGTCAATTCGATCATTCCAAACCGAAATCATTCTGACGCGTTTGTTTACTTCTTACTTGCACATGCCTCAAAGCGGATCTCCCAACTCGCAGGGAAGCAGGCTGTTCCAATAATCAACAAGTCTCTGTTTTCTTCGGTTCGGATTCTCGTCCCGACCCTGCCCGAACAACAAAAAATCGCTGACTGCCTCGGCTCCATCGCCGCATCCATCGCCGCTCAGACCGAAAAGATCGCCGCCCTCAAAAAACACAAAAAAGGCCTGATGCAGCAACTCTTTCCAAATCCACCCCAGCGTTTCATAAAATGGCCAGTCAGGCCATCATGTAGTAGGCGATTTCTTCTTCGACGGCCTGATTGTCTCCGAGTGTCAATGTGAGTCGACCTTGAGGGCGAGTCAGACGTCCGGCTCGCTGGATGATTTTGCGGCGAATCGTGCCGAGTCCTTCAAAGATCCACTCCGCAGCCCTTTTGGGGGACGATTTGCGTGACCGCTCCGCAGATCGCATCTGCATTTCGCGTGTGAGATTGTGGGTGAGGATACTGGCCAAAAGGAAAGCTTCGTTGGCGGCACGTCGCTTGGCCGGAATATAGTCCATCTGGGCCTGGCTCTTGGCTTCGCCAAAAATCTTCTCCTGAGAGCCACGCCCTTCATGAAATTTCACCACATGAGCGGCCGTGTTTGTCTTGTTGGTGATGATCGCCTTGTATTCATAGTTCTCCTCGACTGGTTCGAAAAGATCCAGTTGGAGCGGTCCTTTGCGCTGAGTGCGCCTCATGGTTCGAATGCACAAAATGCGCGCTTTGCGCGCTTTGCGCGCCCAACTTTTTGGCTTCCAGCGGATTTCGAAGTGATGAGTTTTTCCCTCTCCGCCTCGGGTTCGGGACCAGCGACGGCGCTTCTCAATGATGCCCTTGAGTTCCACAAGCCGCTCGAAAGGCATCGAGAACGTATATTCCAGGCCCAAGGTCTTTGCCTCTGAAACCATCTGATCGCTGAAAAACGCGCTGTCGGCGCGCAACTCGATCTGCACATCAGGCAGCACCTTGCGAATCTTCTCCACGCAGGAACGGAGGAACTCCACCGCGCCATTGGAGTCATGGACGTTGCCGCTTCGATGAAGGTAATCGAGAATCTGTCCGGTTTGGGAGATCGTCGCGAGCAGCGGATAATAACTGCGCTCGCCTTTTTTCTTCTTGTTAAATCCCACAGCCGTCCCTTCCGCATGGCGACTCGTGCTCTGCACGCTTCCGTCCAAGTCAAGCGTGATGCGTTTGATTCCTTCCTCCTGAAGTCGCGACAGGCAAACGAAATGATTCATCTCCCTCATCCTCTCAAGGCTTTGACAATCGACCTCTCCCAACATCCGGCTCATCGTTGGGACACTGGGCAATGGGTGCATCCCCAAAACCTGTCGTACAAGGAGATCATCTCGGTAGTAGTCCAAATCGCGAAGCATCCGGTAGCCCAGTATAAGATGCACGATAAGACACATGAAAACCTTGTGGAACTTGTAGAAGCGGGACATGCGTCGATCCAGTGGATCAAAGCACTGCTGAAGCTTCCCCTCCAGATCCAATTCCTGAAAGAGCTTCTGAAAGATAACGAGACCGCCGAAAGAGGTCAGTTCTTGATCTTCAAATTTGATCGCCGGAATCGTTCTGGACTTTGCATTAATCGTGCGTCGTGCTACTCTCACTGTAGGTGGCTTTTGGGTTGAAGTGTTTGGTGTTTTGGTAGATTCCAAATTAACCTTATCCCAAAGGCCCCTGCCACTATTTTCTTGGGATTCTTGCCCCGATTTATGAAACTATGGGGTCCAGAGGAGGTGAGTCAATGAGCGGAGGGAGGAAAATTACTCCATACACGACATTAAACGATCTGGCGAAGCGGTTGCGAGGCGATCTTGATGGGCGGAACTTCATCCTTCTCTACGCGTTTAACCGCACTGGGAAAACCCGTCTCTCAATGGAGTTCTCGTGAGTGAGAAGTTCTGTAACTGGATCATCATGCGGCGAAGCGTGAACCTTCGGAGCGAGTGAAGTCTATTTTATCAAGGATGAATTTTCGGAACGCTGAACCTTTTCCGCCGTGGTGCAAAAATCCAGGCAGCGTGTTTTTCAAGGCGGCTGAGACAATCATTTCCGAAGGCAGCACGTCTGGGCGGATGGTTCGGATCCAGGTTCCAAAGTGTTTCCAGACCAGACCGTCACATGTCATGGCAAGGTACTGTAACATGCCCTGAGCGATCATGCCGGTCTGCACAAACACATGATATGCGTGCATCTTTCTCTGCACCTGTCTGCGATATTTCTCGGTAGTCCGGTGGAGGTATTGGTTACCATTGCGACGCTTGAGCGGTCGCATAGCGGCCATCCAGAAATGGTATCCGAATGAGCCGACCGAATGCACCGCTTGCTTGAAAGCGACTTCGATCTTGAAACGCAAACTGTAGAGCAAGATGATCTCCTGAGCTTCCATGGTGAGGTCGGTAGACAAGAGGATGATCCGCCCTCTCGTGGGATGATCGACGAGAATGAAGCGGACCATCGCCCCGGCGGGCTTCCACAACAGATCCACCGACTTGAACCGGACAGAGATGTTTCTCTCCCCATATACGGGACTGGGAACGGAACTGAAGCCGCTCGTTCCAAAGACATTCTGGAGCTTCACCGCAGCGCCATACTTTTTCGGTCGTCCGCGTTTGCGTTTGCGTGGCACTGCCGCAGGCCGAAAGCCGGTTGTCGTGCGTCGAACCCTCGTGACCAGCACACCGGAACGCCCCTTGGTGCTCCGGATCACCTTTCCGTTGGCGTAGTAGGCGTCGGCCAGCAAGACGAACTCCTGACCTCTACAGACGGATGCGAGCATCTCGTTGGCCTTGTCGATCAAGGTTCTCCTGTCGCGGTTTGAAGTGACGATACCTTCGTGAATGCGTGCACAGACCGGAACGCAGAAGAAGTATCCGCCAACCTGACAGAGCACGCCGAAGGCCTGAAAGGAATGGCTCATGATGAAGTGAGGCTTGGAATTGGACTCGGACTGTTGATGCAGATACTTCACCGCAGGCATCTTGCGGCCCTCCTTGGACTTCTTGATGCCGTCGAGAACCAGGACGGGGCGACAACCGATCTTGTAGACAGGGAAGTGCTTGATCACGATGGCGAACCAAAGTTCTGCAAGCCGGTCCGTCTTCACGGCATTGCTGTGGAAGAAATGGAGTAAGTGCTCATAGAAGTGTTCTGACAAACCGAGAGCGCGGACGAAACTGGAAACCCCGAGGAGGTCATTGCGCACGGAGAAAGCGGCCAAGACGAGCAGAAACCAGAGAAAGGTGCGGGCTCTCGAGAAAGCGGGTCGCAGAAGACAGACGATATTCCACCAAGAAATCCAGAGATCCATAACAAATGATTTGATTTTCCTAGACATTCGCATATATAAGCTAATGACCATGAAAAAGATCAGATCACTGAAAAAAGAGTCCAGAAACTTGCGGCAAAGTTAGCTGCAATCGGGCCAATGCGGCCTGGGAGCATCAGCAAGCAATACCGAGATCGACAACGCCAGCGCGGCGTGTATTACCAACTGAGCTACACGCATAAGATGAGGAGCCGGACTGAACACGTCTGGCCAGACCACGTGAAGGGACTACGAAAAGAAACAGAGGAGTACAAGAAATTCAAGAAACTGACCACCGAACTGATCGATCTGAGCATTGAACTATCCAAGGCGAAGATCGCTCTATTACGCAGTCAGACAGACACGCCAGGCAAAGAGAAACCGGTCTGAGAACTTCCCACTCACGAGCAGACACGCCAGGCAAAGAGAAACCGGTCTGAGGGTCTGAGAACTTCCCACTCACGAGTGGAGTTCAAGAAGGTTGGTAAAGTCAAGAATAACGGCGATCCCGACACCTTATATTTCAACGCCTATACGGAAGATCTTTTCACGTGGGAGAACGACCTCGAAAACGACAGTGAGCGCCACCTGAAGTTAAACTCTGACTCCAACTTCTTCGACGGCCTCAGGGAGATCGATCTCAACCCCAACATTGAAAAATACCTGAATCGATACACGGATCTGAAGTTCGACATCGACTATAATTCCTGGAAAGTTGCTTTCTCTCGCGCCGAGATTCGTATGGTGCAAGGGGAATTACGGCAAGAAACAATCCCTAACATTAAGGTCTCTCGTGGTGAGGAGAACATCTTCATTTGGTGCCTGTTCATGGCCTTCTGTGAGCGCATCCTCGATGGTGACGACGCCTACACAGGAATTCGGTACCTATACATCGATGATCCTATTTCATCGCTTGATGACAACAACGCTATTCAGGTTGGCTGCGACCTCGCCCGGCTACTAAAACGTGCAGCTACCGTCGAGGATGCCGATGGGAACCCAGCACCCATCAAAGTCGTTTTTTCCTCACACCATTCTCTATTCTTTAACATTGTATGCCGTGAACTAAGCGATCAGAAGCGGCACCGATACTTCCTCTATCGCTCGGAGAGCGGAGAGAGAAACCGATTCATCCTCCGCAGGACGGAAGGTGAGCCATTTTTTCACCACATTACCACCCTCGCCGAGCTGCAACGCGCCGCCGATACTGACACCGGAACCCTTTACACCTTCCACTTCAACGCCCTGCGCAGCATCATAGAGAAGACCGCCTCCTTCTTCGGCCAGGAGATGTCCTTTTGCCTACGCGATGCAGGATATGAGGAGGCCTATTTCAATCGCGCGGTTCAGCTCCTCAGCCACGGTGGATACTCCGTCTACGAACCAGCTGAGATGGGCGAGGACAACAAAAACTTGTTCCGACGAATTCTCACGGATTTCCTCACACGCTTCCAGTTCGAGCTTCCAGAGATCCTTGGTTCCCCGCCAGCCCAGGCCAATACAACTACAGCACCATGACTCAACAAGACCACAAACAGCTCGGCAACACGCTTTGGAGTATCGCCGACCAGTTGCGAGGCGCGATGAGCGCGGACGATTTCCGGGACTACATGCTCTCCTTCCTCTTCCTGCGCTACCTCTCCGACAACTACGTCGAAGCCGCGAAGAAGGAACTCGGCAAGGACTACCCAGAGCAGGGCGGGGGTTTACACTACACCCCACTCAAGACCTGGTATGCGGAGAACGAGACTGATGTCCCTGATTTCGAGAAACAGATGCGCCTCAAAGTGCATTACGTCATCAAGCCCAGCTTCCTCTGGAGCCACATCACCGAGATGGCACGAACCCAGCACGGCGAACTCCTCCACACCCTGCAAGCTGGCTTCAAATACATCGAGAACGAATCCTTCGAGAGCACCTTCAACGGCCTGTTCTCCGAGATCAATCTCGGCTCCGAAAAACTCGGAAAGAACTACGAGGTCCGCAACAAGAAGCTCACCAAGATCATCGTAGAAATCGCCAAGGGGCTGGATGATTTTTCCACCGACAAGGACACGCTCGGCGACGCCTACGAATACCTGATCGGCCAGTTCGCCGCCGGCTCGGGCAAGAAAGCCGGAGAGTTCTACACCCCGCAGCAAATCTCCGACATCCTCTCCTCCATCGTCACCCTCGATAGCCAAGAGCCGAAAACCGGCAAGCGCCAGAAGCTCAACAAGGTCCTCGACTTCGCCTGCGGCTCCGGCTCGCTCCTCCTCAACATCCGCAAGCGCATGGGGGCGCGAGGCATCGGCCACATCTACGGCCAGGAAAAGAACATCACCACCTACAACCTTGCCCGGATGAACATGCTCCTCCACGGAATCAAAGATGCCGAGTTTGAAATCCACCACGGCGACACCCTCGACAACGACTGGGATATCTTCCGCGAAGAAAACCCCTCCAAGAAACCCGCCTTCGACGCCGTCGTCGCCAATCCACCCTTCAGCCTCCGCTGGGACTCGTGCGAAGAAACAGGCAAGGACGTGCGCTTCAAAAACCATGGAGTCGCCCCCAAGTCCGCCGCCGACTTCGCCTTTCTCCTCCACGGATTTCATTTCCTCAAGGAAGACGGCGTCATGGCCATCATCCTGCCGCACGGCGTGCTCTTCCGCGGAGGCGTCGAAGCCCGCATCCGTAAAAAGCTCCTCGACGACGGCCACATAGACACCGTCATTGGCCTACCCGCAAACCTCTTTTACTCCACGGGCATTCCTGTCTGCATCTTTGTGCTCAAGAAATGCAAGAAACCCGACGACGTCCTCTTCATCAATGCCAGCGAGCACTATGCCAAGGACAAGCGTCAGAACCGCCTACGCATCGGAGAAAACGACGAGCCGAACGACATCGAAAAGATCATCAACACTTACATCAACCGCGCGGAAGAAGAACGATACTCCCACTGTGTAGGCATGGAGGAGATTCGAGACGAGAACGACTACAACCTCAACATCACCCGCTACGTCAGCACTGCTGAGCCTGAACCCATCATCGACCTCGCTGAAACACACGAGGCTATCGTCGCGGCCGACAAAGACATCCGCGAGATGGCCATGAAGCATAATTAATACCTCAAAGAACTCGGACTACCGCTTTTGCCAAACGGAGAGAGCAAAACCTAGGTGGTGCAGGCTGTCCAACCAACCCCAAGCAGACTACACGGCACACTTCTGCAAAATGTATCGCTAAGGTATTACACGTCTAATTCCACCCTATAAAACAGGGTTTATAGCAGAATCTGTGGGTGTTTTCTAGCTCGAAGCATCGTCAAAACAACCTGAGATCCTGCCAGATCCAGGGACGAGCATCAAGTGCTGTCCTCGCCAATCCTACTCGATCTCCGCCAAGGGATTCGAATGCGGTTCGCTCGTAGCGATTGCCTCCGGGATCACTTGACCCTCATCCCCTCCGCCGCAATCCGTCATCAGGGAGAAATGATCGGAAGTTGTGGATGAGGGCGGTCGGAACACCATTCGAAGTTCGATCATGGGTTAGGCAGCGGCTTGCTGCTCGATGCCGTCCACGAAGATGATTCCTTGCACGACTTTGTCAAGTTGACGATACCCGTTGAGTCGACGCCAGCCTTTCCCGGCTTCCAGCCCGAGCTTGTAGACCATTGAAAGGGTTGCTTTCCTCGATCCACATCCTTTGGTTTGTCGAGTTCGATGGCGTACCGTGGCAAACGTCGACTCTATCGGATTTGTCGTCCGGATGTGTCTCCAGTGTTCTGCTGGAAAGTCGTAGAAGGTCAGTAACGTGTCCTTGTCTTTCTTCAGGCAGGCGCACGCTTTCGGATACTTGGCTTCGTAGAGCGTGAAGAACTCGTCATAGGCCTCCAAGGCGGCCTTCTTTGTTTCCGCCATGTAGATTTCATGGATGCGTTCCTTGGCAAGGGGCTGCGCTTTCTTCGGCAGCTTGTCGAGGATGTTGGCTGTCTTGTGCACCCAACATCGTTGCTGTTTGCTTGTCGGGTACTCCTCTTCCAAGGCACTCCAGAACCCGAGAGCTCCATCGGCGATACTCAGTTTCGGAGGGATCTTCAATCCTCGTTTCTTGAGGTCTCTGAGCACATTTTTCCAGGACAGTTTGCTCTCTCGTTCTCCATCGCTGATGGTTACCAATTCCTTGGTTTCATCGGGTAAGGAGCCGACAATGACGAGAACACACGGGCGGTCGTCATTGAGCCTGACATGGAAGTAGATCCCGTCGGCCCAGAGATAGACGTATTCCTTGTCGCTGAGGTCACGCTTGTTCCATTGCTCTTCCTCGTCGAACGATGTTGGCTGCAGAAAGTCCCGATGCGTTCTCACCGAGGATCGGCTCTAAGGCCCGACTCATCTCGGAGGTTGAGATTCCTCGCAGGTAGAGTGCTGGGATGAGGTTGTCCAGTGAAGCGACTCGGCGTAGGTACGGCGGAAGGATGGCGCTGGTGAACCGCTGGCCTGATCGGCGATCATTGATCCTGGGCTGCCGAACAGAAACGTTTCCTATTCCAGTCTGAAGTTGTCGCTTCAGGAAGATGGCCGTTGCGAACGACTTGGCGATGACCCTGGTCATCACGCTGATGTTGATGGGCTTGAATGTAGTCGGAGACTTCGTTGTCGATGGCGGCCTGAAGAAGCATTTGGGCTCCTTGTCGCAGGGTGGCCTCAAGGGCGTTCTGGCAGGCGGTGCTTGCTCCTTCCTGGCCAAGGATAGATGCGGATTCGGTGGGGTGGTTGGTGGTTTTCATTGGAGTTCAGTTGTTTTGGTAAATGGTTGAACTCTTCATGATGCCCCGACCGCCCTCATCCACAACTTCCGGTCATTTCTCAATGGTTTCCCTGGTCGAGGGGACTCGGCCTCGGCTCGAAAGACAGGATGCTTCCGTGATGATCACCTGAGGCTTGCCGGCCGCTGACCGGGCTTGTCCGGTATCTCTGACAGACCTACGAGAAAAGAGTCATCTGTGGCGACTGGCTCTCGGGATTGAGATCCTTCTTCGGACGCTTGGCTTTGGGACGCGAACCACCTGCTCTCGGCGTCTGAGCGACCTTTTCCGCGCGCTCGCGATTGCCGGACTCGAGGTGATTGAGGATGGCCTGCGCCCGCTCGATGATGGCGGGTGGCAAGCCCGCCAACCTCGCCACCTGGATCCCGTAGCTGCGATCGGCCGCGCCGGGGATGATCTTCCGCAAGAAGATGATTTCCTCATTCCACTCGCGCACCGCGACATTGTAGTTCTGCACCGAGCTGCGGCTCTGAGCAAGCGCGGTGAGTTCATGATAGTGCGTGGCGAAAAGCGTGCGCGCCTCAATCACGTCATGGACGTGTTCCGCCACGCTCCAGGCAATGGAGAGCCCGTCGAAGGTCGCCGTGCCCCGGCCGATCTCATCCAGGACGATGAGACTCCGGTCCGTGGCGTTGTTGACGATGCTCGCCGTCTCATTCATCTCCACCATGAACGTCGACTGTCCCCTGGCGAGATCGTCACTCGCGCCTACCCGGGTGAAGACCTTGTCCACCAGCCCGATCTCCGCCTGGCTCGCGGGAATGAAACTGCCTATCTGCGCCATGATGACCAACAAGGCCACCTGACGGATATAGGTGGATTTCCCGGCCATGTTCGGCCCGGTGATGAGGAGCAGGCGATTGGTCTCGTGATCCAGGGTGGCATCGTTGGGGACGAACTTCTCCTCTACCAAGTTCTGGTCCAGGACCGGATGGCGACCATCCCGGATGTAGAGATTCTTCGATTCGTTGAGGAGCGGCCGACAATAGTTGTAGAGCCGCGCCTTTTCCGCCAAACCCGCCAGGACATCGACTTCCGCGAGCGTCTCGGCGAGGACTTGCAAGGCGCGGAGTTCGGTCAACACAAACTCGCGCAGTTTATGGAACTCTTCCAATTCAAAGGCCCGGATCCGTTCGTCGGCACCCAGAATCTTGTTCTCCATCTCCTTCAGCGCCGGCGTGATGAAACGTTCCGCGTTGGCGGTCGTTTGTTTCCGGTGATAATCGTCTGGCACTTGCGCTAGGTTGGCCTTGGTGACCTCAATGAAGTAGCCGAACACGGCGTTGTACCGCACCTTCAGCGACTTGATGCCCGTGCGGTCAATCTCCTGTGCCTGAAGATCGGCGATCCAGCGCTTGCCGTCCCGGGATGCCTGGCGGATTTCATCCAGATCCGGAAGAATACCGTCCCGAAAGATGCCGCCCTCTTTCACGGAGACCGGAGGCTCATCCACGAGAGCAGTTTCCAATCGCTCCACGATCTCGGGGAATTCCCGCAAACGCTCCAGCCAGGATCGCACGCTCTCCAAGGACTCGGGCTCTCCCCGGCAGAGTCCTTCGAGGTGGGACTTCAACTCGGGCACCAGTTGCAGCGCGCCTGACAAGTTCTTCAAATCGCGCCCGTTGCCCGCGCTTTGGCTGAGACGTCCCAAGGTCCGCTCCACATCCCGAATCCCCTTCAACGTCTCCTGGGTTTGGGACAGCAGAAAGGGCTCCCCCAGGAAGGCCTCCACCACGTCCTGGCGCGCGCGAAGAAGCGCCAAATCTCGCAAGGGATGCTGCAGCCAGTCTCTCAGTTTCCGGGCACCCATCGGCGTAGAGGTCTGATCCAGGGCCCGCAAGAGGGTGTGCTCCTGACCTGCGCGGCTGGCAACCAGATCGAGATTCTCCTGACTGGCTCGATCCACCAGCACGGTGGCATCGGTCTCATAGAGCCTCACGGTCAGGACATGGCTCACATCGCGCCGCAAGACTTGTTTCAGATAGTGCATCAAAGCCCCGGCCGCCCCAATGGACGCCGTGTGCCCCTGACATCCGAATCCGTCCAGGGAATGCACGCCGAAGTGCTCCTTGAGCGAATGAAAGGCCTGGTCCAACAAGAAGGCGTAGCCATCGTAGGGCCGCCCTCCCGGCAGCGAACGAAAAACCGCTTCCTGCTCCTCACTGAACAACAACTCCGAAGGACTCACCCGGTGCAGTTCGTCGCCCAGCGAGGGCAGGTCGGCGAACTCCGTCACCCGGAAGTCACCGGTCGTGAGATCCAGGTATGCCAGACCGAGCGCCTTCTTGACCTGAAAAACGCTGGCCAGGTAATGCGCTCGACTGGATTCCAGAAGGTTGAGATCGCTGATCGTTCCCGCGCTGATCACTTGCCGGATCTCACGCTGCACGATCTTTCCCGCTTGTGGCTCGCTTACCTGCTCAGCAATCGCCACCCGTTTGCCCGCCTTCACCAATTTCCCGATGTACCCTTCCGCCGCGTGATGCGGCACACCGCACATCGGCATGCCATTGCGCTTCGTCAAGGCGACGTTCAGAATGCCGGCCGCCTCCTTGGCGTCATCGAAAAACAATTCATAAAAATCTCCCAGGCGGTAGAAGAGCAGCACGTCTTTCGGCAAACTCGCCCTCATGCCTTGATACTGTTTCATCATGGGAGTGAGTTTCCCGGGAGTCGTCGCCATGCGGCACCCTAGACCAAGGGATCCCGCCTTGTAAAGGCGTTGACCATCCCCTCCAAACGTGTCAGCCTGTGCCTAACCGCTCCCCCAAAAAGGACGATGAACATCGCGATCGAGTACTGTTCCCAGTGAAACTACCAGCCGAAGGCCGCTAGTTTAGCGGCCGAGTTGAAAGCGGCCTTCCAGACGGAAGCCAAACTCATCGCAGGAGGAGGGGGGATCTTCGACGTCACCGTGGACGGCCAGCGGATCTTTTCCAAGCACGAATCGGGACGTTTCCCCGAGCCTGGAGAAATCGTCAGTCAGCTGCAGTCCAGCTCTTGACCGGACACCAGCGGAGAGGAGCTCCGCCCTACTTTCCCCCACCCCATACCGCCCGGTCGGCAAATCGCCGGTAGAGCGCCGTGAACTCACCGTAATTCTTGGGATAAACGGGTTCCTCCAAGAGCATGAAGGGATCGTAATCGAGGTCTTCTTCCAACTGGACGACCAGGCGCGCCAGGGCGAGCGAATCCAGGCCGCTACCCAGCACAAGGCCATGTCGTCGGGCAAGGTCTCCGGCGGCGCCTCCCCCGCGGCTCTCAAGGCCTCGCGGAAACGCCGCTCGATCTGTTCTAACACACGCTCTACGCTCATTCTCCTGACGGCCTACTGCCTACTCCCCACAGTATCCGCTTTTTGCGCTCATTCCCCCGTCGCCAGGTCGCGTTCCGGCTTGAAATCAGCCGCGTGATAAGAGCTGCGAACCAGCGGCCCGGACGCCACGTGACGAAAGCCTTTGCGTTCCGCAATCCGCTGATATTCATCAAACTGATCCGGATGAATGTACTCCACCACCGGCAGGTGCTTGGGAGACGGCCGCAGGTACTGTCCCAGGGTGAGAACGGTGACGCCGTGATCCCGGAGATCGTCCATGGCCTGCAAGACCTCCGTCTCGTTCTCGCCCAGGCCCAGCATCAAGCCACTCTTGGTGGCCACCCGCTCGCCTCCCATCTTCTTTGCCGCCGACAAGACCCGGAGCGAACGCTCGTAGCGTGCCCGTGATCGCACCAGGGGCGTGAGACGCTCGACCGTTTCCAGGTTGTGATTGAAGATGTGGGGCCGCGTCGCCATCACCGTGGCGATGGCCTCATCCTTCTCGTTGAAATCGGGCACCAGAATTTCGATGACGATGCCCGGGTTCCGCTCCCGCACCGCTTCGATGGTCCGCGCGAAATGGGCGGCGCCCCCGTCCGGCAAGTCATCGCGCGCCACCGCCGTGATGACCACGTGGGTGAGCTTCATGCGGGCAGTGGCTTCCGCCACGCGTTGAGGTTCATCCGCTTCCAGAGCGAAGGGCTTGGCCGTCTTCACCGCGCAAAATCCGCAGGCCCGCGTGCACCGATCCCCCGCAATCATGAAGGTGGCCGTACCCTGTCCCCAGCATTCCCATCGGTTCGGACACTGCGCTTCTTCGCACACCGTGTGCAATCGAAGATCGGCCACCAGAGACCTGGTCGACCAGAACACCGGATTGTTGGGCAAACGCACTTTGATCCAGCTCGGTTTCCGTTCGCGGTAGAGAGTGGGATCGATCTTACAAGCCATGGTCAATAGGATTCCAGTACTGTCTTAAGACCCGGGTGAGTCGCCACGCGAGGGGTTTTTCTGGAAAAAGCGCCCGCGATGATCAAGGCGTGTCTTCCAGGGACGCGCTCGCCTCTCCACCGTCATCAGGCACCGGCACCCGGATCCGAGGCGCCGATTCGTCCTCATTCTCCGGGGAGATGGGGGGCTCCCCGGTGGACTCCGGAGTCTCGTTCTCGGCGTCGTCTTCCTCGATCGGGCTCCACCCCTCCAGTCCCGCGTAAAGTTCGGCAATCTGCGAGGCCAAGGCTTCCAGACGTTCGTAATATGCCTCCTCCCCCAAATCTTCGCGGCGGGGGCGCAGGGCTTCGATCTGACTCTCCAGGACATTGCGCTTCTGCCGCATCTGGGGAGGGATGGCCTGTTCTTCCGGACTGAGAACGAGCGCCCAGCGCTTGGCGAAGGCCCCATCCGGCTCCTGACTCGCCGTCCCTCCTTCACGCAGCGCCATCAGGGCTTCGAAACTGGTTCCGCGGCCATCGCCATTGTCGTCAAGCAAAGGGGTTTCGGTCTGAACCCTTCCTTCCTGCTCATAGAAGTCGGCGGTCTGACGAGCCGCATAGGAAAACAGTTCAAACAGGGAATTCTCACCGTCGTTGTTCAAATCCGCTTCCGGTTCCAAAAGCGCCCGCGCCAAGTAAGAACCAAACGACGCAAAATTCACTTCCGTCCCGCTCTTGGTCGCCGTGATCACCATGCGATTCGATCCGCTGATCATCGGAAGGAAGGTCCCGCTGGACGAGGCGGTATTCAACACGATCAAGGGCCGTTCAAACGGTTCCACCCACTGACGCAAGTCTTTGGCTGACAAATCCGGACCCGCCAAGTTGAAGTAGGCCTCACGCTTGTCGTAGGTGCCGTGCCCGATGAACACGATCCAGAGGGGCGTTGCCATGCTCTTGTCGGCCTCGGCCAGATAGCTCTCGAGATCACCCAGCGGATCTTCATTGGCGGCCCCAATGGTCGAGACCTTGACTTTCCCCTCCCCCGCCGCCTGCCGCCAGAGTTCGGCATTGCTTTCGAACACCTCACCGTATTCCGCCTCGCCTTCGGCCCCGACGACGATCAACAGTTCATTGTAAGTCACCTCCTCAGATTCTTCGGCAACCGGAGGCGACGAGACATCTTCTTCTCTCTCCTCTTCAACTTCCGAGACCGGCCTTTCCGCCGCCTCACCGGAGCCGATCACTTCGCTCGTTGCCGGCTCCGTCGCTTCACGATTCACCTCACTCTCCTTCACCTCCGCCTCCTGTCCCGAAAGAAGCGCTCCCCAGCCCATTGAAACGATCCAGGCCGCCACCAGAATCGCCCGCCAAGGGCGCCGCCCATCGGAGATCCCAGGCCTCGCTCCACGATCCTTCATCGCTATCATCATGGCGAAATCCATCACGGCAATCCTTTCAGTCTCTTCAATCCCCACTCCCCGGCGAAACACATGAGCGCCAGCATGAAGAACACGGGCAAATGCCAGAGCGGACGCGTCTTCGTTTCCATCACCGGAAGCGGCTTGTCCTTCAGTTCATCGACGAACGACGCCAGCTCTTCCCGGTCCACGACCTTGCCGCCGCTGGCGGAAGCCAACTTCTCCAACAATGCCTCATTTCCCGTGAGGTTTTGAAACTCTTCCAAACCACTGTTGACCGTCCAACCGGTCAAGGCCTCGCCGGCCTCCTCATTCTCTTCATCACTCACCACGGCCTTGACCCGATAGAACCCTTCTTTCACCGCCGAATACTCGGCCACGTAGAGCCCGGGTTCCTGACTCGAGAGCGCCGCGCGAAATTCGCTCTTCTGACCATCCGGATCCGTCACCTCCAAATTCACCTCCGCCGTGCTGTCCGGTCGAAAACCCTCGTCGAACACCTCGATCTCAAGAGTCGCCTTGGGCAGAAAGCGGGACCGGTCCATGCTCGCCACGACCGAAACCGGCTGCGGCACGTCGGTGACCATCCAACGCATCAATTGGCGATAAGATTTGTTGAGATCCTCCATCAATTCCGGCTGGTTGGGACGACTAAAGCCCCATCGCCAGAGGTCGCCCGCCGTCAGGGCGACGGTCTTGCCCTTGCCAAAAGATTGCGTCACCAAGAGAGGATGGTCCTCGCCTAGCTGCCGAAAATACGAAATCAAGCTCGACCCCGGCTTTCCCTCACCGACCGGATTCACCGTCGCCAGGGGAGGCATCGTGGAGAGACGCGCCTCCTCATTGGCCCGGTCCGAACGCAGGCGCACCCACGGCTGCAGCCAACCTTCGCGGGTGAGGTTCACCGGACCCGTCCCAATCGGTTCTCCCGGAGCGTTATCATCCAGGTAAACGGGTAGCATCTCACCGATCGGCGTGCGCTCATAGCCGCCTTTGGAAAAGGATTCGCGTCCCCCAAACATGACCAACCCGCCACCGCGGCGCGAGACGAAGTCCTGCAAGCGCTCCTGCTGATTGAAGTTGAAAAACTCCGCCTCCACCTTGTCCAGGATGATTGCCGAGAACTGGAATAACTGTTCCTCCGTCTTGGGAAACTCCGCCTGCAAATCAAAATCATCGGTCGGTTTCATGGCGATGATCACCGGCTGGTCGTAGTCCTCCACATCCTGGTCGCCACGGAAACCCCGGAACAAGGGGTTGCTCGATTCGCCTTCTCTGCCCTTGTACTCGAACTTGGGTTCTCGCTTGGCAATGCGAATCAGCGAGGCGAGCTGCATTTCGGGATCTTCCACCAGCGCGCGCTTGAAGAACTTGAAGGATGGATCCGGCCGGCCGGCCACATAGAGAATCGAATACGGTCCGTGCGGCATCACCGCCACCACACTTTGACGGTTGTTTTTCGTCGTCGCCTCTTCGCGATCCCCTTCTTCCGGTCCCTCCCGGCCACCGTTGACGCGCGCCACGCGAACTTCATAGAAGGCCAGGGGCTCGGAGCGATCCGGCTTCAATTGGAAACTCACGGTCTTCGTTTCCATGTCCGACTCCGCCACGATCGACTCTCCCTCCACCTTGTTCCCCTCCCTGTCATACACCGCGACCTCCACGGATTCACTCGCGACCTGGTTGAGAACCACCTCGGCGTTCACCGTCACGGGAGCGTCTTCAAAAGCGCTCTGGCTGAGAGTCACTTGACCGATCGAAGTGTCCTGGGTGCTGCTATCGCCAGCGACATTGACGGGATAAATCGGGATGTCGCCCGTCGGCAACTGACTCAGGTTCTCGTCCAGATCGTTCACATTGCCATCCGTAAAGACAAACACTCCGGCCAGCGGAGCCTCCTCGTATCGCTGACTGATATCGTCCAGCGCTCCGAAAAGGGAGGACGAGCGATCCTCGAAAGCCAGGGTCTCGAAGTGATTCACCCGGCGGAGACGCTCGCCGAAGAGAAAGCGATGAACCTTGAACTCTTCATTGAGGGTCTTCATCCATCCGGTCTCCTCGGCCTTGAGCAAGGCCCCGCGGTAGGCGTCACCCCGAGAATCCTCCGATCCAGAGTCCTTGATCTGCAGGCTCTCGCTGTCGTCCCCCACCACGAGGAAGATGTTGGCTCCCCTCTTCGGCTTCTTCTGGGCCAGCAAGGGCTCGAGTACACAGAAGAGGAGCAGAAAAAGACCCGCGATCTTCAAACTGGCGGCCAGCCATTTCCACCCGCCGCGTTGAGGAAAACGCCAGTAAGTCACGAGAACCGCCGCAATCCCCACGCCCGCCAAAACGGCCGCCCACCACAGCTTGTCTTGCTGCTGAAAGATGACGGAGGATACCAAGACCCGCAAAGACTCTAGCATCCTCTCTTACTCCCCTTTGCCGAGCGTTTCGTAATATCGCTGCACCAGTTCCGTAAACGCGCCCAGCACGGGATCGCGATCCACCGGAGCCAGCGACTCATCGTCTTCAAGCCGCGACAGCTCCTCGATCAAGTCCTCGTTCAGCTGAACGAGGGGGCCCAAGACATTCTGCTGCACCAGGTCCCAGGTCGGTAACTGGTTCTCTTGAGTCAGCTCACCCCGGATCTCATGGGAAGTCCCCCTCACCCGGCTGACTTGCTCACGCAGGGCGGGGTTGTCAAGCACGCCCTCCACATCGGCCAATCGATCCATCCAATCGCGGTAGCCATCGAGGAAGATGTCCCCGCCAAAGGGCGAGTTTTGCCCTCCTCCACCACCACCGATCTGGTTTCCTCCACCTCCGGGGCCACCGCGGCCCTGCCCCTGCTGTCCTTGTCCGTTCTGCGCCAACTGGCCCTGACCGTTCTGCGCCAACTGCCCTTGCCTTTGTCCCTGCTGGCCCTGGCCCTGGCCCTGACCGTTCTGCGCCAACTGCCCTTGCCCTTGTCCCTGCTGGCCCTGGCCCTGACCGTTCTGCGCCAACTGCCCTTGCCCTTGTCCCTGCTGGCCCTGGCCCTGGCCCTGACCGTTCTGCGCCAACTGCCCTTGCCCTTGTCCCTGCTGGCCCTGGCCCTGACCGTTCTGCGCCAACTGCCCTTGCCCTTGTCCCTGCTGGCCCTGGCCCTGGCCCTGACCGTTCTGCGCCAACTGCCCTTGCCCTTGTCCCTGCTGGCCCTGGCCCTGGCCCTGACCGTTCTGCGCCAACTGCCCTTGCCCTTGTCCCTGCTGGCCCTGGCCCTGGCCCTGACCGTTCTGCGCCAACTGCCCTTGCCCTTGTCCCTGCTGACCCTGGCCTTGTTGTCCCTGGCCTTGTTGTCCCTGGCCTTGTTGTCCCTGGCCTTGTTGTCCCTGGCCTTGTTGTCCCTGGCCTTGCTGGCCCTGGCCTTGCTGGCCCTGGCCTTGCTGGCCCTGCCCGTTTTGCGCCAATGGATCCTGAGACTGCTGACTCTGTTGCGCTTGTTGCCCCTGACCCTGTGGTTGCCCCTGGCCTGGCTGCCCTGGGGACGGGTCGAGAGTCGGGGGCGCTTGGTTCTCCAACTGCTCAATCAATTGCTGCACTTCATTCTGGGCCAGTCGGAGGGCCGAGGTCTCGTCGCCCAGGATGCTCTCCGCCGCCTCCTCGATGCCGCGTGTGAGTTTGGCAATGTCCTGGGAATTCTGTTCGTTCAAGAGCTGCGCTCCCTGAGGATCCGGCAAGGAACGCTCGGTCCCGTTGATCATGTCGGCAGCCTGGGTCAGCCGTTCACCTAACTGATTCACCTGAGCGGAGCGCAGGGTATCTTCCAAACGTTGTGAAAGACGCGGCTCCGACAGCTCCGCCGCGACAGCCACTTGCCGGGTCTCCTCCACGAGATTCTCCACCGCCTCCTTCTGTTCCGCCAGGGCCTCCTGGGCCTCGGAACTCTCATCACGCAAAGACGGACGACCGTTCCCCGCCGGGTCATTGGCGTTCGTCAGTTGCTGCTCAATCTCCTCCTGACGCTCGGAAATCTCCAGGGCCTGATCCCGCAGCGCTCTCATTTCATCGGCGAATCGATTGGCCGCTTGCAGGCGCAGCTCATCATTCAATTGCTGCATCTTCTCTTCCGCCCGCGTCGCCTCGGCGATGGCCTGGCTGTTCTCGTTCTGACCCATGGCATCGGCCGCTTCCTGCAAACGGTCGCGCACGTCGCGCAACTGCTCCCGAGCCTCCGCCAGTTCCGAGCGGGTCTCGGACTGATCCATGTCCCTGCGAAGCTCATCCACCTCGCGCAACATCTCTCGCTGCTGATCCCGCAGCCGTTTCAATTCACGCTCGATCTTTTCCTTCTCCGCTTCGTTCTCCGCCACTTCCAGTTGGGACTCCAATTCCTTGAGCTTGTCGGTGAGCGCTTCTTGACGCTTCGACAATTCCTTCAACCGGTTGAGATACTCGAGGGCTTCCTGATTCTCCGCCCGCTGCTGCGCCAGGGCCTCTTGACTGGCCTGATTCTGGTTTTGATAACGGTTCTCCTTCTCCTTCAGGTTCATGTCCTCGAGTTGGGGATCTTGTTGACCGCCGCCTCCGCCCTGAGCGTCTTCCGCCCGCACCACATTCACATCGCGCCCACGCAACTTGAGCATCCAATCATAGGCTTTCATCTCGTGGCCCAAGGCCTTTTCAGCGTTCTCCAAGACGGCCACATCGGCTTGCTGTCTCCAGGCATCGAGAGCCGCAATGGCTTCGTCCATCTCCGCCAAGGCACTGTCGGCAATCTGTTGAGCTTCGGCATTGTCCAGGTTTTCCTTCATTTCCAGTGTGCTCTCCACGATGGCTTCCTGCCCCTGGATCAGCACTCCGATGTCCTCTTTCTGCTTCGCCGGATCACGCTGCGGGCTCTCGATGACGCGATGGGTCGCCGCGATCATCTCTTTCTGCTTGGCAGCCTCCTGCTGGGGCTGGCTGCCGCCTCCGCCGCCGCCACCGCCGCTACCCTCACGGTAGCGTTTCAGGAAGGGCCGCACCTCGATGAAATAGATGTCGCTCTTGGCCCGGCGGAGCTGCCCCTCGCGATCCTTGTCCTCCGCCCAGAAATAGTAGGAAATGAGTTGATCGGGCTCGGCACCAAGATCTTCCAGCGCCAACAGGTACTCCATTTCCACGGAAGCCACCGGCTCGGATGATCCGCCCAAGGGCAACTCGGTCGTTTCCTCCAGGTACTGATAACTCAAGCCGTAGCTCAACACGCCGAAGTCGTCCTTGGCCGCCCCTTGCAGAGTCACTTCCTCGAGGGGCGAGGCCTGAATGTCGCGCTTGGGAAACACGGCCACCACTTCCGGCGCCTCGTTATACAGCACCGTGATTTCCAATCGCGCCGGCTCCTTGCTAACCCGGCCTTCCACGTCTTTCAGTTCGAGCACCAGCACCTGGTCTTCCACCGCAGTCAGCCTGGCCAGATAGACGGTCTCATCCTCCTCGGACCTCTCCACGGCCACCTCGGCATCGGAGTCCTCTACACGCAAACCAATGCTCTCCACCGCCTTGTTGAGCTGGAGCTGAAATTCTAACAGACTGTCTTCGTAAGCGGAAACCTGTCGCACATCCTTGACGACCCTGGGCTCACTCCCGATGAAACTCGGCGGCGTGATCGTCACGTCCGCCCGATCGAGCCGGGGATACTCGAAGGTCGTGATTTGGTAAGTGTCCGTCGTCTGCTCGCCAAACTGTATCTGATAGACGAAGTCCTCGTTGACCTCGGGAAGGATCACGCCGAAGACCGGATCCTCCAGACTCTTGACCATGGTCATGCTCTGGAGAGCGTCTTCGCCCGCCCCGTACAGCAGTTGCGCCGAAACCGGGATGGTGTCCTTGCCAAAAGCGGCGCTGATGGGCAGCCGGCTTCCTCTCTCGATCTCGGCATCTCCGGGAATCACCTCGACGGCGGCTGGCGCCAGAGAAGTCGCACCGCCGTTCTCCGTCGCGGGAGAGGGCTCGCGCTGAGCGGTGGTCGGCAAGATGCCCGAGGGACCCACCTCCATGAGGCCCAGCACCAAGGGGAGGAAGACCGCCAAGGCCGCGAACCGGCGGGTGATCCGGCTAAGACGCTCCGCTCGCGCCATCTCCTCCACACTGACATCCTCCACCCAACGCTGCTCGCGGGCGCGGTCGACGGCCTCTTTGATCACGCGGTCTTGCAAAAAACTCAATTCACCGGTCTCGCGGTCGGGCTTCTGTTCCACTGCGGTGAGGAGGAGCGCCTGAAGCTCGGGATGATTCTCCTCAATCTTGCGCGCAACCTCCTTGGCATCGAAACCTCCGCTGAGCGCTCGTCCGCCCCAGATCCAAAAACCAAAGGCCACGCAAAGAAGCACCACACAGCCCAGGAAAGACCACCAACTCATGGCATAGAGCAGGATCAACATCAGGGCGGCGGCCCCCAACAATAAGCCCGCTAGCTTCGCCTGTTCCCGGCAACGTTTGACCGTCGCCTCCTTGTCGGAGAGGCGTTCGAGGATCTGAATGATGGCTTTGTGCATGGCGATTGAATGGCAGTTGATGCCGGCACGAAGATTGGGCTCAGCCCGTTTCTCCCGCCGTCTTGGGTTGGGCACAGCGTGCGGAATAGAGAATCTCGACGATCACGAGTAGCAAGACAAGGTAGAGAAGCCACAGCCAGCCTTTCTGACGGGATTCCTGTTCCTCGATGGAAAGTTTCGCGGCCGGCAATTCACCGCTCAAGCCCTCTTCGGCGCGCTCTTCATCGAGCTTGAGCATCTGCTCCAAGCCATCCTTCTCCATCGGTGTCAGCCGGCTCTCGTCCGGCGTCATGTTCACCGCCACCACTACCGAGCGTCCCGGATAAGCCAGGGTGTATAGACCGGGCTCATCGGTCTGATCGAAAAAGTCGGTTTCCGCATCAAGGACGACTTCTTCGCCGCCGGGCGTGGTCACGGTCCGCTCCTCCCCGGCATCCATCGGAATGCGATCGCCGACAAAATAGGCGCGTCTCCGATCCCGGCCGGTCGGGTCCTGAGTGAGCACGGAATAGAGCAGCGGAATGAATTTCGTCGAAAGCGCCAATTGGCTGTCCTCACGATGCCAGCCCCCCGTCATCACCAGGAGAGACCCATCGCCCACCGGCACCTCAAACCACGCTGGATCACTGCTATCGAAGGCCGCAAGCACCCGGGCCCTCTCCAGGCCAGCCAGGTCCAGGCGACGGTAACGCCAGTAATGCACCTTGGTGAAATCGGCGAAACGCGCCTCGGAAAAGCCCTGGAGATAAGGATGCTGTCGATCGACCTCCGCCAACAAGGCGTAGTCCGTCACCGCGGCTTCTTCCGACGGAAGCTGATCCCTTCCCAAGAGCTCGGCCAGAGCCGCTGCTGAATTCGCCGAGCGCATCAGGAACAAGCCACGTCCGCCCTCCTCCAGGAAAGTCTTGTAAGGTTTCATCGCGACGCTGCCCGGCGGATCGGACAGAACAATGAAATCGAGCAAGCTCCAGTCCAGGGAATCCAGGTCATCCCCTGAAGTCTTGAGGGTCAGTTCGGGCTTGAACGTCGGCGTGTCGATCAAAGCCCGTTTGAAGAAAAAGAGAGGGTTTTCACGACGATCGGGATCTTCGTCGCCCTGATAGAGTATCCGGAAAGGCTTGGCCACCGGCGGGCTCTGATAATAGTGATTGTCAAAGGGCGTTTCATCGCCCGTGAGAGCCAGGACAGGAGCCGCCGTCCCGGTCAAGGTCTTGGGAGCGGTGAGAATCTCCGTCTCCCCGGGAGGCACCACCACGCTCACCGGCTGGCTGGCTTCCGAGCCGTCGGCATTCTCCCATTTCACCGTGAAACGCGTGTTCTTGGAATGCCGATCATTTCTCAGCCGGAACCGATCCTCGATTTCCTGAAGCTCCGCCACCCCGGTGGGTCTGGGCAGGAGCTGGAGACTGGCGTTGTCACGGCGCTCGCCCACCCGCTCTTCCACCACCTTCACTTCCGCAGGCCACTCATACTGACTCAGGGACTCCCGGGTGGCGCCTTCCTGCAAATCGCTGATCAGGTAGACCGTTCGCTCGGCCGGGACTTCGCCTTCGACATCCTCCAGGGCATCGCGGAAACTCTCCAGGGCCGTGATGAGGGCCTGCCCCAGGTCGGTCCGCTGCCAGGAGGGGTCGATCGACTCCAGCTTGGCCAGCAAAGTCGCCTTCCGCTCGACCTCCGCCGGCTCGCGCCAGGCGTCAAAGGAATGCAACAGCCGTGTCGCCCGATCAAAGGTGAAAACCTGCACCTCGTCTTTCGGGTCCAGATCATCGATCACCTCCCGCGCACGCTCCATGGCATCTTCCCAGAAACCCTCCTGACGCATGGACGCGCTGGTGTCGATCAGCAAGACCGCCTGCTCGCTACGCCCGTCGAAGTCCTTCAACAGGTTTTGCCTGAGGAACGGACGGGCGAAGGCCAAGGCCAGTAGCGCCAGAATCAAACATCGCAGCGCCAGCAGCAGCCAGTTCTCGATCCGCGAACGCTGCTGCTGTTCGATGCGCGTCGGCTTGAGAAACCTCAAGGAGCTGAAGGGGATCACCTTTTTCAGCTCCCGGTTGCGCAGGTGGAGCAGGATGGGAACGCTGAGCGTCGCCAACCCTAACAAATACAATGGAAAGAGAAAGTTCATGCGCCTCGACGTCGCCGACCCAAACGCGACCTCAGGTTCAGAAGTTGATGGAGAGGCTCATCGAAAGGCTGATCGGTGGTCACGCTCACGAAGTCCATCGCCAGACCCCTACAGAGCTTTTCCAGGACGGCGCGATGCTCTCCCAGCAAGCGTTGGTAATGCTCGCTCACGCGCGCGGGGTCGAGCTGAAAGCGCTCCCCCGTTTCCATGTCCTCGAACACCGCATTCTGATCAAAAGTCCACCGGGCCTCCGCCGGATCCAGAATCTCAAAAATCACCACGTCATGCCCGCAGGACCGAATGTAGGCGATCTGCTCGGCCAAGGCCTCGGGATCGTCTAACAAATCGGAAAACAGGACGACCAGGCCGCGTTTCTTCAAGACCGGCACCAGATCCCCCAGGGACTTGCGCATGTCCGTCCGCGCGCTCTGCGGCTCCGATTCCAGTCCCACCACGATTTGATGCAACTGTGAGCGATGACGGCGAGCCGGAACATAGCGATGAATCTCATCGGCGAAGGTCACCAGCCCCACGGTGTCGCCCCGGGAAAAGAGAAACTGGGCAAAGGTAGCCGCCAGGGTCGCCGCGTAGTCCGCCTTGCTGTAGTCCAGGGTGGAAAACTCCATCGACCGGCTGCGGTCGACCACCAGATGACAGATCAGATTGGTCTCCGCTTCGTACTTCTTGATGCAATAGCGATCCGTGCGGGCGAATAGCTTCCAGTCGATATGCTTGGGGTCATCGCCTTCGGCGTAGGCGCGGTACTCACTGAACTCGACCGAAGATCCGTGATAAGGGCTCCGGTGCAGGCCCTGCATGTAGCCCTCCAGAATGCGACGTGCCCGCAGCTCAAGCGATTTGATGCGCATCAACGCGCTGGCGTCGATCCGTTTGGTGAAATCCACCGCAGCCATGGAAGCTCCTGATCCTTGTTAGGACTTCGTTTCGGCTAGCAGTTTCTTGATCACTTCCTCGACCGTCACCCCATCGGCCTCGGCGCGGTAGTTCAGCAAGATGCGGTGCCTCATCACCGGCTCGGCCAGGGCGTCAACGTCGCCCTGAGTCACGTGGGGCCGCCCCGCCAGAAGCGCTCGCGCCTTGCCTCCAAGCACCAAATACTGCCCGGCGCGCAGGCCCGCTCCCCAGGATACCCAGCGATTGATGAACTCGGGCGTCTCCTTGCCCCCCGGTCGACTGCGCGCGGCCAGACGCACGGCATAACGCGCCACATCCTCCGCCACCGGAACTTTTCGAACAATGTCATGAAACGAACGGACTTCATCCGCCGAGAACAGCGTCTCCAGCTCATACTCGTCCTTGGCCGTCGTCTTCGTGATCACCTTCACCTCATCGTCCTCCGAGAGGTAGTCGACGTAGACATTGAACATGAACCGGTCCAGTTGGGCTTCGGGCAAGGGGTAGGTCCCATCCATTTCGATGGGGTTCTGCGTCGCCAGGACAAAGAAAGGCTCGTCGAGGTGATAACGCACCCCGGCCGCGGTCACCTGGTGTTCCTGCATGGCCTCGAGAAGGGCCGCTTGGGTCTTCGGAGGTGTCCGGTTGATTTCGTCGGCGAGCAGGATGTTGGCAAAGACCGGCCCCTTCACGAACTTCAGCGCGCGGCCCCCGCCCTCGGTCTCCTGCAGGATCTCCGTGCCCACGATGTCCGCCGGCATGAGATCCGGCGTGAACTGAATGCGCGAAAACTGCAGGCTGAACACGTCGGCGATCGATCGCACCAACAGCGTCTTGGCCAACCCCGGAGCGCCGGTGAGAAGGCAATGGCCACCGGAAAAAAGAGCGACCAGTAGCTGATCGATGACTTCGGTCTGACCGATCACCGCTTTGCTCAATTCCGCCCGTATCAATCGACTGGCCTCCGCCAGCTTTTCAACGGCAGCGCGATCTTGTTCGTAGGAAGCGGTCATGAGCAATCGATGGAAGAGTCTTGGTTGAGTCGTTGATATGAAATGACGGAAGCGAGTCGCGCAACGCCCGGTTGACCGGATGCCGCCCTTCCACCGCCCCGCGTAGTCTCGGAGTGCCCCCCCTTCCCGTCAAGGCGCAGAAAATCATCCCGATCCGCAACATTGCTTGACTTTTGCGAGATTTCCCGCCGCGACGGGAGCACGGATCTCCATCACTATCATTTTACTTGAGAAGGCCGAAATAGACCGCTCGGACGGCGGGAGGGTCGCGCTGTGTCGCGACTGAAATCCTGCCGATATGGCCTTCCGGGTCGCACCGCAGACGGCGGGGACGCCGTCCCTCCAAGACCTCTCCGAAATCTCCTTCCAAACGTGCAAGGGTGAAAACCACGAAGGACGCGAAGAACACGAAGGATGGCACCCACGGTTCCCCGCATTCGAAGGCCCGGTTCCATTGGGCGATCCCTTCAGCAAACCCGCCCCGCCTCAAAAGGGGCAAGAAACAGAAAACCGAGGTAAAATCCCTTCCTCACCCCCGGCCCCATTCATCCATCACGAGTCAAGTCATGGGCTCGGACGGAACCTCACGAAAGCTCACCATGATCGATCCTTCTTCTTCGTGCTCTTCGCATCCTTCGTGGTTCATTTCCACCGCTTGAACGGGACTCAGCCACCGATAGATACGCACCGCCCGGGGATGGCATCCCCGGCTACAGCGCCTCACCGATCACGCCGCGGCGCCACGGGCGAGGACGTCGTCCCTCTCTCAGAACCGGCCCGAGACCAGATTCACGTATTGCAGACCGGCGGCGCTGAGATGCTTGCCAGAATTGGTCAGCCGCCGACGGGTGTGGTAGGCCTGCGAATGAGGCGAGTCCCTCACCCAGGTGACCTGAGGCTGGCTCAAGGGCAGATCGGGCGTCACACTGGCCACCGCGAGGGGCAAGCCAGAGGCATCGAAAGCGATCTCCCAGGCCGAGCCTTCGGTCGAGCGGTTCGCCCGCAACCACTGGTAACGCCGAAGAATCTCCATCCGGCTTCCATCCTTGGGCACGATCACTTTGTGATGCGGTTCCCGCCCCCGCAAGAAGGCACTCACCGTCAGCCCCGGCTGCGAGCGACCGGCCAGAAAGTAGTCGGCCACTGGAATCCCAGCGAGGTTCCGGCCGTTGAAGTTCCCGTGCGGGTTGCCCTTGCCGCCGGGCGAGCCGTTCCACACGTCGAACCGGCTGCTCAGGAGCAGATCGAACTCAAAATGGCAGTGGGCGCGCGCGCGATCCAGCCCCGGACCCGTGTAGCCCATGACGCCCAGCGCCATTCCCGCTTGCACGGATTGTCCCGTCTCCACCTGAGTTCGCGCCAAATGGGCGTAGAGACTGTAGTAGAGCCCATCCTCACAGGCATGCTCCACCACCACGTATTTGCCGTAAGAGCTGAGTGCCGTCACGGAGTTCACGTAAGCGACTTTTCCCGGCCCCACGCTCCACACGACATCGAGAGGGTTTCCTCGCGAATCCCGGCGGGTAGGCCGAATATCGAGCCCTTCGTGGAACTTCATGTAGAGCACCTCGCCCTGGCTGGCGACCGGGCTGCGCACAAAGCCGTACTGCCCGCCCTGCCACACGCTGTAGGCCCGGCCGTCCCAGTTCCGAGGGACGTGCATGAAGTAATTCGGGTAATCGCCCGCGAACAAGGCACGATTAGCCGTCGGCAGGATCCAGCGGTCGCCCGCCTCCACCCCGGCCAGCGCACTCCACCAAAGTCCACCCGCCACCACCACGGCCCGGAGGCCGGCCCACCCGCTCCTCATCCCTCGATCAAGGGATAGTTCTTTTCGAAGACCTCCATGTCCTCCGGCCGCAGTTTCTCCCAAATCACCAGCTGACCGTCGTCCTTGAATCGATCGATCTTGGTGATCGAACGCGGTTCCCCCTGCACGATGGCCAGCAGATACTTGCCCGGGTGAGACTGGGTCACCGCGTGCAGGGCGTTCCGGCCCCCCGTGGTCAGCCGAAAAACCACCCCCCAGCCTCCGTCGTCCCCGTCGAAAGCGGAAAAGGCTCGGATCTGCCGGTGATGCACCGTCGGCGACTTTTCATAGTAGTAGCCCGAGCCGACCGGCCACTCGAACACCCGCTTGCTCGCGGCGAAGTCCCGCTCGGTCTGCACGTGGAAAGACACCACATGCTTGGACGGTCTTTTACTGAAGCCCAGGCTGCCAAGGGCCAAAACCACCAGAAAGAAAAGGGCGAAACGGCGTGTCATGGGCTAAACAAATCGCGAATCACGTCTAAATGCAATGGCAAAGTCCAGAAGAACGAACGCACTTGCCAAAGTTGAAGAGCTTGTGCTGAAATCCGTGGAAAATCTCGATTTGCCCACTATAGGAAGCGCCCCAAACCATTAGAACGACATCGATCGAAAAAAGAAGGATCACCACCTAACGTTATGACTGAAAACGAATTGCCGTCCAATCTGAAAAACCTCTGGGCCAAAGCGGTGAAATCCATGCGCATGCAGAATTTCGACTATGTCGCCCAACTGCTCATGCCCATCGTGAAAGAGGCTCCGGAGTTCCTCGATGCGCGAAAGGCGCTTCGAAAGGCCCAATTGGCGGATCCCAAGAGCAAGAAAAAGAAAGGACTCCTCTCCGGCGGCGCCGCCCTCAAGGCGGGAATGAAGATCAAGCCGCTGATCCAATCCGATCCCCGAGCTGCCCTCGCCGCCCTCGAAGACGAGCTGGCGATGGAGCCTGGCAGCAAGGGACTCAACGAACTCCTCTACGAGGCCGCCATGGCCGCCAAGCTGCCCGATGTCGGCCTCCTCGCCCTCGAAACGGTCAAGGAACTCAATCCCAAAGACACCGGGATTCTCAAAAAAATCGCCAAACACCACGAGAGCCAAAAGAACTGGGAAAAAGCGGCTGAGGCTTACAACAAGGTCACCTCACTCGACCCCGCCGATCTCGAGGCCATCAACGGCTCCATGAAGGCATCCACCAACGCCTCCATGGAGAAGAACAAGCTCGAGGAGGGCGGCAAAAAACGCGACGAGGCCGCCATGAAGGAACTCGAGCTGGTCGACCGCGAGCACCTCACGGCCGAGCAGCGGGAGCGCGTCCTCAATAAGCTCCTGGCCGACTACGCGGAGAACAATGAGAACATCGTGGTGGTGAAGAAGTTGGCCAGGCTCTATGAGGACGCCCAGGACTGGGCCTCCGCGCTCTCTTACTACGAATGGGCGCTCCACCTCTCCAAGGGAGACACCGCGCTCCAGGCCAAGGTCACCAACATCAAGGACAAGCAGCGGGAGATCGAGTTCGAACAAATGGAGAAAGATCTCGCCGCGAATCCAGACGCCCCCGAAGCCGCCGAGAAAAAGGCTCGCATCGAGGAACTCAGGAAGGAGCGTCTCCAGCAAAAGGTCGAGTACTTCAAGGACCAGGTCGAGCGAAACCCCACGGATCCCCAGTTGCGCTTCTCACTCGCCGAGTATCTCTACCTCACCGGCCAGGCCACCCAGGCCATTCCCGAACTCCAGCACGCCAAGAACAATCCACACATCCGGACCAAGGCCCTGCTGCTCCTCGGGAAGTGTTTCTCCGAGAAGAACATGCTCGACCTTGCCGTCAACCAGCTCCAGGAAGCCGAAAAGGAACTCACGGCCATGGATGGAACCAAGAAAGAGGTCCTCTACGAACGCGCTCTCTTGCACGAACGCCGCGGCGAAAAGGAAGCCTACCTGGAGGCGCTCAAGCTAATTTATGAGGTCGACTACGGGTTCCGCGACGTGGCGAACCGCGTGGAGTCTTCCTACGATTAGTCACCCATTCCACTCTTCTACCGGGCCGGGTCTGCAGCTCGTCTGAAGACCCGCCGGTCAGGCCCGGTGGGTCTTGATTTTTAGCCGCTCTCGTGAAGACGTGGCGGCCGCCTTCCCGGCCGAACGCCGTCCCACTCGCTTTTCTACCGTTCCTTCCCTTACATTCCCTTCTCCCCTCTCGCCGTATTTCATGAACATCGCCGAGCTCCATCGCCTCTCTCGCCTTCCTTTCTTTGAACTGATCCAGTCGGCGCGGAAGGTGCATGAAGCACACTGGCCCAAGCGGGAAGTCCAACTCTGCACCCTCCTCAGCATCAAGACGGGCGGCTGCAGCGAGGATTGCTCCTACTGCGCGCAAAGCGCCCGCTACCACACGGGCCTGACCGCGGAGCGTCTCCTCTCCAAGGAGATCGTGATGGAAAACGCCCGCGCCGCCAAAGCCAGCGGGTCGACCCGTTTCTGCATGGGCGCCGCTTGGAAGGGGGTCCGGAAAGGCACCAAGCGCTTCGACGAAGTCCTCGAAATCGTCCGAGGCGTCAGCGAACTGGAAATGGAAGTCTGCGTCACGCTCGGCGAACTGGGCGCGGATGAAGCCCGCCTGCTCCACGAGGCCGGTGTCACCGCCTACAATCACAACATCGACACCTCGCCGGAACACTACCGCAACATCGTCAGCACCCACACCTTCGAGGATCGCCTCAACACGCTCAAACACGTGCAGGACGCCGGGATGGCCGTCTGCTGCGGCGGTATTCTCGGGCTCGGAGAGCAGCCGGAGGACCGGTTGCGGATGCTAGAGATTCTTTCCGACCTCGATCCCCAGCCGGAAAGCGTCCCGATCAACGTGCTCATGCCCATGGCGGGCACTCCCATGGAGGACGCCGATCCGGTCGACAGCTTCGACCTCATCCGCATGATCGCCCTGGCCCGCATCGCCATGCCCAAAGCCAAGGTCCGCCTCTCGGCCGGTCGCACGGATCTCAGCCGCGAAGCTCAAGCCCTCTGTTTCTTCGCCGGTGCGAATTCGATTTTCTACGGAGACAAGCTGCTCACCGCGCAAAATCCAGCCGTGAAACGCGACCTCACCCTGCTCGAAGCGCTCGATTTGACGCCGCAAGCCCCCTTCAGCGACGTCCCCAAACCTCGGGCGTGCGCCTCGGCAAAGGCACCCGACTCCGCCCCCGCCCCGGTCAATGCGATGCCCGCTTGAACGATGGGCCCGCTCGCTCGAAGCCTGCGGGGTCGCTCTGAGTTTCTCTGTCGGCTGTGCCCAGAACTCCTGACATGGGCGAATCGAAGGTTGGCGGTTCTCGCGACACGGAATTGGTGTCTCGAGATTATCGTAAACCTTTAATAGAGAAGACTTTGCCGATTTTATATCGGGTGTTTGAGTGGTGGTTTTTCACGCGGAATCGAGCCAAAAACCGCCATTCTTTAATTCCCTGTGAACCTAGAATTCCTCAAATGTCCCAGGGGTATGTCAGGAGTTCTGGTGCCTGGGTTCCCGGCGATCACTCGGCGCCTAGCACGCTGCCCGCCGCCTTCTCCGAATCCGGACAAACGACCCTTCCCGATCCCTGGTGGCTGGCCTTCGACGATCCCGCCTTGAACCGCTTGGAAGCGCGCGCCATGAAGGGCAATTTCTCTCTGGAGGCCGCCTGGGAACGCTTTCAACAGGCCCGCGCCATCGCCCGGCGCGAACGCGCCGACTGACTGACTGCTAGGAAATTGCTTTTCGTCCGTGGTATCAACTGCGTCGAAGTGATCGGGATTGGAGGGGGTTCAAAGCCAGCACCATCAACGCCACGCACATCCAAAGCATCCTCCCCACCATCCCTGCAGTGAGCGATGGCAAAACGCCATCGCTCACCTAACAGAGAAACTTTTCTGGCGAAACTGAGGCAGGCTCTGCTGAGGAGCAACCTGACCAAGGGATAACCAGAGCAGGTGCGACAAAGAAAGTCGTACTAACCAGGGCCGCATGGGTAAACCATGCGGCCCTCAATGCATCAAGAACTTTCTTTCGAGCACCTGCCCATGCCTCAGAAAACCTAACAAAGCAGTCCACGGCAGAGCGTGACAATCCCCACGGTGTAAAGTGACGATTCCACGGCCTGAACTGCAACTATCTCCACGGCAGAGCGTGGCACGGAACACATGGCGCGGATGCTTTGCAATACGTCGCTGGATGAGATCGAAGCGATGCCCCTGATGCAGATGAGCGACATCAAGCGCACCGTCTACACGACAATCCGCGGCCATTCAAAGATCGCCTGGGATGATCGATGGGAACCGTCGTATGCCCAGAAGAAAGCAGCCTGGAAAGCAAGCCGTCCATGAACGGCTCCAAGAAAATCACGATTCTTCCCCGATTTAAGATGACGTTGGTTGTGTTAACTTACTAAGATTGGTAACGCACCATAACGATCTTTTTGGTGCTGTGATTTAGCTTCCGATAAATGGGACCACTCAAACCGCCACCCAGTAGTGACAATTCACTTGCCCCATTTTATCCGGCTGGCATCTGACGGTTCAAACTTTGCTGAGGCAATCAAATCTCTATACATCGCTTTTGGCGTGTTCTCCTCAAGAGCATTGTCAAACTTAGCCGCGATTTTTCCAAGCAACCCCGCATCCATTGCGCCTTCCAAACTGACGCTAACATTACCCCTCACCCAACTGTAAGAGTTAATTACAGCCTCTACAGGGCCACTTCCTCCAGCTCTCACCTCCCAGGTCCTATGACATCCAATTACTCCAAGATCACATACCTCTGCTTGTCCATTTAGTTGTGACGGCTCCTGAGTTCTGCGATGCCGACTGCAGGCATCCTGATGAGTGAAACAAAACCGCACATACAATTGATAGGTATTCCCGTCGATGGAACCCCTAAGCTCCAAAATATCATATTTTTCGTTCTCGTAGATAGCGACTTTCTCTACTTTTGTCCCTTGTGGATTAACACTCTCGGTAAAGTATTGAGGAAACTGTCCCATCTCAACACCCACATCGGGCCTGTCATCTAAAGAAGGAGAATCTTCATCGGTCGTGATACTATCAGCAAGTTCAAGCGCAATCTTGTGCAAGGCATTACCTTTTACATTTCCTTCTAATCTGCACACATAGTCATCTCGACGAAAAACAATCACAGAACCCAAATTGGTCTTCAACTTAACCGCCTGATCTCCTACAGCTAAATCAGCCCCACTTATCCCTCCTTGCGCCTTCTCAAATAACCTCTTTACTGGCCACTTCTCACTTACTAACAGAACGGTAACTGAGACGGTGCTTTTTCCTCTCTTAAGTAGAAACATAGATCCCTCATCTAACGATGTTGTTTGCTCGACCTTCCACCCCCCTATTGAAGGAGAAACTACCGTGGTTTCGCCGCTACATATTAGCGCTAACATAAATGAGCCGAAAGCGGCTACCATGTGTATTTTGAAGTTCATAATATTAGCACTTACTGGTGAAAATGACGTTCTGATGGAGTGGGTGGAGGAACATGGGGACACCTATAATCGGGATCCCCACGGGTATGATAAGGATGATTGGCAGGGAGAACACTTCCTATAAACGTAAATTCCTGTTGTGATGTCTGAAGCTGGGTAATAGCAGGGAGCCCAGCGGCAGGATTCAATCCTGTGAGAGTCACCCCATTGTTCCCCATGGCTTGGTAGTTGGCGCATATGACTGCTATCTGAAGTCCATTTGGACTAGCAACCGCATGTGCTAATTTTTTAACTGAAGGCGCGCCGGAAGTGCCATATGATGCATCATACCAGGTGCCGTTCACTGTTGTAAGAGAGTGGAAGGTGAAGTATGGATCTACCCCAACAGCATCCTCCACCGTGCTCTTATTAAACTGCACCGTCGATAGAGAACCTCCCTGTGGCTTAAACCAATTACTTGTGTTTCCGTCTAATCCTCCCCAAACATAATAGTTGGTAGCAGTGGCACTTGTAGAACTCTCAACAAGGATTTTAAGCGTCTCTGAATGACCTGCACAAAAAAGTCCGTTTCCCGCTTGAGTGCGCACCTCTAAAGATTCGATTGGATCTTGAGGGGCATTGGTTTTGCTAGGATCATAATAAATTGTATCGCTTACTCCAACGGCAAGCTCCTTACAAACCATACCTATATCAGATTCACCATCGGCAAAATCTGTAGCATACTCAATCGCCTTATCGATTTTTTTGAATTGTCGTTCGGATCTCGGCTATGGATTACAAAAACCTTCTCGAGCTTAGTTCGATTCATAGGGATCCACGAAGGGTTACCACTAACCTGATATTGCCATTCTACCTCCATATCGTTATAGGCCCCCATATCTGACTGAATAGGGACCTCTCCCGTCATATAAATTCCGTTAGTCGGCCATTCATGAAACGTCACGGTCTTTTCCTTAAAATCAATGCCAGCGTGGTTGCTAATCCCCACCCCCCTAACTTTCACACTTCTTGCAGAACTCAAATCGGCCAGCGCATCAATAACTATCTTAACCCGCAATACATTGCTCTTTATCCAGGCTGCAGGCTCGTTCTTCGATGGAGTCTGTTCTTGTAACGATTGCTCCCAAATCGGATCAACGATCGCTCCACCGCCCGGCCATTTCTTTAAATCAAGCTCCCAGGGACCAAATATGCTGCCAACAAGACTAACTTCGACTACTTTCGGATGAGTAACGACTGCTAGGAAATTGCTTTTCGTCCGTGGTATCAACTGCGTCGAAGTGATCGGGATTGGAGGGGGTTCAGCGATCCGCCCCCCAAGGATCACGACGACGGCGACAAGGCAGACGATGCCTAGCAGGATAGCGAGGAAGGGGCTTATTGATTTGGGTAACGAAATTTATTCCACTCCCTTGGGATGTCCTCCCAGCGAATCGTTCCCGACCCACCAGCGTGGCGAACTATCACCCCTTTCTCCGAAAACCCTTTAATAGTGACCTTGTCAATCCTAAAACTACGCCCAAGCCCAACGGAAACGAAATAGGACCTAATAGCCCGACTTCTAACCTTATCAATAGCTTGTTGTTTGTACCGAATCGCTCGAAGACGGCGCTCCTCTTCTCGTTCAGCCTCTCTCATGGCGGTAATTCTTGCTTGCTCAAGTTCTCGAGATTCCTCGGCGAGTTCGACTAATTGTTCCCCTGACTCCATGAGCTTCCTCAGTCTTCCATCCATCTGGCCAATAGCTTCGTCTATTGCGGAAGAATCGAACACTACAGAATCAAGCTCTCTCCTATTAATACCTAACAAACCAACCAATTCCGAGATCACCTGATATTCGTAAACCGAGTTTCGGTTAGTTAAAAGGAGCGAGTCAGAAGGCCGCTCAAACCAAAAGAAATTCTCATTAGACCCGTCGATGAGAGACCTCGAAGCGCTAGCAAAAACAATCGTCTCGCCATCATACTCAAGGTGAAAATGTCCACTACTGTCAGTCACGGCAGCCTCACTTAGTGCGATCCTCTCTAGCTCTTGATAAATCAACCACAGGCGTTCATCCCCACTAGGGTGGTGAGACTCCAAGACAGACTTAGCATCGTTTTCAATACGGAAGATTGATTCGTGCAGATCCTGGGTCCGTGAGAAAAGTTCGTCTTCATCGATGCCTACCTTGATGGAGTTCACTCATTCCTGGGCCTCACCCACAGCATCATCAATGTAATTTCGATACCGTCTCTTTGCCTCGCTAGGAACAGCATTAGCCCTAAAACCGACCAACAACCGCTCAATGTTAGATTTAGCAGATCTTAGCTGAGTCTCTTGAATAACGTAAATATCTCGAGCCCCCAGCTCAATATTCTCGCCGCCCTTCGTAGCGAGAAACACCTGGCCAGAAAGCTCTCTTATACTTGGAGCTTTGCCGGGGCTACATCCGGCAAACACTGCCACAGCCACTAACTTCAGAACAGACGCCCTCATACACTAGATATGCCTGAACACTCCCCTCGCCTCAATTACAAATGGGTGAAATCGCGGATCCTGAACGGATTCAAAGCGGCACCGATATAGTTTTTATGGAAAACACTTTTAATTTGGCGAAAAGAGCTAAAGTGAGTGAGCATGAAGCTTATTCCTAACAACATGCTCACTCTAATTGAGAACGTTTGCACGTATGCAGAACAATCTCTCCCCGAATTTACCATCAGTGAGTTCAATGACAATCCGGAAGTGCTCTCGGCTAAGATGATCAGCGCTCTCTCCAAAGGTCTCGAAGACTCGGTGAGGGAAGCCGCTCGCAAAGGTCTCGAGCAATTCCTTCAAGGCTTACTGACTGCTAGGAAATTGCTTTTCGTCCGTGGTATCAACTGCGTCGAAGTGATCGGGATTGGAGGGGGTTCAGTGGTTGACCCAGCCCGGCAACACCGGCAAAACCGAGCAGGACTTCATCTCGGCGATCACGGGCCCGCCTGGCACCGACGGGGACGATGGAGGTCTGCCTTTCCTAGGCTACATACCCGAGCCGCGCTACCCCGGCACCTACCAACTAAATCTGAACGCTCGGGGGGAGTGGAGACTTGTCCGGAGCGGGTCGTAGGGCGCGGCGTTTATCGCCCTTTCAGAGCATTTCTTATGTCTCGGGGAGGCGCTGGTCTAATAACTGACTGCTAGGAAATTGCTTTTCGTCCGTGGTATCAACTGCGTCGAAGTGATCGGGATTGGAGGGGGTTCAATCGGCGATGTGGGAAACCGTATGGTTAGCGAGGCGGAGTCGTTTCTGCGGAGCTTGGTAAACAGCCTGGCCATCGATAGGGATTACGCGGCGCGAATGCGCGAGGCGGACGGGTTGGTCCTGCGAGCCGGTGAGATTGCTGAGCACTGCAATATCTGCCAGGTCCAGATCCCAGGACTTAATTCACACGCTGAAGGCGTAGCCTGCAAGCAGGTGGGACTGGCGTTGAAGAAGGCGTTTGGCGAATGGGAGCGGCTCCCGGTCGATGGCTACTTGGTTGCGCGGGAGCGACGCTATGAGGCGAAGAGTGGCCGGGATATCATCAGCTACCGCTTCTCTCTAGCGGAACAGCCAGAAAGTGAAGGGGGTGAACAGTGCTAACCTCACCCCATGGCCGCATGGTCCCCCCTGCTTTCTCTATAGGGGTCATAGAAGAAACTCAGTTCTTTCGAAGAGTAAGAAGCACTTGTTTCTTATATGCGCCTCTATGGGCCCAAAAAGCAGGGGGAACCATGCAAGCAGGTGGAACTGACCCTCTGGCCCAAGAAGGAGGTGCCCAATGACCTCCGAGGACATCGCTGGCCTGCGGATCTGGGCAACCTGGCAGACTATCAAGGTCACGATTGATTTGCCGGCCATCCCGCCCAAGAAAGGCACCCGCAAAAAGAAGGTCGATAAGCGCGTCTTACTGTCGCCTACACCCATCACCCTCGATGAAGCCCAAAAGGCTTTAGAGGGCACGCAGGGCGCTCCTACACGGTCTGGTGTTGGTTTGTGGCTCCGAGAGTTGGTGCAAAACGTCTGGATGAGGCTTCCAAGTGGGTCTCGCCAGATTGCCTTGGATGCCGGCATCCGTGAACTGGAGTCGAGAGGCTTACTTCAATGGCAAACCAGCGACGGTGCGTTTGCGCCAGAGTTTGAGATTCCGTTTCTGACAGCTCGCCAGTTGCAAGTGCTGGATCGCCTTTGGAGCCATGACCCTCATGCGCTCGATCTCGTTTCTCGGGACGATTTGGAGGTGCTGCGGGAGCATCATCGCGCCTGTCTTGCTGCCGGCATCCGTCCAAACCGTGAGCCCTACGATGTCGATGAGTTGGCATTGTCCACGCTCGATCTGCCGCAAGAGGAGCGAGTGCGTAGCTCACTCTTCCCTAGGAAGGCTGGGCAGGTTAACTTAGTCCAACTCTTCCAACCTGCTTGCCGATGAAGGTTTCACTTGCCAAACTGGAGAAGTTCCTTGTCCTAGCATGTGATGCGGCTGCTTCGCCTAATGAGGCTCATGTAGCCATGCAGAAGGCCAAGGCTCACCTGGACGAAGGAGGCGGTTCCTGGCGAGAGCTTCTTGCTCGCAATGAAAACGGGTGCGCCAATGGCGAGGAAAAACTACACAGGGACGACAGATATTCGGAGGCGATCCGGACTAGGATGCCTTTCGGGAAGTATAAGGGGCGACCACTTGGCCAGATCGCCCGAATTGATCCCGGTTACCTTGATTGGTTGCTCAACAACCTTAGTAGACGACAGAACACCTACCTGCTGAAGTGCGTGGATATCATCATAGACTCACGCTAGCGTCATGGAGCCAATCGAGACTCTAGCAGCCTGCTTGCACGTGGGTCTCTCTCTGGATGAGGCTCTCGGCAAGTGACGCTTTGGTGGGTCTGATAGAGCGGGTCCTTCCTGGCGCTCCCTTTGCACGGTGCCGAGCCTCAGAACTTGGCTAGTTCTAAACTTGCCAACCTCGGCAAGGAACGTTAAGTTTTTAATGGTATGTTCGACCCGAGCCAAGGCGTGACCCAGGCTGTGCTGGCTGAGATCTTTGGGGTAAACACCAGCACCGTCACACGCTGACGAAAGGCCGGCCTACCGTGCGAGGAACGCAAGGGGAGGGACCTCTCCTACCACGTGCCGACAGCCGTTCAGTGGCTCCTCAAACACAAGACCGGCACGATAGCCACCGACTACCAAGTGCAACGCGCCCGGGCCGAGAAGGAGAAGGCCGACCATCTGGAACTGAAGAACGCCCAGATGAGGGGCGAGCTTGTTGATGCAAAGGAGATCGAAGCACACTACACTGATCTTGTGGTGAACTTCCGCACGCGGCTCAGGGCTTTGCCTGCCAAGCTGGTCCCTCAACTACCGCTGCGCAAAACTCCTGCCGAGGTTCAGACGGCGATGCTCCGAGGGATTGACTATGCGTTGCGGGAGCTGGCGGGGTGAGGGCGAACCGGGCGCAGCTCGCAGTGCTTCGCCTTCGGCGCTCCCTATCGGATGATCTCGATGTCTGTCTGAAAGATGATCAGCGCTGATCCTTGGCCCCCCGCGTAGCTGAAGGTCACCTTGTAAGTGCCGGGTTTCGTCACTTGTTTTGAGACATCGAACTCAATTGGGCTAAGTCCCTCCGGGCGGATCACCTTTCCGTCTTTTCCCTTCTTGCCCCTAGGCGCCTCCTTCCACTCGCCGACCAGCGACTGCCCGCCGCCAGGCGATACCATCGTGATCATACCAGAGGTAGGTGAATCGATCTCTGAGACGATCCACGCCTTTAGCTTCGCCCCTTTTCCTACAACCTTAACGTCAATCGAGTAGGTATTATCGCGCTTCTTGAATCCAGCGAAGCCGTAATGGCTATCCGAGAAGGAGACGGTTCTCCCATGAGCTACAGGCGGATTCTCAATCTCCTTCACGCGGTTCTGAATCTTGCGGACGGCTTCTATGCCACTGCTCATAGAGAATAGGCCATCGACCAACCGCTTACCTTCAGGAGAGATTGCGAGGTAGACTGTATGTCCCGTCAGGAATAGCTCCAAGGTTCGCTTGTCGAGTTGCTGAGTGAGCTCACTGTCGTCTTCATCAGCAAATAGGCAGACGTAATTTCGGCGAATGATCTGCTTGGTGTCACCGGAAATGAAGCCCAGTGCGTGCCTCCGGTCGGCTGGATACTGGCTGTGGTGAAGCACAGCTAAGATAGCCTTCCGGTCCAGTTGTTCGCACTTCCGCTTTGCAAGCTTCAGACTCTTCGTTCGTGGAGACGGCAGCTCATCCCATATCGCATCTGACGCCGTCGCAGGGCAGCACGCCAGAAGTGAAACAGCTCCGCTGAAAAGCAGTAATCTAAGCGAGCGATCTTTCATAGCTTTGGCTAGGTGAGTCGTCATTGTGTTGGTGGTTGTCCGAGTGCTCTAGTTATCAGCGCCCCTTTTCTAAGAACTCCACACCACGGCGTTGCTTCTCACTTTTCGGATCCACCTTCGCCATAGGCCGGAGCCTGGCCTTCCTTCTCTCGTCTTTTGCTACCTTTGCCGAGATACGGTCTGAGATGCAACGGAAAATTGGACCAGTTTTAGTTTAGTTTATAGTTAGGACGTGCGATTGTTGGCGACAAGCAAGGGGCTCTGCCCCCTCGACCCCCGACATCCTTTTGCTCTCCCTCCTTGGAGATTCGCAACGTCGCGCACTCCTCGAATTACTGCTAGGAAATTGCTTTTCGTCCGTGGTATCAACTGCGTCGAAGTGATCGGGATTGGAGGGGGTTCAGGGGGAGGAAAGGGGAAAAGCGCCGCCATGTTCGGTGAAATTGTGTGAAATCTTGGCCGAGGTCAAGATTAAATCTTGACCTCGGCCAAGATGGTCAGGGGCTGAAGGGTGGTGGATGAGTGCCTGCAAGGACCGATTTGGCCGTCTCCGGGCACGATCGATCCATCCCGCTTGAAGGATCCGCGAAAGATGCATCCGCAGGTTCGCGGGGAGGGTGCGCTTTTTTTCAGTCCGCCGCGAAGAGAGGCAACTCATCGGCCGGAACCAGGTGGCCGTCGAGGACGAGCAGCCGCTCTTCATCGAGGCGGCGCTCCGGCGTTTCCCAGCCCGGTTCGACACCCGGCCAGGAATCCGGTGGGTACGTTTTCCTTGTCGCCGTTCCCGCATGACATGACCCACTCTCCAGTGGCTCCATCGTATCGATGTCGAACGGCGGACGCGGCGGCGGAGGGAGAGCGATGACGCCCTCCCAGAGACCGAGCAAGCGGAGGAAAAACTCGATTTCCTCCGGGCGGACCTTTTTGTCGACCACCTTCATCGTCCCCTTCTTGCAGGGCGGGCAAAGGAGCGGGTCGACGCCCCACACCCGGAAGAGGAGATCCCGCCAGCGAGGTCGTGGGGCAAGGCCGCGGGGTCGACGTGCTTCGCCAGCGCCAGCTCCTGGAAGCCACTCGAGAACAGCAAACCGCGGTGGAAGCGCTCATTTCCGTGAGAGAGAACGCGCTCGCCGTGCTCCTCGGCGAAGTCCCCGGGACCCGTCGCGCGCCCCAGGGCGCCGAATTGCCCTCGCTTCCCCCGCTTCTGCGGACGGGAACACCCCTGGCGATCATCAATCGTCGCCCCGACGTCCAGAGTGCCTTCCTTCAACTGAAAGCGGCCGACGCCGACCTTGCCTCCGCCATCGCGGAAAGATACCCTCGATTGAACGTGACCGCGGCTCTGTCGACCTCCGGCGAAACGACCGGCGATCTCTTCCAGGACTGGCTTCGCTCGCTCTCCAGCCAGGTCATCGCCCCGCTCTTCGACGCCGGGAGTCGCGCCGCCGAGGCCGACCGCGCGGGTGCGGCCCGCCGCGAAGCCCTGGCCACTTATCAGCAAAACGTCCTCACCGTCATTCAAGAGGTGGAGGACAGCCTGATCCGGGAGCAAAAGCAGCGCATCCGCATCGCCGAACTGAACCGCCAAGTGAGCCTGGCCCGTCGCAGCTACGAGCAATTGCTCAACGAGTATTTCAACGGGGTCGGCGACTACATCGGCGTCCTCATCGCCCTCACAGACGAACAACGATTGCGCCGCGATCTCATCACCGCTCGCGCGACGCTGGTGGAGTATCGCATCGCCGTCTACCGAGCCCTGGGCGGAAGTCTGGAGGGCTCGCGCGAGACCCCGATGACACCGAAGTCTTTGGAGGATGCACCCCACGCCTGAATCCGCCAAGCACTCGGCACACGAGGACAACCGGAAAGCGGCAGTCTCCGAGTCCGCGCCTCGCTCGGGCGCGTCTTGGAAGACCACGCTGCTCGCCTGCGCCCTTCTGGCCCTGGGGGCCGCCGGACTCAGCAAGCTCATCTTTTCCACCCAGCCCACGGCTTAGCGGACGACCGAGACGCGAGAGTCCGCCATGCTGGTCGAGATCCTCACGGTCGAGCGGGGCAATTACCGGCCGCGCATCCACGCTTTGGGCGAGGTCCAACCTGCCCGCGACATCCGCCTGAGCCCGCGAGTGCGAGGGGAGATCATCGCGCGAGCGGATGCCTTCACGCCGGGAGGGTTCCTGGAGGAAGGCGCCACCATCCTGCGGGTCGATCCTGCGGACTACGAAAACACGGTCAAACAGCGACCGAGCGAATGGGAGCAAGCGAAGGCCGATCTGCACATCGAAATGGGGAGGCAGAAGGTGGCTCAGTTAGACTTCGAACTCCTGGGCGAGGATGCCTCGGCCCTGGCCGACAGGGACCTCGTTCTCGGGCAACCCCAACTCCACGCCGCGCAGGCCAAGGTGGCATTCGCCGAGGCCCAATTGGCTCTGGCCGAGCTCGATTGGCAACGCTGCGAGATCCGGGCGCCTTTCGACGCCCACGTCATCGAACGGGAAGTCGACGTCGGCTCTCAAGTCGCCCTGGGAGACACGCTGGGCCGTCTCGTCGGGCTGGACCACTACTGGGTGGTGGCCACTGTGCCCCGATCCAGCTTGCTCTGGATCGCCGTGGGAAATCGCGAGGATCGCTCGGCATCCGCCGCCCAGGTGCGGGATCGCGCGGCGTGGGCTTCGAGCGAGAGACGGCAGGGTACCGTCGACCGACTCATCGGATCTCTCGACGGGGAAACCCGCCTGGCCCGCCTGGTCATCACGGTGGCCGATCCCCTCGCCCGCCTGCCCGCGAACGCCGGAAAGCCGCGCCTCATCATCGGCACGGTGCTGGAAACACTGATCGAAGGACGCGAGATCACCAAAGTCGTGCGCCTGGATCGCAACCTTCTCCACGACGACCGCGTGTGGCTGATGGAAAGCAACGCCCTGCGAATCGTCGACGTCGAGGTGGTGTTTGAAGACGAGGCCCACGCCTACATCTCCCGCGGTCTCAAATCGGGCGACCAAGTCGTCACCACCAATCTCTCCAGCGTGGCCGATGGAGCACCCCTCCGCCGGGATGAGAATCCGCCGTCCTCGCCATGAAGAGAAACCCCGATCGGAGCCGCGGCGAACGCGAAGGGCCTTCCCGGGACTGGCATTCCGGCCCCATCGCCTGGATGGCGCGCAACGCCATCGCCGCCAATCTCCTCCTCTTCCTCTTGTTAGGTGGCGGTCTCTGGACGACGCTCAAGATCCAGAAAGAAGTCTACCCGAATTACGAACTCGATGTCGTGGAAGTCCGGGTGGAGTACCCCGGCGCCGCGCCCACCGAGGTGGAACAGGGCATTATCTTGCCGGTCGAGGAAGCCGTGCGCGGCATCAAGGAGATCCAGTCGGAAGCCGAGGAGAGATCGGGTGAGTTGCTGATTCAGTTAGTCTCCGGAACCGATCGCATGAAAGCCTTTCAGGACATCGACCAGGCCGTCAACCGCATCCGCACGTTTCCCGACGACATCGAAAAACCGGAAGTCCAGCTCCAGTCCGAGCAGCGGGAAGTGATGAGTCTTGTCCTCTTCGGCGAGGTCGACATCTGGTCGCTCCGCACCCTGGCCGAGCGTCTGCGCGATCAGTTGGTCAACGAGGAGACCATCCACCCAGGTGGACCTGCATCGCGTCCCGGATTACATGACGCACGTCGAGAACCCCCGTGACCGGCTGCGCGAGTACGGGCTCACCCTGGGAAGGGTGGCCGCCCTGATCCGAGAATCGAGCGAGGACGTGGCCGCCGGCTCGGTCGATACCCAGGGGCCGGCGAGATTCTCCTCCGCATGAAAGAGCGGAAGCGCTGGGCGGATGAATTCGAGAACATCGAGATCGTGGCCGCCCAGGGCGGCGCCGCCGTGACCCTGGGCGACCTCGCCACCATCACGGATGGTTTTGACGAGGAGGGATTTCACTCACAATTCAACCAAATGCCCGCCGTCGAGCTGCTCCTCTACCGGGTGGGTGACCAGTCTCCCCTGGAGATCGCCCGGGCGGTGAGCCGCGTGATGGAGGACATCGGGCCCGGCCTTCCGTCCGGCGTGCATTGGCGCATCGACCGCAATACCGCGGAGGACTACCGCGAACGGATGGGGCTGCTGGTGGAAAACGGATTCATCGCCATCATCATCGTTTTTGGAATCCTGGCCCTTTTTCTGGAAATCCGCCTCGCTTTCTGGGTCATGATGGGGATGACCACCTCCTTCATTGGCGGCATCATGTTCCTGCCCTTGTTCGGAGTCAGCATCAGCATGGTCTCGATGTTCGCCTTCCTGGTGGTCTTGGGAATCGTCGTCGACGACGCGATCGTGGTCGGGGAGAACGTCTACCCTGAAAGTTCATAAAATTCACACTTCAGACACCTCGTGAGTGAGAAGTTCTGTAACTGGATCATCATGCGGCGAAGCGTGAACCTTTGGAGCGAGTGAAGTCTATTTTATCAAGGATGAATTTTCGGAACGCTGAACCTTTTCCGCCGTGGTGCAAAAATCCAGGCAGCGTGTTTTTCAAGGCGGCTGAGACAATCATTTCCGAAGGCAGCACGTCTGGGCGGATGGTTCGGATCCAGGTTCCAAAGTGTTTCCAGACCAGACCGTCACATGTCATGGCAAGGTACTGTAACATGCCCTGAGCAATCATGCCGGTCTGCACAAACACATGATATGCGTGCATCTTTCTCTGCACCTGTCTGCGATATTTCTCGGTAGTCCGGTGGAGGCATTGGCTCCCCGCTCCGTCTTGGAACATTGCGACACCTTGCGGGCGACGATCGCCGGCCTGAGCATCCGCTCGGCGATATTGTTGGTCGGCTCTACCTCCGGATCCTCCAGGAACATCGTTAAATTCCCCCCATAGTTTCATACTCGCGAGTGAGAAGTTCTGTAACTGGATCATCATGCGGCGAAGCGTGAACCTTCGGAGCGAGTGAAGTCTATTTTATCAAGGATGAATTTTCGGAACGCTGAACCTTTTCCGCCGTGGTGCAAAAATCCAGGCAGCGTGTTTTTCAAGGCGGCTGAGACAATCATTTCCGAAGGCAGCACGTCTGGGCGGATGGTTCGGATCCAGGTTCCAAAGTGTTTCCAGACCAGACCGTCACATGTCATGGCAAGGTACTGTAACATGCCCTGAGCGATCATGCCGGTCTGCACAAACACATGATATGCGTGCATCTTTCTCTGCACCTGTCTGCGATATTTCTCGGTAGTCCGGTGGAGGTATTGGTTACCATTGCGACGCTTGAGCGGTCGCATAGCGGCCATCCAGAAATGGTATCCGAATGAGCCGACCGAATGCACCGCTTGCTTGAAAGCGACTTCGATCTTGAAACGCAAACTGTAGAGCAAGATGATCTCCTGAGCTTCCATGGTGAGGTCGGTAGACAAGAGGATGATCCGCCCTCTCGTGGGATGATCGACGAGAATGAAGCGGACCATCGCCCCGGCGGGCTTCCACAACAGATCCACCGACTTGAACCGGACAGAGATGTTTCTCTCCCCATATACGGGACTGGGAACGGAACTGAAGCCGCCCGTTCCAAAGACATTCTGGAGCTTCACCGCAGCGCCATACTTTTTCGGTCGTCCGCGTTTGCGTTTGCGTGGCACTGCCGCAGGCCGAAAGCCGGTTGTCGTGCGTCGAACCCTCGTGACCAGCACACCGGAACGCCCCTTGGTGCTCCGGATCACCTTTCCGTTGGCGTAGTAGGCGTCGGCCAGCAAGACGAACTCCTGACCTCTACAGACGGATGCGAGCATCTCGTTGGCCTTGTCGATCAAGGTTCTCCTGTCGCGGTTTGAAGTGACGATACCTTCGTGAATGCGTGCACAGACCGGAACGCAGAAGAAGTATCCGCCAACCTGACAGAGCACGCCGAAGGCCTGAAAGGAATGGCTCATGATGAAGTGAGGCTTGGAATTGGACTCGGACTGTTGATGCAGATACTTCACCGCAGGCATCTTGCGGCCCTCCTTGGACTTCTTGATGCCGTCGAGAACCAGGACGGGGCGACAACCGATCTTGTAGACAGGGAAGTGCTTGATCACGATGGCGAACCAAAGTTCTGCAAGCCGGTCCGTCTTCACGGCATTGCTGTGGAAGAAATGGAGTAAGTGCTCATAGAAGTGTTCTGACAAACCGAGAGCGCGGACGAAACTGGAAACCCCGAGGAGGTCATTGCGCACGGAGAAAGCGGCCAAGACGAGCAGAAACCAGAGAAAGGTGCGGGCTCTCGAGAAAGCGGGTCGCAGAAGACAGACGATATTCCACCAAGAAATCCAGAGATCCATAACAAATGATTTGATTTTCCTAGACATTCGCATATATAAGGTAATGACCATGAAAAAGATCAGATCATTGAAAAAAGAGTCCAGAAATTTGCGGCAAAGTTAGCTGCAATCGGGCCAATGCGGCCTGGGAGCATCAGCAAGCAATACCGAGATCGACAACGCCAGCGCGGCGTGTATTACCAACTGAGCTACACGCATGAGATGAGGAGCCGGACTGAACACGTCTGGCCAGACCACGTGAAGGGACTACGAAAAGAAACAGAGGAGTACAAGAAATTCAAGAAACTGACCACCGAACTGATCGATCTGAGCATTGAACTATCCAAGGCGAAGATCGCTCCATTACGCAGTCAGACAGACACGCCAGGCAAAGAGAAACCGGTCTGAGAACTTCCCACTCACGAGTTTCATAAATCGGGGCAAGAATCCCAAGAAAATAGTGGCAGGGGCCTTTGGGATAAGGTCGATTTGGAATCTACCAAAACACCAAACACTTCAACCCAAAAGCCACCTACAGTGAGAGTAGCACGACGTACGATTCATGCAAAGTCCAGAACGATTCCGGCGATCAAATTTGAAGATCAAGAACTGACCTCTTTCGGCAGTCTCGTTATCTTTCAGAAGCTCTTTCAGGAATTGGATCTGGAGGGGAAGCTTCAGCAGTGCTTTGGTCCACTGGATCGGCGCAGGTCCCGCTTCTACAAGTTCCACAAGGTTTTCATGTGTCTTATCGTGCATCTTATACTGGGCTACCGGATGCTTCGCGATTTGGACTACTACCGAGATGATCCCCTTGTACGACAGGTTTTGGGGATGCACCAATTGCCCAGTGTCCCAACGATGAGTCGGATGTTGGGAGAGGTCGATTGTCAAAGCCTTGAGAGGATGAGGGAGATGAATCATTTCGTTTGCCTGTCGCGACTTCAGGAGGAGGGAATCAAACGCATCACGCTTGATTTGGACGGAAGCGTGCAGAGCACGAGTCGCCATGCGGAAGGGACGGCGGTGGGATTTAACAAGAAGAAAAAAGGCGAGCGCAGTTATTATCCACTGCTCGCGACGATCGCTCAAACCGGACAAATCTTCGATTTCCTTCGTCGAAGTGGCAACGTCCATGACTCCAATGGCGCAGTGGAGTTCCTCCGTTCCTGCGTGGAGAAGATTCGCAAGGTGCTGCCTGATGTGCAGATCGAGTTGCGCGCCGACAGCGCGTTTTTCAGCGATCAGATGGTTTCAGAGGCAAAGACCCTTGGCCTGGAATATACGTTCTCGGCGCCTTTCGAGCGGCTCGTGGAACTCAAGGGCATCATCGAGAAGCGCCGTCGCTGGTCCCGAACCCGAGGCGGAGAGGGAAAAACTCATCACTTCGAAATCCGCTGGAAGCCAAAAAGTTGGGCGCGCAAAGCGCGCATTTTGTGCATTCGAACCATGAGGCGCACTCAGCGCAAAGGACCGCTCCAACTGGATCTTTTCGAACCAGTCGAGGAGAACTATGAATACGAGGCGATCATCACCAACAAGACAAACACGGCCGCTCATGTGGTGAAATTTCATGAAGGGCGTGGCTCTCAGGAGAAGATTTTTGGCGAAGCCAAGAGCCAGGCCCAGATGGACTATATTCCGGCCAAGCGACGTGCCGCCAACGAAGCTTTCCTTTTGGCCAGTATCCTCACCCACAATCTCACACGCGAAATGCAGATGCGAGCTGCGGAGCGGTCACGCAAATCGTCCCCCCAAAGGGCTGCGGAGTGGATCTTTGAAGGACTCGGCACGATTCGCCGCAAAATCATCCAGCGAGCCGGACGTCTGACTCGCCCTCAAGGTCGACTCACATTGACACTCGGAGACAATCAAGCCGTCGAAGAAGAAATCGCCTACTACATGATGGCCTGACTGGCCATTTTATGAAACGCTGGGGGTAACTCTTCAGTGGGTACGGAGAATGACCACTCTTCTATTCCGACTCCGTGGTCTTGGCGGAAGCTCGGTGTGCTGGCTGTCAGCGGCATCGAAAAAGTGAGAAGCGGAATGCGTTCGCCGTCTTCACGTTCCGCCGAGATGCTGCCAGATCCCCCAAAGGTCTGACACAGCCCGGCAAGTGAGATAGTGTAACCGGTCCGAGCTCGATCGAGCTTCGATACGATTCTATCGCCGCAGAAGATCTTCCATTCTTGGAAACCTCCTGAGCGAAAACGGACAACCCGACGATCTCTTCGAAGAACGATCACCGATTCGTTCTCATTCGGTTCTTCTTCCCAGTCGCCACCTGGAGTGAGTAGCACTGCCTGCACTCCAGCTCTAGGCATCACCAGTAGTTCGGAAGGATTGGTCAGCGCTATTGTGATTGAAGGGGCGTGATAACCGCCCTGAAAAACAACGTTCTCATTGGCGCCCTTTGCGATGCCCTTACTCCTACTCAAGTCAATGTTCTCGGGTGCTTGTTCGCACTGGAAACCCTTGGCTTCGGAGATCGCCTGTAGGCCCCTCCAATACCAGAATGTGTGTTCCACACTGCGGCTTGTTTGAAACAGCGTGATGTGAATTCGGTGGATCCCGGGAGGCAATTGTTCCAACACTGAACACAAGGGTTCCTTTATGTTCTCCGTGAAGACATAGACGCTGTTCTTCTTTCCATTCCCGTGGAGAGCGAAAGACTGCGTCAGATCCTGTTCTTTGCATGTGATCTCAAGCTGGAACTCGGGCTCTTCCTTCTCGTCAGAGGGGAAGTAGGCGATCAGTCCGAGGTCGGAGCCAAAGTGAAGCAATTGCCCGCTCTCAAGTTGTGTGGAGGAACTGCGTTTCCGGTCGACAAAGATGCCGGACTGTAGCGCGCAGGAAACTCTCCACTTCTGTTCGCCGAGACTTAACTCAACTGGTTCGCCGCCAGGCCGAAGGCCAACGTTTCGAAGTACACGATACCCGCGGAAGTCCTCCACATTGGGCTCGCCCTCTCCTGCGTCCACAGCCGGAGCCATGACAATGAGATAGCGCCCAGGCGGCAAGTTACAGTTCGTCCCCGCGTCGGAGCGCCGTTCGCGCAACGTATACGTATCCTCTCGGAAGATTCGAAATGGGACGGTTTCGTCCAGTCGGGCATCCACGTGAAACTCCTGGTCCTCGAACGATCCCGCCAGGTTCTGAAGCTGGACACTGAATCGGTGATCCCGTGTTTCATCCCATGAGATGCGTGTCTCTGAGCGGGCGGCATGGCGTCGCTCCGCAGCTAGCCAAAAAGTATCCGGAGTAGCAATTCGGGAACTCTGGGGGGGGAGGACTAACCCCAGCGTTTCATAAAATGGCCAGTCAGGCCATCATGTAGTAGGCGATTTCTTCTTCGACGGCCTGATTGTCTCCGAGTGTCAATGTGAGTCGACCTTGAGGGCGAGTCAGACGTCCGGCACGCTGGATGATTTTGCGGCGAATCGTGCCGAGTCCTTCAAAGATCCACTCCGCAGCCCTTTTGGGGGACGATTTGCGTGACCGCTCCGCAGATCGCATCTGCATTTCGCGTGTGAGATTGTGGGTGAGGATACTGGCCAAAAGGAAAGCTTCGTTGGCGGCACGTCGCTTGGCCGGAATATAGTCCATCTGGGCCTGGCTCTTGGCTTCGCCAAAAATCTTCTCCTGAGAGCCACGCCCTTCATGAAATTTCACCACATGAGCGGCCGTGTTTGTCTTGTTGGTGATGATCGCCTTGTATTCATAGTTCTCCTCGACTGGTTCGAAAAGCTCCAGTTGGAGCGGTCCTTTGCGCTGAGTGCGCCTCATGGTTCGAATGCACAAAATGCCCGCTTTGCGCGCCCAACTTTTTGGCTTCCAGCGGATTTCGAAGTGATGAGTTTTTCCCTCTCCGCCTCGGGTTCGGGACCAGCGACGGCGCTTCTCAATGATGCCCTTGAGTTCCACAAGCCGCTCGAAAGGCATCGAGAACGTATATTCCAGGCCCAGGGTCTTTGCCTCTGAAACCATCTGATCGCTGAAAAACGCGCTGTCGGCGCGCAACTCGATCTGCACATCAGGCAGCACCTTGCGAATCTTCTCCACGCAGGAACGGAGGAACTCCACTGCGCCATTGGAGTCATGGACGTTGCCACTTCGATGAAGGAAGTCGAAGATTTGTCCGGTTTGAGCGATCGTCGCGAGCAGCGGATAATAACTGCGCTCGCCTTTTTTCTTCTTGTTAAATCCCACAGCCGTCCCTTCCGCATGGCGACTCGTGCTCTGCACGCTTCCGTCCAAATCAAGCGTGATGCGTTTGATTCCCTCCTCCTGAAGTCGCGACAGGCAAACGAAATGATTCATCTCCCTCATCCTCTCAAGGCTTTGACAATCGACCTCTCCCAACATCCGGCTCATCGTTGGGACACTGGGCAATGGGTGCATCCCCAAAACCTGTCGTACAAGGGGATCATCTCGGTAGTAGTCCAAATCGCGAAGCATCCGGTAGCCCAGTGCAAGATGCACGATAAGACACATGAAAACCTTGTGGAACTTGTAGAAGCGGGACATGCGCCGATCCAGTGGACCAAAGCACTGCTGAAGCTTCCCCTCCAGATCCAATTCCTGAAAGAGCTTCTGAAAGATAACGAGACCGCCAAAAGAGGTCAGTTCTTGATCTTCAAATTTGATCGCCGGAATCGTTCTGGACTTTGCATTAATCGTACGTCGTGCTACTCTCACTGTAGGTGGCTTTTGGGTTGAAGTGTTTGGTGTTTTGGTAGATTCCAAATCAACCTTATCCCAAAGGCCCCTGCCACTATTTTCTTGGGATTCTTGCCCCGATTTATGAAACTATGGGGCTAACTCAATCTGGTCGAAGGCTAGGTCGTAGGCCAAATAGGGGCTGCGGAGCACCACACCACGACCAGCTCCCTGAAACGACTCGCGCAGGGGCTCCCGAAGGTGAGGGGGCAATACGGAGTCGTCATTCTGTAGGTAGGCAACAATCAGCCGGCGAACGAGCAGAGGGCCGACGGGTGTTTCGAGCGCTCGCGAAAGAATAGGCTGCTTGTGTATGTGCCGAGCTAATTCCGCAACAAACCGGGCTACTGTTTCTTCATCCTCGAGGTCGGGTGCGGGAATAATGTTCAACGTTGTCCGAAGTCCGCTAGCCAGCGCATCTTTCCAGTAGTGAAGAATGCCAGCTTGAAAGATGAAGGGAGCGGGATTTCGGAACCACGTGCCGTCGATAGTTCCTGTCAGAAGACCGAGGCGTCTGCAGGTTGATAGGAATATGGAGGAAAACGCTTCTCGCTGTCCGATTGGGATCTCCAGGCCCAGATCCTCTTGCAGGCATGGATAGAATTTCCCGCCCTCTTTGAGAGAGCGAGAAGGCGCCACTGCCAAGGCATAGGCAGTAGCGGCTGGGGCGATCTGCATCAATCTTTGAACTGAGCAACCGAGAGGACCTTCTAGTCTTTCCCGAACCAACTGTAGGATTGCTCGCTCCTCCAAGTCGGACAACGGCAGGAAGCCGAGAATCATTTCATCGGATGCTTCGCCAATCCGCCGTAGCACGAGGGCGTTGGCTTCATTGAGATCGTTGGGAACCAACTGACTGACTGACTGCTAGGAAATTGCTTTTCGTCCGTGGTATCAACTGCGTCGAAGTGATCGGGATTGGAGGGGGTTCAATAAGGGAGAAACTGAGGAAATCCAGCCCGCCTTTTTTTGAATACAGCCCCTTTACCAGCACTCCCGTTTTTCGTGACGACTACAGTCCCAGTCTCGCTTTCATTTAGACAGGGCCTTTTTCATGTCGTCACCGATTTTGTCGACCTCGTTCACCAGCAAATCCCAAAGTCCCATCTCCTTTAAACCCTGAATACCGCCGTACTCTTCCGAGATTGCGAGTTCAATGAGAAAAGTTTCGACGTCGACAAACTTCGGCACTGTATTGGTTCCTCCCTCTACAGGCGTGTATCTGTATACTCCATTACGAAAGACTACCACATCCAACTCGGAACCATCGACAACATTCTTAGAATCGAAATCAAGATACGCTAGATCTAGCACCCCGGTGCAAGCCAATTCCTTCTTGATACTTATGCTGTTCTCGGTTCGAAACTGCTTTGTCTGCACTTTATAGAAGAAAGCATCTTTCACCAAAGCTCCATCATCCAAAGCCTGGAAAACAGTCAAGCGGACAAGTCGTGCACTTTCACGGATCGCGTCTAAGATTTTCTTCTTTGCAGTAAGTTTCGCAGCCTGATCCTTCTGTTTGGCCTTAGCTGCGGTTACAGACTGTTTCGTTAGATTATGCTTCTTCGACAGTTCGTCAGGCAAAAGATCTGGCCCAGCAGTCAATCCTCCAGAATCATGAAAGATGACTAATCCCGTGGGCGTGACCTTGTGGATCTTGTAGTTCTTGAGGACTCGACCATCCTTGAGGGTTAGGTCATCTCCCCAGCTGACTCCAACTAAAGCAAACAACGCCGATAGCAGCATCTTCCTCCCCATAACTAACTACTGCTAGGAAATTGCTTTTCGTCCGTGGTAACTGCTAGGAAATTGCTTTTCGTCCGTGGTATCAACTGCGTCGAAGTGATCGGGATTGGAGGGGGTTCAGGGGGAGGAAAGGGGAAAAGCGCCGTCATGTTCGGTGAAGTTGCGTGAAATCTTGGCCGAGGTCAAGATTTAATCTTGGCCTCGGCCAAGATGGTCAGGGGCTGAAGGGTGGTGGATGAGTGCCTACAAGGACCGATTTGGCCGTCTCCGGGCACGACCGATCCATCCCGCTTGAAGGATCCGCGAAAGATCCATCCGCAGGTTCGCGGGGAGGGTGCGCTTTTTTTCAGTCCGCCGCGAAGAGAGGCAACGAGTGGACGGCGGCCCCTCATGAAGCCTGGCGCAAGAGGTCAGGCAGATTCGGGGGCGCGGTTTTCTCGTTTTGGTGTCCAGGCCCCGTCGCTTGTTTGAATAGAGGCCGTAGTAGCGCACGGTCTGCTGATTCTTGGGCAGGATATGACTGACGGCGGCGGCGAGGAAGTCGGCGGCGGCGAAGACTTCGAAGTTGCGCTTGGTGCGCCAACTTCGTCTGGATCGGTAGACGACGCTGCCGGTGTCTTCGATCCAGGTGATCTTTTCGAGAGAGAACGGTGCGCGGAGCAGATACTCGGCCAGTCGCCGACGTCCCTCGACGTCGCGGGAGGCGACGGGGCTCTCGCCGGCATCGACGCTGAACCCGCTGTGTTTCCATCCGAGAAGTTGGCGGGCCTTCTTTTCGCTGATGAGTTTCTCCTGAAGCAAGGTCGCCAGGAAGCGGTGACGAAAGAGTTCCGCCAGCGGTTCGACGCTCTCAACGGGCAGGAGGTGAAAGCGGTTCTCGGAGTCGACCAGACCGGTGGCGGCGAGGACGTGGAGGTGAGGGTGAAAAACGAGGTAGTCGCCGAAGGTTTGCGCGGCAGCGATGGCGGCGAGCTGGCCGTTGGGCAGGTCGAGGCGAGCGCGCATCCAGTCGCGCAGGGAGCCGATGGCGACGTGGAAGAGGTGGAAGAGAAGCTTGCGGCGCTTGCGGAAGATGCCGCGCAGGGGTCGTGGCATGGTGAACACGAACTGGCGGTGGGGGACGTCGAAACAGACCGTGTGGGCGATCCAGTCGCCGACGCTGCGGACGCGCCGTTGATGGCAGGAGGGGCAGAAGTGGCGGGTCTTGCAGGTGAAGGCGAGGAGCTTTTCGTGACCGCAGTCCGGGCATTGCAAACGTGTGAGGCCGGCAGCAAGATCGCCGCAACGGTAGAATTGATCGACGACGTCGATGCTGTCGGGCGAGAGCGGTCCGTGGATCCGGCGATGACGGGCTTCGTAACCGGCGAGGAAGTCGTCCCAGGCGTGGTGGACGATCTGCCAGAGAGGCGAGGCACGCGGGCGTCGGGGGCGGTAAATGGATGGCGACATCAAGTAAATTGTTCTTATGAACAGTATTAATGTCACCTGTGAAAGAAAGATGGTTTTGCTTAAAGGGAGTTGACTATAAGGTGATTATAAAAGTTACGGGAGTGACGCAAGTCGAGAGGCAGGATCAATGCCAGGGGTTCCTGCCCGGAAGGACACTCTCAAATGGCAAGAGGAGTTCGCTACCATGTGGCTCTTCTCAATGTCGTCATGGAAAGGCTGCCGGGGAAGCTCTTGAGCGAGAGGGAAGCGAGGCTGGCTCCGCGTGACCTCGAAGGAGTAATTCACCAAGCACGCGAAGATCTGGCTCAAGTGGAAGCGGTAAGGACGCAAGCTGGCGTTGCGCCTGAGCACCTTCTTTCTATCAGAGGACAAGGACCGGGCGGTGGTGATCCGGTGGTGACCGAAGCGAGTTCGGGCAACGCAGCTGAAGCATCTTGAGGTGGCTCCCGTGATTTTTTTCGCCTTTAAAAACGCACAAAAAACGCACAGACAAATTCTGAGATGTTTCGAATACCTCTATGTGAGAGTTGTAATCGCTTGATAATCAGTCCAGTGGGCAGGAGAGGATTTGAACCTCTAAAGGCATAGCCAGCAGATTTAAAGTCTCCGCCGACGCGGCTGGCCTGCCTTTCAGGCCGGGCGATAAGCCCAGAACTTCTCCGCCTCCTTCGGTTTCACCAACTGCCTGTAGTGCTGGAAGATGACCCGGGTGTCGGTGTGACCCGACTCAAGTGCGAGTTGCCCCGCATCATTGAAGTGAGCCAGGTGGTAGGAGGCGAAGGAATGACGGAGAGCGTTGGGCGGCCAGCAATCAATCCCAGCGGCACCGATGGCTTCCTGCAGGCGCGAGCGGTAGGTCCAGGTGGAAGCGATGATGGGGCCCTTGTTTTGGGCGACGGATTTGAGGATCGCCTGGAGGCAGGACTGAATCTTCACCAATCGCCGGCGTGCGCTCTTGGTTTTGGTTGCGGGCACGATGATGTGGCCTTCTTCGAGATCGGTGTCGGGCCAGTCGAGGCGTTCCACCTCCGGACCGTCGGAGGCCGGCGAAAAGGCCGATGGCGGTGGCGGCGAGGGCGTCAGGGGCCACGTGGCGTAGGAGAGCGTGGGCCTGGGGGACGGTGAGGATGCCGAGACACCTCGGCCTCGGTGAGTTTTGGGCTTGATGGCGTGAGTGACGGAGTTGGACGGCGCGGCATCCATGCGCACCGCTTCAGAAAAGAGGTTGTGCAGGATGCGCCGGTAGTTGATGACGGTTGTCGGAGCGAGCTGGAGCGAAGTCAGCCATTCGTTGATCTCCTGGCGGGTGACACTGGCGGTCATACGGTCGCCGAAATCATTCAGGAACACACCGAGGCGTGACTCGAGATCGTCGATGTGACGTCGGCTCTTTCCCTCGGCTCGGACCCTCCGGATCAATTGGTCACGAACCTCATGGATGGGAAGACTCGACTGTATCCGATCCAGATGGTCACAGTAGAATTCCAGAGCCTGTCGGAGAGACTTCCCGTGGGCCGTCAGGCGGGAGCGAAACTCACTCAAAAAGCGAGTCGTTCATCATCCGGGATTGAGCGACTGGCCGCGCCTTGATTGGCAATCTCTGTTTCCTTGATCTTGGCAAAGGTGCGCGCCTTGCCAACGGCATTGAAGTAGCGCTTACGGCGCTTCCCCCCCTCCATCAGGATAGGTGACAACGTGCGCGTAACGGGGGTGCACGACTTCCATGACACTGACTGAGGATCGAGGCATTTGTGTCCAATTGTATCCGATATTTGGAGGAAATCACGCGGAAAGATGCAGCGCGGCGCGAGAATCTGCGAACTGGCTGGTTTCTCTTTAGAAGACGTGTTCCCTCCGTAAACCTCTTAAAATGAAGGTTTTAGGGCCTGGAATAGGGAAAAAGCGGAGAGGGAAGGAATCGAACCAACCAGGACCCTTTCGAGCCCTCAACGGTTTTGAAGACCGCGGAGGCCACCAGGCACCCATCACTCTCCGAGTGTTGCCCTAATGGAAACGGGAGGAGGGGCCTTGGCAACGCCAAAGATCAGGTGATGTGGCGTGCCGCATGCTTGCAATCACCCCGGTGGCCCGCTACGAACAAGCAGCGAGCTCGCTAGCAGCGAACACCGAACACAAGCATCCCGATTTGAACTGACCATGGCTTACAATCTCAAGAATCCTTACATCGCCCACCTCGCCCGAGCGGAGATGTTGACGAAACCCGGTTCCGGGAAGGACACGCGCCATTACGAGATCGATCTGAAAGGTTCGGGAATGGAGTTTCTTCCGGGGGATTCCCTGGCCGTGAAGGCGACGAACTGTCCGGAGCTGGTGGAGGACCTGCTCTTGGCTTTGAGGCTGGACGGCGACACCGCGGTGACCAGTCCCACCAAGGAAGAGAAAAGCCTGCGGGAGACGCTATTCGCCGACTGCGCGATCACGGCGCCGGACAAGAAGTTTCTCAAACTCCTGGCAGAGAAGTCGGGCAACGAGGCGAAGGAGTGGTCGGGGCTTCTGGAAGCCGACAAGCGGGCCGAGCTGGCCGAATATCTCTGGGGACGTGAGATCATCGATTTCCTCCTGGTTCATCCCGAGGCGACTTTCGAAGCCCAGGAATTTGTCGACACGCTGAAGAAACTAACCGTTCGGCTTTACTCGATTGCTTCCAGCCTCAAGGCCTATCCCGAGCAGGTCCACCTGACGGTGGCCACGGTGACCTACGAAACTTTTGGGCGTGCGCGGAAAGGCGTGTGTTCCACGTTTCTCTCGGACCGCATCGACGAAAGCACGCTAGTTCCTACCTTCATCACGCCCGGCAAGGGTTTCCGGCTTCCGGAACCGGAGGATGACACGCCCATCATCATGATCGGGCCGGGGACGGGGATTGCTCCGTTCCGCGCTTTCATGCAAGAGCGCCGGGCGACGGGGGCCAAGGGGAAGGCGTGGCTGTTCTTTGGCGATCAGCGCCGAGCCTATGACTATTTTTACGAAGACGAGTGGGAGTCCTATCAAAAGGACGGATTTCTCCACAAGCTCGACTTGGCCTTCTCTCGCGATCAGGATTACAAAATTTACGTCCAGCACCGCATGAAAGAGGCGGCGGCCGATTTCTGGCAGTGGCTCGAGGAGGGTGCCATCGTGTATGTGTGTGGCGATGCGGTGCGCATGGCCAAGGATGTGGACAGCGCTCTGCACGAGATCATCCAGGAGCAGGGAGGGCGGTCCAGTGAGGAAGCCGCGGCCTACGTGGAGCAGATGCGGAAGGACAAGCGTTACCGTCGCGACGTCTATTGAGTTGGGGGATGGGTGGATGACTCTTGACGGAGGCGGGATCTGCGGAAGGCGATCCCGAGATGAACGATGAAACGGGTCGCACTCTTCGGGGGAACTTTCGATCCGGTGCATCGGGGGCACCTTTTCATCGCCGAGCGGGCAAGAGACCGGTGCCGGCTCGATGAAGTGATCTTCATGCCCTGCCGGGAATCGCCCCACAAGACGGGTCAAGCGTGCGCCCCTGCGGAAGACCGTGTGGCCATGCTGCGGCTGGCGACGAAGGACTTGCCGTGGGCCGTGGTTTCCCGGTGGGAAATCGAGCGGCCAGGTCCCTCCTACTCCTGGCAAACGGCCGAGCACTGGCGTGAGGAAGCGCTGGGTGCCGAGGACGCACTGCACTGGATCCTGGGAGCGGACCAGTGGGGCGCCCTTTCCCGTTGGGCCCGGATCGACCGCCTGGCCGAACTGGTCACCTTCATCGTCTTTCCTCGTGAGGGATGGTCGCTGGAGCCGCAAGCGGGTCTTCGGGCGCTTTTTCTCGACGACGTTCTGACGGTTTCCGCGACCAATATTCGAACGCGGAGGGCTCGGGGAGAGTCTATCGAGCATGACGTGCATCCTTCCGTAGCCACCTACGTGGTCGAGCGGCGGCTCTATGACCATGGTGAGGCGGGTTGAACGCCCCTTTCCGATACTTCCCGCCGCTCGCCACTTCCCTTCGCGAATCACCTTATTTTGACATCGCGGGCGGAGCCTCTTAGGGTGCGGAAAGGACACAGCTGAACCCATGATTGAGAAGAGGACCAAGAAAATGAACGGACGCATGGTGATGATGTTGGCGGCCGGAGTGGCGCTGATTCCCTGGACCCTCCGGAGTCAGGAATCGGGCTTTGTGCCAGATCGACTGGGCATTGGAAGCGCATCTGGGAGCTCTTCGGTGCGGCTGACTGAAGAGGGGCAGATCTTGCCTGGCGATGGCGGAAGCGCGATTCCTTCCAACCTCGTGACCGAGAGACAGCCGACGGCGGAGGAGGAGATCGCCAAGGTGGTCGATCAACTGCCCGAGTCCGTGATGAAGCTGTCGCGGCCCCAGCAGATCGAGATTACCCAGCTGATCCGCGAGGCGGCCCTGTTCATTCAGGGGATCCGTATTCAAGAGGGGCTCGACCGGCTGATCCGGGTGGAGGCGATGACGCAGGATTTCTTTCAGACCTACAATCTTCGGGGAGCGATTTACACCAAACTGAGAGAATTCGGAAAAGCTCGGAAAGCCTTCGAGCGTGCGGTGGAGCTCAATCCGAATCTCATGGAAGCCCGGTTCAACCTGGCCGAACTGGATTTTGTGGAGAAAAACTTCGCCAAGGCGGAACAATCGTTTCAACGGCTGTTCGAAGATTTCCCGGCGCTGAGATCGAGTGAGGAGCACATGGCCACGCAGAAGCTCATCGAGTACAAGATTTTCATCGCTGTTCTCATGCAATCGCAGGAACCTGGGGATGCCAAGGCTCAACAGGCCCAGGCCATTCTCGATGGTTTCGACTGGTTTGATGACTACCCGGTGTATTACTACGCGAAGGCGGCGGTGGAGTTTCATCGGGACGATCCCTTGGCGGCGGAGGAATGGATTCAGTCCGCGGCGAAGATCTATGATCGTGGGACGCAAGCGCTCCACGTCGACGCCCTGATCGAGATGGGCTGGGTGGAGTCTCTTTAGACCGGTTTGGTGAGGTCGACGCGTTCGCCAGCGTCGGGCGGGGGATCCAGGGGCAGGCGGATGATGAAGCGAGCCCCGTGGCCGGGATCGCTGCGCACCTGGGCGGACCCACCGTGGGCCTCGGCGATGGCCCGGACGAAGCTGAGGCCGAGTCCGACACCCCGTGTCGAGCGGCTTCGATCGCCTCGGTAGAGCCGGTCCCAAATGCGGGCTTGCTCCTCCTCGCGAATCCCTGGTCCGGCGTCCTGAACCCAGACGTGGGCATGATTGCGGGTTGAAAGGGCGCCGAGGGAGATGCTGGAGCCCGGCGGGCTGTATTTGAGAGCGTTGTCGACGAGATTGGCGAACAGTTGGAGGAGGCGGGCGCGATCGGCCACGAGGACGACCTCATTCTGCATGGATTCGAGCACGAACTCGATTTGCTTCTCCTCGGCGACGAATTCGTAGAGTTCGACGACCGTCTTGAGGATGTCTTCCATGGACACTTCCTCCAGCCGGAGCCGCATGGTGCCCGTCTCGGCTTCGCTCAACTCCATGAGGGTCCGGAGCATGCTCAAGACGTGATCCGATTCCTCGAGGCAGTCGGAGAGGGCCTCGCGATGGATGCTGCCCTCGTCCGATGCCTGGAGGGCTGACTCGGCGGTGGCGCGGAGCCGCGCCATGGGCGTGCGCAAGTCGTGGGCCACGTTGTCGAGTGAGCTGTGCATGGAGGCGATCAGCCTCTCTTGACGCCTGAGGAGACGATTGAAGGCGTTGACCAGAGGGGTGAGTTCGTCGCCTCCTTTCGGGGGCGCGGCTCGCCGGCTCAGATCGCCCGTGCGGAGGATATCGTGAATCGTATTCAGGAGCACACGGATGGGGCCGATCGAGTTGTAGGTCATCAGGGTGCCGCCGATGATGCCGACGAGAAGGGCCGGGAGGACTCCCAGAAAGAACACGCGACGGAACTGAGTGAGCACCTTTTCCGTCGTGTGCTGACTCTTGCCCGCCTGGAGAAACCCGCCACCCAGGGTGTTGCTGAACGGTTGAGATACGACCGTCCAGAGGAACTCGCGGCTTTCCCCGCCCAGGTAGCGGTTGGTTTGTTCGCCGGGAATGGGCAGCCGCTTGACGGCCTCTTTGTCAATGAAAGGCTGGCTATCAGGAGAGCAAAGAAAGGTGTCTGTCAGGAACTCGTTCCCCACGATCCGGACGAAGAGTTCATCCATGCTGAGATTGACATGATCGTCGAAACGCTGTGAGAGGAGCCGCGGCGGCGAGTTGTTTGGACCGATTTCGGCTTCAGTCGTCAGGCTGAACGAGTGGCGCAACCAGGCTCGGTAGTCGTCGAGACGCTCCTCGATGGTGCCGATTTCACGGTCGTTCAGGGCTCCGGCGATCGAGTGGTAGCCGATGAAGAGCAGCCCCAGCGCGCCGAGCGTGAAGACGACGGAGAAATAGAAGCTGAGCCGCAGACTGAAACCCCAGCCCAGGGTTCGGCCAGGGGATTGCTGGTTAGTCTTCCCGAAGGACATAACCCATGCCGCGAAGCGTGTGAATGAGTTTCCTATCGAAGCCCTCGTCGATCTTTTTGCGCAGGCGATGAACCAGCACATCGACGACGTTGGTCTGAGGATCGAAATTATAGTCGTAGACGTTTTCCAGGATGGCGGTCTTCGAGAGGACGCGCCCGGGATGGCGCATGAGGAATTCGAGCAGGGCGAATTCGCGTGCGTGCAGGGAGATCACCGTCCCATTCCGGCGGACTTCGCGTTTCCAGGGATCCAACTCCAGATCCCCGACGCGCAGGGGGCCCTGTTCGCCGCCCTGTGAAGAGGTGCGCCGCATGACCGCCTGTACCCGAGCCAGAAGTTCGCCGAAAGAAAACGGCTTGGAAACATAGTCGTCGCCGCCCTTGCTGAGCCCCTGGATTCGGTCGTCGACGCCGTCTTTGGCGCTGAGGATGATGACCGGGGTGGAAATTTTTTCCGCGCGCATCTTTTCGATGATCGAGAGCCCGTCGATTTTCGGGAGCATCAGGTCCATGATCGCGACGTCATAGGTCTGGGAGAGGGCGAGTTCGAGCCCGCGCAGGCCGTCTTGGGCACTGTCCACGACGAAGCCGGCTTCGCCGAAGCCGTTGGCCAGGAAGGAGGCGATCTTGGGGTCGTCTTCAACAATGAGGGCTCTCATGCGGTTGGACGGGGAGCGTAGGCGTTGAGCATGGGGGGGCGAGACGGTGAGGTGGAGAGGGACGTAGGGGAGCGCTCTCAATCATTACGTGGACGTAATGCGGCGGCAATCAGGACGTAATCTGTGGGGCGTCTTAACTAGTGTATGAAAACAACAACCGATTTTTTGAGCCAGCCCGTTTTTGCCCGGCGAGTGAAGAAAGCCGAATCGGCTACAGGGTCGAACGGGGAGGCGGTGGCGGCAAGTGAGACGACGACTTATTCCGGGGGATCTCCGGAGCAGGGACTGCGTCGCTACTGCCGCGAAATTGCCAAGACGCCTCTCCTGACACCGGCGGAAGAAGTGAAGCTGGCAGCCCGCATCAAGCGAGGCGACGAGGAGGCGCGGAGTCAGATGATTCGAGCCAATTTGCGGCTCGTGGTGAAGATTGCCCAGGACTACGCCGGACTGGGTTTGCCTCTTGGTGACCTCATTGCCGAGGGCAACATCGGCCTGATGAAGGCCGTGGAGCGCTTTGATCCCAAAAAAGGGGGCAAGCTGAGCACCTACGCCGCCTGGTGGATCAAACAGTGCATGAAGCGCGCGCTGGCCAACCAGGGCCGGACCATCCGTCTTCCGGTGCACATGAAGGAAAAAATCTCGAAGATGACGCGAATTGCGGCGCATCTCACGGAGGAACTCGGACGGGAGCCGACTTTGGAAGAAATCTCTGAGTTCACGGGGATTCCGACCTACAAACTCACGGCTCTGTCGGAGGCCTCCATGCGCCCGGCCTCGCTCGATGCCCCGATGGGCGACGGTGACAGCCGGATGACCTTCGGGGAAACGGTGCGGGACGATGGCGTTCTGCAGCCGGACGAGACGGCGGGCGACGCCGACCTGGTGGACCAGCTGGGTGATCTCCTGGAAGAACTGGATGAGCGCGAACGCCGGATCATCGACCTTCGTTTCGGTCTGGGCGGTCGCCGCAGCCGTACCTTGGTGGAAGTGGGCAAGGAGTTCGGGGTGACGCGGGAACGCATCCGCCAGCTTCAAAACGTCGCCTTGACCAAGATGCGCCGGGCGCTCTCCCAGATGGAGGATCCCCGATTTCAACGAATCCGGGACATTATCGAAAGAGCGCCGGACAACTGATCTCATCGAAGCCGGTCCTGCGAGGCCAGCTCGGCGGTGATGACGCTGGCTAGAAAGTAGGAAAAACGGCGCGACGAGACGCGACACGCCGACGAATTTGCTGGGACGAGTGATAACCGGGAATCCGCAAGGGTTCCCGGTTTTTTATTCCCGCCGGGCGGGCCATTGAGATTCCTCTTGAGGTGTGGCCCATCCGACGGCATGGGCTCACTCGCGGGGTTTTCGTCGCATGGCTCACCATGGTTTGCCCGTGATGGGATGCCCGCGATCGTCCCGCCGCCACCACCCACTACCATGAAGGCCCTCTTCCTCAACGACACGCGTTCGGCTCAGCATGTGGGCTGCGAGCTGGTGATGGCAAACTCCCTCCGGGAATGTCAGCGAGTCGGCATGGAAGTGACGGCCTTGTGGACCACGGTGGATTGCAAGGAGCCTCTCCTCGATCGCCTGCCGGAGGTGGACTTCGATCTTCTGCTGATCAACGGCGAGGGCTCGATGCATCATGACCGCCCCTTGCCCCGGCATCTCTGCGAGGCTGCCGAATGGGCCGCCGCGCGCGGGAAGCGGACGGTACTCTTCAATTCGCTTTGGGAAGGAAACGAGGCGTTGAATCGTTCTCTGGGCGCTTTCGATCGGATCTACTGCCGCGACTCTGCCAGTGCCGAGACCGTGCGAGCCGCCGGAGCGGAGGCCCGCTGCGTTCCCGACATGGTGTTCGCCACGGATCCCTTCACCCTGGCGGAGCGAATCGAGACCGAAACCAATGATCTGACGGTGATTGACAGCATTGACCGCAAGACGAGCGTGCGTCTTTCCAGATTCGCGGCTTATCACGGTTACCCCTTCCTGCACATGGATCGCATTGGGTATGAGCGCTTGAGGAAGAATTTCTTTGCCAGGACAGGATGGTTTGAACGCAAGGGTGATCTCGTTTTGGGCTTTGTCAGTGTGATGAGAGCGAGCCGGTGCGTGCTTTCTGGACGGTTCCACGGAACATGCCTGGCCATGGTCCTCGGCATCCCGGCGGTCTCCGTCCGGTCCAACACGCGGAAACTGGAAACGCTGCACCGGGACATCGGATTGCCGGAGTCAGCGGTCCTCCGGGAGGCGCCGAAGCGGCGATCCAAGATCGAGGAAGTGATGGCCAGGGCGGAATCGGCAGGCCCGGAAATCCGCCGTTATGTCGACGAGGCTCGGACGGCCATTCGGGACATGTTCGACGACATTGCGCGGGTGGCGAGCCAAGGAAAATGAGGGGGTCGTTGGCAGGGCAGGCATCCGCCTTTCCTGCGTGAATCTCTCTTTCCCTTCGGCGAGCTGATGGTTCGATTCAGGATGGTTTCCAGAATCCCTCTTGAAACGCGGCGATGTCGGCCAGGGAGCGCACGACGTTTGGTTCCCACCACTCGGGAAAGAGGTCGCGATAGCGATGCTCGCGGTATCGTTGGTCAATCAGCAAGGCGAGGCCGCGATCGGATTCCGTGCGGATGAGTCGGCCGACGGCCTGCAGCACGCGGGAAAACCCGGGGTAAGTGTAGGCGAAATCGAAGCCCAGGGATTCATCTTCATCTCCCTCGAGATCGGCAAATCGCTGCTTGATGAGGTCGTTCTCGAAATTGACCTGAGGGAGTCCGACACCGACCACGGCCACGCCGATGAGGTTCTCCCCGACCAGATCCACGCCCTCCCCGAAGACGCCGCCAAGAACAGCCAGACCCAGGAGCGACGTGCGAGACTTTGGCGAGCGGGGCACACGGAATTGTTTGAGAAAAGCGTAGCGCTCCGCCAGGTCCATGTCGGGTGCCTGGCTGAGGACGCGCAAGCCCTTGGGAAGGGAGGCGCGTAGTTCTTCCTCCACTTTGTGCAGGTATTCGTAGGAGGAAAAGTAGGCCAGGTAGTGGCCCGGCCTGCCGAGCGCGAAGGTCGCGAGGATCTTGGCAAGCGGCGCGTAGGAACGGTCGCGCTGGCGGTAGGTCGTTGCCACGCCGGTGTGGATCATGAGACCGAAATGTTCTCGGGGAAACGGTGAAGAGAGGCGCAGCCGCGCGGACTCCGGCGGTTTGCCTAACAAGCGAGCGAAATAGGTGACCGGAGAAAGCGTGGCTGAAAAGGCGATCACGGGACCGGTTTCTCGGTAGACGTTTTGCAGAAGCGGGCTGGGATCCAGACAAAGCCATCGCAGCCGCAGTCCTGGCTTTTTTTTCGTGGATCGCGATCGTGCGCGGGTCGCTGGACCGAGCACGAGAACGTGCGTCTCCGGGCGACCCATTTCGGCGAGCCTGAGAAAGCGTGAGAGTTCGAAATAGACTTCCAAGAGCTCCTCGTGAAAAAGCGTGGCGGCGCCGCGGCTGAGGAGCCGGTCCACCGCGACCAGGAAGGCGCCAATGGTCGAGCGGAGGCCCTTGGGGAAGGTCTCCAGGGTGGTCTCGGGCTGGAGGGCGCCTTCCGCGGGATAGGCCTTTGCCAGGATGGCCAGGAGACGATCGATGAATCCGCCGATTTCGGGCGACTCCTTGCCGAGGGCCCGCTGCAATTTGACGAGAGGTGGCGTGGCGATCTCGGCGCTGAACATCCGGCGAGCACGATCGGGAAGGTTGTGCGCTTCGTCGATGAGCAAGGCCATTTGCCGGGATCCCTCGTTGCTCAGTGCAGCGAGACGAACCGAGGGGTCAAAGACGTAGTTGTAATCGCACACGACCAAGTCCACCCAGGGCGCCAAATCCAGGGCCAGGGCGGAGGGGCAGACCCCGTGCTTTTCTCCGAGTTCGCGAAGTTCCTCGAGCCCCGTCCAGCCGAGTTCGCGAGCTTCGCGAAGCGCCTCGAGGCGCCGGTCGAAGTAGTGCTGGGCATAGGGGCAGGTCTCCACCTCGCACGGGCCGCCACCGGCGGGTCCGAAGCAGAGCCGTTCCCGGGCGGCGAATGCCAGGGCGTTGAGCCGCACGCCGGTGCCCTGGAGATCGGTCACTGCCTTCTTGGCCGAGGCGTGGCCGGTGGTTTTGGCCGTGAGATAGGCCAGCCGGAGCTTGTCGCCGGCGATGGGGAGCTGGCGCACCGCCGCGTAGAGGACGGAGACCGTCTTGCCGATGCCGGTAGGCGCCTCGGCCAGGAGCGTATTCCTGCGTTGGAGGGCTTCGCGCGATCTGCCGAGCAGGCGTTCCTGACCCTCACGGAGTTGCTGAAACGGGAAGGTGGCGTCACGAATGCTGGCGTCGCGCTGTCGGCGATGAAGGCTTTGGAGTTTGATCCAGGCCGTGTAGACATCCGTCAGACCTTGATAGAATACTTCCAGTTCGGCGGTCTTCAAGGTGCGGCGAAAGACCGTGAGATCACTGGTTCGAGATGCAGGTAAGTGAGCTGGATCTCGATGGATTCCAGCCGGTGTTCCCGGGCGAAGAGCGTGGCGTAGACCTTTCCCTGAGCCCAGTGAAGCTCCCGAGGCTCGCCATTCCACTGTCCCACCACGGTCTTGATTTCCTCGAGCAGCCAGCCCTCAGTGCGGGGAAGGACGCCATCGATACGGCCCTGCACGATCAGGAGGTTTCCCTCCGCGACAGAGATCTCGTCGCGGACGGCCACTTCGGCACAGTAGTTAGGCGGACGCTGGCGCTGAATGTCCTGATGGCTTCGCGAACCTTCTCGGGCACGTCGGGCACTGCGAAAGGCGCTTCGGGTAAGGGGGCCGCGCCGCAGGACGAAGTCGACGAGATCACGCACCGAGACCGTCCAGGTGCAACGGGACAGGGTGGGAGCGGCATCGGATTCTTCGGTCACAGGGGTTTCTTGCTTAACCGGGTCGCACCGACTATGGAAGATTAGACTCATGAAATATCGGCCCATCGATTCCAAACTCTTTGTCACCAATCGGGAACGCCTTGAACGGGAGCTTCCACCGGGAAGCCTGGTCATTCTCCACGCCAACGATGTCTTGCCGAGCAACGCCGATGGGACGATGCGTTACCGGCAGAACAGCGATCTTTTTTTCCTCTCCGGGGTCGACCAGGAGGAGACGATTCTCGTGGTTTTTCTGGACGCGCCGGACGAAAAGCATCGTGAAATGTTGTTCTTGCGTAAAACCAACGATCACGTGAAGGTTTGGGAAGGGGCCAAGCTGACGAAGGAGAAGGGCACCGAGGTTTCGGGGATCGAGGAAGTGCACTGGCTGGATAAGTTTCCGGTGCTTTTCCGTCAGCTCATGATTCAGGCCAGGCAAGTCTACCTGAACAGCAACGAACATCCTCGGGCGGAGATAGCCATGGAGACCCGTGAGGCTCGCTTCGTCCGGGAATGTCAGCGGGCGTATCCGCTGCATCGCTATGAGCGATTGGCGCCTGTTCTATCTGGCCTGAGACAAATCAAGCAACAGGTGGAGATCGATCTGATCAAGGAAGCCTGTGAGATCACCCGAAAAGGCTTCCTCAGGCTCTTGGATTTTGTGAAGCCGGGTGTGGGTGAATGGGAGATCGAGGCCGAGTTGGCTCACGAGTTTCTCAGGCACCGATCCAACCACTTTGCCTATGAGCCGATCATCGCCTCGGGCGCCAATTCTTGTGTGCTTCATTACCTGGACAACGACCAGATCTGTCGCGACGGCGACGTCCTGCTTCTCGATGTGGCGGCGGAATACGCCAATTACAACAGTGACTTGACGCGGACGATTCCCGTGAACGGAAAGTTCACGGACCGGCAGAGACAGGTTTACGACGCCCTTCTCCGGGTCTTTCGGCAGGCGGCCTCGTGGATCCGGCCGGGGACGGTCATCAAGAAGTACCAGGAAGAAGTTGGAAAACTCGTGGAAGACGAGTTGATCGAGCTGGGCTTGTTGAAGGCCGAGGAAGTGAAGGATCAGGACCCGGACAAACCGCTCTTCAAAAAGTATTTCATGCACGGGACCGCGCACCATATAGGGCTCGACGTGCACGATGTGGGCGATACCTGGCGTCCCATGGAGCCGGGCATGGTGTTCACCTGCGAGCCGGGCATTTACATCCCGGACGAGGGCTTCGGGATCCGCCTGGAGAACGACATCCTTGTCACGGAGACGGGGAACGTCGATCTGATGGAATCGATTCCCATCGAGGCCGATGAGATCGAAGCGCTCATGGCGGCTTCGGCGTCGTGACGAGGGCTGCCGCTGCCGCTACAGCTACAGCGAGTGGTAGGTGTCGATTCATCGAGACGGGAGGCCGACATCGATGCTTCCATGATGTTTCTGTCGCTGGAGAAATGAGCCGAAGGTAGAGCGGAGTCTCAACTCCGCCGGGGGCGGTGCGACCGGAATTGCCAAACTGACAGGACACCAGTCGCGGCACAGCGCGACCCTCCCGGGGTGGGTTGCCTTTCCGAGGCTGTCTCAAAACCCGGGTTTTCGTGTGACGGCCGGACGAGTGCAATATGATTGCTTTACTCCGTGGAGTTTTTCGAAAAAGTCGTTGGCGCCGCCGCGAGCGTGGGTATTGGTTTCGGTGTGACTCACATTGACGCTGATTTCGATCAACTTCACATCTTACCTCCCAGCATCGAGGACTGGGTCGGCCCGACTCACCCGACGCGATTCATTCGTTGCTTTGTCGAATCCCTCGATTTGATGGATCTCGGCATTGAAGTGCGGGACTTCGGGACCGCTGGCCGTCCACCCTTCGCCCCGGCCCTGCTTCTGCGACTCTGGCTCTACGGCTATTTCAAGAAGATCCGCAGCTCGCGTAAGTTGGAGGAGGCATGCCGAAACGACTTGGGCTTTATCTGGCTATGCGGCAATCAGGTGCCCGACCACAACACGCTCTGGCGGTTTTGGAGTCAACATCAGAAAGCTATTCGCAACCTGTTCAAGCAAAGCGTGACGACAAGCTGCGAGATGGGGCTCGTAGGGCTGACCTTACAAGCAGTCGACGGAACAAAGATTCAGGCGGCCGCTCATGCCGGGAAGAAGTACGACAAGGAGGACCTGGCCAAGCGAATTGAGCGGCTTGACGAACAAATCAAGGTTTTGGAGGAAGAGATCGAGCGCTCCCAGGCCGGTGATGAGCAACCCTCCGCAGAGTTGCCAAAGGAACTTGAGAAGAAAGAGGTGCTTAAGAAAGCCATGCAAGAGGCGATCGAGACGCTCGACACCAACCCGACCGTAAAGCATATTCACCCGCTTGAACCTGAAGCGCGACGTGTGAAAGCCAACACAGGGGGAAAGCCCTTTGGATATAACGCCCAGGCCGTCGTTGATTCGGAGAATCAAATTGTGGTGGCCGCCGATGTTGTCAATGAGGCCACCGATTTGCGGCAACTAACGCCGATGTTGGATCAGGCTGCTGAGAACCTGGCCACTTATCAGCAAGAGCAAGAGAATGATGGCAAGCCGGCCAGCCAACCGGTTTCTCTCGGTGACGCTGGCTACCCGAGCGCTGAACAAATCGGCCTGGCAGAAGAGGCCGGCCATGAGGTGGTGATGCCTCTGCCTCCGCAATCAGTCAACAAGAAGGACGAAGAGTATCACGCATCGAACTTCGTCTATGACGCTGAGGCCGACGTGGTGACATGTCCCCAAGGCCAATCGCTCCCCTTCAGGCGTGAACGAGTCAAAGAAGGTGTTCCGGTGAGTGTCTATCGCGGCGCTCCGTCGACCTGCAAGAATTGCCCCGCCTTTGGAACATGCACGAAGGATCGCCACGGGCGGACCATCGACATCAGCCCCTGGAATGCGTCGGTGGAGAGGCACAAAGAGAAGATGAACAAGGAAAAAAACAAGGAGCTTCTCAAGCAACGGGCAGGAATCGTGGAGCCGGTATTCGGCCAGATCAAAAAGAACGGAGAGTTCTGGCGCTGGACATTCAAGGGATTGGAGAAAGTGAGGACGCAGTGGATGATGCTCTGTACGAGTTGGAACTTGAAAGTGATGTATCGGCACTGGATGGCCGCCCAGAACGCGCCAATCGATGGAACAGGAAAGCAAGCCAAAGCGGCCTGAAGTCGCGCTGGAGCCGAGGTAGATGCGCTATTCGCGCCCTACCGCGTCGCGATAGACGAAGCTCGGTCGAGAGGGCACCGCGGAATTCCGCCGGAATGTGAGATCAACCATCATTGAAACTAAAATTCTCATATTTTGTGAGGCGGTCCTGGGCCATTTTGAGACGGCCTCTTCCGTAACGCCCTCCTCGTCGTCTGCGGTGCGACCCGGTAGCCACACTGACAGGACTCCAGTCGCGACACGGCGCCTCGCTGACGGCGCAGGGGCTACTTCCCCTTTTGACGCCGACGCCGACGGGCGCCGTCGTTAGTCCTGCGATTCGAGAGCGGGTGTCGACGCCCAGCTCAGGAGCTGTTCATCGCCTTTCTTGATCTTGACGACCACTCCATGAACGCGGTCTCTGCTGCGTGAAGACAAACTTGCCTTCTTTCCGGCGACTTTTCACTTCACCGTGCCGCTCGCCCGCTCAAGCCATAGGCTCGGCAAAGTGGGGAAGTGGGGGAAAGGACAACGGTGTCGCCGGTCTGTTCCGCAACACGGAGTTCTTGGAGAAGTCGGCGGGCAAGACCCACGGCAGATATTCGCCCAAACTGCGACAGGCGGGCATCGACTTCATCCGGGAGCACAAGGCTCGTCCCTTCTTTCTCTACGACGCCTCACCGTTGCCACATGTGAAAGTGGATCCCCAACGAGAAATTCAAGGGCATCTCAAAACAGGGGACCTACGGGGATGTGATCCAGGAGATCGACTGGCAGGTCAGCGGCCTGATGGAGGCCCTCGACGAGTTCGGCTTGAGCGAGAACACCCTGGTCATCTTTGCCTCCGACAATGGCCCTCAGCTCAACATGGAAGGACACGGCAGTTCCGGCTCCTTGCGCGATGGCAAGTGGACGAACTTCGAGGGTGGCCTCCGCTCGCCGACCATCATGCGCTGGCCAGCTGTGATTCGCGCCGGCGCGAGCAATGACGAGTTTCTGCTCGTTCCCTCGCCCTTCCTGCTCCTCGATTTCCGCCTTTTTGGACACCACAGATGGCTGAGGGATCCGGAGTGCCACTATTGCCCAGCGATTCCGTAAGATAGGCGGCTGAGGCGGCTCAAGCCCTGTATTTTTGGGTAATTCGGATCGGCAGCGCCCATTTTTGACCCCATGGCAAATTCGCATTCGTTATTTCATCTTTTTTAAGCTTGTTTCTGTAATAGTCTTATATTACAGTGCGCCGAACGAGCCGACCTTCATGCCAAGCAGAAACTCCCTGCCCCCCACCGAACGCCAGATTCGCAGCCGCCTCCGCCAGCTCCTCGACCAGGCCGAAGGCTTCCTTCACGGCTCGCCCATCGAACTCTCTCGTAAATGCGGCAAGCCCACTTGCCGTTGCGCTTCCGACGACTCCTTGCGCCATCGCTCCTTGGCCATCGGTCAGACTCGCAAGGGCAAGACCACCATGCTGCACGTCCCCAGACCGTTGGAAGCTCAGGCGAGACGCTGGATCGATGATTTCCAGAAGGCGAATGCTCTGCTGGAAGCCCTCGACGAGCAGGGGCGCCTCCGACTCGAGGAGGCAAAAACCAAGGCCAGAGCGGCGAGTAGCTCCGCCAAGAAGAAGGGCAAGACCGGTAAGAAATCAGCCGGCAAAGCCAAGTCCGGGCGCAATTCTCCACCAAAAAAGAAGCGACCATTCTCACGCGACTACTAACTTACTCGGACAAGATTTTCAGCCTCCGCCAACAGTGGAGGCTGCGGGTGCGTGACTCTCGTCCCAAACCACAGATTCCCACTCGAGTTTTCCCGGCAGCATTCTTCGCCATGTTCTGCTGCCGGTTACCAAGCTTCAACGAACTCGAGCAACACCGGAACAAGAGCAGCTGGACCCGTTGGCTCGGTAATCACCGTTTGCCCAGCGCCGACGAACTGGCGTATGTCTCCGAGCGCATCGAGCCTGACAGTGTGCGAGGGTGTCTCGGACACATTTACTTCTGCCTCAAACGCAACAAAATCCTTGCCCCACAGCGCGGTTGGATGCTTGCCGCCGTCGATGGTCACGAAACTCACTGTAGCTACAAACGTTGTTGTCCAAAGTGTCTCCAACGCCGGATCGCCGTCGGAGACGAGGTCAAAACACAGTTCTACCACCGCTTGGTCGCGTTTCAGATTATCTGTGAGGATTTTCAATTGCTTCTCGACATGGAAATGCTTGAGCCTGGTGAAGACGGAGATCCTGGAGACGACGAAGTCGCTGCGGCTATACGGCTGATAACTCGCGTCCTTAAGGACCACCCACGCTGCTTTGACGTGCTCACTGCCGATGCGCTCTACCTGCGTCCCTCCGTGATCAATCTTCTTGAAGACCACGGCAAATACCTTGTTGCCGTACTCAAGGATAATCAGCCTGAGCTATTGTCCGAAGCCCGCACGCTCCTGCCCCTTGAGGAGCAAGAGCCAGAATCATTTGAGACTCCGGCTGCACCGGGCAAGCCCGCGCGGCACGTTCATTTACAAGAGGCTGAGGGCTTCTGCACTGAATCCATTCACACTCCTCTTCGCGTTGTTCATTCCCATGAGACTGGCATCCGTCGCGAGCGCGTCGCTGGGGATTGGGTCGAGACTCCCATCGATAGCCACTGGTGGTGGGCGACGACCATGCCCCGCTCAATGGCCGATGCCAAGACCATCTTCCATTTCGGGCACGACCGTTGGAAGGTCGAAAACGAAGGCTTTAACGAACTCTGCTCCCGCTGGCATTCCGGTCATTGCTATCACCATCATCCCAATTCCATTCTCGTTCTGTGGCTGATCATGTTCATGGCCCACGCCGTGTTCCACTGCTTCCACAAGCGCAACTTGAAGCCAGAGATACGCCGTGGACACACGGCCATCTATTTTGCCCGTCAAATCGCCGCCTCCATGCGAGAGGATCGATGGTGGCCGCCACCGGCTCCGGGCTGAGGAACGCCCGCCCTGCGCTCTCGGTAACCTTGGGTTCACGTCCGCCATCGGAGCGGTCTGGCTTCCTGTTGCCTATTGCCGACAGGGGGATCCATTTCGCGGCTCGAGCCCTCCGAAATTCGCCCGAGAACCGCCACACGAAACTGTTCGCCCTCTTAGCGCCAGCTTCAACACGCTCAACACCCACCAATTCAGGCCATTACGACTCTTTCCGACGCCGTCTTACGGAATCGCTGACTATTGCCATCCCTCGTTGCACATGCTCGGATTCTTGGCTACTCTCCGCATCGTGAATACCCCCACCGCAGAGAGAGGCCGCTCGCATTGGACGATTCGCAAGTTCTCGTCCTTTGAGGAGCAGCGTGGCCAACAACTACGGGATTGGCAGTCGGTTTCTGGCGCAGAGCGCCGAAAGGCCGCGTGGGAACTGGTGACCGATTACTGGATCGGCGTCAAAGGCGTGAACCCAGATGAACTCCGACTTCAAAGATCTGTTACGCATTTTGGGCGAGGAAAAGGTTAGATTCCTCGTGGTCGGAGGCTACGCCGTAATTCATTACGCACAGCCACGTTATACCAAGGATCTCGACATCTGGATCGAACCTACGGCCGCCAGTGCGCACCAACTCATGAGGGTATTCCATCGCTTTGGCCTGCCCCTGGTCGGCGTGACGGAGGCCGACTTCGCGGAGCCAAAGACCCAGTTTAGCATCGGAGTGCCGCCGTGCGAGATCGACCTGCTGACCTCGGTTCCCGGTCTCGATTTCCACGAGTGCTGGGACAACCGTGTCCTCTCCAACCAAGAAGGGATCTCCATCCCTTACTTGGGTAAAGCCGACCTCATCACCGCCAAGGAAACCGCCGGACGCCCGCAAGATCTGGCGGATCTCGATGAGCTGCACCGAACCGATCGGTGACGCGGCGATGGTCGCGGGCGAGGTTCCCGATCACCGATCGGTTTCTCTTTTCCTGCCTCCAAGGCCATCCGCCAAGCACGGCATCGTCGCACCTAACCATATCGTCTGTGTCCCCACTGATCTGGGTTACTCCCCTCACCGACCACCATTGTCTCATACGTCCGTGTGACCAAAATCGTGACCAGAACACCCATAGTGTCCGGAAATTCAAAACGCCCGGGATCATGTCGCCTTTCGGTAGTAGTAGCGAAGCATTCCGACTAACCGCTCGCGACACTCCACTTTCCCTTCTCCGTCCGAACCGAACTCAGCTTCAATGATCCGATTCCCTAAGCCTTGGTGGTTTCTTTCGGGGATTTCCCTGAGATTGTTAAAATTTGGAAGACGGCTGGGTTAAGCTTAGATTAATTCGAGGGTTTGTAAAATGGTTTTATTCCGTTTCACCGACTTTTTTCATGACATTTTTGCTGGACAAGTGCCGATGGTCATGTTAGTGTTACAGCAGCTGAGAAAACGGAAGCGAGCTCTGCTGAGGAGCAACTCGCCGAGGGATACTCAGTCGTGACCGAGAGACGATGGACTACTGCCTACTTGTTCTTTGAGAACTCTTTTTCCATGTCCATCGTTTTGAGGGAACCCATGCCTTGAAAACCTTTCCAGAGGTCCGCCGTCGGGCGCTGACTTTTTCCCGTTTCAAGGCGGCGTGGAGCTTTCCCATTTCCTGGAAGCCTTTTGATCCGCCGGAAACCCGTCTCTGCCTTCGTTAGCGCGTAGGTCAGCCATTTCGAAGCCTGGTTCGTTTCTTCCCGCCAGCGCGTCACCCGGCCAATCTTCCGGCGAGTATTGCGGAAGGCATTCTCAATGTTGTTGGTGCTGAGAAAGGTGGTGTTGAGCGTGTTGGGTAGACTCAGGCGGTGAAAGCCCAGCAGCTCCTCTTCTCCAGATTCTTCCAGGCTCTCCAATGCTTGCGCGCTCACTCCTTTGAGGAACTCACGCAGGTTCCGTAAGGCCTCTTGTGCTTGCTCGGGCCCCTGCGCAATTTCGCAACGCGGCGAAGTGCTCGGCCAACTTCCCGTGATGCTTGCTGGAGAGTTTTCCCCGGATATTGCGCTCTTTGTGAACCAGGCAGCGCTGAATCACCGCGTCGTCCCAGACTTTCAGCACAGCATTCTTGAGCGCTTTGGCGCCATCGAGCACGGCCAAGAGACGGTGCCCTTTTTCGGGCTCAAATCCACGCTCAGTGATCCGCGACAACCAGTCCGCGACAACCAGTCCGCGACAACCAGTCCGCGACAACCAGTCCGCGACAAACGGTTTCGTTCCCGCTCGCTCCGATCTCAAGGTCGAGGATGACCTTCTGTCCGGATGCCGTGAACCCCAGCGCGACCACGGCCGTGAGTTCACCGCTCAACCGGATACCGTCCAACATGAGCGCTACCCATGTCTGCGGTCTCTTTCCCGTGACTCGGCGAGCAATCGTGCGCCTTCGTGAGCCCAAACTCGGCTGACTTCAGAGGCGCTGGCTCCCTTGTGGTCCAGTCGATCGTGTCCTGCACCTCATTGGTGGAAACTCCGTGGGTGTAGGCGCGAATGATGGCGTCTCGAATCTTGTTTTTCTCGTAGCCTTTGGCCGCTTCGTGGCTGGCAAGTTTCACCTCGCTCTTCGTGCCATCAGAGTGCTCGCGGCGGACCCTGGGACGGCTGATCTTCTCTCCCTCCACTTCAAGGCTCGACGGAGCGCTTCCCGGCCCGACGAGAGACGGGCCGGCGGTGCCTCGCCCATGCGCGGGGCTCCACGGCGGCTGGTGACTTCCTCGGCCATGACGCTGACCAGTGATTGACGGACCGCCCCGCGCGGGAATTCGTCGAAGGCCACGGCGGCTTCTCTTGGATCGGCTTGACCGAGTTGATGGATGATCTCAAGGTGTTTCATGGATGGTTGCGGGTTCCTGGATTTTGTAATAATCCGACTCTTCTCACCGAGCGGAGCCGGTAACCATCCACCTAAATTTTAACAAGTCACGGGAAGCTTCCAATGCGTGAAGAACATTACATTACGCTCCAAGTAGAAGGGCTGCCTGAGGATGATGGGCATGTTCGCCTCCCTCATTTTATCGAGCGGTTGCAAGCTCTTCAGGCTTCTGTTAAAAGTGAGCTGAGAAGGGAGGAAAGGTGCCTACGCTCAAAGATTTAACTCCAGGAACCATGGTGAAGGGGGTCGCTCCAGGCGGCGCCCCGGTTCGTGTTGTCTCGGTGGAGTGGTTCGGTGACCAGGCGGCGAAGGTTCACTTCGAGGACGCCGAGGGAAAGAGCGGCAGCCAGCTCCTCTACCGGACGAATGAGCCGGATCTCGTCATCTCCGAGAAATCGCGGAACTGGGCCTTCGATGCTGACGGCCGCTTGATGCGCCTCGCCTCCGAGGCGCTTCGCCTCCAGCTTGCTCACCTGTTCGACCCTTACCTTGCGATCAATACCTCGCTTGTGGATCCGCTGCCGCATCAGATCACGGCGGTCTATGAGAAGATGCTCGACAAGCGGCCACTTCGATACCTCCTGGCCGATGATCCCGGGGCAGGGAAGACCATCATGACCGGGCTCTTCATTCGTGAGCTGATCATGCGCGGCGAGCTGGAGCGCTGCCTCATCGTTCCGCCGGGAAACCTCGTCGAACAATGGCAGGATGAACTGGCGCAAAAGTTTGGCGTGCACTTCAACATCTTCACCAAGGAGATGCTGGAGACTTCGGTCACCGGCAATCCTTTCGAGGAAAACAATCTGCTTCTCGCTCGGCTCGACATGCTCAGTCGAAACGAGCAGCTCCAGGAGAAGATTCAGGCGTGCCGCGACTGGGATCTCATCATCTGTGATGAGGCACACAAAATGTCGGCCACCTACTATGGGAACGAGGCCAAATACACCAAGCGTTTTCACCTTGGCCGATTGCTGAGCAGGAAGACGCGTCACTTTCTGCTTCTCACGGCAACGCCACACAACGGAAAGGCGGCCGACTTCCAGCTCTTCCTCTCGCTTCTCGATGGCGACCGCTTCGAGGGCAAGTTCCGCGACGGTGTGCACACGGTCGACCCGTTGGACATCATGTGCCGACGGGTGAAGGAAGAAATGCTCACGTTCGAAAACGAGAAACTTTTCCCCGAGCGCAAGGCCTACACGTCGACCTATAAGCTCTCGGACGACGAAGCCAAACTCTACGAGCGCGTGACGGATTACGTGGTCGAGGAGATGAACCGCGCCGAGCAGGTGATTCAGGACGAGAAGCGCAAAGGGAACATCACCTTCGCCCTGATGATTCTGCAGCGTCGTCTGGCTTCGTCACCGGCGGCGATTTACAACTCGATCAGACGTAGACGCGAGCGCCTCGAGGCGAAGCTCGAGGCGAAGCTCGAGGCGAAGCTCGAGGCGAAGCTCGAGGCGAAGCTCGAGGCGAAGCTCGAGGCGAAGCTCGAGGCGAAGCTCGAGGCGAAGCTCGAGGAAGCAAAGCTTCTCTTGCGGGGGAGAATTCTCAACGAAGAAGATGAGCGCGAACTCAACCGTCTCCACGTCGATGATCTCGACGAAGCTCCGGAGAGCGAAGTCGAAGCAACGGAAGAAACCATTCTCGACCTGGCGACCGCAGCGGCGACGATTCCAGAGCTCGAAGCCGAAATCGGAACGCTCAAACGTCTGGAAGCCGAGGCCAAGAGGCTGCTCCATTCTGGCAACGACAAGAAGTGGCAGGAGCTGAACACCATTCTCGACGATCCGCTGATGGTCGATGAGAACGGCAACCGCCGGAAGCTCATCATCTTCACCGAACCGCGTGACACCGTGAACTACCTTGCGGAGAAAATCCGCACCCGCCTCGGCAAACCTGAAGGCGTGGTCATCATCCACGGCGGGCTGTCGCGGGAAGAACGGCGGAACGTCATCGAGTCGTTCAACTTCAATCCGGAAACGCTGGTGATGGTCGCAAATGACACGGCAGGGGAGGGGGTCAACCTGCAACGCGGTCACCTCATGGTGAATTACGATCTGCCGTGGAACCCGAACCGGCTTGAGCAGCGCTTCGGTCGCATTCACCGGATCGGCCAGAAGCAGGTTTGTCATCTCTGGAACCTCGTTTCCATCGAGACGCGAGAAGGTGCCGTCTACCACGCGCTTCTCAAGAAGCTCGAAGTCGAGCGCGACGCCCTCGGCGGTCGCGTTTACGACGTGCTGGGCGAGCTCTTCGAAGACCGTCCCCTACGGGAAATCCTTCGAGACTCGATTCGCTACGGAGACAGCGAGGAAGCGCGGCGCTACATGACCGAGGTCGAAGAACGCGTCGAGCATGAGAAGCTGGAGAAGCTCCTCGACGAACGGGCGTTCGCGGCGGAGAAGATGGACACCACGGCGGTTCAGAAAATCCGCGAAGACATGGAGCGAGCCCACGCACGCAGGCTCCAGCCCTACTTCATCCAGGCTTTCTTTCTCGAAGCCTTCGCGCAGTTGGGCGGTCGGGTCTCAAAACGTGAGGAAGGACGTTGGGAGGTGACCCGTGTTCCGTCGGTCGTTAGAGAGCGCGACCGGATGATTGGCACGGGAGAATCTGTGCAGACCCGCTACGAGCGGATTTGCTTCGATAAGCAATACCGGCATGACCAGCCAGTCGCGGCCTACATCTGTCCTGGGCATCCGCTCTTCGACTCCACCGTCGATGTGATTCTTGAGCGATACCGTGATGTGTTGAAACGCGGTGCAGTGCTCATCGATGAGGCGGACGAGTCCGAGAATGTGCATCTGCTTCACTATCTGAAGCATGGTGTCCAGGACGGCCGCGTTCTCCCAAACGGATCGCAGCAGGTGATTTCCATGCAGCTTCAGTTCGTGGAAATCGACCAGGAGAAAACCGTGCGTTCGGCGGGTGCCGCTCCCTACCTCGTTAACCGCCCCGCGACCGATGAAGAAATTGCAGGGCTTGGCGATTTGCTAGACGAAGACTGGCTGAAGGAAGATCATGAACACGAGATCCTCAGTCACGCCATCCAGCACATTGTTCCAGAGCACGTGGAGGAATGGAAGAGGCGCAAATTGCCGATGCTCGACAAGCTGGAGCAGGCAGTGGAAAAGCGGCTCAAAAAGGAGATCATCTATTGGGATCACCGCGCCGAGGATCTGAAGGCCAGGGAGAAGGCTGGTCAGAAGACGCGGCTCAGTTCCATTAACGCCGCGCAAAAGGCCGAGGAACTTTCTGACCGCTTGGCAAAACGAAAAGACGAAATTGCCAGAGAGCGGCAAATCAACCCGCTCCTCCCAACCATTCTTGGAGGTTGCCTGGTGGTCTCCATCGGAAGCCTGAGAAAGCGCGGCCTTGCACCGACCTTGAGCGGAGGTGGAGCGCCGACTCCGCCCGAACAAGCCGATCGGGAAGAGAGCGAGCGCCTCGCCATGGAAGCGGTGATGGAAACCGAGCGAATGCTAGGCCGGATTCCGCGTGACGTGTCGGATCAACGCGGTATCGGCTACGACATCGAGTCGAAGGCCGAAGATGCCCGTCTTTTCTTCCTTGAAGTGAAGGGGAAGGCGGAAGGGCATGGGATGCTGACCCTTACGCGTAACGAGATCAACTGCGCCCGAAACGAGCCGGAGAAGTTCCGGCTGATCATTGTCGAAATCGAAAACGGCCAGAGCAAAGAGCCGCAATACATTTCCGAGTATCCGTTCGGCGAGCCGGACTTCGGCGAGACTACACGCACTTTTAATACGGCTGATCTGCTGTCGTCCGGCCGTGAACCTCATTAACCCAGCCGACCCACTTGTCTGACTATCCGAAAAAACTGATCGAGGTATCGATTCCTCTGAAGGAGATTAACGAAGCCTCGGCTCGGGAGAAATCGATTCGCCATGGGCACCCATCGACCTTGCACTTATGGTGGGCGCGACGTCCGCTTGCGACGGCGAGAGCAGTGCTGTTCTGTCAGTTGGTCGATGATCCGTCGGGTTATGTCGAGGAGTTGATGGAGAATAAAGTGGCGAGAAAGCGTGCCCGGAAAGAGATCGACATGGAACTGGAGATCGCTCCGCAGGCGTCTCCAGAACTCGAGGGGTTGCTGATTCAAAAGGAGCGAGAGCGACTCCATCAGATTGTCAAAGATCTGGTCATTTGGGAGAACACCACCAACGAGAAAGTGCTCAGCAAGGCACGGAAGGAGATCCTGAAATCCTGGCAACGCACCTGCCGCCGGGCGGGTAATCCGGTGGAGACTCCCTTGCCTCCGGTTCTCGATCCTTTTGCCGGTGGTGGGGCGATCCCACTTGAGGCACAGCGCCTTGGGATGGAGGCCCATGCATCGGATCTCAACCCGGTGGCTGTGCTTATCAATAAGGCGATGATTGAGATCCCGACGAAGTTCAGTGGGAATCCCCCAGTCAACCCCGATTGGGAAAAAGCAACGAAGGAGGAGAAGGCCGCTACCGTTTGGAAAGGGGCACAGGGGTTGGCGGAGGATGTTCGCTACTACGGACAATGGATGCGGGAGGAAGCCGAGAAGCGTATCGGCAACCTCTATCCAAAATACGAAATCACTCAGCAGGTAATAGACGAGCGGACGGACTTGGTGGATGCGGGCTACCGAGTGGGCGATAAACTGACGGTCATCGCCTGGCTTTGGGCACGGACGGTGCCCAGCCCCAATCCAGCCCTCAATGGAAAACCAGTGCCTCTGGTATCCTCGTTTTGGCTATCAAAAAAGAAGGGGAAGGAAGCCTATGTCGAGCCCATCGTGGAGAATGGGGAGTATCGATTTGAGATTAGGGTTGGGGTTCCAGAAGAAAGGAAACGTATTGACACAGGGACCAAGACAGGACGTGGTGGGAACTTTTCATGTATCATCTCTGACACACCGATAACAGAGAAATGGGTCAAGCAACAGAGCGTTGATGGCAGGTTATCGGAGAAACTAATGGCGGTAGTGTGCGAAGGAAGTCGCGGACGCGTCTATCTTCCATCGAACTCTAACCATGTTGAAAAGGCTCGTGCGAGTAAGCCCTCGTGGATGCCGACGGAGAAGATGCCGAAAAACCCTCGGTGGTTTTCTCCTCCGGCCTACGGGATGGCATCCTATGTGGACATTTTTACCGACCGTCAATTAGTCGTCCTGACCACCTTTGCGGATCTGGTAGGGGAAGCTAGAGAGCAGGTGTTAGCATCCGCGAAATCAAACAAGGATCAAGGATCACCACTGGACAGCGAAGACGGGCGAACCCTGGAACAAGGAGGAAAGGGCCCGCAGGCTTACGCCGATGCCGTGGCGGTTTACTTGGGATTGACCCAAAGTAAGTGTGCTGACTATTGGAGTAGTATCTGCTCTTGGGATTCGAGCCGTGAAGCAGTGAGGGCTACTTTTGGTCGCCAAGCAATTCCGATGGTTTGGGACTACACCGAGGCGAATCCATTTTCCTCTTCCTCCGGAAGTTATAGTTTAAGGTCCGGATGGGCTTGGAAAGTCATTGATCGGCTACCCGCAACTGGACGGGCTGAAGTCGCCCAGTCGAACGCCTCGACGCGGGAAATCCGTGAGGGAACGATCATTTCTTCGGATCCTCCCTATTATGACAACATTGGCTACGCTGACCTCTCCGATTTTTTCTACGTGTGGCTACGAAGATCGCTTCGCCAAGTATTGCCACAGGCAATGGGTGGAATCTTGGTGCCCAAGGAAGAAGAACTCATCGCCTCGTTTTACCGACATGGAGGGAAGTCCCAGGCCGAGGTGTTCTTTTTGTCGGGCATGACGAAAGTCGCCAAGAAATGGTCTGAGTCTGCAAGCCCTTTTTTCCCGACAACCATCTATTATGCTTTCAAGCAGGCAGAGGTCAAAACCGAGGGAATTGCTTCCACGGGATGGGCCACCTTTCTGGAGGCGATTATCGATGCGGGCTTTGGCGTCGTCGGGACTTGGCCGGTGCGCACCGAGATGGTGAACAGGATCGGGCAGAAGGCAAATATGCTAGCGTCCTCAATTGTTCTCGTATGTCGTCAGCGATCCAAGGACGCTCCCATGGCGACTCGCCGCGAGTTTGTGCAGTTTCTTCAGCGTGAGCTTCCCGATGCCCTGGCGCACCTCCTAAACAGTAACATCGCACCGGTGGACCTCCCTCAGTCTGCCATTGGTCCGGGCATGGCAATTTTTTCCAGATTCAGCAAAATCATCGAAGCAGACGGCACCACAATGTCGATGACGACAGCCCTACAGCTCATCAACAAGTCTGTTGACGAAGTGCTCTCCGAGCAAGAATCCGAGATGGACGAATGGACCCGATTCGCAGTCACTTGGTATAGCCACCATGCCTTCAATAGCGGGCCTTACGGAGATGCAGAGCGGATCGCCACAGCGCGTGACGTGCCCGTGAGTGGTGTGGTCGCCGCAGGTATCATCGAGTCTGGAGGTGGCAAGGTGAGGGCTTTTCGTCCGGATGAACTACCAGGAGACTGGGATCCGGAACGCGATGAGCGCCTCACAGTCTGGGGGATTGTCCACCACATGATTCGTCTGCTCGATTCCGAAGGTGAACAGGCCGCTGCTGCTGTGCTAGCCAAGATTGGTGGTCTCTCCTACGATGCACGAAAGCTTTGCTATCAGCTCTACACAATTTCCGACAACAAGAAGTGGCCCGAAGAAGCGCGCGCCTACAACATGCTCATCACCGCATGGCCCGAGCTCTCAAAACTCGCGGAGCAATCGCGCGCGCCATCCGTCACGCAAGAGGAAATGTTCTAAATCTTGGATTCATGGCTCTAACCAATCGCGAACGTATCGACAAAGGACTGGCCTTGTTCCGCAAGGGGGCGGTGCCTTTCGTGGAACGAAGCTTGAAAGCCCGACTGGGTCCGAAGAACTGGCAGGGGATGTTGAGCCGGGCCAGTGACTTCGAGATTCCGAAAAAGAAAGGGGAGGTGCAGTGGGATTCCCAGCTTTTGCTGAACGCCATCTGGACTTTCTGGAATGATGTCTTTAGGCATTACATGAGTCAAACCGATCGCTCGATGGTGAGCGAGCTGCGCAAGGTGAGGAACGATTATGCGCACGAAAAGCCGTTTAGTTATGATGACACCGACCGCGCATTGGACAGTATCCGCCGCCTTCTCCATTCGTGTGGATCAGCGGCCGAAGCCAAAGAGGTTGGCGAATTGCGAAAGGATTTGATACGCGTTCAGTTTCGGGAGGAAGCCCGGAAAGAGACAAGGAAGGCTGTAGCTGTGGAAGGCGACCCCACGGCAGGTCTCAAAGCATGGAGAGAAGTAGTGACTCCGCACGAAGACGTGGCGAGCGGCCGCTACCAGCAAGCCGAGTTCGCGGCCGATCTCGCGGAGGTGCAACGTGGCGAGGGTTCGAGCGAATACAGCGACCCACGAGAATTCTACTCACGGACATTCATCACCGATGGCCTGAAGGATTTGCTGACCGGAGCGCTAACGCGTCTCACGGGACAGGGCGGCGATCCGGTGGTCGAGCTGAAAACAAACTTTGGTGGAGGCAAGACGCACTCGATGCTCGCACTCTATCACCTGGTTTCTGGGGAGTCGGCGGAGAAACTGCCGGGCATCGATGAGATTGCCAGGAAACTTGAAGTAACGACCATTCCGAAGGCGAACCGTGCTGTCCTGGTCGGTACCGACCTTGGCCCGGCCCAGAAGCGCACAAAGCCGGGAGGCGTCGAAACAGGCACGCTCTGGGGCGAGATGGCGTGGCAACTCGGAGGCGCGGAGGGCTACAAGCTCATTGAGGAATCGGACAAGAGGGGGACGAGCCCTGGCAAGGAGCGTCTGAAAAATTTGTTCGATGCGTTTTCACCGTGCCTGGTGCTCATCGATGAATGGGTAGCGTTTGTGAGGCAGCTCTACAAGGTGGATGAGCTCCCGGCGGGTTCCTATGAAGCGAACCTCACGTTTGCCCAGGCGCTGACAGAAGCAGCGAAGTCTTCGAAGAACAGCCTCGTGGTGGCAAGTTTGCCGGTCTCGGACATCGAGATTGGCGGGGAAGCGGGACGATACGCCCTTGATAGCCTAACGAATGTCTTCAAACGGATCGCCAAGCCCTGGCGGCCGGCCAGCGCCGACGAAGGCTTTGAGATCGTGAGGCGCCGTCTCTTTCAATCACAAATCGAATACCCGGCACGAGATGCCGTGGTGAAGGCCTTCAGCGACATGTATCGCCAACAGGGGGCGGAATTCCCCAGTGAGTGCCGGGAAGCCGACTACAAGCGAAAGCTCGAAGCCTGCTATCCGATTCACCCGGAGCTTTTCGACCGGCTTGACCAGGACTGGGCGACGCTCGATAAATTCCAACGGACGCGGGGTGTATTGCGTCTCATGGCGGCGGTGATTCACGAGCTGTGGGACAGACACGACAAGAACCTCATGATCATGCCATCGAGCATCCCGCTCGATGCGCCGAAGGTGATGTCGCTCGTTTCTGAATCCCTGCCGGATCAATGGGATGGCGTGATCAGCAAGGACGTGGACGGCCCGCATTCGCTGCCACAATCGCTCGATAGCGACAACCCGAATCTCGGCCGCTACTCAGCAGCCAGGCGCGTCGCGAGAACCGTATTCATGGGCTCAGCTCCGACCTTGGGAAGCAACAATCCGGGAATCGAAGACAGGCTCCTGCGCTTGGGGTGCGCACAGCCAGGCGAAGCGGTGGCGACGTTTGGCGATGCGCTTCGTCGTCTCACCGACCAGGCGACTTACCTCTACGTCGATAAGGCCCGTCGCTGGTATGCCCTGCAAGCGAGCGTGACGCGGCTTGCCAAAGATCGGGCCGAAACGATCAAAGGAAACCGAGAGGACGCTCTGGCAGAGATCGTTAAACGGCTGCGGCAAGAGAAGGACAAAGGCGATTTCGAGGCCATTCACATCGCGCCGATGGATGGCTCGGAGGTGCCAGACGAGATGGAAGCACGGCTCGTTGTTCTCAAGCCGGAACTAACGCATTCGCGCAAGGCAACCGATAGCCCGGCTCTCGCGGTCGCAAGGGAGATCCTCGAAAAGAAGGGCAACAGCCCAAGGCTTTACCGGAATGCCCTGGTGTTCCTCGCTCCAGACAAAACACGATTGCGCGAACTCGAGGAATCGGTGTGCCAGTACCTCGCGTGGAAGAGCATCAACGATGACGGCGATTCGCTCGACCTCACTGCCTTCGCCCGAAACCAGGTGAAAACGAAGATGGAGGAAAACGACAAGGCGTCGAACCTGCGGATTCACGAGACGTGGTCATGGTGCCTCGTGCCTGGCCAGCCGAACTCCAGAGAACCGGAGATCGAATGGCCGGAGTTCTCGATTCCAGGTGGGGATGCCCTGGCAAAGAAGGTGTGCAAGAAGCTCATCAACGATGAAGGCCTCTTTCCGGTGCTTGGTGCGCCGCGCCTCAAGATGGAACTCGACCGCCACCTCTGGGCTGAGGTCGATTCCTTCGATATCAAGCGCCTCTGGGAGTGCTTTGCCTCCTACCTCTACATGCCTCGCCTGATCAATCGCCAGACGCTTGTGAAAGCCGTCGAGAGCGGCTTCACCGGCGGCATGTTCTGTGAATACTTCGCCTATGCCACGGGATACGATGAAGCCCGAAAACGCTACACGGGGCTACAGCCCACTTTGCTTACCACCGGCGTCGAGTTCGACGGATCCAGCCTGCTGCTGAAGCCAGAAGCGGCGGAGAACCAGGCTGAGGAAGAAAAGAAGGCGGCAGAAGCTTCCGCTACGGGAAGTGTGGTTGCCGAGCCCTCGAACGGCGGATATGGCGAAACGGCTGGAGGGGAGGGTAACACGAGCGGCGAAACTGCAAGTGGCGAACCGGAGCCTCCGGCTCTTCCGAAACGGTTTTTCGGTAGCGTGAAGCTCAACCCCGATCGTCTAGGCCGGGATGCCGGGAAAATCGCCGAAGAAGTCCTTCAGCACCTGACGACGCTCACAGGCGCAAATGTGAAAGTGACCCTTGACATCCATGCTGAGCTGCCGGACGGTGTCGAGGAATCGGTCCAGCGGGTTGTCATCGAGAACGCGAACACGCTTGGGTTCGAAGATAAGGGTTTTGAGAAGGGGTGAGCTTCAATGTTTGGTTTAACAAATCGTGGGTGACGTTTACCAACTCCGCGCGCCTGATAACCTTCGCCGGGCGTGGTGTTGGATTCGTTCGAACCCGGATGCCAGCTACAAGTCCCATTTCCGGGGCCTTTATCAGCACTTCGCGGTAGCAGAGGAGGCACTGCTCAACGATCTCGCTGATCGCTTAAAGCGTGGTTTTTATGAACCGGAACCGGCCTGCAAGCTTTATCATCCCAAAGCCTCAGGAATCCTTCGACCGATATCATTACTAACCGTCGAAGATCAGATTGTGTATCAGGCCTCAGTTAACCTGATCGCAGAAAAGCTTCAGCCCCGCGTCGTAAAGCGTTACCACAAGAAGGTGTTCGGACACCTTTACGCCGGCAAGAGTTCTATATGGTTCTACCGGAAATGGAGTGATGGATACAAAGCCTTCAACGAAGCGGCCCGTCAGGCATTCGGCGAAGGCTTTATCTACACGGCAAGTTTCGATCTCACTGCCTGCTACGATAGCCTCGACCATCGGGTGCTCCGGCATTTTCTGGAAAGGCTCGGTCTCGACGCGGAATTCTGTCGAAAGCTCTCTGATTGGCTGGAGAAATGGACTGCTACCGAACGGGGCATCTTCCACAATCACGGTATTCCGCAAGGCCCATTATCGTCTGGCCTATTGTCCGAAGTCGTTCTCTCTCACTTTGATGAGCTAAAACTCAAGGGCGTGATTTTCCGTTATTTTCGATACGTCGATGACATTCGGCTTTTCGCGAAGAGCGAGCATGACCTGCGTCGGTTGCTCGTATCGCTCGATCTTCTCAGCAAGGACGTCGGGCTCTTTCCCCAAAGCGGGAAGATTAGCATCCACCGAGTGCATGATATTGAGGAGGAGCTGAAAACCGTATCAAACCCTCTGGAAACCGCTATCGCGAAGCCTTTGACTGATCAAAAGAAGCTGCTCAAGCGAATCCAGGAACTGACCCCAAGGTATGAGATTACAAACGCCACACGATTTAAGTACCTTCTTGCTCATGCGAATCCATCAGCGGTGCTGACTGCTCGCCTTTGGCGTATCCTCGACAAACATCCAGAAATCTATCGCAGCGTCTGCAACTACCTTCGTCGGTATCCCAAACTACCGCGAGTCCCTGCCGAAAAGCTGGTTGAATTGATCAAAGCGAACACGCTCTACCAAACCGTGCGTGCCGAGTTTATTAGCGCGGCGGACGACCGGATGCCATCTGACCAAGACAAGGAATTGGCGATTCTGCTAAAGAAAACTTGGTCGCCAAAGGCGATGCATGCTGACCTACAAGTGGCAACCGGACGATTCTTGATTCGAACAGGTGACCTGTCCCCAAATCAGATCAAGTACGCCTGTAAGGTAGCCCCGTCGTGGTGGGCTCGTGCCTCGCTCATCAATGCGCTTGAGCCGGACCAGTTGGGGAGTAACACGCTCAATCAAATCATCGATACGGGTGTTCAAGATCAGGGAAAAGATGTCTCTCTGGCTGCCGGATGGAAGGGTTTTGAACGGATCTATCTGCCTCCCGGTGGGCGCAAGGGCTGGAACAAGTCGGCGGAGCTCCTGATGCGCGAGGTCGGATTGATTCAACGTTCCAGTGCTTCGCACTACGGAATCAATCATGCCCTTAGCAAACTAGATCACCGAATTCCAGAGGTGAATTGGAAGAAGCTTTTCGGTAACCGATACATGCAGGCCGAGCGACAAATGATTGAGACTGTCGCGGCTTCGGGCGTGAACATCACGGGCTTCGTCAACTTTCTCGATGTGTTTGACGATCTGCTAGTTGATGCGGTGTATCGGAGTGATGGGAGCATTGGGAACTACAACCTCGGCCAGATTGGTAGCGTTCTTCATGCGCCCACTGGGCGTTTTGCCATGAAATTTCCAAAGACTTTTGAGCTGGCCAAGAAGGTTCATGACCGCCGCTACGAAAGCATGGCGTCTCATCCACTAATTAAGAGATCCGGCAAGCCGACGAAGCGAATAACCTACCGGTTTCTACCGACGGCAAAGAGACTCCTCCGAGAGAGCATCATAGAACTCCGCGCCGCGAGCCTGTGCTGCTTTAGTATGCATGGAAGTCGGTCTTATCAGACGATGATAATGTATTTTATCATATGCCATTAGCGCTGAGGTCTTGGATCGAGAAACTTCGTGTTCAGGGTATCGTGAGAACTTCGATGCCTTGAGCTGCGAAGGGATCTATGGGTTCGCCGGCGAGGAAAATTGGGCAGGGATGTTCGAGGGCATCGCCAGCAGATTCACAGTCTGACCAGTCGAGCAAGGAAGCTCAGCTACTCAGTTCCCAGAACTTCTCGGCCTCCTTGGGCTTCACGAGCTGTCGGTAGTGTTGGAAAATGACCCTTGTGTCAGTGTGGCCTAATTCAAGGGCGAGTTGAGAGGCATCTTTAAAGTGGGCCAGGTGGTATGACGCGAATGAATGTCGGAGGGCGTTGGTAGGCCACTCTGTTATCTTCGATGCAACAATGGCCGATTCCAAGCTGCGGCGATAGGACCATTGGGAGGCGATGATCGATCCCGCTCGGTCTTGGATTTTGTCGAGTATGGCAAGCAGGCAGGGCTGGATCCGCACGAGGCGCCGACGGGCACTCTTGGTCTTCGATGCGGGAACATGAATGTAGCCTTCGTCGAGATCCAAATCGGCCCAATCAAGGCGTTCGATTTCGGACCGACGTAATCCGGCAAACAAGCTGATGCTCACGGCCGCGAGGGCTTCCAAGCGGACGTTGCGAAGCAATGCGCTCGCTTGAGGAACGGTTAAGATACCGATCTCCGTTTCAGTGAGCTTGGGCTTGATTGCGTGAGTGACCGGGTTGGACGGCACGGCCTTCATTCGCACGGCTTCTGCAAACAGGTTGTGCAGGATCCTGCGATAGTTCGTGACCGTAACGTTCGCCAGGCCAAGAGAGGTGAGCTGAACCCCCTCCAATCCCGATCACTTCGACGCCTCTGATACCACGAACGAAAAGCAATTTCCTAGCAGTTGAACCCCCTCCAATCCCGATCACTTCGACGCCTCTGATACCACGAACGAAAAGCAATTTCCTAGCAGTCAGTCAGTCAGTAGACGGCCAAATCGGTCCTTGCAGGCACTCATCCACCACCCTTCAGCCCCTGACCATCTTGGCCGAGGCCAAGATTAAATCTTGACCTCGGCCAAGATTTCACTCAATTTCACCGAACATGGCGGCGCTTTTCCCCTTTCCTCCTCCTGAACCCCCTCCAATCCCGATCACTTCGACGCAGTTGATACCACGGACGAAAAGCAATTTCCTAGCAGTAAACTGAGTCGTGGCGGTAACGAGGATTCTTCCAAGTCGGCTTTCGAGGTGGCGGTGGCGCCGGGCCTATGGCGCGGCGATGGGAATGTTATGGATCGTGATGGTCGCCGGTTGTGATGGCCCGGTGGAGGATGAGCGGCGGAATGCAGGGGCTGCCGCCGAGTCGGCAAGTGAGCCCTCCCGTGTGCCCCGAATGGGAGCGATGACCGCTGAGGATCTGAGGAACGAATTGTTGGAGCATCTTTGGAAGGATGAGGGCCTGGCGCCGATTCCCGTGGAGGACCGTTTGCGAAAGCTTTCGGTGGAAGAGCATCTCGCCCTGCTGGATTGGTTGGCGTCCGATGATCTCGAAGTGGCTGGGGAGGCGGAGGAGGGGCGGCGCATTGGTTTGGCAACGGTCATCTTGAGCGTCATGGGCGAGAAAGATCCCCCACGGGTGGCACACTATCTGGCCGGCGAGGAGACGCTGTTTGGATTGGAGACTTCGGCTGCGGGCTTGTTAGTGTTCCGCGAAGTCATGACCCGGTGGGCCGGAGAAGATGCTGAGGAGGCTTTGGCGGCGCTCGATGAGGAATTCACCTCGCCTGAACTGGTCCAGAGAATGGGGCAGCTGGCCGAGATGTATGGGGAGCGGCTCGAAGTCACGCTGGTTGGCGAAATGGGCTTGGCCGATCTCGAGGCCCTGGCCGCCCAATGGGATCGATTGCAGCGCCGGGAAGTGGCGAGCTTGTTGCCGCGACATCTCGAACGGGCGGCCTCGGAAGAGGCTCGCGAAGCCTTGCTTGACCGGTCCGCCGAATGGCTGGAGGAACAGTGGCGCCGAGACGGGCCCGGGGTGATTCCGGAGTGGGCGCTGGGTCTCCTGGATGAAACCTTGCAACAGGATGTGATCAGTCGCGTGAACGAGCCGCGGGAAGATGAAAACCGGCCGTGAAGGGAGCGGGTGCCCTTTGGGCGCATGGAAGTGGTGGGTCATCGAGGTCGCCCGGGGCCACGGTCCCCGGGCGGTGCGACCGATGTGGTCATGTTGCCGAAAGTGGTCGGATTTGACCATCCTGGTGGCGATTTGAACCGCGGAAAGAAATTCCGCACCACGGCAAAGGACGCGCTGTGGTCGCCGTGGCGACGGTGATGAGGTGCTGATCGGGTCGAGGCGGCAGGATTGCGCCTGCCGCCCCTCCCACACCACCGGACATGCGGGACCGCATCCGGCGATTGGATCCATTTGGTCTTAACTCTTGAGGTCTGATGGCATCAGGAACCCGTAGCGTCTCAGAGTTCGGTTGTTGAGGGCTTCGTGCATGACAGGGTTTCCCACCATGCGCCACGCTCCACGACTGCTCCTCCCGACGATGGCTCGAGTCGGCGGTAGGCCGAGTCGGCGCAGGGCGGATTCCCGTCCCTTGCTTTTATGCCAACGTTGCCAGAAGCATTTGCGAATGTGGCGACGGATCCACGGTTCTTTCCGGTAGATGTCCCGTCGCCATTCGCAGCGCCGGTAGTAGCCCCACCAGCCGTTCACGTAACTTCGCCATTGGTCGCGCAGTTGCTCGCTGGTCAGTGGTTGCCGGGCGTTCCAGAGTTCTCTCACGCGGTCTTCAAACCGGGTGAGGCTTGCAGGAGCAATCCCGATGAGCAGCGCGCTGGTGATGATGAACCCCAGAAACTTCCGTTCCCAAGGCCTCCCCACCCCGCTTTTGCTCTCGCTGACCTCCAGCCGGAGGTGGCGCTTGATCCAGCCAGTGAGGCTGGCAAGCACACGCTCCGCTGCGGCTTGGCTCTTTACGTAAATGTCGCAGTCATCGGCGTAGCGGGCGAATCGCAGTCCGCGTTTCTCCAGCTCCTTGTCCAGCGCGTCGAGGTAGATATTGGCCAGTAGCGGCGAAAGCGGGCCGCCTTGCGGCGTTCCTTCTTCGCTGCTGACCTTTAACCCGTCGGGCATCACCACCCCGGCTCGCAGGTATTTGCCGATGAGTTTCATCACGGCTTTGTCCCCTATCACGGTCCCAATTTTACTCATCAGGATGTCGTGGTTCACCTTGTCGAAGAACTTGGTAATGTCCATGTCGACGACGTGGGTAAACCCCTCCCGGGCAAAGCTCTGGGCGGCTTCCACCGCATCGTGGGCACTGCGTCCGGGACGAAATCCGTAACTGCTTTCGCTGAAACGGGGTTCGAACACCGGCCGGAGCACCCCGAGCAGAAGTTGCTGCACGAAGCGATCTTGCACGTTTGGGATGCTCAGCGGGCGGGTTCCGCCGCTGGGCTTGGGGATGTCTCGACGCTTTGCAGCGCCGGGCTTGTAGCTGCCCTCTAGCAGCCTCTTCTTGATCACTTCGCCATGGATGGCGAGGTGTGCTCTGAGTTCGTCGGCCCTCATGCCGTCGGGGCCGGGTGCCCCGTCATTACGCTCAACGGCGTAAAGAGCGGCTCCCCAGTTTCCCGACCTGATGGCCTTCTCCATCAGTCCCTCCAGCTTTGCTGTCCGTTCGCGGTTCACGCGCACCTCCAGGAGTTCCTCTCTCCGCAGGGCTTGCCGCGACTGCATCGCGTGGGCTCTTTGGGTTCGCCCAGGAATTCGGGATCCTTTGTCCGTAAGTCCTGCTGACGTCGGGGCGTATTCTGCCCTGGGGTGCAATGCTCGAGAAATGACCGGAAGTTGTGGATGAGGGCGGTCGGGGCATCATGAAGAGTTCAACCATTTACCAAAACAACTGAACTCCAATGAAAACCACCAACCACCCCACCGAATCCGCATCTATCCTCGGCCAGGAAGGAGCAAGCACCGTCTGCCAGAACGCCCTTGAGGCCACCCTGCGACAAGGAGCCCAAGTGCTTCTTCAGGCCGCCATCGACAACGAAGTCTCCGACTACATTCAAGCCCATCAACATCAGCGTGATGACCAGGGTCATCGCCAAGTCGTTCGCAACGGCCATCTTCCTGAAGCGACAACTTCAGACTGGAATAGGAAACGTTTCTGTTCGGCAGCCCAGGATCAATGATCGCCGATCAGGCCAGCGGTTCACCAGCGCCATCCTTCCGCCGTACCTACGCCGAGTCGCTTCACTGGACAACCTCATCCCGGCACTCTACCTGCGAGGAATCTCAACCTCCGAGATGAGTCGAGCCTTAGAGCCGATCCTCGGTGAGAACGCATCGGGTCTTTCTGCAGCCAACATCGTTCGACGAGGAAGAGCAATGGGAGAAAGAACGCGAGCAATGGAGCAAGCGTGACCTCAGCGACAAGGAATACGTCTATCTCTGGGCCGACGGGATCTACTTCCATGTCAGGCTCAATGACGACCGCCCATGTGTTCTCGTAATCGTCGGCTCCTTACCCGATGGAACCAAGGAATTGGTAACCATCAGCGATGGAGAACGAGAGAGCAAACTGTCCTGGAAAAATGTGCTCAGAGACCTCAAGAAACGAGGATTGAAAATCCCTCCGAAACTGAGTATCGCCGATGGAGCTCTCGGGTTCTGGAGCGCCTTGGAAGAGGAATATCCGACAAGCAAACAGCAACGATGTTGGGTGCACAAGACAGCCAACATCCTCGACAAGCTGCCGAAGAAAGCGCAGCCCCTTGCCAAGGAACGCATCCATGAAATCTACATGGCGGAAACAAAGAAGGCCGCCTTGGAGGCCTATGACGAGTTCTTCACGCTCTACGAAGCCAAGTATCCGAAAGCGTGCGCCTGCCTGAAGAAAGACAAGGAAACTCTACTAACGTTCTACGATTTTCCAGCCGAGCACTGGAGACACATCCGGACGACAAACCCGATTGAGTCGACGTTTGCCACGGTCCGCCATCGGACTCGACAAACCAAAGGGTGCGGATCGAGGAAAGCAACCCTTTCAATGGTCTACAAGCTCGGCCTGGAAGCCGAGAAAGGCTGGCGTCGACTGAACGGATATCGTCAACTTGACAAAGTCGTGCAAGGAATCATCTTCGTGGACGGCATCGAGCAGCAAACCGCTGCCTAACCCATGATCGAACTTCGAATGGTGTTCCGACCGCCCTCATCCACAACTTCCGGTCATTTCTCGCAATGCTCCGTAGAGCGCTGCTGTTGGTTCCTTCCGCCCTTCACAGGAGAGAGTTTTCCGGTTTCACAGTTTCCACGGGCTTCTTCCAGCCCCCGGCTCTGCTCTCTGCTACTATGGCTTCTGCTGACTTCTCTCCTGCTCTCACAGGAGAGATCTCCCCGGGTAAGGTCCTTAACTTTCTCCGCATCCCATCCGGCTCTACTTGCTGTGTCTTGATGAGCTTTGGGCTTCGCGTTTACTAGCACGCTCGCCGCCCACAGCCTGCCTCGCTGCCGGTTTGTGTTCCTATGGCCGCGGATTTGCCTGCCGCTTCCTTCAGCTCCACCCTCGCGGGCGTCGCCTTGCGGTTCAGCTACGGTTGCTCTCATCAGCTCCGATGTCATCGTTTCATGTCATTAGTTAAGGCCCATGCCGGGCACACTAGCCGGGGATGCCATCCCCGGGCGGTGCGACCGACGTGGTTACATTGAGAGGATCCCGGTCCCGGCACAGTGCGACCCACCCGGGTGTGGAAGTTTCGGTGAGGTCCGGGAGGGACAGCGTCCCCGCCGTCTGCGGTGCGAACGGGAGTCTGTTCCCCAGCGTTTCATAAAATGGCCAGTCAGGCCATCATGTAGTAGGCGATTTCTTCTTCGACGGCCTGATTGTCTCCGAGTGTCAATGTGAGTCGACCTCGAGGGCGAGTCAGACGTCCGGCACGCTGGATGATTTTGCGGCGAATCGTGCCGAGTCCTTCAAAGATCCACTCCGCAGCCCTTTGGGGGGACGATTTGCGTGACCGCTCCGCAGATCGCATCTGCATTTCGCGTGTGAGATTGTGGGTGAGGATACTGGCCAAAAGGAAAGCTTCGTTGGCGGCACGTCGCTTGGCCGGAATATAGTCCATCTGGGCCTGGCTCTTGGCTTCGCCAAAAATCTTCTCCTAAAGAGCCACGCCCTTCATGAAATTTCACCACATGAGCGGCCGTGTTTGTCTTGTTGGTGATGATCGCCTTGTATTCATAGTTCTCCTCGACTGGTTCGAAAAGATCCAGTTGGAGCGGTCCTTTGCGCTGAGTGCGCCTCATGGTTCGAATGCACAAAATGCGCGCTTTGCGCGCCCAACTTTTTGGCTTCCAGCGGATTTCGAAGTGATGAGTTTTTCCCTCTCCGCCTCGGGTTCGGGACCAGCGACAGCGCTTCTCAATGATGCCCTTGAGTTCCACAAGCCGCTCGAAAGGCATCGAGAACGTATATTCCAGGCCAAGGGTCTTTGCCTCTGAAACCATCTGATCGCTGAAAAACGCGCTGTCGGCGCGCAACTCGATCTGCACATCAGGCAGCACCTTGCGAATCTTCTCCACGCAGGAACGGAGGAACTCCACCGCGCCATTGGAGTCATGGACGTTGCCACTTCGATGAAGGAAGTCGAAGATTTGTCCGGTTTGAGCGATCGTCGCGAGCAGTGGATAATAACTGCGCTCGCCTTTTTTCTTCTTGTTAAATCCCACAGCCGTCCCTTCCGCATGGCGACTCGTGCTCTGCACGCTTCCGTCCAAATCAAGCGTGATGCGTTTGATTCCCTCCTCCTGAAGTCGCGACAGGCAAACGAAATGATTCATCTCCCTCATCCTCTCAAGGCTTTGACAATCGACCTCTCCCAACATCCGGCTCATCGTTGGGACACTGGGCAATGGGTGCATCCCCAAAACCTGTCGTACAAGGGGATCATTTCGGTAGTAGTCCAAATCGCGAAGCATCCGGTAGCCCAGTATAAGATGCACGATAAGACACATGAAAACCTTGTGGAATTTGTAGAAGCGGGACATGCGCCGATCCAGTGGATCAAAGCACTGCTGAAGCTTCCCCTCCAGATCCAATTCCTGAAAGAGCTTCTGAAAGATAACGAGACCGTCGAAAGAGGTCAGTTCTTGATCTTCAAATTTGATCGCCGGAATCGTTCTGGACTTTGCATTAATCGTGCGTCGTGCTACTCTCACTGTTGGTGGCTTTTCGGTTGAAGTGTTTGGTGTTTTGGTAGATTCCAAATCAACCTTATCCCAAAGGCCCTTGCCACTATTTTCTTGGGATTCTTGCCCCGATTTATGAAACTATGGGGTTAAGACATCTTAACCATTAATGTCGTCCGATTCTCTTGAATCGCTCCCCACGAGAGAACTGATCCGGCTCGTCCGCGATCTACGGGAGCGGTTTGCTCAGTTGGAGGCGAAGAATCTCAAGCTTCGCGAGGAAGATCGAAGACTGCGCAAAGAATTGGATGAGTTGAAGCGCAAGCAGAACAGATCGGCGGCCCCGTTCTCGAAGGGAAAACCCAAGGCCAACCCGAAAAGACCGGGACGCAAGCCGGGCCAAGGGTCCTTCCGGCGGCGGGAGGAACCGGAGATTGGGCCGGATGACAATGTTCGAAGCATGGAAGCCCGATTGCCCAAGAGGCGGTCGTCAAATTGTCCTCGATGCGGAGGCAGGCTTGGAACTCGTCTGGAGACGGCAAGCACGGTCGATGTGTCGGAAAAGATTGCCCGAGACATATCGATCTGGAAAGTGGAAGTCGAAGAATGCAGTTGTGGCTACTGCGCGCGAGGAACTCACCGGGACTTGCCGCTCGACCAACACGGGGCCACCGCTCACCGTGTGGGTCCCAGGGTTCGGTCGTTTGGACTGGCTCTGCACTATCACTTCGGGGTGACTCTACGCAAAGTTCCTCCGACTGTTCGCGAGATTTGCGGCATTGATCTCAGCCAGAGCGTCCTGACACAAGACGCCCTGAAATTGGGAAACGGCGATGGAGCGATCAGCCAAGAGGCGGAGCGAATCAAAGCAGCCATCCAGCAATCCGATGACGTCAACACGGATGATACGGGATGGCGAACGGGGGGCAAGACGAGTTGCCTGATGGGATTCGTGAGCCGCCAGGAGAATGCGGTGTATTTTCAGATTCGATCACGCCACCGAGCCGAAGAAGTGGCCGAAGTCATCACGGCGGCCTGTGAGTGTGTGCTTGGAACCGATCGGTTCCGGAGCTACGACGCGGAGCGATTTTCGCAGATGGACATGCAAAAGTGCATGAGCCATATTGTGAAGAATCTCTCTGAAGTTCTGGAGAAGAAGCGAGGGCGGGCACGAAGTTTCTGCGAGGGACTGAAGAATTCGCTCCGACAGTGTCTGAGGCTTTGGCAGCAGTACCACAACGGCGAGTCGACTTTAAACCAATACGAGGAAGAGAGCTTGAAAAAGATCTATGAACTCGATCATTACCTGCGGGACCGGACGCTCAAAGATCCCGACAACCAACGCATGCGCAATGAGCTTGGCCGGCGCTTTGACCAAGGGAATTTAACGATGTTCCTGGAGGATCCGGAGGTAGAGCCGACCAACAACATCGCCGAGCGGATGCTCAGGCCGGCGATCGTCGCCCGCAAGGTGTCGCAATGTTCCAAGACGGAGCGGGGAGCCAATGCCTACGCGGCATTCGAGAGTGTGCTCTCGACTCTCTCGCTGCGAGGAGCGAGTTCCGTATTCAAGTCGCTTGCCAAAATCATCGCAGGCGAGCGTACCCTTGCATGAAATGCCTGTGGCGTTTACTGGTTAGGAGCGCTAATCAGTTACGGGCAATGCACTGTCTTGATACCAGCGTTCGGCCACCTCCAACTCGCTCTTGTTCCCGCAGAAACGAGCGATGGTCAGAATGCATGCAGTCACTGCCCAAGGCACCGACTCCCGGCCGGTGTCAATGAGTTGCTGGAGGATACGGTGCAACCCAAGACGGTGCCAGAGCGCCAGGGCGAGATAGATTTGGCCAAATTCACGGCTGCGCTCGACCCGAAGCCCTCTGATATCGACCTCTGTCCACTGAGATCGATGAGTTCTCTTCTGATCTTCCGGCGAAGCCTGTCCGTCGAGTTGAAGCTGCTCTTCATGATTCGACCGGCCCTCAAGCAGCTCACCGATGTCTTCCCAACGGTGCCGAGAATTGGAGTCCAAACCCGGCGCCTTCCCCAAATTGGCCGCCACACGATGGCGGGGGCCGCGCTCCGTGCGCACGGTCTCTACCAGCGACCAGTATTCATACGTCTCACCCTTGGCCTTCCGTCGATTGCGCTTGAGAAACATGACACACTTTCCGATCCACGGCAGCCATCGCAACGTGCGGTTCGCTACTACACCGGCGACGGGGAAATCAAACCCCGGTAGAATCAGCAATTCGGGGGTCCTCCGCGAGAAATAACCGGAAGTTGTGGATGAGGGCAGCTACCGGAACACCATTCGAAGTTCGATGATGGGTTAGGCAGCGGCTTGCTGCTCGATGCCGTCCACGAAGATGATTCCTTGCACGACTTTGTCAAGTTGACGATACCCGTTGAGTCGACGCCAGCCTTTCCCGGCTTCCAGCCCGAGCTTGTAGACCATTGAAAGGGTTGCTTTCCTCGATCCACATCCTTTGGTTTGTCGAGTTCGATGGCGTACCGTGGCAAACGTCGACTCTATCGGATTTGTCGTCCGGATGTGTCTCCAGTGTTCTGCTGGAAAGTCGTAGAAGGTCAGTAACGTGTCCTTGTCTTTCTTCAGGCAGGCGCACGCTTTCGGATACTTGGCTTCGTAGAGCGTGAAGAACTCGTCATAGGCCTCCAAGGCGGCCTTCTTTGTTTCCGTCATGTAGATCTCATGGATGCGTTCCTTGGCAAGGGGCTGCACTTTCTTGGGCAGCTTGTCGAGGATGTTGGCTGTCTTGTGCACCCAACATCGTTGCTGTTTGCTTGTCGGGTACTCCTCTTCCAAGGCACTCCAGAACCCGAGAGCTCCATCGGCGATACTCAGTTTCGGAGGGATTTTCAATCCTCGTTTCTTGAGGTCTCTGAGCACATTTTTCCAGGACAGTTTGCTCTCTCGTTCTCCATCGCTGATGGTTACCAATTCCTTGGTTCCATCGGGTAAGGAGCCGACGATTACGAGAACACATGGGCGGTCGTCATTGAGCCTGACATGGAAGTAGATCCCGTCGGCCCAGAGATAGACGTATTCCTTGTCGCTGAGGTCACGCTTGCTCCATTGCTCGCGTTCTTTCTCCCATTGCTCTTCCTCGTCGAACGATGTTGGCTGCAGAAAGACCCGATGCGTTCTCACCGAGGATCGGCTCTAAGGCTCGACTCATCTCGGAGGTTGAGATTCCTCGCAGGTAGAGTGCCGGGATGAGGTTGTCCAGTGAAGCGACTCGGCGTAGGTACGGCGGAAGGATGGCGCTGGTGAACCGCTGGCCTGATCGGCGATCATTGATCCTGGGCTGCCGAACAGAAACGTTTCCTATTCCAGTCTGAAGTTGTCGCTGAGGAAGATGGCCGTTGCGAACGACTTGGCGATGACCCTGGTCATCACGCTGATGTTGATGGGCTTGAATGTAGTCGGAGACTTCGTTGTCGATGGCGGCCTGAAGAAGCACTTGGGCTCCTTGTCGCAGGGTGGCCTCAAGGGCGTTCTGGCAGACGGTGCTTGCTCCTTCCTGGCCGAGGATAGATGCGGATTCGGTGGGGTGGTTGGTGGTTTTCATTGGAGTTCAGTTGTTTTGGTAAATGGTTGAACTCTTCATGATGCCCCGACCGCCCTCATCCACAGCTTCCGGTCATTTCTCGTCCTCCGCCCCAAAATTGCATTATTTTTCTCCTAAACTGACGAACTTGGGCTAGACGACGTGGGGATTCTGGGAACGCCGCTTCAGTTTCACACTCCCAAGCTGCCCGGCCTTGGGGACGTCGACTGGGGCCGCTTCTTTTCCCTCCTGACAGAGACGGATTACCGCGGCCCCGTCTGCGTCGAAGTGGAAGACCGTCCTTATGAAGAATCGCTCGGGACGCGCAAGGCTTCCCTGAGACAGAGCTGCCGGTATCTCAGCCAGTTCACCGACGCCGCCCTGTAAGGCGCTCACTCCTGGCCGCTCTCCCGTCGCGGGCAAGAGTGCCCGTGTGACCGCCGCTCTCGTCCCCGGCCGGGTCATAGGCACGCCGGCAATTTTCGCCTCACGAATTCCCCAGCCAGGGCTGAAGGGGTTCAACCTGAGACGCGGGAAGCCAGCCACTGGCCCCTTCCTCCTGCGCCGTCACATAACGCCAGCCGTCCCGCTCTGCCGTCACCGTCACGGCAGTGAACGGCGGCAGCGAGCGAAGGCGGGGTGATCCCTCACCGTGAGACGCTCGCAGGGGAACAGCGGAATCGCCCACGACCCAAGCCGCCCGCGGCTCCAGCGCCTGACGCTTCAATAGCCAGACACCCCCGCCAGCGATCAATCCCAGCACCACCCCAGCCATGCCCACCGCTCGCACGACGGGCATTCGGGCGAAAGCCACCCAGATGAACAAACCCGCCCAAAAAGCCACCAGGCCACCCAGACCCAGGAGGCCCAGCCAGGCCGTCACCGTCACCTGCCGCTCGGCCAGATTTCGCCGGCGCGGCGCGAGCTCGGCCTCCTCCGCCAGAGTCACAAATTGTTCCCGAGCGTCACTGGAAAAGGGCTGCAACAGCCAGACACGATACCCATTGATCAACGCCCGTTTCGGCTCGTCCAAACGCTGGTGCGCCACCGCGAGATTGTGATAGAGTTCGGGAGCATGCCAGTCCGCCTCGCTCAGTTGCCGGTAGACTGACCCGGCGTCCGCCCAGCGCCCCTCCCGCAACTGCCGGTTCACCTCGGCAAACAATTGCTCGGCCTCCTCGAGGCTCAGGCTCGGACCCTCCGCCTTCGCCAGGATCGTCCCGGACCACGACAGCGCCGCGGCAAAAATCAAGACGACCATCGTCTTCTGGGTCCGCGCCATCGTCTTCTGGGTCCGCGCCATCGTCTTCTGGGTCCGCGCCATCCTCCTCATGCTCCCGGCCGGTCCTTCAGCACGGCCAGCGCATCCAGCCAATCGCTTCGCCTCGCCTCGGAGAGCGGCGCCTCGTCCGCATTCACTCCACTCCAACGGCGCTGGTCCACCCAACCCAAGTAATCTTCCAGCGCCCGCCTCTCCAAGCTCCCCTGAGGACATCGCTGCACCGCGAGACGCGCAGCCTCCAAATCATCCTTCTCATCGGCCGATGGGCCACTCGTCAACCGTTCGTGGAGGGCCAGCCAGCGAACCACAGCTCGGTCGAAGACCGCGGCATCGACCGCCCCCCGCAGTTCAGAAGTCAGATCCCCGCGCTCGCTCAGAAGCGCCCGCCGACGTTGCTTCGGCGTCGGCGGCCGTTCGCGACGACGCCACTGCCAGGCCACCAGGCTCAGCGCCACCGCGGCGGCCGCGCCGTTCACGGCCAGCAGCGTGCTTCCAGATCCCAAAATTCCGGACACCCCGCCACGAAAGAAAGTCGCCGTCGAGGCTGGCTGCAAGAGTGCCAGTCCGCTCTCCGCGGCCTGGTCGGCTAGCGCCGCCAGGTCCTGGTTGCTCAGTGCCGTCGACCCAACGCCGGCACTACCGCCGGTCACGGTCACCGGAATCGGCTCGGCCGCCCAGTCGACGTAACGCTTTTCCTCCGGATCGAAATAACAAAAACGCAAACGCGGCGCCACGCCGGCCGGCGCGGTGGCAATGTAGGTGTATTCAAATTGCTTTTCCCCGCTCAGATCCAGGTCGTCGGTCGAACTGAAATTGATTTTGGGCGGGTAGGATTTCCAGCTCGCCTCGGTCTCCTCGTCGGCGGGCAAGCCGCCGATCCTCTCAAAATTCCCATGCCCCGTGATGGCCGCCGTCAGCGTGAGGGCTTCGTCCACTTCCAGGGACTGCTTGTCCGCACGGACATCGACGGAAAACCGGCCGATCGCTCCCTCGAAGTGTTCCGGCCGACCCTCCGTCGGCAACGGAAGCACCTTCACCGGGACGGGAGCGGACTGCAGGCGAAGTTCCCGCCTCCGGTTGTTCATAACGCTGTCAAAAATAGGATCGTCAAAAGGATCTCCCAGCATCGAATCCAGAAGGCTGCGCGGCCGATTGCGCGGCCGATTCGCCCGTGGAAGCTGAATGATTGCGTTGAAGTCGACCGGCGCCAGGGTGAACTCCCCCGGTTTCACGGGCGTCATCGTGGTCCGGTAGGTCAGCACGTTGAACAATCGATCGCCCACCCGCTCCTGCTGAAAATGGTATTCGCCCCGGGAGCCCACTTTGCGCTTTTGCACGTCGGGTCCCACCGTGGGCTGGAAAATGAAATCCTCACCCTCGAGCGAAAGCTCCCGCGCGAAATGCACCAGGGGAATGCCCGCGTCCAGGTAGGCCTTGATCTCCACCTCCACCGTCTCGCCCACATAGACTTCTTCCCGCGCCGGCACGACTTTCAGGTAGGCGTTCTCCTCGTTGATCGCTTTGGGAAAACCCTGGCGGTCCTGCCCGGAAGGGGATCCGGGATTCGCGGGCCTGGGAATTCCGGGACCGAGACGCGGTTGCAGGTGCGGCGGTTGCAGGCGGGTCCTGGGCTGGGAAGAAGCCTTCCTCACTTGGAGCTTCAGACCCTTCGTCTGGACCGTGCGGCCATCGATCTCGAGCGAAAGGCCCTCGATCTCCAAAGGCCCTTCCTCGTCCGCCATGACCTGGTAACTGAAAGTGGTCTTGGCGCTCATCCGGCGGTTGATGATGGAGACCTGCGTCGACCGATTCGGACCGGACAGCACGCTGAGCCCCGGAACTTCCAGGACACCCGGGGATCCCACGTTCCGCGCATCCACGTCGATTTGTAAGGTGAACACCTCTCCAGCCTCCGGCGTCTGCGTCGACGCCGACAGAGTTGCCGTTTGCGCCACGGCGCCCAACGGGAGCAGGCCCAGCAAGATCAATGACAGGAATATCGCTTTCATCTCGAGTTTCGGTTCCACTCCTACGTCTACCAAATCCGGATTTGCCAGGAATCAAGTTGCGTGAAGGTGCCAGGGACAGGAACTCCCTTCGGTCAATCCCGCTTGGGGATGCGAAACCGTTCCGGCAGACCACCCGCCACCCCGTCGTAGACGACGATCACCTCATAGTGCTCGTCCGTCTCCTCCACCACCGTCATCCCTTCCGCCTTGGCGCCCGGCGCGGCCGGCAACTCGCCCAGAAGGATGAGTTTGCTTTTCCGCTTGCCCCGGTCCGGCACGCCATCGTCTCCATCCCAAAAATACACCAGGAACCCGCCGCGCTCCCCTCCCGATGGGCCCGCAATGAGGAGGAAGCCGTCCTTGACCTTGACCAGCTCGCGGATGCCATCGCCGTCGAGATCCAGATACATCAGCTCGTACTCCTCCGGTCGATTGAAATCCAGCACCATCACCGGAACCAGATTGTCCCGCAGGACCGGGCCCCGAAATCCCAGATGAAGCTGGTCGCCCTTCTTCCCTTTGACTGCCACCGCCTCGATGTCGATGCCATTCTCCTTGCTCGGAATCTGTCCAAATCGGGCCAGGACCGGGTCCTGTGCCAGCAAGCCGTAGAGGTTGATTCCGCGCTTGGTCACGGGCCGAAGGGTGCTCGGATCCATCTCCATGCGAAAGATGTGAAAGCGGCTGGGCTCGAAAACCACCTCCTTCAGCGAGTTCAGATTCGACTCCTTGCTGGCTTCCCGCTCAAGGAGCCGTCGCTTCAAGGAGTGCGAACCCGCCACGTAAAAAGTGTTGGTGTCCTTGAAGCGTGCGATGCCCTCGATGTCAAGTTCAGTCGAGGAGACGATCATGTTGATGTCCAGTTCCGGCCGGACCCGATAAACGGACGGGTCATTCGGATCCGGCTCGATGATCTGCACCTTGGTGCCCTCGTCCGAACCGATGAGAAAAGCGTCTCCCAACCCAGCGATGGCGCTCAAATCGGCTTCCTTCTCGAGGGGGCCCACGATCTTCAAACGCCCCAGGGACTCGATCTGGGCGTTTGCGATCGTCCCGATCGCTAGAAAGGCGGCCGCCAAAAGGAGGAAGAGAGGTCTCATCGTTGAGAGAATCTAAAAGAAACGAGCCGGGAATCGAACGCTTTCCGTTTTCGAGGGGAAATGGGCAATCCGCATTCATTTCACCTATAATTTCCATACAAAACGATTGCAAGGCGGCTCGGAGGCCTTAATATTTTGGAGATGTCACGTTTTCTCCCAGCGGCTCTGCTGAGCCTGGCACTCTGGTTCGCACTGATCCAGGGCGTGCAAATGGCGTGCCACGCGACTCTCCGAGCTTTCTCATCGACCGGAGGCCTGCTCTCCATCGCCCCTCTCTTCTGAACTCCTTTGCGAAGCCAAAAGATCAAGCCGTGGCGATCTTCTTTTTATGGCGGCAATGTCAATTTCAGCAAAAAGAAGGGGACGGCGTGGCCATCCTGATTTTCAGGCCCGAATGATCTTTTTAGATTCCCCATTGCCAAGCAAAAACCGGCGACTAGAATGCCCGTGCTATGGCAGAAATTGACGAATCCGCTGAGATCAAACCGGTGATCACGGAAGCCACTTGGGGCTTCCTATTTCTTCGCCTCTGGATCGGTTTCCGCATGCTCTTCGCGGGTGCCGAAAAATTCTACGCCAAAGTCGTGGTGGACGAGGCGCTGGGTCTGGAAGAATACAAATTCGCCTGGAGTCACGCCGTGATCACGGCGAAGGAGAACATCCACAAGGTGGTGGCGGACAACGCCTTCATCCCCCTCAATCCCAAAGATTTTCTGGTCAGGGTCTTTGGCGTGGAAGAATCGAAAGTGAGTTTCCTCGGAGGCTTGCAGTTCGATCTTTGGTTTGCCATGGCATTGCCCTATTTGCTCCTGGTCTTCGGGGCCACTCTCGTCCTCGGGATCTTGCCCCGCACCAGCCTCTTCATGGCAGGCATCATATTCATGCTCCTTTCGATTGGCCTCATGGCGCTTCCGGACAACGAGGGAATCGCCTATCTCGGGATCCACGTGGGTCTCGTCGCGGTGGCCCTCTGTTTGATCAAGCAGGCCAGGTTCAATCTGACCAAGTATTAGAATACCTAAACGCGCAAGATGACCGCGCCTCTCGCCCGACTTGGAGGGTTTGATTCACAATCGCGCACGCGTTAAGCTGAGACCATGAAAGACACCGAAACCACCCCTCCTTCAGCGATTGTCAACCGTCGGAGCTTCGTCAAGACCACCGCCGTGGCGGGAGCCCTGATCACCTCGAAGTCGCGCCCTCTCCACGCCCAGTCGTCCACCCCGCCCTCGGAGCAGCTCAACGTCGGGCTCATCGGCTGCGGCGCCCAGGGCCTCAAGCAGGTGGGGTCGATCATCGGAAAGTCTCCCATCGACGGCATCAACTTTGTGGCCGTCTGCGATATCTGGGATCGCGCGGCGAGCATCATGTACCAGCGGCTCAAGCGTTACAGGCACGACCTCCGCGAGTACACCGATTACGAGGAAATGCTGGACAAGGAAACGGACATGGACGCGGTGCTCATCGCCACGCCCGATTTCGTGCACCACGTCCACACCCGCGCCTGTCTCCAGGCCGGCAAAGCGGTCTACTGCGAAAAGATGATGTCCAACACCATCGAGGGTGCCAAGGACATGGTCCGGGCCCAGCGTGAGACGGACGGCATCCTGCAGATCGGTCACCAGCGCCGCTCCAACCCGCGCTACACGGCCTTGCGGGATCAGCTCATCGTCGACGAGGAAGCCTTTGGCCGCCTCACCCACGCCACCGCACAGTGGAACCGGGGAACCTCCGCCGGCCCCATCCCCGTCCCCAAGAAGCAGGTTCTCTGGGTCTCCGAGGACGTGCTCGCGGCCAACGGTTACGGCGATCCCGAACTCAGTTGGGAAGAGCAGATGTACCGCTACCGCAACTGGCGTCTCTTCCGCAAGTTTGGCGGCGGCGTCATCTCCGATCTCGGTGCCCACCAGATCGACATCTTCAACTGGTTCTTTGGCAACACGCCAAAGTCGGTCCTCGCCAGCGGCGGCGTCGACTACCACATGGACTCGGAGCTCTATGACAATGTGATGTCCATCTACGAGTACGACACTCCCAAAGGAGCGGCTCGCGCCTACTATCAAGTGCTCACCACGACCAGCAATCTCGGCTTTTTCGAACGCTTCCTGGGCGATCAGGGCACCGTCTCCATTTCGGAGATCCCCACGGTCAACCAGGCCTACCGGGAGCCCAACGCCGAGCCCTGGGAGCCCCTCATCGAGAAGGGCCTTCTCGTCAAAGAGGTCAAAGACATCAAATACAATCCCTGGGACATTCCCAAGACTTGGGGTGAAAAAGCCAAGCCCTGGGTCCGATCCACCGCCGGCGAGGCCGATTCCCGCGCCTCCGCTGAACTGGAAGCCTTCGAGCTGGCGACTCAACTGGAGGAACTGTCCCACACGCCGCACCTTCGCAATTTCTTCGACGTCGTGCGCAGCAAGAACAAAGAGGATCTCAACTGCCCCGTCGACGAGGGATTCAAGACCTGTGTGACCGTGCTCAAGATCTACGACGCCGTCGCGCAGGGAGGCAAAGTTGAATTCACCCCGGAAGACTTTGTTGCGTAGCCCCTCTTCCTGAATAAATGAGGGACTCGATCAGTCCAACCGACGAAATTACGATATTCAATCAACATGAAACCGAAATCCATCGTTTCCTCTCTGGCCATCGCTTTCGCGTCCTGCGCAACCCTCTCGGCCGAGGATAAAGTGCCCCTCAAAACCGAAATTCCCGAGGCCATGTTCGTGGGCACCAAGGCCTCCATCGAGCTGGCCAACCTCGAGCCGGTCGAGAATAAGCAGGCGCCGCTCATGGTTCCCGAGGGTGTGGAGAACCTCGCCCTCGACAAGCCCGTCACCTCCAGTGACGACCTCCCCATCATCGGTGATCTCGAATACATCACCGATGGCGACAAGGACGCCGCGGACGGCAGCTACGTCGAACTCGGCCCGCAACCGCAGTGGGTGCAAGTCGACCTCGAGGAAGAGGCCGCCATCCATGCCATCTGGCTCTGGCACTTCCACAAGAACGCTCGCGCCTACGTCGACGTCATCGTTCAGATCTCCAACGATGAGGACTTTGCCGATGACTCCGTGGTCACCATTTACAACGCCGACCACGACAACTCCTCCGGCATGGGCAAGGGCACAAACAAAGCCTACGTGGAGACCAACCTCGGCCGTGTCTTCGACGCCAAGGGCACCAAGGGTCGCTACGTCCGTCTCTACAGCAACGGCAACACGGCCAACGAGATGAACCACTACATCGAAGTGGAAGTCTGGGGCAAGAAGTCCTGAGACCCGACTCCCGATACCCGACTCTCTGTTAACAACTCAAGCCGTTCAGCCTCGCCGCTGAACGGCTTTTTTCGTGTTCTCCGAAGAATCGCGATTGGATTTCCCGGAGCGATTGACCAAGCTATCCTCCGCGTCATCATTTTTTCTTCTTCAGGACATGAACTCAAGATCCCTACTTCTCCTCCTGCTCGCCACGCTCCTCCCCCTGCTCGCGACCCAGTGCGCCTCGCCCCGCGGAGACGGCGGCACCGGCTGGGGCGCCAACGGCTACGGGGCCAGTCTCGATTTCCAGGCCCTGCCCGAGCGTCAGGAAGGTGTTTCCCTCTACGGTCCGGGCAGCGAAAACGTCGACCTCCATCCGGTGGAACCGGTCTATTTCGCCTTCGACAGCTCAACGGTCTCCTCCAGCGAGGCCCCGAAGGTGGATCGCCTCTCCGAAATCGCCCGCCGCACCCTGATCATCATCGCCGGTCACACGGACGTCACGGGAACCTTCGAATACAATCGCGCCCTCGGCGAACGCCGCGCCATGGCAGTGCGGCAGGAGCTTCTCCGCCGGGGCGTTTCCCCGGCCAACATCCAGACAATCAGCTATGGTGAGGACATGCTCACCGGGCAGGGCGATGCCTACGATCGGCGCGCCGAGTTCGGCGCCCTCAAACAAACCGCAGGACTCTGATCGAACCTTCCCACTCGAACCGCCCAGTCGAGCCCCTGCACAATCGACGGCCATGAGAGAACAACCGCCGCGAAGCCACGCCCCTCTCCCCGCAGGAGAATCGACACCATGAAAAAGATTCTCGTCGGCGTCGATTTCACCGAGGCAGACCGCCCCTTGTTGGCGTGGGCGGAAAAGCTGGCCCAAGGCGGAGACACCAGCGTCATCCTTCTCCACAGCGTCCCGCCGCTTGCCCAGTGGGTCGGCTGTACTACGCCTTTGTTCCCCAGGACATCACTCAGAGGAAAGAGGAAGCGGCCCAGTTCATGAATCAGCTCGAAGGCTTGGCCAAACCCCTGCGTGACGCCGGCAGCACCGCCGATCACGTCGTCCGCAAGGCGACCGTACCCGTACTGGTGGTCCCAACCTCCCAGTGAAGTGAGCCAGGCGAAGTGAAGTGAAGTGAAGCCACCTGCGCCCATTCTCAAATCATGACACCACCCGACCGCACCCTGCTGGCAGGACTGGACTTTTTCGATTCCAGCAAGGCCGCGCTCGCGGAAGCCAAGCGGCTTGTCCGCTCGGGCGGCGGCTCTCTCATCGTGACACACGTCATCGATGAGAGGCTCTGGCATCAACTGGCCGACGATTTCCAGCTCATGCATGATGACGTCATCGTGAAGGCCAAAAACCAGGTCGCGCGGGAAATCGGGGACGACGGCTCGGACATCACGACATCCGTGGTGGTGGGCCACCCGGTGGAGGCCATCCTGGAGGTTTGTGAGGAACACGGCGTCGGCATGCTCATCCTGGGCGCCCAGGGCTCTCACGAAGACGCGAAAGGTCGGGGCGGCGGCCTTGGAAACGTGGCCAGCCGCCTCCTGCGCCACGCCCCCTGCGACGTCCTCTTGGTGCGAAAGTCCCAGGATCATCCCTTTCGCCGTATCCTCGCGGGCGTGGATTTCTCGGAAACTTCCTCCCGTGTTGTGGAGAGAGCCATCACCATCGCGGAGCAAGACAAGGCTGAACTCACCGTGCTCCACGTGCTCCCTCACCTCGAGGATCCGCCATCGATCCGCAGTCCGCTCGAGGCGCTCGGCGTCTACGCCATCGAGTTGCAGGGGCGTAGCCAGAGCAAACTCAAGCGCAAGGCCGCGGAGAGCCTCGACGCGCTGGTCGAGGAGCACGAGCATCTGATTCAACGGGCCACCGTCCACACCGCCGTGGTGACCCACGACGATCCCAGGACCTGCCTCCTCCACGAGGCAGCCCGCCGGGATGCCGAACTTCTCGTGCTGGGAAAACTCGGCCACTCCGAGATCCGCGAAATCATGCTAGGCTCCACCGCGGAGAGAATCGCCCACCTCGCGAGCGTCTCCGTTCTGGCCGTGACTTGACCGGATTCACTCAAGGGAGGGAAGCGCTCCGGTGCTTCCGTCATGTTTTCCGGTGAAAGAAAATCACCGCGGTCGGGACGCCCTCCCTCCCAGATCTCGCCTCTCGGGGCGCAGCGATCTCCGGCAAAGCCGGCAAACCCAGGGTTGCCAGGCTTCCCCCTCCGTGAGATCCTCGGCAAGTGTCGCGAGGCGCCAGCGTCCTGGAAGGGAGGGGATTGGTCAAACAATACCACATGGGAGACGTCACCGTGCATGCCCTCCGGGGAGTCGACCTCACGCTTTACGAAGGCGAACTCGTCGTCTTGCTAGGCCCATCGGGCAGCGGGAAATCCACTCTGCTCAACATCCTCGGCGGGCTCGATCTCCCCTCTGATGGGCAGGTCCTCTATCGGAACGCCCTCATCAGTGCCTATTCCGACGCCGCCCTCACCCATTACCGACGCACTCACGTCGGCTTCGTGTTTCAGTTTTACAACATCATTCCCAGCCTCACGGCCGAGGAGAACGTCGCTCTTGTCACCGACATCGCCGCCCACCCGATGACCCCAGGCGAAGCCCTGGCACGGGTCGATCTCGAAAACCGGCGACACCATTTTCCCTCCCAGATGTCGGGCGGCGAACAACAACGCGTGGCCATTGCCCGGGCTATCGCCAAACAACCGGATGTCCTCCTCTGCGATGAGCCCACCGGGGCACTCGATCTCGAAACGGGCCGGAAGGTTCTCGGGACCATCACCCGCGCCAACCGGGAACTCGGCACCACCACCGCCGTCATCACGCACAACGCCGTGATCGCCGAGATGGCCGATCGCGTGATCCGCCTGTCGGGCGGTCAGATCATTCAATCCCGGCGAAACACCTCTCTGAAGGACGTCTCCGAACTGGTCTGGTGAGACCACGCGCCCGCCCGGCTCATGACTTCCATCCAACGCAAACTTTGGCGGGACTTGCTGGCCACCCGTTCCCAGGCCATTGCCATTGGCCTGGTGATCGCCTGCGGCGTGGGGACCTTCGTCATGTCGCTCAATACCCTGGATACGCTGAAACGTTCCCGTCAGCACTATTACGATCACTATCGTTTTGCCCAGGTGTTCGCCCATTTCAAACGCGCGCCGCGATCTCTCCTTCCTCGAATCGAAGCCATCCCCGGCGTCAAGCATGTCCAGCCGGGTATTGTGGCCCAGGTCAATCTTTCCGTCGATGGCTTTCCCGAATCGATCACCGGCCAGCTCATCGCCATCCCGGAGCGCCGCACTCCCCGACTCAACGCTCTCCACCTCCGCGAGGGACGCTGGATCGAACGCGACCGCGGCGAGGCCATTATCAGTGAAGCCTTCGCCCAAGCCCATCGATTTCAGCTCAATGATCGCTTCTCCGCCGTGCTCAATGGCAGGCTCCAGGATTTCCGCATCGTCGGCATCGCCATTTCGCCAGAATTCGTTTACGAAGTGGCGCCCGGCGGTCTCTTTCCCGACAACAAGCGCTTTGGCGTGGTTTGGATCGGCGAGAACGAACTCGCGGCCTCCTTCGACATGGAAGAGGCCTTCAATCACTTGGCCCTCACGCTCAACCAGGATGCCAGCGAGCGCGAGGTCATTCGGCGCCTCGATTTGCTCACCGCTGACTACGGCGCGTTTGGCGCCTACGGCCGGGGCCGGCACGTCTCCAGCCGCTTCCTCGACGAGGATATCAAGCAACTGGAAAGCATGGCCTGGATCACGCCCATGATTTTCTTGGGCGTGGCGGCATTTCTCCTGAACATCGTCGTCAATCGGCTCATCGGCGCCCAGCGCGAACAGATCGCCTCCCTCAAGGCCTTTGGTTATTCGCGCATCGAAATCGGTCGTCACTACCTGCAATTCGCCCTCGTCATCGTGGCGGGCGGGACCGCGGCGGGACTTTGGATCGGCCACCTGCTCGGTCGCGGCATGACCAACCTCTACGGTCAATTCTATCGCTTTCCCACCATCGACTACACACTCGGCACGAAAACCCTTCTCCTGGCACTCTTCATCGCCGGGCTGTCCGGTGCGACGGCCGTTTTCCGCGCCGTGCGACGCGCGGCCGCCCTGCCTCCCTCCGTCTCGATGCACCCGGAGCCACCGGCCGCTTTCATCGTGACGCTGTTCGAGCGCGCGGGCTTGCAAGCCTGGCTCTCGCCGACCGGCCGGATGATCCTGCGCCAGATCGTACGCCGCCCCATCAGGGCTCTGATGTCCCTGACCGGGATCGCCCTGGCGGTGAGCGTTCTCATCATCGGCAACTTCGGGCAGGACGCCATCCACTACATGATGGATTTTCAAATGAATCGCACCCAGCGGCAGGACCTCACCCTCACGTTTGTCGAGCCGCTCAACGGACGCGTCTTGCACGAGATCGAACACCTTCCCGGAGTTCTCCATGCGGAGGGCTTTCGCACAGTTCCCTGCCGACTGGTCGCCGCTCATCGCAGTTACGAGCTTGCTCTCACCGGCTTGCCTCCGGGCGGGCGGCTCTCCCGTCTCCTCGATCGTCACGACCGCATTCTCCACCCACCCGATTCAGGCGGCCTGCTGCTCTCTCAAAAACTTGCCGAGATCCTCCATCTCTCGCCGGGCGACGCCGTCCGTGTCGAAGTCGCCGAGGGCAAACGTCCGCACTTCACCGCTCGCCTCGAGAACGTGATCGAGGACTACACGGGCCTGGGCGCCTACATGGAGACCTCCGCCCTCCACCGCCGGCTGCGGGAATCCGACACCCTTTCCGGGGCTCACCTCCAAATCGACGAAGCTCAAGCCGATCCCCTCTATCGCCGCTTGAAAGAACTGCCCGCTTTGGCTTCGGTAACCAATCAGCAGGTGGCGATGAAAAGCTTTGAGGAAACCTTTGGAGAAAACATCCTCCGCATGCGGGCGGAGAAATGACCGGAAGTTGTGGATGAGGGCGGTCGGAACACCATTCGAAGTTCGATCATGGGTTAGGCAGCGGTTTGCTGCTCGATGCCGTCCACGAAGATGATTCCTTGCACGACTTTGTCAAGTTGACGATATCCGTTCAGTCGACGCCAGCCTTTCTCGGCTTCCAGGCCGAGCTTGTAGACCATTGAAAGGGTTGCTTTCCTCGATCCGCACCCTTTGGTTTGTCGAGTCCGATGGCGGACCGTGGCAAACGTCGACTCAATCGGGTTTGTCGTCCGGATGTGTCTCCAGTGCTCGGCTGGAAAGTCGTAGAACGTTAGTAGAGTTTCCTTGTCTTTCTTCAGGCAGGCGCACGCTTTCGGATACTTGGCTTCGTAGAGCGTGAAGAACTCGTCATAGGCCTCCAAGGCGGCCTTCTTTGTTTCCGCCATGTAGATTTCATGGATGCGTTCCTTGGCAAGGGGCTGCGCTTTCTTCGGCAGCTTGTCGAGGATGTTGGCTGTCTTGTGCACCCAACATCGTTGCTGTTTGCTTGTCGGATATTCCTCTTCCAAGGCGCTCCAGAACCCGAGAGCTCCATCGGCGATACTCAGTTTCGGAGGGATTTTCAATCCTCGTTTCTTGAGGTCTCTGAGCACATTTTTCCAGGACAGTTTGCTCTCTCGTTCTCCATCGCTGATGGTTACCAATTCCTTGGTTCCATCGGGTAAGGAGCCGACGATTACGAGAACACATGGGCGGTCGTCATTGAGCCTGACATTGAAGTAGATCCCGTCGGCCCAGAGATAGACGTATTCCTTGTCGCTGAGGTCACGCTCGCTCCATTGCTCGCGTTCTTTCTCCCATTGCTCTTCCTCGTCGAACGATGTTGGCTGCAGAAAGACCCGATGCGTTCTCACCGAGGATCGGCTCTAAGGCTCGACTCATCTCGGAGGTTGAGATTCCTCGCAGGTAGAGTGCCGGGATGAGGTTGTCCAGTGAAGCGACTCGGCGTAGGTACGGCGGAAGGATGGCGCTGGTGAACCGCTGGCCTGATCGGCGATCATTGATCCTGGGCTGCCGAACAGAAACGTTTCCTATTCCAGTCTGAAGTTGTCGCTTCAGGAAGATGGCCGTTGCGAACGACTTGGCGATGACCCTGGTCATCACGCTGATGTTGATGGGCTTGAATGTAGTCGGAGACTTCGTTGTCGATGGCGGCCTGAAGAAGCACTTGGGCTCCTTGTCGCAGGGTGGCCTCAAGGGCGTTCTGGCAGACGGTGCTTGCTCCTTCCTGGCCGAGGATAGATGCGGATTCGGTGGGGTGGTTGGTGGTTTTCATTGGAGTTCAGTTGTTTTGGTAAATGGTTGAACTCTTCATGATGCCCCGACCGCCCTCATCCACAACTTCCGGTCATTTCTCATGCGGGCGTTCAATGTCCTCTTCGCCTGCATCATCGCGTTTGGCGTCATTTACAACAACGCTCGCATCGCCCTGGCAGAACGCCGACAAGAACTGTCCACTCTCCGGGTCATCGGATTCCGGCGCCGGGAAGTCAGCCAGATGCTGGTCACCGAGATCGTCCTGGTCACCCTCGTGGCCCTCCCTCTCGGATGGGCCATGGGAAAACTCCTCGTCGTCGGGATGGTCGCCTCCGCCAGCACGGAGTTCTTCCGCATCCCCGCGACCATCGGCCGGGGGACCTACACCTTTGCCAGTCTGGTCGTCCTCATCGCGACCGCCATGGCTTGCCTGGTCGTCGTCCGTCACGTCAAAAAACTGAACCTGCTAGACGCCCTCAAGTGTAAGGAGTGAACGGAAACAGGACCATGAAACGATTTCCCAAGAGCGTGACCTGGATCGCCACGGCGCTCATCCTTCTGGCCCTGGGCTGGCTCTCCTTCCGGCCAGTGCCGATCGAGATCGAGGTCGCTCAGGTCACCGAGGGCCCCCTCGTCGTCACGGTCGTGGACGACGGAGAAACACGGGTCAAGGAACGCTACGTCGTCTCCTCACCTCTCACCGGACGCCTCTCACGGATCCAACTTGACGAGGGGGCCGACGTGGTGGCCAGCCAAACCCCCATCGCCTTCATCGAGCCTGCCGACCCTCAATTGTTAGACGCGCGTTCGCTCAAAACTACCAAGGCCATGCTGCAGGCCGCCGAGGCGGCCCTCGAACGCGCCGAGGCCGACCTCGAGCAGGCCGCATCCGAACAGGCTTTCGCCAAAACCGTGTGGGAGCGTCAGCGCAATCTCCACGAGGAATCCCTCATCAGCGAGGCCGAGCTCGAACAGGCTTCCTTCCAGCTCCAAGCGGCCGGCGCGCGTCTCAAGTCCGCCGGGATGGCGGTGCAAATGGCGGCCTACGAGCGAGAACAAGCCCAGGCTGCCCTGACTTATACCTCGGAATCCATCGAGGATGCTTCCACCCAGACTTCCTTTCCCATCCTCGCGCCCATCTCTGGAAAAGTGTTGAGAGTGTTCCAGGAGAGTTCCGCCGTCGTCACCCCCGGTACGCCTCTCGTCGAACTGGGCGATCCCCGAGAACTCGAGGTCATCGTCGACGTCCTCTCGACCGATGCCGTCAGGATCGCGCCCGACGCCCGCGTCATTCTCGATCACTGGGGCGGCGACCGCCCTCTCAACGGCGTGGTGCGGCTGGTGGAGCCGACCGCCTTCACCAAACTCTCCGCCCTCGGCGTGGAGGAACAGCGTGTCTGGGTCGTGATCGACTTCACCGATCCGTGGGAAGAACGCTCGATCCTCGGAGATGGCTATCACCTGGAGCCCCAAATCGTCCTTCAGGAGAGCAATGCGGTGGTCAAGGTCCCCACCGGGGCTCTCTTCCGCCGAGGAGAGGACTGGGCGGTTTTTCTGAGCGAAGGCGGTCGGGCACGCCTCCGCACGGTCCAGCGCGGACCCTCCGACGGCATCGAGACCGCCATCGAGAGCGGCCTCGAACCCGGACAAACCGTGATTCAATATCCCAGCGCCCAAGTCGTCGACGGCGCCCTGGTCAAGCCAAGAAGCTAAGGTGTGAGCGCCGCCCTCGTCTCCAGTCCCATGGTAAATCGGCCACTCCCGCGCGCTAATTTGGCGCGGCTGAGCCACTCCACAGCGCCGCTCATCGCCCGCCGAGCGGCCGGCTCATCTGGAAACTTCAACGGGTAGCCGTTGCCCGAATTCTGCCGGCATTTCGACGCCACTCCCGCTCGGAAAGGCCACGATGAGATCATCCTCACTGTAATGCACGCCATCCGCTCCTGGATCGCGCAACTCGAACACTCTCTCGCTCGCCGAGATGACGTGGGGAACGATCGCCTGGCCTTCTGGATTCACGGCCACTCCATCGGCGCCGATTGCGGGGTGATCTTCGGACACATAGACGATCCCTCTCGCATTGTTCCCCTGGAACGCGGCAAAGATCTCTTGCGGAAGCCCGCTCGGGATTTCGCCCATCGCCGAGTGATACTCGCTGAACAGATGTCCCAGGATCTCCAAACGCTGTCGCCGTGACACCCCCGGCTCCAGGAGCTCGTCCAGTGGCGAAGCCGGCAAGTCGGTCAACAGCCGATCCTTCATCGCCTTTTCCGAGCGCGGAACGTCGGCGTCTTCTACCCCGCCCTGAGCCGAAGCCTTGGAGTCCAAGACCTCGGAAACGCTCGTCGGGCCGACCGCCGACTCAATCCCTCGATGGGAGAGCCAGAAGCGCAGACCGACGAGAGCCACCAGCAAACCTCCACTGACCCACCAAACGAGACGCCAGCGCAAAATCTCCTGTATTTTGTTAGCTCTCTTCATCAATACTTGACGAAACAATATCCCTTCCATTTTCCTCTTCATCCCATGAATCCCAGGGCGCGCGTGGCAAAGTTTCCTAGATTGGGAAAGACCGTGCTCAACTCGCTGTCCGGCACCCCAAACCACTTCGCCAGGGTCGCGCCGTACTGATCCACCGAAGTCGTCGGCAGCCAGCGACCTCGTCCCGTGTCCAGAGGATTGCTCGATTGCAAATCGAGATCGGGAAACTGCCCATAGACCCGCTGGCCCCTCACCGCCCCTCCCATGACCACATGATGGCTGCCCCAGCCATGGTCCGAACCTCGTCCGTTGGAATCGAAAGTCCGTCCAAAATCCGACGCCATGAAGGTCGTCACCGCATCCTGCTGTCCGATCGATCCCAGGGCATCCCAGAACCCGGTGAGCGCGCTGTTCACACCCGCCAACAAGCCCGGATGGGCGTCTAACTGAGGACCATGCGTATCGAAACCACCCGTGGCACAGAAAAAAATCTGGCGTTTCAATCCCAAGGACTGGCGGCTCTGAATCATCCTCGCCACGGTTTTCAACTGATTGCCCAGGCCCGACGCCGGGATCATGTCGAAGGCATCGGTTCCCTCCAGCGCGGCGTTGATGGTCTCGGAATCCGCAATCGCCCGATTGGAGAGATCAGCGAACGCGTCCTCCATTAAGTTGGCGTAGTCCCTGGCCAGGAGCGAGCGGAACACTTCGTAGCGGCTCTCTTCCCGCACGTTGCGATTCTGCCCCAAACGGTAGATGGGAGCCCCCCCCGACCCCAGGCGGCAGCGATTCCGTAAGATAGGCGGCTGAGGCGGCTCAAGCCCTGTATTTTTGGGTAATTCGGATCGGCGGCGCCCATTTTTGACCCCATGGCAAATTCGCATTCGTTATTTCATCTTTTTTAAGCTTGTTTCTGTAATAGTCTTATATTACAGTGCGCCGAACGAGCCGACCTTCATGCCAAGCAGAAACTCCCTGCCCCCCACCGAACGCCAGATTCGCAGCCGCCTCCGCCAGCTCCTCGACCAGGCCGAAGGCTTCCTTCACGGCTCGCCCATCGAACTCTCTCGTAAATGCGGCAAGCCCACTTGCCGTTGCGCTTCCGACGACTCCTTGCGCCATCGCTCCTTGGCCATCGGTCAGACTCGCAAGGGCAAGACCACCATGCTGCACGTCCCCAGACCGTTGGAAGCTCAGGCGAGACGCTGGATCGATGATTTCCAGAAGGCGAATGCTCTGCTGGAAGCCCTCGACGAGCAGGGGCGCCTCCGACTCGAGGAGGCAAAAACCAAGGCCAGAGCGGCGAGTAGCTCCGCCAAGAAGAAGGGCAAGACCGGTAAGAAATCAGCCGGCAAAGCCAAGTCCGGGCGCAATTCTCCACCAAAAAAGAAGCGACCATTCTCACGCGACTACTAACTTACGCGGACAAGATTTTCAGCCTCCGCCAACAATGGAGGCTGCGGGTGCGTGACTCTCGTCCCAAACCACAGATTCCCACTCGAGTTTTCCCGGCAGCATTCTTCGCCATGTTCTGCTGCCGGTTACCAAGCTTCAACGAACTCGAGCAACACCGGAACAAGAGCAGCTGGACCCGTTGGCTCGGTAATCACCGTTTGCCCAGCGCCGACGAACTGGCGTATGTCTCCGAGCGCAGTCTCGGACACATTTACTTCTGCCTCAAACGCAACAAAATCCTTGCCCCACAGCGCGGTTGGATGCTTGCCGCCGTCGATGGTCACGAAACTCACTGTAGCTACAAACGTTGTTGTCCAAAGTGTCTCCAACGCCGGATCGCCGTCGGAGACGAGGTCAAAACACAGTTCTACCACCGCTTGGTCGCGTTTCAGATTATCTGTGAGGATTTTCCATTGCTTCTCGACGTGGAAATGCTTGAGCCTGGTGAAGACGGAGATCCTGGAGACGACGAAGTCGCTGCGGCTATACGGCTGATAACTCGCGTCCTTAAGGACCACCCACGCTGCTTTGACGTGCTCACTGCCGATGCGCTCTACCTGCGTCCCTCCGTGATCAATCTTCTTGAAGACCACGGCAAATACCTTGTTGCCGTACTCAAGGATAATCAGCCTGAGCTATTGTCCGAAGCCCGCACGCTCCTGCCCCTTGAGGAGCAAGAGCCAGAATCATTTGAGACTCCGGCTGCACCGGGCAAGCCCACGCGGCACGTTCATTTACAAGAGGCTGAGGGCTTCTGCACTGAATCCATTCACACTCCTCTTCGCGTTGTTCATTCCCATGAGACTGGCATCCGTCGCGAGCGCGTCGCTGGGGATTGGGTCGAGACTCCCATCGATAGCCACTGGTGGTGGGCGACGACCATGCCCCGCTCAATGGCCGATGCCAAGACCATCTTCCATTTCGGGCACGACCGTTGGAAGGTCGAAAACGAAGGCTTTAACGAACTCTGCTCCCGCTGGCATTCCGGTCATTGCTATCACCATCATCCCAATTCCATTCTCGTTCTGTGGCTGATCATGTTCATGGCCCACGCCGTGTTCCACTGCTTCCACAAGCGCAACTTGAAGCCAGAGATACGCCGTGGACACACGGCCATCTATTTTGCCCGTCAAATCGCCGCCTCCATGCGAGAGGATCGATGGTGGCCGCCACCGGCTCCGGGCTGAGGAACGCCCGCCCCGCGCTCTCGGTAACCTTGGGTTCGCGTCCGCCATCGGAGCGGTCTGGCTTCCTGTTGCCTATTGCCGACAGGGGGATCCATTTCGCGGCTCGAGCCCTCCGAAATTCGCCCGAGAACCGCCACACGAAACTGTTCGCCCTCTTAGCGCCAGCTTCAACACGCTCAACACCCACCAATTCAGGCCATTACGACTCTTTCCGACGCCGTCTTACGGAATCGCTGGTCACTCGAGCCCTTGCCGCCACCTCTTGTCGCCTATATGAAAGGGTTGGCCACGCATGACGTCGATCTGATCGGCACCACGCTGGTTGAGGAGGTTCGCTTCGTCACACCGCGGCGGGTGATGAACAAGACGGAGATCCTTCAGTTTCTGGCGGCTCTCTATCGCGGTTTTCCGGATTGGTCCTACCGCCACGATCCGGTGGAGAGCTTGGGGCCGGATCACTATCGGGTGCGGTGGTATCAGGGGGGCACGCACACCGGAGTCCTGGCCTTTGAAGACGGCGCGTCCTACGAGCCCACGGGACGGCGAGTGCGCATTCCCCCGCACCCCTTCGACTATCGGGTCACTCCGCTCGGACTCCGTGAAATCCGACCCGAACCCATCCCGGGCGCGGCGCCTGGTGGCATTTTTGAACAGATCGGCGTGGACAAACCGCCACTTTGACCTCGGCAAGACGGCCCGGAAACACGATCGTCGCCCGCGAAAAGGCGCACTGCCTGTACGCACAGTCCGGCGAACACCCTTCGCGGCGACAGCGGACGCTTTGGCGGCCGACGCATTCGTTGGCTTAGCGATCACGAACGGTTTCGTGGAAGAATTGAGTCACGCGTCGCTCGTGATAATAACCGGTGCGGCCAAGATTCACGAAACCGACATGACCACCGTGCGAGGGAAGGTCCACGTGGAGCAGGGGATGATCCCGGGCATCGTCTCGCAGATGACAGCGCTCACTCAGAAAAGGGTCGTCGAGAGCGTTGATGAGTAGCGTGGGCACTTCCACACGACGAGCCACGGAACGACTGCTACACCGGGACCAGTAATCTTTCGCGGAAGTGAATCCATGAATGGGCGCGGTGAAACGCCCATCGAAATCGTGGAAATCTCGGGAAGCCAGGACAGCCTCGTAATCGAGGGCGTCGGGAAAGGCTTCCTGGCGATGCCGGACTTTGCGAAAGAGACAGTGGAGAAACCGCTTCATGTAGAAGCGATTCTCTGGCAAGCGAAACCGTTCGGCGCAGGATTCGAGATCGCAGGGCACGGAGATGGCGGCGGCTGCAACGATGCCGTGTGATTTCGCTTCTTCTCCCCGCTCACCCAGATGGCGTAGAGCGACGTTGCCTCCCAGGCTGAACCCTACCAGGGCGAGAGCTGTCCCGGGGCGCCGGTGCCTCAAGTCGGCCACCACCGCAGCCAGATCGTCCGAAACGCCACTGTGATAGGATCGCAGGAGACGGTTTGGAACTCCGCTGCAGCCTCGAAAATTTAGGGCCACGATGTTCCATTTCTCGCGGAGCAGACAGCGGCCCATGCCGATGACGTAGGGCGCCCTCGAACAGGATTCGAGTCCGTGAAGCAGAATGGCTGTGCGGTCGTGCCGACCGTCGATCTCATCGAGGTCGAGGAAGTCACCATCGCCGAGTTCGAGACGCTGACGCTGGTAGGGAGGATTCCCGAGTCGGCGGAGGGAGCGGGCGAGCACGGTCTGGGCGTGCCCGCCGCCCAGGCCCGGTGGCGGCCGATAGCTGGGATCGATCAGGGGCATGGCCGAATGGCGGTCACTTCACGATCAGGAAGCGGCTTCCTCCGGTACACGGATGCGTTCCACGATCTCCTGGACCTCGGCGGGTGGCGGCGGCGTAAAGCGGCACACGATGGTGGCCACCGCGAAATTGAGCAGCATGCCAAGGGTGCCGATGCCCTCTGGCGAGATCCCAAACAGCCAGTTCTCGGCGGGGTTGGCGGCGGGGTTGACGAACTTGAAATAGACGATGTAGCCGGCGGTGAAAAGGATGCCGACGAGCATGCCGCAGATAGCGCCCTCACGATTCATGCGTTTGGTGAAGATGCCCATGATGATGGCGGGGAAGAACGAGGAGGCGGCGAGCCCGAAGGCGAAGGCCACCACCTGCGCCACCCAGCCGGGTGGGAAAATGCCTAACAAGCCGGCGATAATGACCGCGCCGAAAGCGGCCAGTCGCGCGGCTCGCAACTCGTTTTGTTCGGAGATGTTTGGCAGGATCAGGCGCTTGAGAAAATCGTGAGCCACGGCGGTTGAAATCACCAGGAGGAGGCCGGCTGCGGTGGAGAGCGCCGCCGCCAGCCCGCCGGCCGCCACCAGACCCACGACCCAGTTAGGCAAATTGGCGATCTCCGGATTGGCCAGGACCATGATGTCGCGATCGACGTAGAGTTCGTTCGTTCCCTCGGCGGTGGGATTGGTGAGGAGTCTTTGCCCGAATGGGCCCCGGGCGGAGGCGTCGTCAGAGGCGCCGACGAAGCGCGGAACGACTTTGGAATCGCCTTCTTGCATGGCGAAGGGGTTTCCGGCGGTGTATTGGACGATGCCGTCGTTGTTTTTGTCCATCCAGGCGATCAAGCCCGAGTCTTCCCAGGTCTTGAACCAGGAAGGGATCTCTTGGTAGGGCTGATTGCTGACCGTAGAGATCATGTTCGTGCGGGCGAAGGCCGCCACGGCGGGCGCGGTGGTGTAGAGAATGGCGATGAAGAGCAGCGCCCAGAAGGTGGACATGCGGGCATCTTTGACGCGCTTGACGGTGTAGAAGCGGATGATGACGTGGGGGAGACCGGCAGTTCCCACCATGAGAGCCATGGTGATGAAGAAGATGTCCTGCGTGCTTCGGGAACCCGAGGTGTAGGGGGCAAAGCCGAGTTCTTCACTGAGCCCATCCAGTTTATCCAAGAGATAGATACCCTCTTCCGCCGCGAGGGTGCCTCCCATTCCCAGTTGTGGAATGGGGTTGTTCGTCAGCATGATAGAGATGAAAATGGCCGGCACCATGAAGGCAAAGATGAGCACGCAGTACTGAGCGACCTGGGTATAGGTGATGCCTTTCATTCCACCGAGAACGGCGTAGAAGAAGACGATGGCCATGCCAATCACCACGCCCATGGTCACGTCCACTTCGAGAAAGCGGGAAAAGACGACCCCCACGCCGCGCATTTGACCGGCCACGTAGGTGAAGGAGACGAAGATGGCGCAACAGACGGCGACCAATCGGGCCAAACCCGAATAATAGCGGTCGCCCACGAAATCGGGCACCGTGAACTTGCCGAACTTGCGAAGGTAGGGAGCCAGCAAGAGCGCTAGGAGAACGTAGCCGCCGGTCCAGCCCATCAGGTAGACCGATCCCATCGCGACCGGCGAAGGAGATGATTCCAGCCATCGAAATGAACGAGGCCGCGGACATCCAGTCGGCGGCGGTGGCCATTCCGTTGGCCAGTGCGGGAACGCCGGCGCCCGCCACATAGAACTCGCTGCGCTTGGAGGTGCGCGTGTAAATGGCGATGCCGATGTAGAGGGCGAAGGACAACCCGACAATGCCGAGGGTCCACATCTGGATGGGTGACCAGGCGAGCAGCATGGGCATGGAAGTCATGGAAATGTTTAGGAAGCGGAAGACGAGGAGTCGGTGTCCTGGAGATACTTGGCATCCAGCCGGTTCATGTAGCGGACGTAGACGGCGATGAGGATCACGAAGGTGTAAATGCTCCCTTGCTGAGCGAACCAGAACCCGAGCTTGAAGCCCGTGCCCGGAAGGCGCCAGCGATCCAGTTGATCAACGAAGAGAATGCCGCAGCCGAAGCTGACGACAAACCAGATGGTCAAGAGGACGGCGAGGCAAGAGAGATTTTTCCGCCAGTATTGGCGCTGTTTTCCGGCGGTGGGAACGGGGGCACTCATGAGAAGGAGGAAGGCGGCGGAAAGAGTTTGGGCCGCCAACCTACGGAGAGACCTGAGCTTCAGGAAAGGAGAAAGTTGAGCGATTGCCCGGCGCTGATTCGAGGGTTGATCCTCCGAACCTTTTTCTGCAGGGTGACGCCATGGAGCACGTTACCCCCATAGTTTCATAAATCGGGGCAAGAATTCCAAGAAAATAGTGGCAGGGGCCTTTGGGATAAGGTTGATTTGGAATCTACCAAAACACCAAACACTTCAACCCAAAAGCCACCTACAGTGAGAGTAGCACGACGTACGATTAATGCAAAGTCCAGAACGATTCCGGCGATCAAATTTGAAGATCAAGAACTGACCTCTTTCGGCGGTCTCGTTATCTTTCAGAAGCTCTTTCAGGAATTGGATCTGGAGGGGAAGCTTCAGCAGTGCTTTGGTCCACTGGATCGGCGCATGTCCCGCTTCTACAAGTTCCACAAGGTTTTCATGTGTCTTATCGTGCATCTTATACTGGGCTACCGGATGCTTCGCGATTTGGACTACTACCGAAATGATCCCCTTGTACGACAGGTTTTGGGGATGCACCAATTGCCCAGTGTCCCAACGATGAGCCGGATGTTGGGAGAGGTCGATTGTCAAAGCCTTGAGAGGATGAGGGAGATGAATCATTTCGTTTGCCTGTCGCGACTTCAGGAGGAAGGAATCAAACGCATCACGCTTGATTTGGACGGAAGCGTGCAGAGCACGAGTCGCCATGCGGAAGGGACGGCTGTGGGATTTAACAAGAAGAAAAAAGGCGAGCGCAGTTATTACCCGCTGCTCGCGACGATCGCTCAAACCGGACAAATCTTCGACTTCCTTCATCGAAGTGGCAACGTCCATGACTCCAATGGAGCAGTGGAGTTCCTCCGTTCCTGCGTGGAGAAGATTCGCAAGGTGCTGCCTGATGTGCAGATCGAGTTGCGCGCCGACAGCGCGTTTTTCAGCGATCAGATGGTTTCAGAGGCAAAGACCTTGGGCCTGGAATATACGTTCTCGATGCCTTTCGAGCGGCTTGTGGAACTCAAGGGCATCATTGAGAAGCGCCGTCGCTGGTCCCGAACCCGAGGCGGAGAGGGAAAAACTCATCACTTCGAAATCCGCTGGAAGCCAAAAAGTTGGGCGCGCAAAGCGCGCATTTTGTGCATTCGAACCATGAGGCGCACTCAGCGCAAAGGACCGCTCCAACTGGACCTTTTCGAACCAGTCGAGGAGAACTATGAATACAAGGCGATCATCACCAACAAGACAAACACGGCCGCTCATGTGGTGAAATTTCATGAAGGGCGTGGCTCTCAGGAGAAGATTTTTGGCGAAGCCAAGAGCCAGGCCCAGATGGACTATATTCCGGCCAAGCGACGTGCCGCCAACGAAGCTTTCCTTTTGGCCAGTATCCTCACCCACAATCTCACACGCGAAATGCAGATGCGATCTGCGGAGCGGTCACGCAAATCGTCCCCCCAAAGGGCTGCAGAGTGGATCTTTGAAGGACTCGGCACGATTCGCCGCAAAATCATCCAGCGTGCCGGACGCCTGACTCGCCCTCGAGGCCGACTCACATTGACACTCGGAGGCAATCAGGCCGTCGAAGAAGAAATCGCCTACTACATGATGGCCTGACTGGCCATTTTATGAAACGCTGGGGGTAAGTCAGGAGGTCTGAACCTGCGGATGCGCTTTCGGCGGGAAGTTCACGCGTGCACTGGCCAAGACGCTTCGCGAGAGGGAAGGTTCTTTTTGCGTGCCGAAGCCGTCTGCCGCTTTGGTAGGGTGAGCGGCATTGTGGAAACCGCTCGAGGGCAAGCGCACTCCAGGACGCTTCGCGTTTCTTTTTCTGCTCGCGCCATTGCTGAACATGAACGATGACGGCGAAATCGGATCACTTGGCGCCGTTCTCGGAATGACGGACACGCGAAAACCCCTTCCCGACTCGCGGAAAGGGGGTCTGATTGATCGAGTGGTGTGTGATCTTCGGCGGCGATGATGGCCGCCGGAATGCATCACGGAGAACGCTCTCGCCTAGTTATCGTCGTCGTCGTCGCTCGGGCGGTCGTCGGCGCGGTCCGATTGCGGACGGCGAGGACGCTGGGGGCGATCACCCTCTCCATCGGCACCGCCGGGACGGCGACCACCGAATCCGCGGCCACCTGCCGCGCCGTCGCCGCGACCGCCGAAGGCCGGCATGAGTTCCTCGCCGCTCAGCTTTTCGTCGCCATTGGCGTCCAGTTTCTTCAGCGCCGCCACCGCATTTTCGATCTCTTCCTTGGACAGTTCGCCGTCCTCGTTGGCGTCGAGGGCCTTGTAGAGGGGCAGGCGGGACATGAAGCCGCCGGGTCCGCCAGGGCGGGCCCTACGTTCAGGCCGCTCGCCACCACGGTCGCCGCGCCGGGGGCGTTCAGGCTCTTCCCCTTCGTCTTGGGCGAGGATCACGGGAGCCGTCGACGCGAAGAGCGCCAGGATCAGAGTGGTGATGGTACGTTTCATGGTTTTCAGATAGTCAGTTCGATTGATTTGATTCTTGTGTCGCCAGCGATTCCGTAAGATAGGCGGCTGAGGCGGCTCAAGCCCTGTATTTTTGGGTAATTCGGATCGGCAGCGCCCATTTTTGACCCCATGGCGAATTCGCATTCGTTATTTCATCTTTTTTAAGCTTGTTTCTGTAATGGTCTTATATTACAGTGCGCTGAACGAGCCGACCTTCATGCCAAGCAGAAACTCCCTGCCCCCCACCGAACGCCAGATTCGCAGCCGCCTCCGCCAGCTCCTCGACCAGGCCGAAGGCTTCCTTCACGGCTCGCCCATCGAACTCTCTCGTAAATGCGGCAAGCCCACTTGCCGTTGCGCTTCCGACGACTCCTTGCGCCATCGCTCCTTGGCCATCGGTCAGACTCGCAAGGGCAAGACCACCATGCTGCACGTCCCCAGACCGTTGGAAGCTCAGGCGAGACGCTGGATCGATGATTTCCAGAAGGCGAATGCTCTGCTGGAAGCCCTCGACGAGCAGGGGCGCCTCCGACTCGAGGAGGCAAAAACCAAGGCCAGAGCGGCGAGTAGCTCCGCCAAGAAGAAGGGCAAGACCGGTAAGAAATCAGCCGGCAAAGCCAAGTCCGGGCGCAATTCTCCACCAAAAAAGAAGCGACCATTCTCACGCGACTACTAACTTACGCGGACAAGATTTTCAGCCTCCGCCAACAGTGGAGGCTGCGGGTGCGTGACTCTCGTCCCAAACCACAGATTCCCACTCGAGTTTTCCCGGCAGCATTCTTCGCCATGTTCTGCTGCCGGTTACCAAGCTTCAACGAACTCGAGCAACACCGGAACAAGAGCGGCTGGACCCGTTGGCTCGGTAATCACCGTTTGCCCAGCGCCGACGAACTGGCGTATGTCTCCGAGCGCATCGAGCCTGACAGTGTGCGAGGGTGTCTCGGACACATTTACTTCTGCCTCAAACGCAACAAAATCCTTGCCCCACAGCGCGGTTGGATGCTTGCCGCCGTCGATGGTCACGAAACTCACTGTAGCTACAAACGTTGTTGTCCAAAGTGTCTCCAACGCCGGATCGCCGTCGGAGACGAGGTCAAAACACAGTTCTACCACCGCTTGGTCGCGTTTCAGATTATCTGTGAGGATTTTCAATTGCTTCTCGACATGGAAATGCTTGAGCCTGGTGAAGACGGAGATCCTGGAGACGACGAAGTCGCTGCGGCTATACGGCTGATAACTCGCGTCCTTAAGGACCACCCACGCTGCTTTGACGTGCTCACTGCCGATGCGCTCTACCTGCGTCCCTCCGTGATCAATCTTCTTGAAGACCACGGCAAATACCTTGTTGCCGTACTCAAGGATAATCAGCCTGAGCTATTGTCCGAAGCCCGCACGCTCCTGCCCCTTGAGGAGCAAGAGCCAGAATCATTTGAGACTCCGGCTGCACCGGGCAAGCCCGCGCGGCACGTTCATTTACAAGAGGCTGAGGGCTTCTGCACTGAATCCATTCACACTCCTCTTCGCGTTGTTCATTCCCATGAGACTGGCATCCGTCGCGAGCGCGTCGCTGGGGATTGGGTCGAGACTCCCATCGATAGCCACTGGTGGTGGGCGACGACCATGCCCCGCTCAATGGCCGATGCCAAGACCATCTTCCATTTCGGGCACGACCGTTGAAAGGTCGAAAACGAAGGCTTTAACGAACTCTGCTCCCGCTGGCATTCCGGTCATTGCTATCATCATCATCCCAATTCCATTCTCGTTCTGTGGCTGATCATGTTCATGGCCCACGCCGTGTTCCACTGCTTCCACAAGCGCAACTTGAAGCCAGAGATACGCCGTGGACACACGGCCATCTATTTTGCCCGTCAAATCGCCGCCTCCATGCGAGAGGATCGATGGTGGCCGCCACCGGCTCCGGGCTGAGGAACGCCCGCCCCGCGCTCTCGGTAACCTTGGGTTCGCGTCCGCCATCGGAGCGGTCTGGCTCCCTGTTGCCTATTGCCGACAGGGGGATCCATTTCGCGGCTCGAGCCCTCCGAAATTCGCCCGAGAACCGCCACACGAAACTGTTCGCCCTCCTAGCGCCAGCTTCAACACGCTCAACACCCACCAATTCAGGCCATTACGACTCTTTCCGACGCCGTCTTACGGAATCGCTGCCGGAATCGTTCTGGACTTTGCATTAATCGTACGTCGTGCTACTCTCACTGTAGGTGGCTTTTGGGTTGAAGTGTTTGGTGTTTTGGTAGATTCCAAATCAACCTTATCCCAAAGGCCCCTGCCACTATTTTCTTGGGATTCTTGCCCCGATTTATGAAACTATGGGGTTTACTATTATAGCTCCGATTTGCGGCGGTGCTGAGGTGAGGGGCGGGCCTCGGTCGACACGATCTTTGTGCAACCCCCTGGAACGCCCACGGTGGGGCAGGCGTATCTCCGGGCCTTTGCGGCGACCAAGGACGACTTTTATCTGAGAGCGGCCCGTGAGGCCGCCGAAGCGCTCGTTGATGGGCAGCTTCAGTCGGGTGGTTGGACACAGGTGATCCATTTTGTGCTGCCCGAGCGTGGCCGCATGGGCCGATATCGCCGCGGTGAAGGCACGGGCAGGGTGGGAAGCTGGAACGTTTCATCTCTGGATGATGGTCAGACTCAGGCCGCCTTGCAGTTTCTCATGCGGACGGACAAGGTGCTCGGATTTCAGCATGAGGGCATCCACGAGGCCGTCACGTTCGGCATGAAAGCGCTTCTCGACGCTCAGTTTCCCAACGGTGGCTTTCCTCAAGTCTGGACGGGACGGGTGGAAGCGAAGCCTGTTGTGGAGGCGCAATATCCGGAGGGCGGCTGGAAGTCAGCGGCCCGGATCAAGAACTACTGGGACGGTTATACGCTGAACGACGGCGTGGCGGGGACGGTTGCGGCCACCTTGATGCTCGCCTTTCAGATTTACGAAAACCAGGAGTATCATGCGGCGGTGCGACGGCTGGGCGACTTTCTGATCCTGGCGCAGATGCCGGAGCCTGGCTGGTGCCAGCAGTACAACGATGAGATGATTCCGATGTGGGCGAGGAAATTCGAGCCGCCGGCCATTGCGGGAACGGAGTCTCAGGATGTGATGGAGACCCTCATCAAGATCGCTCGCTTCACGGACGATCAGCGCTATCTCGAACCCATCTCAACCGCTCTGGAATACTTCAAGCAGCGCTGCGTGCTGCGGGATGGGCGGCTTGCCCGCTTCCACGAGCTGAAGACCAATCGGCCTCTCTACATGGACTCAGACTATCAGATCACTTACGACGATTCGGAGGCGCCCAGTCACTATGGGTGGAAACATCCTGCTCGGCTGGAGAAGATTGAGGAGGCCTTTCGCGCCGCGCAGGAAAATCTCGATCAGCCCAGCGCTCGCTCGAGCCGTCCGCGCGAGAGGGAAGTGCGAGAGATCCTGGCGAAATTGGATGAACAAGGACGATGGATCACCAACGATGCGGGCGAGCATTTGGTCGGTCAGCCGAAGTTCGAATCGGGATTTCGCTTCCTCTCCAGTGCTGTGTTCTCCAAAAACGTGGAGACCTTGAGCGCCTATCTCTCATCGATGGCTGAGGCTCTCGAACCTTGATCGAGTGGAGGGTGTCTTTGCGTGAACGGGTCGTTTGGCGTGCCGAGTGTCATCATGATTGGCCATGCGAAGTTGCTTCGTCAGGCCAGGCTTTGTGATTCGTCAGCCTCGCTGGCGCTCCGGTTTTCCATCGTTTCGCCCAGCGCGGAGAAGAAGGTTGACGGCGCCGAGTCGATCCAATCCCGAGGAGGCCAAGTGTTCAGACGTCAAGTCAGGCCGAGGGGGGCTCACGAAGTTGAGCGATCGCTCGCTCAATGGCGGCGAGAGTGACCTGGTCGGAGAGGAAAGCATCCCCAAAACCTCTCAGAAGGACGAAGCGGATCTTGCCCTTCTCGAACTTCTTGTCGCGAGCCAGGTAGTCGAGGATGGCTCGGTCTTCGAGATCGTCAGGGAGGACGAGCGGAAGGTCGAAGGCCTTCAGCAGACGGAGCAGTTCATCGCGATCGGCCGATGGCAGGCCGCTGAATTCGCAGGAGAGATTGGCGGCGGCGCGGAGGCCGAGGCTGATGGCTTCGCCGTGGAGGAATCGGCCGTAACCGGCGGCGGCCTCGATGGCGTGGCCGATGGTGTGGCCGAAGTTGAGCAGCGCGCGCGTGCCGGTGGTTTCGCGCTCGTCTTCCTCGACGATCTTGGCCTTGATGGCGATGTTCCTGGCCATGAGTTCGGGCAGATGGGACGTGCGATTCTCCAAAACCGCCGTGATGAGGGGAACCATGCTGGCGTCCCGGATGGCCGCGTGCTTGATGACTTCGGCGAATCCCTCGCGGAATTCGCGATCGGGAAGCGTGGCCAGGGTGTCCGTGTCCGCGACGACGAGCCGCGGCTGATGGAACACGCCGATGAGGTTCTTTCCCTCCGGGGCATTGACGCCGGTCTTGCCGCCCACCGAGCTGTCGACCTGGGACACGATCGTGGTGGGGATTTGGACGTAGGGAATCCCGCGGTAGAAGATCCCGGCCACGAAGCCGGCGAGGTCGCCGATGACGCCGCCTCCCAGAGCGACGACAAAGGTGTGCCGGTCGCAGCCGTGCTGGATCATCCGGCGGCAGAGTGACTCCGCAATGGCGACGGATTTTGAGGGCTCACCTGCGACGACTTCGAGAAGGTTGGCTTCGTATCCGCAGTCTCGGAGACCGGTGAGCAGCATTTTCCCGTAGAATGGTCCAACGGTGTCGTCCGTGATGACGGCGCAGCGTTTGCCGAGATTCAAGGCGTCCAGATGCCCGCCCACTTGGCCCAGCTGACCCGGTCCGACGAGAGCCTGGTAAGCACGGTCTCCTAACGGAACCTCCACGGCGATCGGCGTCTTCTCCATGACGTCGCTTCCGGCATGCGGCGGGGATCGTCAAGCGGGAATCATCCCAGTTCTTCGAGGGCCCGGGTCAAACGCTTCTCGGAAACTTTATGGGCGGCGCCGATTTCGGGCGCAAAGACCGCGAGGCGAAATTCCTGCAGCTGCCAACCGAAGGCGCGGAGCGCGAAAGGGCTCTTGAGCGGCTCGGATTCCCATTCACTCATGCGCTCATGGTAGGTGGCCTGAAACGATGCGACCCGCGCAAGCTTCTGCAGGTCCTTGGCGGGAGGCGCGGAGAAAAGTCGAGTGAGTCGGGCTTCGATGCCGCGAAAGTAGCGCGGATATTCCTTGATGCGTGGGGCCCATCCTTTGAGGAGAAACCCGGGGGCGAGGAGATCGTCCAGCTGGGCCGCGACGTCCCGCAGACTCTCCGAGTGTGGGCCGGATGCATGCGCCTCCCGGTCTCGTTCGATTTTCTGAAAACTCGCCACCACGGTCTCGAGAGGGGCGGCGAGCGTGGTTCCCTGATCGAAGAGCGAGGGGCGTGTTTTTTCTAACAGAGACGCAAAACCTTCGGCGTCGCGTATGGGCGGCGCCTTGAATTCCGAACCTCCAAGGCAGGCATCGATGGTCAGCGCGATCAGGTGATGGAGGTTTGACTTGCCGGCCGGTCCGAGAAACGGGAGGAGCATTTTGGTTTCCCGGCCGAGCGGGAACTGCTTTTCCAAGTGGTGGACCTGATCGGGCAGCCGCAGTCTGACCAGCCGCACGAGGCCGAGGCGGTGCGCGGTCTCGGCCGATTCTCGCTCGGGAAAGCAGCGGACTCCGACCGTTGAACCTTCGTCCACCAAAGCCGGGTAGGCCGCGGTCTGAGCGACGGTGGTTTTCTCGGGGAGAGCATCTTTGGGAAAATGAGAAAATCCGGTCTGTTCCCAGGACTTGGTTTGGCGATCAAACCATTGGGCGCGGCGGCCTTCGAGTCTGAGTCGTAAGGCTTCCAGATCGCCGCCTCGGGCGAGCTCCTGGCCCTCGTCGTCGCCGATCCAGTAGGAGGGAATGAGGTGGGGCGGCAGCCGCTCGGGATCGAAGTCCGCCGGCTCCACGAGTTTTCCGATCTCCCGGGTGAGAAAGTAGGCCAGCGATTCCCCCACGAGCCCATCCGGTGAGGTGTCTCGGACAAAAGCCTCGGCGCGTTGATCCACAGGTTGGCAGGCGATCCGCAGCTCTTTTGGCAGGCTCTTCATGAGGAGGGCGACCTTTTCCAGGAGGTAGGCGGGGACTAGCCAATCGCCTAACCAATCGGGGAGTTCATGAAGGCAGGAGAGTGAGCAACCGAAAGTGAGACCGTCTTCGGGTTCTCCGGGAGTGTATTGATAGTAGACTGGGTAGGCGTACCCGTCATGGGTCACCTCATTGGGATAATCCTCCTCGTTGAAAGGCGTCAGCTGCGAATAGCAGATCTCCTCTTCCGAGAACATGAGGAATTCGGGGTTTTCGGCCTCCACGGTGAGGCGCCAGTCTTCGAATGCCTTTGAGGTCGAGAGATCGGCCGGGAGGCGGGCATCGAAGAACTCGAAGACGGCGTCCGCGCAGTAGAGCGTATCGGGCTTGCGAAGCTTGGTCTCGCGCAGTCGCACGGCCTCGACGGTTTCGGGGTTCCGTTCCTTGAAAGCACCCTGAGTGCGGAGATCTCCCGGGATCAGGGCCTGCCAGATGAAGGTTTTCCGGGCTTCCGGTGGGTGGATGCGGCCGAAGTGGACCCGGCGATTCTCCACGATGCGCAGGCCGACACAACTGACATGTTCCTTGGCGTAGACGGCGCCCTGACGGGAGTCCCAATGCGGATCCGAATAGTGAAAGCGGCAGAGGTGCGGCGCCGCCTTTTCCAGCCAGCCGGGTTCGATGGCGCCGGCCTGACGCGCGTAGAGTTTGGAGGTCTCGACGAGTTCGAAGGCCAGGATCCATTCGGGTGATTTCCTTTCTTTGAAAAGGCTGGAGGCCGGAAAGATGGAGAACTCCTGATCGCTTCCGTTGCGATAGGTTCGGCGCTCCTCGCGATGAGCGGCGCCGCGAGGGATGCCGGCGAGAAGACACTCGTGAACAGTAAAGTAATCACCGTCGGTGGGCGGCTCGGCATGATAGGGCAAGTGGCGAGCGCGGATGAGGGCGGCGAGTTCACGGGCCACGCCCAGCCACTCCATCACCCGGCGATAGTTGAGAAAACGCTTGCCGCAGAATCTTCGGAGGGTGTTTTTGCGAGGGCGTCCGCGATCATCCAAGTGATCACTCAGGGCCAACCAAAGGTGAAGGTGACTGAAAAAGTCCGAGCGAGGATCTTGCCAGGGCCGGTGAGCCTCGTCGGCTTGATCTCGTTTTCCGCGCGGGCGCTCGCGAGGATCTTGGGTGGATAGTGCCGAGACGATGACCAGTATCCATGGCAGGACGACCGGGTGGTGTTCGCGGGCGTGGGTGAGCATCTTGGAGAGGCAGGGATCGATCGGCATGCGCGCCATTTCACGCCCGTCGGGTGTGAGGCGCTTGTCTTCGTCCAGCGCGCCGAGTTCGATCAATTGCTGATACCCCTCGGCGACGAGACGGCGTTGGGGCGGATCGATGAAGGGAAAGGCTTCGATGGGCGGGAGGCGCAGATTCTTCATCTGCAGAATGACGCCCGCGAGCGAAGTGCGCCGGATTTCGGGATCGATGTAGGGAGGCCGCCGTTCGAAGTCCTCCTCGTCGTAGAGCCTCACACAAACGCCGTCGCTGACACGTCCGCAGCGGCCGCGCCGCTGGCGAGCGCTGGCCTGGGAAATGCGCTTGGTGAGCAGCCGCTGGACGCGGCTTCGGGCGTCGTAACGATTGATGCGAGCCAGGCCGCTGTCGATCACGTAGACGATCCCGGGGATGGTGAGCGAGGTCTCGGCGACGTTGGTGGCCACGACGATGCGTTGGGTGCCGGGCGTGCTTTGAAACACCGCCTGTTGATCCTTGAGGCTGAGCCGGGCGAAGAGCGGCAGGACTTGCGTGCGGGGGAAGCGGCGTCCCGTGAGGAGGTCGGCGGTTTCCTGAATTTCGCGTTCTCCGGGAAGGAAGACGAGAATATCGCCTTGCCGATCGACGGTCCGGACCCACTCGACGCCGCGCACCACCTGGAGAGCCAGATCTTCCCGGCTGCTCTCGGGTGGCAGGTAGTGGTCCTCCACCGGAAAGGTGCGGCCTTCAATTTCCACCACGGGGGCTCCGCCGAAGAATTCCGAAAAGCGCTCCACGTCGAGGGTGGCGGAGCTGATGACGATCTTGAGATCGCGTCTCTTGTCTAACAGGTTGCGTAGGTAGCCCAGGGTGAAGTCGATGTTCAGGGTGCGCTCGTGCGCTTCGTCCACGATGATGACGTCGTAGCGCCGCAGTTGGCGGTCACTGCGGGTTTCGCCGAGGAGGATGCCGTCCGTCATGAACTTGATGCGGGTCCTCTCGCTGGTTTGGTCGAGGAAACGGACTTGCACCCCCACCAAACCACCCAACTCGCCGCGCATCTCTTCGGCGACGCGCCGGGCCAGTGAGACGGCGGCGACGCGCCGGGGCTGCGTGCAGCCGATCAGACCCTTGCCAGGCAGGGCGGCGTGACAGATCTGAGGGAGCTGCGTGGTCTTCCCGGAACCTGTGTCGCCGGAGACCACCACCACGGAATGCGCGCGGACGGCCTCGACGATGGCCTCTCGTTTCTCGTGAATGGGCAGCTGCGGGGCGGGCGGCGACATGGGGGCGATGGCGGGGCGCAATAGACACCGCGAAAGCGATTTTGCCACTCAACTTTTGCCTGAGTTCGCGGCGCCTGCTATAGGACGGGCGTGGGCAAAAAACCGACTCTCGACCAGATGTTAGAAACACTCGTGGGAAACGAGGATGACCTGAGTGAGAACGAACGCAAATGGGTGCGCCGCATCGATGAGGCCGCGGCAAAGGGGGAAGCAATGAACCTCAGCGAGCGGCAGCGAGAGGTGATCGAGGGCATCTATGAGAGCTTCATGGGGAAAGCCTCCCAGGCGAACGTGTCATCGGCATCGCAGGCCGCGAAACACGGGGCGCCGGAGGGGCGGAACCGGAAGCAAGTTTGCATTTACACGGACGGCTCGTCGCGAGGCAATCCGGGTCCGGGCGGCTACGGCACGGTCTTGATTTCGGGAAAGCATCGCAAGGAACTTTCTCAGGGTTATGTGAGGACGACGAACAATCGCATGGAACTCATGGCGGCCATCGCGGGCCTGGAGGCCCTGCGGGAAACCTGCGAGGTGGTGGTTCACACGGATTCTCAGTATCTGGTGAAAGCGTTCACGGAGCACTGGGTGAAGGGGTGGAAGCGCCGGGGTTGGCGTCGAAAGGGCAACAAGACCGTCAAAAACGAGGATCTCTGGAGGAGGCTGGATGCGCTCTGCCAGCGGCACGCCGTGCAATGGCGTTGGGTCAAGGGTCACTCGGGGCATGCGGAGAACGAGCGGTGCGATGATCTGGCCACCTCGGCGGCGGACGGCGAGGGACGGATACCCGACGAGGGCTTCGAGAAGGATTTGGAGACGGCGAGTGGCGAGGACTCCGGCCAGTTGTTGAGTGAGTGAGTTTCTCCACCCGGCGGTCTCATCACGGAAACAAGCTTTCGACGACTCGGGTGCCCCGTGGGGCGGGCCCTCCGTGCGGAGGGCGGGAGCGGCCACCCCGATGTTTCAGGAATCATGTTAGAACACTGGCGGAATGTTGATCGTCGATCGTTGAAGTTGCAGTGCCGGGGTGAGTCACGGCCTCGGGACGACCGTCCTCCCGTGTGAGACACGATTCCTTCATTCATCCAAGGGAGGGAAGCGCGTGTGCCCGGCGATAAAGGCGCACTTCGAAGTCAGGACACGCTTCCAGCACTTCGTCGAAGGTGAAGGTGTCTTCGAATTCGGGCATGAAGGTGTCGCCTTCATGGGCCTGGTGAATCGCCGAGAGGATCACAGAATGACAGAATGGCAAGAAAGCGGCAAACACCGCCGCTCCGCCGATTACGAAGGCGTCCCCCCGGATTCCGAGATTTGGCAGGTCCTCCGGCCGGCGGATGATTTCGATTCCGGGGGTGGGCGGGAGGGTGCGGGTGAGAACGATGTGGCGGCGGCGAGGCAGGGGCTTTCCGCCGGGCAGAGATTCAAAGGTGGCGCGCCCCATGATGATGGGGTGGTCGAGGGTGCGGCGCTTGAAACTCTTGAGATCTTCGGGCAAATGCCAGGGCAAAGATCCCTCCCGGCCGATGACTCGATTGGCGGCCATGGCCGCGATCGCATGCAGGCGGATGCCGGCGGCGGCGAGCATGGCGTGCGTCATGGATGAAAAGGGAACGGTCGCGCGATGGTTTGCCTGGCTTGCTCTAGACGGAAACGGTGGCCTTGATGTGAGGGTGCGGGTCATAACCCTCCAGCTGAAAGTCGTCGAAATTAAAGCCATCGATTCGGTCCACAGCGGGGCTGAGGCGCATGGTGGGGAGAGGACGGCACTCGCGGGAGAGCTGTTGCTTGGCCTGTTCGAGGTGATCGGTGTAGAGGTGGAGATCGCCGAAGGTGTGGACGAATTCGCTTGGTTTGAGCCCGGTGACCTGCGCCATCATGAGGGTGAGGAGAGCGTAAGAGGCGATGTTGAAGGGCACCCCGAGGAAGAGATCCGCGCTGCGCTGGTAGAGCTGGCAACTGAGTTCGCCCTGGCAGACATAAAACTGAAAGAGCAAATGGCAGGGCGGTAGCGCCATGTCATAGACCTCCGCCACGTTCCAGGCGCAAACGATGTGACGCCGTCCGTGGGGGTTGCTCGTGAGGCCTTCCACGACTTGAGCGATCTGGTCGATGGTGCGGCCGTTGCGGCCTTCCCAGGATCGCCATTGCTTTCCGTAAACGGGACCGAGGTTGCCGTCGGCGTCGGCCCACTCGTCCCAGATGCGGACCTTGTTTTCCTTCAGATAGCCGATGTTGGTGTCGCCCTGGAGAAACCAGAGCAGTTCGTGGATGATGGAGCGGAGATGGAGTTTCTTGGTCGTCAGCAAGGGAAAGCCCTCGCGCAGATCGAATCGCTCCTGGGCGCCGAAAACTGAGTAGGTGCCGGTTCCTGTCCGGTCGTCCCGGTACTGGCCTTCGGAGAGGACGCGTTGCAAGAGACGGTGGTAGGCCTGCATGGATGGGCGAGGGAGTTCTGGTGACTCGAATGGGGAGAGAAGTGCCCACCCTCAGCGAAGGGCGTCGCTGGTCAAGTCGTCCTCATCGTCGAAAGTGCCGTTGGGGCCGGCGGAGCGCAGCTTGATGTTCCCGTCGGGGGCAGGCTCGAAGCGGAAGGGCTTTTTCCAGGAGTCGAGGACCCGGCCCTGAGCATCGAGGAATTCCCGGAAATTGGGGCGGAGGTAGCTTTTTTTTCGCTCGTTGTCGCCCAAGAGGGCGGCGACAATTTGGGGGTCCGATCCCTGCGGGCGCTGGCCGTGGTCTCCGGCGTAGGCGGTGAGGCCCTCCTCGACCACGTGGGCAATGAGGGCGGTGTTGTGGGCGAGCACCCGCGGCCAGAAGACGACGTAGGCCAGCGTGGCGAGGGCGAAGACGACCACCGACGCGAGGGTGATGCCGAAAATCCACGGGTTGGGCGCGGCGAGGGCCATGGACAACCGTGCCAAGCATCCCAACGTGGGGCAAGTCGGGAGTCGTCGCCGGAGCGGCGGGGAGGTTGGGGGAACGGGTTCGCAAATCGCACGACCTCTGCTAAGGAGAGGTCATGGCCGACTTTTATCAGCATCGTCTCCTGACGACTCTGCATCACCTGCGGGAGCCCGATCTCGGAGAACAGGCGAGTGAGCTGGCCTCACATGCCGAGCGGAGGCCAATCACGCTGATTCTCCCGGCGCTCTACGACGAGGTGAAGCAGCCGGCGCTGCGTCGGATCGTCGAGGAACTCAAGCAGGTGGACTATATCAGTCATGTGGTGGTCAGCATGAACCGGATGACGGCCGAGGAGCTGGCCCATGCGCGCGAGTTCTTCTCTGAACTACCGCAGCCGCACCACATCATCTGGAACGACGGCCCGCGCTTGACTGCGCTCTACGGGGCGCTGGAGGAAGGGGCCTTGACTTCCTATACACCGGGAAAGGGATACAACGTCTGGATGGCCATCGGCCACACCTTGGCCAGGGGGGGAACGGAGATCATTGCGACCCACGACACCGACATCCTTTCCTATCATCGGGAAATGCTGCTGCGATTGTGCATGCCCGCGGCTCATCCGAACATTGGCTATAATTTCTGTAAAAGCTATTACGGGCGAGTGTCCGACCGCATGTATGGGCGGGTGACCCGGCTTTTCATGGGACCGTTGATCCGCGCGATGATGCGCGTGCTGGGGCCCTTGCCTCTCCTGGAGTTTCTCGACAGCTTTCGCTATCTGCTTTCGGGCGAATTCTCGATGGGGGTGAGCCTGGCCTCGCTGCTTCGTCTGCCGGGGAACTGGGGACTGGAGGTCGGGATGTTGTGTGAGGTGTATCATCACACGACCTTGCGGCGTATCTGTCAGGTGGACCTGGGGATGAACTTTGAGCACAAGCACCAGCATCTCGAGACGAAAGCCGAGCGGGCCGAGCCGGTATCCCAGGACCGGGGACTGATGAAAATGGCCAAGGAGATTGTCTTGACGCTTTACTCAAACCTGACCGCTGATGGCGTGCGTCTCGATCCGACGACACTCAAGACCATCCGTCTGACCTACGTCAAGACGGCGAGGGACACCATCAAGCGCTTTCATGACGATTCACTCGTCAATGGTTTGAGTTATCACCGGCATGAAGAGGCGGCGGCGATTGAGTCCTTTGCGCGTGCCTTTGAGATCGCGGATCATCAGTTTCTCGAAGACGACTATCACCATCCCGAAATCCCCAACTGGAATCGGGTATTCTCGGCCCTGCCCGATTTTGGAGAGCAATTGTTAGAAGCGGTGACACTGGACACGGAGGGACGCTGAGCATGGTGCGCGTGATCGATCTGCAGTTTCAGGGGCATCCGGGGACCATCGCCGCCTTTTTGATAGAGACCGGGGAGGGGCCTGTGCTGGTGGAGTCGGGTCCGGCCACCACCTGGGAGGCGCTGGAAGCGGGGTTGGCGTCGAGGAGGTCCGGCACGTTTTGTTGACTCACATTCATTTCGACCATGCCGGGGCGGCCTGGCGTTTGGCGCAGCACGGCGCACGGATTCACGTGCATCCCTTCGGGGTGGATCATTTGGCGGACCCGGAAGTTTTGTGGAAATCGGCCAAGCGGGTGTTTGGCGATGACATGGAGCTTCTTTGGGGCGAGATGGGCCCCATCCCGAGGGATCAGATCCATGCCTGTGCGGATGGGGAACGACTCGATCTGGGAGGGGAGCGTTTCACGGCCTGGCACACGCTGGGGCACGCCAAGCATCATGTGGCCTGGCAGTGGGGCGGCGCGGTGTTCACAGGGGACGTGGCGGGAGTTGCTCTGGGGGGCGGTCCCGTGCAGCCGCCTTGTCCGCCGCCGGACATCGATCTGGAGGCCTGGAGACATTCGATCCGGCGCCTGCGGGATTGCCGGCCCGGCACGCTTTATCTCACGCTTTATCTCACGCATTACGGAGCGGTCAGCGGAGTGGAAGCGCACCTGGATGTCTTGGAGACCACATTGGACGAGTGGTTTGGATGGATCGAGATACGCTTGGAAGAGAGCGGTCCGGCGGATCTCACCGCTCCTTTCGAGCGCTACGTGGCACACTCCTTCAAAGCCGCCGGTTTGTCCGAGGCCGCCATCGCCGATTATGCGGTCGCCAACCCGCCATTCATGAGCGTCAATGGGATCGCTCGCTATTTTCGCCAGAAGCACAGTTGATATGGAAGGCCTTACCGATCTCTACCAGGAAATCATTCTCTCACACAATCGTCGTCCCAAGAACGAGGGGGCGCTGGAGCCTTGCGCTTTTCAGGCAGAAGGCTTCAATCCGCTGTGCGGGGATCGCATCACGGTTTACGCCGATCAGGATGAGGAGCAGCGTCTCAATCCGGTTTGCTTCGTGGGGGAGGGCTGTGCCATCTCCCGTGCCTCGGCCTCCATCATGACCGTCCAGCTCAAGGGCACCAGCATCGATGAGGCCAACGCCAAGATCGCCGAGGTGGTGGCCTTGCTGACGGCGGAGGAAGAGCCCGAGGCCGACCTGGCGGTCCTGGGTGATCTGGCGGCCCTCCTGGGCGTGCGTAAATTTCCCGCCCGGATCAAGTGTGCGACGCTGGCCTGGCACGCTCTGGAATCAGCCTTGAAGGAGAAGTAGATTCCCGCCGGGCGAGGGTCTGGGCGAGTCGACGATGGTCGTCCCACGCGATGCGAACTGGGGATCTCTGGACTGGTCAGGCATTGACCCAGTCAGTCATGAGGCGACATCTTCCTCCTCCTCCGTCCGAGCATCGCTCGAGGGCTTGACGAAGGCGGCGAGGACGAGTCCACCGACGAGGATTCCGGAAAAATGATAGCCGAAGTTGAAGGCGGCATTGCTGATCGGGTGATACATCCAGATGATCTCCCCAACGTCGACTCAGAAGCTCGCCAGCAGTCCGAGAAAGCCGCTGAAGAGGACGCGCTTGCCGTAGGTGGGAAGGCGGCTCGAGGCGAAACAGAGACAGACCGCGGGGCCAAAGGCCGTCAATAACATGTGCAAAAACCCCTGAATCATCATTCCGGCGGCCATGGGATCCTTGCCCTCGTTGATAAAGATGATGCCGGCCAGCGGCCCCTCTTGATGCTGTTGCATCCAGGCATCGTTGGCGGCGGTGTCCGCAGCCGGCGGAATGCCGGGAATGTAGTAGACGTCGGTCTTGGTCTCCGTGGCAGTCAGGGCCTCGATGACGGCGGTTTCCTGCTCGGCGGACAGGTTTTTGAAGGGGCGGACGATGGCTCCGAGCCCTGCCCAGTAGGCAAAACCCCAGACGAACATGGCGATGGCGGCCAGGAGGACGCCTAACAAGCGTTTCTTGATCATGAGACGATGGGTTGAGATTCCTTGCCATCCTGCATTTCCGCGAGGGATGAGGCAAGCAAAATGGGAGCGCCGCCCCCTGTGGGTGGGCGATGGGTCTTTCCCGGCTTGAATGGTTGTGCCGAGAGTCAGGATGACTTTCCGTCAAGAGTTAGCTTGGATTCCTTGGTGCGTGTATCAAAACGCTGGGATTCACGGCTTCGCCGACGCTTCTCTCGGGTGTCGATCGCTACTCACCGTGGAAGGGAAATAAGTGAAGATGTGGAGTCTGGCTTCCCGTTCGGAGAAATGACCGGAAGTTGTGGATGAGGGCGGTCGGAACACCATTCGAAGTTCGATCATGGGTTAGGCAGCGGTTTGCTGCTCGATGCCGTCCACGAAGATGATTCCTTGCACGACTTTGTCAAGTTGACGATATCCGTTCAGTCGACGCCAGCCTTTCTCGGCTTCCAGGCCGAGCTTGTAGACCATTGAAAGGGTTGCTTTCCTCGATCCGCACCCTTTGGTTTGTCGAGTCCGATGGCGGACCGTGGCAAACGTCGACTCAATCGGGTTTGTCGTCCAGATGTGTCTCCAGTGCTCGGCTGGAAAGTCGTAGAACGTTAGTAGAGTTTCCTTGTCTTTCTTCACTCTATACCCCATAGTTTCATAAATCGGGGCAAGAATCCCAAGAAAATAGTGGCAGGGGCCTTTGGGATAAGGTTAATTTGGAATCTACCAAAACACCAAACACTTCAACCCAAAAGCCACCTACAGTGAGAGTAGCACGACGCACGATTAATGCAAAGTCCAGAACGATTCCGGCGATCAAATTTGAAGATCAAGAACTGACCTCTTTCGGCGGTCTCGTTATCTTTCAGAAGCTCTTTCAGGAATTGGATCTGGAGGGGAAGCTTCAGCAGTGCTTTGATCCACTGGATCGACGCATGTCCCGCTTCTACAAGTTCCACAAGGTTTTCATGTGTCTTATCGTGCATCTTATACTGGGCTACCGGATGCTTCGCGATTTGGACTACTACCGAGATGATCCCCTTGTACGACAGGTTTTGGGGATGCACCAATTGCCCAGTGTCCCAACGATGAGCCGGATGTTGGGAGAGGTCGATTGTCAAAGCCTTGAGAGGATGAGGGAGATGAGTCATTTCGTTTGCCTGTCGCGACTTCAGGAGGAAGGAATCAAACGCATCACGCTTGATTTGGACGGAAGCGTGCAGAGCACGAGTCGCCATGCGGAAGGGACGGCTGTGGGATTTAACAAGAAGAAAAAAGGCGAGCGCAGTTATTATCCGCTGCTCGCGACGATCTCCCAAACCGGACAAATCTTCGACTTCCTTCATCGAAGCGGCAACGTCCATGACTCCAATGGCGCAGTGGAGTTCCTCCGTTCCTGCGTGGAGAAGATTCGCAAGGTGCTGCCTGATGTGCAGATCGAGTTGCGCGCCGACAGCGCGTTTTTCAGCGATCAGATGGTTTCAGAGGCAAAGACCCTGGGCCTGGAATATACGTTCTCGGTGCCTTTCGAGCGGCTTGTGGAACTCAAGGGCATCATCGAGAAGCGCCGTCGCTGGTCCCGAACCCGAGGCGGAGAGGGAAAAACTCATCACTTCGAAATCCGCTGGAAGCCAAAAAGTTGGGCGCGCAAAGCGCGCATTTTGTGCATTCGAACCATGAGGCGCACTCAGCGCAAAGGACCGCTCCAACTGGATCTTTTCGAACCAGTCGAGGAGAACTATGAATACAAGGCGATCATCACCAACAAGACAAACACGGCCGCTCATGTGGTGAAATTTCATGAAGGGCGTGGCTCTCAGGAGAAGATTTTTGGCGAAGCCAAGAGCCAGGCCCAGATGGACTATATTCCGGCCAAGCGACGTGCCGCCAACGAAGCTTTCCTTTTGGCCAGTATCCTCACCCACAATCTCACACGCGAAATGCAGATGCGAGCTGCGGAGCGGTCACGCAAATCGTCCCCCAAAAGGGCTGCGGAGTGGATCTTTGAAGGACTCGGCACGATTCGCCGCAAAATCATCCAGCGTGCCGGACGTCTGACTCGCCCTCAAGGTCGACTCACATTGACACTCGGAGACAATCAGGCCGTCGAAGAAGAAATCGCCTACTACATGATGGCCTGACTGGCCATTTTATGAAACGCTGGGGTATAGTTTCATAAATCGGGGCAAGAATCCCAAGAAAATAGTGGCAGGGTCCTTTGGAATAAGGTTAATTTGGAATCTACCAAAACACCAAACACTTCAACCCAAAAGCCACCTACAGTGAGAGTAGCACGACGTACGATTCATGCAAAGTCCAGAACGATTCCGGCGATCAAATTTGAAGATCAAGAACTGACCTCTTTCGGCGGTCTCGTTATCTTTCAGAAGCTTTTTCAGGAATTGGATCTGGAGGGGAAGCTTCAGCAGTGCTTTGATCCACTGGATCGGCGCATGTCCCGCTTCTACAAGTTCCACAAGGTTTTCATGTGTCTTATCGTGCATCTTGCACTGTGCTACCGGATGCTTCGAGATATGGACTACTACCGAGATGATCCCCTTGTACGACAAGTTTTGGGGATGCACCAATTGCCCAGTGTCCCAACGATGAGCCGGATGTTGGTGGGAGAGGTCGATTGTCAAAGCCTTGAGAGGATGAGGGAGATGAATCATTTCGTTTGCCTGTCGCGACTTCAGGAGGAGGGAATCAAACGCATCACGCTTGACTTGGACGGAAGCGTGCAGAGCACGAGTCGCCATGCGGAAGGGACGGCTGTGGGATTTAACAAGAAGAAAAAAGGCGAGCGCAGTTATTATCCGCTGCTCGCGACGATCTCCCAAACCGGACAGATTCTCGATTACCTTCATCGAAGCGGCAACGTCCATGACTCCAATGGCGCGGTGGAGTTCCTCCGTTCCTGCGTGGAGAAGATTCGCAAGGTGCTGCCTGATGTGCAGATCGAGTTGCGCGCCGACAGCGCGTTTTTCAGCGATCAGATGGTTTCAGCTGCGCTCCAAGACGCGACGGTGTGTGACGGTGCTGCCGACAGCGCGTTTTTCAGCGATCAGATGGTTTCAGAGGCAAAGACCCTTGGCCTGGAATATACGTTCTCGGTGCCTTTCGAGCGGCTTGTGGAACTCAAGGGCATCATCGAGAAGCGCCGTCGCTGGTCCCGAACCCGAGGCGGAGAGGGAAAAACTCATCACTTCGAAATCCGCTGGAAGTCAAAAAGTTGGGCGCGCAAAGCGCGCATTTTGTGCATTCGAACCATGAGGCGCACTCAGCGCAAAGGACCGCTCCAACTGGATCTTTTCGAACCAGTCGAGGAGAACTATGAATACAGGGCGATCATCACCAACAAGACAAACATGGTCGCTCATGTGGTGAAATTTCATGAAGGGCGTGGCTCTCAGGAGAAGATTTTTGGCGAAGCCAAGAGCCAGGCCCAGATGGACTATATTCCGGCCAAGCGACGTGCCGCCAACGAAGCTTTCCTTTTGGCCAGTATCCTCACCCACAATCTCACACGCGAAATGCAGATGCGATCTGCGGAGCGGTCACGCAAATCGTCCCCCCAAAGGGCTGCGGAGTGGATCTTTGAAGGACTCGGCACGATTCGCCGCAAAATCATCCAGCGTGCCGGACGTCTGACTCGCCCTCAAGGTCGACTCACATTGACACTCGGAGACAATCAGGCCGTCGAAGAAGAAATCGCCTACTACATGATGGCCTGACTAGCCATTTTATGAAACGCTGAGGTTCAGGCAGGCGCACGCTTTCGGATACTTGGCTTCGTAGAGCGTGAAGAACTCGTCATAGGCCTCCAAGGCGGCCTTCTTTGTTTCCGCCATGTAGATTTCATGGATGCGTTCCTTGGCAAGGGGCTGCGCTTTCTTCGGCAGCTTGTCGAGGATGTTGGCTGTCTTGTGCACCCAACATCGTTGCTGTTTGCTTGTCGGATATTCCTCTTCCAAGCTCACTCGTGAGTGGGAAGTTCTCAGACCGGTTTCTCTTTGCCTGGCGTGTCTGTCTGACTGCGTAATGGAGCGATCTTCGCCTTGGATAGTTCAATGCTCAGATCGATCAGTTCGGTGGTCAGTTTCTTGAATTTCTTGAATTTCTTGTACTCCTCTGTTTCTTTTCGTAGTCCCTTCACGTGGTCTGGCCAGACGTGTTCAGTCCGGCTCCTCATCTCATGCGTGTAGCTCAGTTGGTAATACACGCCGCGCTGGCGTTGTCGATCTCGGTATTGCTTGCTGATGCTCCCAGGCCGCATTGGCCCGATTGCAGCTAACTTTGCCGCAAATTTCTGGACTCTTTTTTCAATGATCTGATCTTTTTCATGGTCATTACCTTATATCTCGTGAGTGGGAAGTTCTCAGACCGGTTTCTCTTTGCCTGGCGTGTCTGTCTGACTGCGTAATGGAGCGATCTTCGCCTTGGATAGTTCAATGCTCAGATCGATCAGTTCGGTGGTCAGTTTCTTGAATTTCTTGAATTTCTTGAATTTCTTGTACTCCTCTGTTTCTTTTCGTAGTCCCTTCACGTGGTCTGGCCAGACGTGTTCAGTCCGGCTCCTCATCTCATGCGTGTAGCTCAGTTGGTAATACACGCCGCGCTGGCGTTGTCGATCTCGGTATTGCTTGCTGATGCTCCCAGGCCGCATTGGCCCGATTGCAGCTAACTTTGCCGCAAATTTCTGGACTCTTTTTTCAATGATCTGATCTTTTTCATGGTCATTACCTTATATATGCGAATGTCTAGGAAAATCAAATCATTTGTTATGGATCTCTGGATTTCTTGGTGGAATATCGTCTGTCTTCTGCGACCCGCTTTCTCGAGAGCCCGCACCTTTCTCTGGTTTCTGCTCGTCTTGGCCGCTTTCTCCGTGCGCAATGACCTCCTCGGGGTTTCCAGTTTCGTCCGCGCTCTCGGTTTGTCAGAACACTTCTATGAGCACTTACTCCATTTCTTCCACAGCAATGCCGTGAAGACGGACCGGCTTGCAGAACTTTGGTTCGCCATCGTGATCAAGCACTTCCCTGTCTACAAGATCGGTTGTCGCCCCGTCCTGGTTCTCGACGGCATCAAGAAGTCCAAGGAGGGCCGCAAGATGCCTGCGGTGAAGTATCTGCATCAACAGTCCGAGTCCAATTCCAAGCCTCACTTCATCATGAGCCATTCCTTTCAGGCCTTCGGCGTGCTCTGTCAGGTTGGCGGATACTTCTTCTGCGTTCCGGTCTGTGCACGCATTCACGAAGGTATCGTCACTTCAAACCGCGACAGGAGAACCTTGATCGACAAGGCCAACGAGATGCTCGCATCCGTCTGTAGAGGTCAGGAGTTCGTCTTGCTGGCCGACGCCTACTACGCCAACGGAAAGGTGATCCGGAGCACCAAGGGGCGTTCCGGTGTGCTGGTCACGAGGGTTCGACGCACGACAACCGGCTTTCGGCCTGCGGCAGTGCCACGCAAACGCAAACGCGGACGACCGAAAAAGTATGGCGCTGCGGTGAAGCTCCAGAATGTCTTTGGAACGGGCGGCTTCAGTTCCGTTCCCAGTCCCGTATATGGGGAGAGAAACATCTCTGTCCGGTTCAAGTCGGTGGATCTGTTGTGGAAGCCCGCCGGGGCGATGGTCCGCTTCATTCTCGTCGATCATCCCACGAGAGGGCGGATCATCCTCTTGTCTACCGACCTCACCATGGAAGCTCAGGAGATCATCTTGCTCTACAGTTTGCGTTTCAAGATCGAAGTCGCTTTCAAGCAAGCGGTGCATTCGGTCGGCTCATTCGGATACCATTTCTGGATGGCCGCTATGCGACCGCTCAAGCGTCGCAATGGTAACCAATACCTCCACCGGACTACCGAGAAATATCGCAGACAGGTGCAGAGAAAGATGCACGCATATCATGTGTTTGTGCAGACCGGCATGATCGCTCAGGGCATGTTACAGTACCTTGCCATGACATGTGACGGTCTGGTCTGGAAACACTTTGGAACCTGGATCCGAACCATCCGCCCAGACGTGCTGCCTTCGGAAATGATTGTCTCAGCCGCCTTGAAAAACACGCTGCCTGGATTTTTGCACCACGGCGGAAAAGGTTCAGCGTTCCGAAAATTCATCCTTGATAAAATAGACTTCACTCGCTCCGAAGGTTCACGCTTCGCCGCATGATGATCCAGTTACAGAACTTCTCACTCGCGAGCTTATATATGCGAATGTCTAGGAAAATCAAATCATTTGTTATGGATCTCTGGATTTCTTGGTGGAATATCGTCTGTCTTCTGCGACCCGCTTTCTCGAGAGCCCGCACCTTTCTCTGGTTTCTGCTCGTCTTGGCCGCTTTCTCCGTGCGCAATGACCTCCTCGGGGTTTCCAGTTTCGTCCGCGCTCTCGGTTTGTCAGAACACTTCTATGAGCACTTACTCCATTTCTTCCACAGCAATGCCGTGAAGACGGACCGGCTTGCAGAACTTTGGTTCGCCATCGTGATCAAGCACTTCCCTGTCTACAAGATCGGTTGTCGCCCCGTCCTGGTTCTCGACGGCATCAAGAAGTCCAAGGAGGGCCGCAAGATGCCTGCGGTGAAGTATCTGCATCAACAGTCCGAGTCCAATTCCAAGCCTCACTTCATCATGAGCCATTCCTTTCAGGCCTTCGGCGTGCTCTGTCAGGTTGGCGGATACTTCTTCTGCGTTCCGGTCTGTGCACGCATTCACGAAGGTATCGTCACTTCAAACCGCGACAGGAGAACCTTGATCGACAAGGCCAACGAGATGCTCGCATCCGTCTGTAGAGGTCAGGAGTTCGTCTTGCTGGCCGACGCCTACTACGCCAACGGAAAGGTGATCCGGAGCACCAAGGGGCGTTCCGGTGTGCTGGTCACGAGGGTTCGACGCACGACAACCGGCTTTCGGCCTGCGGCAGTGCCACGCAAACGCAAACGCGGACGACCGAAAAAGTATGGCGCTGCGGTGAAGCTCCAGAATGTCTTTGGAACGGGCGGCTTCAGTTCCGTTCCCAGTCCCGTATATGGGGAGAGAAACATCTCTGTCCGGTTCAAGTCGGTGGATCTGTTGTGGAAGCCCGCCGGGGCGATGGTCCGCTTCATTCTCGTCGATCATCCCACGAGAGGGCGGATCATCCTCTTGTCTACCGACCTCACCATGGAAGCTCAGGAGATCATCTTGCTCTACAGTTTGCGTTTCAAGATCGAAGTCGCTTTCAAGCAAGTGGTGCATTCGGTCGGCTCATTCGGATACCATTTCTGGATGGCCGCTATGCGACCGCTCAAGCGTCGCAATGGTAACCAATACCTCCACCGGACTACCGAGAAATATCGCAGACAGGTGCAGAGAAAGATGCACGCATATCATGTGTTTGTGCAGACCGGCATGATCGCTCAGGGCATGTTACAGTACCTTGCCATGACATGTGACGGTCTGGTCTGGAAACACTTTGGAACCTGGATCCGAACCATCCGCCCAGACGTGCTGCCTTCGGAAATGATTGTCTCAGCCGCCTTGAAAAACACGCTGCCTGGATTTTTGCACCACGGCGGAAAAGGTTCAGCGTTCCGAAAATTCATCCTTGATAAAATAGACTTCACTCGCTCCGAAGGTTCACGCTTCGCCGCATGATGATCCAGTTACAGAACTTCTCACTCGCGAGAAGCTCACATCTGACCGATAATTCGAGGGCTTTACGCTAGTCTATTCCGAGGGCTTCAGCGCATTGATCAGATTCAAGTGATCCGGGATCCATATGGAGGGCTCGATTCAGAAAATCTTCCACTTCGCTGTCGATGGCTTCGAGAATGCGGTCGAGAGTTTCTTTCCCAAACGTATCGGCTAGGCGTCCAGGGCGCCCTCGATGAGGCTGCGAAACAATTGCCAAAGCAATCCCGCGAAGCACAGCACTCGAAGATGCCCAGTTTGCCGGTCCCGCACCTCCCCGTAGCTCGAGCGACCACTCCGAAGCATGGCCTCGAAAATCAGAGCGTATCGCATCGCAGCCAGATGCACCGAGGCATAGGCATACTGATAGGCGCCACTCTGTTCGGCGAGCAGGCCAAAGTTCTGTTTCGCCTCTTTAAAGTAGACTTCCACAGACCATCTCAAGGCATATATTGAAACTCACATCTGACCGATAATTCGAGGGCTTTACGCTAGTCTATTCCGAGGACTTCAGCGCATTGATCACTCACATCTGACCGATAATTCGAGGGCTTTACGCTAGTCTATTCCGAGGACTTCAGCGCATTGATCAGATTCAAGTGATCCGGGATCCATATGGAGGGCTCGATTCAGGAAATCTTCCACTTCGCTGTCGATGGCTTCGAGAATGCGGTCGAGAGTTTCTTTCCCAAACGTATCGGCTAGGGCGTCCAGGGCGCCCTCGATGAGGCTGCGAAACAATTGCCAAAGCAATCCCGCGAAGCACAGCACTTGAAGATGCCCAGTTTGCCGGTCCCGCACCTCCCCGTAGCTCGAGCGACCACTCCGAAGCATGGCCTCGAAAATCAGAGCGTATCGCATCGCAGCCAGATGCACCGAGGCATAGGCATACTGATAGGCGCCACTCTGTTCGGCGAGGAGAAATGACCGGAAGTTGTGGATGAGGGCGGTCGGGACATCATGAAGAGTTCAACCATTACCAAACAACTGAACTCCAATGAAAACCACCAACCACCCTACCGAATCAGCATCTATCCTTCGCCAGGAAGGAGCAAGCACCGTCTGCCAGAACGCCCTTGAGGCCACCCTGCGACAAGGAGCCCAAGTGCTTCTTCAGGCCGCCATCGACAACGAAGTCTCCGACTACATTCAAGCCCATCAACATCAGCGTGATGACCAGGGTCATCGCCAAGTCGTTCGCAACGGCCATCTTCCTCAGCGACAACTTCAGACTGGAATAGGAAACGTTTCTGTTCGGCAGCCCAAGATCAATGATCACCGATCAGGCCACCGATTCACGAGCGCCATCCTCCCGCCTTACCTCCGCCGAGTCGCTTCGCTGGACAACCTCATCCCGGCACTCTACCTGCGAGGAATCTCAACCTCCGAAATGAGTCGAGCCTTAGAGCCGATCCTCGGTGAGAACGCATCGGGTCTTTCTGCAGCCAACATCGTTCGACGAGGAAGAGCAATGGGAGAAAGAACGCGAGCAATGGAGCAAGCGTGACCTCAGCGACAAGGAATACGTCTATCTCTGGGCCGACGGGGTCTACTTCAATGTCAGGCTCAATGACGACCGCCCATGTGTTCTCGTCATTGTCGGCTCCTTACCCGATGGAGCCAAGGAATTGGTAACCATCAGCGATGGAGAACGAGAGAGCAAACTGTCCTGGAAAAATGTGCTCAGAGACCTCAACTCGTGAGTGGGAAGTTCTCAGACCGGTTTCTCTTTGCCTGGCGTGTCTGTCTGACTGCGTAATAGAGCGATCTTCGCCTTGGATAGTTCAATGCTCAGATCGATCAGTTCGGTGGTCAGTTTCTTGAATTTCTTGTACTCCTCTGTTTCTTTTCGTAGTCCCTTCACGTGATCTGGCCAGACGTGTTCAGTCCGGCTCCTTATCTCATGCGTGTAGCTCAGTTGGTAATACACGCCGCGCTGGCGTTGTCGATCTCGGTATTGCTTGCTGATGCTCCCAGGCCGCATTGGCCCGATTGCAGCTAACTTTGCCGCAAGTTTCTGGACTCTTTTTTCAGTGATCTGATCTTTTTCATGGTCATTACCTTATATATGCGAATGTCTAGGAAAATCAAATCATTTGTTATGGATCTCTGGATTTCTTGGTGGAATATCGTCTGTCTTCTGCGACCCGCTTTCTCGAGAGCCCGCACCTTTCTCTGGTTTCTGCTCGTCTTGGCCGCTTTCTCCGTGCGCAATGACCTCCTCGGGGTTTCCAGTTTCGTCCGCGCTCTCGGTTTGTCAGAACACTTCTATGAGCACTTACTCCATTTCTTCCACAGCAATGCCGTGAAGACGGACCGGCTTGCAGAACTTTGGTTCGCCATCGTGATCAAGCACTTCCCTGTCTACAAGATCGGTTGTCGCCCCGTCCTGGTTCTCGACGGCATCAAGAAGTCCAAGGAGGGCCGCAAGATGCCTGCGGTGAAGTATCTGCATCAACAGTCCGAGTCCAATTCCAAGCCTCACTTCATCATGAGCCATTCCTTTCAGGCCTTCGGCGTGCTCTGTCAGGTTGGCGGATACTTCTTCTGCGTTCCGGTCTGTGCACGCATTCACGAAGGTATCGTCACTTCAAACCGCGACAGGAGAACCTTGATCGACAAGGCCAACGAGATGCTCGCATCCGTCTGTAGAGGTCAGGAGTTCGTCTTGCTGGCCGACGCCTACTACGCCAACGGAAAGGTGATCCGGAGCACCAAGGGGCGTTCCGGTGTGCTGGTCACGAGGGTTCGACGCACGACAACCGGCTTTCGGCCTGCGGCAGTGCCACGCAAACGCAAACGCGGACGACCGAAAAAGTATGGCGCTGCGGTGAAGCTCCAGAATGTCTTTGGAACGGGCGGCTTCAGTTCCGTTCCCAGTCCCGTATATGGGGAAGAAACATCTCTGTCCGGTTCAAGTCGGTGGATCTGTTGTGGAAGCCCGCCGGGGCGATGGTCCGCTTCATTCTCGTCGATCATCCCACGAGAGGGCGGATCATCCTCTTGTCTACCGACCTCACCATGGAAGCTCAGGAGATCATCTTGCTCTACAGTTTGCGTTTCAAGATCGAAGTCGCTTTCAAGCAAGCGGTGCATTCGGTCGGCTCATTCGGATACCATTTCTGGATGGCCGCTATGCGACCGCTCTCAAGCGTCGCAATGGTAACCAATACCTCCACCGGACTACCGAGAAATATCGCAGACAGGTGCAGAGAAAGATGCACGCATATCATGTGTTTGTGCAGACCGGCATGATCGCTCAGGGCATGTTACAGTACCTTGCCATGACATGTGACGGTCTGGTCTGGAAACACTTTGGAACCTGGATCCGAACCATCCGCCCAGACGTGCTGCCTTCGGAAATGATTGTCTCAGCCGCCTTGAAAAACACCACTGCCTGGATTTTTGCACCACGGCGGAAAAGGTTCAGCGTTCCGAAAATTCATCCTTGATAAAATAGACTTCACTCGCTCCGAAGGTTCACGCTTCGCCGCATGATGATCTAGTTACAGAACTTCTCACTCACGAGACCTCAAGAAACGAGGATTGAAGATCCCTCCGAAACTGAGTATCGCCGATGGAGCTCTCGGGTTCTGGAGCGCCTTGGAAGAGGAATATCCGACAAGCAAACAGCAACGATGTTGGGTGCACAAGACAGCCAACATCCTCGACAAGCTGCCGAAAAAAGCGCAGCCCCTTGCCAAGGAATGCATCCATGAAATCTACATGGCGGAAACAAAGAAAGCCGCCTTGGAGGCCTATGACGAGTTTCTCAAGCTCTACGAAGCCAAGTATCCGAAAGCGTGCGCCTGCCTGAAGAAAGACAAGGAAACTCTACTAACGTTCTACGACTTTCCAGCCGAGCACTGGAGACACATCCGGACGACAAACCCGATTGAGTCGACGTTTGCCACGGTCCGCCATCGGACTCGACAAACCAAAGGGTGCGGATCGAGGAAAGCAACCCTATCAATAGTCTACAAGCTCGGCCTGGAAGCCGAGAAAGGCTGGCGTCGACTGAACGGGTATCGTCAACTTGACAAAGTCGTGCAAGGAATCATCTTCGTGGACGGCATCGAGCAGCAAACCGCTGCCTAAGGAATGGCGCAAAAATAAAATGAACAATTTAAGGTTTCTCAACCTTATTTCTATGCTACTGTCAGTGCCATGCCTGACAGTTCCCCCCAGCGTTTCATAAAATGGCCAGTCAGACCATCATGTAGTAGGCGATTTCTTCTTCGACGGCCTGATTGTCTCCGAGTGTCAATGTGAATCGACCTCGAGGGCGAGTCAGACGTCCGGCTTGCTGGATGATTTTGCGGCGAATCGTGCCGAGTCCTTCAAAGATCCACTCCGCAGCCCTTTTGGGGGACGATTTGCGTGACCGCTCCGCAGATCGCATCTGCATTTCGCGTGTGAGATTGTGGGTGAGGATACTGGCCAAAAGGAAAGCTTCGTTGGCGGCACGTCGCTTGGCCGGAATATAGTCCATCTGGGCCTGGCTCTTGGCTTCGCCAAAAATCTTCTCCTGAGAGCCACGCCCTTCATGAAATTTCACCACATGAGCGGCCGTGTTTGTCTTGTTGGTGATGATCGCCTCGTATTCATAGTTCTCCTCGACTGGTTCGAAAAGATCCAGTTGGAGCGGTCCTTTGCGCTGAGTGCGCCTCATGGTTCGAATGCGCGCTTTGCGCGCCCAATTTTTTGGCTTCCAGCGGATTTCGAAGTGATGAGTTTTTCCCTCTCCGCCTCGGGTTCGGGACCAGCGACGGCGCTTCTCGATGATGCCCTTGAGTTCCACAAGCCGCTCGAAAGGCACCGAGAACGTATATTCCAGGCCAAGGGTCTTTGCCTCTGAAACCATCTGATCGCTGAAAAACGCGCTGTCGGCGCGCAACTCGATCTGCACATCAGGCAGCACCTTGCGAATCTTTTCCACGCAGTAGCGAAGAAATTCCACCGCGCCATTGGAGTCATGGACGTTGCCGCTTCGATGAAGGTAATCGAGAATCTGTCCGGTTTGGGAGATCGTCGCGAGCAGCGGATAATAACTGCGCTCACCTTTTTTCTTCTTGTTAAATCCCACCGCCGTCCCTTCCGCATGGCGACTCGTGCTCTGCACGCTTCCGTCCAAATCAAGCGTGATGCGTTTGATTCCCTCCTCCTGAAGTCGCGACAGGCAAACGAAATGATTCATCTCCCTCATCCTCTCAAGGCTTTGACAATCGACCTCTCCCAACATCCGGCTCATCGTTGGGACACTGGGCAATTGGTGCATCCCCAAAACCTGTCGTACAAGGGGATCATCTCGGTAGTAGTCCAAATCGCGAAGCATCCGGTAGCCCAGTATAAGATGCACGATAAGACACATGAAAACCTTGTGGAACTTGTAGAAGCGGGACATGCGCCGATCCAGTGGACCAAAGCACTGCTGAAACTTCCCCCTCCAGATCCAATTCCTGAAAGAGCTTCTGAAAGATAACGAGACCGCCGAAAGAGGTCAGTTCTTGATTTTCAAATTTGATCGCCGGAATCGCAGCGATTCCGTAAGATAGGCGGCTGAGGCGGCTCAAGCCCTGTATTTTTGGGTAATTCGGATCGGCAGCGCCCATTTTTGACCCCATGGCAAATTCGCATTCGTTATTTCATCTTTTTTAAGCTTGTTTCTGTAATAGTCTTATATTACAGTGCGCCGGACGAGCCGACCTTCATGCCAAGCAGAAACTCCCTGCCCCCCACCGAACGCCAGATTCGCAGCCGCCTCCGCCAGCTCCTCGACCAGGCCGAAGGCTTCCTTCACGGCTCGCCCATCGACTCTCTCGTAAATGCGGCAAGCCCACTTGCCGTTGCGCTTCCGACGACTCCTTGCGCCATCGCTCCTTGGCCATCGGTCAGACTCGCAAGGGCAAGACCACCATGCTGCACGTCCCCAGACCGTTGGAAGCTCAGGCGAGACGCTGGATCGATGATTTCCAGAAGGCGAATGCTCTGCTGGAAGCCCTCGACGAGCAGGGGCGCCTCCGACTCGAGGAGGCAAAAACCAAGGCCAGAGCGGCGAGTAGCTCCGCCAAGAAGAAGGGCAAGACCGGTAAGAAATCAGCCGGCAAAGCAAGTCCGGGCGCAATTCTCCACCAAAAAAGAAGCGACCATTCTCACGCGACTACTAACTTACGCGGACAAGATTTTCAGCCTCCGCCAACAGTGGAGGCTGCGGGTGCGTGACTCTCGTCCCAAACCACAGATTCCCACTCGAGTTTTCCCGGCAGCATTCTTCGCCATGTTCTGCTGCCGGTTACCAAGCTTCAACGAACTCGAGCAACACCGGAACAAGAGCAGCTGGACCCGTTGGCTCGGTAATCACCGTTTGCCCAGCGCCGACGAACTGGCGTATGTCTCCGAGCGCATCGAGCCTGACAGTGTGCGAGGGTGTCTCGAACACATTTACTTCTGCCTCAAACGCAACAAAATCCTTGCCCCACAGCGCGGTTGGATGCTTGCCGCCGTCGATGGTCACGAAACTCACTGTAGCTACAAACGTTGTTGTCCAAAGTATCTCCAACGCCGGATCGCCGTCGGAGACGAGGTCAAAACACAGTTCTACCACCGCTTGGTCGCGTTTCAGATTATCTGTGAGGATTTTCAATTGCTTCTCGACGTGGAAATGCTTGAGCCTGGTGAAGACGGAGATCCTGGAGACGACGAAGTCGCTGCGGCTATACGGCTGATAACTCGCGTCCTTAAGGACCACCCACGCTGCTTTGACGTGCTCACTGCCGATGCGCTCTACCTGCGTCCCTCCGTGATCAATCTTCTTGAAGACCACGGCAAATACCTTGTTGCCGTACTCAAGGATAATCAGCCTGAGCTATTGTCCGAAGCCCGCACGCTCCTGCCCCTTGAGGAGCAAGAGCCAGAATCATTTGAGACTCCGGCTGCACCGGGCAAGCCCGCGCGGCACGTTCATTTACAAGAGGCTGAGGGCTTCTGCACTGAATCCATTCACACTCCTCTTCGCGTTGTTCATTCCCATGAGACTGGCATCCGTCGCGAGCGCGTCGCTGGGGATTGGGTCGAGACTCCCATCGATAGCCACTGGTGGTGGGCGACGACCATGCCCCGCTCAATGGCCGATGCCAAGACCATCTTCCATTTCGGGCACGACCGTTGGAAGGTCGAAAACGAAGGCTTTAACGAACTCTGCTCCCGCTGGCATTCCGGTCATTGCTATCACCATCATCCCAATTCCATTCTCGTTCTGTGGCTGATCATGTTCATGGCCCACGCCGTGTTCCACTGCTTCCACAAGCGCAACTTGAAGCCAGAGATACGCCGTGGACACACGGCCATCTATTTTGCCCGTCAACTCGCCGCCTCCATGCGAGAGGATCGATGGTGGCCGCCACCGGCTCCGGGCTGAGGAACGCCCGCCCTGCGCTCTCGGTAACCTTGGGTTCACGTCCGCCATCGGAGCGGTCTGGCTTCCTGTTGCCTATTGCCGACAGGGGGATCCATTTCGCGGCTCGAGCCCTCCGAAATTCGCCCGAGAACCGCCACACGAAACTGTTCGCCCTCCTAGCGCCAGCTTCAACACGCTCAACACCCACCAATTCAGGCCATTACGACTCTTTCCGACGCCGTCTTACGGAATCGCTGCCGGAATCGTTCTGGACTTTGCATTAATCGTACGTCGTGCTACTCTCACTGTAGGTGGCTTTTGGGTTGAAGTGTTTGGTGTTTTGGTAGATTCCAAATCAACCTTATCCCAAAGGCCCCTGCCACTATTTTCTTGGGATTCTTGCCCCGATTTATGAAACTATGGGGTTCCGTTGTCGAAAGCATTCGCCGGAAGTTCGATTCCCTGAGCCACCTCATGGACGAGCGGGCTCGGAGGTGTTGGGCGGCGGCGGAGGCCATGGAATTGGGTTGGGGCGGCGTATCCGCAGTTTCTCTTGCGACATCGATGTCGCGGACGACGATCACTGAGGGCATCAAGCAGTTACGGCGCGGCGACTACACGGCACCCGAAGCCGACGGACGCATCCGTCGGCTTGGGGGCGGGCGCAAGCCGGTGACCGAGACCGATCCGGAACTGCTTGGGGCTCTTGAGCGGCTAGTTGATCCTCTCAGTAGAGGCGACCCTCAATCCCCATTGAGAAATGACCGGAAGTTGTGGATGAGGGCGGTCGGAACACCATTCGAAGTTCGATCATGGGTTAGGCAGCGGTTTGCTGCTCGATGCCGTCCACGAAGATGATTTCCTTGCACGACTTTGTCAAGTTGACGATATCCGTTCAGTCGACGCCAGCCTTTCTCGGCTTCCAGGCCGAGCTTGTAGACCATTGAAAGGGTTGCTTTCCTCGATCCGCACCCTTTGGTTTGTCGAGTCCGATGGCGGACCGTGGCAAACGTCGACTCAATCGGGTTTGTCGTCCGGATGTGTCTCCAGTGCTCGGCTGGAAAATCGTAGAACGTTAGTAGAGTTTCCTTGTCTTTCTTCAGGCAGGCGCACGCTTTCGGATACTTGGCTTCGTAGAGCGTGAAGAACTCGTCATAGGCCTCCAAGGCGGCCTTCTTTGTTTCCACCATGTAGATTTCATGGATGCGTTCCTTGGCAAGGGGCTGCGCTTTCTTCGGCAGCTTGTCGAGGATGTTGGCTGTCTTGTGCACCCAACATCGTTGCTGTTTGCTTGTCGGATATTCCTCTTCCAAGGCGCTCCAGAACCCGAGAGCTCCATCGGCGATACTCAGTTTCGGAGGGATTTTCAATCCTCGTTTCTTGAGGTCTCTGAGCACATTTTTCCAGGACAGTTTGCTCTCTCGTTCTCCATCGCTGATGGTTACCAATTCCTTGGTTCCATCGGGTAAGGAGCCGACGATTACGAGAACACATGGGCGGTCGTCATTGAGCCTGACATTGAAGTAGATCCCGTCGGCCCAGAGATAGACGTATTCCTTGTCGCTGAGGTCACGCTTGCTCCATTGCTCGCGTTCTTTCTCCCATTGCTCTTCCTCGTCGAACGATGTTGGCTGCAGAAAGACCCGATGCGTTCTCACCGAGGATCGGCTCTAAGGCTCGACTCATCTCGGAGGTTGAGATTCCTCGCAGGTAGAGTGCCGGGATGAGGTTGTCCAGTGAAGCGACTCGGCGTAGGTACGGCGGAAGGATGGCGCTGGTGAACCGCTGGCCTGATCGGCGATCATTGATCCTGGGCTGCCGAACAGAAACGTTTCCTATTCCAGTCTGAAGTTGTCGCTGAGGAAGATGGCCGTTGCGAACGACTTGGCGATGACCCTGGTCATCACCAAGTCGTCCGCAACGGCCATCTTCCTGAAGCGGCAACTTCACCCCAGCGTTTCATAAAATGGCCAGTCAGGCCATCATGTAGTAGGCGATTTCTTCTTCGACGGCCTGATTGTCTCCGAGTGTCAATGTGAGTCGACCTTGAGGGCGAGTCCGACGTCCGGCACGCTGGATGATTTTGCGGCGAATCGTGCCGAGTCCTTCAAAGATCCACTCCGCAGCCCTTTTGGGGGACGATTTGCGTGACCGCTCCGCAGATCGCATCTGCATTTCGCGTGTGAGATTGTGGGTGAGGATACTGGCCAAAAGGAAAGCTTCGTTGGCGGCACGTCGCTTGGCCGGAATATAGTCCATCTGGGCCTGGCTCTTGGCTTCGCCAAAAATCTTCTCCTGAGAGCCACGCTCTTCATGAAATTTCACCACATGAGCGGCCGTGTTTGTCTTGTTGGTGATGATCGCCTCGTATTCATAGTTCTCCTCGACTGGTTCGAAAAGATCCAGTTGGAGCGGTCCTTTACGCTGAGTGCGCCTCATGGTTCGAATGCACAAAATGCGCGCTTTGCGCGCCCAACTTTTTGGCTTCCAGCGGATTTCGAAGTGATGAATTTTTCCCTCTCCGCCTCGGGTTCGGGACCAGCGACGGCGCTTCTCGATGATGCCCTTGAGTTCCACGAGCCGCTCGAAAGGTACCGAGAACGTATATTCCAGGCCAAGGATCTTTGCCTCTGAAACCATCTGATCGCTGAAAAACGCGCTGTCGGCGCGCAACTCGATCTGCACATCAGGCAGCACCTTGCGAATCTTTTCCACGCAGTAGCGAAGAAATTCCACCGCGCCATTGGAGTCATGGACGTTGCCGCTTCGATGAAGGTAATCGAGAATCTGTCCGGTTTGGGAGATCGTCGCGAGCAGTGGATAATAACTGCGTTCGCCTTTTTTCTTCTTGTTAAATCCCACAGCCGTCCCTTCCGCATGGCGACTCGTGCTCTGCACGCTTCCGTCCAAATCAAGCGTGATGCGTTTGATTCCCTCCTCCTGGAGTCGCGACAGGCAAACGAAATGATTCATCTCCCTCATCCTCTCAAGGCTTTGACAATCGACCTCTCCCAACATCCGGCTCATCGTTGGGACACTGGGCAATTGGTGCATCCCCAAAACCTGTCGTACAAGGGGATCATCTCGGTAGTAGTCCAAATCGCGAAGCATCCGGTAGCCCAGTATAAAATGCACGATAAGACACATGAAAACCTTGTGGAACTTGTAGAAGCGGGACATGCGCCGATCCAGTGAATCAAAGCACTGCTGAAGCTTCCCCTCCAGATCCAATTCCTGAAAGAGCTTCTGAAAGATAACGAGACCGCCGAAAGAAATCAGTTCTTGATCTTCAAATTTGATCGCCGGAATCGTTCTGGACTTTGCATTAATCGTACGTCGTGCTACTCTCACTGTAGGTGGCTTTTCGGTTGAAGTGTTTGGTGTTTTGGTAGATTCCAAATCAACCTTATCCCAAAGGCCCCTGCCACTATTTTCTTGAGATTCTTGCCCCGATTTATGAAACTATGGGGTTCAGATTTGTCTGAGCTATCGCGATAATACCAGTTGCCGTTTTCAATGTAGAACGGCGCGCCAACTACGTTGGCGCTTGCTCGAAAGCCTTTCCTGAGCATCACGGAAACAGATCGTTGTCCAACAAAAGATATCTCTTCAAGAACAGGGATTGGTTCTTGCCCGTTGAAGAACAGCGGATCATCACTCCAAACGGTAAACTCCCCTTCAAAGGTGTCTTTATAACTCGTGAGTGAGAAGTTCTGTAACTGGATCATCATGCGGCGAAGCGTGAACCTTCGGAGCGAGTGAAGTCTATTTTATCAAGGATGAATTTTCGGAACGCTGAACCTTTTCCGCCGTGGTGCAAAAATCCAGGCAGCGTGTTTTTCAAGGCGGCTGAGACAATCATTTCCGAAGGCAGCACGTCTGGGCGGATGGTTCGGATCCAGGTTCCAAAGTGTTTCCAGACCAGACCGTCACATGTCATGGCAAGGTACTGTAACATGCCCTGAGCGATCATGCCGGTCTGCACAAACACATGATATGCGTGCATCTTTCTCTGCACCTGTCTGCGATATTTCTCGGTAGTCCGGTGGAGGTATTGGTTACCATTGCGACGCTTGAGCGGTCGCATAGCGGCCATCCAGAAATGGTATCCGAATGAGCCGACCGAATGCACCGCTTGCTTGAAAGCGACTTCGATCTTGAAACGCAAACTGTAGAGCAAGATGATCTCCTGAGCTTCCATGGTGAGGTCGGTAGACAAGAGGATGATCCGCCCTCTCGTGGGATGATCGACGAGAATGAAGCGGACCATCGCCCCGGCGGGCTTCCACAACAGATCCACCGACTTGAACCGGACAGAGATGTTTCTCTCCCCATATACGGGACTGGGAACGGAACTGAAGCCGCCCGTTCCAAAGACATTCTGGAGCTTCACCGCAGCGCCATACTTTTTCGGTCGTCCGCGTTTGCGTTTGCGTGGCACTGCCGCAGGCCGAAAGCCGGTTGTCGTGCGTCGAACCCTCGTGACCAGCACACCGGAACGCCCCTTGGTGCTCCGGATCACCTTTCCGTTGGCGTAGTAGGCGTCGGCCAGCAAGACGAACTCCTGACCTCTACAGACGGATGCGAGCATCTCGTTGGCCTTGTCGATCAAGGTTCTCCTGTCGCGGTTTGAAGTGACGATACCTTCGTGAATGCGTGCACAGACCGGAACGCAGAAGAAGTATCCGCCAACCTGACAGAGCACGCCGAAGGCCTGAAAGGAATGGCTCATGATGAAGTGAGGCTTGGAATTGGACTCGGACTGTTGATGCAGATACTTCACCGCAGGCATCTTGCGGCCCTCCTTGGACTTCTTGATGCCGTCGAGAACCAGGACGGGGCGACAACCGATCTTGTAGACAGGGAAGTGCTTGATCACGATGGCGAACCAAAGTTCTGCAAGCCGGTCCGTCTTCACGGCATTGCTGTGGAAGAAATGGAGTAAGTGCTCATAGAAGTGTTCTGACAAACCGAGAGCGCGGACGAAACTGGAAACCCCGAGGAGGTCATTGCGCACGGAGAAAGCGGCCAAGACGAGCAGAAACCAGAGAAAGGTGCGGGCTCTCGAGAAAGCGGGTCGCAGAAGACAGACGATATTCCACCAAGAAATCCAGAGATCCATAACAAATGATTTGATTTTCCTAGACATTCGCATATATAAGCTAATGACCATGAAAAAGATCAGATCACTGAAAAAAGAGTCCAGAAACTTGCGGCAAAGTTAGCTGCAATCGGGCCAATGCGGCCTGGGAGCATCAGCAAGCAATACCGAGATCGACAACGCCAGCGCGGCGTGTATTACCAACTGAGCTACACGCATAAGATGAGGAGCCGGACTGAACACGTCTGGCCAGACCACGTGAAGGGACTACGAAAAGAAACAGAGGAGCACAAGAAATTCAAGAAACTGACCACCGAACTGATCGATCTGAGCATTGAACTATCCAAGGCGAAGATCGCTCTATTACGCAGTCAGACAGACACGCCAGGCAAAGAGAAACCGGTCTGAGAACTTCCCACTCACGAGTTCCTGAATCGAGCCCTCCATATGGATCCCGGATCACTTGAATCTGATCAATGCGCTGAAGTCCTCGGAATAGACTAGCGTAAAGCCCTCGAATTATCGGTCAGATGTGAGTTTGAAGGACTCGGCACGATTCGCCGCAAAATCATCCAGCGTGCCGGACGTCTGACTCGCCCTCAAGGTCGACTCACATTGACACTCGGAGGCAATCAGGCCGTCGAAGAAGAAATCGCCTACTACATGATGGCCTGACTGGCCATTTTATGAAACGCTGGGGTACCCTCTTCTCTCACCTCGGTCACGGTCTCCATTCTCATCCTCATCCTGGGCGTTCCCTGGCTGGTGGTCCTTCACCAGAAAGCCCGCCAAGGCCCTGCCCAAACCGGCTCGGCCCCGGCCAATGGAGTCCCTCTCCGCCTCAGGTCTCGGGGATGCGGCCTCTCCGGGAGATCCCGGCGCTTCGCTCCCGTCCGCCTTGGACCCCGACGGGCTCTCGAACGTCGATCCGATGGACTCCTTTCCTTCGCTCACGCTCGACCCGCCTTCCTTACCCCTGCCTCCTCTCGACCTGGAAACCGACGCACTCCTCCTGCCTTCGCCGTACGAGAACGGTCTGATTCTCGCCCAGCGCCCCATCCTGGACGGCTTCGTCGACGATGGCCTTTACGGCGATGACGGGTCGGCGCTTCTCGAAGAGGAAAGCAGCTGGATCGACGAAACCTTTGGCTACGGGTTTGATGACTACGGCAGCGGATATGATGATGTCAGTGTTTATAGAGCGGGCTATGGTCAATACGGCCTGGGCTGGGGCTACGTCCCGTTCTACGACCACGGACCTTCCGTGGTCGTCTACAACGGCCGGCGCTTTGGAAATGGGGGGCATCATCCTCGCGAACGTGTATGGAATCCGCGACATTTCCCCCATGGCGGTGGCAAACCCCACCGCGACCGAGGCCCGCATGATGGCGACTCGCCTGGCAATGGGGACGGGAAAGGCCCTGGTGATCGGCCTAACCAAGACTCTGAGCCCTGGCGCCGCGGATCCCTCAGTGAGGAACGCCGCGCGGTGGCCCTTCAAACGGCTTCCCAGTATCCCGAAGGCCGCCGGACCCATCTCACGCCGGCCTCCTCCAGGACCACGGCGTCCCAGGTCGAACCGGCGAAAGGTGTTTCCACCCAGGCACGCCGCTTCACCGAGAGGTCGGCGCCGTCAGAGACCGCGAGGGGGATCACCGCAGACACCCGCCGATTGGACAATCGAGGCTCGCAACGGCAACGCGAGCGAGAACGTGAACAACGGCTCCTTGCCGAGCAGCGCGAAGCTCAGGCAAATCGCGAACGCGCCGAGCAAGCCGAGCGAGAACGTGAGGCCCTGTTAGCCCAGAAAAGCCGGCAGGAAGAACGCAGGCGTTCGCTATACGAAGAGCGGCGGCGGCAGGCGGAGGCCCAGCGGCAGAGGGAGAGCTTGCTCGCCCAGCAACGCCAACAAAACGAACGCGCGGAAAAGATTGAGCGGGAACGGGCGCTCGCCGCGGCGCAGCGATCACGCGAAGCTCAACTCGCCCAACAGAGAGCGCTCCAGCGGCAGCAGGATGATGTGCGGCGTCAACGTCAACGGCAGGAAGAAGCTGCCCGGGAAGACGAGGCGCGGAGAAGGCAGCAGCAGGCGGAAGCCGCCCGGCAGCGCCAGGAGCAGATCATGGCAGAACGCCGTCGCCAACAGGCACAGGCCGATGCACAGCGTCGCCAGGAACAGATCATGGCAGAACGCCGTCGCCAACAGGCCGAAGCCGAGGCCCGCCGCCAGCAGCAGCAGCAGCAACGCGAAGCGGAACGCCAACGCCAGGCCGCCGCGCGCGAAGCCGCGGAACGGCAACGCCGGGCCGATGCCGATGCCGAAGCCCGTCAGCGAGAGGCCCGGGAAAGCCAACGCCAGGAGCGCTCGCGGAGCAGTTCCAGGCGCGGTCCGTTCCGCCCGGGCCGCTGATCGGACGCCATTCCCAACGGGCTGGAAACAAGCCGCCCGCTCAATCCAGCCCCGCCTCGAGCGCCTCCAGGCGGCTCAGACTGACACAGCCCTCGTTGGCCTGAGCCACGGTCCTGGCAAAATCACCGAGATAGGTCCGGCGTTGCACCGGCGGCTTCACGTCGACCGTCTGCCGGCGCGTCTCCAGGGTTTTCTCGTCCACTCGCAAATCGATGACACCTTCCAGCAGATCGAAGGTGATCACGTCGCCGTCCTCCACCAAGCCGATGGGACCACCCACGGCGGCTTCCGGCGCGCAGTGCACTCCGATGGCGCCGTGCGACACGCCGGAAACCCGCGTGTCCGAGACCAGGGCGACCTTCCCATCGAGTTCCGGCACGGCGAGGGCCGCACTGGCCACCAGCACTTCGGGCATCCCCGAGGCCACCGGACCGAGATGACGCAGCACGCACACCGTGCCCGGCGTGATCTTCCCTTTTTCCACCGCCACCGCAATCTCCCTGGCATTGTCAAAACAAACGGCCTTGCCTTCGAAGACGGTCTCCTGCATGCTCGAAACCTTGAAGACAATGCCGTCGGGAGCGAGGTTGCCAATGCAGACCTGGATGTCAGCGTGAGGTTTGAACGGCCGGTCGAGCGGCGCGATGAGATCCTGATCCAAAGGAACGTCGCCGGCCTCCGCCACATTCTCCGCCAGCGTCTGTCCGGTCACCGTGAGACAATCTCCATCGAGAATCCCGGCCTTGAGCAGATGTTTCAACAACACCGGCGTCCCTCCGAGTCGATGGAGATCGATCATCGTCTTGCTTCCTCTGGGCGCGAAGTTGCACAGCACCGGGGTGCGACGAAAGATCGCCTGCATCTCTGTGAGACCGAAAGCCACGCCAGCCTCCCGTGCCAGAGCCAACAAATGCAGCACGCCATTGGTTGATCCGCCGGCTGCGGCAATCATGGCGGCGGCATTTTCAAAAGCGCGGCGCGTGAGAATGTCCCGCGGCCGGAGATCGCGCTCCAAAAGCGTGCGCAATGCCTTGCCCAGGGCATGGCATTCCTCTACCTTCTCTTCACCCTCGGCCGGGTTGGACGAACTGAAAGGCAACATCAAGCCAATGGCTTCCATCGCCATGCCCCAGGTGTTGAAGGAGGCCGCGATGCCGCAACCCCCGGGTCCCGGGCACGCCGAGCGCAGCATCTCCCGGAAATCCTCTTCCTTCATTTTGCCGGCCGCCACCTGAGGCGCCGCGTCGTAAGGATCGGCGCTGGTGATCTCCTTGCCCCTGAAACAGCCGGGCAAGATGGTGCCGCCGCTGGTGATCAGCCCCGGCACATTCATGCGCGCCAGGGCCATGGCAAAGCCAGGACCGTTCTTGTCGCAGTGGTGGAGGCCCACCATGGCATCATAACAGTGCGCGCTGACGACGCATTCCGACGAGTTGGCGATGAGATTGCGCGAGGGAAGCGAACCGCTTCCCCCTTCCTGTCCCTGTGTCAGGTTGTCGCTGATCCCGGGCACGCCGAAGGGAAACCCGATCAATCCGGCCACCGCGCAGCCTTCCTTTACCCAGGAGGCCAACTGATAGGCATGCACGTTGCAAAGATTGCCCTCCAACAAGGGCACACCGATGCCTACCTGCGGTTTGTCGAAATCCGACTCGTCAAATCCCAACCCCCAGTAAAAACTCGTCAGAGCCTGCTGCCATCCGCGCGTGAGTTGCTTGCTGTTCCAGTTGAGTCCCTGAGCCATGGCTCCTTCTACATCGCTTCTACATCCCCGCGCCAAGGAAAGAAAGGAAAAATGAGGCTTGCCCGTCTCTCATTGTTCGGACGAACGGCTCGCCACTCTCGATCACCCACTCGCGATGCGAATGCCGTGACAAAAGGGATCCGCCGGATCGAGGATCAAGGTGGATTCTCCGTTTACGAAGGCCTCCCCCGTGATCAGCGGGACGATCTCGCCCGCCTCGCCCACCCGCCGAATCGTTCCTTCAAAAACACTCCCCACGATGCCGGCCTGGCGCCACACTTCCCCTTCCTGCAATCGGCCCGCCGCATGCAGACAAGCCAGTTTGGCACTCGTTCCCGTGCCGCAGGGCGAACGATCGTAAGCGCCGCCAGGACAGAGCACGAAGTTCTGACTGTCGGCCTCCAGACCCGCTTGCGGGGAGCCAAAGACTTCCACATGATCGATCTCTCCGCCATCGTCGCCACGGATGCCTTCCCGCTCCAGCGCTTCGCGGGCCGCTCGGCCAAAGGCGGTGAGCCGGGGAATGTTCTCGAAGCCAACGTCCAGGTCGTGATCGTTTACTAACAAAAACCAATTCCCGCCCCAGGCCACATCGGCGCCCACTTCTCCGAAGCCGAGGACGCTCAGCCGCACGTCTGTCAGGGTGCGGTAGCTCGGGACGTTGGCCACCGTCACCCTGCCGTCTTCGCCAAAGGCCGCGCCGACGATGCCCACCGGAGTCTCGATCCGTATCTCCCCCTTCTCCCGACACCGGCCCAGCCATCTCAAGGTCATGGCCAGACCGATCGTGCCGTGCACGCACATGTTGATGTAGCCGGTGTTGTTGAAATAGATCACGCCGACGTCGCAGGAGGACTCGCCGGGTTCGCAAAGGAGCGCCCCCACCACCGCGTCGGAGCCGCGCGGCTCGTTCACCACACTCGAGCGCAACCAGTCGTGTTCCAACTCCAAACGACGACGACGCTCCGCCATCGAGCCCGTTCCCAGGTTCGGCCCCCCGGCGATGACCACGCGGGTCGGCTCCCCGCCGGTGTGGGAATCGATCACCTGAACTCGCGTCAACACGTCCGAAGGCATGGCAGGCGTCTCCCTATCACGGCGCCCGGCGCGAAACAATCGGCGAATCGAGCGTTGCACCCCCAAAGCTCGCCACCCAGACTCGCGCCCCATGAAGATCCGCCGCATTCACCTCGACGCCGTCAAGGTCCCGGCCCGGCCCGACAGCATCAATTCCCCGGAATTCGATAAACCCCTCCACATGCTGGCCTACGGCGGCAAGACTGAGTGGAGCCTGCAGTTCGACGAGATTCCCAAGTGGATCATCCGCCTGGAACTCGACGACGGCACCGTCGGCCTGGGCGAGTCGTATCGCGGTCTTCCCGGCGACACCATGAAGGCCTTCGCCTCGACGCTGATCGGCCTGGACCTCGGAAAGCTCAATCTCCAGGCCCTGCCACTGCCCTACGGACGGCTCTATGACGGCTTCGAACTGGCCGTGGTGGACGCCTTTGCCCGCTGGCGGGGCGTGTCACTCAGCGATTTGTTAGGCGGCCGCTATCGAGACAAAATCTACTGCAGTTTCTGGACGGGTCACCGCACCGTGGCCGACGCCGCCCGCAAAGCCAAGGAAGGTCAGGATCTCGGCTACGATTGCATCAAGTTCAAATGCTCCGCGGAAGATCCGGTGGTGGACTGGTGCGCGGCGGTGGAGGAAGCCTGCGGCGCCGATTATCAAATCATTCTCGATCCTAACCAACGATTTGAAGACGTGCCCACCGCCATCCGCCTGGCACGCGGCCTCGCCGAAGTGGGCAACGTGCGCTGCCTGGAAGACCCCATCGCCCGCTGGGATCTCGAGTCCCTCGCCCATCTCAGAAAACGCATCGACATCCCCGTGGCCTTGCACGTTTCGATCCCCTACAACGAGATGGGCTATCAACATCTCACCGACGTCGTCCGCGCCGTGAAACTCGATGCCTGCGACTATTTCAATTTCAATGGCGGTCTCTACACCGTAAACCGAATGGCCACCGTCGCCGAACTCACTCGCAAACCCTTCTGGCATGGCTCCGAAGTCGACCTCGGCATTCTCGAAGCCGCCTACTTGCACAAATGCGCCGCCAGCAAGGAAGCCCTTCTGCCCTCCGACATCTTCGGGCGCGTCATTCGCGAACACGATCTCCTGGCAACACCGATCCCCTTCCATCAAGGCCACGCCACCGTCCCCACCGGACCCGGACCCGGTCTCGGTGTCGACCTGGACCTGGAGGCATTGAGTCACTATGGCCAGGAGAACTGGTCAACTGAGTGCGATTGATTGAATTCATTCCCCGAGAAAGCACTGACCTTTCAACTTGACCCATCTCGCCGTCTCAAGAAAGTCCTGGTGACCTCGAGAATATTTCAACCCGATCCACGCGACCCCATGACCAGCCCTTACCGAACTCTGCTAGCCTCGCTGTGCCTACTCGCCACGATTTCTTGGACCCACGGCGCCAAGACACCGCTCGATCCCACCAAGACTCGCATCGCCAACCCCATGGATCGCGCTCCCGTCATCGACGGCCAGGTCGAGGATCCGAACACGGCTGGAAGCGAATGGGCCCAGTCGGGCTTTCGCGGCTGGGAATTCCGCATCGATGAAACCGCCCCGGGCGACGGCATCCGCGGGGCTGATCTGGGTTCCGGCGAGAAGCCGACCGACGATGCCGACCTCTCCGTCAATGTTCATGCCGGCCTGGTGGGCGAAAACCTCTACATCGGCGTGATCGTGGTGGACGACGACATCTCCACGGACTCGGCCGAGGCCGGCAGCGAGAATGGATCGACCTGGCTGGATGACAGCGTCGAGATTTTCATCGACGGCGACAACAGCAATTTCCCCGATCGCGACACCACAGGGACCAACCCGGAGGTCGTCGATACGGGCGGCCAGTTCGTCATCACCGCCAACAACGCCTACCGCCACACCGAGGCGGGGAATCCGCCCTTCGATCCCAGTTCAGGCTGGTTCGCCCAGACTCAGGAATCCGACGACGGCTACCACGCGGAATTCCTCATTCCCTTGCGCCTCATTGGCAACCCCCAGTTAGGTGAACACATCGGCTTCTCGGTGGCCGTCAACGATGACGATGGCGGCGGCGACGCGGAAGGCCAGTTGATCTGGATCGGCGCCACTCACGAGGAGGCGACCTACGGGAACCTCGTCATCGGCCATCGCCGCTACGAGGGCCTCAAGGGGGCTCCTCCCACCATCGACGGCGTCATCGGCGACGATGAATACGCCAGCGCCGAAGTGGTCTCCATCACTCCTTTCACTGGCATTTACCGCGTGGGCGACGACGCCTCGACACCCGACAACCACCGTTTCGATTGGCGTCTCAGCCACGATGAGGAGTCGATTTATGTGGCGGTAAGAGTGTGGGATGACCAGATCGTGGCCGACACCGCCGAACCCAATTCGGAGGACGGCCAGACCTGGATTGATGACAGTGTGGAGATCTTCTTCGATTCAAACGAAAGCAATCTGCCGGGACGCGATCAGAACGAGCAGTATGACGGCCAGTTCGTCTACACCACCAACGGGGCCTGGCGCGACAACGAGGCCAACAACCCGACCTACGGCGAGAACGCCGACTGGTGGGCGCAGTCGACGGTGGCAGCCGATGGCGAGTCCTGGGACGTTGAGTTTGTTGTGAAGAAAGCCACCCTGGTGGGCGGATTCACGGAGGACGAGCCAATCGGATTCAACGTCAACATCAACGATGACGACACGGGTGAACGCGGTTTCCAGCTGAACTGGGACGGCAGCCCCCACAACGAAAACACCTACGGTTCACTCATCCTGGTCGGCTGCATTCCCTCGGAGCCCGGCGCCTGTCCCGAGCGCCGCAGCCTCGACTACGGCCTGCTCGATCAGAGCAGCGCGCGCGGCACCGAAACACTGACCATTCGCAATCTCGGCGTCACGGACACCCTAACGCTCAGCAACGCCCAGATCGCGGGTCCCGCGGCGGCTGCCTACACCATCGTCGGAGATTTCCCGTCGAGCATCCCGCCAGGAGGCTCCGCCTCCGTCGACATCGCCTTCGACGCCAGCGGTCAGACCGGAGCCTTCGACGCCCTGCTGACCTATGAAACCAACGACCCGGATCCCACCGAGTCCACCTTGACTGCCAAGCTGGCAGCCAGCGTCCTCAATCTCCAGGGTGGCATTGCCCGCTGGGCCCTCGACGAAACGGAGGGCGAGGCCATGCTGGATGTTTCGGGTTGGAGTCGCCACGGCACTTACCGGAATGGTCCCGAGCTCGATCAGGATCCCTTGCTCGACGACGACGGCCGTTCCGTCCTCTTCCAGGGAGGCACTTACGGCGCCGTGCCGGGTGAAACCTTCGACAGCTTCGTCCGCTTCTCGGTCGCCCTCCACGCCAATCTGAACGACCTGGGCGGTTTCCAGACACTCTTCGCCAAGGGCACGGAGGGCGGCAGCCCGACGTTCGCCCTCCTCAACCTCGACGGCACCCTCCAGTGGTTCACCAATGAGGCGCCGGAGTTTGGCACCGAGGCACCCGTCCTCGTGGCCGGCCAGAATCATCACATTGTGGCGACCTGGGACACTGCGCGCGCGGCCATCTACGTCGACGGCGCGCTGGTGGCCGAGCAAATGGATCCCGAGCAAGTGGAGATCCTGCTGGAGAACCTCTTCGTCCTCGGTTCCTTCTTCAACAACCTGAATCTCGATGGGCGCCTGGATGACGTGCAGTTTTACAACCGCGCGCTCACCAGCGCCGACGCCGAGTGGCTCTTCGAAAACCCCGGCTGTGAAATCGGGCAGGCCGGCTGCGGCGAGAAGCCTCCCATTCTCATCAACCTCGCAGCCGGTGAGGCTGGCCTGGCCGGGTTTTACTGGAACCGCGAGCCCGCCTCGACTCCCACCGTCAACGAGCCGATGCACCGTCGTGGCGACGGCCCGGAGGGGGCGGACAACGCAAACTCCGGCTGGGTTGACGAAAATGTTTATTCACAGGAAGCGACCGGCGCCTTCACCGCCAGCACCTTCACCTATCAAGGCGACGATCTCACTCCCATCGGGGAATGGTTAGGCGCCGATGCAGGCTCTTTCACCGGCACAGCGGGCAATCTCGGCGATGGCATTTTTCGAATGGTCGGCTACCTCCGGATGGAGCAAGCCGGTTCCCGCGACTTCACCATGACCTCGGACGACGGATCCGTCCTTTACATCAATGACAGCCTCGTCATCAGCAACGACAACGGGCACGGGAATCAAACGGTCACCGCCACGGTCGACTTCCCGCAGCCGGGTTACTACCCGGTCGACGTCCGCTACTTCAATGGCGACTGGACGGACGACGCCGGCACTCATGGAGGGGCCAACTTTCTCGGTGAAGCCGGTTTCACCGACTTCGTGCAATCGGTGGATACCGTGACGCCCTTCTGGGATCACGCCGTGGGAGACCCGCCCAACCAAACGCTGGCCGATGAGCCCGGCGTGCTGCCGGCGGACAGCATGGCCGACTTTGGCGGCCTGGACACGGACAAAGGCTGGCAATACGGTTACCGCATCGTCGATCCTGCCAATGCCACCACCGACTATGATCCCTTCGCCGACATGATCCTCTTCCCCGACGACTGGTGGAACGGAACGGTTTGGGACGAACCCAACGCCGATGGGGACAACGTGCCCTGGACGACCATCGCCGCGGGGAGCACCCACCCCAATGGTGACAACAATGGCGAGATTCACTGGACCATTCGGCGCTGGACCTCGCCCGGCGGCCCCACAGACATCACCTGGTCCATCGCCAAGCAAAACGTGGACTGCGGCAACGGCGTGACCGGCGCCGTCCACGTCAACGGCGCAGAAGTCGACAGCGCCACCATCAACTCCGACGACGGCGTTGGAGTGACCCGCACGGTGAGTGTCGACCTTCAAACGGGAAACGTTGTCGATTTGATCCACTCGCCGCTGGGCATCGATGGCACGCACAACGACGGTTGCGACGGAGCGCTCATGAGCATGACGATCGAGGAAGGCACGGGAGTCGAGCCACCGCCCACCGACCTCGATTCCGGGCTTCTCGCCTATTATCCCCTCGATGGCAACCTGCAAGACGGCGTGGGTGACAGTCACGGTGTGGGCAAGACCTGGCGGGCGGGCGGCAAGGCGGACCAGCCGGAGTTGTTAGCCGATCACCCGGCGGCGGATCTCACTTACGCCGACGGCGCCTTCGGCCAGGGAGTCGATCTCGACGGCGCGGGTCAGTACATCGAGACGCCGCTGGAAAACGAGGAATCGTTCGATTTTGGCGCTCCTGACAATCCCACTGGATTCACCGTCTCGGCCTGGTTCCGCGTCGACGGATTCACCAAGGGCTGGCAGGCCCTGATCGCCAAGGGCGAGCAGAATCAGTGGCGGGTGCATCGCCAGGGTTCAACCGACAACCTGGTCGGCAACGGCGGCAACGCGGACATCGGCCAGAACCTCGACAGCGTCAACGATGGACAGATCCATCACGTCGCCCTGGTGAGCGATCCGGCCAACGGAAACGTGCGCCTTTACATTGACGGTGTCCTCCGTGAGGAAGGCGCCGCGCCGGCCCTGGAAAACAACCCGATGCCGATGATGATCGGCCAGAACCCAGACACCGACGACCGGACCTGGGACGGTCTGATCGATGACGTGGCGCTATGGTCCCGTCCCTTGACGGAAGCGGAAGTGGGCATGATTGCGGGTTCGGAGGTTTCCCTGGGCGAGCTGGCCGGCGTGCCTTCTGGCGGCGGTGGCGGCGAGCGTCTCTTCGATTTGCTCGACGCCGGTCTCAATGCCAACGGCGCGTTCACTGTCACCATTCCCGATGGCCTCACGTCGGACATCGAGTACTCCACGAATCTCGTGGACTGGGAAGTGATCGCCACGGGCGTCACCGGCCTGCTGGAAGAAACCGACGCCACTCGTCTCGCAGCGCCGGAAGGCTATTACCGGGCCAAGTAATTCGCCTCAAAGTCCACGCACTCAACCCGCCAATCCTCAACCCGCCAATCCTCAACCCCAGCGGCGCCCGCGCACGAACGCAGGCGCCGCTTCTTCGTCCAAAGCCATGATGAAAATCGCCGTCACCGGCACCGGTTTCATGGGAGCCGTCCACACGGAGGCCCTCAAACGACTGAATCTCGACGTGATTGGCATTCACGGGTTGACTCCCGAAAAATCCGATGCCGCCGCCAAGCGTTTCCGTCTTCCCAAAGCCTATCCCGATTACGAATCCTTGATCGGCAATTCCGAAGTGGATGCCGTCCACATCACGACGCCCAATCGCCACCACTTCCCCATGGCCATGGCGGCCCTGGAATCAGGAAAGCACGTCCTCTACGAGAAACCTCTGGCCTCACATCTGACCGATAAATCAGCTCAGTTTTCTTGCCAAAAGTGTTAGTTTATGTTGCGTTATATGTCGCCTGCCCTTAAGGTCTTGTGTGAAAAAGAAACGCAAAAAGACAGGCGGCAAATCCGGCAAAAAAAAACGCTTCTCGGAGCTATCAACCGATCTCTCAGGCACTGAGCGACCCCAGGGTCTTTGCTGATACCAAACTCGAAAATGGTATTCGCGCTCATGGGATGGTCAACCTTTTTCGGGCCGTCTTCGGTAAGGCACGCCGCATCGATGGCGAATGCCCAGGGGCCATCCTCGCCGCCCTGCTGGTATGGCCCATCCTCAAACTCGAGAATTCCAGTATTCATGCTTTCTGTTCGGAGCTTGGCCAGTTCTTGAAGGGCCGCGTAGATGACTGCAAATACAGGGCGAACATTCTTTATCGTGTCATGCGCCGTGAGGACGTCAATTGGCGGACGATGGCCATCGAGCTTTGCAAGAGCATTTTCAACGCCAACTCCGTGGGTCCAGACGATCAGCGAGCGTTCGTCATCGACGACACAATCAAGGTGCCACGGGGCAAAGAAGGTCGAGGGCTCCTCTTTGCACTGGGACCACACGGAGAACCGCTATGTCACAGGTCACCAAGTGGTGGAGCTTGGCATCGCCGGTGAAAAAGGATTCCTTCCGGTTGATCGGCAGATTTTCATGGGCGAAAAGGAAGCGGTAGGAAAAACGCCTGAGAACGAATTCCGAGATAAGAGATGTGCCGCCGCGAGAGACATGGAGAGGGCAAAAAATGAATCGAAACACACGATGTTTCGAAGGATGCTCAAGTCGGCGCTGGATGTGGGATTTCGAGCGGCCTACGTGCTGGGCGACGCTTGGTTCGGTGGCAAAGAGAACATTCGAGCCTCCCTGGATCTCGGCCTCGTCGCCATTTTCCAGATGAAGCGGGGCAACATGAATTACTGGTTGGCGAATCCAAAAACCACTCGGAAGGCAAAGAGCTATACCGCGCCTCAACTCTTCAACAAATGGGTCTTCAGCAGAATCTGTGGGTGAAATTCCGGATTTGCTCCGGGAACGCTGGACGCCGGGTCCCGCTGCCCCTGGACCCCAGAACTGCTGAAACTACTTGTTTCATGGGCTGAGCCCTACCAGGGGCAGCCCCGGCGCAAGCGTTGTCCTCGCAAATCCGAGGTTTGGATGGGCAGCTGGCTTGTTGCCACAACTTTGATGCCCATTAAGATTGGATATAACTTGTTGCGGGTCAGGATTCTAGGTGAATCGCGCCGCCTGGGCACCCACAGATTCTGCTGAAGAGGCCAACAAATACAAGCGTCAGCTCGAGGCATCGAGCTCCAAGGCGCACTACCGGACTTATCACGTCAAGGTCTGGATCAACTTGGAGACAGAGGCCAAGCGAGCCCCAAAATGGCAGGAGGTGACACTCATCTTCAGCGCCCCGGTGAATCCTAGTTCTGGAGCCTGTCCAGAGAAAGCGTGGGTGGTGTTCCTGACCACGGACATCGGGGCCTCCGTGGAGAAGACGCTTTCAATATATGCCTTGAGATGGTCTGTGCTTGCTCGCCGAACAGAGTGGCGCCTATCAGTATGCCTATGCCTCGGTGCATCTGGCTGCGATGCGATACGCTCTGATTTTCGAGGCCATGCTTCGGAGTGGTCGCTCGAGCTACGGGGAGGTGCGGGACCGGCAAACTGGGCATCTTCAAAGTGCTGTGCTTCGCGGGATTGCTTTGGCAATTGTTTCGCAGCCTCATCGAGGGCGCCCTGGACGCCCTCGCCGATACGTTTGGGAAAGAAACTCTCGACCGCATTCTCGAAGCCATCGACAGCGAAGTGGAAGATTTCCTGAATCGAGCCCTCCATATGGATCCCGGATCACTTGACCCCATAGTTTCATAAATCGGGGCAAGAATCCCAAGAAAATAGTGGCAGGGGCCTTTGGGATAAGGTTGATTTGGAATCTACCAAAACACCAAACACTTCAACCCAAAAGCCACCTACAGTGAGAGTAGCACGACGTACGATTAATGCAAAGTCTAGAACGATTCCGGCGATCAAATTTGAAGATCAAGAACTGACCTCTTTCGGCGGTCTCGTTATCTTTCAGAAGCTCTTTCAGGAATTGGATCTGGAGAGGAAGCTTCAGCAGTGCTTTGGTCCACTGGATCGGC
>CBDBEZ010000140.1:0-306013 GCA_965204485.1 Verrucomicrobiales bacterium
TTCCAAAGTGTTTCCAGACCAGACCGTCACATGTCATGGCAAGGTAATGTAACATGCCCTGAGCGATCATGCCGGTCTGCACAAACACATGATATGCGTGCATCTTTCTCTGCACCTGTCTGCGATATTTCTCGGTAGTCCGGTGGAGGTATTGGTTACCATTGCGACGCTTGAGCGGTCGCATAGCGGCCATCCAGAAATGGTATCCGAATGAGCCGACCGAATGCACCGCTTGCTTGAAAGCGACTTCGATCTTGAAACGCAAACTGTAGAGCAAGATGATCTCCTGAGCTTCCATGGTGAGGTCGGTAGACAAGAGGATGATCCGCCCTCTCGTGGGATGATCGACGAGAATGAAGCGGACCATCGCCCCGGCGGGCTTCCACAACAGATCCACCGACTTGAACCGGACAGAGATGTTTCTCTCCCCATATACGGGACTGGGAACGGAACTGAAGCCGCCCGTTCCAAAGACATTCTGGAGCTTCACCGCAGCGCCATACTTTTTCGGTCGTCCGCGTTTGCGTTTGCGTGGCACTGCCGCAGGCCGAAAGCCGGTTGTCGTGCGTCGAACCCTCGTGACCAGCACACCGGAACGCCCCTTGGTGCTCCGGATCACCTTTCCGTTGGCGTAGTAGGCGTCGGCCAGCAAGACGAACTCCTGACCTCTACAGACGGATGCGAGCATCTCGTTGGCCTTGTCGATCAAGGTTCTCCTGTCGCGGTTTGAAGTGACGATACCTTCGTGAATGCGTGCACAGACCGGAACGCAGAAGAAGTATCCGCCAACCTGACAGAGCACGCCGAAGGCCTGAAAGGAATGGCTCATGATGAAGTGAGGCTTGGAATTGGACTCGGACTGTTGATGCAGATACTTCACCGCAGGCATCTTGCGGCCCTCCTTGGACTTCTTGATGCCGTCGAGAACCAGGACGGGGCGACAACCGATCTTGTAGACAGGGAAGTGCTTGATCACGATGGCGAACCAAAGTTCTGCAAGCCGGTCCGTCTTCACAGCATTGCTGTGGAAGAAATGGAGTAAGTGCTCATAGAAGTGTTCTGACAAACCGAGAGCGCGGACGAAACTGGAAACCCCGAGGAGGTCATTGCGCACGGAGAAAGCGGCCAAGACGAGCAGAAACCAGAGAAAGGTGCGGGCTCTCGAGAAAGCGGGTCGCAGAAGACAGACGATATTCCACCAAGAAATCCAGAGATCCATAACAAATGATTTGATTTTCCTAGACATTCACATATATAAGCTAATGACCATGAAAAAGATCAGATCACTGAAAAAAGAGTCCAGAAACTTGCGGCAAAGTTAGCTGCAATCGGGCCAATGCGGCCTGGGAGCATCAGCAAGCAATACCGAGATCGACAACGCCAGCGCGGCGTGTATTACCAACTGAGCTACACGCATGAGATGAGGAGCCGGACTGAACACGTCTGGCCAGATCACGTGAAGGGACTACGAAAAGAAACAGAGGAGTACAAGAAATTCAAGAAACTGACCACCGAACTGATCGATCTGAGCATTGAACTATCCAAGGCGAAGATCGCTCTATTACGCAGTCAGACAGACACGCCAGGCAAAGAGAAACCGGTCTGAGAACTTCCCACTCACGAGTAACTTACTCGTGAGTGGGAAGGTTCAGCGTTCCGAAAATTCATCCTTGATAGAATAGACTTCACTCGCTCCGAAGGTTCACGCTTCGCCGCATGATGATCCAGTTACAGAACTTCTCACTCACGAGTAACTTACTCGGACAAGATTTTCAGCCTCCGCCAACAGTGGAGGCTGCGGGTGCGTGACTCTCGTCCCAAACCACAGATTTCCACTCGAGTTTTCCCGGCAGCATTCTTCGCCATGTTCTGCTGCCGGTTACCAAGCTTCAACGAACTCGAGCAACACCGGAACAAGAGCAGCTGGACCCGTTGGCTCGGTAATCACCGTTTGCCCAGCGCCGACGAACTGGCGTATGTCTCCGAGCGCATCGAGCCTGACAGTGTGCGAGGGTGTCTCGGACACATTTACTTCTGCCTCAAACGCAACAAAATCCTTGCCCCACAGCGCGGTTGGATGCTTGCCGCCGTCGATGGTCACGAAACTCACTGTAGCTACAAACGTTGTTGTCCAAAGTGTCTCCAACGCCGGATCGCCGTCGGAGACGAAGTCAAAACACAGTTCTACCACCGCTTGGTCGCGTTTCAGATTATCTGTGAGGATTTTCAATTGCTTCTCGACGTGGAAATGCTTGAGCCTGGTGAAGACGGAGATCCTGGAGACGACGAAGTCGCTGCGGCTATACGGCTGATAACTCGCGTCCTTAAGGACCACCCACGCTGCTTTGACGTGCTCACTGCCGATGCGCTCTACCTGCGTCCCTCCGTGATCAATCTTCTTGAAGACCACGGCAAATACCTTGTTGCCGTACTCAAGGATAATCAGCCTGAGCTATTGTCCGAAGCCCGCACGCTCCTGCCCCTTGAGGAGCAAGAGCCAGAATCATTTGAGACTCCGGCTGCACCGGGCAAGCCCGCGCGGCACGTTCATTTACAAGAGGCTGAGGGCTTCTGCACTGAATCCATTCACACTCCTCTTCGCGTTGTTCATTCCCATGAGACTGGCATCCGTCGCGAGCGCGTCGCTGGGGATTGGGTCGAGACTCCCATTGATAGCCACTGGTGGTGGGCGACGACCATGCCCCGCTCAATGGCCGATGCCAAGACCATCTTCCATTTCGGGCACGACCGTTGGAAGGTCGAAAACGAAGGCTTTAACGAACTCTGCTCCCGCTGGCATTCCGGTCATTGCTATCATCATCATCCCAATTCCATTCTCGTTCTGTGGCTGATCATGTTCATGGCCCACGCCGTGTTCCACTGCTTCCACAAGCGCAACTTGAAGCCAGAGATACGCCGTGGACACACGGCCATCTATTTTGCCCGTCAAATCGCCGCCTCCATGCAAGAGGATCGATGGTGGCCGCCACCGGCTCCGGGCTGAGGAACGCCCGCCCTGCGCTCTCGGTAACCTTGGGTTCACGTCCGCCATCGGAGCGGTCTGGCTTCCTGTTGCCTATTGCCGACAGGGGGATCCATTTCGCGGCTCGAGCCCTCCGAAATTCGCCCGAGAACCGCCACACGAAACTGTTCGCCCTCCTAGCGCCAGCTTCAACACGCTCAACACCCACCAATTCAGGCCATTACGACTCTTTCCGACGCCGTCTTACGGAATCGCTGATGTCGGTTGGTTTGGCTGTGGAACCTGACCGGACCTGAGCTATGGTAGCGGACGGCCCGAACTTCGGTTCCGGGTTTTTGATGAAAGGCCGACTGCTCGTGGATCTTGCCGGATTGCGAGCGGTCGGCCGTTTTCTTGTCAGAGAGTGTCAAGTCTATCGGCGATTAATTAATTGGATTCGCTTTCACTACATTATGTAGTATTAGAAGGCATGCAACAGTCAACTACAAAAAGTAGGGTGTATGGTGAAGGCCACTACAAAACGGATTCTTCACTTTCCATGCGCGACGAGGCTTTCTTCCAAGAACTGGGTCAACGTATCGCTGCCTTAAGGCAACGAGCGGGACTTTCACAGACACAACTCGCTGGGAGGCTTGGCTTGAAGCAACAGGCTTGGGCCACTTACGAGAACGCCACACGTCGTCTCCCCTCCTCGCTGCTGATTCCGCTGACGCAGGTTTTCGAGGTGTCGCTTGAAGAGTTGCTGGGTGCTGAACGGCCAAAGAAGAAGCGGGGGCCAGTTCCGAAGCTTCAAACGCAGTTCGAGACCATCACGAAGCTGCCAAAGAGTGAACAGAAGTTCTTTTCGCAGATGATCGACCGGTTCCTGAGTGAGCAGACGGCTAATTCGTAACGTGGCGTTATTATTCTGCCAGAGCTGAGCATACATCTTTGCAGCGCAGAACATGATGACCGGTGGTCGGTGGAGGGGATCGGGTCAAGCGTTCCCGCAGGAGTGGAGTGAGGCACGAACGGAGCGACGAGGACAACGCTTGACGCGAGCACCGGAGCTGGCTGGCTCATGGTGTTCTGTTCGATGCTCAGTGTCGCTGATGACGTTCTATGATGAGCGGGCCTTCGGTGTTGAAGTTCCAGTCCTCTTTGTCGTCGGTGACCTTCCGTCTTGCCGTTGGTGTCGTGACACCGACTTCGCCTTGGCTTTTCCAGATGTTGCGCACGAGACAGAACTTGCGCACGGCTGTCGGGCTGATCTTTACGCGATGCTCGATGCGTAGCCACTTGGCGAGCCGTCGGTAAGGCCATTCGAGTCGGCGGCGTTCGGCGATTTGTTCGCGGAACGGTTCGAGGCAGCTTTCGTTAGGGCGGCGGTGCGGCTCGATGGTCATGACGAAAGAAGAGTGTCCATCTTCTAGAACGGGAAAAATCCGTAAAACCCACGTGCAAAGTGAACTTTCTTTTCCCGTCGGCTGGCTGCTGCTGGGCTACCGCTGAGATGCTGTGGGGTTTCTCGAACAGTTGTTCGACGGGCTTCTCAAACAGTTGTCACCCGACGCCTCTAACCATCTTCTAACCATCTTCTAACCATCCTCTTACACGCCTCTAACCGTCCTCGAACGGTTATCAAGATGGGCTTTGGGAACCGTTTGAGGCGCCGAATTAGAAGGGTTTGAGAACACCAGATTTCAAGCCACGAAGTGCTTGGGGCCTTGTGTCTTTCTCTAACCAATTCTGCCCGGTTCTACAGGGGGTGCGTATAATGGTGCTAGAACGCGATTTCCTAACAGTGCTCAGAATTCCTCTAGAGCTTATCACCTTTCTTTACGCAACTCGACTACAAGAGGGTTCTCATGTGAATTTGTTCTAGGTAGCGCTTTCCATTGAGTTGTCGACCTTGAGAGAACCTGTTGCTCATACCCATCCTTCGATACAACGATCTCGGAGACCAATATATCGTCTCTTCCATACCCTCGGTCGTGGGAGTCCAATACTCTCATCCCTTTCGAAGAGGCCAGCGGGACTTTTATAAAAGCCCGACCAGCACCATCTGTTTCAGCATTGGGCATTTTCCTGTAGCTCCAATTTGGACGAACCATATCAGAGGCTCCAACAGCAAAGCCCTCAACCGTATTTGTAGTCAGTGAAGCATGCTCTAATGGGACAAGCGTAGCAAGATCGACGACTTTCACATAGACTCCTTGGTAATTCGCACAACTCTGCAAAAGAAACATTATAGATGCGAGGCCGAATGTTACAAACTTCATTGTATCAATCCGTTACTTGAGTTCATTCAGTACATCCTTGTACACGAACCACGGTATGGTATCATGATTAACATTGGCTCCTACCATGCTCCCCATTGTGCCACTTCCGGGAAGAAAGGATTGTCTAACTTTTCTATGTGCCCAATCAACGGGAACGTTAATGTTTTTGTCAGCCTCAGGAAAAGATCTACCATGGAATCTCGCGCTTGCAAACGTGCCCAATTCTATATCACGCGTAGTCCCGTTCTGTTCAATCGACATAATCCCCTTTTTCTTCTTTTGGTAGTAATTCTCGTGAGTGGGAAGTTCTCAGACCGGTTTCTCTTTGCCTGGCGTGTCTGTCTGACTGCGTAATAGAGCGATCTTCGCCTTGGATAGTTCAATGCTCAAATCGATCAGTTCGGTGGTCAGTTTCTTGAATTTCTTGTACTCCTCTGTTTCTTTTCGTAGTCCCTTCACGTGGTCTGGCCAGATGTGTTCAGTCTGGCTCCTCATCTCATGCGTGTAGCTCAGTTGGTAATACACGCCGCGCTGGCGTTGTCGATCTCGGTATTGCTTGCTGATGCTCCCAGGCCGCATTGGCCCGATTGCAGCTAACTTTGCCGCAAGTTTCTGGACTCTTTTTTCAGTGATCTGATCTTTTTCATGGTCATTAGCTTATATATGCGAATGTCTAGGAAAATCAAATCATTTGTTATGGATCTCTGGATTTCTTGGTGGAATATCGTCTGTCTTCTGCGACCCGCTTTCTCGAGAGCCCGCACCTTTCTCTGGTTTCTGCTCGTCTTGGCCGCTTTCTCCGTGCGCAATGACCTCCTCGGGGTTTCCAGTTTCGTCCGCGCTCTCGGTTTGTCAGAACACTTCTATGAGCACTTACTCCATTTCTTCCACAGCAATGCCGTGAAGACGGACCGGCTTGCAGAACTTTGGTTCGCCATCGTGATCAAGCACTTCCCTGTCTACAAGATCGGTTGTCGCCCCGTCCTGGTTCTCGACGGCATCAAGGAAGTCCAAGGAGGGCCGCAAGATGCCTGCGGTGAAGTATCTGCATCAACAGTCCGAGTCCAATTCCAAGCCTCACTTCATCATGAGCCATTCCTTTCAGGCCTTCGGCGTGCTCTGTCAGGTTGGCGGATACTTCTTCTGCGTTCCGGTCTGTGCACGCATTCACGAAGGTATCGTCACTTCAAACCGCGACAGGAGAACCTTGATCGACAAGGCCAACGAGATGCTCGCATCCGTCTGTAGAGGTCAGGAGTTCGTCTTGCTGGCCGACGCCTACTACGCCAACGGAAAGGTGATCCGGAGCACCAAGGGGCGTTCCGGTGTGCTGGTCACGAGGGTTCGACGCACGACAACCGGCTTTCGGCCTGCGGCAGTGCCACGCAAACGCAAACGCGGACGACCGAAAAAGTATGGCGCTGCGGTGAAGCTCCAGAATGTCTTTGGAACGGGCGGCTTCAGTTCCGTTCCCAGTCCCGTATATGGGGAGAGAAACATCTCTGTCCGGTTCAAGTCGGTGGATCTGTTGTGGAAGCCCGCCGGGGCGATGGTCCGCTTCATTCTCGTCGATCATCCCACGAGAGGGCGGATCATCCTCTTGTCTATCGACCTCACCATGGAAGCTCAGGAGATCATCTTGCTCTACAGTTTGCGTTTCAAGATCGAAGTCGCTTTCAAGCAAGCGGTGCATTCGGTCGGCTCATTCGGATACCATTTCTGGATGGCCGCTATGCGACCGCTCAAGCGTCGCAATGGTAACCAATACCTCCACCGGACTACCGAGAAATATCGCAGACAGGTGCAGAGAAAGATGCACGCATATCATGTGTTTGTGCAGACCGGCATGATCGCTCAGGGCATGTTACAGTACCTTGCCATGACATGTGACGGTCTGGTCTGGAAACACTTTGGAACCTGGATCCGAACCATCCGCCCAGACGTGCTGCCTTCGGAAATGATTGTCTCAGCCGCCTTGAAAAACATGCTGCCTGGATTTTTGCACCACGGCGGAAAAGGTTCAGCGTTCCGAAAATTCATCCTTGATAAAATAGACTTCACTCGCTCCGAAGGTTCACGCTTCGCCGCATGATGATCTAGTTACAGAACTTCTCACTCACGAGAGTAATTGACCCACCGCTGCACATTAGGTAGTGGACGCCTCATAATTTTGAGGTGAGAAACCGGGTCGATAGTAACCAAGACATCTATAATGGGACTGATGCAAAGTTGGTAGCCATGTCTTCTCCCGCTTCTGAAGTCTCGTGTAAACGCCGTTGCCGTTGGAGCCCCCCAACTCCACGCCATAACCTTAAAGGTATGTCCTCGAATTTCATCGAGATCAATCGTCTTATTGCGGTTTGAATCAAGCTCAGACGACAGCTTCTTAAGTGCCTTTTCATCACGACCATCATTGAATAGGTATCCTCGTCCACCTGCATCATTATACGCCTTGCGTATCCATTGATTTCCAAAGTTGTTATGGTTTCCAGCGCCATAGAACCCAATAATGAAATCCTTCATCCCCAAGTAGTCCCACCGATTCACGGGATCGTTCCCCACAAAGCCATACAGGTTTAGCCCGCCTTCTTCTTCGATGGGATCGCGGGATAGCCACCTTCCATCGGTTGAGTCGTAGTAGCGATACCCATAATAATACCAGCCGCTTTCTCGATTCCGTAATTTCGCGCTGAATCGCCATCGATTCCCCGGCAGCTGCGGCACACCAAGCAAGTTACCAAAGGCATCGTAGTCATAGCGGTCCAACACCCAACCTCGCGAATCTGTCACTTCCGTTACATTGCCGTTCGCGTCATAATGATAGATCCAAGGAGCATCCTGGTCTATATCATGCTTCTTGGCAAAGAGAAGCCCTCCGACGCCTCCTGCTCCCTGGAGACTGCCGCTCAGATCCTTGCCCCAGGTGAAGGTTTCCACGGGGTCCGCCTTACCTGTCTGATAGACGGCGATCAGGTTCCATCCCTGATAGAAGTAGCGATCATCGACGCCATCTCTCGTCCTGCGGGCAATGCGGCGTGATTGATGGTCGTAAGTGTATTCGGACACTAAGGAACTGCGCAAAAATAAGATGAACATTTACTTCGAAGGTTTGATTGTGTAATTCCATGAACCGTGTGTTTCGTGCCTTTCCAGTTTTACGGCGGCCAGTTCCTCGTCCGTCACTTTGATCCCCGTCTCGTAGCTTTTGGTATCGAGCCTGGCCCTGACCTTCAGGCCTCCCTTCGTCGTTGTGCTTCCAATCAACTCGACGATCGTCTGCAGGGTTGCCAGTGGCTCGCCTTGCCAGTTCTGGGTGATGTAGCTGAAGAGACGGTGCTCGATCTTGTTCCACTTACTTGTCCCCGGCGGGAAGTGGCAGACGACCAACTTCAGCCCGGTCTCGTTCGCCAACTCCTGGAGCGAAAGCTTCCAAAGCCGCGAGCGGTGGCTGTTGCTCCCACCGCCATCGGCGGTGATTAGCAGCCGACGGGCGTGGGGGAACCGCGCAGAGCCCATTTCCGTCCACCACAACAGGATGCTGCGGGTCGCGAATTGGGCCGTATCATGGTCGATTCCGACGCTAACCCAGCCCTGGTTGTTGAGCATATCGTAAACGCCGTAGGGGATTGCCTTGCCCAGGTCCTTGTCCTTGAAGTCATGCACGCGGACTTGCTCAGGGTTGTCTTTCGGCCTCCACTGCCTCCCGGCGTTCTTGAAATCGCCCACCAACTCCTTCTTCTTGGTGTCCACTGAGATTGCTGGCTGGCCGCAATGTTGGAAGCGACGCACCTGATCGTTGATGTATTCGAACTGCCTGTTGCGGTCCGGGTGCTGTGCCCCTTCGCAGGTCTTGCGATTTGCCAGCAGACTATAGCCGGCCTTGCGCAGCAACGCGGCAACAGTACGCGCACCAACCGGGGAGAAATGACCGGAAGTTGTGGATGAGGGCGGTCGGAACACCATTCGAAGTTCGATCATGGGTTAGGCAGCGGTTTGCTGCTCGATGCCGTCCACGAAGATGATTCCTTGCACGACTTTGTCAAGTTGACGATATCCGTTCAGTCGACGCCAGCCTTTCTCGGCTTCCAGGCCGAGCTTGTAGACCATTGAAAGGGTTGCTTTCCTCGATCCGCACCCTTTGGTTTGTCGAGTCCGATGGCGGACCGTGGCAAACGTCGACTCAATCGGGTTTGTCGTCCGGATGTGTCTCCAGTGCTCGGCTGGAAAATCGTAGAACGTTAGTAGAGTTTCCTTGTCTTTCTTCAGGCAGGCGCACGCTTTCGGATACTTGGCTTCGTAGAGCGTGAAGAACTCGTCATAGGCCTCCAAGGCGGCCTTCTTTGTTTCCGCCATGTAGATTTCATGGATGCGTTCCTTGGCAAGGGGCTGCGCTTTCTTCGGCAGCTTGTCGAGGATGTTGGCTGTCTTGTGCACCCAACATCGTTGCTGTTTGCTTGTCGGATATTCCTCTTCCAAGGCGCTCCAGAACCCGAGAGCTCCATCGGCGATACTCAGTTTCGGAGGGATCTTCAATCCTCGTTTCTTGAGGTCTCTGAGCACATTTTTCCAGGACAGTTTGCTCTCTCGTTCTCCATCGCTGATGGTTACCAATTCCTTGGTTCCATCGGGTAAGGAGCCGACGATTACGAGAACACATGGGCGGTCGTCATTGAGCCTGACATTGAAGTAGATCCCGTCGGCCCAGAGATAGACGTATTCCTTGTCGCTGAGGTCACGCTTGCTCCATTGCTCGCGTTCTTTCTCCCATTGCTCTTCCTCGTCGAACGATGTTGGCTGCAGAAAGTCCCGATGCGTTCTCACCGAGGATCGGCTCTAAGGCTCGACTCATCTCGGAGGTTGAGATTCCTCGCAGGTAGAGTGCTGGGATGAGGTTGTCCAGTGAAGCGACCCGGCGTAGGTACGGCGGAAGGATGGCGCTGGTGAACCGCTGGCCTGATCGGCGATCATTGATTCTGGGCTGCCGAACAGGAACGTTCCCTATTCCAGTCTGAAGTTGCCGCTTCAGGAAGATGGCCGTTGCGGACGACTTGGCGATGACCCTGGTCATCACGCTGATGTTGATGGGCTTGAATGTAGTCGGAGACTTCGTTGTCGATGGCGGCCTGAAGAAGCACTTGGGCTCCTTGTCGCAGGGTGGCCTCAAGGGCGTTCTGGCAGACGGTGCTTGCTCCTTCCTGGCGAAGGATAGATGCTGATTCGGTAGGGTGGTTGGTGGTTTTCATTGGAGTTCAGTTGTTTGGTAATGGTTGAACTCTTCATGATGCTCCGACCGCCCTCATCCACAACTTCCGGTCATTTCTCCCGACCGGGTGGTTCTGAGATGTGAGTTCCCTGGCAAGCCTCTGAGTGCTCTTCAATGTCCAGCGCAATGGGGATTGAGGGTCGCCTCTACTGAGGGGATCAACTAGCCGCTCAAGAGCCCCAAGCAGTTCCGGATCGGTCTCGGTCACCGGCTTGCGCCCGCCCCCAAGCCGACGGATGCGTCCGTCGGCTTCGGGTGCCGTGTAGTCGCCGCGCCGTAACTGCTTGATGCCCTCAGTGATCGTCGTCCGCGACATCGATGTCGCAAGAGAAACTGCGGATACGCCGCCCCAACCCAATTCCATGGCCGCCGCCGCCCAACACCTCCGGGCCCGCTCGTCCATGAGGTGGCTCAGGGAATCGAACTTCCGGCGAATGCTTTTGACAACGGAACTGTCAGGCATGGCACTGACAGTAACATAGAAATAAGGTTGAGAAACCTTAAATTGTTCATTTTATTTTTGCGCCATTCCTTACGCGACCCGCACCACGAACGGTGGCGCCAGTTGGAGCCGTCAAACCGCCCCGGCGCTCGTTCTCGGCGGAACTACCTGGCACGGAGTGACGACCATTCCCACCAGTGATCGGGTTGTCGTGGTCGGAGGGGATCAGGCCGGGATGGGGCGCCTCGCCCTACAAGTCGGATCCAATGCCTACGCCTTCCCCGAACTCGAGGAGAAAGTCTCGCCCCTTCACGGCGTGGCTTTTGGCACGACGATGATCGGCATCGCGGTGGGCGAAGACAGCACCCTGCTGCGCACGAAAGACGGCGGGAAGACCTGGGACCTCCTGACCAATCTTCCGAAGGATTTCAGAGCCGGCACGCATTTTTACGCGATCACAGTCAATCCCTTCGACACCGATCGCTATCTCGTCGTCGGGGCCAACGGCATCGTGCTAGGCTCCGCGGATGACGGGGACAACTGGAGCCTCCTGAAAACCGGGGTCACCGAGGACCTGCACGGCATCGTGCGGGCGGGCGAGGATCGTCATTTCATCGTCGGTGATGAAGGAAGAGTCCTCGTGGGCAATGCGCTAGGATCTACCTGGTCGCCCGAAGATCCCGGAACCACGGAGTCCTTCCGCGCCATCAGCGCCATCAGCGCCATCGAAAGCGGCACCACTCAAGTCGGTCCCCAAGTGTGGGCCGTCACCGAGGACGGAAGCATCTACTACCGAAGCCCGACCGCTTTGAGCGGCCTGATCGCCGTGGTGGAAGCCGAGGACTTGACCGTGAGAGCCGCCACAGGTCAGCGCCTGGTGCGCGAAATCCTCATCAGCAACAAGGGTACAGAGCCCTTGACCATCGAAACCGTGGTCTCCGGAGACGAAGGCATCGAGGTGCAACCCAAGGGCACCCAAACGCTGCAACCTGGGGAACAAGCCACCGTTCACGTCGTGATCACGGTCAAAACGGACGGTGCTCTCAACGGTTCGATCAGCTTTGTCTCCTCGGACAACGCACTCGGCAAGGAATCGCTCGACATCTTCATTGAGGTCAGAGACCCGCATTTCTTGCCTCTGGGATACGCCGTTCTGTCGGCCAGGCTCGATCTGGGAGTGGTCCCGGTGGTGAGGCGGCACGCGAGCTGTTCAAGGTAGAGAACATCGGACAGGCGCCCATCGAGGTGCACGGCTTAGACGTGAGGCACGGCTACCTGAACGCGCGCTTCGACGCGATCCGCCCCGACGGAAAGCGAGAAGCCCATCGAGTCTTCCGAGGAGCTGATGGTGGCTTTCCGAGCCGACGCCCCCGGTGACTACACCGGCATCTTCGAGCTGTATTCCGACGCGGCGAATGGCGTGCCCACCATGGAGATGGTGGCGCGGGTGATTGAAGCGCCCGACACCGTGACCGTGCGAACCTCTCCACCCGGGACCCCCTTCGAGGTCGACCACAACGGCGACGGAAAGGTTCTTACTTACAATGACACCACCGTCTTCACCGTGGTGTCCGGCGCCCCCGCCAACAGCAGTCAGATTCAAGAGGGCACTGCCATTGAGGTCGCCGCGACCGAGAGCACTTTCCGCAACGGCGTGGCGTGGGAATTCCACCGATGGCAGCCCGAAGTCACCCACACGTTCACCTCCACCGCCGGGGCCAGTCAAAGTGAGTGGGTGGCCGAGTATGTCTCCCGGCCTCGCACACGCCGGCCGGTCGCCGATCCCGATCTGCTCGTCGCCAGTCCCTGCGCCTTCGAGCCACCGGTGGATGTCAGCTTTGGGCCGTGGCTACGCGTGTCAGAGGCCAAACTGAGCCTGCCTTGGCTGGACGACGGCGAGGAGTCGGGCTTTCAGGTCGAAGGCGACCTCTTCATGAGCCTTGACGGCATGGTGGGCAGCCTCACCAGTTCTCGCGTTCTTGTGAACGCCCCCACCCACGAAGGCCTCGAACTTCTGGAGATCACCCCCAGTTCCTGGAATCTCGACATTGACACCGGCGGCTCGTTCTCGCTGGGTGCCCTCACGCCAGGCCTGCAGGTGTTGAACGCCTCGGTCAATCCACCGGCAGCGCTCCACATCCTGGCTGATCTGACCTCAGAGAATCGGCGAACCTCGTTGGAGGTGGAGACCTTTGATGAACTGCCGCTCTATCCCGGCATCCTCGCACTGAGGCCGGGGCGGGTGGTCTTTGAAACCAACGTCGAAACCAACAACGCTCAAGCCCGCTTTGCGATCGGAGAGGGTTCCCTCCGGGCGCTGCGCCACCCCTTCATTCAGGAACTCTGGCTCATCAATCGAAATCTCGCCTTCGAACTCGCCGCCGAGATCGCGCCGATCACCTTCAATCAACGCACACAGCTCGCCAATCTCGGCTTGGTCAGACTTTACACCGATCAAGCCTCCGTCATCCGCCCTGTCTTCGAGAACGGCTCCTTGGGCCTCGAAGCCAACGCTCTCAATCTCGAGCTGTTCCGCAGCGGCCAGTTCATCGACACCGACGTCGCCGTGGATGCCATCGCCGGATTCCGCTTCGATGGAGACCTTCCCTTTGGCGGCATCAACGCCGGACCGGTGATCGTGAAACCTTCGACCGATGCAGAGGTCACCACAACCCTGGTCGCCGATCCGCTGCAAGGCCGACTGGCGATCACCGTGCCGCCCATGAGTCTCGACAGCGCCAGCGGACTCTGGCCACCCAAAACCGTGATGACCGGCGATTCGCGCACCTTCGACACCGCCAACATGACCGTTCGGCTCCCCCTGCCCGGAAGCAACTTTGACTTCGCCAACTTCGAAATGCCCAATGCTTCCGATCTCGATGCGGATCACTACGTCGAGTTCTCGCGTTCGCAGAACACCGGCAGCATCCGGGTGAGAAACCAAGTCGATCTCTATCTCGGGCGAATGAAGTTTGCCTTCGACGCCAGTGCCGCCAGTGCCGCCAGTCTCGATGAGGTCGATCTATCCGGCTCATTGTTCGGCGAGAGCGTCTCGATGTCCTATCAAAAGGACGGCAATCCGGAGTTCCGCGCTCACCGCACCTTCCTTGGCCTGGGCCTCCGTTTCAAAGTGGGCAGCGGCGATCCCATCGAGGCGGGATTCTGCACGCTGGACAACCAATCGCCCGATCCGATTGCGACCTGGCCGGAGGACAATTGTTTTCCCTGATTTCGACGGCCGGAGCACGCGGCGAGGGCGACACCTCGCCGAAGCTCTCAAAAATTTTCATGTTCCCAATAATTCCCAAATTCGACGACCTCAGTGGACGCCTTTAAGGGGTCCAGACCATCGACGAAATCGAACCGATGAAACCGCACTTTCGCTTTCATTGGGACGGAATCCGAGTTAAGACGCTGCGGGCAGAACTTCCTTGACGCCTGAGGGGGAACCAGCTTTCTATCCGCCCCCACAGGGACGGGAGTGCAACTTGCCCTTCCACCGTTTTCAAAAAAGCTCATGGAGTGGCCTCAGATTTTTTGGATTGTCTGTTACGCCGTCGTTATCCTCGGTCTCGCGGGTTATGGTGTGCATCGTTTCGTCATGATCTTCCTCTACTGGAAGCATCGGAAGAACATCCCCAAACCTCAAACGCAGTTCGACGAGTTGCCGCTCGTCACGATCCAACTGCCGATCTTCAATGAGGCCTACGTCGTCGAGCGTCTGATCCGCTCGGTGGGCAAGCTGGATTACCCGCGGGAGAAGCTGGAGATTCAAATTCTCGACGACTCGGCGGACGACACCACGGCGATCAGCGAACGCGAAGCCGCCAGGCTGCGGAAGGAAGGGCTCGACGCTCAGGTCTATCACCGTACCGACCGCACCGGCTACAAAGCCGGCGCCCTGAAGGAAGGGCTCAAGACCGCCAAAGGCGAGTTGATTTTCATTCTCGACGCCGATTTCGTGCCGCCGAAGAACATCCTGCACGAGATGATTCACTTCTTCACCGACCCCAGGCTGGGCATGGTCCAGACTCGCTGGGGGCACATCAACCAGGGCTATTCTCTCCTGACCAAGGTCCAGGCGATCTTCCTGGATGGCCATCTCATCCTCGAGCAGACGGCCCGCAGCCGGAGCGGTCGCTTCTTCAACTTCAACGGCACCGCTGGCATGTGGCGCCGCCAGTGCATCGAAGACGCCGGAGGCTGGCAGCACGACACCATCACGGAAGACCTCGATCTCAGCTACCGTGCCCAATTGAAAGGCTGGCGATTCGTCTTCCTCAAGGACATCGTCACGCCCGCTGAGTTGCCCGTTGACATGGACGGTTTCAAAACTCAGCAGCACCGCTGGGCCAAGGGATCGATTCAAACTTGCAAAAAAATGCTGGCGCGAGTCTGGCGGAGCGACGTCCCCCTTCTCGTCAAGCTGGAGGCGACGATGCACCTCACGTCCAATTTCGCCTACCTGCTGCTCGGCGCCATGTGCTTCCTCATCTATCCCAGCGAGGCCAGGCCGCATCTGGAAGGGACCTGGGCCATGCTGATCAACATCCCCATCTTCATCGCCGCCTCGCTCTCAGTCTCGATCTTCTACGCCATCGCTCAAAGCGTCATCCACCCGAAACGCTGGCTCAAGCAACTGATCTATCTTCCCATGCTCCTGGCACTCGGGATCGGGATGTCCATCAACAACGGCAAGGCCGTGATCGAGGCCATCTTCAACCAAAAATCGGCCTTCGTCCGCACACCAAAATACGGTATCGAACGAAAGAAGATCTCCTGGAAAGGCCTGCGCTACTCAGCCATCAAATCGGTGGCGCCCGTCTTCGAGGTCCTGTTCGCCATCTACTTCACCGTCCTGATCGGGATTTCCATGGCCAAGGGATACTGGTTGTCCATCCCCTTCCTCCTCCTCTTCCAGGTTGGATTCATCTACGTGGCCTGGGGTTCGCTCAGCCAATACCTGCCCAAACGATGGTTTGGACCTGCTGAAAATCAGGATGAGAAAGAAGTGACCGTTTGACTGGAAATCTCTGAAAACGCGGCTATTCTAGCCCTCGTCTCCATCGACCTATTCGTCACTTCGTTGGTTGTCTATGGCTCGTTACCTCATCCTCACGTCCTTCAGCGCCCTGCTACTCTGCTTCTGTAGCTGCGCGACCAAAGACCGGCACAACGTGATGCTGGTCAGCGTCAAAGAACAAAAAATGGCCCTCTACAACAAGGGCAAACGGGTGGCGACTTACCCCGTCTCCACGTCCAAGTTTGGCACCGGTGACCGGCCAGGTTCCAACCGCACTCCGGTGGGGGAAATGGAGGTTGCCCGCAAGATCGGTGGCGAACAGCCTCTCGGGATGGTTTTTAAGGGCCGTCGCCCGACGGGAGAGGTCCTCCCTCCGAACGCTCCCGGCCGCGATCCCATCGTTTCCCGAATTCTCTGGCTGCGCGGGCGCGAATCCACCACCCGCAATGCTTTCCAACGCTATATCTACATCCACGGCACTCCCGAGGAAAAACAGATCGGGAAACCCGCCAGTTACGGCTGCATCCGCATGCGTTCCCAGGACATCGCCGATCTCTACCGCCGCATCGGTGTCGGTGCCACCGTGGAGGTGATGCTCAACGGGCTGCCCTCCCAACCGGTCGACCGCATGAAACAGGTGGCCTCGATGCTCGGTGGGGCCGTCTACAACGTCGGTGGCGTTGTCTACAAAGTCGCCAAATTAGGAATCCAGCCGGGTGACGAATCAAAGTCTTGACATCCGCGGCCCTTTTCCTACGTTCCCGGCCCCTCCCTCAGAATCTCTAATCTGTCGTCCCTTTCCCCATGGCCAACTCCATTTCTGCCCTCAAGCGTGTCCGACAAATCAAGGCCCGCACCCTGGAAAACCAAGCGGTGAAGACGCGCATCAAGTCTACCCGCAAAGCAGCCCTCCAAGCTCTGGAATCCGGTGACGCCGCCGCGATTGATCAGGCCTTGCGCAAACTTTACTCGGCCGCCGACCGCGCCGTCAAGACCGGCGCCGTCCATGGCAATTACTCGCGCCGCCTCAAGTCGAGCTTCGCCGCCAAGGCAGCTTCCGCATCCGCCTGAGGCGACCCATTTCTTCCCCATCCATCAAAAAAGGGATCTTCTCGCGAAGATCCCTTTTTTGTTTGGATGAAAGACCAACTGCCGAGGTATTCCCGGACGGATTGACGAAGCATTCTGTTTCCATTTGATCTCCGGGAAGTCATGGTAATCCCCAAAAGCCCTTCCCCGGAACCTCGTCACCAGAACCGTCACCCGGCAGACCAGCCTTTCCTCCTCCATTACTCCATTATTTCCATTGCGAATCGCACCCGAAGTTCACACGCCCTTCCCATGATGATGAAACGCGCCCGCCTCAATCGCCTTTTCGGAACCGATGGCAAATGCTTCGATGTCGCCATCGATCACGGTTTCTTCAACGAAGCCCCTTTCCTCAGCGGAATCGAATCCATGCCTCAGGCCGTCCGCACCGTGGTCGACGCCGGACCCGATGCCATCCAGTTGACCGTCGGCCAAGCCCGCCATCTCCAGGGCATTCCGGGCAGAAGTAAACCTTCCCTCGTCCTCCGCACCGACATCGCCAACGTCTATGGCAAGAAACTGCCACGCACTCTCTACAGCCGCATGATCGAACACGCCGCTCTGCAAGCCGTCCAGCTCGACGCCGCCTGTGTCTGCGTGAATCTGTTCCGCGTGCCGGACGAACCGGAAGTCGGCGAGCAATGCGTGCTCAACATCCTCGAATTGAAAACCCAGTGTGATCTGTATGGCATGCCGATGATGGTGGAGCCCCTGGTATTCCGCCCTAACGAAGAAGCGGGTGGCTACATGGTCGACGGCGACGAAAACAAGATCATCCCGCTGGTGCGGCAGGCCATTGAACTCGGCGCCGACATCATCAAGGCCGATCCCACCGACGATCTCTCACTCTATCATCGCGTCGTCGAGACCTGCGGCGGCATCCCCGTCCTGGTCCGCGGCGGCAGCAAAGCCTCAGACGAGGAAATTCTCAGCCGCACAGAGAAACTTATCGAGCAAGGCGTTGCCGGAATCGTCTACGGAAGAAACGTCATCCAGCACGAGAACCCCGCCGGCATCACCCGGGCTCTCATGGCCGTCGTGCACGACAGCGTGTCGAGCACGGACGCCCGTGCGCTCGTTTCATCGCCTGCCTGATTCGGCAGGCGCCCGCGCGAACCCGCTCCTCCCCTGCCTCGCCAAGTTCCTCATTCTCTCGCCCACCCACCCTTCGCATGGACACCGTCAATATTGGCATCATCGGTGGCGGCCTCATGGGCCGCGAAATGGCCAGCGCCTTCGCGCGCTGGTGCGCCCTGGAGGACCTGCCCGTGGAGCCTCGCCTCGTGGCGGTGGCCGACACCAATCCGCAGGTGCTTCAGTGGTTCGATCGCATTCCCTCCATCCAGACCCGTGTCACGGAGTATCAGCAACTCCTCGCTCGACCGGAGATCGACGTCTGTTATGTCGCCGTCCCGCACAGTTTTCACGAACAGATCTACATCGATGTGATCGAATCGGGAAAAGATCTCCTGGCAGAAAAGCCTTTTGGGGTCGATCTCTCCGCCGCCGAGAAGATTGTCTCGGCCATCAAGCGCTCAGGCGCCTTCGTCCGCTGCAGTTCCGAGTTCCCTTTCTTCCCCGGAGCCCACGCCGTCTACCAGAAATGTCGCGATGTCGCCCCGCTCGGCCGCGTTCTCGAGGTCAACGCAGGCTTTCACCACGCCAGCGATCTCGATCCCTCGAAGCCGGCCAACTGGAAACGCCGCTCCTCCGTCTGCGGCGAGATTGGCGTGCTTGGTGATCTTGGCATGCACGTGCTGCACTTGCCCTTGCGCCTCGGCTGGCGACCCGAGACGGTCTACGCCCAATTGCAAAAAGGTTATCCCCGCCGCCCGGACGCCTCAGGCGCCGCAGAGGTTCCTTGCGACACCTGGGACAACGCTGCTCTCCATTGCTGGACCATGATCGGCGACCATCCCGTACCCATGCGCCTGGAAATGAAACGAATGGCGCCCGGCGAAACGAACACCTGGTATTTCGAGGTGCTCGGCACCGATGGCGGCTTCCGTTACTCGACCAAGACCCCCAAGACACTCTGGTCCTTTGAACGCGGTCCCGCCGGTCAGCAGTGGAAAAGGACCGATCTTGGGTTCGGCACTCCGTTCAAGGCCGTGACCGGCGGCATCTTCGAGGTCGGGTTTGCCGACATCATTCAGCAAATGTGGGCCGCTTTTCTCCTCGAGCGCTCCGGATTGTTAGGCGATCACTTCGGATGCGTCACGCCGGAAGAGGCACTGGCCAGCCATCAGGTCTTCCAGGCGGCACTCGAGTCGGAACAAGGCCGCCAGGCGATCCATCCGCACTATGTCTGAACGTCACGGTCTCCTCGCCGCGGGGAATTTCATCATTGATCACGTCAAGATCATCGATGCCTACCCCGCGCCGGAAATGCTCTCCAAGATTCAGTCCCAGTCGAGCAGCAACGGCGGAGGCCCCTACAATATCCTCAAAGACCTGGCCAAGATGGAGGCTCCCTTTCCCCTCCAGGCCGCGGGCCTCGTGGGCCAGGACGCGGACGGCGATTGGATCCTCGAAGACTGTCAGAGGCACGGCATCGCCACGGACGGCCTCAAGCGGACGGACGAAGCCGCGACCTCTTACACCGATGCCATGACGGTGGCCCGCGGCGGCCAGCGAACCTTTTTCCATCACCGTGGAGCCAACGCGGTTTTCGGCGAGGCCGATCTTGATCTCGCCGCCAATCGCGCCAAGTGGTTTTACCTCGGCTACCTGCTCCTCCTCGACCGCATGGACTCCCTCGACGCACACGGCAGCACCGAGGCCGGACGAGCCCTGGCACACGCGCGGAAGGCGGGCTTTTGCACGGCGGCCGACTTTGTCAGCGTGCCCGACGATCGCGCCGTGGCCGTGGCCGCGGCCAGTCTTCCGCACGTCGATGTCCTCTTCATCAATGAGATCGAAGCGGGCATGGTCACGGGAATCGATCTCCGCCAATCGAGCGCTCCCGATCTCGTTTCCATGACCGCCGCGGCGCGGGCTCTCCTCGATCTGGGAGTCCGTCGAGCCGTCGTCCTCCACTTTCAAGAGGGCGCACTGGCCCTCACGCGCGAAGGTGAGTGTTTCCAGCAAGCCTCCGCGCAAGTCCCGGAAGAGGCCATCGTTGGTTCCACAGGCGCCGGTGACGGCTTCGCCGCCGGCGTGCTCTACGGTCTCCATGAGAGCTGGGCCTGGCCGGAAGCGCTCGAACTCGGAGTCGCCGCCGCCGCCATCAGTCTGGGTGCGGGACCTCCCTCGGAAGCCATGTTACCCGCCGCCACCTGCCTGAAACGCGCCCGTCAATGGGGCTTTCGAACGCCTCTTTCAGCGTCACCAACTTGACCGAGTGCCCGGATGGGGTCCTCCGGCAAAGAAGCTCAGAGAGTTGTCCCTGAGGGGCCTGACTCTCCGACGGTGACGGGAACGCTCAACCTCGAGGCCACGCACCCGCCAGGTTCCAAGTTCGTGGATTTCCCTCAGCGTTTCCCCGTCCGTCCGGCCGGACGGACGGGGAAACGCTTCTTTACAATCCCGTCAACACCAGCTTAGTAGAGCAAGATGGCAGGGAAGTCTCGATCCAGGAAAAGAAGGGCCAGGAGTGCACGTAGGAAGTCCGGCGGGAATCGGCCTTCGGCTCCTGCCAGGAAAAAGACGACCTCAGTCCCAGGGGAGGAGGAAACTGCGGTCACCTCAGGGCCCAAGGCCGCCTCCCCGCCCGGCGAAGTCCCCAGTAGTGCGACGGAGGCGTCCTCACCCGCTCCCGAGAACCCTTCGCCGTCACCCGCTCCGGAAGAAGGTCCTCCAGAATCAAGTCCGGAAGAAGGTCCTCCGGAATCAAGCGCCACCGAGTGTCCTCCCACAACTCCCACCGAGAAGCCCCGTCTTCCTCGCTCCCAACCAGCCGCCTCCGCCTCCCCAAAAGAAGAGACGGAAGATGAATCGGTCAGTCTTCGCTCCCTGATGGCCAAGTCTCGGCGCAATCCCGCGGCCACCCGCCCCGCACCCTCGCCCGCCGCGGAAGTGGCTCCCCGGCGGGAACGCCTTCCCAGACCCGCCCGTCCCCGATCGGCAGCGGGCGGCCCCGCCGTGCCCGCCCCCACTGCGGAAGCCGGTGAACATCCCGCTCCCCGCGAACGCCTTCCCAGACCCTCCCGCTCACCCTTGACGCCGGCCGAACCCCTCTCACCGAAGAAAGGTGCTCCCGAAAACCCCTCACCGCCTCCCAGGGAACGGCTTCCCCGGCCCTCGAAATCGCCCGTGAAGACTCCCATCGATGCCAAATCTCCAGGTGGAAAGGCATCATCCACGGAGGATTCCTCCAGTGCGGGTGGACCAGAAGATCCCGTGGCGGAAGCCTTGCACTCCCGCCGAGTTTCTGCCTCTCTGCTCTCCAAGGGAGCCGCCCCTGACGTCCGTGAATTGCGAAAGGCCACTCGTGAGAGACGACGTCACCCTTCCACGAAAGCCCACACCGCTCCACGCCGTTCGACACCCGGCCCCTTCGCTCGGTTTTTCGGCAACTCGCCGCTGATCGGCCGCTGGTTTCGCCGCTGAAAGCCCTCACCGTCACGCGATTGCCGGTTGCGTACTTGTTAAGGGTTTGCTAACCAAACGGATGGGGAATCTCTTCGGCACCGATGGCATCCGCGGCCGCGCCAACCGCTATCCGATCACTCCCGAAGTGGCGCTCTCGGTGGGCAAGAGCATCGCTCGCGTACTCGGCCGCGACGCCGGCGTGCAGCGCAAGGTAGTGATTGGCAAGGACACCCGCATTTCCGGCTACATGCTAGAGACCGCCCTCACCAGCGGCCTCGTCTCTCATGGTATCGACGTTCTCCTCGTCGGTCCTCTGCCCACTCCCGCCGTAGCCCACCTCACCAAGTCCATGGGCTGCGCGGCAGGCATCATGCTCACGGCCTCGCACAATCCTCCGGAGGACAACGGACTGAAAATCTTCGGAGCCGACGGCTACAAGCTTTCGGATACTCTCGAGGAAGAGATCGAGCACTGGATCACCCAGGGTGTCCCGGAGGACGAGGCCCCCACCTGTAAAGGAATCGGCAAGGCCTTCCGCGTGGAGGATGGCAAGGGCCGTTACATCGAATTCGTCAAGGGCATCGTGGGCAGCGGAAACCTGGAAGGCATGAAAGTCGTCGTCGACGCCGCCCACGGAGCCGCCTACCATCTTGGACCCCTCATTCTCGAGGAGATGGGCGCCGAAGTCATCGTCACCGGCAACACCCCCAACGGGCTCAACATCAACCAGAACTGCGGCGCCCTCCACCCGGAAACGGCAGAGGCTCTGGTGAAAATGCATGGCGCTGCGGTCGGCGTCACTTTCGACGGCGATGCCGATCGCGTCATCTTTGTCGATCGCACCGGCCAACGGGTGAACGGAGATCGCCTCCTCTGCCTGGCCGCCATTGGTCTCCATGAAGAAGGTCTCCTGCCCGGCGACACCGTGGTGGTGACTTCCATGACCAATCTCGGTCTCATCGAGGCGCTCAAAAAACGCGGCATCGCCGTGGAAGTCACGGGCGTCGGCGACCGCCAGGTGATCGAATGCATGCGCCGCCAAGGATATCAGTTTGGCGGCGAGAACTCGGGCCACGTGATCTTCGGTGCCCACTCCACCACGGGCGACGGCATCCTCACGGCCCTCAAGGTCTTGTCCTGGATGAAGGCCAAGAACCAGTCCCTGGCCGAACTGGCGGACTGCCTGCACCTCTATCCGCAACGCCTCATCAGCATCTCCGTTCCGGAGAAGCGTCCCCTCGAGGAGATCCCCGGCCTGCTAAACCTCATCAGACAATGTGAGGAAGCTTTCGGCGATCTCGGCCGCAATGTCATCCGCTATTCGGGCACGGAAAACAAATTGAGGGTCCTGCTAGAATGTCGCGATCCGCGGCTGGTCGACGATTTTGCCGCTCGGTTCGAGACCCTCATCTGGGAACAATGATGCGCCTGAGCCGAACACCGGAAGCCGACGGCGACGCCCATCTCGAGCCGCTCACGACCACACGTCCCTTGAGCGATTGCTGGGTGGCCAGCTGCCGCTTCGGTGACTGGCCAAAGCGCGCGGCCCTCCAGGCCGGCCTCGAGTGGAGCGACGATCCGCCCGGCCCCGAGGATGGCCGCCTCCTCGCCAATGCCTGGATCTCGCCCGGCATGCTCGAGCGCCTGGCTTCCGCTTCCCCGCCGGTCCTGGTCAAGGGAGACGTGGTCCTCGCCTCGCCACCCGAAGCCGTGGCAGGGCGGGCCAAGCGAGTCGACGTCGGCGACGAGGGACATCTCATTCGCTATCCCTGGGATTTCCTCGCCGTGCAGGAGGACTTCCTCTCGAATATCGAGAACTCGGACGTCCACCAGACCGCCCGCCTCCACGAAGGCGCCACTCTCGACGGCGTCGTTCTGGTTGGCCCGGGATCCGTCATTCTCCCCGGCGTCTACATCGAGGGCGTCGCCATCATCGGCCGAAACTGCAAAATCGGCCCCAATGCCTACCTGCGCGGCATGAATTCGATCGGTGACGGTTGCCATATCGGCCAAGCGGTCGAGGTCAAGAACTCCATCCTCTACCCGAACACGACCATCGGTCACCTCAGTTACTGCGGGGACTCCATCGTCGGCGAGGGCGTCAATTTTGGCGCCGGAACCATCGTCTCCAACTTCCGTCACGACGGCAAGAACCACCGTTCCATGATTGGCGATCAACTCGTCGACACCGGCCGTCGCAAGTTCGGCGCCGTCATCGGCGACGGCGTCCACACGGGCATCCACACCAGCATCTATCCGGGACGCAAACTTTGGCCTCACACCTCCACCCGGCCGGGCGATATCGTGCAGCGCGATCTTCGCTAGCGCATGCCCCGTTTTCCAATGGCCTTTCAATCGTTAGACTCACCCGCCCCTCGAATCTTTTTCTCTCATCAATATTATGTGCGGCATCGTTGGATACATCGGACAAAGGGAAGCCAGCAACGTCCTTCTGAGCGGCCTTCGCCGCCTGGAGTACCGCGGCTACGACTCGGCCGGGCTCTCCCTCGCGGGAGCCTCGGAACTTCACGTCATCAAACGCCCTGGCAAAGTGGCCACGCTGAGAGAGGCGGTGAAGGAATGCCTCCCCCCGGACGGCGCCGCCTCGCGAGTGGGGGTCGCTCACACACGCTGGGCTACCCACGGCCCTCCCACGGAAGCAAACCCCATAGTTTCATAAATCGGGGCAAGAATCCCAAGAAAATAGTGGCAGGGGCCTTTGGGATAAGGTTGATTTGGAATCTACCAAAACACCAAACACTTCAACCCAAAAGCCACCTACAGTGAGAGTAGCACGACGTACGATTAATGCAAAGTCCAGAACGATTCCGGCGATCAAATTTGAAGATCAAAAACTGACCTCTTTCGGCGATCTCGTTATCTTTCAGAAGCTCTTTCAGGAATTGGATCTGGAGGGGAAGCTTCAGCAGTGCTTTGATCCACTGGATCGGCGCATGTCCCGCTTCTACAAGTTCCACAAGGTTTTCATGTGTCTTATCGTGCATCTTATACTGGGCTACCGGATGCTTCGCGATTTGGACTACTACCGAGATGATCCCCTTGTACGACAGGTTTTGGGGATGCACCCATTGCCCAGTGTCCCAACGATGAGCCGGATGTTGGGAGAGGTCGATTGTCAAAGCCTTGAGAGGATGAGGGAGATAATCATTTCGTTTGCCTGTCGCGACTTCAGGAGGAGGGAATCAAACGCATCACGCTTGATTTGGACGGAAGCGTGCAGAGCACGAGTCGCCATGCGGAAAGGACGGCTGTGGGATTTAACAAGAAGAAAAAAGGCGAGCGCAGTTATTATCCGCTGCTCGCGACGATCTCCCAAACCGGACAGATTCTCGATTACCTTCATCGAAGCGGCAACGTCCATGACTCCAATGGCGCGGTGGAATTTCTTCGCTACTGCGTGGAAAAGATTCGCAAGGTGCTGCCTGATGTGCAGATCGAGTTGCGCGCCGACAGCGCGTTTTTCAGCGATCAGATGGTTTCAGAGGCAAAGACCCTTGGCCTGGAATATACGTTCTCGGTGCCTTTCGAGCGGCTTGTGGAACTCAAGGGCATCATTGAGAAGCGCCGTCGCTGGTCCCGAACCCGAGGCGGAGAAGGAAAAACTCATCACTTCGAAATCCGCTGGAAGCCAAAAAGTTGGGCGCGCAAAGCGCGCATTTTGTGCATTCGAACCATGAGGCGCACTCAGCGCAAAGGACCGCTCCAACTGGATCTTTTCGAACCAGTCGAGGAGAACTATGAATACAAGGCGATCATCACCAACAAGACAAACACGGCCGCTCATGTGGTGAAATTTCATGAAGGGCGTGGCTCTCAGGAGAAGATTTTTGGCGAAGCCAAGAGCCAGGCCCAGATGGACTATATTCCGGCCAAGCGACGTGCCGCCAACGAAGCTTTCCTTTTGGCCAGTATCCTCACCCACAATCTCACACGCGAAATGCAGATGCGATCTGCGGAGCGGTCACGCAAATCGTCCCCCCAAAGGGCTGCGGAGTGGATCTTTGAAGGACTCGGCACGATTCGCCGCAAAATCATCCAGCGTGCCGGACGTCTGACTCGCCCTCGAGGTCGACTCACATTGACACTCGGAGACAATCAGGCCGTCGAAGAAGAAATCGCCTACTACATGATGGCCTGACTGGCCATTTTATGAAACGCTGGGGCAAACGCTCACCCGCACCTCGACGAGACTGGCAGCGTGGCCCTCGTCCACAACGGCATCATTGAGAATTACCAGCACATCCGCCGTCACCTGGAAGCCAAAGGCCACCATTTTCATTCCGACACGGACAGCGAGGTCCTCGTTCATCTCATCGGCGACTATCTCGAAGAAAGTGAAAACGATTTCCTCAGCGTCGTCTGCGCCGCCCTGCAAAAGGTCGAGGGAACCTTCGGAATCGCCGCCATCTATCAGAAGGATCCTAGCAAAATCATCGTGGCGCGCCGCGGCAGCTCGATTGTGATCGGCGTCGGCCAGGAGGAAACAATCATCGCCAGCGATGCCGCCGCCGTCATTTCGCTCACCCAGCAGGTGATCTATCTCGACGACAACGACGTCGCCGTGGTCACGCCCGGTTCGGTCGATATCCGGGACCTCAACAATGTTCCCGTCAGCCGGGAGATCTCCAAGCTCGACTGGTCGGACGCCTCTGCCGAGCTCGAGGGCTACGAGCATTTCATGCTCAAGGAGATCCACGAGCAGCCGGACTCCATCCGCAACGCCCTCCGCGGCCGCTTGGATTTCGAAAACGGGACGGCCGTCCTCTCGGGCCTTGGCATCACGCCGCGCGAAATTTCCGAGGTGCAACGCGCCATTATTGTGGGCTGTGGCACCTCGATGAACGCGGGAATGGTCGGTGAATACGCCTTCGAGAACTTTGCCGACATGCCCGCCGAGGTCGAGCAAGCCGCCGAGTTCCGTTACCGAAACCCGATCATCAAGGCTTCCGACCTGGTCATCGCCATCAGCCAGTCCGGCGAAACGGCCGACACCCTGGCCGCCGTCCGCGAAGCCCGCCAGAAGGGCGCCTGGGTCTCCGGACTCTGCAACGTCATCGGTTCCACCATCGCTCGCGAGACCGGCCGGGGTATCTACCTCCACGCCGGGCCCGAAATCAGCGTCGCCTCCACCAAGGCCTTCACCTGTCAGGTGGCCGTTCTCCTCATGGTCGCCCTCAAGTTCGGGCGCTGCAATCGCCTCTCCTGCGAGCGGGGCCAGGCCATTGCGAAATCTATCCGAAGCATCCCGGACCTCGTCGAACAGGTCCTGGAGCAGAACGACGCCATCGCGCGCGAGGCGGAGCGCTGGACCGAGACGCAGCACGCCTTCTTCATCGGTCGCGGCTACCAGTATCCCGTCGCTCTCGAGGGCGCTCTCAAGCTCAAGGAGATCAGCTACATCCACGCGGAGGGCTACCACGCCGCCGAATTGAAACACGGCCCCATCGCGCTTCTGGAAGAAGGCATCCCCGCCGTGGCGCTGCTCAACCAGGCTCCCGGGAAAGAAAAGACCATCGGCAACGCGCACGAATGTCAGGCCAGAGGTGCTCGCATCCTCGGCGTGATGACCGAGGGCGACGATGAGACCGCAGCCATGGTGGAAAACGTCATCACCGTACCGCGCTGCCCGGAATACATCGCTCCCGTCCCTTGTGTCGTGGCCCTGCAACTCCTGGCATACCACGTGGCTCGTCTGCGAGGCTGCCCCATCGACCAGCCTCGCAATCTCGCCAAAAGCGTGACGGTGGAGTGACGACACACCTTCACAAAACCCCCGCACGGCATCAGACGGATTCAGAGATGGAAGATGGAAGATTTCTCAGCTGAAGCACACCGATCGCTATCTTCCTTGCGGCAAGCCCTTGGACCGGGATCGAGACGAATCCTATCAACTTCAACAATCATCCTTCCGCCGGTGTTCTCACATGATTGATGAAACATCAGGGTATCCTCACCATCGCCCCTCTTCGTGCTCTTCGTGGTGAAAATCCACCTCCTCAGAACGTCGGAAGACGACGACCCAAAGCGGTGAACGCGGAAACTACTGTCCTCAGTGCGCATCACCGGCGATCAGCTCAAGTCCATCCGGCTTCTTGGCCACATGGCCAACGGACGGCATCGCCCGGAGATGGCATCCCCGCCTACAGAGAGAGACTCGCCGGAAGTCACTCAGCGTTTCGTCTCAGCATATCACATCACTATCCGCGACGCGACGTGGCTTGGGACAATGCCCCCCGGCCGTCGTGGCGTCTCCGATCCACCAGGACGATTCCCAAAACAGCCCTTCGATTCCCATCTCCCCCGCATTTCATTTCTCTCCCCTGTCGAGGTGACCACGAAGAACGCGAAGAGCACGACGGATCTCAGGAGCCATTCACTTCAACCAAGTCACCTTCACACTTTGCTGAAACCTCTGGCAAGATCGCAGTCACGCGGAACCGAATCCCATCTTTACCATTCAAGCCACGCGCTCGGTCAGGACTTCTTGAGGAATCACCATTATCCTCCACGTTCAGGATCAGCGAACCGTGTCTTGTTCCGCCTGTTTTCAATCTGCATCGGAAGGGGGATCTCGAATGCAGACTGATCAATGAAGATTCCCGCATTCGATTGAAGATTGATGAATGTTGATTTCTGATTCTTGATGTGAACCACACCGATCGCTATCTTCCTTGCGGCAAGCCCTTGGACCGGGATCGAGACGAATCCTATTAACTTCAACTTCAACCATCATCATTCCACCGGTGTTCTAGCATGATTTATGAAACATCAGGGTATCCTCACCATCGCCCCTCTTCGTGTTCTTCGTGCTCTTCGTGCTCTTCGTGGTGAAATTCTACCCTCTCAGAACGGCGGAGGACGACGAACCAAAGCTGTGAACACGGAAACTACTGTCGTCAGTGTGCATCACCGGCGATCAGCTCAAGTCCATCCGATTTCTCTCCCCTGTCGAGCTGACTACGAAGAACGCGAAGAGCACGAAGGATCTCAGCCCTCCACCCGAGCCCTCAGCCCTCCCCGGCAGCGGCCTCCGAGCGCTCCTCCTCGCCGCTTCTCAGAAGCTCCGCCCCTTCTTCCACCCATTCCAAGGCTTCATCCTTCGTCCTCAGCACCCCCTCGAGTTGGCGATTCTGGATCGCTCGCAGCAAGCGCCCGAGGTCCGGTCCCGGCGACCAGCCGAGAGCCATCAAATCGTGCCCGTTGACCAGGGGCTCGGGAATCAAGGGTTCCTTGGCGAATTCCTCTTCTTTCTCCAATAGAAAACGGTGGTTGTCGAGCATGCCATGGCTGCTGGCGCAGTCGACGCGATGCAACTCCAGCTCGTCGTGAAAAGCCGGCCTCGCCATGAACCGTTTCAGCTTGGCCACGCGCATCGCTTGCACGTCCTTGAACATCATGTGATGCGCCACCGCTTCCGCGACAATCTCGATCACCTCGTTCGAGTAACACAGGCGACGGAGGATTTTCTCGGCCATTTGCGCGCCTAACTGATCGTGACCGTTGAAACGGATGCGCTCGTTCTCCTCGTCGTAGGAATAAGTGGCAGGCTTGGCGATGTCGTGAAAGAGCACCGCAAGCACCAGCGGCAGCGAGGCGTCGTCGGGCAGCAGTTCGAGCATGAGCCGCGTGTGCACGAAAACGTCCCCTTCGGGATGCCACTGAGGCGGCTGTTCGCAGCCCTGCAGATCGAGGATTTCCGGAAGCACCGCCCTCATCAGGCCAGAGTCGACCAGGAGATCGAAGCCTCGCAGGCGATTCGGATGGATCCAAATCCGGTCCAGCTCATCCCGGATGCGCTCGGGGCTTATTCGCTTGATAGACTGAGCGTGCTCACAAACGGCCCGCCAGGTCTCGGCCTCCAGGTCAAAATTGAGCGCCACCGCGAATCGCACCGCCCGGAGCAATCGAAGATGATCCTCCGCAAAGCGTTCCTCAGCTTTGCCAATCGCCCGTAGCGTGCGGGCTTCCAGGTCCCGCCGCCCACCCACATAATCAAACAAGGTCTCGCCCACCGGATCGTAAAAAAGGCCATTCACCGTGAAGTCACGCCGCCTCGCATCTTCCTCGATGGAAACGAAGCTCACCGTCTCCGGCTTGCGGCCGTCGACGTAGGCGCCATCCGCACGAAAGGTGGCGATCTCCACGGGATGCCGCTCGACCTGGACCAGCACCACGCCGAAATGCGCCCCCACTGTATGAGCCCGAGGAAAGAGTGTCAGGAGCTGGTCTGGCGTGGCATCGGTGGCCACGTCGTAGTCCTTCGGCACCACTCCCAGGAGTTCATCGCGCACGCAGCCTCCCGCGAACACGGCCTGAAAACCCTGTTTCTGCAAAAGGCGCACCACGAACAAGGCCGCATTTCTCATCTCTGAAGCCACAAATTGCATTCCTTCTCACCATAGCCATCGAACGCCCCGCCCGATAGTCAACCTTCATTGACAAAAGCCAAGCAGACCGTCTCTTTCTTACGATCGGCTATCCATCCAGCGTTCATCGCCCGCTCCCATGCCCCCCGACTCTTCTCTGCTCTCGGCTTTTCTCGCTCTCACCGCGGCCATCACGGGGGCCTGTGTCGGCAGCTTCCTCAACGTGGTGATCTACCGTCTTCCGCGCGAGGACTGCCAGATCCACAAGCCGAGCCGTTCGTTCTGCCCCCACTGCAAGAAACCCATTCCCTGGTATCTCAACATCCCGGTCTTGGCGTGGCTCTATCTTTCGGGCAAATGCCAGAATTGCAAGGAACCCATCAGTTGGCGATACCCCGCCATCGAGGCGCTGACGGCGGCCTTTTTTGTCTGGATTTGGTTCGCCTTCGGGAGTGTGGACACCTGGCCCACCGCCCTCGCCTACTGGGTTCTCATCAGCCTCTTCATCGCGGCGACCTTCATCGATCTCGAGCACATGATCATCCCGAATATGCTGACGATCGGGGGCGCTGCCGCCGGCATCGTGGCCACCGCCTTCGTGCCAACCCTGATGGAGCCAGAATTCGAGGGACGCCATTTTCACGCCGTGGGCTGGTCCATTTTCGGCGCCTTCATCGGCTATGGCTTGCTCTGGGCGGTCATCTCCGCCGGCAAACTCCTGTTTGGTCGGCGCTCCATCCAGTTTGAGGGCCAACAGCATTGGACCCTCTCGGAACACGAGGGCGAGCCCAACCCCATCCTGGAGATCGGTGAGGATGAGAAGATTCCCTGGCACGACGTTTTTTTTCGAGATTCCGACCGGCTCCGGTTTGCCAGTGGAGAAATTCAGCTCGACCACGGCGAAGCGAAGCCCTTCAAGGAACTGGTCTTCCACTTTGATCACTTCTTCATCGACGAACAACGCATCGGGATCGAGGAAGTGAAACACCTCCAGGGCAAGGCGTCGTCGGTCGTGATGTCGCGCGAAGCCATGGGTTTCGGTGATGCCAAGTTTGAGGCCTGCGTGGGCGCCTTTCTCGGCTGGAAAGCGGTCCCGTTCAGCCTCTTCGCGGGATCACTTCTCGGTTGCCTGGTCTGGTTCGCCGGGAAATGTGTCGGCAAAGATCCCGCACGCCAGTTGCCGTTCGGTCCCTACCTGGCCGGCGGAGCGATCGTGTGGCTATTCTGGGGCACAGATATTTTGGAGTGGTATCTGGGGCGGCTGCGTTAAGGCGATCAGTGCCCATACCCGCCTCCCCACCTGCTTCTGTCCGCGCCGCGGACAAAGAATAGCCATCTGACGCGTTAGCTATCAGCCATCAGAAGCCCAGGTTTCGATTCGAAGAAACGAGCACCAACAGAATCACGAAACCCATGGATTGACTCTTCTCGCCCGCACGGCCGCCCCACGATTCCTACTCCGCCGCCGACACCAGAGCGTGTTCCTCGAACCGGCCTTGAAACTCGGTGAATTCCGTTCCCCGTCCCTCCGTGGCCACCATGGCTCGGAATTCATGGCAGGAACGGTCGTCACAGACCTGAGCGTAGACGTGCAGCAGAAGATAAAATCGTTTCGGATCGGTCACCCGCAGCGTTTGCCTCAAGCTCACCTCACCTTCCAGAATCCAATCCATTCCCAGGGGCCCCTCTTCCCGGCGAGGCTCCGGCTCGAGGAGTTCACCCACCAGCTCATAGCCTGTCCCCCGAAACTCCGCCTGGGTGGGCCTTCCAACACTTTGGCGGTGCACGCTGTAAACGTGTTTTCCCTCCGGTAAACGGATCGTGGTCACACATTCCACCAACTGATCACGATCGACGACCGGGGCACTGAGCATCGCCAAGTCGCTGCGCCGGCGTTCACCTCCCGACAAAACAAAGCCGATCAACAGCGGTGCGGACTGACGCTTCATCTCGATTCCGATCAGGTCGCCGGGATTCTTGGGGTTCAATCGCGTGGCAAGATCACGGGCCGTCGACACCGAAACTCCGTCCACTCGCAGGATGCGATCACCGAGCTTGACCCCCGCTCGCTCGGCGTTCGAACCGTCGGAGACATGACCGACACGGAGCCCGCCGCCAGGAAGCTCCTGCACGATGAAGCCCAACTCCGCACGCGAGGCCCGCTCGATACGCGCGTCATTCAGGCGATCAATCCCCATCATCACATTCATCTCACTTCCCTGCCGCAAGAGACGCATCTTGATGTCCAGACCGGCACGGCGCAAATCCTCACAGTGTGCGTAGAATGCACGAACACTGTCGAGCTCCGAACAGAAACCCGCGCCCAGGACGACATCTCCCTGGCGGATGCCACAAAGATGCGCGCCGAGAGCGAGCTGCGTCACTTTCAACGCGAAGGCCTCCGGCGCCAGACGCAGCTCCTGGCGCTCCTGGGTCGTCAGACTGGTGCCGAGGAAGCCCGGCGTGGGCAGAAACTTGATCATGTGTTCGGTGTAGACATTTCCCACGCGCCACAGGTGGTCGCCGGGATCGCCGACTCTCCAGCCCTCTTCCAGCTCCAGAAAGCCCTTCCTCAACCCCGTTCCACGACGAATTTCGAACGCAAGCCGCCCCGCTTTGCCATCGCGCTCGTGGAGGATCCATTGCACGTCGTACTTGGTGAGCACCCGCTGCCCATCCAGCGATAGGAGCACATCGCCGCCCTCAATCCCCGATTCCGCAGCCGCTGATCCCGCTCTTACCGCCTTCACTTGATACTGCCGATCCTGGTCCAGGATCAATCCCACCCGCTCCGGCAAAGGCCAGATCCAGAACTGATTCGGCGACCAGGTGCCCTCCTCCACGGCAAGGTGCTGCCGTGCTTCGCGGGCATAATGACAGTGAAAACAACCAAAGACCGGCTTGATCCTTCCACGAAGCCGCTCGTTGATGATCTCCGGCAAGTACTCCGGCGCCTGTCTCACCGGCGGATACGGGTTCCGCAAGTATTGACGATGCGTCTCCAGGCCTTGGGTCATCAGGTCGACCAGACCGCTCATGCTCATGGGAGACAGATGCGACCGGCCACCGTAGCGATGATAGACCGTGCCGTCGGCGTTGGCCAAGAGAATGGCCATGGTCAAATCATAGTCGAACGGATAAAGCGTCAGATCCAGCCGGTCGATATTCGTGACCCGGACGCAAACATACGCCTCCGCAGCATGCCGAAATTCCGCTGGAGGACGGACCACCTGCCCGTCAAACAAACGACAATCAATTCACGGCTCGCAGCGAAAAGCGATCAGCAGAGGCTTCTGTTCCCGAGCCGCCTTCTCCCGCGCCTCGTCCAGGTCAGACATCCACGGATAACGGTCCGCCGCAGTAGCGATCGACAGAAAGCTAAGAAGAATGAACACTCCCACGATGAATGATTTCATGGCAACAAGAATGGATTGAATCACCCAGAACATTGGGACCCCGAGTCGGTTTCCGCCCCGCATCCCTTGGCCATCACGCACCACATCATTCACTCGGTGGAGTCGGTCGGTTCCCTTCGAAGCACGCCACTGCTCAGAATCTTGGCCCGCAGACCCCCGCGCCCCTTCAGGGCCTCCTCCGCTTCTTCGTGAAAGGCCTGATTCATCCAGTAACACGGGGCCGCCTCCTGACAGCCCAGAAAACGGACTCCCTGGACCTCGAACTCCTTTCCAATGAGCCCGTTGAGGTCGACCCCCGACACCACCGCATTCCGGCGAAACACCGAGGGATCCTTGTCGTGCACATCCAGCTTCGCACAGAGGTCCTGGTAGACTTCACGCGAAAAAAAGGTGATCTGTCCCTTGTAATCCGGCTTGTAGTCGTAGAAGCGATCTCCGCGCAATCCGCGTCCGGCGTCGCAGACCACCTCCTCAACCTTTTCGACCGGGGCATCCCCGGGCGGTTTACCGTGATGCCCGAAATAGTTGTGGTCCGGAGAGATGTAGAGATTTTCGATCTTCATGGGATGTCTTCGCTCGCTTGTTCTGGACGGGATCCTTCGCCTTCAGTCGTTTCTGAACAGGGTTCAATCATCAGCGGTTGCCCGTCCGATTCACAATAAAAGACGCACATCCCGCAGCCAACACAAGCCTCCACATCGAGGACAGGTTGGCGCCGCACCATGCGGATGGCTCGCACCTCGGGCGGACAAAACAGGCTGCAAGTATCACAAAAGATCCCCTGAGAGGTCAGGCATTCATCGAGATTCAGGGACACTTTCCCCAGCGGCTTCAACGCCGCTTCCGACAAGGCTTCCGAGGAGCAGGCGGCCACGCAAGGCATGTCCACACACCAGCGGCACGGAGCCTCGGCTAGCTGAAGCACCGGCGTCCCCTCCCCGATCCCCCCGGCGGGCCCGAGAAAGCGAATGATGTCGTGCGGACAGGCGTCGGCGCAGGCCCCACAACGTTCGCATCGTTCGAGAAAGGCTTCCTCCGCACAGGCACCCGGAGGCCGACGCAGAGATGACCGATCGGCCTTCCGGCCCTTCGAAAACAAGCCGGGCAGATCTCCAAGCCGAATCCGAAACAGTTGCCGACGGGAAAGCGACGCGCTCATTTTCTCTCCATGGATTCCATCGCTTCGCTTACATGGCCGAACGCATGTCCATCGGCTGCATGATCAGCCAGACACTGAAACTGGAAAACAGGATCATCGTCATCAGCAAAGGAATCTGGACCTTGAACGCCGAAACTCGATCCGGGAACAGCCGCCGGGCGAAGCGGTCCGCCAGGAAAACTCCGTAAACGTGGCCCACCACGACCGCGATGACCTGCAACAACCAGATCGTTTCCAGAGAGAGAATCGCCGGATACTCCCGGCCAGCCGTGCCAAACAAGTCCCAGCCAAATCCGAAAGGATCGCTTAGAAGCGGGATCACATGCTGCGCCTCCGCGAAGAAATGCATGCAATTATGGGCGATATGATAGAAGAGCGCGATGGGAATCAGGGAATAGGCGAAGGCCTTGAAGATCTGTGGAACGGACACGCGTGCTTTCGAAGAAACCAATCCGTGAGAAACCTTGGCAGCCAGCCAGAACAGCAGGATGGGCAGCACCACCATCAGAATCATGAGCACGGTGAAGCAAAACGTGGCACTGAGAGCGTATTCCGCCCTCAACCAGCGATTCAAATCCGTCCATTGGGGAGTCATTGTCAGTCCGTGAAAGCTTGTCAGCGCCAGAAGCACGATCGCCAGGATGGCTTCGTCCCAGCGAAAACGCTTCTTGCGCTCGAGATCGGTCCCAAAGGGCCGGAAATTCAACGTGAGATTGTCGTGCGGACAGGAACGCACACACTCCGTGCACAACGTACAATAGGTGTTTTCATCGAGCTTGGAGGGAAACAAGGACGTGGGACAGGGAGTGGTCGATTCCGTACCGACATAGCAATCCTTCGTCTTGCACCCGGCGCAGACATCGGCGGATTGCGCCCGCAATTCGATGGGGGCGAACATCGCGTAAAGCCCGCTGATTCGCCCTACCAAACAGCCATAACGGCAAAAGGCCCGCTTCTCGAAAACGATCGCCGCCAGGATCGCCATGGCGGCCATGCACATAGCCAAGATCGCCGTCATCGAGGCCGACCGAGTCACGTCGCGTCCCAGTTCAAACCAGGTCAGGAGGAGGAACAAAAAAATGGCTGGAAAGATGTTTCGCGCCCACTTTGGCCAGGGTTTCTCGAAACCCAGCCTCTTCACGCGCGACTTGAATGAGAGGGAAGTCACCATCGAAGAGATCGCTTCCCACGGGCAGACCATGCAGAAGGCTTTGCCGAATCCCAGAGCCAAAAAAATCAAGAGAACCCACCACCAGGTCCAGGTGATGACTGGCCCAATGTTGTTCCGCTCGTGCCCGATCAAGCCCGCCGTGATGACGAGCAGGAAAAGGATCAGCGAAAGCGATTGGGCAAACAGCGGAAACCAGGGTCGCTTGACCAAAGAGGCGAGCGGCCTCAGCCGAAAGAGATTGATTCGTTGATAGCCCTCACCAGTCCCATCGCGCCGGTGAAAGATCAGCAAGAGATGCGAGGAGAAGATGATCATAGCGATGCCAGCCATGCCCATCCATATCGGCATTCCAAAACCCTCCCCGATCTCGGAGGAGAGGGAACGCGGTCCGCACCAGCCTTCCAGCCAGTTTGGCAACTGGGCCAGGAATGCGTTCATCGATTGGCAACGGCCGAAACCGGTTCGTAGGATCTCCTTCGCTTGTCCGCCTCCACTTTGCGATCCATCCGCACCCGCGCCCGCCGCGCGCCGATCGCCGCCACCAAGACCAGGAGAAAGAGAACGAGGGCAACCCACTTGCCCCAGTGGATTTTTTGTGATGAGAGGACGAATGGAATCGTGCATCGCAACTGACCCTCGTCGTGCAGGGTCAGGCGGAGCGAATAGCGCCCGTCATCTGGCAATGGATGATGAATGGAATAGAGGTTTTCCAACTGGGCCGCCGGCTGAATCTCCCGATGGACAACTTCACTACCATCCAGGATCTCGACGCCCAACCGGCCGCCGTAAATCCGATTCGTGCGGAGATTGAAGATGACCAGGAAGAGGCGCACGTTGTTCGGAGTCTCGACGTTTTCCCGGTTGATTCCCTGAAAATCATAGACCACCAAAGAGACTTCGTAGTCCCCCACCTGCCCGAGAAACTCCTCCTCGGGGACCTGAGGATAATTCTCGTAGTAGTTGTAGTGCGGCAGGCCCTTGAAATGGTGAGCCTGCAGACCCGGAACCAGGGAGAAGCATATGAAGAGCACCCACCATCCCAAACGCAGGGCGTTGGCACCGCTCATCCTCCCCCGTTCAGAACACCGCGGCGCGCAGTCACTGGCATCACCGTCAAGAATCCGTCGGGACATGGTCGTGGGAGAAAGTCAAAGGTTGGGAGGATTCTCCACCGGCACCGCGTGGCCGCAGGCCGAGGGAGAGGCAGTTCGTCGGGCAAATGGTCAGGCATTCACCGCACATCGAGCAGTCTCGCGTTTGATCGAGTTTCGGCGCCACGTGCATCGGACAAACGTCGACACAGGCCTGACAGGCTTCCAGGCAACGGGGAGCGTCTCGCTTCAGGGCAAAAACCGATCTCCGGCCGATGAAACCCAAGAGGCGGCCAGTGGGACAGACGTAGCGGCAGGTGAACTGCTTGCCCATCACGAGATCGAGAAGGGAGAAGAGTAGCACGCTGCCGAGAGCCACCGAGAGCGTGCCGTAAGCAATGCCGTGAAACAGGGTCTGTCCGATCGCGAAATACGGGAGAATGAGCGTCCAGATGCCGTGACTGATCCACGCGGCAGCCGCCAATCCGCCGACCAGGATTCCCCAGCAGAACCCCCGGTTCAGAGACAGTTCCGGCAGGTAGAAAAAACGGATGAGCAAGCCGCGGATTCGAGAAATGGTGAAAAAGAGCAAGGACGCCGGACAAATGTAAGCGCAAAAGACGCGGCCGAAGAGCAGAGCCAGCGTCAAGGGTAGGACCAGCCCGAGAACAAAGCCGGTCTCCAGGCGATGACGCTTGAGCGCCACGGAGAGCGCCGCCACGGGGTCGGTGAAGGGAACGCCGCCCAGACGAATCGACCAGGTCATGCCTCCACTGGTGGCCGCCGCCCGGGCCGGATCGTCACTGACGCGAGAAAAGAAGGCGTCCGTTTTTTCATACAGCCAGCGAGCGGTCTTTCCCTCACTGAGTTCGACCAGTCGCGGGAGATTGTAGGCCAGCTTGAGATTGTGGTACTCCGTGAGCAAGGCCAGCCCGCACAGAAGCAGCACCACGCCCATTCGCGTGATGATGGAGACCACTAGCAACAATCGACCGCTTCGCATTTCAAACCGTCGGCGCAGACCTCAAGCCGCCCCGCTCCATTTCCCATTTCGGTGTCACCCGAATGGCCTGCGGCATCTGGACGCAGGCCTGTTCGCAAAGACCGCAGCCCACACAATGTTCCACATGCACGTGCGGCTGCTCGTAGAGCCCCAGCGTCATGGCCTTGCCGGGAAGCGGGCAAGCCCGATAGCAGACACCGCACGTTCGCATGGCGAAAGAATAACAGAGATCCTCCGCCACCACCGCCAGGCCCATGTCGACCTGCGTCATCCCCTCCGGCGTGGCCGGCAAGGGTGTGAGGGCATCCGTCGGACACACCTTGGTGCAAGCCATACACAAAATGCAGGCCTGTGCGCGCGCCGTGATCTTCGGCGTGGCCAGGTTTTCGATGCCCGCCTCCAGCCCGAACAAGCTGATGCACTTGTTCGGGCAGACATTGGCGCACTGGCCGCAGCCGATGCAAGCCTGCAAGAATTCCTCCTCCACCAGTGCCCCTGGCGGCCTCAGATACTTGCGGAGTCGCCGGCGCCGAGGCAGACGATCGAGCAGCGGCAGCAGGAACGGCAGCACCGCCCCCACCATCAAGGCCCGCACGAATCCAGAGCGGCTGATACCTTGGATATGACCACCTAACAAAATGTAAAATCCTCGTTTAGGTTAGGATCTCCACCCGCGCAGCGCATTTCTTGAAGTCCGCCTGCCCGGAAACCGGGTCGAACGCGCGATGCGTCGTCCCGTTGGCCAGCCAACGGTTCTTCTCCGGGTCGGCCGAGTCGGCCACCGAAAGATTCCATGGCGAGAAGAGGAAACCCTTGGGAACCGTGTTGCGCGCCGGCTTGACGACCGAGTCCAGTCCGACGGAAACCCGCGCCTCCACCGAACCTCGGCGCGTGGTGATCTTCACCCACTGGCCGTCTTTTACGCCCAGCTCCGCCGCGTCTTCCGGATGCATCTCGACATACATCTCCGGCACCAGCTTCTTCGTCGTCCCGGCACGGATGGTCTTGGCAGTGTGAAAATGCTCGTAAACCACGCCGGTAGCCCACCAAAATGGATACTTGTCCTCCGGGCAATCCCCGATCTTCCGGCCAAGAAAATCGGCGTGCGGCAATTCCGGTGTCAGCCCGGCATCGCGCGCCCGCACCAGAAGATCGTAGTGATCGCTGATGAAGAAAGCCGGATCCGTGCCCGCCCTGGACATTTCATCCGTGATTTCCCGGTACTCGGAGTAATCCTGGTGACACATGTGAAAGTGCAATTTGCCATCGACATGGCGGAACTCCCCGTAAGGCTTGTCCGGCCAGTATTCTTCCTGCCCCATGTAGCGTCGCTTGGTGCCACCGGCCTTGGCAATCGCCGCCGTCGGCGCCGGCCACTGAATGCCGCGCAACTCTCGGATCTGATCGTAGGGCGACTTCCCGGTCTCCTCCTCGACTTCGAGGATCCCCGACAAATCCGCATCCGTGCCTTTGGAAGCCTTGATGAATTCTCGAAAGACCTCCTCCGGATCGTAGAAGCCGTTCTCCTTGCGCTCATAAGGAAAGATTCTCTCCGCATCCAGACCCAGCCTCTCGGCGAGGAGCTTGCCCTTGTCGATGACCATGTCCATGTCCGGTCGGCATCCCTTGACCGGGTTGGCCGTGCCGTCCGCCACGAACAATCGTCGCTCCGATTGCACGTAGATACCGCCGACCCATTCACCCCAAGTCGCCGCCGGAAGGATGACGTCCGCGTAGAGATTGTTGGGCGCATCCTTGTAGATCTCCTGCACCACGCAGAAGGTCTTTGTCAGGGCTGGACGGACCAAGTGGTAAACGTCCGGCAGATCGATGTGAGTGGCGTAGATCAGGAACATGGCCTGCACCTCTCCCTTGATCGCCCGTTCCATCATGCCCACCGCGAAACCGGTGTTTTGATGACCGGCCACCGCGTCGAGCCGTTCCTGCGGGATGCCCCAGTTCTGCGCACACCGAGCGCGATGATTGGCGTCGTCGAGACCGATGTTAAAGGGGAGCCGCCCCGTCAGTCCCCCGGTGAGCCGTTCACCCATGGCGTTGGGCTGACCGGTCTGGGAATGCGGACCGCACCCCGGCCGGCCAATGTTCCCCGTCAGAGCCAGCAAATTGATCAGGCTCATCGTGTTGTGCTGGCCGTGGAGATGCTGGTTGTAGCCAATGCCCCAAATTGCTAACACTCCGCCGGAACCCCTTTCTCTCCCCGCCAGGCTAGCCTTGGCCCACACTTCCGCCACTTTATAGATCTCGGCCGCCGGGATCTTGGTCTTGTCCTCGACCTCTTCCGGCCGGTAGCCCGCCTTGACTTCTTCCACGTATTTCTCCCAGCTCGTGGTGTGGTTTTTCATGAAGTCCCAAGCCACCGCCTCGGGATGTCTTTCCATGAGGGCCCAGGCCAAGGCGTTGTGAATGGAGATGTCGCCATTGATGGTGGGAAAATGAAAGCTGTTTCCCTTGTTGATCTCCTCCAAGCCCTGGACGGTTCCCGTACGGCGCGGATCCACCACCAGAGTGGGGATTCCTTTCTGCGCCTTGTAGTCCGCCACCCGCCAGTAGAGGATGGGATGCGCGCCACGCGCATTATGGCCCCAAAAACAAATCATGTCGGCAAGCTCCACGTCATCATAACAAGTCGGCGGCGTGTCCGACCCGAGCGACTTGAAATACCCCGTGACCGCCGAGGTCATGCACATCCGCGCGTTGGCCTCGATGGTGTTCGAGCCCAGCACTCCTTTCATGAAAATGTTTTCCAGGTACTGCCCCTCCAGCGAAAGCTGGCCCGAGCCGTAGAGCCCCACCGCGTTGCCTCCCTGCGCCTTGACGATCTCGGCAACTTGGTCCGCCACCAGTTCCTCAGCCTCATCCCAGCTGGCTTCGCGGAACAAGCTGGGATCGTAGGATCCCTTGGTCTGGGAAACCTTGTTACGCATGGGATCCGACATGTCTTTGCGAATCAACGGCTTGGTTAGGCGATTGACGTAAATGGCCTCTGCCGAAGTCAACCCCTTGATGCACTGCAGACCCTTATTGGTGGGATGGTCCTTGTCGGGCACGATATTGGTGATCCGCCCGTTCTGCGTCTTCAAGATCGTTCCACAGCCGACGCCGCAATACGGACAGGCCGCCAGTACATCGGTCTTGGCCTCGGTGCTCTCGAGCTCAATGCTGTCATCCCCCGGGATGGCCCAGCCCTCCTTGGTCACCGTGGTGGACAGGGCGGCGGCGCCCGCCGAGGATTTGAAAAAAGACCTTCGTTTCATGGTTGGATGCGATTATGGGTTGAGAGTTCGGAGGTAGGTGATGATGTCAGAAGCGTCTTCGTCGGTGAGATTGGCCACGCCTCGAGCACCCAAAAAGGGCTTCATCGCCGTGCCGATCCTTCCTAACTTGAGGGTCTGATAAATGTAATCATCCGAAGCGGCGGAGAGAAATCCAGGCAGCCCAATGGCCGGGCCGGTGCCGCCCGAGACGTAACCGTCGCCTTTCGCCCCGTGACAGGAGGCGCAGAAGGTGCTGTACTTGTTCGCTCCGGCATCCGAGTCGCCGTGATAGGTCTTATCCTCATCGAGAGTGATTTCGATGGGAGTGGCCACCTCGACTGACCTCAGATAGGCGATGATATCGTCGAGAATGGCATCGGAAAGATCCGCCCTGGCTACCATGGGCGTCCCCGGCCTTCCCTCCCTGATGGTTTGTTTGATGAAGTCATCCGAGGCCAGAGCCAGAAAATCCCGGTTGCGAATACTGGGAGCGAACCCGACCATCCCTGTGCCCTCGGGCTGGTGACAGGCCGCGCAGTTGATGTTGTACTGCTGCTCGCCATGCACCGGATCCGCCACGCGATCGGCAGCAGCCGTGCTGGTCGACGCCAGACTTGCATGCTCCCCAAGAGCGCGCATGTAGGCCACGACGTGGCCGATCTCGTCCCCGGAAAGGTTGGCCAGCCCCCCCGCCCCTTTGAACGACTTCATCGGCGTGCCCCTCCGACCCACCTCGAGCGTGTGGACAATGAAATCGTCGGAAGCCGCCTTGAGGAATCCCGGCAGACCAATGCCCGGACCGGCGCCCCCAGCGATGTAACCCTCGCCCTTGGGACCGTGGCAGGATCCGCAGTAAGCCGCAAAAAGCGGTTCGCCCTCGGAGGGCTCACCCGGCACACGCCGGTTCGGATCGAGCCGGACCGGCTTCACCGCCGAACCGCCTTCCGCACGCAAATAGGCGATGATCCCCGTCACCTGATCTTCCGTGAGATGTTTCCACGGCGCCATCGCCGTTCCCGGCCGCCCTTCGCGAATCGTTTGTCGCAAGAAATCGTCCGTGGCGATGCTCAAAAAGTCGGGATTGTGGATATCCGGAGCGAAGCCGACTTTCCCCACCGCGCCGGGCTGGTGACAGGAGGCGCAGTTCACGTTGTAAGCCTCCCTCCCTTCGTGAATCCGCACCGCCAGGGGCTTGGCCACCGGCGGCGGAGTGAATCGTGGAGACCGACCCTTGCTCGCCGACCGACCGGCCGTGGCTCCCTCCTCTTCGCGCGACCCCGGCCCCTCCATCTGATCCTTCAACATTCCAAGACCAACGGAGGCGAAGAACCAAACCAGAGGAACAATGACCACCAGGGCTGCCACAGCGTCAGAGAATCCAGAGTCTCGATTGGAGGTGGTCATCACTTATTTTCCATGGTTAGAACATTCGGCCATCCGGGACCTGCACCGATTCTCCCAGGCTAGAGACCCGGCGCGTGAACGACTCCGCATTTCTTGCCAAATCGTCACCGAGCTTTTTCATCAGAAGGAGTAATCGAGCTGGAGCGAGACACGGCTCACATCTGGCTGGGCACCGTTGCCCTTGAGGAATGCCGCCTTCAAAAGGAGAGATGCGTGCTCACCAAGCGGCCGTCCCAGGGTGAAGTCCAGTTCCTCCCCGATCTTGGTGCGGTCCGTGTCCGTCAAGAAATGGTGATAGGCCAACCTACCCTTGATGCCACAAGGCACGGGAAGCCCCACCCAGGCATAGAAATCCTGGAGCCCCGTCCCCGGGGTCACCAGGAAGGCGTCGGCGAAACCGTTGAATTTGTGGTTGGTTCCCAGCGGCACCTGAAAAGCGACTCCGTCATCCTCGCCGAGAACTTCGTAGCCCAGGCCGGTCACCCAGCCGTTCCCGAAATCCAAACCGCTCTCGACCCGATAAAAATCCGCCCGATAATCCAGGCCTTGGGTCTTGTATTCGCTCTGGCTTGCCCATTCCAGATCGTAAACCCAGCGGATCTCTTCGGTCACCCCATGCGAGCCGTTAAAACGGATTCCATAGGTTTGCGAAGAGAGCGCCGGCGCCTCCTCAAAATCCAGCCAATAGCCAAACCCCGTCAAGGTTCCACAAGGCAAACCCGTGTAACTCACACTGATCAAGTCTGAATCACTATCAAAATGATTCAAAACCGGAGCCGGTACCTGCTCCCCGAAGATGCGGTTCACCCGCCAAATCCAGGAATAGTCAATGGTCATGTCTTCCCAGGGCGACACTTGAAAACGGATCGCATCGTAAGTCTGCTCGTTCTGCCTCCAGCCGACGTTGCCCACGAATCGCTGGTCATCCAGCGTGATCCGCTGGCGACCTCCAGTCAAACTCAGCCAATCGTTGGCATAGCGAAGTTGCAACCGATTCAATTCCACATTGCCTGGATCCGCAATCACCGTCCGCCCGGCTCGAGGAAAGGGATTGTAATGGTCTTCTCCCAAGAGATCCCAGGTATGCTCCAGCTCGGCCAGCAACGAGAAGCCGTTCCACCGGCCGGTCTCGATCCCCACGCGATGCCGCCAGGTCAAGGCATCCGATTCTTTCCGCCCTTCCAGATCCCCGAACTCATAGCGGAAACGGCCGTCGATGAACAGCCGCGTGTCGCGGATAAACGGCACAGCCGACGAGCCGACCAGATCCAGCCCGCCGAGACTGAACGGGGACAAGTCCTCCCGGGACTCAGCCGCAGTTTCCTCCGCAAGCTCCGGGCCGACACTCTCGGCGCCGGCGAAACCCTCTTCACAGAGGGCGATGAACGCAAAAGCGGCGGTCACTCCCCATCGAGATCTCATAGCACCTCCATTCCTATCTGATGGATTCCATAATTCAAGAAAAAACTTTCTTGAATTATGGAATCATGAATGCTCTGTTAGGCTTCGGAAAAAGGTTGGCCGCTCGGTTTCAACCGAGCGAGTTTGCTCGGGCGCTCAAAAGGCGCCGAAGATTGAAAACCATTTCCATGGGCGCCCTCGGATACAGCAAAATGTCGCAGAACGCGATTGCCGCCATGAGCTACCTGGCCGAGCACAGCGCGGACGGCGAGGCGTGTTTCAGTTCCGCCACGATTGCCGAGGCGCGCGGACTCTCCCAATCGCTCGTGGCCAAGATCCTCACCACTCTTTCCCAGTCGGGTCAAGTGGTCGGCTCGCCCGGACCCAAGGGCGGCTACCGGCTGGCGCGCCCTGCTCACCAGATATCCTTCCATGACGTCGCCCAGCAATTTGACAGGATGGACGAACAATTCCCCTGCCCGTTCGGCGCCGAATACTGCCCCAACGACAATCCCTGCCCTGTGCATGACGAGTTGATGGACATGCGAGAAACCGTGGAACGCTTCCTCAAGGACACGCATTTTGGCACCTTTGTGGCGAAAACGGATACGCTCGGCCCGTGATAGGTTTAAACCGTCTCACCCACTCTCGCGCAAACCGAAGCGCCCACCAGCGTTGACGATGTCCAAGCGACGATTCAAGAGACACTCCTCAAAACCTGGTCGGACCTCGTCGCCCATTTGCCGTTTCTGGGCGTCGCCACGCTCGCCCTCATCCTGACCTGGCTCGTGGCCAAGCTGACCGGAGCAATCACCGCATCGGCCCTCAAACGCTCAGGGATGCGCGAATCTCTGCAGGATCTCATCGCGAGGCTCGTCTTCATCGCGGTATGGGTCGTGGGATTGATCACGGCGGCGATTCTCGCCTTTCCCGGTCTCACGCCCGCCAGGGCGCTCGGTAGCCTGGGCCTGGTATCCGTCGCCGTCGGCTTTGCGTTCAAAGACATCTTCGAGAATTTCTTTGCCGGCATCCTGCTGCTTTGGCGCTTTCCTTTTGAGAACGGCGACTTCATCGAGTGCGAAGGGATCGAGGGCAAGGTCGAGCGCATCAATATCCGCATGAGCGAGATCCGAAAGACCACCGGGGAACTCGTCGTCGTTCCGAATGCCTTCCTTTTCACCAATCCGGTGGATGTGCTCACCAACCAGCCGCATCGTCGAGTCACCGTGATGGCCGGCGTCTCCTACGATACCGACGTGTCGGAAGCCGTCCCCGTCATCGAAAAAGCCGTCAATGCCTGCAAATCCGTGATCGGCGATCAGCCTGTCGAGATCTTTCCCAACGCCTTCGGATCGAGCAGCATTGACATTGAAGTCACTTGGTGGACGCAGCCGACGCCCCTCGACATCCGCCGATCGAAGGCCGAGGTGGTCACCGCAGTGAAGAAGGCCCTCGACGATGCCGGAATCGAGATCCCCTTCCCCTACCGGACGCTCACTTTCAAGGACCCAGTACCCGTGGCTGACACGCCATCGGGCTGAGCCGCTCCCGATCTTGCCCTTTCAACGCCCGCTCAGCTCTCTTGGACAGATACATTCCCAACGCAACGGCACTGCGCCGATCACCGTCGCCGCCCCCTCGAACATTCTCACCTTGTGACTGGGCAATCGAGGACAATCGATGGCAGGTTCATCCCGTGATGCATGAGAGCCTGACAGTCGCAGCGTGAACACGCGGTTCTCCACTTCTGGGAAAAGCTGCGCACGAGCTTCTGGTTCGTCCCCGGAATCGCCGTGGTCGGACTGGCTTTCTTGGGCTACGTCGGCCTGGAACTGGATCACCAGTGGGGAGAGGCCTTGGCCGAACAGTTTCCCTCCCTGACCAAGGCCTCGCCCGGCGGAGTCAGTGCCTGGCTGGCGACCGCCGGAACGGGCGTGTTGACCTTGGCCGGGATCACCATCTCGGCCACCTTGGTCGCGCTGACGCTCGCGTCGGGGCAATACGGTTCGCGCTTGCTGCGGAACTTCATCAGAGCCCTGCCCAATCAAGCGGCGATCGGTGTCTTGCTCGGAAGCTTCGTGCTCTGCCTCATCGTCATGCGTGAAGTCCGAGAGACGGAGAGCGATCCCTTTGTCCCCCACATCGCTGCCACCTTGGCCTTCTTGGCCGTCCTGGGCAGTCTATCCATCTTCGTGTTCTTCGTTCACCACCTTGCCAAGTCACTGCAATCCGAGCGGGTCGTGAGTGGAGTTCACGCCCGAATAGCTCGCAAAGAGCTTGAAGGCGAGGGCATCGATGTCAGAGAGGACACTCCCATTAGAATAAGGCCGGACGGGGTGGTTTACATTCTGCCTGACGGCACGATTCAAAAAGTGCTCCTCTACATCACGCAGAAGAAGATCCATCAAAAGGAAGTTCCTCCCCCAGGCGAATTGCACAAGTATCATATCTACCAGTGCCAAACTCTACCCCATAGTTTCATAAATCGGGGCAAGAATCCCAAGAAAATAGTGGCCGGGGCCTTTGGGATAAGGTTGATTTGGAATCTACCAAAACACCAAACACTTCAACCCAAAAGCCACCTACAGTGAGAGTAGCACGACGTACGATTAATGCAAAATCCAGAACGATTCCGGCGATCAAATTTGAAGATCAAAAACTGACCTCTTTCGGCGATCTCGTTATCTTTCAGAAGCTCTTTCAGGAATTGGATCTGGAGGGGAAGCTTCAGCAGTGCTTTGATCCACTGGATCGGCGCATGTCCCGCTTCTACAAGTTCCACAAGGTTTTCATGTGTCTTATCGTGCATCTTATACTGGGCTACCGGATGCTTCGCGATTTGGACTACTACCGAGATGATCCCCTTGTACGACAGGTTTTGGGGATGCACCAATTGCCCAGTGTCCCAACGATGAGCCGGATGTTGGGAGAGGTCGATTGTCAAAGCCTTGAGAGCTCGCGAGTGAGAAGTTCTGTAACTGGATCATCATGCGGCGAAGCGTGAACCTTCGGAGCGAGTGAAGTCTATTTTATCAAGGATGAATTTTCGGAACGCTGAACCTTTTCCGCCGTGGTGCAAAAATCCAGGCAGCGTGTTTTTCAAGGCGGCTGAGACAATCATTTCCGAAGGCAGCACGTCTGGGCGGATGGTTCGGATCCAGGTTCCAAAGTGTTTCCAGACCAGACCGTCACATGTCATGGCAAGGTACTGTAACATGCCCTGAGCGATCATGCCGGTCTGCACAAACACATGATATGCGTGCATCTTTCTCTGCACCTGTCTGCGATATTTCTCGGTAGTCCGGTGGAGGTATTGGTTACCATTGCGACGCTTGAGCGGTCGCATAGCGGCCATCCAGAAATGGTATCCGAATGAGCCGACCGAATGCACCGCTTGCTTGAAAGCGACTTCGATCTTGAAACGCAAACTGTAGAGCAAGATGATCTCCTGAGCTTCCATGGTGAGGTCGGTAGACAAGAGGATGATCCGCCCTCTCGTGGGATGATCGACGAGAATGAAGCGGACCATCGCCCCGGCGGGCTTCCACAACAGATCCACCGACTTGAACCGGACAGAGATGTTTCTCTCCCCATATACGGGACTGGGAACGGAACTGAAGCCGCCCGTTCCAAAGACATTCTGGAGCTTCACCGCAGCGCCATACTTTTTCGGTCGTCCGCGTTTGCGTTTGCGTGGCACTGCCGCAGGCCGAAAGCCGGTTGTCGTGCGTCGAACCCTCGTGACCAGCACACCGGAACGCCCCTTGGTGCTCCGGATCACCTTTCCGTTGGCGTAGTAGGCGTCGGCCAGCAAGACGAACTCCTGACCTCTACAGACGGATGCGAGCATCTCGTTGGCCTTGTCGATCAAGGTTCTCCTGTCGCGGTTTGAAGTGACGATACCTTCGTGAATGCGTGCACAGACCGGAACGCAGAAGAAGTATCCGCCAACCTGACAGAGCACGCCGAAGGCCTGAAAGGAATGGCTCATGATGAAGTGAGGCTTGGAATTGGACTCGGACTGTTGATGCAGATACTTCACCGCAGGCATCTTGCGGCCCTCCTTGGACTTCTTGATGCCGTCGAGAACCAGGACGGGGCGACAACCGATCTTGTAGACAGGGAAGTGCTTGATTACGATGGCGAACCAAAGTTCTGCAAGCCGGTCCGTCTTCACGGCATTGCTGTGGAAGAAATGGAGTAAGTGCTCATAGAAGTGTTCTGACAAACCGAGAGCGCGGACGAAACTGGAAACCCCGAGGAGGTCATTGCGCACGGAGAAAGCGGCCAAGACGAGCAGAAACCAGAGAAAGGTGCGGGCTCTCGAGAAAGCGGGTCGCAGAAAACAGACGATATTCCACCAAGAAATCCAGAGATCCATAACAAATGATTTGATTTTCCTAGACATTCGCACATATAAGGTAATGACCATGAAAAAGATCAGATCACTGAAAAAAGAGTCCAGAAACTTGCGGCAAAGTTAGCTGCAATCGGGCCAATGCGGCCTGGGAGCATCAGCAAGCAATACCGAGATCGACAACGCCAGCGCGGCGTGTATTACCAACTGAGCTACACGCATAAGATGAGGAGCCGGACTGAACACGTCTGGCCAGACCACGTGAAGGGACTACGAAAAGAAACAGAGGAGTACAAGAAATTCAAGAAACTGACCACCGAACTGATCGATCTGAGCATTGAACTATCCAAGGCGAAGATCGCTCTATTACGCAGTCAGACAGACACGCCAGGCAAAGAGAAACCGGTCTGAGAACTTCCCACTCACGAGAGACGATATTCCACCAAGAAATCCAGAGATCCATAACAAATGATTTGATTTTCCTAGACATTCGCATATATAAGCTAATGACCATGAAAAAGATCAGATCACTGAAAAAAGAGTCCAGAAACTTGCGGCAAAGTTAGCTGCAATCGGGCCAATGCGGTCTGGGAGCATCAGCAAGCAATACCGAGATCGACAACGCCAGCGCGGCGTGTATTACCAACTGAGCTACACGCATAAGATGAGGAGCCGGACTGAACACGTCTGGCCAGACCACGTGAAGGGACTACGAAAAGAAACAGAGGAGTACAAGAAATTCAAGAAACTGACCACCGAACTGATCGATCTGAGCATTGAACTATCCAAGGCGAAGATCGCTCTATTACGCAGTCAGACAGACACGCCAGGCAAAGAGAAACCGGTCTGAGAACTTCCCACTCACGAGTTGAGAGGATGAGGGAGATGAATCATTTCGTTTGCCTGTCGTGACTTCAGGAGGAGGGAATCAAACGCATCACGCTTGATTTGGACGGAAGCGTGCAGAGCACGAGTCGCCATGCGGAAAGGACGGCTGTGGGATTTAACAAGAAGAAAAAAGGCGAGCGCAGTTATTATCCACTGCTCGCGACGATCTCCCAAACCGGACAGATTCTCGATTACCTTCATCGAAGCGGCAACGTCCATGACTCCAATGGCGCGGTGGAATTTCTTCGCTACTGCGTGGAAAAGATTCGCAAGGTGCTGCCTGATGTGCAGATCGAGTTGCGCGCCGACAGCGCGTTTTTCAGCGATCAGATGGTTTCAGAGGCAAAGACCCTTGGCCTGGAATATACGTTCTCGGTGCCTTTCGAGCGGCTCGTGGAACTCAAGGGCATCATTGAGAAGCGCCGTCGCTGGTCCCGAACCCGAGGCGGAGAAGGAAAAACTCATCACTTCGAAATCCGCTGGAAGCCAAAAAGTTGGGCGCGCAAAGCGCGCATTTTGTGCATTCGAACCATGAGGCGCACTCAGCGCAAAGGACCGCTCCAACTGGATCTTTTCGAACCAGTCGAGGAGAACTATGAATACAAGGCGATCATCACCAACAAGACAAACACGGCCGCTCATGTGGTGAAATTTCATGAAGGGCGTGGCTCTCAGGAGAAGATTTTTGGCGAAGCCAAGAGCCAGGCCCAGATGGACTATATTCCGGCCAAGCGACGTGCCGCCAACGAAGCTTTCCTTTTGGCCAGTATCCTCACCCACAATCTCACACGCGAAATGCAGATGCGATCTGCGGAGCGGTCACGCAAATCGTCCCCCCAAAGGGCTGCGGAGTGGATCTTTGAAGGACTCGGCACGATTCGCCGCAAAATCATCCAGCGTGCCGGACGTCTGACTCGCCCTCGAGGTCGACTCACATTGACACTCGGAGACAATCAGGCCGTCGAAGAAGAAATCGCCTACTACATGATGGCCTGACTGGCCATTTGATGAAACGCTGGGGTCTAGAGGAGTACCCGCCCGAAAAATCGAATCGCTACAAAGTTGCTTCTAGAAATGACGGAAAATTCAACTACAAATTGATCCACAACAATGCCGTATATCACGAATTCTCCGGAGAAGGGGGCGCTGAACTACTCCTCTGCAAAAACTGCCAGCACATGTTTAAACGCCGATACAACGAAGAGTTCAATCTATCGGATTTCATGGGATCGAACAAATACCACGGAGATATTCTTGGCACTCGAAAGTATGATTTCGACGACGTTCCGAACGTCTACATCGATGACTGGGGAAAGATCGCATTTCAGCAAAAAACCGCCCGTGGCTGGCAATGCGAAGGCTGCAACATCGTCCTAGCAGACTCAAGCGTAAGAAAGTTCGGGTCTTCAGCAGAATCTGTGGGTGAAATTCCGGATTTGCTCCGGGAACGCTGGACGCCGGGTCCCGCTGCCCCTGGACCCCAGAACTGCTGAAACTACTTGTTTCATGGGCTGAGCCCTACCAGGGGCAGCCCCGGCGCAAGCGTTGTCCTCGCAAATCCGAGGTTTGGATGGGCAGCTGGCTTGTTGCCACAACTTTAATGCCCATTAAGATTGGATATAACTTGTTGCTGGTCAGGATTCTAGGTGAATCGCGCCGCCTGGGCACCCACAGATTCTGCTGAAGAGGCGAAAGTTCCTGCACGTACATCACATTGACGGCAACGCGGCCAACAACGAACTAGCGAACCTGTGCATCAAGTGCCATGCGCAGGAGCCGCATCACCGCTGAATCCGCGACACTCCAGATTTTCAGGAGTTCCTATAAACTTGGACCCGCCCAGTGCATGATCCCTCCCACCACTCGCGCCCAATCTCGGTGCGATGTTCTGGGCGTGGGGCCCGCCGGCATCCCTGCCGCATGCCAATGGGCAATGAGACTGGCCACGGCGGACGCGATGGTTGACCGGCCTTCCTTTGCCATCAGGAATTCATGCCAGTCCTGGGAGAACTTGAGTGCAAGCTTAAAATGAATTATCTGTAGGGCGGACTACACTAGATCGACCTCAAATACGCGTCGAGCTCCCGCTCGGCCTCCTCACGCTCATAGCCGTAGCGTTCCTGGATTTTTCCAATCAACTGATCTTTCTTTCCAGCAGCCACGTCCAAATCATCATCGGTGAGTTTCCCCCACTTCGATTTGAGCTTGCCCCTGGCTTGCTTCCAGTTTCCCTCGAGTTGATCCCAGTTCATCATTCGTTTTAATTAGTTTATGGTTATGGTTTTCTCAGCCGATCCGGTATTGGAACGAGCCGATACTGGCCAAAAATTGCAGAAACTGTGCCGATGCGATCAAACGTCGCAACCACCTTAATTTCAGTCGTTTAGAGAAGATATCTCCTAACGCAACCCGACAAGAATCAGGCATTTCGCACGGGGAGACCTTGCAGTTCGCTCGCGCACCACGGATTTCGCGAGTCACACCGAGTGTCAGGACGACTCCAAGCACATCGCCCCTCCGCCTTCAACGAGAAGAAGGTTGGTGGTGAGTGCTGTGTCCGGCGTAAACGTGCGCGGCTTCCATCAGTGTCTCTCCAAAGGTGGGGTGGGCGTGCACGGTCATTCCGAGGTCGGAAACCCGGGCCCCCATCTCCACCGCCAGCGTCGCTTCGCCGATCAACTCGCCGGCGCACACACCGGTGATGCCCACTCCCAAAAGGCGTTCGGTCCGCGGCTCCACGAGGATCTTGGTGAGGCCTTCGGACCGACCGGCGGCCGTCGCTCGGCCGGAAGCCACCCAAGGGAACCTGGCAATCTCAACCGGCACTCCCTTCGCTTTCGCATCGGTCTCGGTGAGTCCTGTCCAGGCAATCTCCGGATCGGTGAAGACGACCGATGGAATCGCCGCGGCGTCGAACGCCACGGGCTTGCCGACCGCCGCTTCGGCCGCCACCCGCCCTTCATGCGTCGCCTTGTGCGCAAGCATCGGCTGTCCGGCCACATCGCCCACAGCGAAGATATCCCCTTCCGCCGTGCGACACTGCGCATCGACCTCGATGAAGCCGTCTTGGTCTACCTGGACATCCGTGTGCGCCAATCCGAGACCTTCCGTATTCGGACGCCTTCCGGCGGCGACGAGAACCCTGCCAAACTTGCGAGTCGTCGCCGCATCGTCCCCGGTCTTCAATTCCACCGAGACACCGTGCGAATGGGGACGCATACCGAGGACCTTGGTGCCCAGCAGGATCCCTTCAAAGGCGGGCCCGCCATTCCCCTCCAGCCGATTCCGTAAGGGTTCAACAAGGTCGGGATCGGCACCCGGGAGGAGCTGCCGGCGCATCTCGACCAGCGTGACCCTCGAGCCGAGGACCGCATAGATCGTCCCCATCTCCAGCCCGATGTATCCTCCACCAATGATCAGGAGGGATCGAGGTATTCCGGACAACTGCAGGGCCTCCGCCGAGTCCCACACCGCGCTCCGTTCCAGGTCGAATCCGAGCAGTTCCACCGCCTGAGATCCGGTCGCGATGATGGCCCGGTCAAAGGCCAACTCCCTCGGCTCGCCGCCCTTCTCCAGGCTGACCCGAAGGCGGCGCTTCCCGCGAAACTCGGCACGTCCCTCGAGACACTCGATGCCGTGCGCCCGTGCGAGTTTCGTGAGCCCGCCGGTGAGCTTCTCGGTGGCCGAACGGACGCGTGATCGCAGCCGGTCGATGTCGATTTTCGGTTTTCCAAAACTGACGCCCCAGGCCTCGCTCTCTTCACTTTCATGGATCACACGCGCCACGTGCGGGAGGAGCTTTGAAGGAATGCAGCCTTCGTGAAGGCACACGCCCCCGGGATCCGCCCCCGGGATCCGCCCGCGGATCGACAAGGGTCACGTCGAATCCGAGTTCGGCGGCGCGGAAAGCGGCGGGATAGCCGCCCGAGCCGGCGCCGATCACCACCATTTTCAGTTTCTTTCCCTCGTCGTCACGGTCTGGATTCATGGCTTGGTGGAATTAGAGGCTGATGAGGATGGGATCTTCAATGGCCTGGGTCAGCCAGTGCAGGAAGCGGGCCCCGGCCGCGCCATCGACAAGTCGATGATCGAAGGACAATGAGAGGGGGATCATCAAGCGCGGCTCGAAGGCATCCGTCTCCTCGCGATAGACCGGTTCCTTCACGGCTCTGCCCACCCCGAGAATGGCGCCCTCGGGATGATTGATGATCGGCGTGAAGAAACCCGTTCCCAAACCGCCGAGATTGGTGAGGGTGAACACGCCCCCTCTCATGTCCGCGGGCGCCAGCGTCCCTTCTCGTGCTTTCGCGGCAAGCGTTTCGAATTCCTCTGACAAAGCGGTGATGCTCTTGCGATCGACCTCTCGCAAGACCGGAACCAACAGCCCGCGCGGGGTATCCACGGCGACACCGAGGTGGCCGTAACGTTTTCAAATGATCCTGCCCTTGGCGACATCCGCAGTGGCGGCGATTTCCGGGTGAGCGCGCAATCCCGCGGCGAGGATTTTTAGCAGCATCGCCGTGAGCGTGAGTTTGGCGCCGCTCGCCTCTTCGACGTCCGACCGGAAACGCTGACGAGCGGCCTCCAACGCGGTACCGTCAGCCTTCTCGAAAAGCGCGACATGAGGGATCGTCGACCAGGCGAGCGCCATGTGATCGGCGACCTTTCGACGAACGCTCGTCATCTCCTCGCGCTCGATTTCGCCCCATTGTGAGAAGTCCGGCAGCGGAACCTGCCGTGACGGCGGCGACATGGGCCGACTACCGCGAGGGGCGCGAACCGCGCGGGCATGACGTTTGACATCCTCAATCGAAATCCGGCCATCCGGTCCGGATCCCGCCACCTCCCGGACATCGACACCGATCTCCCGCGCAAAAGTGCGCACCGAGGGCGCTGCGAATACCGGCACCGCTCCGGTCGTGGGTACACTCGGAGAGCCCCCCTCATCCTCATCCTCATCGTCCGCCTCGCCATCGTCGGCGCTATTGTCGCCATCGCTAGCACTGTCGTCGTCGCCATCGATCGAATTCTCGCTCTCGCGGATCGAGGCGATCGTTTGCCCAACCCTGATGGTGTCTCCTTCGCTCATCGCCAATTCCTCGACCGTTCCCGAGATGGGCGACGGCACCTCAATCGATGCCTTGTCGGTTTCAATTTCCGCCAATGGCTGTTCGGCTTCCACTTGATCTCCGGCCGAGACCAGGACCTTGAGCACCTGGGCTTCGCTGATGTTCTCTCCGAGTTCGGGCAGCTTGATATCCATTGGTTCGGAAGGGTTTCGATCGCTCCTTAGCGCATCATTGGGTTGAGCTTGCGCGCATCGATGCCCATCCTTTTCATGGCATCGGTGACCAGTTCCGCGTCGAGCTTGCCCTCGCGCATGAGTTCATAAAGGGCCGCGTGGACGATGTGACGGCGATCCACTTCAAAGAAACTGCGAAGACCACCCCGCGTGTCACTGCGGCCGAACCCATCGGTCCCCAGCGAATGAATTTTCCGGTCGAGATGTCCCCCGAGCAGATCCGGAAGCGCTTTCATGAAATCCGATGCCGCGATGATTGGACCGGGAGCGCCCTTCAGACTGGAAACCATATAAGGTTTTTCAGGGGATTGGTCGGGATGCAGCCGATTGCGCCGCTCCACGGCCAAGGCATCGCGATGGAGTTGCTGATAGCTCGTGACGGACCAAACATCGGCCTGGGTGTCGTATAATCCTCCCCGAGCAGCTTGGCTGCCTCCACGACTTCATTGAGGATGGCTCCGCTTCCGAGCAACTGGACCCGCCTTTCTGCGTCCGGTTCATCCGCTTCCCGCAGCCGATATAACCCTTTTAAAATCCCCTCGTCAGCATCGTCCGGCTTCTTCCGCTGTGGATAGTTCTCGTTGGCGATCGTTAGGTAAAAAAGCACGTCCTCGTTTTCCGAGACCATCCGCTTCAACCCGGAGCGCACGATGGCGGCAACCTCGAAAGCAAACGCCGTGTCGTAAGCGATCAGGTTGGGGACGGCCAGCGCGGAAAGGTGGCTGTGGCCATCCTGGTGCTGCAAGCCTTCGCCATTCAACGTCGTTCTCCCCGAAGTGGCGCCGACCAGAAACCCCCGCGCCCGGCTGTCACCCGCCGCCCATATCAGATCGCCCACCCGCTGGAACCCGAACATCGAGTAGAAGAGAAACACCGGAACCATGGGCACCTTGAGATTCGAGTAGGCGGTGCCCGCGGCGATGAACGACCCCATCGATCCCGCCTCGGTGATGCCTTCCTCGAGCAATTGACCGTCCGTCGCCTCTTTGTAATACAGCAGGCTCTCCGAATCGACCGGTTCATACAGCTGACCGGCCGGGGAATAGATTCCCACCTTCCGGAAGAGCGATTCCATCCCGAAGGTTCTCGCTTCGTCGGCCACGATCGGCACGAGGTGCTTCCCGAAGGCCTCGTCTTCGAGCAATTTTCCGAGGAGACGAACGAACACCATGGTCGTCGAAGCGGGTTTCTCGGTGCCCTTCGAAAACTCTTCGAAAACGGCCTTCTTCGGCAGCGTGAGTTCGGTTTTCGGGTCGTGTCGCCGGGAAAGAAAGCCACCCAATCGCTTCCTGCGCTCCTTCACATAGGACACTTCCATGCTGTCGTCGGAAGGGCGAAAAAACGGGGCGTCGTGCACGTCCTTGTTAGGTACCGGCACATCAAGCCGGTCCCGGAAGAGCAGCAGTTCCTCGTCGTTGAGTTTCTTCTGCTGATGCGTGACGTTGCGACCCTCGCCAGCTTCTCCCAGTCCATAGCCCCTGATCGTCTTAGCCAAAATGGCCGTCGGCGCGCCCGAGTGTCGCACCGCCGCGTCATCAGCCGCATGAACTTTCTCCGGATCGTGCCCGCCATAACGCATTCTCCAAAGCTTCTCGTCGGGCACCTCCGCCACCATGGCCTTCAGCTCGGGGTCGGCGCCCCAAAAGTGTTCACGGATGTAGGCGCCGCCCTTAACCCCGTAGTGCTGATACTCGCCGTCCACGATCTCGCCCATCCGTTTGGCCAGTTTTCCTCTCTCGTCCCGCGCCAGAAACGGGTCCCAATCACTCCCCCAGATCACCTTGATGACGTTCCATCCCACCCCCCGGAACACGGCCTCCAACTCCTGGATGATCTTGCCATTGCCTCGCACCGGACCGTCGAGACGCTGGAGATTCGCACTGACCACGAAGATGAGATTGTCCAGCCGCGCACGCGTCGCCAGAGAGAGCGCCGCCAGGGTTTCCGGTTCATCCGTCTCGCCGTCCCCAACGAAGCACCAGACCTTGCGCCCTTCACGGTGCGAAACCTCTGGTTTCGGGAGGAGCCCGCGATCTTCCAGGTAGCGAATGAACCGCGCCTGATAGACGGCGTTGATCGGTCCAAGCCCCATGGAGACGGTCGGAAACTGCCAGAATTCCGGCATCAGCCACGGGTGCGGGTAGGACGAAAGTCCGTCCTCATCGAGATCGCGGCGAAAACCCTCGAAATGCTTTTCGGTAAGCCTGCCTTCCAGATAGGCGCGAGCGTAGTTGCCCGGCGAAGCGTGACCTTGAAAGTAGACGAGATCCCCGCCGTAGGCGTGATCAGGTCCCCGAAAGAGATGCTGAAAGCCCACCTCATAGAGCGTGGCCACCGAGGCGTAAGTCGAGATATGTCCCCCCAGCCCTTCGTGTTCCCGGTTGCCGCGAACGACCATGGCCATGGCGTTCCAGCGGATGAGGCTCTTGATGCGCTGCTCCAGTTCGCGGTCGCCCGGGTACTCCGGCTGCTGATCGGGCCCGATGGTATTGACGTAAAGGGTCTGGGACGTGACCGGGAGAGGCACGCCGTGACGCTGGGCATGAAGCTGCAAATCGCGCATCAACCTGCCCGCGCGGGCTTCACCTCGCAGATAGAGAACATCGTCCAGTGAATCGATCCAGTCGAGGGTCTCGAGCACTTCCTTCGCCTGAGGTTCGCCGTCTTCCATGATCATTCAGCCGCTCCTCGTGTAACGGGGGTTTCCTTCGCCCAGTTGATCAAACCGCCGGCGAGGAGGATGTCGACCTGCCGCGGCGACAAGGCATGGCGGCACCGGAGCACTTCGGAATTCGATTTCAGATCAACCCTCACCTCCGGTCCGGAACGGATCTGTCGATGCAGTTCACCGACTCGAAACGTGTCGGACGGCTCCACTCGCTCGTACTCGCCAGGGTCTCGCAAGGTCAATGGCAAGACGCCAAAACTCACCAGATTCTGCCAGTGAATGCGCGCAAAACTCCTCGCTAGAACCATCCTCAACCCGAGGAAACGGGGAGCGAGCGCCGCGTGCTCACGGCTGGATCCTTGCCCATAATTCTTCCCGGCCACGATGGCGTGCCCCTCCTCGCTCACGCTCCGCGCACGCTCATGGTAACGGCGGTCGATCCGTTCAAAACAGAATTTGCTGATCTCCGGAATGTTGCTCCGAAAGGGCAAAACGCGCGACCCGGCCGGCATGATGTCGTCGGTGGATACGTCGTCGCCGATCTTCAACAACACGGGCGTCTCCAGCGCGTCGGGGTAAGCATCGAAATCGGGCAACGACTTGATGTTAGGGCCCTTGACCAGCTCGATCCGCCTAGCCTGCTCCGCCGATGGAGGATCCACGAGCATCTCCGTGTTCAACCGCGGCGAGGCGGGCTCGGACACGTGGGGAAGATCCATTCCCAATTCGCGCGGGTCCGTGATCTTACCACGGAGCGCGGAAGCCGCCGCCGTCTCCGGACTGACAAGGCAGACCTTGTCCTCACGCGCCCCGCTGCGGCCGGGAAAGTTTCGCGGCACGGTTCGGAGACTGATGCGATCGGTCGCGGGCGCCTGCCCCATCCCTATGCAGCCATTGCATCCCGCCTGATGGATTCGAGCACCCGAACGAAGCAGGGCCGATAGATGACCGTCCCGCGCGAGATTGTCCAAAATCTGGCGGGAAGTGGGATTGACATCGAACGAGACTCCGGGATCGACCTGACGGTCCTCCACGATGGCGGCCGCCACGGCGAAGTCCCGGTAGCCTGGATTGGCCGAGGAACTGATGTAGGCCTGATAGATCGGTTCGCCGGCCACTTCGCGGACCGCGCGGACGTTTCCCGGACTCGAGGGCATCGCGATCAACGGTTCCAGCTGCGATAGATCGATTTCCTCACAAAGATCGTAGCCAGCCCCCTCGTCGGCACGCAATTCAATCCAGTCTTCTTCCCGTCCCTGGGAACGCAGAAAACGGCGCGCCTCGTCATCCGAGGGAAAGATGGTGGAGGTCGCTCCCAGCTCGGCGCCCATGTTGGCGATGACGTGACGGTCCATCACCGAGAGGTCATCGAGTCCCGGACCGAAATACTCGATGACCCTGCCAATGCCTCCATCGACACCGTGTCGCCTGAGCATTTCCAAAATGACATCTTTGGCGCTGACCCAGTCTGGCAGGTGGCCCGTCGATTTCACACCCCAGATTTGCGGCATCCAGACGCGGAAAGGGCTTCCCGCCATGGCCATGGCCACTTCAATCCCTCCCTCGCCCATCGCCAGCATGCCAAGGGCGCCCGCGGCGCAGGTGTGACTGTCGCTCCCCAGCAAGGTCCGACCCGGCTTCCCAAAACGTTCCTGGTGTACCGGATGACTGACCCCATTGCCCGGCCGGCTATACCAAATGCCAAACCGCGCGCAGCCACTCTGCAAGAACACGTGATCATCCGGGTTTCGGTGATCTTCCTGCAGCAGGTTGTGATCGACGTACTGCGCCGACACTTCCGCCCGAGTTCGCTCGAGCCCCATCGCCTCCAACTCGAGCATGACCAGCGTGCCGGTCGCATCTTGTGTCAGCGTTTGATCGATTCTCAGACCAATCTCTTCGCCGATCACCGCCTCGCCTTCAATCAGATGGCTGGAGATGATTTGCTGGGCGACATTCATTGAACGCACTGACTCTCTCATTCATTCAAATCCTCACGAGGTGGCTCAGTGCGGTCATCGAGATCACGAATCGACGTGCGGCGGCCCATGGCCAATCGGGTTCTGATTTCAAATCCTTCCAGGCCATTCCACTGCGCAGTTCGCGTGCCAAGCCCCAACCCCGCGCCGATGAATGCCTTCCTCTCCTTTTCGGCGATGGCTTCCATGCAGGCGGCAATGCCTCGACGGATGAATCGGGCAATGCGCATCGATCACAGAACGACGCCGAACCGAGGCCAGGGGCCCCGCAAGCCCGGGCGCCGCCTCGGATTCCGGGAGAAGGCAAATCGCGCCTCACGCACTCTTGACCAACCCCGTCCGACCCTGGATCGATGGCGCCGGAAAGATTCGACTCCCGCGCTCAGGATAAAGAAAAATGGCGGAGTGGACGGGACTCGAACCCGCGACCTCCGGCGTGACAGGCCGGCGTTCTAACCAACTGAACTACCACTCCGCGAAGTTGGTCGTTCGAGGGCCGCCAGACTAGGGGAAGGCGGCTTGGCGCGCAAATGGTTTTTTCCCGGGCGCCTTCAATTTGATTTCCGTGACTATTGAGTCAAGAATTCCATTGATTTTCGGGGGGAATCACGTAGTTCTCCCGCCCCACCCAACCCTTCATTTCCCAAGACCATGAGCGCCATCATTCAAAAAATCGAAGACGAGCAACAAAAGGACGGTATCACGGACTTCAAAGTCGGTGACTCGATCAAAGTGCACTGTCTCGTCGTCGAGGGTGGCAAGGAGCGTATCCAGGTTTTCGCCGGGATCGTCATCGCCAAGAAAGGTCAGGGACTGAACGAGTCCTTCACGGTCCGCAAGATCTCTTACGGCGAAGGCGTCGAGCGGGTCTTCCCGGTGCACACGCCCCGGATCACCAAGATCGATGTCACCCACCGTGGCAAGGTCCGCCGGGCCAGGCTCAACTACCTCCGCAGACGCGTCGGCAAACGGGCGATGTCGGTCAAATCGGCCGACCGCGTCTGATCAATTCATTCGGCCCACCCGGGCCGTCGAGCCATGGCCTGCACCCTGGAGCTGGAAAACCAGCTTTGGAAGGCGGGCCACCGATGCCTCGCGGGCGTCGATGAAGCCGGCCGCGGTCCCCTGGCCGGTCCCGTCCTCACCGCCGCCGTCGTTCTTCCCCGGAGTTTCACGCACACGGTCCTCACGGATTCCAAGAAGCTCTCGCCCCAAACACGAGAACGACTCTACGAGGAACTGACCCAGTCTTCCGACATCGTCTGGGCTTCCGATCGGGCCGAGCCGCGGGAGATCGACGCGATCAACATCCTCGCCGCCACCCACGCCTCCATGGCGCGAGCCGTCGCCAAGCTCGCGACCACGCCCGACCTGGTGCTGATCGACGGCCTGCGCGTGCCTTCCTTCCCCTACCCCCAACAACCCCTCGTCAAAGGGGATTCCCTCAGCCTCTCCATCGCCGCCGCCAGTGTCATCGCCAAGGTGGAGCGGGACCGCTACATGATCGAGATGGCTGACCTCTATCCCGAGTACCGTTTCGAGCAGCACAAGGGCTACCCGACCCGCCAGCACCTCGAACTCCTTGAAAAGCACGGCCCCTGCCCCCTCCACCGCCGCTCCTTCAAGCCCGTCGGCCAGATGACGTTCCGCTTTTCCGATCCATGAACGGAAGCCGTCACGAGTCCGCGGTGATCGTCGGCGGAGGCGTGATTGGCCTCTCCTGCGCCTATTGCCTCGCTCAAGCCGGCGTCCGGGTCACGGTGATCGACAGGCACGGACCCGACGAGCCGAACGCTTCCACGGGGAACGCCGGCATGGTCGTTCCCAGTCATTTCACGCCCCTCGCCGCACCCGGGATGATCAGCCAAGGACTTCGCTGGATGTTCAAACCCGAGAGTCCCTTCGCCTTCCGGCTATCGCCCGATCCCGCGCTCTGGCGCTGGGTCTGGCAATTCTACCGCGCCTGCGCTCCCCGACGGGTGGAAGCCGCCAAACCCGTCCTGCGCGATCTCAGTCTCGCCAGTCGGGAATGGTTCCTCCGCTTGCGAGACGAGGCGGGCCTGCGCTTTGATCTCGAGACTCGCGGCCTGCTCGCCCTCTGTCGAACCGAGGAACGCTTCAATCACGAATCGAGCGTTATTAAACAAGGAAAACCACTGGGCATCAAGGGTGAGCGACTTTCGCCAAAAGAGGTGAGCGACCTTGAACCGAGGATCGAGTTCGACATCGCGGGCGCCGTCTATTTTCCCCAGGATTGCCAGATGAATCCCGCCGCTTTTCGTGGGGAACTCATTCGCCGGCTGGGTGAAATGGGCGCTGAGCTGGTCTGGGATACGGACGTCGCGTTCCTGGAACGCTCCGGTCGGCGCGTCGAAGCCCTCCACGCCGGCGAACGCACTTGGCGGGCCGATGCCTTCGTCCTCGCGGGAGGTGTCTGGACACCAGCCCTTGCTCGCCAGCTCGGTGTCCGCCTGCCCATGCAACCTGGCAAGGGCTATAGCTTCACCCTCGATCGCCCGGCGGTTCGGCCCAAGATCTGTTCGCTCCTCATGGAAGCTCGCGTGGCGGTGACTCCCATGGGAGAGCGGCTCAGGGTCGCCGGGACCATGGAGGTGGGTGGCCAAGAAGGCACGGTCCACGCCTCCAAACTGCGGGGCATCGCCCGCGCCCTGCCCCGTTATTACCCGCAGTTCAGCGACACCGATTTCAGCCGCGAACCGGTCTGGACCGGACTGCGGCCCTGCACTCCGGACGGCCTGCCCTATTTGGGATGGTGTCCCGGCACCGACAATACCTGCATCGCCGCCGGTCACGCCATGCTCGGACTCAGCCTGGCACCCGTTTCCGGCTGGTTGATCCAGCAAATCCTCGCCGGCGAGCGTCCCGCCATCGACTCGCCCCTGCTCGCACCCGGTCGCTACTCGCCCGCGCCCAGGCAATAGAGCCGCTCGCGCCGCTCGCCCTCATCATCCACGAACGCCACCCGGGCAAACAAACGATCCCCCCCCACGGCCGGAGTGGCGAAGACCTCGTCTCCCAAGGAGTTTTCCGCCAGCGACTCGAACCTCTCCGGCGTCGCCCGGAAGACGAACCAAGTCCCCTGCTCATTCACCGCATAAATGCGGTCTCCCGCCAGGACGGGCGAGGCGCTGACCGGGCCCTTGAGGCGCTCCGACCACATTTCCTTCCCGTCCTCCGCTCGCCAGCAGTAGGCGATGCCGTTGTCCGTGACGGCGTAGACGTGCCCCTCGTGCGCCAGGAGCGATTGCTCATAACATTTGCGTTGATTCCGCCAGACCACTTCGCCCGTGCCCGCGCGCACCGCGGTGGTCATCTTGCTGGGATAGCCCCCGCTGGCAAACACCAGATCGCCCACCCACGCCACCGTCCCGCAGGTCTGGGGCGGCGTGCTGTCCAGGGCCTCCCACAAAAGCTTGCCATCGGCCGGACAGTAGGCGGCCACCCGGGAGCAACCGCCCAACAGAATCTGCTCCACGCCCTTGAGAGTGGCCAGCGTGGGCGAGGCGTAGTTGATTTCGTTCGGGCGATCCGTTTTCCAGAGGATCTCTCCCGTCGCCCGATCCAGCGCCACGAGAAAACCCTCCTTCTCCTGATCTCCCACGACCACCACCGCCTCGCCCGCGATGAGCGGCGAGGCCGCGTAGCCAAACTCGTATTTCTTCGGCTCAAAAGGTCCCAGCTTGCGTTCCCACACCGGCTCCCCCTCCAGGCTAAGGGCCGCCACGTGCACCGAACCGCTGCTGTAGAACGAAGCGAAGACCCGTTCACCATCCGAAGCCACGGTGCCGGAGGCATGCGTGTTCTTCGGATGGATCTTCTTGGGCAAGGCGCCACGACTGACCTCCCGAATCCTCAGCTGACGACCCGTCTCACGATCGAAGGCCACCACGGCCTGGAGCTGATCTTCGTCGATCGCCGTCGCCAAGAAGACCCGCGTGCCAACGACGGCGGGCGAGGCGTGTCCCCGCCCCGGAACGGGAACACTCCAGACCACGTTCTCGGTCTCGGAAAAGCGCAAGACCGGCCGGGCCGACGGGGCCGCGTGATTGTCCCGCGTCGGTCCGCGCCACCACGGCCGGTCGCTCGCGGGATCGATCGCCACTGGCGTCGAGGTCTCGGCCAGGAGAAACGAGGCGTGAGACGCCGTCAAGAGAAGCAGTGTCAGAAGCCGCATGGAGGGATCAAAACACAGGAAAGCGGCGATTCAACTGGCGCTCGCGGTTGACTCAAGAAGATACTTGCATCCCTCGACCGCTTCTCTAAGGGATAGCGCCAACGCTCATGTACCGCCTTCTGAAGTTCACGCTCCTCCTGCTTTTTTGGGTGGTGCTGTCGGGAAAACTCGACGCGGTCCATCTCATCATGGGGCTGGTCTGCGCCGGAATCGTCACCTGGCTTTCTTCCGACCTTTACTTCGAAGATCGCAAAAAGACGGTGGCCGAGCGGCTTCAGCAATGCGTCGGCGCGATCGCCTATCTCGGCTGGCTTCTCTGGCAGATCGTCCTGGCCAACCTTTACATCCTCAAACTGGCCCTGACCCCGGGCGGTCTGGAGGAGGTCTCGCCCCGGGTCATCCGGTTTCGGACCAAGCTGCGATCGGATTTTGCGCGCTTCGTGCTCGCGCAATCCATCACCCTGACTCCCGGCACGATGACCATCAAGATCGTCGGTGATGAATTCTTCGTCCACGCCATCAGCAAGGTGACGGCGGAAGGACTGGACGGGCGCATGGAGCAATGGATCGCACAGGTCTACGAACCGGAGTCCATCGACTCGACCATCAAGGAGACCGCCTAACCATGAGCCCGGAACTCGCTCAGTGGTGCTTTCAAGCCGCGGGGATTGCTCTCCTCGCCCTGATTCTGTTGATCTTCTACCGCCTGGTGATCGGTCCGACGGCCATCGACCGCATCGTCGCGGTCAATGTCATCGGCACCAAGACCGCCGTCCTGCTGGTCATCATCGGCCTCCTCTTCGAAGACGTGGGCATGTTCGTCGACTTCGCCCTGGCCTACGCCCTGCTCAACTTCATCGGCTCGGTCGCCGTCGCCCGCTATTTTCACCAAATGCGCCTCCGGCAATCCTCCTCATCCAACGGCGGCAGCAGCCCGGAGAGCGCTTCCCCGCCACGCACCGATCCCACATGAGCTTTCTCCTCGATTTCATCAGCGTGCTTTGCATCGTCGCCGGGCTGGCCTTCTTCCTCGGGACGGCGGCTGGCGTCGTCCGTTTCCCGGACTTCTACACCCGCATGCACGCCGCCGGCAAGGGCGATACCCTCTCCACGATTCTCATTTTGTTAGGAGCTTCCCTGCACGTCCTGGCGGACTTCTCGTGGCTCAATGTCCTGGTGGCGCTCAAAATCCTCGCCATCGCCGGGTTCATCATGCTGACCAGCCCGACCAGCACCCACGCCCTCTTGCAGGCCGGTTACGATGACGGACTCGAGCCCTTCGCCAAACCGGAGCCAGAAGAGGACCTCGAGGAGAAAGACTTGACCCGTCCATGATCCCGAGCTTCGACATCATCCTGCTGATCTTCCTGGTGATCACGGCCATCATCGCCCTGAATCTCAAGGATCTCCTGGCCTCGGCCATGGTGTTGGGCATCTACAGTTTTCTCATGTGCCTTCTCTGGGCCGAGATGGGCGCGGTGGACGTTGCCTTCACCGAGGCCGCCGTCGGCGCCGGCGTCAGCACGGTCATTCTCATCGCCACGATCTATCAAACCTCGAGGAAATCGCTCGACTAGCAGAAAGGCGGCAAAGCGCGAGATGGCACCCATGAAGTTACTCTCCCTCCTGGCGGTGGCGATCACCGGAAGCCTCCTCTTGTACGCATCCCTCGACCTACCCAAATGGGGCGATCCCCTCTCGCCCGCCAACGCCAGCGATCTCTCACGCCACTACATCACCGAATCCCGCGTGGAAACGCAGGTGCCCAATCTCGTCACGGCGGTGCTGGCGGACTACCGCGGCTTCGACACGATGTTCGAGACCGTGGTGATCTTTGTCGCCGGTCTGGGGATTCTGGCAGTGCTTCGACAGGCCTCCACTGCAACGGGTCAACCGCTGACCACGCACCGCGAACGCTTCGGCGAACGCGACATGATCATGATCGTCACCTGCCGGCTCACGGTCCCGCTGATCCAGCTGTTCTCGCTCTACGTCCTGGCCCACGGACACTACAGTCCCGGCGGCGGTTTCCAGGGCGGCGTCATCTTCGGCGCCAGCTTCATTCTCATCGCCCTGACCAGCGGACTGCCGGATGCCCTCCATCGTCTGTCCGAACAACGGGCTCTTTTTCTCGGCGCGCTCGGCGTCCTCATCTTCGCCGGCACCGGTCTCCTCTGCATGTTTCTGGGGAGAAACTTTCTCGACTACTCCGTCCTCGGCCCGCTGTTTCTCGACAGCACACCGGTCAAGGCTCGCTACCACAGCATGCTGATCGTGGAAATCGGCGTCGCCTTCACCGTCACCGCCATCATGTTCACCATCTTCGCCACCCTCTCCTCCAAGGGTAAAATGCGAGGAGGCTTGTAGGCCGGAAGGAAACCCTCGCGCGCCCCCGCCCCAGGTCATGGAGTCTCTCATCAACTACTTCAACTACTGGATCTACATCGTCCTCATGATGATCGGGCTCTTCGCCATGATCGCCAAGAGGAACCTGATCAAGAAACTGGTGGGCATGACCATTTTTCAGACCGCGATCATCCTCTTTTACGTCTCGATCGGCGTGAAGCACGACGCCACCATTCCCATCCTGCCGAGCGATGTCGTTCCTCACGGAGAGCACCATGCCCCCTCCACGAGCGCCGACGCTCACGACGAAGGGCACGCTCCCGCCGGCGACCACCACGATCACGAACTTCCCAGCATTGACGCCAAGGACTACGCCAATCCCATTCCCCACGTGCTCATGCTCACGGCCATCGTCGTCGGCGTCAGCACCCTGGGCCTGGCCCTGGCCATCGCACAAAAAGTGCATCACCACTATGGCACCTTGGAAGAAGACGAAATCCTGAATCAAATCCATTCACGGATCGATGGCTGAACAGTTTCCCGTCATCATCGTCATCGCCCCACTCTTCGGGGCGATCTGCGTGGCCCTCTTGGGTTTTCGCTTTCCCGCAGCCTGTTTTCCGCTCGCGCTGGCTTCCCTTGCCCTGACATTGACCGCCACGGTCGGCACGCTGGGAACCGTCCTCGAGTCCGGACCCCAAATCTACAGTCTCAGCGGCTGGGAACGCGTCGCCAAGTCCACCGGAGAGATTTCCATCAGCATCGAATACCGCGTGGATGTCCTCAGCGGCATCGTCCTCGCCATCATCGGTTTCGTCGCGCTGCTCAATTGCGTTTTCGCCAAAGTTCGCATCGAGGAGGAATCCCCGGGAAAGACACCGCATTACTATATCCTCTCCCTTCTCCTGGTGTCGGGACTGGCGGGCATGACCATCACCAACGACGCTTTCAATCTCTACGTCCTCCTCGAGATCTCCTCGCTGACCAGTTACGCCCTCATCGCCATCGGCTCGAAACGCGCCGTCCTGTCCGCCTTCAACTACGTCATCATGGGAACGATCGGGGCCTCGTTCTACCTGTTAGGGGTCGGGTATCTCTACATCAAGACGGGCACGCTCAACATGACGGACATCCGTGAGGCCCTCGCCACCCTTCCGCCGGAGTCCGCCTCCATCCACGTGGCCTTCATGCTCATCATGGTGGGGGTGTGGATCAAGATGGCCTTCTTCCCTCTCCACGGCTGGCTCCCCAACGCCTATGCCTATTCTCCCACCGCTACCGGCGCCCTCATGGCGCCGCTCGTCACCAAGGTCATGATCTACATCATGATCCGCATGATGGTCTCGGTCTTTGGCACCGATTACGTCTTCGGGTTCCTTCAGTGGTCCGACCTCATCGTCGGCCTCTCGGTGGTCGCCATCGTGGCCGGTTCGTTCTTCGCCCTCTCACGCAGCGACCTCCGCAAGATGCTCACCTATCTCATCGTGGCGGAGGTCGGCTACATGGTCGGAGGCGCCTGGCTGGCCAACGCCAACGGGATGACCGGCGCGATCTATCACATTGCCAGCGATGCCCTCATGACACTGTGCCTGTTCATGGCTATCGGGATCATTGTCGTGCGGACCGGCGAACACCGTCTCACTGCCTTCCAGGGGCTCTATCGGACGATGCCCATCACCATGACCGGGTTCACCGTGGGCGCGCTCTCCATGATCGGCCTCCCGCCCACCTGTGGCTTTTTCAGCAAATGGTACCTCGTGCGCGGCGGCCTCGAATCCGGTCACTGGGCCTACGTGGCGGCGCTCCTCTTTTCCAGCCTGGTCAACGCCGTCCTCTTTTTCCGCCTCATCGAAATGGCTTTTTTCCACGGAGCCCGTCCCTACGGCAAGGGCCCAGGCGTCGACTACAAGGATCACGCCCATCACCATCATCACGGCGTCGATCCCGATTCCACGCCGGAGCGGACCCTCCCCAAAGTGCCCTGGTCCATGCTGGCACCCCTCCTCACCGTGGCCGCCAGTCTCGTGGTCCTGGGCGTCTACAACCGCGAGGTGACCGACTGGATCCGCTCCGCTCTCGAAAGCTTCCACTTCACCCGAGGAGGCGAGGCCTGACATGGAAACGGTCACCAGCATTCTCCCACTAGCAGCCTGCCTGGCTTCTCTCCTGGCTGTGATTCCCATCGTGCTTTTTCACAAGCACCCCAACGCAAGGGAGGGCGCCACCATCCTCGCGGGTCTGATCAAGTTCGGCATTGTCCTCTCTCTCGTTCCCGGAGTGCTCGAGGGAAAGGTCTACGAGTTCGTTTTTTGTGAAATCATCGAGGGCGTGCCGCTCGCCTTCCGCGTGGACAGCATCGGCATGCTCTTCGCGTTGGTCGCCTCGCCCCTGTGGATCCTCACCTCCATTTACGCCATCGGCTACATGCGCGGCGCCAAGGAGGGCTCGCAAACCCGCTTCTTCGCCTTCTTCGCCATCTCGCTCTCCGCCACGCTGGGCGTGGCCTTCGCCGCCAATCTCCTGACACTCTACGTCTTTTACGAGGCGCTGTCACTGGCCACCTATCCGCTGGTCACTCATCATCAGGACCGGGAGGCGCGCTCGGGCGGCCGCACCTACCTCACCTACCTACTCAGCACCTCGATCGGCTTCGTGCTTCCAGCCATGGTTTTTTGCTATGTGAAATCGGGCGACAGCCTCTCTTTCACCGAGCCAACCCAATGGCAGGGCCTCCTGGGGAGCGGAACGGTGCTCGTTCTTCTCCTGCTCTTCGTGTTCGGCTTTGCCAAGGCTGGCGTCATGCCCTTTCACTCCTGGCTCCCCAACGCCATGGTGGCCCCCACCCCCGTCTCCGCGCTTCTCCACGCCGTGGCGGTGGTCAAAGTGGGCGTGTTTTCCATCATCCGCGTGTTCACCGGCGTGTTCGGAACCGACTTCTTATCGACACTGGATGTCGCCTCGGTGGTGAGTTGGGTGGCGGGAGGCACGGTGATCATCTCATCGCTGATCGCGATGACGCAGAATCATTTGAAACGCTTGCTGGCGTTCTCAACGATCGGGCAACTGAGCTACATCGTTCTCGGCGTTTCCCTGCTGACGTCTCATGCCGTGCAGGGGAGCATGCTCCACATCCCCATGCACGCCTTCGGCAAGATCACGCTGTTCTTCTGCGCGGGAGCCATCTACGTGGCCACGGGCAAGAAATACATCAGCCAGCTCGATGGCCTGGGTCGCGCCATGCCCTGGACCATGGGCGCTTTTGCCATCGCCGCCATGAGCGTGATCGGGTTACCCCTGACGGGCGGCCTGCTCAGCAAGATCTACATGATCTGGGGGGCGGCGGACGCCCAAGAGCACGCGCTGCTCGCCATCTACCTCGTCAGCTCGGTGCTCAACGGAGTCTACTTTTTCCCAATCGTCTACCGCGCCTTTTTCGGTGTGCCTGCCGATGGGCTGTCTCACGATGGCGTGCGGGAAGCGCCTCTCGCCTGTGTCGTGCCACTCGTCATGACCGCCGCCGTCTCCGTCTTGCTGTTCTTCTTCCCCGATGTCTTTCTTGAACTCACCTCTCCGATGAGCCCCTCCCCCTGAACAAGAATGGCCAGCTCTTCTCCCAACGATCCTCCCCCGCAGGAACTGAAGCACGACGCCGTGCCCCGCTATCTCGCCGCCTTCATCATCGCCTTTCTGGTGATGGGCCTTTACCTCGCCTTCATCCTCATTTCTTCGCCGGGACCGGCCAAAGGCCATGATCAACATGGCGCCCCAACCTCCAAAGCCCGACCCGGAGCCGCTCACTGATGGACCGCAGAACGATCGATCCTGAACAGCCCGTCGGCTGGTTCGACCGCAAGGAAAACGTGCGCAAAGTCCTCGTGGGACTTTTCCTTGGTTGCGCATTCCTCGCCGTCATCGACGTGATTTTCTGGATCACGGACTTCGACAAACACCCCTACTTTCGATGGGAAACGTGGCCGGGCTTCTATGCGGTCTATGGGTTTGTGGCCTGTGTCTTGCTGGTTCTCATTTCCAAGCACGTGCTTCGTCCTCTGGTGATGCGTGGCGAGGACTACTACGAAACCGACCAAAAAGGAGGCGACGATGATGCTTGAGGGGCTCCCACCCGCCGCGATCTATTTGTTAGGGGCTCTCCTGGTGACATTCTTGCGAGGGCGCGCTCGTCAGGTGGTGGCCCTTGGCGTGCCCGTCGCCGGATTCATCAACTTCTTCTTCATCCCCGAGGGAGTCCACTGGACGGTATCGTTTCTCGACTTCGAACTGATTCTTGGTCGGGCCGATCCGTGGAGCCTGATCTTCCTCAACATCTTCACCGTCCTCTCCTTCATCGGCATCCTCTATGTCATCAAGGATAACCGCGCGATGGATCTCGCGGGCGGCTTGCTGTATTCGGGTTGTGCCATGGGGGTCATCATGGCGGGCGACCTCATCACCCTGTTCCTCTTCTGGGAGATGCTCACGCTCGGCGCCGTGCTGTGCATCCTCGCGCGCGGAACCCCGGAGTCCGGGAAGGCGGCCTACCGCTATCTACTCGTCCATGTGTTCGGCGGGGTGGTGCTACTGGCAGGCCTTTTCATCCATCTCGCCGGGGGCGGGAGCGTGGCCTTTGACCAGATCGAGCTCACCGGTCTTGGGGCCTGGCTGATCTTCCTGGGATTCGGGATCAACTGCGCCTGGCCCGTCCTGGGAGCCTGGCTCACCGACACCTATCCGCTTGCCTCGGTGGGCGGCGTCGTGTTCATGGCAACCTTCACCACCAAGACCGCCGTCTACGTGCTCGCTCGCTGTTTTCCCGGCGAGGGCGTGCTGGTGTGGGTCGGCATGGCGATGGCCACCATCCCCATTTTTTACGCGGTGATCGAAAACGACCTGCGCCGGGTGCTCGCTTACAGCCTCATCAACCAGGTCGGGTTCATGGTGATCGGCGTCGGCTTGGGGACGGGCTTGTCCCTGAACGGCACGGCCGCCCACGCCTACTGCCACATTCTCTACAAGGCCTTGCTTTTCATGTCGATCGGGTCGGTGATCTACCGCACGGGCCGGTCCAAGGCAACGGAGCTGGGGGGGCTTTACCGCTGCATGCCCTGGACCTGCGTCTTCTGCTGCATCGGCGCCGCCAGCATCTCGGCGTTCCCGTTCTTTAGCGGTTTCGTGAGCAAATCGATGATCATGAGTTCGGCGGCCGCCGAGGGGCAGGTCGTCGTTTGGCTCGCACTGCTATTCGCCTCGGCGGGTGTCTTCCATCACGCCGGGATCAAGATTCCATTCTTCGCCTTCTTCTCGCACGACTCCGGCATCCGCTGCCAAGAGGCCCCGCTCAATCAGCTTCTGGCGATGGGAATCGCCGCGTTCCTTTGCATCTTCGTTGGCACGTTTCCGAATGCCTTCCTCTACCCCATGCTGCCGGGGACCGGGACCACCTACGAACCCTACACCGTGGCGCACGTCACGGATCAGTACGCCCTTCTCCTCTTCAGCGCCCTGGCGTTCACCCTCCTGATGCGCGCCGGCCTCTACCCGGCTGAAATCCGGTCGACGAATCTCGATTCCGATTGGTTCTACCGGCGAGGCGGCGGCGCATTCTACGGACTGTGCGATAAGGGCTTGAACACGCTCAATCGCATCACCAAGGCCACGGTCGTCGACCATTGGGTCAAGAACCTCGCCCATTTCCTGCAACACGGCCCCGCCCGCCTGCTCGTCGCTCTCCAGTGGCCCTTCTGGAATCTCGACGACGTCGATCAGGAAACGCTGCAGAAACGGCGAGCCACCTTCTGCGAGCGCACGCGTCTGGGAGCCTTTCCCGTCGGCTTCACCGCATTCCTGGCGGTGGTGCTCCTCGCGCTCCTCTTCTTCTTCTAACAAAACGGCATGTTCACCGGCATCATCGAGGCCACGGGCACCCTCATCTCCCGTAACTCACTGGAGGCGGGAGGCGCTCGACTCACCCTCGCCATTCCCTTCGCGGCGGAATTGCAACTCGGTGAGAGCGTCGCCATCAACGGCTGCTGCCTCACCGTCACCGAGGTCAAGGGCGACACGGTCGGCTTCGATCTCCTGCAGCAAACCCTCGACGTCACCAACCTGGGACGCCCGCAGGAAGGCGATCCCGTCAACCTCGAGCGCGCCCTCTTGCCCGGCGACCGACTCAGCGGGCACCTCGTCCAGGGACACATCGATCAAACCGTGCAGATCCTCGCCATACGGCCCCAGGGCCAAGACACCCAGATCGACGTCGCTCTGCCAGCGGAAGCCCGGGCGCTCGTCATTTCCCGCGGCTCCATCGCGGTCGACGGCATCAGCCTAACCATCGCCGAGCTCGCGGAGGACAAGTTCACGCTCTGGATCATCCCCCACACCTTGGAGATCACCAACCTCGGCAAGAAACGGCCCGGCGACTGGGTCAACCTCGAATTCGACTTGCTGGGCAAGTATGTGCAGCGACAAATGTCGCCTCGTCGCGAGGCGTCGAAGTCCGATGCGTGAGCGAGGCGATCCATCTCATCGCACCGCGTGGCCGGGAAACGCCGATCACAAATCAACAATCGCCAATCGCCAATGCCACGCGATCGCCCTTGATTGCCCGCAGTCATTGGTTCCACAACCCGGCGGACCTCATCACGGAAACAACATCTCGACGACGCAAGCACTCCGCAAAGCGGGCACCCGCGCCCCCCACGACCGCTCCACGCGGCGGTCAGTAGTATCCGCCCTACCTCCCGTCGCTTTAAGCGATATGTCGCCGAATGTTTGGAAGGCAACAGCAAAGGGATGAAAGCACACTTGTCAGCCGCAGCGATGCTGCCTAATGAACTTCTGGGATGGATCACGCTTCGCACAATCGGATTGTCTCTTTCATTTGGTCGATAACCAACGACTGTCTGCGCCACGTCTTCGTCCGCGGCAAATACCGCGACGTCATCTTGCCCATGTTCGTCCTCCGGCGCATCGACTGCTTGCTCGAGGACACCAAGGACGCCGTCCTCGCCGAGGTGAAGTTCCAGAAAGACGAAGCCCGCCTGCCTGTCCTCGATCCCGAAGGCCTCCGCGACGCCTCCGGCCAAGTCTTTTACAACACCTCCCAGTTCACCCTCAAGAAGCTCCTCGGCAATCCCTCCCAGCTCGAGGCCAACTTTAGCCAATACCTCGACGCCTTCAGCCCCAACATGGTGGAGATCATCGAGAAATTCGACCTCCGCAACCAGATCCGCAAGATGGCCGTGGCGGATGTCCTCCATGGCGTCATCGAGAAATTCGTCGCCCCCACCATCAACCTCTCCCCCCATGCCGTCGAGGGCCCCGACGGCCGCAAGCTCCCCGGCCTCACCAACCTCGGCATGGGCCACGTCTTCGAGGAACTCATCCGCAAGTTCAACGAAGAGAACAACGAAGAAGCCGGCGAGCACTTCACCCCGCGCGAGGTCATCCAGCTCATGGTCCACCTCCTCTTCGAGCCCGTGAAGGACCAGCTCCCGCCCGTCATCACCATCTACGACCCCGCCTGCGGCTCCGGCGGCATGCTCACCGAGGCCCAGGACTACATCGAGCGCCCCGACGGCCCCATCCAGTCCACCGCCCCCACCTACCTCTACGGCAAGGAGGTCAACCCCGAGACCTACGCCATCTGCAAGTCCGACATGCTCATCAAGGGCAACGACCCCGAGAACATCAAATTCGGCTCCACCCTCGCCACCGACGAATTCTCCAGCCTCCGCTTCGACTTCATGCTCTCCAATCCCCCCTACGGAAAGAGCTGGAAGACCGACCAGGGCCAGATCCTCGAAAAAAAGGGTTCCAAAACCGAGATCATCGACCCCCGCTTCGAAGTCCAGCTCCACGACGCCTCCGGCGACATCCAGACCGTCTCCGCCGCCCCCGCCGTCGATGACGGCCAGCTCCTCTTCCTCATGGAGATGGTCAGCAAAATGAAGCGCCTCCAGGACGCCCCCCTCGGCAGCCGCATCGCCACCGTCCACAACGGCTCCGCCCTCTTCACCGGCAATGCCGGCGGCGGCGCCAGCAACATCCGCCAATACCTCATCGAGAACGACCTCCTCGAAGCCATCATCCAGCTGCCCAACAACATCTTCTACAACACCGGCATCACCACCTACATCTGGGTCCTCGGCAACCACAAACCCGAGGCCCGCCGCGGCAAGGTCCAGCTCATCGACGCCTCCCAGCTCTACGAAAAGCTCCGCAAAAATCTTGGCGAAAAAAACTGCGCCTTCACCCCCGCGCATATCGCGCAAATCACCCGCGCCTACCTCGACCTCGCCGACACCGGCAAGGAAGCCGTCGATGGGCTCAAAGCCCAGGTCTTCGACAACCGCGACTTCGGCTACTGGAAGATCACCGTCGAGCGCCCCCTGCGCAAATCCGCCCAGTTCACCGCCGAGCGCATCGGATCCCTCCGCTTCGACAAACGCCTCGCCGAGGAAATGCAGTGGATCTACCAGCAATGGGGCGAGCAGGTCTACGAACCCGGCTTCCTCAGAGGCAAAGAACAAAGGGACGCCCTCGACGACTGGCTGGAGAAAGAAGAGATCGACCGCAAAGCCGCCGACAAAAAGAAACTCCTCGATCCCAAGTTCTGGACGGCCAAACGCGAACTCCTCCAGGCCGCCGAACAACTCCACCAACACCTCGGCGACGAGCTCTCGCACGACTTCAACCAGTTCCAAAAGGACGTCAAAGCCGCCCTCAAGGAGCTGAAGCTCAAACTCGGCGCGCCCCAGCTCAAGGCGATCCTCGAAGCGGTCTCCTGGCGCGACCCCGAAGCCGCCCCCGTCCTCGCCAACGAAAAAAAAGGCGAAGCCGGCGGCTACGAGCCCGACAGCGAACTCCGCGACACCGAAAATGTCCCGCTCAACTACCAGGGCGGGATCGACGCCTACTTCCAGAGTGAAGTCCTCCCCCACGTCGAAGACGCCTGGATCGACCAGAGCAAGACCGTCATCGGCTACGAGATCTCCTTCAACAAATACTTCTACGTCCACCAACCGCTGCGCGACCTCGACGACGTCGTGCAGGAAATCCGCGACCTCGAAACCGAGACCGAAGGCCTCCTCGAGCAGATCCTCAGCTTCTCGAACGGAACCACCGGATGAGCGTTTTTCCGAAATACGACCGCTACAAGGACTCCGGAGTTGAATGGCTCGGAGAGAGAAATGACCGGAAGTTGTGGATGAGGGCGGTCGGAACACCATTCGAAGTTCGATCATGGGTTAGGCAGCGGTTTGCTGCTCGATGCCGTCCACGAAGATGATTCCTTGCACGACTTTGTCAAGTTGACGATATCCGTTCAGTCGACGCCAGCCTTTCTCGGCTTCCAGGCCGAGCTTGTAGACCATTGAAAGGGTTGCTTTCCTCGATCCGCACCCTTTGGTTTGTCGAGTCCGATGGCGGACCGTGGCAAACGTCGACTCAATCGGGTTTGTCGTCCGGATGTGTCTCCAGTGCTCGGCTGGAAAGTCGTAGAACGTTAGTAGAGTTTCCTTGTCTTTCTTCAGGCAGGCGCACGCTTTCGGATACTTGGCTTCGTAGAGCGTGAAGAACTCGTCATAGGCCTCCAAGGCGGCCTTCTTTGTTTCCGCCATGTAGATTTCATGGATGCGTTCCTTGGCAAGGGGCTGCGCTTTCTTCGGCAGCTTGTCGAGGATGTTGGCTGTCTTGTGCACCCAACATCGTTGCTGTTTGCTTGTCGGATATTCCTCTTCCAAGGCGCTCCAGAACCCGAGAGCTCCATCGGCGATACTCAGTTTCGGAGGGATTTTCAATCCTCGTTTCTTGAGGTCTCTGAGCACATTTTTCCAGGACAGTTTGCTCTCTCGTTCTCCATCGCTGATGGTTACCAATTCCTTGGTTCCATCGGGTAAGGAGCCGACGATTACGAGAACACATGGGCGGTCGTCATTGAGCCTGACATGGAAGTAGATCCCGTCGGCCCAGAGGTAGACGTATTCCTTGTCGCTGAGGTCACGCTTGCTCCATTGCTCGCGTTCTTTCTCCCATTGCTCTTTGAGTCGAACGACATTGGCTGCAGAAAGACCCGATGCGTTCTCACCGAGGATCGGCTCTAAGGCTCGACTCATCTCGGAGGTTGAGATTCCTCGCAGGTAGAGTGCCGGGATGAGGTTGTCCAGTGAAGCGACTCGGCGTAGGTACGGCGGAAGGATGGCGCTGGTGAACCGCTGGCCTGATCGGCGATCATTGATCCTGGGCTGCCGAACAGAAACGTTTCCTATTCCAGTCTGAAGTTGTCGCTGAGGAAGATGGCCGTTGCGAACGACTTGGCGATGACCCTGGTCATCACGCTGATGTTGATGGGCTTGAATGTAGTCGGAGACTTCGTTGTCGATGGCGGCCTGAAGAAGCACTTGGGCTCCTTGTCGCAGGGTGGCCTCAAGGGCGTTCTGGCAGACGGTGCTTGCTCCTTCCTGGCCGAGGATAGATGCGGATTCGGTGGGGTGGTTGGTGGTTTTCATTGGAGTTCAGTTGTTTTGGTAAATGGTTGAACTCTTCATGATGCCCCGACCGCCCTCATCCACAACTTCCGGTCATTTCTCGCTCGGAGACGTGCCTGAGCATTGGGAGGTCGAATCGCTTCGAGCGGCTGCCGAACTCTTTGTCGAAAAGAATCGACCCGATCTTCCTGTCCTTTCGGTCTATCGAGAATACGGCGTGATCCCCAAAGACTCACGTGACGACAATCACAACGCGACCTCTCTCGATACGTCGAGCTACAAGGTCGTTCAACCCGGAGACCTCGCCGTCAACAAAATGAAGGCGTGGCAGGGCTCACTTGGTGTGAGCGAGCATCACGGGATCGTCAGCCCAGCCTACATCACCTGCCGCCTCAACCAAAAGAAGGTCAGCGGTCGCTACATTCACTACCTCCTTCGATCTAGGACGTTGGTCGGAGCGTTAGACTCAATTTCTTACGGTGTTCGGGTCGGGCAGTGGGACATGCGCTTCGAAGATTTCAAGAAGATCGGCATCACCATCCCCCCCAAGCCCGAACAAGACCGCATCGTCACCTTCCTGGATCGGAAGACGGCGGAGATCGACGCCTTGATTGCCAAAAAGCAGCGCCAGATCGAACTCCTCGACGAGCAAAAAGCCATCCTCATCAACCGCGCCGTCACCCGAGGCATCAACCCCAACGCCAAACTCAAACCCTCCGGCATCGAATGGATCGGAGACGTGCCTGAGCATTGGGAGGTCGAATCGCTTCGAGCGGCTGCCGAACTCTTTGTCGAAAAGAATCGACCCGATCTTCCTGTCCTTTCGGTCTATCGAGAATACGGCGTGATCCCCAAAGACTCACGTGACGACAATCACAACGCGACCTCTCTCGATACGTCGAGCTACAAGGTCGTTCAACCCGGAGACCTCGCCGTCAACAAAATGAAGGCGTGGCAGGGCTCACTTGGTGTGAGCGAGCATCACGGGATCGTCAGCCCAGCCTACATCACCTGCCGCCTCAACCAAAAGAAGGTCAGCGGTCGCTACATTCACTACCTCCTTCGACCTAGGACGTTGGTCGGAGCGTTAGACTCAATTTCTTACGGTGTTCGGGTCGGGCAGTGGGACATGCGCTTCGAAGATTTCAAGAAGGTCGGCATCACCATCCCCCCCAAGCCCGAACAAGACCGCATCGTCACCTTCCTGGATCGGAAGACGGCGGAGATCGACGCCTTGATTGCCAAAAAGCAGCGCCAGATCGAACTCCTCGACGAGCAAAAAGTCATCCTAATCGCCCACGCCGTCACCGGCAGAATCAAAGTCTAATCACAGCTCAAATGGCCGAAGAAAGTACACCGCCCGAAGTAGTATTTAGAAATGCACTCGTCACGCGAAGTGGCGACGAGTGGGCACCGATTTCCGCGAAAGATGACGCTGAAGAGGAAGCCAAAGCTAATGCGAAGGAGCAAAAAGATCGCCTTCAAGAACACCTGAAGGACCTTTTAGCCAATTTTAATGTAGTCGTTCTCGCGGGCAGCGGTGCCTCAATTGATGCTGTGTCTCCAGGAGTCGGTGGCCCAAAAATGCCTGAGCTTTGGAATGCAATTTCGGAGTTGGACAAGTTTGGAGACATCAAGATCGAAATCTGCTACGCTGGCCCAGAGAACATCGAGGATTTTCTCTCTCAGTGTTACAACTCACTCGCGTTTATAGACAAGAAAATCAAAGAATCGGTGAAGGAATTCATCAAGAAAGCCGAGAAGGCCATCTTTGAAGCCTGCACCAGATTCTTGGAAAATGCGCCGTCACTCCCGGCGCACGAGGAATTACTCGAAAAGTTGACGAAGCGGAAAAGTCGATTCCCGAGGCCCAAAGTATTTACGACGAACTACGATCTTTGCTTCGAGTTCGCGGCAGCAAGGCTTGGGATGACGATGATTGACGGATTCTCCTATTCGCAGCCTCGAAAGTTCAATCCAAACTTCTTTGGATACGACATTGTTCGCCGCGCTCAATCTCCACCGGAGACGAACGAGCTGGTAGATGGGGTTATCCAGCTTCTAAAGATCCATGGGTCAGTTGATTGGGAACTAAGCGAATCTGGAATTCAGCAGGTCCAGGATCCAGATGAGGACAAGCGTTGCCTGATCTACCCGGCTGCCACCAAATACCAACACTCATATACCCAGCCATATTTGGAGATGATGGCGCGATTTCTCATGAGCCTTCGGGAGCAGAACACTACGCTCATCGTAGTTGGCTTTAGCTTCAATGACGACCACCTAAAAGCTCCAATTCTTGCAGCAGTGCAAAGCAACCCATCTCTAAATCTGGTGGTGGTTGACCCATCGATCATCGTCGACAAATCCAATGACTCTCTCGGATGCCCATCGCATATCGAACTAGCCAAATACACTGGGAGTCGGGTGACGCTGCTCAATGCAACTTTTGGGCAGTTCGCCAACCTCATCCCTGACCTAAAGGCCCTTGGTTGGGACTCGGATGCAGAATCGTAACCAACACTTTTCCGTATTTTGAACGCTCAATTCCAACGCCTTTTTTCATCCACCCGCGGTCTCGGGACGGTGTCGTTTATCAGCGCTTCATACGCTAAGGTGAATTTGAGCAAGGCCGGACTGCCAAGCGGATCGAGTTTTGGTGGTCGCCGCTATGGGCTAGGGGAAGTTTCTGAGTTCGTCGTCATTGAAGGTGAAAGCGCATCGGTGTTTGGACGCATCACAGAAGTCCGACTTCCCGAGAGAGAACGCCTGGCGGTAGAGGACGAAGCGGGTGTTGGTGTTGAGGTGCACGCCATCGCATCCGTTCAGCTTCTCGCGACGGTATCTTTGCGATCGATGCGAGTGATCTCGGGAATCGAATCTTATCCTCGTCTCGGTGATAAAGTTTTCTCAGCTCCCCACTCCTTTATCGCGAAGATCCCTGAACTCATGGATCTAAAGGAGCATGAGGATCACAAGGAGCCCGCTGTGTCGTTGCGCATCGGGCACATCAAGAACGCCCCTGAGACGGCCATCAAGATCACTCCTGAGAAGGTTTTCGGAAGGCATTGTGCGGTTCTGGGGACTACTGGCGGTGGCAAAAGCTACACGGTTTCTAGATTGATCGAGGAAAGTCGGCAACATCACTGCAAATTGATTTTGTTGGACGCGACAGGAGAATATCGAGGTCTCAGTGGTGACATTGAACATTTTCACCTTGGAACGCCCTTCAAAGAAGCAACCGGTTCCAAGTTGGCGTCAGTGCCTCCCACTTGCTTTCAGGAGCAGGATTTTATCGCTCTGTTTGAGCCTTCTGGGAAGGTTCAAGGTCCGAAACTTCGGGCGGCAATTCGGAGCCTGAAATTGACCGCTCTTGATCCATCCTTGGCAAACGCCCAAGGGGTTTTGGAGAAGATTAATGCCGCGAAAGCACCGATAGCTGACGCTGAGAAGGAGCACGCTAAAGATCTGGAGAATCCGCGAACACCATTTGATCTCGAACGCTTGGTTGATCAACTTCACCAGGAGTGTGTCTTTCCGTCCGCACACAACAACGACCCCACAAAATGGGGAAACCACTCCGAGAATGACTACAATTATTGCCTCACGTTGATCACCCGGATTTCGGGCATCCTTTCCTCAAGCGCATTGGCACCAGTCTTCCAGACTAAAGAGAATAAGATAAACGAGATGATCGACTCGTTTATCACAGACCAGAACGAGAATCGAATTCTTCGGATTTGCCTCAGTGGAATTCTCACGGATTTCAATGCGAGGGAGGTAATTACCAATGCGATTGCACGGTACCTTCTAGTCCTAGCACGAAAAGGAAAGTTCCGAAAAAAGCCATCAGTCGTTTTCCTTGATGAGGCCCACGCATTTATCGGCAAATCCATGGGGGCGGAGGATTTCAAAACCCGTCTTGATGCTTTTGAAATCATCGCAAAGGAAGGGCGCAAGTATGGCCTGAATATTTGCCTCGCTACCCAGCGACCTCGTGACGTTCCGGAAGGAGTCATCAGTCAGATGGGCACGCTCCTCGTGCATCGACTTTCAAACGACAAGGACAGGGAGATGGTCGAGCGGGCTTGTGGCGAAATAGATAGATCCGCTTCCTCATTTTTGCCCAATCTACAGCCCGGCGAGGTAGCCCTCATCGGGGTAGATTTTCCCATTCCGATGACAATTCAAATCGCAATGCCGACGACACGTCCCAAGTCAGACGGCGCGAATTATCAGAAGCACTGGGCCGCACCTCAAGAATCCCTAGAATAGATGCCCACCGACACCACAGAAGCCGCTCTCGAAGCCTGCATCGAACGTTTCCTCACGGGCGGCGTCAGCACGCCCACCTCCAACGACGGCAAGGTGCAGGAAGCGCCCGCCACCTACCAGGCGGGCAAAGGGGTCGGCTATCTCCGCGGCCAATCCTCCGACTTCAACGCCGAGTTCGCTCTCGACGAAGCCAAGTTCTGGCAATTCCTCGAAGCCACCCAGGCCGACGAACTCGCCAAGCTCACCTACAAGCCCGACTACCAGCGCCAGATCCGCGAGCGCCTCCATCGCAAGCTCAAGAAGGACGGTATTCTCTCCGTCCTCAAGAAGGGCCTCGACGTCGACAACGCCCACTTCGACCTCCTCTACCGGCTCCCCTACAACGACCTCAATCCCGAGGTGAAGGCGAAGTTCGAGTCCAACCTCTTCTCCGTCACCCGCCAGATCTACTTCTCCGGCGCCGACCACCAGTCCGTCGACATGGTCCTCTTCCTCAACGGCCTGCCCCTCGCCACCCTCGAGCTCAAGAACCCGTGGACCGATCAGAACGTCAACCACGCCAAGAAGCAATACCGCGAGGACCGCGACCCCAAGGAAACCCTCTTCCAGTTCCGCCGCTGCCTCGTCCACTTCGCCGTCGATCCCGATGAGGTCTGGATGACCACCAAGCTCGACGGCAAGTCCACTTACTTTCTCCCCTTCAACAAGGGACACCACCACGGCAAGGGCAATCCGCCCAGCCCCGACGGCCACAAGAGCGCCTACCTCTGGCAGGAGAGCCTCACCCGCCAGAGCCTCACCAACATCATCGAGCACTACGCCAAGATCACCGAAGAGAAGGACAAGAAGACCGGCAAGGTGAAGCAGACCCTCTTCTTTCCCCGCTACCACCAGCTCGAAGTCGTCCGCAAACTCCTCGCCGACGTCCAGGACCGCGGCGTCGGCCACCGCTACCTCATCCAGCACTCCGCCGGCTCCGGCAAATCCCACTCCATCACCTGGCTCGGCTACCAGCTCGTCGAGCTCTACGACAAGACCGGGCAGGACAACCTCTTCGACTCCGTCATCGTCGTCACCGACCGCCGAGTCCTCGACCGCCAGATCGACAAGAACATCAAGGCCTTTGCCGAGGTGAAGAACCTCCTCGCTCACGCCGACAGCTCCTCCGACCTCAAGTCCCACCTCGAGAACGGCAAGAAGCTCATCACCACCACCATCCAGAAGTTCCCCTTCATCGTCGATGGCATCGCCGACATGAGCGACAAGAGCTTCGCCGTCATCATCGACGAAGCCCACTCCTCCCAGAGCGGCCAGGCCGCCGACAAGCTCAACATGTCCCTCGGCGGGAACAGCAGCGACGAAGAGCCCGAGGACTACCAGGAGAAGATCCTCCAAGCCATGGCCCGCCGCAAGATGGGCCAGAACGCCTCCTACTTCGCCTTCACCGCCACTCCCAAGAAGGCCACCCTCGAAAAATTCGGCACCCCCAACACCGATGGCGGCTTCGAGCCCTTCCACCTCTACTCGATGAAGCAGGCCATCGAAGAGGGGTTCATTCTGGATGTGCTGGCTAACTACACCACCTACAAGAGCTACTACGAGGTCCAGAAGTCCATCGAGGACAACCCCGGGTTCGATACGGCCAAGGCGCAGAAGAAGCTTCGCGTTTTCGTGGAGGGGCACCAGCAGACCGTCGACACGAAAGCGGCCTTGATGGTGGACCATTTCCTCACCAAGGTCGTCGGCGTCAAGAAACTACGAGGCGCTGCCCGCGGCATGGTCGTGACTCGGAACATCGAGAGTGCCATTCGTTACTTCCATGCCATTCAGCGCGAACTCCGTAACGCCAATGCTGCTTTCCAGGCGATTGTCTCCTTTTCAGGCAAGAAAACCGTTGATGGCTTCGAGCACACCGAAGAGTCTCTCAACGGATTCCCAACCAAGGACATCCCGGATCGATTCTCTGGAAAGTTCGCCAAGGACCGGCCGAAGCAGTCAGCGCCGACGTACAGGCTGCTAGTCGTGGCGAACAAGTTCCTCACCGGCTTCGACGAGCCGCTCCTCCACACGATGTACGTCGATAAACGCCTTCAAGGAGTGTTGGCCGTTCAGGCCCTCAGCCGGCTGAATCGTTGCAATGAGAAGATGCAGAAGCAGGACACCTTCATCCTCGACTTCTACAACAGCGCTGCCGAGATCAAGAATGCTTTTGACCCCTTCTACACGGCCACCAGCCTGAGTGAGCCTACCGACGTCAATGTGCTTCACGATCTCAAGGACGCCCTCGACGACGCGGAGCTCTATACAGAGGATGATATCGAGAAGTTCAACGAACGCTTCTTCAATGAGGAAGATGCGGAGAAGCTCCATCCCCTCATCGATGGATGCGTTGATCGCTTCAACGAGTTGGAAGAGGAAGACGACAAGATCGACTTCAAGATCAAGGCCAAGCAGTTCGTCAAGCTCTATGGCCAACTTGCCTGCATCATTCCCTTCGAGAACATGGCCTGGGAGAAGTTGCACTGGTTCCTGAAGTTCCTCATCCCGAAGCTCACGATCAGAGACAAAGAACAAGATCAGCTCGACGAGCTTCTCGAAAGCGTGGATCTCTCCACTTACGGCCTCGAACGCGTTCGCCTCAATCAGCCCATCGCACTCGAAGCTGAAGAGACTGAGCTGGATCCGGAGAACCCCAACGTGCGGGGTGTTCACAACCCGCTGCCTGAGGAATCCCCACTCGACGAGATCATTCGCACCTTTAACGAGCGCTTCTTTGATGCCTGGGACGCGACACCGGAAGAACAGCGCGTGAAGCTCATCAGCATTCTCAAGCAAGTGAGAGACGATGATGCGTATCAGGATCAGGTTCTAAACAATTCCGATGACCAGAATCGGCGCATTGCCCTCGAGACCCTCATTGGGAACGCGGTCAACAAGGAACGCCGCCGCGAGTTGGAGCTCTACAAGCTCTACGCAGGGGACCCTGAGTTCAAGAAGGCGTTGAACGAGAGCCTCATCCGCATCCTGGCGCTGGATGAGAAGCAACAATCTGCGTGAGGGCTGGTTCAGAAAGAGATAAGCAAAGGCAACCTGAATGTGAGAGATGCAGATACTTGATCGATCAGCGGTAACTGATTAGCGCTCCTAACCAGCAAGAGCCACCGGTATCTCAAGCAAGGGAACGCTCGCTTGAGATGATCTCGGCCAGCGACTTGAAGACCGAACTCACTCCTCGCGGCGAAAGAGTCGAGAGCACGCTCTTAAACGCTGCATAGGCAGTGGCTCCTCGCTCCGTCTTGGAACATTGCGACACCTTGCGGGCGACGATAGCCGCGGCCTAAGTAGGGCTTTGTCCCACGGCCCCGAGATCCTGTAGGAGTGGCGTTTTTAGAGGTTTTGGAGAGGCTATGAGGGTAAGCGTAGACACCCATTCGTTCTCCCGGATGGCGGCGGAACGAGTGGACCTCCATCTCTCCCCCGGCAGGGCAATTCAACGCGGGGCGCGTCAGCGGGAATCCGTCCCTCGTCGTGTGCTTCCAGGCCATCTCCCCTTTGTCCTCCTCTCCCACGAGAAAAGCCAAAGTAGCGCGGAGGCCATCCGCGATGCATGGTCGGTAACCTCTCTCCCCTCGACATGGCGAACGGCTACTTTGACTACAACGCAACCACCCCGGTCTCCGAAGTGGCCTCCAAGGCGTGGCTCGAAGCCTCCGCCACTTACTGGCAGAATGCCTCCAGCCCCTACCGAGAAGGGGCCATCGTCAGCCGGCTGCTGGAGGACGCTCAAGTGGCCATCGCGGATCTGCTCGGCGCGGAAGAACACGAACGCGTCCTATTCAACTCGGGAGCCACGGAGGCCAACCACGCCGTTTTCGCTCACCTCGCTCGGACCACCCTTGGCCAGGTCGTGATCAGCCCGGTGGAGCATCCCTCGGTGAGCGAAAACGCACGACATTTCCTGGGAGACCGCCTCCACGAAACTCCCGTGGACCGAGACGGCCGGGTCGACCTCGACGCTCTCGACGCCTATCTGGGCAAGCATCGGGGCCGTGTCTCCCTGGTCTCGGTGATGGCGGCCAACAACGAGAGCGGCGTCATCCAGCCCTGGCAAGACCTCCCCGACTGTTGCCGCAAGCATGGGGTTCCCATGCACTGTGACGCCGCCCAGTGGATCGGAAAACTCCCCTCCCAGGGCCTGGGAGAGTGCGACTTCGTGACGGGTAGCGCGCACAAGTTCGGCGGCCCGAAGGGCACCGGCTTCCTGCTGATTCCCGAGGACGAACACCGCTTTTGTTCGCTCCTGGGAGGCCCCCAACAAGGACGCCGCCGGGCCGGCACGGAGAATTACCCTGCCATCGCGAGCATGCTCGCCGCCTGGCAATCTCTGGAACCTCGACTCCCCGAATACCGAACGCGAGGCCTCGAGCAACGCCAGCAAGCGGAAAGCCTCCTGCAAGAGAACCTGCCCGGGCTGCAAATCGTCGGCCAGGGAGCCGAGCGCCTCTGGAACACGCTCTTGGTGATCGTGCCCGACCACGACAACCGCCGCTGGTTGACCCGACTGAATCGGCGGGGATTCGCGGTCTCCACCGGTTCAGCCTGCGGTTCCGGAAAAGAAAACCCGTCCCGCGTCCTTCAAGCGACCGGCTACGATTTCGATTCCATGAAGCGCGCGATCCGATTGAGCGCCGGTTGGGACACCACGTCGGAAGACTGGGAGGCCCTTGCCACGGCCATGACCGCAGTCCATCAAGAACTCAACTAGGCCGCCATTGCCTGGTCCTCGCCCCATGCTATAGGATGACCGCGTGGAACGAGACCAAGCCATTGAGACCATCCAGGAAGCCTGCAAGCAGGTCGCTCTCCAATTCATGAAGATCCATCCGGCCCTCCCCAAGTTGGATCACGCAGAGACGCAAAAAACCTGTCTCACCAGTCTTCACAGGATGACGACGGACCTCGAAGTCATGAAGAAGCACCTGATCAAGCTACAGAATCGCGACGACTCGGCGGAGCTGTGACATCAACGCCCCAAGCGAGGCTGGCGGCTTCGAGGGCCTCCACCGTCCAGACGATGGGATAAAGTTTTTCGAAATACCAGAGCTTCGCAAAGTAGAAACCGATCGGAGCTGGAGAAAAACGCGTTCCACCCTCCGTTTGCTCTTTCAAATACGCCACGGCGCGGCGCATGGCCCCGTGCGTGCGTTCAAGAAGTTCTCGATCGCCTCTGGCAGAGCCAGCCACGGCGTGCAAGGCCAGCGCCGTTTCCTCGATGGAGGTCACCACTCCCCGGTCGCCACCCCATCCCCCGCATTCCCGTTGAGTTTCTAACAACCACGCCAGTCCCCTATGGCTCATGCTCGGAATGGGTTCCCCATCCCGCAGACCGCTCAAGGCCACCAAAACCTGCGCGGTCCCATAGGTCCGGTTCGTCTCGGCAGCCACGTGCTGGTTTCCAAACCAAAGAGGCGTCCAGGCGCCCTGCACGTCCTGACTCTTTCTCAAATAGTCGAGCGCTTTTCTCATGTGGCGGCGAATGACGCCCGCCTGGGATTCCGTCAGTTCCGGCAGCCAGGCATCCCAAGCCCGCAAAGTGTGCGCCGTGAGATCCGGACTGGAACGGTCAAAGGGAAGCGTGCCAAAGCCTCGACAAAAGGTGGGGATCCCGCCGTCGCGATTCTGAAGTCCGGCCAACCAAAACACGCCCCGCACTGCCGCCGATCGACATCTCCCAGCGGACTCGGCATCCTGCAAATCGTGCAGTGCCAGGAGCGCCCCCGGCGTGTCGTCTGCATCGGGGACTCCACCGGGAAGATCGGTCCAGGCCCATCCGCCGGGAGGCGAATCCGTGTAGAGGTGCCGTTCGAGATACTGCTGGCCAAGCAGCCACTCGCGCACCGGGCGCCGCGCCTCAGCTGAAAAATCTGCCGGCGAAGACGGACCCGCCAACAACGCTTTGGTCGCCAGCGTCGTGCCCCAAGTGGCCAGATTGGAATCGATCGGCCAGCTCCCATCCCTCCTCACCGAGGCTTCAAGAAACGCCACGGCTTTCTCGACCACCGGGTGATCCGTCTCGCCCGCACTCGCCAGGGCCATGGTCACAAAACTGGTCAGGGGAGTGGCCTCGAGAAAGCCTCCGGAGGACGGCTGGATCTCCGAAAGCAAGCGGCCGGCGCGCTTCCAAGCAAGCTTCCGGACCAGAGAAAAGGGAAACATCGGCTGGATCTTGCGGAACCGCGCATAACCAATGGCAATGAGCGCCGGCAAAGCGTAGCTGACCACCGGCATTCGCAAAACGGCGAACCAGCGCCGTGGCAAGACGGCGATTTCAAAAGGCAGCGGAAGCACCCGTCTCCACGCAGCACCTTCCTTTCCCAGCCGCCCCCCAATCGCGCACAACATCAGAATGGGAACCGAAAAAGTGCGATCCCTTCCATAACGGGCCACGACCGCATCGACGATGATGTCAGGATCCAAGTTTCCCGCGTAGGTCTCAATCCATCTCTCGGCCTTCTTCTCCACGGAATGGTTTGCCTCGCACCGGGCCAGGCCAAAAGCTGACCAGCAAAGCAAGGTGGTGGAGATGTTGCTGAAACTCTTCGTGGTGTCGCCCCAACCGCCATCGGGATTCTGATGTTCGGCGAGCCAACTCAGTCCCCTGGCAACCAGGCCAGCATGTCGTGAACGGTCCACCAGCATCAACGCAGACACCGCGGTCGCCGTCGAGAGCGCGCTGGTCGAAAGCTCTCCTTCCCAATGCCCCTCGACCAAACGCTCCGCCAGCAACGTCTCACGAGCCTTGGCGAGCATACTCATAGGCTGAGGTGTCCCAGGGCCAGCAATCCGTAATACGTGTACTCGAGGTCCAGCACGTCGTCGTCCCAGGTGCCGAAAAAGCCGCCCTCCGCCGTCCATAATGTGTCGACGAAATCCAAACAACCTTCTCGAATGCCGTCGAGAGGAGCCTGCATGCCATCAAGAGCGTGCAGCGCGACTCCGGTGGATAGCAGATCCGGCATGGGCGCTCCCGGAAAGGGTGTGAAGCCGCCCTGTTCATGAATGCATCCCAGCAGCCATGGCCCGGTTTCTCGCGGCACGGGAACGGAGAGATGCCGATACAAGGTCACCGCCGCCGCCGTCGCCGGAACGTTCGCCACGGGAATGGCCCGTTCATTGGCCCAGGCTCCCTGCGCGTCGTCCAACAATTCCGAAAGGCAGCCGAGCATCGACTGGGCCCTTGGCGGCTCCCCGCCATGATCGGCATAGGCGCCGTAGGCGAGAAAGCATCCGTAAGCGGAGCCCGTCTCCGCCGCGGGCGCCTGGTTGTATCCGCCATCTCTGGTGCGAAAACGCTCCAGCCGATCCAATATGGCCGGGACCGCCCCGTGATCCTTTCTCACGGCCGACCAAGCCCTCGCCAGGCAGCACAGGTGCACGAAGTCGAGTCCCTCCCCGTCACCCTGGCTCTCCAGGTAGGCGTCGAGAGCATCACTGGGAAGCTCCACTTGCAAGGCTGTCAGGCCATCAATGGCAAACGACGTGTAATACAAGTCGCTGCCGCCAGCGCGATCGGCGAATCCTCCATCAGCCTGTTGTTGCGAACGGATGAAATTCTCCACCAGCGCCGACGACTCGTCTAGCAGAGAAGTCGCGAGCCGCGCGACCTGCAACATTTCCAGACGGATACTCATCCGCGGCTAACCCACAGCCATTGAGTCTTGCGGCTCCTTAGAACCCGAGGTCTGCTGGCCGTCGCCATTGCCACCGCCGTCTTCGCGAAGGCCATTCTTCACTTCATACTCCCGGCACCAACCCTTGATCTCGAGTTCATTGAAGATCTTGCCCACCACGCGACGAAGGAGGCCCTTGAGATTGGCATTATCCAGGTCTTGCAGTGACCGCACCGCCGTTTCCTTGTAAGTCTCCAGCAAGAGGAGGCAGCGATCGTCCGCTTTCACGTCATGCGCCAGGCGGCGGACCCGGTCGAGAGAGGAGCCCAACTCCCCACCCTCCCAGAGTTCCTTCATGAACGCCTTGTCCTCTCCCTTGGCCCGCTCATGCGTGGTGGAAAGCAGCACGCTGGGACGAAGCGTGCCGTGCCGATTGTCCCCGGAATCTTCCGACAGATCGTCCATGTCGTCCCGGATCTGGTAAGCGATGCCAAGGGCCTCGCTGTAGGCATGGAGCACTTCGGCAACTTGTTCGAGGTGTCCCGCATAACTGGCCCCGAGGCACAGAGCCACTTCGAAGGCGGGAGCCGTTTTCTGGCGAAAGATTTCCAACACCTGAGCCGACTTGAGGACTTTCGGGGACCGTGACCAGAGAAGTTCAGCACCCTGACCGCGGCAAAGCTCACGCTGCCCGCGAGACGCCGCCATGAGCATTTCCGCCTTCTCGGCGTCACCTGCCTCACATTCGCCAATCAAGCGGTAACCCTCACCGATCAAGAGATCACCCGCGTTCAAGGCGACGGCAACGCCATGTTCCTCATGCAGCGTCTTCTCGCCGTAACGATCGTGATCCTCATCCTCAATGTCGTCGTGGATGAGCGAGGCCTTGTGAAAGCATTCCACGGCGACCGCGACCTTGCGGATATCCGCCGGGATCGGTTCTCCCCGGTCATCCCTCAGAGCCTGGTAAACCGCCACGGTCAAGAAGGGCCGCCAGCGCTTCCCCGCCCGAGCCAGCCAATCCCGCGCAATCGCCTCCGTCGTGCCCGATGACTCTCCCATGATGTTCTCCAAGGACTCCGGCGCGAACCAGCCTCTCACATCCGCATGGAGAGCGTTCAGATTCAACCGATGCGTCTTGTCCTCGCTGTTCAGGTGGAGATACTCCCAGACCCAATCGTTATCAACCGTGGTGTTGATGCAATCATCCTGCAGCAGCGGCACCGCCACGGACGGAATGGCGGCAGCCTCTACGTAGGGGAAGGTCCGCTCCAGCACCGGCAAGCAGCTGATTCCCACAATGGCCTCAATCTTGCCCGTTTGGATGAGAGACATCACGATCGCCGAACCCTCGGCCACCAAGACGGCATAACCAAGCCGCTCGGCTTCGTTCTGAAAATCCTGAATCGTGCACAGCCCACACTGCTTGCAAAGCAAGCCGAACTCATCGAAAGGCGCCGGACATTTATCCTCCACTCGAAGGCACTTCGGCATCAGCAAAAGACGGCGCTCGTAGGGAATGGAGGCCAGGGTCTCGCGCCACATTTCATTGTTCAAGAGGACCGCGGTGTAATGATGATAGAGATCATCGATATTCTCCATCTTGAGGATCTTCCGAGCATGGACGTCCAACTCATCGAGCGGCATCGGAGGCACCGGCTCATGTTCCTCCACGTAGTCGCGCACGGCACGCAAAACGGCATCCCTCTCCGGCTTCGTCTGAGGGATGTTTTTTTTCGGTGGGCGCATCCGGGTCGTCGTCAGCGGCACGGACTTGGGGAGCGACACGGATTGGATTTCGGACTGCATGTTCATGAGAAATAATTTCTGTCTTCAATTGGATTGAGCTTCCAAGGCGGTCTTCGCCTTGCGCGCCGCATCATCAGCACGGCGTTGAATTTCTTCAGGAGAAGGAAGGTTCTCCAGGACTTCCGCAGGAATGAATCCGTCGTCCTGTAGTTTGGTGAGGCATTTCTTGCGCTCCAAGAGCGCTTTGTCAGGACTGCGTTCCTTGGAGAAACGAGACTTCGCCTCGGCACTTCGGTTGCGCAGACTTGAATAGATATCGCCTCCCAGCAGGGACGAAATATCCACCTTCATCTTTTCTCGCTCGAGATCCTTGGCATCCACCTTGTCGCCATTGATGGGCCCGCCAGAGTATTTGGGAAACATGATGGCCACTTCAGGGCACACTCGCGAACAGGCCGGACAGTTGGTCTTGCAGTTGTCGTTGTTCTGAACCTGAATCTTCTGATCCTCGTCCACTCCATAGACATCGAAAAGGCAGAAGCTGAGACACTGCATGCAGTTGGTACAGCGGTCGTAATCGATGACGGGAAACCATGGCTTCCACTGCCCGGGCTGATTCATGGCAGTCTCTCCCCGCTCCTCTTCCACGAATTCCAGGACCTCTGCGCCCTGAAGACCGCGAATCTTCAGCGTCGAGATCGCCACCTCTCCTTGTGCGTCTTCCAAGTCGGGCGCCTCTCCATGAAAATCTCCCAGCACCAGGAGTCGGCCTTCCACAAGCGATTGCACGCGCTCGGAAGGTGCGGAAGCCGTTGCACGAGTGACCACGTATCCGCGATCCAGCAAACGTGTCAGGATATCATGCCGATCCGCCGGAAGGAGGGGAGCCGCACCCTCGCCCTCGTAGAGAACGATTTGCACGGCGGTGTGTTGGCTACTCAGCATGATTCGCGCCCTTCCAGCTCAAGTTTCGCCGCGACCTCCTCGGCCGACAACTCCCGCATATTGAGAATCTCAACCTCCTCGGGATCGTCGGACAGCGGACTGTCGGCGGAATGAAAGAGCCATTTCACCGCCCTCGGATAGCAAGCCGCAATCTTCAGCGGAGCGCCGCCAGCGGCAAGCTGTTTCAGCCGGGGATCCTTTCGCGCGGACATCTCACAGAGATCTGCCACGGCCTCGAACGGGCTACCCGAATCACTCAGGCATTTCAAGACCTCGTCCTTGACATTCTGGGGCACCGTTTGCGCGTAGGCGCAGCGGCAATACAACAACTTGGGAGGGGGTTGCTTGTTCGGCATGGTCACGGGGATTGAATTGAAGATGCCATGGAAACGGGCTTCGTCGCGCTGCTCGGGGGACCATTTTGATCACGCTGATCGAGGCCGGCGTATGCGCCGAAGTCGTGGTAGTAAAACTTCTTGGCCAGGCGGTACATCCAATGTTTCTCGGGAATCTCCCCGCCACTCAGGTCCTGACTGCTCTTGGGCGTCATGAATTCCAGTTCCCGCATGGCCGTCCCACGCAGCGTCGTGTCCGCGGCGCCGTGCTTCTCAGCCAGTGCCTTCACCACGTCGGGACGCTCTAGCACAATACAGCCACGCGTGTGCTCGGCAGCCGTCCGGCGGAAGTCCTGCAAAAAGGCCGATTGCTTCATGGTCTCAAAAACACCGCGCTCGTCAGTGATTTTCTCGGTGGCAAATTGAATGATCGGGCAGGGCTCAATGTCTCCCCCGGGAGAGATGTGATGGCTGATCCCCGTCACCATGGGACAAAGCGCCCGACCCTGGTGATCGTAATAGGCATCGATCAAAGCAATGGGGAGCTTGGCTCTCATGTCGACGACGAACTGCCTCACTCGCCTGGCCTGATCGGGCCGCAAGGCGAGTTCCGAATGAATCTTGGGACCCACGGGGCGGTAGGTGTGATACCAGGCATAATGCACGCCCCGGTCGATCAACGTCCGCAGCCAGCCTTCCGTCAGGAGATCGTCGATGTTTGTTTGACAGAGACTCGTCGCGACGCCCGTCAACAATTGGTTGTCTAGGCAATGATCCAGGCCCCGCAGGGTTCGAGACAAGACATTGGGCTTCCCCCGCCGCTCATCACTGACCACTTCGGTGCCCTCGATGCTGATCAACGGCGTCACGTTTCCCAATCGACGCAGATCCTTGGCGACCTTGTCCGTGATCAACTGCCCATTGGTGAAGACTTGAAAAAAACAATCGGGATGTTGGCCCAGAAACTCGAGCAAGTCCGGGTGCATGAAGGGCTCGCCTCCGAGAATCCCGAAAAAGCTATTCCCATGAGCCTTGGCGTCGTTCACCAGCCTGTTGAGTTCGTCGAGTTCGATTTTGACCTGGGGTTTGTCGACATCAACCCAGCAACCCTGGCAGCGCAGATTGCAACTGTTGAGGATGGAAATGTAGAGGAAAGGGGGGAAGGACTCGCCCTCCCGAAGACGGCGCTTGAACTTTTGCACCGAGCGAGCGCCCTTGTAGCCGAAGTTCCACGCCATCTTCATCAACAAACGTTTGTCCGTTGTGGTGAGAATTCGCGAAGCAAGTTGAAAAAACATGACGTGAAGAGGGCAATGGAGCTAAATCTGCGACAAGCGGTGTACGGGCACGGGTTTTCCGGGACGAAACGCCTCGCGGTGAGTCATCTCGAAGTCCAGGCCCGGGCGTTCCCTAAAAATGGTATCCAAGGCGCTCGCGGTCGCCTCGGTCAAGGCTTCGGGCGAGGCTTCGGCCCGGACATTGAGGCTCAAGAGCCCTTCTTCGATGGGTTCGGTCAAGCGGTGGGAGACGTGGGGTTCATCGTCCGAGCGCACCAAATTGGCCGCCGCGATCTCAAAGGGATCGGCTTCAGTCGTCAAGGTCATTTTCAAATGAGCCACCTCAATGGCGGCATTTCCCAGGAGCTCCCGCAATCGGGAAGCCAAGGAGAGCAACAGGGCATTTCCATCGAACTCATCGTCTTGATGCCGCAGGGAGACCGTTGCATTCAGCCAACCCAAGAGCGCTTCGCCATCCCCGTAACGCCCGTAGTCGACCTCCATCAGGCGCAGCGGATTCGATTCGGAGGACCACAGGAGATCGAACCACGCATCGAGGTTCTCTCCACGCCGCGCACTCACTTCCACGACTCGGGTATCGGCAAACCGCTCCCCCAGCGCTGTCCGCAGGCGTGCTCGTTGATCCACGTCCAGCAAGTCGATCTTGTTGACGACAATGATCTCGGCCTCCTCCAGCTGCTTCTCGTAAATGTAGCGGACATTGGGGGAGAGCCGTTTGCCGGCTGACATCCCGAAAACTCGCAGTGCCCTCACGGGATCCACCACCACGCTGAGCGGCGCGACGACGAAATCTTCCCCATAAATCTGCTGGAGCGGCAGGCTGACGGTAGCCATGAGATCCGTGCAGCTGCCCACCGGCTCCGCCAGGAAAACGTCCGGCCGCGCGACCGTCGAGAGATTCGCTGCCGCAGCGACCAAAGAATCGAAGCGACAGCAGAAACAACCACCAGCGATCTCCTCCACGGGAAAGCGGTTGGATCTTCCCAGGGCGGTGTCCACCAGTCCCCCACCCTGGTCATTGGTGATCAAGCCAACCCGGATGCCCTGGCCATCGAGGTGACGGGCCAAGGATTGAATCGAGGTGGTTTTCCCGGCCCCCAGAAAACCGCCAATCATCACGTACCGCGCCTTCGTCAATTCTCCCTCCATCCTCATGAGCTCTCGGCGTGTTCTTCTTCCTGCATGCGGTTGATCGTGCCGTCCAACAACTGGATGTAGGCCTCGACGTCGAGACTTTCCGGCTCCGGCTCGCCCTCGACGGCGTAGAGCCATCCATCCACGTAGGGATCCGAGCGCACGATGCAGGCATCTTCGTCGAGTATTCCGTTTCCTCCCTGAAAGCTTCCCCGCATCACACAGTAGACGTCGCTGGCCGCTTTGAACCCCTCCACGGTGCCGATGTTCTGCCCGGGCGTCACTTCACTCCCCACAGACAACGGGAATTCCGCCTCCACCAATTCCCCGAGCATCCTCGTGGCGAACTTGGTGAAGCCCACCCGCCACAGACCGGAACCTTCCTCGACTTCGGCCATCCAATAGTGAGAACGAGCGTAGCGATAAGTCGAGGGGAAACGGGCACGAAAGCGGGCGTGCTTGTAACGAATGAAGTCCACTTAGGAACTGCGCAAAAATAAGGTGAACATTTACTTCGAGGGTTTGATTGTGTGATTCCATGAGCCGTGTGTTTCGTGCCTTTCCAGTTTTACGGCGGCCAGTTCCTCGTCCGTCACTTTGATCCCCGTCTCGTAGCTTTTGGTATCGAGCCTGGCCCTGACCTTCAGGCCTCCCTTCGTCGTTGTGCTTCCAATCAACTCGACGATCGTCTGCAGGGTTGCCAGTGGCTCGCCTTGCCAGTTCTGGGTGATGTAGCTGAAGAGACGGTGCTCGGTCTTGTTCCACTTGCTTGTCCCCGGCGGGAAGTGGCAGACGACCAACTTCAGCCCGGTCTCGTTCGCCAACTCCTGGAGCGAAAGCTTCCAAAGCCGCGAGCGGTGGCTGTTGCTCCCACCGCCATCGGCGGTGATTAGCAGCCGACGGGCGTGGGGGAACCGCGCAGAGCCCATTTCCGTCCACCACAACAGGATGCTGCGGGTCGCGAATTGGGCCGTATCATGGTCGATTCCGACGCTAACCCAGCCCTGGTTGTTGAGCATATCGTAAACGCCGTAGGGGATTGCCTTGCCCAGGTCCTTGTCCTTGAAGTCATGCACGCGGACTTGCTCAGGGTTGTCTTTCGGCCTCCACTGCCTCCCGGCGTTCTTGAAATCGCCCACCAACTCCTTCTTCTTGGTGTCCACTGAGATTGCTGGCTGGCCGCAATGTTGGAAGCGACGCACCTGATCGTTGATGTATTCGAACTGCCTGTTGCGGTCCGGGTGCTGTGCCCCTTCGCGGGTCTTGCGATTTGCCAGCAGACTATAGCCGGCCTTGCGCAGCAACGCGGCAACAGTACGCGCACCGACCGGGTGGTTCTGAGATGTGAGTTCCCTGGCAAGCCTCTGAGTGCTCTTCAATGTCCAGCGCAATGGGGATTGAGGGTCGCCTCTACTGAGAGGATCAACTAGCCGCTCAAGAGCCCCAAGCAGTTCCGGATCGGTCTCGGTCACCGGCTTGCGCCCGCCCCCAAGCCGACGGATGCGTCCGTCGGCTTCGGGTGCCGTGTAGTCGCCGCGCCGTAACTGCTTGATGCCCTCAGTGATCGTCGTCCGCGACATCGATGTCGCAAGAGAAACTGCGGATACGCCGCCCCAACCCAATGCCATGGCCTCCGCCGCCGCCCAACACCTCCGGGCCCGCTCGTCCATGAGGTGGCTCAGGGAATCGAACTTCCGGCGAATGCTTTCGACAACGGAACTGTCAGGCATGGCACCGACAGTAGCATAGAAATAAGGTTAAGAAACCTTAAATTGTTCATTGTATTTTTGCGCCATTCCTTAGGAAGCCAACGACGGGGAACCGCTTGGGCGAGCCAAGAGGAGTTGAGGCGGGGCGGTGGGGCGGGAATCGGGCACTTTGAGACGATGTACTGACGCGGATTCTAGGCAGGTCTGAGAGCGCCACAAGATGGGGAAAGGAGCCCCTTTGTCACGAAAAAACCGAAACCCAGCCAGCAACGGGAGCGCGCCAGCGGGTCGGCTCCCGCCAGGGATCGAATGGCGGCTCCGCGCCACCGCCCCCCTCGGAACAGTTCCCGGCGACCGGGATCGGATACCTCGTCAACTGATCTCCGTCCCTCACGGTGAAAATGGCGCGAGAGCGGAGTTGGCGGACACTCACTTTTCCCCGGAAGCAAGACGGAGACACCGGGGAAAAAATGGACACCCAATCATCCCGGAAAAAGAATGGCAGAGAAGAATGGCAAACACCCACTCATCCATCCAGAAGATGGAAGAAGAATGGCAGAAGACACCCACTCATCCATCCAGAAGATGGCGGGCACTCTCATTCGGGTAATCGATGCGCCGGTCGGAAAAGCAAGCGGGGCGCGACATCGGAACGCCCAATAGGAATGTCTTCCTCGGGCCGCTAGCTGCGAGCCTGTTCGTCCTCTCTGAGGCCCAAGCAAGGAAAAAGCTACCCCGCCGTTCGCGAGTTTCTGCTTCAAGAGAGATACACCACCGCTCCCAAAAAATTTAAGGAGTTTCCGTTTGTCAATTGTGTTCATATGAGTACATAGACATCATGGCAACGCCCCGCAGGCTAATCATCGATCCTTCGCAGAGCGGCGTGTTTCACTGCATCTCGCGCTGCGTCCGACGAGCCTTCCTCTGCGGCCGAGACACGGCTTCTGGGCAGAACTACGAACACCGGCGTGCTTGGATTCGGGATCGATTGCACCACCTCTCGAAGCTTTTCGCCATCGAAGTCCATGCCTACGCAGTCGTGTCCAACCACCTGCACCTTGTCGTGCGTACCGTGCCCGAGGCCGTCGAGCCCTGGAGCGACGAACAAGTTGCACGGCGCTGGCTGCAACTCTTCGCCGGTCAGCGCCATGTTCCGCCAACCGCCTCGTCCTCGCCGCCCACCAAAGCCGAGATTCTCGCTTTTTGTCGAGATGAGGATAAATTAGGGGTTTGTTGGCGCCGACTCGCCGACCTCAGCTGGTTCATGCGTTGTCTCAATGAGCCCATCGCCCGCCGCGCCGACCACGAAGATGGTTGTACCGGTCGTTTTTGGGAGGGGCGTTTCAAGTGCCAAAAACTTGAGGATGAAGGAGCGATCCTGGCCTGCATGACCTACGTCGACCTCAACCCCATACGGGCGGGAATGGCGGACACGCCAGAAACGAGTGATTTCACCAGCGGTCAAGAACGGATGGCCGCATTCCAAGCGCGCCGCCTCCTCGATAAGGCAGCCATGGATGCTGCTTCAGAGCCAGCACATCCCAGTCCGATCCACCATTCCCCGACCGTCTATGAGAGTTGGCGACCACCGATCGGAGAATCCTCCCGCGCGAACAATCCCGAGAGCGGGGCGACCGATCAAGGGCCCACGATGCCGTCGTCATCCGTTAGACCCGCCATAAACGAGGAGGAGCATGTTGATAGCCGCACCCGTTCCCTTCCGTTGCTGAGAACTTTGAATGAGGAAGCCTACGTCGAGCTTTTGGCATGGACCGGGCGGCGAATCCGGGAAAGCAATCGCTGCGGGATCTCGCCATTGCCGTCTCATTTAGGGCCGGTGTTTGAACAACTGGATCTGGATCGCGCGACTTGGGTGGAAAACGTCGATGCGTATGGCGGTCTATTTCGCCGCGTAGCGGGAAAACTCCAGCATCTCAGAAACTTGGCGCAGGCCACCGGCCAAGCTTGGCTTCACGGTAGACACGGAGCCGAGCGTCTCTACGCGAGCGCAAAGTGAGATGCAAGGGATTTATGGACCAAATTTAGCTTAGTTATATGTTAGTATTTGCTTCGAATTGAGCAGGTGTTTGGTAGTCGAGTGAGGAATGTTTCCGTTTGGTATCGTAGTACGATTCGATGTAGTCAAATAGTTCGGTCCGGGCGTCTTCTTCGTTGATGAAACAGCCACCTCGGATCATCTCCGCCTTCAAAGTGCCGATCATTGATTCGGTCCAGGCGTTGTGATAGGGATTACCTCTAGCTGACATGCTTTGCAGCATCCCGGCTTGAGATAACACTTTGCGAAAAGCGCGGCTTCCATACTGACTTCCTCGGTCGCTGTGAAAGATTCTGCCAGGCTTCTTAGGAGTCGAAGCCAGGGCCATCTCCAGTGCATGGACCACGAGCTCGGCTCGCATGTGATCTGCGAGCGCCCACCCGACCACTCGCCTCGAATAGAGGTCGATTACGACAGCGAGGTAGAGCCAGCCATCTGCAGTGCGTATGTGCGTGATATCGCCAGCCCAAACTTGGTTGGGCTTCTCAGGTTCCGGTTGGTTTTCCAACAGATTCTGCGAGGGCTTGTCGGCCCGGCCATCGCTGGTTTTGGGCACGAATTTTCTGGGCTGAATTGCACGTAACTCTCTCTCTGCCATGAATCTACGCACACGATCTAATGAGCATTGGATCTCCATGTCGCGAAGCTCCTGATAAATTCTGCGAGGGCCATAGCGCCCGCGGTGTTCCCAGAAGATCTTCTCGATGACATCACCAATTTCCTGGTCACTTTGCTGAGTCGGTGTCGGCTTTGCAGCATGATAGTAGCTGCTTCGCGGCAAATTCAAGGTGACGCAGATTTGGCGGACACTGTGCCCGGTTACCTGATGTATCGACCCAATCATTTCGCGGGTTTCGGCTGGGGAGAGGTCCCTAGGATGAGAGCGGCTTTTTTTAAAATGTCGTTCTCGACCTTGAGTTGTGAGAGCTCGCGTCGAAGCCGACGCAGTTCGGCCCTTCACGTCTCCAGCGATATAGGAGATCGGTGCTGATGCCGAGATCCGCAGCCACGTCGGATACGGGCTTTCCGATTTCCAGGAGTTGGACTGCTTGCGCCTTGAATTCGTCAGTGTATCTCTTTCTGGTTTTCATGGTCAGAGTATGGGAGTTGCTTAACGAGTGGTCCAGAAATCTACCACACCTCAGGGAGTGGAGATTCTCCTCTCAAAAAGAGCATCGCCGTTTTCCGAAGAAGATGACGAAAAGAGTGCGAAAACCAAAAAACTCACTTCAGCAAACGGACAGAGAGGCGGAAAGCCAGGGGCCGCCAGGCTCCGTCTCCCCGCCGTCCTCCTACAATCGGTGGATGGATCCGGTAAGGTGCGGGTGGAGCCCGGCCCGGCAGTCCATACCAGGAGTCACCATGATTTTCCATGGAGAGTCGGCTTGTTTCGTTTGCGCGTGCCGTCACGCACGGAGTTTCCACCAATGAGGTGCAGGACACGATCGACTGGACCAAGGGAGCCAGCGCCTCTGGAAGTCAGCCGAGTTTGGGCTCACGAAGGCGCACGATTGCTCGCCGAGCCACGGGAAAGAGACCTCACCACGCAGACATGGGTCGCGCTCATGTTGGACGGTATCCGGTTGAGCGGTGAACTCACGGCCGTGGTCGCGCTGAGGTTCACGGCATCCGGACAGAAGGTCATCCTCGACCTTGAGATCGGAGCGAGCGAGAACGAAACCGTTTGTCGCGGACTGGTTGTCGCGGACTGGTTGTCGCGGACTGGTTGTCGCGGACTGGTTGTCGCGGACTGGTTGTCGCGGACTGGTTGTCGCGGATCACCGAGCGTGGATTTGAGCCCGAGAAAGGGCACCGTCTCTTGGCCGTGCTCGATGGCGCCAAAGCGCTCAAGAATGCTGTGCTGAAAGTCTGGGACGACGCGGTGATTCAGCGCTGCCTGGTTCACAAAGAGCGCAATATCCGGGGAAAACTCTCCAGCAAGCATCACGGGAAGTTGGCCGAGCACTTCGCCGCGTTGCGAATCGCGCAGGGGCCCGAGCAAGCACAAGAGGCCTTACGGAACCTGCGTGAGTTCCTCAAAGGAGTCAGCGCGCAAGCATTGGAGAGCCTGGAAGAATCTGGAGAAGAGGAGCTGCTGGCCTTTCACCGCCTGAGTCTACCCAACACGCTCAACACCACCTTTCTCAGCACCAACAACATTGAGAATGCCTTCCGCAATACTCGCCGGAAGATTGGCCGGGTGACGCGCTGGCGGGAAGAAACGAACCAGGCTTCGAAATGGCTGGCTTACGCGCTAACGAAGGCAGATACGGGTTTCCGGCGGATCAAAAGGCTTCCAGGAAATGGGAAAGCTCCACGCCGCCTTGAAACGGGAAAAAGTCAGCGCCTGACGGCGGACCTCTGGAAAGGTTTTCAAGGCATGGGTTCCCTCAAAACGATGGACATCGAAAAAGAGCTATCAAAGAACAAGCGGGCAGTAGCCCATCGTCTCTCGGTCACGACTGAGTATCCGAGAAATGACCGGAAGTTGTGGATGAGGGCGGTCGGAACACCATTCGAAGTTCGATCATGGGTTAGGCAGCGGTTTGCTGCTCGATGCCGTCCACGAAGATGATTCCTTGCACGACTTTGTCAAGTTGACGATATCCGTTCAGTCGACGCCAGCCTTTCTCGGCTTCCAGGCCGAGCTTGTAAACCATTGAAAGGGTTGCTTTCCTCGATCCGCACCCTTTGGTTTGTCGAGTCCGATGGCGGACCGTGGCAAACGTCGACTCAATCGGGTTTGTCGTCCGGATGTGTCTCCAGTGCTCGGCTGGAAAGTCGTAGAACGTTAGTAGAGTTTCCTTGTCTTTCTTCAGGCAGGCGCACGCTTTCGGATACTTGGCTTCGTAGAGCGTGAAGAACTCGTCATAGGCCTCCAAGGCGGCCTTCTTTGTTTCCGCCATGTAGATTTCATGGATGCGTTCCTTGGCAAGGGGCTGCGCTTTCTTCGGCAGCTTGTCGAGGATGTTGGCTGTCTTGTGCACCCAACATCGTTGCTGTTTGCTTGTCGGATATTCCTCTTCCAAGGCGCTCCAGAACCCGAGAGCTCCATCGGCGATACTCAGTTTCGGAGGGATTTTCAATCCTCGTTTCTTGAGGTCTCTGAGCACATTTTTCCAGGACAGTTTGCTCTCTCGTTCTCCATCGCTGATGGTTACCAATTCCTTGGTTCCATCGGGTAAGGAGCCGACGATTACGAGAACACATGGGCGGTCGTCATTGAGCCTGACATTGAAGTAGATCCCGTCGGCCCAGAGATAGACGTATTCCTTGTCGCTGAGGTCACGCTTGCTCCATTGCTCGCGTTCTTTCTCCCATTGCTCTTCCTCGTCGAACGATGTTGGCTGCAGAAAGACCCGATGCGTTCTCACCGAGGATCGGCTCTAAGGCTCGACTCATCTCGGAGGTTGAGATTCCTCGCAGGTAGAGTGCCGGGATGAGGTTGTCCAGTGAAGCGACTCGGCGTAGGTACGGCGGAAGGATGGCGCTGGTGAACCGCTGGCCTGATCGGCGATCATTGATCCTGGGCTGCCGAACAGGAACGTTCCCTATTCCAGTCTGAAATTGTCGCTTCAGGAAGATGGCCGTTGCGGACGACTTGGCGATGACCCTGGTCATCACGCTGATGTTGATGGGCTTGAATGTAGTCGGAGACTTCGTTGTCGATGGCGGCCTGAAGAAGCACTTGGGCTCCTTGTCGCAGGGTGGCCTCAAGGGCGTTCTGGCAGACGGTGCTTGCTCCTTCCTGGCCGAGGATAGATGCTGATTCGGTGGGGTGGTTGGTGGTTTTCATTGGAGTTCAGTTGTTTTGGTAAATGGTTGAACTCTTCATGATGCCCCGACCGCCCTCATCCACAACTTCCGGTCATTTCTCGAGTATCCCGCGGCGAGTTGCTCTCCGGCAGAACTCGCTTCCGTTTTCTCAGCTGCTGTAACACTAACAGGACCATCGACACTTGTCCAGGAAAATGTCATGAAAAAAGTCGGTGAAAGCTAATTTTTCTAATGCGATCAAACGGAATAAAACCATTTTACAAACTCTCGAATTAATCTAAGCTTAACCCAACCGTCTTCCAAAGTTTAACAATCCCAGGGCAATCCCCTTCAATGATGGGTGTCTGCTTTCTTTTAAACTAAACTGATGCGGTTACGGCGAATGCCTCTAAACGTAACATCAAAGACTCTTCACAATCTTCCCATCATGGCTGAAAGCTCCACTCCATCACTCCATCCAAATCGGCGCTATTTCTTGGCCGGCATCCTGTCAGTGATCCCTCTTTGGATCACCTGGCTCGTTCTCTCTTTTCTCTTCAGAACCCTTTCATCCATCGGCACTCCGTTCGTTCAGTGGCTGGCCACCTTCGCCAAGGAGCGGTTTCCCATGCTGGAAAAGCTTCTGACAAGCTCCGGGTTCCAGGCGACTCTGGCCTTCGCACTCGCGATCATCGTGATTTATGCGCTGGGAATGTTATCCTCCGCAGTCCTCGGTCGCCGGATCGTCGCGATGTTTGAGTCCTTGCTCGATCGCGTGCCTCTCGTCAAAGACGTGTATGGCTCCGTGAAGAAACTCACCACGGTACTGCAAGAGAAGCCATCGGATGATGTGCAGCGCGTAGTGCTCATCGATTTCCCGTCTCCGGAAATGAAGACCGTCGGCCTCGTCACGCGGGTCCTGGAGGACGCCAACACCGGCCGAAAACTTGCCGCGGTCTACGTTCCCACCACTCCCAATCCGACCTCGGGTTATCTCGAGATCGTCCCCGTGGACAGACTGACGCCGACCTCGTGGAAGATGGATGAAGCCATGAGCTTCATCGTGTCAGGCGGCGCCGTCGCTCCAAAATCCATGGTCTATGACCCGATTGTGCCCTGCCAACCTTCAGGTCTTTCCGGCGAGCCGGGCGCCGCCAAGTGACGCCGCCATTCCCTCAATTTCCTCAATTCCATCGCACCACGCCCAAGTATGAACGGACCCAGCCTCGTGTAGGGGGGGCGACCCAACACTCATCCAGCCATCAATACGAGAATCGGTGTTGGCGGTTTCTCTCACGGCTACTCCCATCAGTCCAACGGGCTCGGAGGCACCCAATCGCAGGCCAGCCAGCGTCTCCGGATGTGCCAATCACCTCAGGAATTGAGCCAAATCCGGTAGAGATCCGTGGTAACTGATTAGCGCATCTAACAAGCTCTTGACAGCTTCGATAATGAAGACATCTCAACCATTGATGTCGTCCGATTCTCTTGAATCGCTCCCCACGAGAGAACTGATCCGGCTCGTCCGCGATCTACGGGAGCGGTTTGCTTGGTTGGAGGCGGAGAATCTCAAGCTTCGCGAGGAAGATCGAAGACTGCGCAAAGAATTGGATGAGTTGAAGCGCAAGCAGAACAGATCGGCGGCTCCGTTCTCGAAGGGAAAACCCAAGGCCAACCCGAAAAGACCGGGACGCAAGCCGGGCCAAGGGTCCTTCCGGCGGCGGGAGGAACCGGAGATTGGGCCGGATGACAATGTTCGAAGCATGGAAGCCCGATTGCCCAAGAGGCGGTCGTCAAATTGTCCTCGATGCGGAGGCACGCCTGGAACTCGTACGGAGACGGCAAGCACGGTCGATGTGCCGGAAAAGATTGCCCGAGACATATCGATCTGGAAAGTGGAAGTCGAAGCATGCAGTTGTGGCTACTGCGCGAGAGGAACTCACCGGGACTTGCCGCTCGACCCACACGGGGCCACCGCTCACCGTGTGGGTCCCAGGGTTTGGTCGTTTGGACTGGCTCTGCACTATCACTTCGGGGTGACTCTACGCAAAGTTCCTCCGATTGTTCGCGAGATTTGCGGCATTGATCTCAGCCAGAGCGCCCTGACACAAGACGCCCTGAAATTGGGAAACGGCGATGGAGCGATCAGCCAAGAAGCGGAGCGAATCAAAGCAGCCATCCAGCAATCCGATCACGTCAACACGGATGATACGGGATGGCGAACGGGGGGCAAGACGAGTTGCCTGATGGGATTCGTGAGCCGCCAGGAGAATGCGGTGTATTTTCAGATTCGATCACGCCACCGAGCCGAAGAAGTGGCCGAAGTCATCACGGCGGCCTGTGAGTGTGTGCTTGGAACCGATCGGTTCCGGAGCTACGACGCGGAGCGATTTTCGCAGATGGACATGCAAAAGTGCATGAGCCATATTGTGAAGAATCTCTCTGAAGTTCTGGAGAAGAAGCGAGGGCGGGCACGAAGTTTCTGCGAGGGACTGAAGAATTCGCTCCGACAGTGTCTGAGGCTTTGGCAGCAGTACCACAACGGCGAGTCGACTTTAAACCAATACGAGGAAGAGAGCTTGAAAAAGATCTATGAACTCGATCATTACCTGCGGGACCGGACGCTCAAAGATTCCGACAACCAACGCATGCGCAATGAGCTTGGCCGGCACTTTGACCAAGGGAATTTAACGATGTTCCTGGAGGATCCAGAGGTAGAGCCGACCAACAACATCGCCGAGCGGATGCTCAGGCCGGCGATCGTCGCCCGCAAGGTGTCGCAATGTTCCAAGACGGAGCGGGGAGCCAATGCCTACGCGGCATTCGAGAGTGTGCTCTCGACTCTCTCGCTGCGAGGAGCGAGTTCCGTATTCAAGTCGCTTGCCAAAATCATCGCAGGCGAGCGTACCCTTGCATGAGATGCCTGTGGCGTTTGCTGGTTAGGAGCGCTAATCAGTTACGGTCAGCCCTACGAGCCCCATCTCGCAGCTTGTCGTCACGCTTTGCTTGAACAGGTTGCGAATAGCTTTCTGATGTTGACTCCAAAACCGCCAGAGCGTGTTGTGGTCGGGCACCTGATTGCCGCATAGCCAGATAAAGCCCAAGTCGTTTCGGCATGCCTCCTCCAACTTACGCGAGCTGCGGATCTTCTTGAAATAGCCGTAGAGCCAGAGTCGCAGAAACAGGGCCGGGGCGAAGGGTGGACGGCCAGCGGTCCCGAAGTCCCGCACTTCAATGCCGAGATCCATCAAATCGAGGGATTCGACAAAGCAACGAATGAATCGCGCCGGGTGAGTCGGGCCGACCCAGTCCTCGATGCTGAGAGGTAAGATGTGAAGTTGATCGAAATCAGCGTCAATGTGAGTCACACCGAAACCAATACCCACGCTCGCGGCGGCGCCAACGACTTTTTCGAAAAACTCCACGGAGTAGAGCAATCATATTGCACTCGTCCGGCCGTCACACGAAAACCCGGGTTTTGAGACAGCCTCAGGACGTCCGCCGTGACTTCTCCTCCGCCATTCGCCATCCAGCAATCACGGAAGTGCAGGAGCTCTTCCCTCCCTCGAATGAAAAATCACGGAAGCGCAGGAGCGCTTCCCTCCCTCCGTTGGTCGTCCCCGGCCGCCGTGACTTTCCGGAGAACACGCAGGTCTGTCAGAACCACTTTCGCATGCGAAAGAAGATCACCTGCGTCACGACGATCAGGACCGTGAACGTGACGAATATCCCGAAGGCCAGGGGGTTGTCCGCACCCGGGATGCCGCCCACGTTGATCCCCAAGAGACCCGTGAGGAATCCCAGTGGCAAAAAGATCGCCGCCACGATGGCCAGGACGTACATGCGCACGTTCTGTTGTTCCGCCAGTCGGCTCTGAAGTTCTTCCTGGCTGACGGCGGCTCGCTCCCGGATGGCGTCGAAGTCCTCAAGGTGCCGGATCAGCCGGTCGCTGGTTTCTCGCAATGATAGGCGAAGCTCGGGATCGAACCAGGGAAGCTTGAGAGCCACCAGCGAGGCCAGGGCCTCGCGCTGCGGCGCCAGGTAGCGGCGAAGGGAATGATCTGGCGCCGGAGATTGGCCAGGGCAAACCGCGTGTCCCGGCTGGCACCCTCGAGAACCTATTCCTCGAGTTCGGCGATGAGTTCTTCCATGTTGTCCACCGTATCACTCATGCGAGTCACCAGGCGGCGGGCCAGCTCACCCACCACCCCCACGGGAGAGTCCGGACCGTCTCCCGCCCGGAGCGTCTCGACGAGATCAGTGACCGAGTAGAGGTTTCGCCTCAAACTGGTGATCACGCGGTATTCATCGACCCAGACGCGGACACCGATCATGTCGTCCGGCGTCGCCCCCGCGTTCAAATTGACACCACGGGAAGCCAAGAGAACGCCGTCGCCGATTCGCGTCACCCGGGGACGGGATTCCACCGTGAGAAGCGCTTCACTGGCCACCGGATCGAGACCGCTACGCTCGCTCAGCCATTCCCGGCTGAACAGCGCGGTGAAGTCGAAGTGAAGCCAGAGCGGTCCCGCAGCCGGTTCCCACCCGTCCAGCTGCTCCACCGGGCATGCCGTCGCCCTGCCACGGCCGTCCAGCACCAAGGCGTGCAGGAGCCCGGAGCCCCCCGATTCCAGCTCGGACTCTGCAGTGGACAAGGGCTTCATGTCACGGTGTGCCAGTGTTCTCCGGAATTGCCTGATGCAGGGTGATCTGAGTGAACGGAATGGTCCATCCATGGGTGTTGCAGGCCTCGACACAGAGCCGCTGCAGAGCACGCTGAAGCAGCCGGTATTTCGAGGCGACGCTCCCAGCGACGTCCGCGATCACGGCGTAATTGATGGCCGAGGCTCCGGCTTCCGCCAGTTCGACCCGCACATGCACGAGTTCCCCATCGCCAAGCAACTTGTTCAAACCCGCCTTGACCGCCTCGGTCATCTTCGTGGGAATCACTTCCGTGCTGACACTCTGGTGACGGTAGTCGACCCCGAACACTCCCTGCAGCCGGAAGCCCGTGGAGAGGTTTTCCGGTGCCAGACCGAGAAAGTCGGCCGTCCCATGGTTTTTCCGGCTACCTCCTAACAAGACCATTTGCACCCACTCCGGCGTCTGCAGAACCAGCTTCCCCAGCGTACCGTCCGTAAGAAGCACCCAGTCCCCCTCATCACAGGGAAACAAGAACTCGTTGGCGTCCTCTTCACGGGACACCAGAGTGACCAAGTCTCGCAAGGAGACCCTGAGATGACCGCCCCGCAACTGCGGATTCACCAGATCCGAATACAGCCCGATCGACCGCACCGTCCAGGGAATGCCGCGATAAAGAACGCGTTCGCTTTCCCGAGTCGAGCCCAGATTGAGCATCAGCTTCACCTGCTCAAAAAACATCGTCAGGGAATGCTTGCCGGCCCATAGCAAGCCCGCGATGAAGACGAGCGAGAGACCGAGAAGCATCCAGTCGCCCATGAGATACAAGCCGGTCAGCCCGGCGAGAACGGCCACGGTCACCGTGAAGAGGTAATAGCCCACATCGACGATGCGCACCGCCAGGGAACGCCTGCCACGCTTGCGGATCGGGCTGAACCGGTGCACCACGCGGTGAATGAATCGGAGACCCACAAAAGTGATCAGGGCGATGGCCAGCGCACCGAGAGCGTTGCGCTCCCGGCTGCGAAAGAATCCCGTGAAGGCCTCCTTGAGCGTGCCGAAAACGGTCTGTTCCTTGCGCAACCTCTCGTTGATCTGAAACTCCGCCACCTCGAGGTGATTGGAGAGGCGTTCCCGCGTGTTTTGCCACTCTGTCAGACTCTGACCAATGGTTTCTTGCACGGCCGGATCCACCGCCTGTGAGCGCAGGGCCTCGATGTGCGCGATCGCTTCGGCCGCCATCGCTTCCTGTCGCCGCAAGGCCGCCAGCGACTCTCTCAATTGCTCGGTCTCGCGAGGCCGGGCCGTGGCTTTCTTCAATTCACGAATCAGTGGCTCGACCAATTGTTTGAGTTCCGTTTCAAAACTCAAGGTCTCGCCCGGTTGCGCCTTGAAGGCCTCCAGATCGACCCCACCCAGCACGGATTCCAGGCGCTCCTTTTCATCTTCAAGGACCTGATTGATCCCACTGATCTCTTCATCGATGGCGCACCGCTCGATCTCCGAGAGCGCGGGATCCGCACGCTGAGCCCTCTTCTCGGCCAGGTCATTCTCGATGGCCTCGAGATTGTTGAGGATCGACTTGATCGCACTGAGTGATTGGGGCGACCCGGCGCCCTCCCCGCCGATTGGAGGAATCTGTGCCAGACTCGGCGAGACAAGCCACAGGCCGAGCATGAACAGCAGCGCCGCCCACCGGAACCGACCGAACGCGAGTGAGACGCCCTGTAAATCAGAGAGGGCGTCCTGAACCCCTGGAGGATAAGCTGTCACCTTGGCAAAAAGATGGATCACTTTCCATCCAGATGATTCTGAAAGGATTGACGCCAATTGCCAGAGCAAACCCAAGCTCTCTCGCCGGTGCTTGACCGGGTCATCGCACCCTTCCGCGGGCCGCGCAGCGCACGCATTGATTGGCTTGCGGGAGGGCGGTGATCCGTTCCAGGCCGATGGGCTCCCGGCAGGTCACGCAGATGCCAAAATCGCGCTGGTAAACCTTGGTCAAGGCCAGTTCCAATTGCTCCAGCCGCTGGCGGGCCTCCCCCAAGGCCGCGTCGTTCACGCTCTTGTCGCTCATGGCATCCAGCCTGGAAAGCCTTCCAAGGCCCTTGTCCGGAGCCACCGTCTCCGTGGCTTTTTCCAGTCCCAAGATCCGCTCCTCGGTCTCGACGATCTCTTCCAAGATCCGTTCCTTGATGCGCGCGCGCGCTCCGTCGTCCATGGCTCGTCCACTCATTCAACCCATTTCCCTCCCCTCAACTCGCCGAATTCTCGTTTGGCAAGGTCAGGATCCACTTCCTGTGCCAGTTGAATCCCCAGTTGAAGCGGGATGTTTTCGTAGGCGAAGCGGGAACTGTAGCGCCCGCGATAGTAGATGCTGCAACAACTGTAACACGCTGAATAGCGCTTCAGCGGCCGAATGCGCAGCAACACTTCGAGACAGTTGGGACATTGATAGGCATGCTTGGGACGCTGGCGGCGCCGCGGCAAGGGAAGGTCGTGACAGCGCGATTCGTGAGGAATCCCCAACTCCGAACAGGCCTGCCGCCACTCCGAGCCATGAGGCTCGATGCGACGTCGGCCCGCCCGCACATAGGCCACCAGATGCGCCAATTCGTGACGCAGAGTCCGGTCAACTTCCTGTTCGGAAATCTCCCGCAAGCGAGGATTCAAATTGATCTGACCGCTGACATGATTGGCGTTTCCCGCGGTGGAAGTCAGGCGACGGTTCCAAGTCACCATGACTCGCTTGGCGAGCCGAGGCAGCCCGAGGTCTCGCGCGAGTCGGCGACACAAGGCCGTGAGTTCCGGATCCACCCCACGCGGATGCACGCGGACCACTCGCGGCGGTTCGGCGGCGTTGTTCGATCGCGGCCCGGGCTTCTTCACGCTGAACTTGTGCTTGAGTTCTCCCAGGGCCACGAGGGAATTCGGCGGGACCGACTCCATAAGAAGGGCGTTGGCTCCGATCGTGCTGTTGTCGCCAATGGTCGTTTCCCCGCCCAGAATGATCGCGTTGGCATAGATCGTCACGTGATCCCCCACATTGGGATGTCGCTTGATTCCCTTCACGATGCGGCCGTCTTCATCCTTGGGAAAGCTCCGTGCCCCCAGTGTCACGCCGTCGTAAAGCTTCACATGATTCCCGATGACACAGGTCTCACCGACCACCACACCCGTTCCGTGATCGATGAAAAAGTAAGGCCCAATCCGTGCTCCGGGATGGATGTCGATGCCGGTCTGCGAATGCGCCCATTCCGTCATGATACGCGGAAGCACGGGCACTTCGAGCCGGTAAAGCTCATGAGCCAATCGCTGAATGGCGATGGCCTCGATGAAGGGATAGGCGAGGATGATCTCCTCAAAACTCGTGGCGGCCGGATCTCCCTCATAGGCCGCCTCCACATCCGTCTTCAGGAGGGAGCGCACTGCGGGAACCCTCTCCAGAAAGCGCGCCACGATCTCCAAAACTCGTTTGAGACAGTTCTCCTCCGTCTTCCCGGAACACTGAAAGCTCTTTCCGATCTGCTTGTGAAGTTCGCGATTCATGGCCGCGACCCGCTCCATGGTGAGCATCTCGACCTCCGCTTCCGGGACGATCTCCGTGTCGAAAAAGCCCGGGAAAAGCAAGACCAACAGTTTCTCACAAATCTGCGCAATCGCACGTTTCGACGGCAGGTTCTTGCTGTCACTCTTGTTCAGCCCGCCAAGCTCACGATACGATCGCAGAAGCTCGGTCACGACTTTCGAATACTCGGTCTCCATGGCGGGTGGGCGTCAGCAGTTTTTACACCACAACACTCTGGCAAGTCAAAATGAGAAACGCGCGGAATTGCCATGAGTCATCGCCGCAACCCATCGGGATGTCCATCCAAGCTTCCCTCACAATGCCAACGCCATGCCCAAGAGCCCTCACTCCGCATCGAGTTTCTCACCGCAGATACGGCAGTAGACGGCATCCGCCGTGTGCACCTGGGCGCTGCAATGCGTGCAGGCGCGATTGCTGTAATCCCGCGACTGACGCATCTGGCGATTGAGTTCGGCGCCCACGATGCCAGTCGGCACCGCGATGATGGCGTATCCGATGATCATGGCCACCGAGGCGATGAACTTGCCAAAGGGATTCATGGGCGAGATGTCGCCATAGCCTACCGTCGTGATGGTCACGATGGCCCAGTAAGTGCTCTGCGGGATGCTGCTGAAAGCCGGGTTGGTGGGGCCTTCCACGATGTACATCACCGTTCCCATGGCGATGGCCATGGTCACCATCGCAAACAGGAAGACGACGATCTTGGGCCGGCTCGCACGCAGCGCCAGGAGGATGACGTTGGCTCCACCAATGTAGCGCGCTATCTTGAAAATGCGGAACAGACGGAGCAGGCGCAGGATCCGAATGGTCAGAAGGTAATGGGCATCCGCCGCGAGGAAAAACGTCACGTAAGTCGGTAGAATCGACAAGAGATCCACCACCCCAAAGAAGGATCGGGCGTAGCGAAGCGGCTTCTGGACCGCCATCAGCCGCAAGATGTACTCAATGGTGAAGAGAATGGTGAAGCCCCACTCAAAGCCCTGAAGCAGGCGAGAGTGGCGTTGATTGATGCTATCGACGCTCTCTAGCATCACGACGCCGACGCTCAGGGCGATCGACACCAACAAAACCACGTCGAAAAGTTTTCCCTCAAAGGTATCCGCCTCGAAGATGATGTCATGGATGCGCCGGCGCCAAGGGCTCAAGGCGGCCGAGGAGCCGTTATTCTGCGGTACCATGCCGGCTACGATAGGCCAGAATGGCCTCGGTCAATGAATCAATCTGAGCCGCCGTGTGATTGGCGGAAAGCGTGAACCGCAATCGAGCCGAACCCGGGGCCACCGTGGGATAACGGATCGCCGGGACAAAGAAGCCCTCGGTGCGGAGAAAGGCCGCCGCCTCCAGTGCCTTCGTCTCCGATCCGAGTATCCAGGGAAGAATGGCCGCGGGAGGCTCGGCCATGCCCAATCCACTCGCCAATCGACCCGCCCATCGACGAAGCCTGGCTCGACGTGTCTCCCCCTCTTCACCCGCCAGCAGTTCCAGCGCCACCCGCGCCGCCTCCGCCAGGGCGGGGGGCGGCGCCGTGGAGTAAACAAAACTCCGAGCCCGATTGATCAACACCTCCATGGCGAGACGCGAGCCCGCCAGATAAGCGCCCGCCACGCCCGCCGCTTTGCCCAGGGTTCCCAAATGCACGTCCACCCGTTCCGTCAGCCCCTGCGCCGCAACCCATCCGCGGCCGGCCGGTCCCAACACACCCACCGCATGCGCCTCATCGACCAGCAACCAGGCGCCGAACGCCTCTTTCAAACGCACCAACTCCTTCAAAGGCGCCAGATCGCCGTCCATGCTGTAGACCGACTCGGCCATCACCACCACCCGCCCCCGCGGAGCGGATCGCCGAGCCCATCGGAGAAGCGTCTCCAGCTTTTCCATGTCATGGTGCCGGAAAACGCGCATTCGTGCTCCCGCCAAGCGTGCGGCATCGATCAAGCTGGTATGACAGAGCTTGTCTAACAAAACGATGGCATCTTTGTCGAGAAAAGCCGTGGCGAAACCCAAGGCCGCGGAGTAGCCTGAGGAGAATGACAGGGCCGCCTCCAGCCCCTTGAACTCCGCCAGAGAGGACTCCCATTCGAGGTGCGCGGGATGCGTTCCCGTCACCAGCCGCGAGGCACCGCTCCCCACTCCGTGGCGTTCCACCGCACGGCACAAGGCTTCCGCCACGCGCTCGTGGTGGGCCAAGCCGAGATAGTCATTGGAAGCGAACGAAACCCACGACTTCCCTTCCGCATCCGCGATCGTGGTGTGGCCCCCGTCCCCCACCGCCGCCAGCGGGCGCAGCGAGCGCCGCCGGTGGGTTCGCTCGAGATGGTCAAGCGTGTCCCGGCACCACTGATCCCAGACATTCACAGATCGACAGACCCCCGACGGCCGTCCCCTCGGAATACGCACGCCCCATCGCCGGCCGTTCCCGCACGCTGCATCAAACCGTGTGAAACTGCATCGCTTCCCTCACCACCGCTCCCAGAGTCCGCAAAGGAAAGGGCTTGGGCAAGATGCCGGCGAATCCCTTGCGCTGGAGCTGCGGGAGCGATTCCTGATCGATGGATCCACTCGTCGCCACACCGACGAAATGCGGGTCCACGTTGCACAGTTCCCGGAAGGTGTCCTCCCCGTTCATCCCGCCCGGCAAAGTCATGTCGATGATCCCCAAATCGAAACGATCACCTTCCCGCCAGGCCTCTCGCAGCGCGGTCAATGCCGCCTCACCCGACGGCACCCCGACGACCATGTGACCCTGCTTCTCCAAAAACGTCTGGGCAATCTGGCGAATCCCCGGCTGGTCATCCACCACCAAAATCTTGAGCTGCGAGGGCGTGCTGGAAGTATTTGCGGACGTCTCGATCTTCCCACCGATTGGCGAAGCTGTTCCAGAATCCGCGTCCTCCGCTTCCCGTCCCGAAACGCACACTGCCGGCAGATAGACGATGAACTCGCTGCCCAGATTCGGGACCGAGCGCACGTCGATGTACCCTTGATGAGCCGAGACAATCTGAAGACAGGTCGCCAGACCCAGACCGCTCCCGCCCGACTTGGTCGTGTAGAGCGGGTCAAAGATCTTTCTCCGAACTTCATCCGGAATGCCCACCCCGCGATCGCGGACGGTGATGGCCACGTAATCCCCCGGCGGCACCACTTCCGGCAAACGGCTTTCCGAGGGGACGTTCTCCGCCAAGAGCGCAATGGCCCCCCCCTTCGGCATGGCCTGCTGTGCGTTCACCAGGAGATTGTTGACCACCTGAACGATCTCGATCCCATCCGCCAGGACCCGGCGAACCCCGGGCTTGATGAACTGCTCACAGGTCACGTTGGAGCCGAAACCGGTGATCGCCACCGCCTGTTGCAACAGGTCGCTCACCCGGCACGGAACCTTGGAGGACCGGCGGCCCTTGGCGTAATTCAGCAATCGGCGACAAAGATCGCTGGTCGTCACCGCAGCCTCCATCGCCTGCGCCAGAGCCAGGTGAACCGACGTACCCTCGGGCGTCTCGTCGAGCGCCACTTCCAGCTGCCCCCGAATCGTCATGAGGGAGTTATTGAAATCGTGGACAATCCCCCGAGCGACATGGGCGATCGTATCCGCCTTGGTCATCTCAAAGGAATCGTCGTCGGATTCCGCCCGCTTCAGTCCCGGCGCTCCCTGTTCCGGAGAAGGCCAGGTCAGCGTCACCGCGTGTTCCGGCTCCACCTCGTTCCCGGCCGATCGCGAAGAGATCGCCCAGTCCGCCTCCACCAAACCACCACCCTTGGTGCGCATGGCGTAGCGCCCCTTGAAGAGCGCCTGCGGATCGGAGGCCAGCCAATCCCTCTGGAAACGCTCGTGCTGATCCGGCATCAGAAGCATCCCGAGTGGCATGCCCTGCAACGCGCCGGAATCCAGGCCCACCCGATCAGTCACCGAGCCGTTGGCGAGGACGATCTGGAGCCTGGAGAGATCGTCGATTCCTCCCCGGAGCAGCATCACTCCCTCGTTCAACTGCTCCACGACAAACGGCCAGGAATCCATAGGGTTCTTCGGCTCTTCAGGGTTCATGAGTCGGTCGTGAGAGGAATGGGCGAGGACAAGAAGTAAAGACCCCTTGAAGATTAGGAATTCTAAGAAGATTCTCAATCTTAAAAACCGCTTTTCGGGAACTTCTCCTTATCTTCTTTCAAAATTCTGGTTTCTTACGATAATTGGGAAATCGCACCCGGCTCTTCGTCCATGCCGTCGAGAAAAAAGCGATTGCCAAGCGGACATTTGAAGATAGCTTCGCCGTCCCATGGCTAGTAGCACCTCAAAAGCGAAGACGAGAAAAGGAGTCGCCAAGCGTTTTAAGGTGACGGGTACCGGCAAGATCTTGCGCCGCAAACAGGGCAAGCGTCATCTGTTGCGGACGAAGAATCGCAAGCGTAAACGCAATTTGCGCAAGGTGGCTCTCATCTCCGACGCCGACTACAAGGCGGTTCGCGAGAACCTTCCGTTTGCCTAGCCTTACTCTTCTAGACCTGCCTCTGAACGGCGGCGTCCGTCGATCGCGAAGCAAGGTCCGCACGTCATCGACTGCTCTCCACTCTTCCATCACCACCGCATCTATTCCGCCTCGCGCGGGAACAACGAATGGACGAGGTGCCTGGTGATTCTTAACAACGGTCCGTTCACCCAAGCCATTCCATGCCTCGAGCAACCAATTCACCCGCCAGCCGGAAGCGCCGCAAGCGCATGCTTGCCAAAGCCAAGGGTTACCGTGGATTCCGATCCAAGCTCTATCGCTACGCCAAGGACGCCGTCTACAAGGCGCAGCAGCACGCCTACCGGGATCGCAAGGTCCGCAAACGCGAGTTTCGCCGTCTCTGGATTCAACGGATCAATGCGGCCGCACGGGCCAACGGCATGACCTACAATCGATTCATGGAGGGCCTCAAAGCGGCCAACATTGACCTGGATCGCAAGGTGCTCTCCGACATGGCCATTCACGACTCCGGAGCGTTCAACGTCCTCGTGGAAACCGCCAAGGAAGCACTCGGGAACAAGGCCGCCAGCTAGCGAACCAGCCAGTCTGGCGAGACGGACCTCAGCCTGCCTCGCTCCCACTCGACTCTTCTCTTTCAATGGCCGCGAAAGAACGCACTGACGTTCTCGCGGCCATTGCTGTTTGCACGTTCGGCCTTTGCTTTCCGTTTCACCTCCGGAACCCTCCCGTCTCTTTTCCGCTCTCCCTCTTTTCTCAGTCATGATCGAACAGCTCGAAGCCATCCACCAAGAGGCTCTCACCGCCATCGGTGAGGTCCGCGATGAAGCCGGCCTGGAGGATTACCGCATCCGATTTCTCGGTAAGAAGGGCGCGCTGACCGAGACCGCCGCCGGCATGCGCGACGTTCCCAAGGCGGACAAGCCCGCCGTGGGCCAAAAGCTCAACGAAGTCCGGCAAGACCTCACCAGGATCGTCGAGGAACGCACGGCAGCCCTCCTGGCCGAGCGGGACGCCAAGGCCGCCCAGGGCATCGATCTCTCGCTTCCCGGCCGCCGCCCCCAGACGGCAGCCATCCATCCCCTGAATCAGGTGCTCCACCGCGGGATCAGCACGCTGCGCCAAATGGGCTTCGCACTGGCCTCCGGCCCCGAGGTGGAAACGGAGTTCCACTGCTTCGACGCCCTCAACACGCCGGAAGATCATCCCGCGCGCAACGAGAAGGATACCTTCTACTTCAACGACGGTCACGTGCTCCGCACCCACACCTCCTCCGTGCAAATCCGCGCCATGGAGACGGCCTCGCCCCCGCTCAGAATCATCGCTCCCGGAAGCGCCTACCGCCGCGATGAGATCGACGCCACGCACCTCAGCGTCTTCAGCCAAATGGAAGGTCTCTACGTGGCGCGCGAAGTCAGTGTCGGCGACCTCAAAGGCACCCTGGAGCGGCTCTTTCACGCCATCTTTGGCCCCCAAACACCGGTCCGTTTCCGGCCCCATTTCTTTCCGTTCACGGAACCCAGCTTTGAGATCGATATCAAGCTCCAGCCCCACGGGCAGGAACCCCGCTGGATCGAGATCGCGGGATGCGGCATGGTGGACCCCAACGTCTTTCAACGCATCTGTGAGTCGCGCAGGGACGAGGTCTACTCCCCGAACAAGGTCACGGGCTTCGCCTTTGGCCTCGGACTGGAGAGGCTCGCCATGATCATGTGGGGCATCCCCGACATCCGCTGGCTGATCGAAAACGACCAGCGCTTTCTCAATCAGTTTTCCCAGGCCCGAGCCCTCGCCTAACCAAATCCGACGGCCGGCAAACCCTATCTTTTTCCCGGATGAACACCTCTCTCAACTGGCTCCAGGATCACCTCGACCTCTCCGACCGAACGACCGAGGAACTGGCCGACATGCTCACCTTCGCGGGCATCGAAGTCGAGGGCATCACTGCCCGAGGCGCCGCCGTGGATCACGTCGTGGTCGCCCAGATTTTGCGTTCCGATCCCCACCCGAATGCCGAGCGCCTCAGCGTCTGCCAGGTCGATGACGGCCGTGAAAATCCACGACAAATCGTCTGTGGCGCCAAGAACTATCGCGTCGGCGACAAGGTTCCCTTCGCCCTGCCCGGAGCCGTCCTGCCCGGCGATTTCAAGATCAAGGAGGGCAAGCTTCGCGGCGTGGCCTCCATGGGAATGATGTGCAGCGGCCGGGAACTCCAGCTGTCCGATGACCACGAGGGCCTGCTCATCTTGAACACCGATGCCGCCCCGGGAACCCCCATCGCCGAGATCTTCGAATCGGACACGGTCTTCGAACTGGAAGTGACCCCCAATCGGCCCGACCTCCTCAGTCATCTGGGCATCGCCCGGGAACTGGCCGCCCTCACCAAACGACCGCTCAAGGGACCGACCCACCACGGTGAACCCGCCGTGGCGGAAGCGCCGGCCTCAGCAGAGGTGATCACGCTTGAGGCCCCGGAAGCCTGTCCCCTCTACACCGCGCGCCGCATCACCGGCGTCAAGGTCGGCCCCAGTCCCGATTGGTTGAAGTCCAAACTGGAGAGCATCGGTCTGCGACCGATCAACAACATCGTCGACATCACCAATTACGTCCTCTTCGAGATGGGCCAGCCACTCCACGCCTTCGATGCGGACAAGCTCGACGGCGGCATCCGCGTCCGCCACGCCGAGGAAGGCGAGACCTTTCTCGCGCTCGATGGCGAAGAGTACCGCCTCCAGGCGAGCGATCTGGTGATCGCCGACCAGAAACGGGCCGTGGCCATCGGCGGCGTCATGGGAGGCGAGGACTCGGGCGTCGTGGAGACGACCACCAACGTCTTCCTGGAGAGCGCCTACTTCACGCCAAGCCGCATCAGGCGAACCTCTCGCCGCCTCGATCTGAGCAGCGATTCCAGTTACCGCTTCGAGCGCGGTGTGGACCCCGTCCAGACGGCGGGTGCGTCCGCGCTGGCCACCAAGCTCATTCTCGAACTCGCCGGCGGCAAGGCCGAGGACGTCCTCCACGTGGCCGGCGAAGTGCCCGCCCCTCCGGCACCCGTTCCCTTCGATCACGATCGCGCCGTGCGTCTGCTCGAAGTCGACCTCTCCCGTGATGAGACCCACGCCATTCTCGCCGGACTGGGACTGGAAGCCCGGAAAGACGGCACCTGGAACGTCCCCTCTTACCGGCTCGATCTCGAGCGCCACATCGACCTCGTCGAGGAGATCACCCGGGTCCACGGCATCGACAAGATTCCCGCCCGTGCGGAAGCCGTGTTCTCCGAGCCCAGCAAAGAGGACGAGCGCTATGACGCCCATTGGCGGCTTCGCCAGTGTCTGGTTGGATGCGGCTACCACGATTGCCTCACCATCAAGCTCATCGCCGAAGCTCAGCTGGCCGACGATTTCTGCCAACTGCGTCTCGACGAAAAAACCGAATCCGTGTCGGTCAAAAAGCCGCTCTCACAGGACCACACCACTCTGCGCCCGAGCCTGTTGCCCGGATTGCTGGACGTCACCGCTCGCAACATTCGCCAAGGCGCGGATAGCCTGAAGTTTTTCGAGATCGGCACCGTCTTCTCGAAACACGTCAAGAGTCCCAAGGTCACGGAGTCCTCGCTCCTCGCCATCGTGCTGGGCGGAGCCATGACCCCGGTCTCCTGGCATGGCGAGCCCCGCACGGCAGATCTCTACGACCTGACCGGCTTGCTGGAAACGCTCTTTGACGATGCCAAACATCCTTTCACGGTCCGCCCCATCGAGGGCGATCGCCTCTTGTTAGGCGGCGAAATCCTCCTGGGCAAGACCATCATCGGGCGGCTAGGGCAGGTGTGGCCCCAGCGTGCCCGGGAAATGGGTTGGGAGCGTCCTCTCTACGTGGCGGAAATCGATCTCGCCAAGGCGCTCAAGGTGAAACCGGGAACCGATCCGGTGCAGGATCTGCCCAGGTTTCCCGCCGTCACCCGGGACATCGCCCTCGACGTGCCCATCAACCTCCCTCACGCTGACCTGGCCGCCTTTTTTCAGAAACGTCACGAGCACCTTCTGGTCGGCGTGGACCTGTTCGACCGCTTCGCGGACCCGACAGGCGAGACACTCCCGGCCGACCGCAAGTCACTGGCCTACTCGCTCACCTACCGCGCCGCCGACCGGACACTCACCTTGGAGGAAGTCGACGCGGCCCACGCCAAAATCGTCGAGGCCCTACGAAAGCTTGAGGACCTGCGCATCCGCTAGAAAGCGCTCTTGGATTTTAAAGGTTCAGCGAAGCCCCTTCCAGAGACTCAAAAGATCCCGCCGTCGATCTTGAGCGTGCTGCCGGTGATGTAAGCGGCTTCCTCGCTCGCCAGAAAGGCCGCCGCCGCCGCCACTTCCTCCGGGCGCCCCAGACGTCTCATGGGAATCGCCGCCAAGATGGCCTGGCGTTCGGCTTCCGGCAGATCGCCCAGCGCTTCGGTGTCGAGGTAGCCTGGGCAGAGGGCGTTGACCGTGATTCCCGCACGAGCCGTCTCTTTGGCCAGGCTTTGCGTGAGCGCCACCACGCCGGCCTTGGCCGCCGCATAGTTCGTTTGGCCCTTCGGCGCGAGCAAGGCGCTGAGTGAGGCGATGTTGAGAATCCGGCCAAATCGCCGTGCCATCATCGGCTTGATCACCGCGCGACAGCCGTAAAAAACCGCGTCCAGGTTGGCCCGAATCACCTCGTGCCAGTCCCCACTGGGCATCATGCCTAACAAGCCGTCCCGATGGAAACCTGCGTTGTTGATCAAGATATCCGGCGAAGCGCCTTCCGCCTCCATCGCCTCCAGCGCACGCGTCCAGTCGGCTTCCACCGTGACATCGAGGCTCAGCAGTCGGCAGCGTTCTTCGTGTTGAGCCGCCACCGCCTCCGCACGCTCCCTACGGGTGCGCACTCCAAGCCAGACACGGTGGTCGGGCGCGTTTAAAAACCGCTCCGCCAGGGCCGTGCCCAAACCGCCGTTCGCCCCGGTAATCAAGATATCCATGCCCTTGACCAACCACAAAACAACCCGCGCGGCAATCGCCAATCAGACCGTCCTCTGTACCCTTCACCCCCCCTTCGGGTGGTGGCGGTGGTGGCGCTCTCCCAAGAATTCCGCCAGGGGATCCCCCTCCAATGCGCTCATTCCCAGATGCAGGTGACGAATCCAGCCTTCGCCCCACTCGAAGGTGTCCCCGGCCAGGTCCGCCACGGTTCGCGATTCCTCATCCATCGCCTTGAGATAAGAGTCCATGCCCTGAGTTTCGTCCAGCCAGTCCTTTTGCGACCGGTGCGCAGCCAGGGCCCGGCGCTTCCGCGCGTGGACGTCACTCGTGTCGACCACCGATTCTGGTACCACAGCGCGCCCCAGGGGATCCCGCAGGCCATGAGGCATCGCGTGATACACCGCCACGTCGCCCTTCATCGCTTCGCGAGGCGGATCGGTGATAAAATTCGGGATCACCTTGGCAAAAGCCGCGGTCACCGCCAGACGCGCGGTGACCATGTGATCCTCCATGTAATCTCCCAAGGCGTGGGTCAGGACAATGGTAGGATTCACCTGGCGAACGATCGCGGCGATCTTCCTCAACAAGCCCACCTCATAGGTGATTTCCAAATCGTGAGCCATGGAGGGAAACAGCCTCGCTCCCAAGAGCCTGGCCGCTTCCCGGGCTTCCTCCGCACGCACCGCCGCCGTCTCGACACCATCCATCGTCGTGCTGCCGCAGTTACCGGAGGAAACGTTGAGACAGTGCAAGGAAAACCCGCGTTCCGCCAGGTTCAATAGCGTGCCGGCCGCCCGGAATTCGATGTCGTCGGGATGGGCGAACACCGCGAGCACGGAGGGAGATTCGGCTTCAGCCATGACCCGGTCCGCCGAATCGTTCACGCAGTTGCCGCAAGGCCTCCCGCACCCCGCCCTCGTCCATCTCGTGCACGTCGACCTTCCGCCCCAAGCCGGGGAGCAAGGTGATCGTCAAGGCCCCTCCAAGGTGCTCGCGAAACTCCTCGAGCCCACGAAGGATCTCCAGACGCCCCTCGTCATCCACCCGTTCCAAGTCCGGCACGTAGAGCTGGAAACCGAGGTCCGCCATCAAGGCGAGTACCCGATCCGCCGCGCCCTGCTCGAGCAGGCCCGCCCAAACCGAATAGAGGACATCGATGGCCATCCCGGTTCCCACCGCTTCCCCGTGCGCCATCTCAAAATCCGTCAAGGGTTCCAGCTTGTGCGCCACCCAATGACCAAAATCGAGTGGCCGCGCGGATCCCCACTCGAAGGGATCCCCGCCGGTCGCGATGTGCTCCACGTGATGCCGCGCACTCTGCTGAACCACCTCTTCCACGGCGGCCGACTCCAGTCGCCGCAAAGCCGGAGCCAGAGCTTCGATCCGCTCGAAGAAACGCCGGTCCCGGATGAGGGCCACCTTCACCGCCTCGATCAATCCCGAACGCTTCTCCCGTTCCGGGAGCGATTCTAGCAAGGTCAAATCGTTCACCACCGCGTGCGGCACGGCAAACGTCCCCACCCAGTTTTTCTTACCAAAACAATTGACGCCGTTCTTCACGCCCACGCCTCCGTCGCCCTGGCTCAAGGTGGTCGTGGGCATCCGCACGTGTCGAATCCCGCGATGGGCCGTGGAAGCCGCGAAACCCACCAAGTCCAGCACCGCACCGCCACCGAGCGCGATGACGTAGGAGTGTCGGCAGAGCTGATGATCGTGGATCGCCCTCCACACCGTCTCCACATGTTTCCAGTCGTTCTTTGCGGCCTCGCCACCGGGCAGCGCCAGGGGACGGGCCACCAGTTCGATCTCCGGAATGCCGGCAAAGTACGCTTCGACGGCCTCGGACAGCGCGAGGTGATCGTCGAGAATCATCAAGACCCGCGCGGGCCGACCCTCACGGGGTTCAAAGAGATCAGCCAGAGTCCGGTTCCCAGGCGAAAACGCCTCACGCGTGAAGATGATTTGGTGAGACCATGTGAGGGCGATGTCTCGTCGAATGACCATGGGCAAAAAGAGAGGGCGGAGCGAATTCTTGGTTAGGAAGAAATCAACCCCAAAGCTCTCAAGTCGTTCTCCGCAAGCTCGTGTTCGTTGGGATCGTAGTGAACGCAGCGAAATCCGAGTCGGCGCCCGGTCTCGATATTGTCGGGCAAATCATCGATGTAAGCGGTCTTGGAGGGATCCAATTCAAACTGCTCGATGGCCTTTTCATAGATGACCTCGTCCGGTTTCATGGATTTCGCCTCGTGAGAAAAGAGGAGACCATCGAAATGCTCCAGGACCTCATAGCTCGCCTCGATATGTCGCACGTGAAGAGCGTTCGTGTTGGAAAGCAGGAAACAGGGAATCTTGCGAGCCCGAAGATCACGCAAGAAGGCGACCATCGGCACATTCACTTCAAAGATGTCCTGCCAACTCCGCTCAAAATGGTTTCGCGGTCCCGCGTAGCCCACCACCGCAGACGCCCGCTTGAAGAAGGTATCGTCATCGATCCGGCCGGTCTCGTAGTCCGCCACCAACTCCCTCACCGGTCCCGAGTTCATGGCTTCCAGACGCCCGCCATGAACCGCCAATCCCCGGTAAGTCCGCGCAAAATCGAAGCGGAGGAGAACGTTTCCCAAATCGAACAGGACCTTTTCAATCATGTCGCCGCCACCATGGGGGCTCCCGAGGACCTTGCAACGTCTGGAAGCGCCAAATTCGCCGCCGGCGCCTCCCCCCACCGGCCGAAACCATGCCCCGTGGGCGATCCGCCCGGCCGGAGCCGCCATTCAGCATCCCACAGGAAATCGGCTCAGTCGAGCGCCGAGCGCCGCTCCTGAAACCGCCGGCGCCACTCGCTTCGCGAAATCTTGCCGCGAACATCGGGCTTCAATTCCTGACACATCCACCAATACCGCGGGCACTTCCACGCCGGCAGGCGCCGTCGGGCCTCCGCCTTGACGGTCTCCCCCGCCGCAACGTCCTCCAAGCTCACCACCGCCACGATGTCGTCCACCCGCTCCGCATCACCACTCGGCACACCGAAAACCACCGCGTGCCCAACCCCTTCCAGCCCGTTCAGCATTTCTTCCATCGATTGCGGAGACACCTTTCTCCCTGCCACATTGATCATCTCTCCACGACGCCCCAAGAGAAAAACCCGCCCCGATTCGTCGATCGACGCCCGATCCGCAGTGAGGAAACGTTCTTCGCCCAAGACATCCTTCGAGCCGCCATCGGCATAGCCCCAACCCACGGCAGGGCTTTCCACTCGCAAGCACCCCTCCACCACCGACAGCGTCACGCCTTCCATCGCCCGGCCCACGTCGCGGACATCCCTCCGCAGTTCGGAAGAGGCGTCATAGGCAATGCCGCCGCATTCCGTGGACCCGTAAAAGTTGTGAATCTTGAGCCCTGTCCGCTCATAAACCAGTCTCTCCAGGGACAGTGTCAGGGGAGCCCCCGCGGAAATGGCCAGGCGGACCGGCACGGTATCGAGGATTCCGCTCCCCAACCAAGCCCGCCACATGGCCGGCACCGCCGGCAAGGTCACCGCCTCATGTTCGCCCAGCAAGCGCTGCACGCCGGCGGGCAGCGGGTCGGTTCCCAGGGTCAAGGGGATGCCATGGAGTAACAAAGGCAAAACCAGATTAGAGAATCCGTAAGAGTGCGCCAGGGAAATCACCCCCGCATTGGGCCAGTCACGGCGCAGGCCCATCGTCGCCACGATCTGATCCACGTCCGCCTTGAGCTGGGACGCGGTGAACCAGACCAGGCGAGGCTCGCCGGTGGAACCCGATGTCCGTTTCCCGTGGCAGACGCCTTCCAGAACGACTGGCAATTTCGTCGCGGCCCTCTCGTCGTCACAGGGAATCAAGCAGACGCCATCTCTCCAGGCCACCAGCGTTTTCAGCAAGAACTCGACGCCGCCTCCCCTCACCACCTCGAACGGTTCGCGCAGGCGCGCCCGCCGATCCACTCGGCGCGCCAACTGGCCGAAACTCAGTCTCTCCCCCGAGGCCGCGTCCCACAAGGCAACCTCGTCCCGCCCCTCGCGGCACACCCTCAACCAATGCTCGTAAAGGTCCGCCAAGGAATTGCGCTTCGCTCGCGGGTTGTCGCCAAGAACCGAAGATCCCCCCGGGCCTACAACTTGGCCGGGTTCCGCCCGATCATGGGATACTGTTCCATTTCGAAAACCGTTCCACTCGTCGGGCCAATCTCGTCACTGATGAAGAGTACCACGGCGGCCGCAATCTCCTCCGGCGCGAGAATTCGACCGGCCGAGGCGAACTGCGTGGGCAAATGCGCGGGCCAATCATCCGCCATGCCCTGCTCCCGCTTGCGCGCCTTCTCGTTCTCCGTCAATACCCAGCCTGGATTGATCTGATTCACCCGGACCCCGCCCTCCCTCATCAGCGTGTCGCCAAGGTTGCGCGTCATCGTCATCAAGGCCCCCTTGGACATGCTGTAGGGCAAGAGATTCTCCTCCCCGCAATGGGCGTTGACCGAGCCGATATTCAACACGGAACCTCCTCTCTCTTTGAGATAGGGATAGGCCGCCTTGATCAGCAGAAAGGGAGCCCTGGCATTGATCGACATCACGCGGTCGATGTCGTCCGATTCGCTATTCTCCAGCCGCCCGGTGACCACCAAAGCCGCGTTATTCACCAGAGCATCAATGCTTCCAAAAGCCTGAATCGCCGCTTCCACTGTCCGTGCAGCGGCCTCCGGCCGGGAGAAATCATCGATGTGAAGCGAGCAGCGTTCCCGCCCCAATTCCTCGCAAAGCGCCCGCCCGAGCTCTTCTTCCAGCCCATGAATGAGGACTCTCGCGCCCTCCTCGACACAGCGGCGGGCAATGGCCTTGCCAATGCCCATGGTGCTTCCCGTTACGATGACGACCTTGTTCTCTAACTTCATGAATCCCTTGCCCGGTGGTGATTGAATCTCTACTTTACCCCAGCGTTTCATAAAATGGCCAGTCAGGCCATCATGTAGTAGGCGATTTCTTCTTCGACGGCCTGATTGTCTCCGAGTGTCAATGTGAGTCGACCTCGAGGGCGAGTCAGACGTCCGGCACGCTGGATGATTTTGCGGCGAATCGTGCCGAGTCCTTCAAAGATCCACTCCGCAGCCCTTTTGGGGGACGATTTGCGTGACCGCTCCGCAGATCGCATCTGCATTTCGCGTGTGAGATTGTGGGTGAGGATACTGGCCAAAAGGAAAGCTTCGTTGGCGGCACGTCGCTTGGCCGGAATATAGTCCATCTGGGCCTGGCTCTTGGCTTCGCCAAAAATCTTCTCCTGAGAGCCACGCCCTTCATGAAATTTCACCACATGAGCGGCCGTGTTTGTCTTGTTGGTGATGATCGCCTCGTATTCATAGTTCTCCTCGACTGGTTCGAAAAGATCCAGTTGGAGCGGTCCTTTGCGCTGAGTGCGCCTCATGGTTCGAATGCACAAAATGCGCGCTTTGCGCGCCCAACTTTTTGGCTTCCAGCGGATTTCGAAGTGATGAGTTTTTCCCTCTCCGCCTCGGGTTCGGGACCAGCGACGGCGCTTCTCGATGATGCCCTTGAGTTCCACGAGCCGCTCGAAAGGCGCCGAAAACGTATATTCCAGGCCAAGGGTCTTTGCCTCTGAAACCATCTGATCGCTGAAAAACGCGCTGTCGGCGCGCAACTCGATCTGCACATCAGGCAGCACCTTGCGAATCTTTTCCACGCAGTAGCAAAGAAATTCCACCGCGCCATTGGAGTCATGGACGTTGCCACTTCGATGAAGGAAGTCGAAGATTTGTCCGGTTTGAGCGATCGTCGCGAGCAGTGGATAATAACTGCGCTCGCCTTTTTTCTCCTTGTTAAATCCCACAGCCGTCCCTTCCGCATGGCGACTCGTGCTCTGCACGCTTCCGTCCAAATCAAGCGTGATGCGTTTGATTCCCTCCTCCTGAAGTCGCGACAGGCAAACGAAATGATTCATCTCCCTCATCCTCTCAAGGCTTTGACAATCGACCTCTCCCAACATCCGGCTCATCGTTGGGACACTGGGCAATTGGTGCATCCCCAAAACCTGTCGTACAAGGAGATCATCTCGGTAGTAGTCCAAATCGCGAAGCATCCGGTAGCCCAGTATAAGATGCACGATAAGACACATGAAAACCTTGTGGAACTTGTAGAAGCGGGACATGCGCCGATCCAGTGGACCAAAGCACTGCTGAAGCTTCCCCTCCAGATCCAATTCCTGAAAGAGCTTCTGAAAGATAACGAGACCGCCGAAAGAGGTCAGTTCTTGATCTTCAAATTTGATCGCCGGAATCGTTCTGGACTTTGCATGAATCGTACGTCGTGCTACTCTCACTGTAGGTGGCTTTTGGGTTGAAGTGTTTGGTGTTTTGGTAGATTCCAAATCAACCTTATCCCAAAGGCCCCTGCCACTATTTTCTTGGGATTCTTGCCCCGATTTATGAAACTATGGGGGGTAGTTTAGCGCGTTCCCGGGAGGAGGACCGACTTGACCACCTCACCGTGATGCATCTTCTTGAAGGCCGTCTCCCATTCCCCAAGCGGCCATTGCCCGCCGATGATCGGCTCGATGTCCAGCTGGCCCGAAGCCAACAAAGCCAACACGCGTTCCCAAAGTGGCCAGTAATGGCTGAAGCTTCCTTGCAAAGTCACGTTCTTCTGGACAAGGGGATCGATGTTGTAGTTGAGCGGTTGCGGGCCCCATCCCACCTTGGTGATCCAACCCGCCGGACGCACCACGTCAATGGCCATCTTCAGCGTCGGCGAGACACCCGCCGCATCGATCACCACATCGGCCCCCAATCCATCCCGTTCCCGGCACCACGCCTCCACCCCCTCCGTCAAGGCCCGGCAGCTGTAGGTCTCTGCGATCTTCAAGCGCCCCGCATCCTGGAGCAATCCAGCCACCGCCACCTCGGCTCCCGCCAGCCGGGCCATCACCGCGCAAAGGATTCCGATGGTACCCGGTCCAATGACCAAGACCCGGGCGCCCGGCTCGATCCGCGTGTTCTTGATGGTCGCGTTGTAGGCCACACAACAGGGCTCGGTCAGGGCCGCCTTTTCCAGTGCCAATCCCTCCGGCACCGCGTGAAGGCAACGGGCTGGCACTTGCACGAAGGGCGTCATCGCACCATTCACGCCGTAACCGAAGCCCTTGCGGTCCGCGTCGAGATTGTAGAGACCCCGCCGTGTCATGGGACTGTCGGGATTGATCACGGCGGCCGTTTCGCTCACCACCCGATCGCCTTCACCCCAGCCCCGAACGTCTCGGCCCACTTCCGCAATCTCCCCGCCAAACTCGTGCCCCAGAACCACTGGGTAGTTCACCGGCCAGCTGTGCTGCGCGGTCCACTGATGCAAGTCGCTCCCGCAGACACCGACCGCCGCCACTTTCAAGAGCACGTCCTCGGGCCCGATCTTGGGCGTCTCGATCTCTCGGAGTTCCACACTGTGGGGCTCCGGGGCAAAATTCACGACCGCAGGATGTTTCATGAGAAATAAACCTTCTATGGTTAGGCGGATTTGGCGTGCACTTTCTCACAGATGAGGCGAAGCGAACTCTCCAGGTCTCCATCCGCCGTCTTGAAGGAGTCGGCGTCGATCGTCAAGGGAGCCCCCAGCACCACCAGGGGCGCCCCGTAGTCGGGGCACAGGACCGCCTGCTCGATCGAGAGACCGCCCACCGCCTGGACCGGAATGGACACCGCCTCCACCACCGCTTTGAGATCATCCAGGGGACTCGGCATCCTCTCGCCGCGGGCAGCGATGCCGCGGCGCTCATCGTAGCCGATGTGGTGAACGATGTAGTCGCAGCCCAGGTCTTCCAATCGACGCGCCCCGTCCACCATGCTCGGACAGGCCAGGTTGTCGCCCATCACTTCCACACCAAAACCTTTTCCGGCTTGCACGACGCACTTGATGGTTTCTTCGTGAGCCCGGGCCATCACCACGACCTGCGTGGCGCCGGCCTTGGCCATCATCTCCGCTTCCAGGTAACCGCCGTCCATGGTCTTGAGATCCGCCACGATGGGCGTCTCGGGAAATCGCTCTCTCAACGCACGCACGCCGTGCAAGCCTTCCGCCAGAATGAGCGGCGTGCCGGCCTCGAGCCAGTCCACCCCTGTGCGCAGAGCCATCTCAGCCGTCTCCAAAGCCTCATCGATCCCCGTGAGATCGAGGGAAATCTGAACAATCGGTTTCATACCCATACCCCGCATGCTTAGCGCCAAGTTCCCCGCTTGGAAAGGTCTCATCCTGGCTTGACGACGGGGTCCGACCGGCGATGGAGAGGAATCGCATGGGCTTGCCGCTCCACATCGTCGGGCAAGGACTCGCCGGCACCGCGCTGGCATGGCGCTGTAATCAGCGGGACCTCCCCTTTCGGATTTTCGACGAGGAACGTTCCCCCACGGCTTCGCAGATCGCCGCCGGGCTCGTCACTCCCATCGCCGGTCAACGCCTCGCCCTCACGCAGGGCTGGGCCTTTCTCGAGGAGATGGCGACCTTCTACCGCGCGGTCGGATCTCTGTTAGGACAATCCGATATCTACCGTCGCCGCGAGGCCGTCCGCTTCCTCATCAGCCCGCTGGAGGCCCAACGGTGGGCGAAGCGTCGCGGCGACCCTCTCTACCAGGCTGAAATTCTCCCGGGCGATCCTGACCTGCCCGGCTCGGGTTTCCGCGCTCCCTTGGGCGCCTTCCGGATGCGCCGTTCGGGATGCCTCGACGTCCCTTCTTGGCTGGCGCGTTCCCGCGCGTGGTTTCGCGAGCAGGGAGTTTACGAGAAGCGCCACATCGACCCCGAGGACTGCCCCGCCGACGAGGGAACGTGGGTCTTCGCCAACGGCCCCTGGCTCTTCGCCCAGGCCCGTTTCGACTGGCTGCCCATGCGCTACGCACACGGCGACATCCTCACCTTGCACATCCTGGATCTCGAAGACGATTCCCGCATTTTTAACGGTGCCTGCTGGCTGCTCCCGACCGGCCACTCATCATGCCACTGGCGAGCCGGCGCCACTTACAAGGCCCGGTCCCGTCCCGAGACGGCTCCCAGGGTCAACGGCCGACGCGAGATCGAACGTTCTCTGCGCGAGTTCCTCCGGTTCCCGTTCACGGTCGAGGAACACGTCGCCGCCGTCCGTCCCGTCACCCTCACACGTTTCCCCACCATGGGACGCCACCCCGGCTGGCCTCACCTCGCCTGGTTCGGGGGCTTCAGTTCCAAGGCCGTGCTCACCTCACCCCAGTACGCGAACGTCTTTCTCGATCACCTGCTCGACGGAACTCCACTCCCTCCAGAGGTGGATTGATGCTCACCAAAACGCAATCGCGCCGAGGCGCTCACTTCACTTCGAAGCGCCACTCCGTCAGGGGCGACCACTTTCCCTGGTGAAGACTCCGCACGCCGAGAAGGACCTCTCCCGGTTCGCCCAAGACCAGCGGCCCAGCGCCGCCATAACGGATTCCGTGCAGTTCCGGCGTGATGAGAAAATCGGAACTCGCCGGACCGTCCATTCCATGAACCGCCAAGACGTTCGTCCCCCCTCCATCGAGCAGCTCCCAACCGGCATCGAGCGGAAATTCGACAAAATCCACCGCCACGTCGTCGGCGTGATCCTTGGTCGCTTCCGAGTTCCAGCGGGGATTCTCCGGAGCGTTGACCGAGAGCGCTCGCTTCCCGTTCAAGTAGGCGACGAAACCGTCGTCATACCGCATCCGCATCCGGAGTTCGTCAAATGCCGGCCCTGTGGTCTTGGGAGAAAAGGCACATCGCAAATAGGCCGTGGTCGCCTGACCATGCATTTCGCGCAAGAGATCGACGCCGATCAAGGGCTCATACCCGAACTTCGCCTCATAGCCGACGCCTGTCCTCCCGAGAAGCCACGCCCCGTCGTCAAACTCCGGCCGGGTCCATTCCAGACCGAGCGAGCCATCTCGCGGCACCGTCACCCGCACGAGCGACGGCGAGGCCAGAAGGGGCACGCGCTCCACGCACGGCAGGCGCATGCGAACGCTTCCCGCCACCGGCGCCCCGTCCTCTCCGCGCGGATCGGTCCCATCGCGAGTGACATAGACCTCACCGAGAGACTCTGACACATGGAGAGGCGTGCCGGCGGACACCACGCCGGCCGCTCGATTGAACACCGGGGAGGGGATGCCCTGATACCATCCCCGCCGATGGAGCTGGCGCAGCACCACGTCTTCGCGATTGACCATGAATTCCTTGATGTCCTCCACGCCGGCTCGCCAATCGGCCGGCGTCATGGGGCTCTCCCGCTGAGCGTCTCCCCAGCGCGCGGCATGGGCCAGGATCGCGCGTTCAATCTCCTTTTCCCTCGCCTCCAGACGGGCCAGACACGCTTCCTCCGTGAGAGCCCCTCCATTGAAAAAATACTTCTCCACGCGCTCGGTGAACCTCGCGAGATAGTGCGAGCTCTCCACCAGACGCGTGTGCAGCCAGTGAGCGTTGAACTGGCGCTCTCCGTAACGCCCAATCAAGTCACCCCGCCCGTCGTCCACGAACGAACCCGTGATGTCGTCCACGCCGAGTCCTAACGAATGCTCCGAATCGTGCTCGAAGTATTTGAATCCGTCCGGATTCTCGCGATTGTAGAGAGAATAATAGTTGTTCCCCGTGCCAAAGGTCCCTCCCGGCCCATCCTTGTCCCCCGTGTAGAAAGTGATCAGCATGTAATCGATCAGGTTGTCCACGTCGACCAAACGCTCGAACTCCGGGTTCCATCTCCCGTCTGGATTCATTCCCTGCACGCGAAAGTAACGGGCATCCGAGGCGAAACCCGCCAGCGCCTCCCGGTAGAGGCGTCCGCGGGCGTCTCCCGTTCCGTCGACCACTTCCCCGAAGGTCTTGATCGTGTCGTAGTCCTCCTTGTCCCCGCCAAAGTAAGTCTCTCCATACGAGGCTTCCGCGCGCTCCTGAGTCATGTAGATGCCCCAGTAATGCCCATTGAGATACAAATGATAGAAGCGGCTTCGCGTGTAGGGCTGCGCCATGTCCCGCTGCGTGTCTCGCGAAAACACATCCCGCAGCAAGGTGTTGGCCAGGCCGCCTCCCATGGCCCAAGAGTAGTTCATGCTCGAGCGCAGATCGATCTTGTCGAAAACCTCGGCTCCCTCGTCCCCGAAGAGCGGGTAGCGCAGTTTTCCATCTCCGTATTCTTTTCGGAAGATCATGCGAACGCCGTGCTTCGGATTGCTCCCTTGCCGGCTGAATCCTCCCCGAATCCGCAGGCCGCCATTCACTTGAAAACCTGGCTCTTCCCGGGAGAGCGGCAACAACTCCAGAGAAGCCTCCCGTTCCCACTCCCGCCCTCGCTGCCGGGCATTGACGTAAATGCCTTCCCGGCGATCGAACAGACTCGGAAGCGGGGCCACCAAGGAAAGCGCAGGCAGTTCGAGGAGCGCCGCCTTCATTTCCGCCGGAGAATACCCGTCACCCACAATGTCCGGATCCATCCCGTAATCGAGCCACTGATCATTGACGACGCTCGCCGGCCACCCCGGAGGCGCCTGGCCGCTCGGCGACTGCGTGAGCACGTCGTCGAGAAAAAGGTAGCTGCGCGTCTCCACCGTCGAGGCCCGGTGACCGCGCTTGAAGGCCGCCGCTCTCACCACGGTGGTGCCGGTGATCGTCAAGGGTTCCCGATAGACCTCCCCCGCATCCGACCCGGGCACCGCCCCGTCCAGCGTGTAGCGGATCTCCGCATCCGCCGGCGACGTCCGAAGCTCCAGAGCAAGGGCCTCCTCCACAAGACCCGCCGGATGACTGAAAGCCACCGGCTCCACCAGTCCCCGCAGGGCTTCGGCGTTGTCCCATCCCGGCGTGGCTTCTAACAGATAGTCAATTTTTTTCTCTTGGCCCGTTTCGGCCTCGACCCATCCATAGGAGACATCCTCGTGCTGCTCCGGATACTTCGGGTCGAAAGCGTGAATCACCGTCTTGCCGTCCGCTTTCACCAGGGCGAGATACTCACCCTCCGCACTCAGCTTGAAGCCGGCATGCAGCGAAGGCAAGGGCTCCCCTTCCGCGAGTCCTCCATTCCCACGTCCTCGCTGCCGCTCCATTTGCTGCAGAAAACGCTCTAACTGATCCGCGGGCACGCGATCGAGGAACTGCTCGGGCAATCCAACGTCCCGAAGCCGGCGCCGATTCCGCTCGCGGATCTCTTGCGGCTCCGGCACATCCCGTTGATCGCGGCCCGAGGCAAACACCACCAGGCGTGTTTGCGGCGCCAACGAAACCTCCGGGAATTTCCATTTGGTGAGATCATCTTCGGAATCCGTCAGAAACCAGCCCGCCAGCGACTGCTCCCGCTCCCCCGAATTGTAGATCTCGATCCAATCCGACGCCTCCCCGTGATCGTCCTGCAGCCCGGAGACATTCTGGGCCATGAATTCCGAGATCAGAACGCCTTCCTCTGCCTTGGCCACCGGAACCAACCCAGGCCCCGCCACCAGGTAGCCAACGCAGAAGCAGAGCGACTTGGACATGGCGAAAACCATCGAGGCTTCGGCGGGCAAATGCAATGCCTTCTCCCCGAGCCGGCTGCAGGACCGCTGTCTCCAAGATTCCCCGGAAATGCGGCTTGAGACGCCGTGCCCCATCTCCTTAGAGTCCCCCCATGCGCGCGGCAGTCTACCATGGCAAAGAGCGAATCACCATCGACGAGGTCGACGAGCCCTCGCCCCAGCCTGGTGAAGTGCTCATTCAAATCGATGCCTGCGCGGTCTGCGGCACCGATCTCCGTACCTACCGCCACGGCGATCAGAAGATCCAGCCGCCCCGGATCCTCGGACACGAATTCTGCGGCCGGGTGGTCGAGTCCCGCGCGGAGGCACCGGAATCGACGGTTCGAGTCGGCGACCGGGTGGTCATGTACATCGTGCTACCCTGCGGCCAATGCCGCTATTGCCAGGCCGGGCGACAGAATCTTTGCCAGAACCGAACCACGATGTCCTACCATCATGACGGCGCCTTTGCGCCGCTCATGAAGGTGCCGGCTCCGGCCGTGGCGCGGGGCCAGCTCTACCGCGTCGACACCGACATTCCCTCCGCCCACATGGGTCTCTCCGAACCTCTCGGATGCGTGATCAACGCGCATGGACGCCTGAACATCGGGCTGCACGACACCGTGGCCGTGATCGGAGCCGGACCCATCGGCGTCATGCACGCGGCGGTCTCGCGTCTCCAGGGCGCGCAAAAGATCTGGATGCTCGACGTTTCCGAGGCCCGTCTGAAAAAGGCCGCCGCCTTCGATCTCGACGGCACGATCCCGGTCACGCCCGACGGCGCGCACCTCGCCGCCATAGCGGAACTCACTGGCGGGCTCGGCCCCAGCGTGGTGATCGTGGCCTGCAGCCATGCCCAGGCCCAGGCCGATGCCCTCGAAATCGCGGGGAAAGGCGCTCGCGTGGAGTTCTTTGGCGGCCTGCCCAAATCGGCTCCCACCGCCACGCTCAACACCAATCACCTGCACTACAAGGAGCTGCTGGTGACGGGCTCCTACTCCGAGAAACCTCGCGACTTTCAGGCGGCTCAGGCACTGATCCAGAGCGGCCGCTTTCCGGCGGACCGGATCATCACCCACACGCTGCCCCTCGACCGCGTGACCGAGGCCTTTCCGCTGATGGAATCCGGAGAAGCCCTCAAGGTGTGCATTGTGCCCCCGAGCCAATAACGGCGCCATCCCTGGACGCAGAGCCTCATGACCGGACCGATCGAACAAGGCGCCCTCATCCTCGGGGGTGAGCGCACCGAGTCGCCGAGCGGCGACCATTACGCCATCCATTCTCCGGCCACGGGCGAGGTCATCGGTCGCGCCCCTGCGGCGAATGGCCAGGACCTCGAACGGGCCGTGGCCAATGCGTGCGAGGCCTTCGCCGCCTGGTCCGTTCTCTCGGCCTATCAACGCGAAACCATCCTGCGAGAGGTCACGCGGCACGTCCGCGAACAGGCCCGTGAAATCGGCCGCCTCATGGCTCTCGAGCAAGGCAAACCCTGGAATCAGGGCGAGAGCGAAGTCCGCGCCGCCTGCGACCTCATCGATTTCTACGCCTCGGAAGCGCCGCGCATCGAGGGCTTCATCCCTCCAACCGAGGCTTCCGAGTTTCGCTCCTGGGTCACTTACCAGCCCGTCGGCGTCTGCGCCGCCATCACGCCCTGGAACTATCCCGTGGCCCTTCTCAGCTGGAAACTGGGGCCCGCGCTCGCCGCCGGCTGTGCGGTGGTGGTCAAGCCGACGCCGGTGACGCCCCTTTGCGCCACCGCCTTTTGCGCCGCTCTTCACGATGGCGGCCTGCCCGGCGGCCTGATCAATGTCCTCACCGGCCCCTCACCCGAACTGGGCGAAGCTCTGGTCACCCATCCCATGATCGACAAGGTCGCCATGACCGGCTCAACCGAGGTGGGCAAACGCATCCTGAGTGCCACTAAAACCCGTCTCCCTGGAATTGGGGGGGCATTGCCCGGCGATCGTCCTCGCGGATGCCGACCTCGACCTGACCGCCAAGGTCCTCGCCTACAAAGGGTTTCGCAATGGCGGCCAATCCTGCAGCAGCGTCAACCGCGTCTACGTCCACCACACCGTACACGATGCGCTCATTGAGCGACTCGTGGCCGCCGCCGAAAACCTCACCATGGGGGACGGCCTCACGGATCCCGCCGTCGACCTCGGCCCACTGACCACGGAGGCCACCCGGCGCAAGGTGGAAGACCACGTCGAGGACGCGCTCAGGCACGGTGCGCGCCAGTACGGTGGCGGAAGACCCGAAGGGCCCGCCTTCGCCCGTGGTCACTACTTCCGCCCGACCGTCCTCACCGGGGCCACGCCCGAGATGAAGCTCTGGCGAGAGGAGACCTTTGGCCCCGTGCTGCCGGTCCGGGCCTTCAAGGAAACGGACGAGGCACTCACGGATGCCAACGATTCCCTCTACGGACTCGCCGCCTACCTGTTCTCCCACGATCTCCAGGCGGCGGTTGGATTGGGTGAGAAGCTCGAGGCCGGCACGGTCTGCATCAACCACGGCGCGGTCAACACCGCCTACGGCCCCTACGAAGGTTGGAAAGAGAGCGGCTACGGCCTCGAACTCTCCCGGCAAGCCATTTTTGACTACCTCAAAACCAAACACATAAAGGTCAGCCTCGGGGAGCATTCGTAGAGTGCAGACCCATCGCCGATAAAGTGTCCCTCCCTCGCTCGATCCGCCAAGATTGCGGTCCGTCCGTCCGTCAGTCAGTGGACCGGCGACGACTCGCCCGGAAAGAGCAGTCCCTGCTGCCAGGGAAGGAACAGTTCGCCCTTCAGCACTTCACGGTCCGGCTCCTGAGCGTATGCGTAGCGCTCCAGGGATGCCTTGGAAGCGATGAACGAGGCTTCCAGGTTGTGTTCCTTGGCAGATCGATCCCGCCGCTCGCGGAGACCCTGAAAGACCGCCTCCCAATCGGACGCCTTGGCCACGCGTTTCCGCCGCTCCCACTTGGGCAAGGCCTCTTCGGGAAGCTCGCGCGCGGACTTGATCGCTTTGGCGAACCGCTCGCGGTGATGCTCCCGAAACCGCGGCGGCAGACTGAACTTTTTCCCAGAGGCCAACTGAGTGCTCATGGAGATCATCTGATCGTTGGAGAGCACCTTGAAGGGCGGCTTGTCGCGGCGAGCGGCGATTTCATCGCGCCAATGCCAGATCTCCCGGAGATAGGCCAGCTCACGCCGGCTCATCCGTCCCCAGCCGGAAATGCGCCAGAGATCGTCCCGGCTCTTCTCCTTCCGATTCAACACCTGCCGCCGTCCGGCATCGCAGGACTGCAAGAACCACTCCCACCGGCCCCTGGCATGCAGACGTTCCTTGAAAATCTCGGTGAGAGGCAGGAGATACCGCACATCATTGGCTGCGTAGGCGAGCATCTTCTCCGGCAAAGGCCTCTCTCCCCAGTTCTTTTTCTGCGACTGCTTCGAAAGCTCCACCCCGATCAAATCCTTGATCAAATGGGCCAAGCCAAAGGTTCGCCAACCAAACAAGCGCGCCGCCGTCTGCGTGTCAAAAACCGGATCGGGAACTCTCCCATAGGTCCGATTCAGGATACTCATGTCATAGTCCGCCCCATGCATCCACACTTCTGGCGCTTCATCCACGAAGTCGAGCAGGGGCGCCGGGTCCTTGATGGTGAGGGGATCGATCAATGCCAGGCGCTCTCCGCACGCGAATTGGATCAAACAGATCTTCTCACGGTAGGAGTACAAACTGTCGGCTTCCGTGTCCACACAGCACGTTTCGCCGCGCGGGCATGAAGCCAGAAAATCAACCAGGGACGCGTCCTCTGATAGGAAAGGTACTGCCTCCGACATCTACTTCAACCCTGACAGAAGCAACTCCACATTGGAGTTCGTCCGCTTGATGTTTCGCACCAGCTTTTCCATCGCTTCTCCGGCCGGCACCTGAGCCATTTGCCGCCTCAGAACACCGACGCGCGCGTATTCGTCGGGATGATAGAGCAACTCATCCTTGCGGGTGCCGGATTTCAAGGTGTGGATCGCCGGGAAAATCCGTTTCTCCACCATCTCGCGATCCAGGTGCACCTCCAGATTTCCGGTCCCCTTGAACTCCTCAAAAATGATGTCATCCACCCGGCTTTCCGTCTCGATCAGCGCGGTCGCCAGGATGGTCAGACTGCCCCCCTCCTCGACATTGCGGGCAGTGCTGAAAAAGCGCCGTGCTTTTTGCAGAGCCCTGGGATTGAGCCCCCCCTGGGTGAGCCCCCCCTTGCCTCCGGCGAGATTGTTATATCCACGCGAAAGCCGGGTGATGCTGTCCAGCAGGACCACCACATCCTTCTTGAGTTCCACCAGCCTCTTGGCGCGTTCCAGGACCAGTTCCGCCACCTGGATGTGTCGCACGGGACTCTCGTCGAAGGTGGAGCTGTAGACCTGGGCATCCACCGTCTCCCGAAAATCAGTGACCTCCTCGGGCCGCTCATCAATGAGCAGAATGATCAGTTCGACCTCCCGATGATTCACGCTGATCGCCTTGGCGATCTCCTTGAGCAGGATCGTCTTGCCAGAGCGCGGGGACGCCACGATCAGTCCCCGTTGTCCCTTGCCGAGGGGCGCCACGAGGTCGAAGACCCGCGCGCTCACCGAGCTCAACTGTTTGTTTTCGAGCAAAATGCGGTCCGAGGGAAACAAGGCCGTCAGCCGTTCGAACGGCGGGGGCGGTTCGAAGGCGTCGATCTCAATTCCCTCCACGGCGAGCAGCGTCTCGGCCACGAGATACTTCTCCCGCTTTTGCGGGGCGCGCACTTCGGCCCGCAGAGACACCCCGCTCTTCAAATCGAAGCGGCGAATCGTTGCGTGGGGCACAAACACCGAGTCTTGATGGGGCGCGAAGTTGAACCTGGGCCAACGGAGATAGCCGGCTCCCTCCTTGGAAACATCGAGAACTCCCTCCGCCTCGATCACGGTGCCGTTCCGTGAGTAGAAGCTGAGAATCTCAAAAATGACCTGGTGTTTGGACCGATTGCCGGTTCGCAGCTCCAGAGTGTTCGCCATCTCGTGGATTTCGACCAACGATCGCTCGTGGAGGTCGTTCAACGAGACTCGCTCGGGCACCTCCGCCCGGGACGATGCCCCTTCCTCGGCGGGGGATTCGGCCGATGGGTCGGTGGTCTGGCTTCCTTTGGCCCGTGAGGGACCTTTCACTTGAGCTTCGTGCTCCGTTTCGGTTTTCATGATGGTTGCGGCTAACGCTCGCGGACGAGCTGGAGAAAAAGTTGAGCTTGGTCCTGCAGACGCCCGATCGGGCTCTCGTTCCAAATGACGACATCGGCAAGCCGCACCTTCTTTTCGATGGGCCATTGAGCGGCAAGCATGGCTCTCATTTCACCCAACGAATAGTTCGAACGGCACCGCAAGCGGTTTTCTTGCGTCATTCGGGTCGTGGCCACGACCGCAACCATGTCATTGGGATAAGATCCATCGGTTTCATAAAAAAGAGGCACGTCGGCGATGAAGATTCCCTCTTCCTCGGGATGCGCCGCCCGGTAGGCGGCGAAAGAGGATTCACATCGGGTCCAGACCCGAGGGTGCAGGAGGGCCTCAAGCCGTCGTCGACACGACTCATCCGCCAAGACGACACGCCGTAAAGCGGCACGGTTCAGAATCTCGCCATCAAAGACTGGATCGCCAAACAGTGCCCTCAACTTGTGCAGAACCTCGTCTTCTGTCAAGAGATCGTGAACGGCCCGATCACAGTCGAAAATACCAAGGCCCGGGGAAAGCTCCTCCAGGCGGGATAGGAAGGAACTTTTCCCGGTGGCGATGCCTCCCGTGAGGACAATCCGTTTCATCGATTCAAGCGATTCCTCGCACCAGCTTCCGTTTGGAATCGATCCGGGAAACGTCCTCCCTCGCCCTCAAGAAGCGCGGCGGAGGCTCGGGCACCCAAATTCAGAAACCCCTCCATCCCGGCCGGGCACCTTGCAAACGAAAAGAAGAAGAAGCCCGCCCCGCGTGATGGGCTTGCCATCCGGCTCACAAAAGCCGGTGACCCGCTCTTCGCTCGATCCATGACCTCACCACCATCTCTGAAATACGAAAAGGGATGGAAGATCGCTCTTCCACCCCTTTTCTCGATTGATCGATCGTTCCGGGAATTCCTGAAAATGGTCGATGAAGCTTACTCGATGGGTCCCGGCGTGGAGCTGATCTGGCTTTCCAACTGCTTGCGGAAGGCCTGACCCGAGGGATCGATGAGGCGCGCAGTGACGAAGATGACCAGGTTCCTCCGGAGATGCTGCTCCGTGGTGGACCGGAAAAGACGCCCCACATAGGGAAGATCTCCCACGATGGGCACCTTGTCGTGCACTTCCTGGACGTCTTCGCGAATCAAGCCGCCTAGAGCCACCGTGAATCCATCGTAAACGGTCACGTTGGCCACCGCCCGCCGCGTGAAGAAAAGAGGCAGGTCGATCCGGTTGTCGGTGACCACAATCTGGGTCGGATTGCCCAGCAAGTCCGTGCCCGCTGCGGTGATCTCGGATCCGTAGTTGACGAAGCCATCGAACTCCACCACCTCGGGAGCGAGATTGAGGTCGATGGTGTAGGAATCGGGTCCGACCTGAGGATTGACCTCCAGGATCACTCCGGTGTGACGCGTCTCGAAAGTAGTCGGGTGGGACGGCGTCACCGGGAACGCACCACCGCCGCCCAAGAGAGTCACCTCCTGCGGCAACTCGGGCGGATCAAACTCGATCGGGTAGATCAATTCGCGAATCACCTCGATCCGGGCAGCCTGCGCGCTCTTGGTCACCACCGTCGGGGCCGTCATCAGATCGACCGCCTTGTGCTGGTTCAAACCGCGCATGATGACCTGAAACTGGGGATCGGTGAAAATGCCAGCGACGGAAATGATGCCGGGAGCCGGTGAGAGAGCCTCCGCTTGCCCGCGCGGAAGATCGGCAACCAGGGAGTCCAGCGCGTTCCCGCGAAGCCCTTGGGAGCCGGACCGAAGTCCGCCCGTGACGGGATTGATTCCGTATGGAGCCGTCACCTCGACGTCATTGGCGTCGAGCCCCGTCTCAAAGAAGGGCACCTGGCCGACATTGTAACCACCCGCCTGCTCGGTGCCGAAATTGCCACGAGAATTCCCGAGCGTGCCGCCACCGGCAATGACCCGGTCGTTGCCCTTGATGCCGAAACCGTTCAGCAACCAATCAAAGCCAAGCTCCTCGGTGCTGTCCTGGCGAATCTCCAGGAATCTCACCCGGGTTTCCACCTGCTTGACGATCTCCTCTTGGATGCTCTCGACGAAGGCATCGACGAGTTCCATGTTGCTCTGGGTGTTGGTCACCACGAGCTGACTCGAACCACGATTGTAAAAAGCGCTGGCTCCTTGAGGCCAGGAAATCCCGCGGCTCTGCAAGATCTGATCCGGCGTGGCGCGGCCGGTCAAACTGCTGTCACTGCCGCTGGGCGCAAAGATATCGTCGCTGCCGCCGTCAGCGGATTCCTCCTCCACCCCGAGTTTCTCGAACGAGGGGGGAACCCGGTAGGTCTTGGTGAACAACTGTTCACTGGAAGTGTCCACGCTCGGCACGATCGCGGCCGCGTAACGCTCGACATTGTAGCGCAGCCCCGCCAGCTCACAGGCGTATCCGAGGACCACGCTCAGAGGCGCCGAACTCATCCGAATGGTGATCTGTTGGTTGAGAGCGTTGGGGTCTGCGGCCGCGATGCTTTTCTCGTCGAGCACAAATCTCACGCCTTCCCCTTCCGGATCCAGCTCGGTCGACCTGAGCTGCAGGTAGTCCTTGGCCGTCCGGATGTTCACCGGGCCTAGGCTGATCTGGGGAATGATGATGGTGTCCAGTTTCCGTCGAATGTCCTCCCGCAAGTCTCCGGAAAGCGAGAAATCATCTCCAGCGGGGCCACCGCCCAATCGACGACGCTCGGGCACGGAGGTTTTCCATTTTGCCAGGACATCGTCCAGCAGCGCAGCACGGGTGTGATCGTAGGATGCATCGGCGTGGTGGCTCCGCGCACGATCCACTCGCTCGAGACCCTGCCGGGCCGCCGTGTTGTAAGGGTCTTCGCGCAGGACCTCGTAGAAGCTCTCCTGAGCGGCGTTCAGCTCGCCAAGATCGAGGGCGGCTTCGCCTTGCCCCAAGTTGGCACGCACACGGGCCACCCGCTCGCGGTGTTTCTGATTGTCACCCGGGGCATACCAGTCGGGATCGTTCAGTCGCTTCTTCAGTTCCTGCACACCTCGATGGTCTGGCGCGTATTCCGAGGCCACTTCCATGAAGCGCTTGGCCGCGTCCAGACCACCTTCGGCGGCACTGTCTTCGGCCAGCTTGATGCAGACACGGGCGAAGGCGTCGGCGTAAACTTCTCGTTCCGGGTCGGTTCGTTCCGCCAGCGGAAGCGTGTCGAGAGCCAAGCGGTAATGACCGCCGGCTTCGGCAATCTGACCGTTCTCTTCCAGATCAAGTCCCTGGTAATAGGCTTCGCGGGCCTGGGCCACCTCAAACTCGCGCTGCTGCCGCTCGCGTTCCGCGGTCGTGGCGGCGTCGCCTGGATCAGCCGTGACCATTGGGGCACTCACCAGCTGAACCACCAGCATGACACCGGCAGCAAGAAGGAAAGTGGGCTCGAAGCGTTTCAAAGCGTCGTCGTTCTTAATCATCTTTTTCAAGCGCTTAGTTTCTCCGACCGTCGGGTTACTTTCCATAACTGATGGGATTCTTTCCGTAGCTCACCGGAGGCGGCGCAATTGGATCGACCGGCGGGAAAAGGGAGGAATCGAGTTCATCCTCTTCGTAATCATCTTCATCACGATTGAGCGGCTGACCGGAGGGATCGATCAGACGAGCCGTGACGAAGATCATCAAATTGCGCTTCTGGCGCTGCTCCGCCTCGATCTGGAACAGCCGTCCCACCACCGGGAGGTCTCCAAAAATCGGAAGCTTGTCTTGGGTGTGTTGCACGTCCTCGCGAATCAAGCCACCGATCGCCACCGTGGCGCCATCGTAAACCGTCACGTTGGTGGTCACTCGGCGCGTGTTGAAGACCGGCATCTCGATCCGGTTGGCCGTCAGGATGATCTCCGTGGTGTTCCCAAGAATGTCCTGACCGCTCGTGGTGATCTGGTTTCCGTAGTTGATAAAGCCTTCGAACTCGACCACTTCGGGAATGAGATCCATCTCGATCATGTAGCCGTCCGGACCCACTTGCGGCGTCACCTTCAAGGTCACGCCCGTGTTCCGGGTCGCGAAAGCCGTCGGCGTGGACGGAGTGACCGGAAAGCTGGGAGGCGGGGGCGGCGGCGCGACACCTCCGCCAGGCGGCAATACGCCGACGCCGCCTATGTTCGTCAGGTCACCGAAGTCCTGCGGCAACTCGGGCGGGTCGTACTCCGTGGGGTAAATCAGTTCACGAATGACCTCGACCTGAGCTCGAGAACCACTGCGGGTCAGAATGCTGGGAGCCGAGAGCAGGTCCGTTCCCTTCTTCTGATCCAGTGCCCGGAGGATCACCTGGAATTGGGGATCGGTCAGAACGCCCGCGAGGGAAAAGATACCCGGAGCGGGATTGGCCAGCTCCGTGGCGGCGCCCACGCGGCCCGCGGCGACCAAGGCCTCGATCGCGCTCTCCGAGATCGCCTCGGAACCACTGCGAAGACCGGCCGTCACCGGGCTCAAAGGATTGTCCGCTGGAATGGCGGCTTGGTTTCCGAAGAAGGGGAATTGCGATCCATCGAAGACCCGCTCGCTGCCTCCGACGCTGCCGCCACCGGCGAGAAGCTTGTCACCTTGGCCCAGGCCAAAGCTGCCGATGATCCAATCGAAACCGAGCTCCTTGAGATTGTTCTGCTGGATCTCCACGAACTTGGCCTCGACCATGATCTGCTTGGGAACGCCCTCGTCGATGAGGTTCTGCACAAGCTGATCGACGATGTCCAACTGAGCCTGGGTGTTGCGCACCACCAGCTCCGAAGCCGAGACGATGTAGAAGGCCGTGGAGTTCTCCTGTTCGAACACAATGCCCCTGGATTCGAGGATTTCCTTGGCTTGCTTCTTGCGAGTCAGACCCGCCCTGGAATCGGTCTCACCCGGGTCGGCGAAAGGATCGTCAGCAATGCCCCCACCGCCATCGTCGGATCCGCCACCGTCGATGCTCTGGAAAATGGGCGGCACCTGATAGCGGCGCGTGAAGAGGGCCTGGCTGCTGTCGTTCAGCGGCACGATGATCACCGCGTAGGGCTCGGTGCGATACTTGACCCCCGTGAGCTGCGTGACATAGCGCAAGGCCTCGGCCAGCGGGACATTTTGCAGGTTGAGGGTGATCGACTGCTGGTCGAGCACACCCGGGCTCGACTGATTGATCTTGCGCTCGTCGATGAGAATATTGACGCCCTTGCGTGCGGGATTGCCCTCGATGTTGTCCAGCTTGATGCTGCGCTGGCGCAGGTAATCCAACGCGCTTTGAAGGGAAAAGCCGTCCATGCGCAGGGAAGGAATCATGATCCCGTTCAGCTTGGCCGTGATGTAGCCGAGGCTGCCATCCTCCGCCATGCGGCCACTGCTCGCGCCCGCCTGGGCATCGGCCAGGGGAACCGGAAGATCCCAGGACTCATCCACCCGCCGGATGAATTCCGCCCGGGCTTGCCGATAGGCCTGCTCGTGGTAGTCCAAGCGTGCGTTGGCGACCTTCTCCAGTCCACGCTGAGCGGCGGTGTTGAAAGGATCGATGCGCAAGACTTGGTGATAGGTGTCTCTGGATTCGTCGAACTTGCCCAGGCCGTAACTGCTGCGCGCTTCCTTCAGCAATTGCAGCACTTGCTTGGCGTTCTCGCCATGCTGCGGAATGTTGGCGAATTCGCCGCGCTCCAGGCGTTCCAGCAACTTGGTCGCTGTCCGGTTCCCGGGATCGACGGCCAAAACACTCTCGACGATCTCACCGGCTTCGTCCGCTCGCCCCGCGGCCGCGATCTCGGCCGCGTGCTTGGTGGCGTATTTCACATAGGCCTCGGAATAAAACTGACGATGAACTTCCGTCCGCTCCGCGTAGGGAAGCGTGTCCAGCGCAATGCTCAATTCGTCGTAAGCCGTCGCGTAATCGCCATCACGACCGGCGCGCACGCCATTCTCGTAAGCAATGTTCGCCGAAGCAATTCTCTGCTGTCGCCGGAGGATCTCAGACTGAGCAATGCTCCCGGGTGCATAACCGGTGCCTCCCGCCATGACATCGGCGGCAAGCAGAGGTACGACCGCCACCACCAGACAGTGGGTTCGGATTTGTTTTAGGCAGCGTCTTATCGTCATAGGATTATACTTTTCAGTGCTACTGGGTGTTTTCGAAAGAGGGATTCGGTCTTCACTTAGTCACAAGGGGCGGATCCGATAATTGTTTCCGTTTTGATCCTTGAGGATCGCCATCTCCTCATTGACCTCGACGACGGTGAAAACGGTATCGGGATCGTTGTTGAGCTTGAAGCTCGAGCCGCGCTTGGCGGTGATTTCCGAGCCGTCGAACTGGTCGATGAGATTCCCTTCGTGCGTCGGCAGGGTCCAAGGCTCTCCCCGCTTCAGTTCCTGGTTCACCCGAGCGTTTCCACCGGCCTCCACATAACTGATCGTCACCACCGATTCATCGACGGGCACGCCGTTGACGTCCACTCCCCGCTTCTCTTCAAAGCCATCCAGCCGGAACTGTTCCTTGGGACCGAAGCGCTTCGTCTTGCCAACCAGCAGGTTCCGATTATCGAATTTCCCGCCCGGTGAAACCTGGTCGATCTGCCAGGTCGAGGGATCCACCTGGGTCTGGAAGACCAGTTGGAGATCCGAATCCACCATGGAAGCCAGGCGGAGCTTGGTGATGAAAGCGGGATGGCTATCGGCATCGTTGGGATCGGTCTCACCGAGGAACTCTTCCAGGTTGGTGAAACGATCGCCGTCCGGATCCTGCTCCTTGATGTCGGACTCCGTCATGGGGAGATTGTGTTCGCTCACCCAGGCATCTGAAATCGGATGGTGCACAAAGCCTTCACCCACCGGCTCCAGGGCGCCGTCACGCTCCAGGACAGGCGCCGACACGAAGAGATGATCTCCCTGCCAGAGGACCGATTCCTCAAAGGCCTTGGAAGCCTGCTCCAACCGCTCGAAGCCCGTCTCCGGCATTTCATCACTCCGGCGCACCGAAGCTTGATCGAACAAGTCGCCAAACTTGAGCCCGCCCAGGATCAGCCAGGCCGTCAAGCCAACGGCGATCACCGTCGCGGCGATGAGAAATGCCTTCTCGTAGTTTTCCTTTAACCAATCTTCGTTCATGAAATCGGGTGTCCAGATGAAATGTTATGAAACTTAGTTGGCGGCGTCTGCATTGGGTTTGAGAAAGCGGACCAGATCCAGAGCCAGATAGGCGCGCACCTTTTCCGCACCAAAAACCATGTTCAACTGCTCCTCCTCCGCCGCGGCGGAGGGCTCGTCCTCATCAACGAACTCCTCTTCATCCAGGTCTTCGTCCGGCTCGCTCCGCTGAGGGCCCTGCTGGATTTCGTTCTCCACGCGCAGCCAGCGCGTCACGAAATAGTACTCTCCAGCCTCTTCGCCACCGAGAGGATTCTCGTCCATGGAGAGCGCGGCCTCGGTGTTGCTCAAGGCGTTCATGACCTTCTGGAAACCATCCGGAGTGATCTCCATGACCATTTCCATGGGATAGGTCATGCTGACGGAGTCCTCATCCTCTTCCTCCCCGGCCGCCGCCTGGCGACCGCGGCCCGTGGTGCGGCCGCGAGGAGGAGTATTCCCGCCGGCCCGGTTTTCAAAGGGCATCGTCTCGTGCCGAACGGAGAACTCCGAGACGTCATTGGCAAAAAGAAGATCGGCTAGGCGAACGGTCACATCGAGCTGGAACTGGAGCTGGTCGACCGCTCCATCGAGCGGCACCTGGGCACGATACTTGTCCATCCCGAGATAAAAGCCTTCCGGCAAGGTCACCCCCTGGGCCTCCGCGGCACTCGCCACGGCCTCCACCTTCAGTGCCAGGTCCTCCTGAAACTGCGCCAACCGCACACCGCTTGGCATCACGGCTTGCGCCGCCAGCACGGAATTGGTGAAGGTGCTGGCCTTCGTACGGTAATCGCTGACCAGCTTGCGAAGCTCATCCGCATTCTCGTTCTCCGGATAGGGCCGCTTCCCTTCCAGGCTCGCCTTGCGAGCATAAGCCGAACTCAACCTCTCCTGGGCGTCGATGTATTTTCCACGGGCCTGGAACATGAAGTAACCCAAACCCAAGGCACCCACCACGAGCACCGCTAGCAGTCCTGCCAGAAACGTATTCTGTTTGATCCAGTTCATCTTAAAATCGAAGGCTACTCAATAACCACGGGTTCGTTCAATGGCAGAGTCAGTTCAAAATTGTAGGCCCAAATGGCATCGTTCGTCCCATCGTCGAGTTTGATCAAATCTTGCAGCACAATCGGCTCGCCCTCCTCGTCCTCTCCGCTCAACTGGAAGTAGCCCGATTTTTGCAGCTCGGCTAGAAGCACCTCCGAAACGATTGTCGGGCGCGCCGGACTCCGAAAAAGACCGGCCAACACCACCGTGTCGACCGCCACTTTTTCTTCCTCCTCCGCCGCGCTGCCGCCCCGGCCACGGGTTCCCCGGTCGCGATCGTTGTCCCGCATCTTGCTCAGGTCCCGGGCTTTCAACGCGTCTCCAAGGTTCTGATCCAGAACTCGAGTCAACTGGCGATCGCCCACCATCGGGGCCATCTGCGTGAACCACACCTCGGAAGAGGTCAGCCGGCTATTGAGATCCGAGAGAAAGTTGACCCAGTAGGTCCGGCGAGTCATCGCCTCGACAAACGGCTCGGTCTCGGCCTTGGCGGCCTCCAACTCCTTCATCACTTGATCGATGCCGTCCTGGACTACTTTCAAATCGGCGGTCTCCCCTTTCAGGCGACTGATCTTGCCGTCGACGACCTGGGCAGCACGCGTGAAGTAAAATCCGCCCGCGGCCAGCACCCCCAGCAAGGCCGCCGTGCCCATCATCAAGGCGGGCTTGCGACTTTCAAGATCCCGGGCATTGGCCAGCGCCTCGGGCACCAGCTCGAGGTCGATCGGAGTTTCATCGCCATTCTTGAGCGCCAGACCCACCAGCTCACCCATGGTGTGCGCATCGGCCGCCACCTGTTCCTGGTTGACCTTGGGACCCACCGCCACGTTGCGCAGCGGATTGAAATACTCCACCGTCACCCCGAGTTTCTCTTGAAGGAAATGCGCCAGGTAAGGCGTCCCGGAAGCCCGGCCCGCCAGATAGACGATCTCCGGCAAACTGCCCTCTTGTTGCGACTTGTAGCGGTTGTTCGTCCGCACGATCTCGCCGTGCAAACGGGTCACCGCGTTGCGCAAGACCGCGGAGATGAGGCCGGCTTGCTCGTCCGCCTCACCCTCCGGATTGAGCGACCCTTTTTGCAGCTTCAGTTGCTCCGCCGCGTCGAAGGGAATGTCCAGCTCCTTGGCGATCGCCTGCGTGAAGCTGGCCCCGCCAATACGGCTGGAACTGATGAAGACCCGTTCGGGCTCCGCATAAATCAAGTTGGCCGTTCGCGCGCCAACATCCAGGATCAAGGCAGGCTTGGTCTGGTCCGCGTAGTTGTAGCGATAGGCATTGTAGACCAGCATGGGAGAGACGTCGACCGAGAGGGTCTTCACTCCCGATCGCTCCACCGCCGAATTCATGCCCGTCAGCTCGTCCGACTTGATCGCGGCCAGCAAGACCTCGACGTCCAACGAACCCGGTTCGCCAATCAACTGATAACCCCAGGAAACCTCGTTGATCGGAAAGGGAACGTTTTGCTGAGCCTCGAATTCGACGATCTGATCGACCTTGTCCTCGCTGAGAGGCGGCAGCTTCACAAAACGCATGAAGACCGGCTGCCCCGCGATCGCGCAGCGAACGAGCGAACCCTTCAACTTGGCCTGCTCAACCACGGACTTGACTCCCAGCTGGAGCTGGGGAAGGCGCGTCGCATCGGAGGAGGGGTCACCCTCAAGATCGTGATGAATGTAGCGCGTAAGCACCAGCGACACCTTCGAGCCGCCCACAATCGAGGCCAAGCTGACACGCTGAGAACCCAGATTGATAACCGTTGACGTAGTTTTGCTTGCCATAGATACGATAGCTGCGATCGAAAATGTGAGGGATCCAGGACGACTCTCAGCTCCCGGAGTCGATCAGATAATTGTCGTAGTAGAGGTCGCGAAAGGGGGTCTTGCTCTTCGGAGTCAACTCCATCTCGGGCGCTGCCTTGGTATCCGCCGGCTTCATTCCCTTGATGTCCGAAGCCACCGTCTTTCCAGCGTAGGAGATCACCACCGCGTAGCCCTCCACATCTCCCTCCGACGGGCGCTCCTTGCCCACCAAGCGCGCGAATTCGCGCGGAGAGAGATACAGGGCGATCGCCTGGGGCTCATTCACCGCCACATTCGGGTAAGTTCCCTTGTGCTTGACGAGCTTTTTCTCCCGGCCGGCATCGATCAGAACAAACACCTCAACCTCGATCGAATCGGGCAAGTAACCGTCGTCCGGCCGCCTCGACATGCTCACCTCAAAGATCACTTCGGCTTCCAGCCAGTTTTTCGTCGCGTTGAAAACCTTCTTCTTGCCGCCTAACGTAAACTCGGGCGATTGAGTCGTTTCGACGTTCACCTTGCTTATTTTGACCGATGCTTGCGCCAAAACAGACTGCCAGGCTGACGGCGCGAACAGCAGAGCGAGGAGGAGCGCCACTTGAAGTGGGAGGGGAGTCTTGCTCATGAGAATACGGGTGCGAGTGGCGCGAGAGTGGTGCGTTTTCATATTCATGGCTAGTGTTTTCTCAGAAAAAAATTTCCACGCTAATTTTTTCTCTTTCAAGCATCTTGTTCCGGGCTCTTAGCTTCTTTCTCAAGCGGAAGAATCGCCCGAAAATGCGCCAGCGTCTTTTTCATGCCCTCCTCGAACTCCACCCGGGGGCTCCAGCCCAGCCATTCCCTCGCCCGCGCGATGTCGGGACGCCTCACTTTCGGGTCGTCCGAGGGAAGCTCCCGGAAGGCCAAGTCCGAAGTCGATCCCGTCAGCCTGAGGATGGCCTCCGCAAACTCCCGGATCGTCATTTCCGCCGGATTTCCCAGGTTCACCGGCTCGTGCCGCTCACTCCGGGCCAGCCGGTAAATGCCTTCAATCAGATCGTCGACGTAGCAAAAACTCCGAGTCTGCGATCCGTCTCCGAAGATGGTCAGCGGCTCCCCTCTCAGGGCCTGCCCAATGAAGGCCGGCACCACCCTCCCATCGTCGAGCCGCATCCGAGGCCCGTAGGTGTTGAAAATGCGGACAATCTTCGTGTCGAGACCGTGAGACCGATGGTAGGCCATCGTCATGGCCTCCGCGAAGCGCTTGGCCTCGTCGTAAACTCCCCTCACACCGATCGGGTTCACATTTCCCCAGTAACCCTCGGGCTGGGGATGCATCAACGGGTCACCATAGACCTCGGAGGTCGACGCGAGGAAAAAGGTGGCACCCTTGGCCCTGGCCAGGCCGAGAGCGTTGTGAGTCCCGAGCGCCCCGACCTTGAGCGTCTGGATCGGCAATTGCAAATAATCGATCGGGCTCGCCGGCGAGGCGAAGTGCAACACAAAATCCACCTTGCCGGGGATCTCGAGGGTGGTCGTGACGTCCTGCCGGACCAGTTCATAGCGCGTTTCTCCCGCCAGGTGCGCGATGTTGCGGTCGGAACCCGTCACCGAGTTGTCGATCGCAATCACCCGGAAACCCTCCGCCAGGAGCCGATCGGTCAGATGGGAACCCAGAAAACCCGTTCCCCCGGTGACCACTGCCACCGCCTGCTCGCCGCCCCGGCCCGCTCCTGATTCAGTGTCCTTCTCCATCTCTTTCCGTCGTGGCGCCATTCCAATCAGGATGCCCCGGATCCCCAGACCACGACCGGGACGGTCCGGAGGAGGATCTTGGCGTCCAGCCAGAGCGACCAGTTGTCAATGTATTCAAGGTCCAGGGCGACCCACTCGTCGAAGTCGCTGATCCGGTTCCGCCCGCCAATCTGCCACAAACAGGTGATGCCGGGCTTCACGCTCAACCGGCGACGCTGCGAACTCTGCTCGATCTTGGAAACCTCGTAGACCGGTAGCGGACGCGGCCCCACCAGACTCATCTGGCCCAGGAGCACGTTCACCAGCTGGGGAAACTCATCGATGCTCGTCCGGCGCAAGAACCGTCCGAAGGGAAATATCCTCGGGTCGTTGTCGATCTTGAAGACCGGACCCGACATCTGATTGGCCTCCTCCAGTTCGCACTGCTTGGCTTCGGCATTGTGGATCATGGTCCGAAACTTGTACATGGTGAACGGCCTCCCGTACAAGCCCCCCCGTTGCTGGCGGAAGATGATCGGTCCATCCCTCGACGACATCCGGATCCCGATGCAGGCAAGGAGCCAGAGCGGCGAGGTGATCACGATCAGCCCCAGGGCCACCATGCGATCAAAGAGATTCTTTAAAAGCAAGGCCCACGAGATTTCCGGTGTGGACCGAAAGACCAGCATGGGCTTGCCGCCTATCATCTGAAAATCCGGCCGGGCAATCGAAGTCTGGAAAAAATCGGCCGCCAGCCAGACTTCCACGCCCTCCACCTCACAGGCCGCCAGCGCCTCGGCCACCTCGTTGAAGTGCACGTGCTCGGCCGCGAAGATGACCCTGGAAACGCCCTGGTCGTGCAAGACCCGGATCAACTCTTCCCGGTTCGTCTCCCGAACGTCGAAGCGCGCCACCACGTGCATCTCCATCCGCTGTTCGATCGGAATCGCATTGAACACGGCGTCGACGTCCTCCGGCATCCCGATCAGCACCACCGGTTGTCTCAACTGTCCGGTGCGGAGCTGATGACGCAGAAATATCTGATACACCCGTTCCCGGACCAGAAGCAGGCACACCGCGAGGGCACCAAAAATCAGAAATACCAAGCGGCTTTCGGGCCTCAATTTGGCAAAAATCACCGCCCCGCCAACGACGACTCCCACGTAGATGAAGGCTTGCGCCACTTGGCGCAGCGAGTCCCACACACTTTTCTGCAAGGGATCGAAGTAAAAACTGAGGTACTCCAGGACCAGCGGAGTGAAGGGAACCACGATGGCCATCACCCAGAGAAACTCGTTGAACTCCGCGATGGGCTGCATGCCCGCCCAATCCCTCAGACTGTAGCGAAGCCACCAACTGAACCAGAACGCGATGGCCAGCAGCACGCTGTCGGTGATCTGATTCAACTGGAGGCTGATCTCCTCTTTGCGGGCGAGCATGCCTCCCTAAAACCTCCATTTGCCAATTTAGACAACCAAATCTTATTGATAATGATGACCACCCGCGCCCCCGCGATCGTCGGCACGATCGCCGACCTTGAGACGCTCCAAGCCCTGCCGGACCTGGAAGACGCCATCGCCGCCTGCGATTACCTCGAGTTCCGGGTCGATGCCTTGCTCGCGGAAGCCGCCCTCCTCGAAGAGCGGCTCGTTCGTTCGCCGAAGCCCGTCGTTCTGACCGTGCGCGATCCGCTCGAAGGCGGCGTGGGCGACCTGCCGAAGGCCGAACGTCTCCGCCACTTTCGCCACTGGCTACCCTCAGCCGCCATCATCGACCTCGAAATTCGCAATCTCCCGAACTTCGCCCTCCTGGTAGAGGAAGCCCGTCAGCGGAACCTTCAGATCCTCGGCTCGGCGCATGATTTCGAGGGGACACCGGACGCCGAGATCTTGGCCGAGACGGTGGCGGGCGGCCGAGCGGCGGGCGCCGACGCGATCAAGCTTGCCGTGACCCTTCGCGATGGAAGCGATTTGGCGACCCTCCTCCAGATCTTCGAGCGAGAGAGCCGCGAAATCCCCATGGCCGTGATGGGCATGGGCCCCCTGGGAATGAGTTCGCGGATACTCTTCGCCGAGTGTGGCTCGCTCCTCTCCTACACGTATTTGAAGAACCCGAATGCACCGGGCCAATGGTCGTCCCGGGAAATGCGCCGCTTGTTCGAGGCCATGAAGCTCCCGGGCGCGTGCGCCTGACCATTCCAGTTCCGTTGTGTTTTCAATCTGCACGGGAAGTGAGAATTGAAATGCTAACTGATCAATGGAGATTTCCGCACTCGATTGATGAATGTTGATTTCTGAGGTGAAGCAAGCGCTTGCCACCTTCACTGCAGCAAGTTCTTGGACCGGGATAGAGACGAACCCCATCAAAACTTCAACCTCAACCATCCGCCAGTGTTCTAAACAAGGCTGCTGCGATGATGGTGTGAGTGAATCAAGATGATTCGAAAAGACGCACTGTCAGTCAGGCAACAGATTCCCATGGCATGAGAGATCCATGATTTGAGCTTCTTGTCGCCGTCCTCGCTCGCTGATCCATACAGAGCGGCTCAGGGGCGCCGCACGTTCCTTTTCCATCGGGCAAAACTTTTCACTTGAACACTGTTCAAAAGAACTCTATCATGTCCGATCATGAACCTCCGCTCCGATCCTCAAACGCAGGTCCAGCTCGCCGATCGTCTCAAGTCCCTCTTCGAAAGCGCGCGCCGGTTCCAACAACGTCGTTCCCGACCGCTCGTCCGGTCGATCAAACCCCGCCAGTTTCCCCACGAGCGTCAGCTGGAGCTGGAACTCTCGCTGGAGTGAGTGAAACCTCCGCGCCGCCGCCGAGAAGGACAGAGCGCGCCGCACTCTGCCTCTGTCCCTGTCCAGAGCGTCTTGCGAAAAAGCCGATGGTCCGCTGGTGGGCTGGCCGAGCCCCCTTCCGCGAGGTTTTCCTCTGCGCCGTTCCATTCCTCTGCGCCGTTCCATTCCGCCGCGCCGTTCCATTGTGGTAAGACATCGCGGCAAGACCCGAAAGTTCTGCGCCGTTCGGTGCGGTTGGGCTTGCCTTTTCCTTCCGGGGCCTGTTTCCTGGAGATCATGAACCGGATCAAACGACTTGGCTTCCTTCTCCTCTGCCCGCTCATTCTCTCCATGACCTCCGCGACCCTCTAGGCTGAAGAAAACGCGCCCTACCGCCACGTCGTCCTCTTCCAGTTCAAAGACAGTTCCAGTGAGACGGAAATCAAGAAGGTGGAGAAGGCTTTCGCGGCTCTCAAGGACAACAAAGATCTCAAGATCGTCGACTACGAATGGGGCAAGAACGTCAGTCCCGAAGGACTCAATGATGGCTTCACCCACTGTTTCTTCGTCACTTTTGCCGACAAGAAGGATCTCGATGCCTACCTGCCGCACAAGGCGCACCAGGACTTCGTCAGTATCCTCAAGCCGCACCTCGAAAAGGTCTTAGTCGTTGATTACGTCGCCAAGACGTCCACAGATTGAACTGGATGCGTCATTGGGGTCGAGGAACGGGATGGGATGGGCTTTCCTTCCTTCCCTTTCGCTTCGCTTTCCTTCCTTCCCTTTCGCTTCGCTTTCCTTCCTTCTCTGGCTTCCGTTTCGCTCGCTTCTTCACCCGATGCTCGCCGTCCTCACCTTGTCCATCCTGAGCAAGGGGAGAAATCGACGCTCAAAGGGTCGGCGAGGCGAGGATTATTCGCCAAGCCCCGCCATCAAGCCAGGCGCGGCCAGCGCGCGGATTGCCTTGAAAAATCAACGCTGACGACTCTTCGTCCTTGAAACTTCTCCGTTATTTCCCCGATGGGCCCTCGGCACAGCTGGCCAAGGGCCTGCTCGAATCCCGTGGGATCGAGGCTTTCGTGGGCGACACCCCCGATTCCTTCGCCGTGAAGGGCGTTCGTCTGATGGTGCCGAACGAGCGCGTGGAGGAGGCCCGGGCGATCCTCGCCAACCCGCCCGACGAGATCGCCCTGCCCGACGATTGGGAACCTCCCCAAAACGAGGAGGCATGAGTTCCTCGCCGCGTTGATTCGCTTCGACACCAACCCGGCCCCAGCCCATCCAGAGGCCTTCTCTGGAGTCATTCCACTCACTTCTCGCAACCCGTCGATCTCCATCGGAGAGACGTCATCGGATTTCACTTGAGCCCCTCTGGCGACAGGCCTTGAGTTGCCCACACCGCTCCTCCATGACGCATAGGCACTACATCATCGGCACCGCCGGGCACATCGATCACGGCAAGAGCACCCTGGTCGAGGCCCTGACCGGAGTCGACCCCGACCGCTTGCCGGAAGAACAGTCGCGCGGGATGACCATCGACCTCGGCTTCGCTCACTTGGACGTCCCCGATCCCCAGGACCCGGAGACTCTCTTCAGCCTCGGAGTGGTGGACGTCCCGGGGCACGCCGATTTCGTCAAGAACATGGTCGCCGGCGTCGGATCGATCGACCTCGTGCTCATCGTCGTCGCGGTCGACGACCGATGGATGCCGCAGACGGAGGAGCACGTCCAAATCGTGCAGTACCTCGGCGTGAAACGGGCCGTCGTCGCCCTCACCAAGACGGACTTGGTGGAGGACCCGAGCCCGGCCATCGATCAGACTCGGGCAGCCCTCGACGGCACGGTATTTGCCGAGGCGCCCATCGTCCCGGTGTGCGCCCTCGGCGGGGACGGCCTGGAGGCCTTGCGCCAGACCATCGCCGAGACCCTCCGCGAGGCTCCCCCGGTGGCGGACTACGGCAAACCTCGCCTGCACGTTGACCGGGCCTTTTCGCCGAAAGGCGTCGGGACCGTGGTGACGGGCACCCTCAGTGGAGGGAATCTCCAGAGAGGCGCCGCCGCGGTGATTCAGCCCACGGGCGAGAAAACCACCGCGCGAAATCTACAATCTCACAATGCCAATGTGGAGACCGCCTATCCGGGGATGCGCACCGCCGTCAACCTCACCGACGTGGGAGTCGCCAAGCAAGAGCGTAAACGGGTGAACCGCGGGGACGTCATCACCCTGCCCGATCTCGGCTCGCCAGGCACCTTCCTCGACGTCTCGATCGAGCGGCTGAAACGGGAAATTCCCGGCCAGCCAGCGTCGAAGAAGCCGATCAAGAACGGGCAACGCGTTCGCTGGCATCACGGCGGTGCCAGTCATTCCGCCCGGGTCTTTTTCTACTCCACCAAGCAACTCCTTCCGGGTGAGAAGGCTCTGGCACAATTGCGTTTCGAGCAGCCCGTTTACGCCTTCCTCGGCGATCATTTTGTCATTCGGGACTGGCCCAAAACGAGTTCCCTGGCAGGTGGCGTCGTTCTCGATACCGCTCCGCCCTCGAACGCGTTCCGGTCTCCGGACCAGGCCGACTTCCTGAAAGCGCGTGCCGTAGCGCCCACCAACTTGCAAGTCGCGGCCAGCTCACTCTTGCGGCGCGACCACGCCCTGCCGTCCGGAGACTTCCTCCACCAAGCGCCCTTCGCCGGGACGGCGATCACCGAGACTGTCGCCGCCCTCGCGGAATCGGGCGAGGTCGACCGCGCCGGCCAGTGGCTCGTCGACCGTTCCTGGTGGGCCGAGTTGCTCGAGTCTGCGGCGTCCCAGATCAAGGAGCACCACCGTCTCCATCTCGATCAAAGTGGAATGCCTCTGGCGAACCTTCGGGCTCATTTCGAAACTCGGCTTCCCGACGCCGGTCTCGTCGACGCCTTGATCGAGACCCTCGGTGCCCTCGCCTTCCAGCGCATCGGCAAGGCGATGCGACACCAGGATCACCGCCCCACTCTGCCCCCGGAACTCCAGCGAGCGGGCGAACGCCTCCTCACCATTCTCCGAAAAGTTCCTCTGGAGCCACCCAACCCAAAGGAACTCGCTCCCGGCGCGGACGAGCGCCAAGCCCTTCGTTTCCTCATCGAGATGGGAGAGGTGGTGGACCTCGGGGAAAAATGCGTCCTCGCCGCCGAAGCCTACGAAAAGGCCAGGACCACGGTGATCGACTACCTCAAGCAGAATCAGAGGGCCACCGTCAGCGAGTTGCGCCAGGAAATCGGCACGACCCGCCGGGTTCTCATGCCCATCCTCGATCGGCTGGACAAGCAAGGCGTCACCGTGCGTCTGGACGATGTTCGGGTCCTCAGCCGAACCTTTCTCCGGAAACAAGGCGAGAGCGCTTCTTCCTGAATCTGAATCGCCGCGCCCCCGTCTCCGCTTCCCGGTGTGGGAAGCCGACACTTGTCCTTATCCGGGACGCAAGGCCGTCGTTCGACGCAAACATTGTCCTCAATTCACTCTTTCAATCGATCGACGGCGCGTTGGGCCGCGCCCCGCAAGAGCGGGTCCATTTTCAGATCGACGGCAAGGGCGCGCATCTTGTTCTCCTCCCGATAGTCGGGCTTCCAAAGTTCCACCAGCAGGGTCTTTGCCCTCACACTCAGACGATCAAAGAGCGAACCGTAAAGCTGGTGGAGCTGCTCCTGCTCGAGCAGGGAGAAGATCCGCGGAGCGATTTCCAAAAGGGAGTCCTCGCGACTCGTCAACGCAGCCTCACAAAGATCCCATCGCCGCGCCTTGTCGTGCCGTGCCAGTTCGTAGAGAGCACCCAGGCGCACAGCCTTCCGCTTGGCCTCATTCCGCAAGCCGAGCAACACCGAGAAACCAGCCGCGCGATCTTTTTCGCCCAGTCCGAGCGATCGCACCGCTCCGGCCAGAGTGGCCGTCTCACGCTCGGCCCCATAGCGACCGTCAAACCGCCCTCCGTCCAGGGCGGCAAGCACCTCCGCGCCACCGATTTGTCCCAAGGCCTTGATCGCCAGGACCTGGAAGGCAGGCTCGTCCACCACGTGCAACAGCTCCACGATCACTGGAATAGCCTCCCGATCCCGGCGCCGTCCGAGAGTGACCACCAGCTGTCGCTTCAGGTTGTTTTCCACGATGGGCAAGGCCTCCCTCAAGGTTTCGTTGATCCCCTCACCGTTCTTCTCCTGCAGGGCCAGGCATGCCTCTCCCGACAGGCGCTCATCGCGGACCTTCGACAACAGTGACTGGATCCCGCTGTATCCCATGTCCAAATCCGGCTCGTTGCGCGCCACTCGCCGCAAGCCCCGGCAGGCCAGAATTTTCGAGTCGATCGTGGCATCGCGGGCCTCGATCAAGATGTGGCTGAGGATCCGTCCGATCAGTTCCCACTGGTTGGGATTTCGCATGCGCTCCTCCAGGGCGTTCCAGGCTGCTCGATCCTCACCAAACCGATAATTCCCCAGTCGTGCCGCCTCATTCTCCACCCGGCGCAATGCCTCCAGTTGACCTGCGGTCGTCCCGGGACGTAACAGGGCCTCTTCCTGGGCCCAGGACATCGAGCCGATGATCAGGCTCAGGCTGCACAGCCCGAGCAAACCGAAAAATCGCCACGGCATCACCTCGCTCATCCGCCTCAGTCCTGAAGAATCCACGGTTCTCGATAGGGGGTTTCAAGACGCTCGTTCGCCGCACGGTCTTCCGTCACCACCTCCTCATCATCCTTCCACGTGATGGCGCGGCCCACGCCGATGGAGAGCAGCCCCAAGTGACCGATGGTCGCCGCCCGCTGAGCACTCTCACATGGCGCGATGGTTGGCCGGCGCGTCCGGATCGCTGTCAGAAAATCCCGGTAATGATCGCGGCCATAGCGCGCGAAACGTTCCATCGCCCATTCACTTTCCCCATCACCCTCCAAGAGATCCGGCGAACTCGCCCGAATCCCGGCTTCATTCACATAGATCCAGCCCGCATCTCCATGCCAGCGGATCCCGGGCGCCAAACTGCTGCTCACTTCCACGTCCAGACCGCCATAATACCTTGCCTCAATGTCATAACTCGTCAGGCAATCGTAGATCGAATTCTCTACAAGGGTCCCGAAGGCCTCCACCCTTTGCGGCCCGCCGCGATCCAAGCCCAATGACCAAAGGGCGATGTCCACATATTTCCCCACCCATGACATGAGCCGCCCTCCTCCGAAGGCCTGGTGCCAGCGCCAGTTCTCGTGCACTCGCCCAGGATGATAAGGCAGCCAGGGCGCCGGGCCTAACCATAAATCGTAATTCAAACCCGCCGCGCTCTGAAAGAAACCGTTCTTGGCTGCCCCGGTGAGATCCACCACGCCCCCTCGGTTTCCGATCTCCACGCTACGCACCACGCCGAGACGCCCGCCCGCCACCAGGCCGCAAGCCCTCTGGAAGATCGGATCAGACCGCAGCTGGTTGCCCGTCTGCCACACCCTCCCAAACCGCTCAACGGCTCGGCAGATCGCACGTCCCTCGACGATGGAATGCGCCAGCGGAACCTCTCCATAGATGTCGATGCCATTCTCGGCGCAGGCGATCGCCATCAGGGCGTGCCAGTGATTGGGAACCGCGATCACCACCGCGTCGGCCACTTCCGCCGCAATCATCTCGCGAAAATCTTCATGACTCTGGACGCCTCGTTTCCCCGTGACCTCTTCCACCCATCGGCAACCGTGCAGACGATGTCTTTCATCCACGTCCGCCACCGCCGTGACTTCCACTTCATCCATTCCTAACAAAGCGTTCAAATGTTCCCGGCCCCGGACACCCATCCCGATGATGGCCACGCGCAGTCTCTCATTGGCGGACGTGTCCTTTCCGCCCACCTCCTGGCTCAAGGCCCGGGAATCACTCCAGGCCGCGGCGCCCGCCAAAGCCGTCCCCTGCAAAAATCGTCGTCTCGTAAGCGCCGCGCTGAACATGAATGGTGGCTCGCAGCATGGGACAGCCCCGAGTGAAGATCAAGAGGCCAAAACTGGGGGGGCCCCCTCGCCGTCTCGGGCCAGCCTTCGGCGATGGGCGCCCGTGAAAGGTCACCAGATTTCTCTCGCCGCCGCGGCGGTTCTCCGACCCAAGGGAGGGGAGCACCTCCATCCGCTTCCATCGCGGGTCTCGAGACGTAACGTCCCCAACCCGAACAACTCATGAACTCATGAAGACGCAGACGGCCATTCTCTGGTTTCACAAAGACCTTCGACTCCAAGATCAGCCCGCCCTCGCCGCGGCCGAAGCGGACGCTCATCCGATCATCCCACTTTTCATCTGGGCGCCTCACGAAGAAGATCCCTGGAGACCTGGTGGCGCCTCTCAATGGTGGCTGCATCACGCCTTGCAAGATCTCGACAAACAACTCCGTGGACGGGGTTCGAGGCTCCTGCTCCGCAAGGCGGCCTCGCCCGAGAGTTCCCTCGAGATTCTAGAGCGTCTGATAGAGAAATGTGGGGCGACCTCCATCTACTGGAACCGGCGCCACGAACCGTCCCTTCGTCGTCGCGATGAACAGATCGAGGCGAAACTTCGGGGTCGCGGCTATTCCATCCACCTCACCGAAGGGAAGGCACTCCTCCCTCCAAAGGAGATCGCGAATCGCTCGGGCAAACCGTTCAAGATCTTCACCCCCATGTGGCGTCACTATCAAAAGCTCGAAATTCCCAGACCCGCCGCCACCCGACTCACCAGGTTTCAGCTCGCCAAAGACCTCCCTCGCGGTGACACCCTCACATCCTTGGGCCTACTCCCTGATCCCAAGATTGGCTGGGACTCCGGCCTGGAAGCTTGCTGGGGAATTCCCAGCCGCTCCCACCTAGATGAAAGGCTTCAGACCTTCCTGAAAAGCCACGCCGCCGACTATCCTGATCAACGGGATTTGCCCGCCCTCGACGGCACCTCCCGCCTTTCGCCCTACCTGCATCATGGCCAGATCGGGCCACACGAATTGTGGTGGACCCTGACAGACGCCTCGAAAACGGCCCGAGCCAATCACGAAGCCATCCTCAGACAACTCGTCTGGAGAGAGTTTGCCATCCATTTACTCGCTCACTTCCCGAGCACTCCACAAGAACCTCTCCGGCCCGAATACGCGGTCTTTCCCCGGGAACCGTGCCCCAAGTTCCTGCGCGCTTGGCAGCGCGGAGAAACAGGGTATCCCATCGTCGACGCCGGGCTTCGCCAGCTCTGGCAGACCGGCTGGATGCACAACCGCGTCCGCATGATCGTGGGGTCCTTCCTGGTCAAGCATCTGCTCCAGCCGTGGGAGGAGGGCGCCCACTGGTTCTGGGACACGCTGGTGGACGCCGACCTCGCCAACAACACCCTTGGCTGGCAGTGGATCGCCGGTTGCGGGGCGGATGCCGCTCCCTGCTTCCGTATTTTCAATCCCATCACCCAAGGAGAACGCTTCGATGCCAAGGGCGACTACATCCGGCGCTACCTCCCTGAACTCGCACGCCTCCCGACGAAGTTCATCCACCAGCCCTGGGAACTGAGCGAACTCGAACTCTCCGGTGGCGGGGTGGTCCTCGGCAAACAGTACCCGGCACCGATTATTCCGCATTCCGAAGGCCGCCAGAGGGCTCTCGACGCCTACCAAGTGATGCGAGAGCGCCGCGACCGCGATCAAGCGGAATGAGATCCACCACAAATCCGCGACCAGCGGAGTTCTCAAACACACCCTAGCAAGAACACCGCGACGCTTCAGCCGCTTCCCGAAACAGCGTTGTCGGCGGGACCGCCCGCGGGCGGCTCCGAGGATCCACGGGAAGCACCCGGAGCCACGCCCAACCGGATACTCCAGATCAAGAGCCGGTGGTTTTTTCTCAGGATGCGACGGAGATCGGCGATCAGCTTCTCCAGACCTTCCCGAAGATCGCCCGCCCGAATGTAAGGAGCGGCGTCACTCAGCAATTCGCGCAGGTCCGCCTCGCTCACATAGGGTTCCGCACGATAACCCGGCACCACCGTCATCGAACGGCTGGTCAGATCGACCACGAACAGGAAAGCCTCTTCTCCGTCTCTGAGTTCATCGAACAAAGAAACGCGCACGCGATTGAGCAGCCAGACCGCGAACTCACTCAGCTTGGTGCCCACCGGAAGCTCGGCGATGTAGAACGCCGGAAAAAACTGCGGGAACTGAGCCTCAAAGCCATCGATCGCATTCATCAAGAGTTCCTTGTCCCGTGTTCGCAGAAAATGCGTGCTGTCGGTGATCTGATCCATTTCGCCTCCCTGTGCACCATAACGGGCATCGAGCCAGGCGAGATGAAATCCACAAAGGCCGCACCGACCCATGCCGGGATCAAGACGATGTTCGCAAGAAGGACAGAACATGACGGACAATCACCACACTAGCCGTCGTTGGGCAGCGTCTCGCTGAGCACTCGATAATAGCGAGACGCTTTTCCCTCCGCCGGAGACTCATCCAAGAATGCCATCGGCCCACCGCTTCCGGCAACCATCCAGTCGCCCACCCGCTGCCAGGCCGCCAGATCCTCGCTCTTTTCCACCGCATAACGCGTCCGCCAGCGCCCCATCCAATGGAGCCGAATCTCTCCCTCCAATTCACGTTCAAGCCTCATCGAAGCCGGGGACACGACCACCGGAGGGGGCAGCATCGCCCGTCCACTCAGCAGGATGAGGTTTCCCACGTCGAGCAATCGCGCGCCGTTGCCCTGCATCTCGTTGACGATGATATCCAGCGTGCCGTCGCCGTTGCCATCCGCCACCGCGAGGCTGTAGCCCAGCGTGTCGCCAAGATCCACCTGCGTATTTCCCCGCCCTCCCACCACATGCACGATGCGAACGCCCTCGGAAAGCGCGTTGGCCGCCAGGTCAATCACCTCCGGCCAGTCATCGGCCGGGCCGTAGAGGACGTGCACACTCCCCGCATTGAGCCGGGAAAAAGGATGGGCGTGCGGACTGCAAATCACCAAATCGTCAGCCCCGTCCTCGTCGAAATCCCCCCAGCCCGCCACGTCGGCCGAGAGTGCCCCCGCCGAGATGCCTTCGATCACGGTCTGGCGCAGTTCTTCTGGCCAGGCATCCACATTGAGGTCGCGCTGGCGGAGTCTCGCCCCGTCAAAAAAGACGTGCCCCAAGCCCGCCGCCGACCCATTCCGGCTCATGCCTTTGAGATCACCAATGAAGAGATCTGGCTTGCCGTCCCCGTCGTAGTCGCCGCCCGCGAGCAATTCCTCGCCAAATCGCACGTTGCGGAGTCCTCCTCTCAACACGCTGACAGATTCCCCAACTCCGGTCACTTGATACTCGGCGCCCGCAAACCACCGCTCGCTCTCAAAAAGCTCATCCCACAAGATGTAGGCCGTCCCACGGCCCAGACCTCCCCTACTGACTCCCGTGCCCAGGGGCGCGTTGGGCAAGCGAAGGGCCGCACCCGCCCGGTCCAGGGTCGCCGCCACCAACAGTTCCGCTCGCCCGTTGCCATCCAGGTCGCCTAACTGAACGGTCGCGCCAAAATGCGCATTGGCCGATCCCGGAGGGGGCTGGATCCGCATGACCTGTTCCCCCAAGGCCACGGGAGGATAGGTCGAAAGATCGATCACCGAGGCCTGTCGCAGGTGCGCCCCGCCGCGAACCAGATAGACCTCACCCTGATTGCGAGCGCCCTCGCCATTGACCTCGTCGGCGCCGATGGCAATATCCACCACACCGTCTCCATCGATATCACCGGTCCGCATCCAGATCCCCAAACGATCGTAAGCCCCGCCTCCCCACACCTCCAAGCGCTCGAGTCCCGGGGGTGGATTCAAAAGATCGAGCCACTCCCGATCCCGGGAAAGCTGTCGGAGAGCGGCTCCTCCAAAAAGGATCGTCAACGCTCCGGCACCTCTTCTATTCGTAGTCGGCGAAAAATTCTGTCTCCCGATCAGGAGATCACCCAGACCATCGCCGTCCACGTCATCCATCCAAATCTCCGCGCCGGAGACCTCCAGCACGGCACTCCCGGCGATCTGGAGCACCCGCTCGTTGGCCACACCCTCGGTATTGAGCCGCTCCCCCAACACCGGCCCTGCACCCCACACCACCGTGACATTGCCCGCTCCCGGACGCCCAAAAGGATCCGCCGCCACTCCCGCCAGCGCCACGTCTGGATGCCCGTCCCCATCGCAATCGTGTCCTCCACAGACGGGAACGCCAAAACGGCCATTCCCCAGGGAGCCGAGATAACGAGAGTAAACAGCCTCCGCAGGGGCGTCCCGCAAATCGATTTGAACGAGGGACTGCGCCCCGCTCTCCAAAGCACCCAGGAAAACCGCCACCGTGCCGAACCAGCGTGCGCAAGGCCCGGTCATCCAATTAGAAGTGCTGGCGCAAGAGCTCAAGGCTTCGCGGAATGGCCTGCAGAAGATCTTCCTTGCCCTCGTACTCGAGCGAAACGTAACCGCGGTAGTTGGCCTCTTTCATGATCCTGGCAATGCGCGCATAATCGAGATCCAAACTGTACCAGGTCCCGCCTCCGTAGTAGGTCTTGGCCTGCAACAGCACGGTCCGCGGCGCCAGCTGGGCCAGGCGATCATAGGGATCTTCGAGAAAGTTGCCCGTGTCCAGAGTCACCTGAAGCCAGGGAGAATCGATGGCATCGACGACGCGCAGGACTCCCTCGGGCGTCAGACCCAAACCCCAGTGATTCTCCAGCCCCAGGATCACGCCACACTCCGCCGCCTTGGGAATCAATTGGGCCACCGAGTCGATGACCCAATCGAATCCTTCATTCTCGGTGTAGCCTTCCAGAATCGGCTCAATTCCCCGGTTCGCCATCAATTCGTCGAAGGTCTTGATGGTACCCCAGCGGCCCGTGTTCAGACGCAAGGTCGGAATCCCCAACCGATAGGCCTGCTCGATGGTGTCCAGGGTGTGCTCGATGTTCTTCCGGCGCGATTCCTCGTCGGGCGACACGAAGTCCTGATGCGTGGAAAAACCCATCAAGTCCAACCCTAACAAAAAGGCGTGACGCTTGATCTTTTGCAGGGAAGCATTGTCGGGATTCTGCAGCTGTCGCTGCAAGATCTCCACCCCGTCAAATCCCATCCCGGCGGCCAGGTCGAGGCACTTCTCAATCGGGCGGTAGGGTTCGTTGCGAAATCGCCAGAACGAATAGGTCGAGACCCCAATGCGATTGGGCGGCGCCTCCGCCGGAGCGGCCACCGCTTCCTCATCCGCGCCCTTCGCAGAACGTGTGAGAGCGGCGATGGAGGCCATGGAGGCGAGGCTCGTGGTGTGCAGAAGTTGCCTGCGTTTCATGTCTCCTCCGATACCACGAGTGGTCCGCTGTGTCTTCCAAATATCTTTTTCCGACGCGAAAACACGGGCCCTTCCCGAAGGAATCCATTCGCCTCAATCACCCGGCGACAAGTCCCGCCCATCCGAAACTGGACGTCACGTTTTGCCGCGCCTTGAAATGGTAACCACGACTGCGGTCAGTGTGGGAAACGGGCACGGAAGACGTGGTCAGGGCAATTCGCGATTCACGCGGAGACGGTCGCTCATCGCCCTGGAATCGTCAGCGACCGTCCGGGGAAGATCAACTCGTCCATCGTGAGCCCATTGGCACTCAACAGCGCGCCCAGTGAGATCTGATGACGCCGCGCCATCGCCGACAGGGTGTCGCCCTTTTGAATCAAATAGGTCTTTCCGCCACTGGCGGCGCCGCCCACTCCCGGGGCCAATCTCTCTCCATACCCACCTCCGTAGTCAGGCGCATAGCCGCCGCTCGCTGCGCCGTAACCGGAAGGTGCCCCGTATTGGGTGGGCGGTGCGGCCGGGGTTTGCGAGTAGTAGGGAGCCGATTGCCAATTCGGCGCCGCGACCGAGGGCGCCTTGTTTTCGCGCGCCTTGTGAGCGCGCAGTGGACTCTTGCCAGCTCTCCAAGCCGTTCCCGATCCGCGGGAGCCACATGCGAGGCCACCCTCCCCACCGCCGCTGGACGCTTGCGACGTGGCCGCCGGCCAGCCAGAAGCCTGATAAGACGCCGGAGCCGGAGCCGGAGCCCCCGAAGCAACCGTCGATGGCCATCCCCGGGAAGGAGCGGAAGCAGCCGGTGCGGAATAGGTCCCGCCGCCACTGCTCTGGGGTTCCAAACGCTGTCCCCCAGCCTGATAACTCCCGTACTGACCCGCCTGAGCCGCCTGAGCCGGATAACCCGTCGGGTAGGCACCTGTTGGGTAGGAAGGCGACCGCTGACACGACACGCCACCCGCCCAAGCAGTGGCCACCGCCACCGCCAACATCAAGGCCACCCGACGACCGGGAAGCCCGAGAAGTCGTCCGGCGATTGGGACCGGGGAGGGTCATTTCCCTCATTTTTAGTAAATATAACGAGAATATCAAGAATTCTTATCAACTAAAAACGATCACGGTTCTCAATAGCGGGATCGCCTCCACCCTGCCGCCCGGAGGCTCGAGCCTCTGCCAGCCCCGGTCCCTCAATTCGCGCTCTGGTCCGTCGAAGCGCCTATTCGGGAACCGGGGTCTCTGCGGGCGGATCCTGTCGAGCGTTCTCTTTGAGCCATTTCTCGAAGAACTGTTCCTCTTCGAGACGCTCGGCCGGTTCCATCAAATCGCGGGGCCGCTTGCCCAGCTTGACCTTGACGTCCATCACGTCTTCCGCGCCACCCGCCGACCGGATGACCTTCAAGTTCACCTCCGCCCCCTTTTTTTGCTGTTCGATGTAACTCTTGAACCGAGTCATGTTCGGCGAGTAAGTCGATGACGCCAGCAGGCCCGCCCCGCCCGGCACCGGCCGGTTGTTGGGCATGAAGCGAAGGTCATCCACCTGCAAGATGTGATCGCCCGGCCGGAGCCCCGCGCGATCTGCGGCGGAACCCTTTCCCACCTCGCGCACCAGGATGCTGGCACTCTGTTTGCCCTGAACCAGCAAGGGCCGTTCATGCATCATGATTCCCAAAAACCCACTGTGCGCCATTTCTTCCACCACGGCATCGTAAATGACTTCCGCCAGCCGGTACCGCTGTTCGGGATCCTGCGAGCTCATGTATACCTCGGCCAATCCGCGCTTCACCGCATCGGGATGTTCTTCGGCATAGCGGGCGAGAGCGGCCTGCGCACCTTCGCGAACCGCGAAACTCTCGGAGGCCAGCCCACCGACTAAATGTCGCAACTCTGCAAGACGAGGCTCCGGCAGCGCGGGCCCCTCTTCAGGAGCGATCGGGCTGTCTTCTCCCCCCACGGGAGCTTCAGGCTCCTCAAGAGCTTCCGCGACTTCCCCGGCAAGCGGCGGGGCCGCGGGAACGGGCTCTTGAGCCGGCAGCCCCTCGATCCCCAGCACGATCAATCCCATGAGAATCAAGACTCTCATCGTCGCCGTCGTCGCTGTCATCAACCAAAGCGACATCGCGATCAACATCGAGCCCGCACGTCCGGAAGCCATCCACGTCATGGCGCAGCCTAAACGCGCTTGGATGAGGTGCAAGCCGACGGACAGGCCGGGCGTCAACGACCGTTTCCAACCGCACAGGGCACGGGAACTCGCCTCATTGGCGCTTCACCGAGGCGGGCTGCTTGCGGAACCGGCCCTGAGTGCGGCGCGCCACCGCCCGCAACATCCGTTCCTCCTCCCGGTCGTCTTTTCCCGTGACGTAATAAATGGTGTGGATGCGAGGGATCTCACCGAGTTCCTCCTCCGCTCGATCGATCTGAACCAGCAACTCCTTGGCATCAATGATTCCGAAAGAGCTCCGCCCGAGGCTTCTCGTTGCGTTGCCATCGGTGAGCATGAAAGCCGTTTCCGGCCGGAGAGCGAAGAGCGTCTCCAGGGCGTAGTCATGCCGCGTGCCACCGGGACGCCCCCCGCGCGGGCCCGCCTTGTTGTAATCCACCTGGTCCTGAAGATGCCGCTTGGCCTCGGCCCGATTGGCGGGGGTCGCCGGGACCAGAGTCTCCCTCCAACTGCGCGCGCTTCCAGACCAGTGAACGATCCCAAAGCGGGCGTTCACGCTGAGTTGATCGATAAGCTTCATGGCCTCGTCTCGAATGACCTGGAACGCCTGTTCCCTCCCCTTCCGCACGAGCTTGCTGGCCGAGTAATCCAGATCGCCGGTGCGGCCGAACATCGACGCAGACGCATCGATCAGGATAACCACGCTGCGGAAACGATCCTCGATGTTGAAAAAGCTCATCCCGCTTCCCTCTCCCCCGCTTCCACGCAACCCGGCGCCCAGCCGCGTTCCCAGGCCCGCTCCGGGCGAAAAGCTGCTCAATTGGTCCGCCACCAGTTCCACAGGATCCAAGGGGATCATTTGATCGATGGGCATCGGCGGCAGATCGGGAAGGGCGAAGGCCGTCGGGCGGATGCTTACCAGTCGTTCGCTGAAAACCGGTTTCGGCGCCATGGCCCGGTGCTGGGCCATCTGCATGCGATGCTCCCTGGTGGGTGCCGGAATCGCGAGCGATCTCTCAACCGTGAACGTCGCCTCCGGCTCCTGAAAATACTCCGCAATCTTCCAAAGACCGAACAAGGCCAGGGCCGCGGCGTGCACCGCAAGACTTCCCGCGACGATCGAGACGACCAGACCCTTCTTCTTTCCACGCCCGTCCCCGCTTGGGCCACTCGTTTTCGCGGACCGCGCCTCCCGTCGTCTCCGCCCATTCGGTCCATGACGCTCTGCCTGGATCATGGGATGCCGGATGAATGAGCGGTTGGGTTGGAAAACGTCACCCCCGTGATGCCCGCACGCGCACAGGCACCCAAGACGTCGACCACTCGCTGATGCCGCACGGCATCGTCTGGATCCAAGGTCACGAGGGCCTTGGATCCGCTCAGCTCCGCCGCCTGTTTGTAGCGCGTGAGCACGCCCACCAACTCGGGCAAGTCACGCGATCCGACGGCATCCATCACCTGTTCGTTGAGAAGCACTCGGCCTTTTCCGTCGATCTGGAGTCGCTGCTCGTCGGGCAATTCCACCTTCACCTCCTGCGTGAGCGTTCCTGGCAACGTCATCTTCAAATCGCTCTCCGGCTTCGTCGGTTTGGCGGTGACCATGAAAAAAACCAATAACAGATAGACCATGTCGATCATGGGCTCCATCTGCATCTCCACCAATTCCCCTCGTGAACGCCTTCGCCGCCGCTTCATTTCATGTCATTTCATGCCTTGCCTTGTCATGTCACGAGGAATCCCGATAGCTTCCGATGATGATATCGAGCACCCCGGCCTCGGAGCACATGCGCAGCAAGCGCTTCAATTGACCCGCCGGTGTCTGCCGATCCGCCCTGATGTAGACCCGAAGCGAAGGAAACCTCTCAAACTGCTTCACCAGATGCGCCTTCACCTGTGCCCTGGTCGCCGCCCGATCCCTCAAGTAATACGTTCCGGAGGCATCGATGTTGATGATGTCCCGGTTGCCCAAATCCCTCGGCGTCCGCGCGAGGGCCGCCACCGGAAGATCGATGTCCAGCTTCACCTCTTCCTTGGACATTTTGAAAGTCACCATGAAGAAAATCAACAAGAGGAAAGTCATGTCGATCATGGGAGTGATCTGAAAGGTCAGAGGACCGTGAACGCGACGCCGTTTTCGCATGGCTCCACCCGTCAATCTTCGGACGCTCCCGCGAGAACGACTTCCCGGCTCACGATGTCGATGAGAAAACTGGTCGATTTCTGAATCTGGCTCATGATCGCCACCAACCGGTCGCGGAAGAAAAAGTAGAAGAACATGGATGGAATCCCGACCAAGAGACCTCCTGCGGTGGTGACCATCGCCTGCCGAATCCCCCGGCGAGTTCCTCCGGCTGCGAACGTTGCTGCTCCAGTTGCTGAAACGATTCGATCATCCCGACCACCGTCCCGAGCAAGCCGATCATCGGCGCCAGAGTGGCAAACACATTCAGGTAGTTCACCCACAGCATGTAGCGCGTCTCCTCCTGTTCCAGGGCTTCTCCCGCCGCCTCCGTCATCGATTCTTTGTTCGCCCGGTCCCGCTCGAAGTTCACCTTGATCAAGGCTGCGGAGAGCACCTCCGAGAAACTGCTCGGGTTCGATCGGCAAACCTCGTAGGCGTGGGTGACCTCACGTTTTTCCAGGTAGCGCGTCATCGAGTCCACCAGCGAAGCTCCGGCCAGCTTTTTCTGAGTGATTTGTGAGAAACAATAGACGGACACCGCGATCGTTCCCACGGAACAAAGAAGCAAGACATGCATCATCCAGCCACCGTCTCCATAGTAATCGAGAAGAGAAACACTGCCGGCCGGTTCCGCACTCGGCTCGCTCTCGGCCAAGCCGTCCAGGACCAACCCACCGGCGGCGAGGATGGCGAGCGTCCACGTTTTCACAGGTCGAGCGATCATGGGGATTTCTCCGACGGGGATGAGGATTCTGTCAGGAAACGCTTCGCTGGCCGGGATTCGGCACTCCTGGGATAGAGCACCACGAGATCCTCCGCCATGGCCCGGGCGGCTTCCCGATCCCCCCCGTGCCGGCAGACTTCGACAGCCTGCCAAAGACCTTGTGCCGCCTGTTCGACGCGAGATCCATGGAACAGGGAGGGGAAGAGGAAGTAATCCAGGGCCTTGTGATAGAGAAGGTCGCGTGCCGCCCGGTGTTGATCATCCTCATCCCAGCGGGGATGGGTCTCCACGAAGCGCCGGAGTTCTTCGAAGGCGGCGTTCTCCAGACATTGATGCGCCTCCACCACCAGTTCCGACTCCTCTTCCGCCTCCAAACACTCGCTCGCAGCGGCCCGCGCTTCCTCCAGCCGTCCGGCCGCCATCATCGCTTTCAGGAGTCACTTCCGGACCTCCCGCCTGCGAGCCGGATCCCAGTCCTCCGCCAGGATTCGACCGGCCAGACGAAGAGCTTCCTCGCCCGATTTCCGGTCTCCCCGAGTCACCAAGCGCTCGATCAGTCTCAATCCGAAGGATCCGGCCGGACTGTTGGCCCGCGCCAGATGCGGGCCGTGACGGCGCCAAAACACACGCCACTCCTCCAGGGTGACATCCCGGCGGCCATCCAGGAGCGAGCGCTCCAGCTCCGAGAGCGCGAAACTGATGGTGGCCGCGCTCTCCAAGGAGATCGTTCTCACCGCTTCGCCCCGTCCCCGGAGCCCATCAAAACGGACCCGAATCCGCAAGCTTGTCCCATCTTCATTGAATGAGAAGAGATCGCCTTTCACCGCATTGCCCGAATGGAGTTGGATCACGTCCTCGGACTGCAGCGGTGTCGCCGTTCCCAGAAACAAACCCAAAATGGCGAGGCCAAACGTCTTCATCCCTCGAGCCACCGTTGTGTTTTCCCCACTTCGGAGCATTCCCGCAGATCCTCGCGAGCGGTCAATTCCTCGAAGACCTCTCTTGCCTTCGCCTCTTCGCCAATCCTCACCAAACCTTTCCCGCGCTTCCAGTAAGCCCGAGCCACCAAGTCCACGTACCGGCCGTAGACCAGGTAGACCCTCTCAGAATACACAAGAGCCTCGCGCACTCGTCCCCGTTCCGTCAGCCAATCGCCGCTCATCATCAACGCGCCCGCCTTGTCCCCACCGGCCACGAAAGGATCCGCCAGCAATCCTTTCAAAACCGCCAATCCCTCCTCCAACCGGCCGAGCGCATGGAGGCATTCCGCGCGCCCCAATCCCAAAGCCCCCTTCGACACGAGACCCGCCCCCAGACGTTCCGCGCATCGAAAGTGTTCCAAGGCCTTGCCAGGATCCTTCGACCGCTGGGCGTGCCGACCCAGTTGAAACTCGGCCGTTTCCCGCACGATGGCCCGTGGATGCCAACGCAACAGTTCCCCATACCAGCGCACCGCCGACGAGATGTCGCCCAGCCTTTCCAGCGATTCGGCAAGCTCCAACAGAATCCGCGGGTCATCGAGGGCCGGCCGCACGCTTTCTTGCCCTTCGGCCATCCACACCGCCGCCTGGATCGGCTTTTGATGCTTGATCGCCCTTGCCCGAGCCCAGCGAGCCCGCACGGCCATGGTCCGTCGCCCCGCCTCCTCGGACCGCCGGCGACGGCGTTCCCATTCCCTCGCCAAGAGGTCGCGCTCCGCTCCCTCGAAAAGCGTCTCCAAACCGTCAATCAGCGCCGTCACACTCCCACTTTCCGCATCATTTCCATACCGTTCCAAGGCCTCCCAATAGAGACGGCGCGCACCCTCGCTATCGCCCGAGCGCCCTCTCAGCCAGGCTAGACCATCCAAGGCTTCCGGGAGCCGGTCGCTCTTAGGGGCGACTCTTCACAAACGCTTCGAGATGATCCTCCATGTCGTCCCATCGTTCGCTGCGCTTGAACAGCTCGGCCGTTCGAAACCACCCTTCCTCAAAAAACACCGTCGACTCGGGTGAGATCGCCGCATAACTCTCCAACCCCTCCTTGAGATCGCCCCGCGCGCAGAGGGCGTCTCCCAGCAGCAAGCGCGCTTCATCGACCGGACCGGTATCCGGATACCGTTTGAGAAACCTCCGGAAACCCGCGATCGCGGCGTCCCCGTCCCCCATCGCATGCTGGGCGAAAGCGATTCGAAAGGCCGCTTCCACACGATACTTCCCCTTGGGATAACGCTCCTGATAGTCGCGCATCACACTCAGACACTTCACCGGCTCCGAGGCAAACGAATGGGCCAACCCGCGCCAGTAATGGGCACGCTCCACCAGGGACGCCTGCTTGGCGTAACGTTTCTCCACCTCTCCAAATGCCTGCACAGCCTCGCCCAAACGATCCGCTTGCAGGCAGCAGATCCCTTCCATAAACGCCACCTTCGCCTTCATCGGCGCCGCCTTCGCCGATCGCCGACATTCCGCGAAACCCGTCCTCGCCTTGTCATAAGCGGCGGCGGCATGCCAAGCTTCACCGCGCAGATACAGCGCCTCCACCGCCCCCGGCGCCTCGACTCCAAACCTGTCCACGTAACGCTTGGCCGCCTCCGCGGCCCGTTCCCAATGGCCTTCCCTCATCCAGCAATGAGTCACCGTGTGGGAGGCCTTCTCCACCAGGGGGCTGGCCTCACATTGTTCAAGCATCACCTCCATGATCAGCGCGGCCTGGCGAAAGCGCTGCAAGCCGAGATAAGCTTGTGCCAGGCGGAAACGCGTGGCCGCATCGTAGTCCTCGATTCGCTTGAAGTGCTCCAGCTCCCGCCGGATCCGGCGCAGCAAGCCGTTCCACTGGAATAACATCGCATCGTCATGAGGGCTCGCTTCAGCGTTTCCCGGTATCCCGCTGGAACGACGGATCCGCTCTTTCAACTGGTGAACGCGCTTTTCCAATAGCGCCTCCCGGTCTTTTTGCAGCGCCAGCGGCCGATCTCGCGGCCAGACCAGGCGCAAGCAGCGGATGGCGTCGTGGTGACGGCCCTCGTCGAGCAATCGCGAGCCCAATTCCAGAATCAACCCCTGGAGGGCGGCCATCTGCACGAAGTCATCGAGACGCCCGCCCACCTCCTGCACCAAGTCCAGGGCCTCGTCCCATCGCACCGCCTTTAGCAAGGCCTGGAGCTGCAGGATCGCCAGGCGCCCCGCCGTTTCCGGGGATCGGTCGCCCAGGGCCTCGCGCCGGGAGCGGCAAAAGCTCACCGCCTCCTTCAAACGGCCTCGCAAGAGATCGGCCGTCGCGTAGAGAACGACTTCTTGGCAGGCGTCTTCTTGGCCGGCAGAGCCTTCGCCTCGCAAGAGATCGGCCGTCGCGTAGAGAACGACGGCTTCGTCACGCCGCCGGTCGCTTGGCGGCACGGTCCGGTCGTATTCACCCAACCATCGCTGCGCCTCCTCGGGTCGCCCCGCCTGCAACTCGCAGACTCCGCGCCAAAAAACCAACTCCAGGCGAACCACCGGATCCAGATCCGCCTCCTCCAGGGCCCGCGCGACCGCCTCCAAGGCGACTTCGAATTCCCGCAAACGGATATGGCACAGGGCCAGCAGCGGACGGGCCGCCCGCACGGCCTCCGCCGCTTCCTCGACCTCCCCGTAGTCCACCAGAAAGCGATTCAAGTGCCCGCGCGCGCCCTTGTAGTCCGCCTGCCCGTAGCAGCGGACGGCCGCCTCCAACTGTTCCTCCGCCGTCAATGGCGGCCCGGCGTTTTCCCCCGGGGATCCCAGTGCGGTGACGGCACAGCAGAGACACACGCCGCCGATCAGCGCCCAGGGGAACCCCTTCGGGGCGCTGCTCCCCGCGCGCCTCCCCAGTGCAGCGGCCACCCGTTCATGCTCCCCGTCGGGCCTGTTCGCGGCGTCAGTTCATCCCTCATACCTAGCCATACGGATTTTCAGGGCAAAGATTCCTCTTGGGCCCGCTTTTCTTTCCAGAGCCCCAGCCGATTGCTCGGAGTCCACCGACGAGGGTCATTCGCCGGGCTTGCGCTCGCAAAGGCACCCCTTACAGTAGGCCACCTTTATGAAACTCCCATTCTCGAAGTCCATTTGGGCGGCACCCGTCATGTCGGTAGGCGCCTCACTCAGCCTCCTCGCCCAAGATCCCATGCCGACCACCGATTCCGTGGAGGATTCGGGCGAGACGGAGGCCTCTGCGGTGGAGGAACCGGCGCCTCCGGCAAAGTCCGCCCCCGTCGGCCCCCCCAACACTTCGCGGGAACTCTACGAGAGCATCGTGGAGATCGAATCCGCCTCGCTCACTCCCGATTACCAGCAACCGTGGAACGGCGGAAGGGAAGGCGGCGGGAGCGGCACAGGCTTTCTCATCGGGCCGAACCAGTTCGTCACCAACGCCCACGTTGTCGCCGACAGCACGCGGCTCCTCGTCAAGAAATACGGACATCCGGAAAAATACGCGGCCCGCCTGCTGCACGTCGCACACGATTGCGACCTCGCCCTGCTGGAGTGCACCGATCCGGTTCCCTTCGCCGACGCCCAGCCGCTCGAGATCGGCGAAATCCCCAAATTGGAGAGCACGGTGACGGTAATCGGTTACCCTCTGGGCGGACGGCGCCTTTCCACCACGCGCGGTGTGGTCTCGCGCATCGACTTCCAGCCCTACAGCCACAGCGGAGCCGATTTGCACCTGGCGATCCAGATCGATGCCGCCATCAACCCCGGCAATAGCGGCGGGCCCGTTCTCCAGGACGGAAAGGTCGTCGGCGTGGCCTTCCAGGGCATCTCCGGCGCGGTCGCGCAGAACGTGGGTTACATGATCCCCACGCCCGTCTTGCGTCGTTTCCTGCAAGATGTCTCCGATGGTCGCTACGACCGCTACGTGGATCTCGCCATCAGTGATTTTGATCTCATCAACCACGCTCAGCGGGCGGCCCTCGGACTCCAGCCCAACAGTCCCATCGGCACGCTCGTGGCAAGCGTCACCAATGACGGGTCCTGCGACGGCGTCCTCCAGGAGGGCGACGTCCTGCTGGAAATCGATGGGCATCCCATCGCCAGCAACGGTTACGTCGAAGTGGATGGCGAATTTGTGAACATGAACGAGATCGTCGAGCGGAAGTTCAATGGCGACCGGGTCGAGATGCAAATCCTCCGCGACGGCACTCCCAAAACGGTGGAAATCGAACTCAAGCCCTTTGACGCCTACCTCATTCAAGCCAACACCCACGGCAAACGCCCGCGCTACGTCACCTTCGCCGGCCTCGCCTTTCAGCCGCTCAATCGCAATCTCATCGCGGCCCACAACATCGACAGCCTCGCCACCCGTTACCTCTACGCCTACTACGTGCAGGATGAGATCTTCGAGAAACGTCCCGAGATCATCGTCCTCACCAGCATCCTCCCGGATTCCATCAACACCAATTTTGGGAGCTTTCAGCACTCCGTGGTGGACAAGGTGAACGGCCAGGCCATCAAGACCTTGCAGAACCTCTACGACGCTCTCCATCCCCGGGAAGAGCCGGAGTTTTTCGTGATCGAGTTCGTCGGCACCGGCCTGCCCCTGATCCTCGAAGCCTCGCGAGTGAAGGAGGCCAACGCACGCATCCAAGAAACCTACCAAATCGGCCTGGGCAGCTACCTGGGCGACGAGGAAGGCGACGCCCCGGTGATCTTCAACTGATTGCTGGCGCTTTCGTTTTCCTTCTTTCCTTTTCTTTTCTTTCCTTTCCCTTCCTTTTCTCTTCTCCAGGCTCCGCCCATGAAAACGCCTCATTGCCTCATCCTCCTGCTCACCGCCGGCTTCCTGCCGATCTCCAGCCAGGGGGCGACCAGCACCGAAACCGCCGAAACCGCGACGACCGGCGAACCCGCGCCGCCCCCCAACGAGGAGATCGCCGCAGCCACGCCCGCCAACGTGGGAAAGGCCCTGATCCGCGTCAACGTGACCGCCCAGTCCTTCAATTACTACCAGCCATGGGAAAAGGGCAAACCCGCCACCCGCCGGGGATTGGGCGTGATCCTCGAGGGGAACCAGGTCCTGGTCACAGCCCAGATGGTTTCCGACGCCACTTACGTCGAGCTGGAGAAACCCGAGTCCGGCGACAAGGCCACGGGCGAGGTGACCCTCACCGACTACGAAGCGAATCTCGCGCTGATCCGGCTCAAGGACGACCAGTCCGGTTTTCTCGACGGCAGCCAACCCCTTGAGCTGGACACCAGCCCCCAGGTCGGTGACACACTGGACGTCTGGCAGGTGAAAGACAACGGCCTGCCCACGAGCACCAGCTGCCCGCTCATTGAGGTTTCGGTGGAGAATTACTTCCTCGAAGGCACTCCCTTTCTCGCCTACGAAATCAAGGGATCCCTTCGCTATCATTCCGGTAGCTACATGCTGCCGGTGCTGCACGGAGAGAAACTCGCCGGCCTTCTGATCAATTACGATTCCGGCGAACAGGTCTCGCGGGTCCTCGCCGCACCGATCATCGAGCATTTTCTCGACGACCTCCAGGACGGCGATTACGCCGGATTCCCGACCTTGGGATTGGCCTTTGCTCAAGCCACCGACGCCCAACTGCGCAAGTTCCTCAAATTGGGGGACGAAACGGAGGGCGTTTACATCACCTCCGTCGTGCCCGACAGCACGGCCGATCAATGCGGGCTCGAAGTGGGAGACGTCCTCCTCGAGATTGGCGGTCACCCGCTCGACAGCCGGGGCAACTACGATCACCCCGACTACGGCAAACTCAATTTCAGCCACATTGTGAGAGGCGACTGCCAGGTGGGCCAGGAAGTCCCCCTCGCCGTCTTCCGGGAAGGAGAACGCCGGGAACTGACCGCCCAGATGGCCCGCAAGTCTCCCCGGGAATACCTCATCGATCCCTATCTCTTCGACCAGGGACCCCGGTTCCACATCGCGGGCGGACTGGTCTTCCAGGAACTGACCAAACCCTATCTCCAGATCTTCGGCAAGCAGTGGCGTCAGCGAGCCCCGATGAAACTGGTTTGGGCCCTCGAAAACGCCGAGGACTACGAGGAAGAGGGCCGTGAGAAATTGGTCTTTCTCAGCCGGGTCATCCGAACGCCCGTCACCCTCGGCTATGAATCCATTTCCCACGTCATCGTCGATCGCGTGAACGGGAAAAAGATCCGCCATCTCGGCGACCTCGCCGAGGCCTTCCAACAGGTGGACGGCCCTTTTCACCGCATTGAAATCGGCGAGGCGCCTCACGAACTCGTCCTCGATGTCGCCATGACCCAGGCCATCGATGAGCGTCTGCAGGACGCCTTTCGCATGCCCGAACTCAGTCGCCTGGACTGACCGAGCCGGTGGCGGCTTCATCCCGGCCACGGTCATCGTCATTCGGGTCGTCATTGCGAACTTGCCAGGAGTTGACCACCTCGCCAGAATCCCGGCCACCATGTCAGCCGACCCGAACTCAAACGATTCGAACAACTCGCCTCCCCCGCCCGACGAGACGCCACCGCCCATCGACCAAGGGACCTCCGCCGATTCCTCGTCTAAGCGATCGGCTCCGCCCGATCCCGATCGGCCCGCCAACGAGGACGCGCGCAAAAGCTTGTTAGGCAAACGCTTCGCCGCAGCTCTGGTCGATGGTCTCATCGGCGGTGGCCTCATCCTGGCGCTGGGCGCGTTCCATCCCGCCCTCGGCTCCCTCGGCTGCGCCCTTTACCCTGAAAGTTCATAAAATTCACACTTCAGACACGTTAATCCCTTGAAATCAGATGCGAAAGCACGATTCAGTTAGGGTAACTGATTAGCGCTCCTAACCAGCAAACGCCACAGGCATCTCATGCAAGGGTACGCTCGCCCGCGATGATTTTGGCAAGCGACTTGAATACGGAACTCGCTCCTCGCAGCGAGAGAGTCGAGAGCACACTCTCGAATGCCGCGTAGGCATTGGCTCCCCGCTCCGTCTTGGAACATTGCGACACCTTGCGGGCGACGATCGCCGGCCTGAGCATCCGCTCGGCGATGTTGTTGGTCGGCTCTACCTCCGGATCCTCCAGGAACATCGTTAAATTCCCTTGGTCAAAGTGCCGGCCAAGCTCATTGCGCATGCGTTGGTTGTCGGAATCTTTGAGCGTCCGGTCCCGCAGGTAATGATCGAGTTCATAGATCTTTTTCAAGCTCTCTTCCTCGTATTGGTTTAAAGTCGACTCGCCGTTGTGGTACTGCTGCCAACGCCTCAGACACTGTCGGAGCGAATTCTTCAGTCCCTCGCAGAAACTTCGTGCCCGCCCTCGCTTCTTCTCCAGAACTTCAGAGAGATTCTTCACAATATGGCTCATGCACTTTTGCATGTCCATCTGCGAAAATCGCTCCGCGTCGTAGCTCCGAAACCGATCGGTTCCAAGCACACACTCACAGGCCGCCGTGATGACTTCGGCCACTTCTTCGGCTCGGTGGCGTGATCGAATCTGAAAATACACCGCATTCTCCTGGCGGCTCACGAATCCCATCAGGCAACTCGTCTTGCCCCCCGTTCGCCATCCCGTATCATCCGTGTTGACGTCATCGGATGGCTGGATGGCTGCTTTGATTCGCTCCGCTTCTTGGCTGATCGCTCCATCGCCGTTTCCCAATTTCAGGGCGTCTTGTGTCAGGGCGCTCTGGCTGAGATCAATGCCGCAAATCTCGCGAACAATCGGAGGAACTTTGCGTAGACCCCAGCGTTTCATAAAATGGCCAGTCAGGCCATCATGTAGTAGGCGATTTCTTCTTCGACGGCCTGATTGTCTCCGAGTGTCAATGTGAGTCGACCTCGAGGGCGAGTCAGACTTCCGGCACGTTGGATGATTTTGCGGCGAATCGTGCCGAGTCCTTCAAAGATCCACTCCGCAGCCCTTTTGGGGGACGATTTGCGTGACCGCTCCGCAGATCGCATCTGCATTTCGCGTGTGAGATTGTGGGTGAGGATACTGGCCAAAAGGAAAGCTTCGTTGGCGGCACGTCGCTTGGCCGGAATATAGTCCATCTGGGCCTGGCTCTTGGCTTCGCCAAAAATCTTCTCCTGAGAGCCACGCCCTTCATGAAATTTCACCACATGAGCGGCCGTGTTTGTCTTGTTGGTGATGATCGCCTCGTATTCATAGTTCTCCTCGACTGGTTCGAAAAGATCCAGTTGGAGCGATCCTTTGCGCTGAGTGCGCCTCATGGTTCGAATGCACAAAATGCGCGCTTTGCGCGCCCAACTTTTTGGCTTCCAGCGGATTTCGAAGTGATGAGTTTTTCCCTCTCCGCCTCGGGTTCGGGACCAGCGACGGCGCTTCTCGATGATGCCCTTGAGTTCCACAAGCCGCTCGAAAGGCACCGAGAACGTATATTCCAGGCCCAGGGTCTTTGCCTCTGAAACCATCTGATCGCTGAAAAACGCGCTGTCGGCGCGCAACTCGATCTGCACATCAGGCAGCACCTTGCGAATCTTCTCCACGCAGGAACGGAGGAACTCCACTGCTCCATTGGAGTCATGGACGTTGCCACTTCGATGAAGGAAGTCGAAGATTTGTCCGGTTTGAGCGATCGTCGCGAGCAGTGGATAATAACTGCGCTCGCTTTTTTTCTTCTTGTTAAATCCCACAGCCGTCCCTTCCGCATGGCGACTCGTGCTCTGCACGCTTCCGTCCAAATCAAGCGTGATGCGTTTGATTCCCTCCTCCTGAAGTCGCGACAGGCAAACGAAATGATTCATCTCTCTCATCCTCTCAAGGCTTTGACAATCGACCTCTCCCAACATCCGGCTCATCGTTGGGACACTGGGCAATTGGTGCATCCCCAAAACCTGTCGTACAAGGGGATCATCTCGGTAGTAGTCCAAATCGCGAAGCATCCGGTAGCCCAGTATAAGATGCACGATAAGACACATGAAAACCTTGTGGAACTTGTAGAAGCGGGACATGCGCCGATCCAGTGGACCAAAGCACTGCTGAAGCTTCCCCTCCAGATCCAATTCCTGAAAGAGCTTCTGAAAGATAACGAGACCGCCGAAAGAGGTCAGTTCTTGATCTTCAAATTTGATCGCCGGAATCGTTCTGGACTTTGCATGAATCGTACGTCGTGCTACTCTCACTGTAGGTGGCTTTTGGGTTGAAGTGTTTGGTGTTTTGGTAGATTCCAAATCAACCTTATCCCAAAGGCCCCTGCCACTATTTTCTTGGGATTCTTGCCCCGATTTATGAAACTATGGGGTAGAGTCACCCCGAAGTGATAGTGCAGAGCCAGTCCAAACGACCGAACCCTGGGACCCACACGGTGAGCGGTGGCCCCGTGTGGGTCGAGCGGCAAGTCCCGGTGAGTTCCTCGCGCGCAGTAGCCACAACTGCATTCTTCGACTTCCACTTTCCAGATCGATATGTCTCGGGCAATCTTTTCCGGCACATCGACCGTGCTTGCCGTCTCCAGACGAGTTCCAAGCCTGCCTCCGCATCGAGGACAATTTGACGACCGCCCCTTGGGCAATCGGGCTTCCATGCTTCGAACATTGTCATCCGGCCCAATCTCCGGTTCCTCCCGCCGCCGGAAGGACCCTTGGCCCGGCTTGCGTCCCGGTCTTTTCGGGTTGGCCTCGGGTTTTCCCTTCGAGAACGGAGCCGCCGATCTGTTCTGCTTGCGCTTCAACTCATCCAATTCTTTGCGCAGTCTTCGATTTTCCTCGCGAAGCTTCAGATTCTCCGCCTCCAACTGAGCAAACCGCTCCTGTAGATCGCGGACGAGCCGGATCAGTTCTCTCGTGGGGAGCGATTCAAGAGAATCGGACGACATCAATGGTTGAGATGTCTTAATTATCGAAGCTGTCAAGAGCTTGTTAGGTGCGCTAATCAGTTACTTCGTGACCATCGACGGCGGCAAGCATCCAACCGCGCTGTGGGGCAAGGATTTTGTTGCGTTTGAGGCAGAAGTAAATGTGTCCGAGACACCCTCGCACACTGTCAGGCTCGATGCGCTCGGAGACATACGCCAGTTCGTCGGCGCTGGGCAAACGGTGATTACCGAGCCAACGGGTCCAGCTGCTCTTGTTCCGGTGTTGCTCGAGTTCGTTGAAGCTTGGTAACCGGCAGCAGAACATGGCGAAGAATGCTGCCGGGAAAACTCGAGTGGGAATTTGTGGTTTGGGACGAGAGTCACGCACCCGCAGCCTCCACTGTTGGCGGAGGCTGAAAATCTTGTCCGCGTAAGTTAGTAGTCGCGTGAGAATGATCGCTTCTTTTTTGGTGGAGAATTGCGCCCGGACTTGGCTTTGCCGGCTGATTTCTTACCGGTCTTGCCCTTCTTCTTACCGGTCTTGCCCTTCTTCTTGGCGGAGCTACTCGCCGCTCTGGCCCTGGTTTTTGCCTCCTTGTGAGTCGGAGGCGCCCCTGCTCGTCGAGGGCTTCCAGCAGAGCATTTGCCTTCTGGAAATCATCGATCCAGCGTCTCACCTGAGCTTCCAACGGTCTGGGGACGTGCAGCATGGTGGTCTTGCCCTTGCGAGTCTGACCGATGGCGCAAGGAGTCGTCGGAAGCGCAACGGCAAGTGGGCTTGCCGCATTTACGAGAGAGTTCGATGGGCGAGCCGTGAAGGAAGCCTTCGGCCTGGTCGAGGAGCTGGCGGAGGCGGCTGCGAATCTGGCGTTCGTGGGGGGCAGGGAGTTTCTGCTTGGCATGAAGGTCGGTTCGTCCGGCGCACTGTAATATAAGACTATTACAGAAACAAGCTTAAAAAAGATGAAATAACGAATGCGAATTTGCCATGGGGTCAAAAATGGGCGCCGCCGATCCGAATTACCCAAAAATACAGGGCTTGAGCCGCCTTAGCCGCCTATCTTACGGAATCGCTGCGTCCTCCGTGTTTCTGACTCGACGGCTGCCTCCGGAAAAACCCCAGCCAACGCGATGGAAAACCTCATCGATGAAACCGGCTCACCGACGGAAAATCATCGCTCTCTTGGACGGCTTCAAGCAACCCTCACGTCGACGACAAACTCATCTCAACGATTTCGATCACTCGCTTTTCAAAGCCGCACCGGCTTCTCCTTCTTCCTTTTCTTTCTCCTCAGCGTCCCCGGGAGATTCGCGCGTGATCATTCCGTTCATCAATCCGCGCACTTCTCCCCCGGACCAAGTGCCCGCATAGGAATCGTCATGAATCACGACCCGCGCCGAGTAGAGATTACCGCCGGGGAGGCCCATCTTGTCGACGATGATCACGGGCGTGTCTCCCGCCCATTCGACCTTCACGGGCACCGGCAAGACCATGTCGAATTTGCCATACTGGATGCGAGCCGAAATGAGCCAGGAGCCGTTGAGTGTTTTGGACACCCCCTTGATCTCGTAACGATCTTCTTTCTCCGGGGTGAGCTTCCCGTCTCGAATGAGGTACCACCGGCCAGCCATCGTGGCATTGGTCAAGGTAGCCGTGAACTTGGCTTCCAACTCCTCCTGTGTCGGTGCCTCGACTGCGATCGCGTTCGTTTCGCTCGCCCCCGCCTCGGAAACGGAAGAAGTTTCGTCCTGGGAGTAGGCCGGCAGGCTCATGCCGACGGCGACGCTGGCGAAAACAAGAAGATGAGGTTTCATGATCAAAGAGAAGAATAGATAGACAAAAAGACAAGCTCTCCATTCTTCGTACCAAGAAATGGCGCGAGGGCAAGCCGCAAACCTAGCCAAGAGGCCTTGGAATCCTGGTCCGCTTCGCGGAGGTGGTGAAATCGGGGGTATTCAGCATGGGACACTTCCGGTAGAATGAGAGTTGCGAAAACCACCCACCAGAAGGCCCATGGTAACTGATTAGCGCTCCTAACCAGCAAACGCCACAGGCATCTCATGCAAGGGTACACTCGCCTGCGATGATTTTGGCAAGCGACTTGAATACGGAACTCGCTCCTCGCAGCGAGAGAGTCGAGAGCACACTCTCGAATGCCGCGTAGGCATTGGCTCCCCGCTCCGTCTTGGAACATTGCGACACCTTGCGGGCGACGATCGCCGGCCTGAGCATCCGCTCGGCGATGTTGTTGGTCGGCTCTACCTCCGGATCCTCCAGGAACATCGTTAAATTCCCTTGGTCAAAGTGCCGGCCAAGCTCATTGAGCATGCGTCGGTTGTCGGGATCTTTGAGCGTCCGGTCCCGCAGGTAATGATCGAGTTCATAGATCTTTTTCAAGCTCTCTTCCTCGTATTGGTTTAAAGCCGACTCGCCGTTGTGGTACTGCTGCCAAGGCCTCAGACACTGTCGAAGCGAATTCTTCAGTCCCTCGCAGAAACTTCGTGCCCGCCCTCGCTTCTTCTCCAGAACTTCAGAGAGATTCTTCACAATATGGCTCATGCACTTTTGCATGTCCATCTGCGAAAATCGCTCCGCGTCGTAGCTCCGAAACCGATCGGTTCCAAGCACACACTCACAGGCCGCCGTGATGACTTCGGCCACTTCTTCGGCTCGGTGGCGTGATCGAATCTGAAAATACACCGCATTCTCCTGGCGGCTCACGAATCCCATCAAGCAACTCGTCTTGCCCCCCGTTCGCCATCCCGTATCATCCGTGTTAACGTCATCGGATTGCTGGATGGCTGCTTTGATTCGCTCCGCTTCTTGGCTGATCGCTCCATCGCCGTTTCCCAATTTCAGGGCGTCTTGTGTCAGGGCGCTCTGGCTGAGATCAATGCCGCAAATCTCGCGAACAATCGGAGGAACTTTGCGTAGAGTCACCCCGAAGTGATAGTGCAGAGCCAGTCCAAACGACCGAACCCTGGGACCCACACGGTGAGCGGTGGCCCCGTGTGGGTCGAGCGGCAAGTCCCGGTGAGTTCCTCGCGCGCAGTAGCCACAACTGCATTCTTCGACTTCCACTTTCCAGATCGATATGTCTCGGGCAATCTTTTCCGGCACATCGACCGTGCTTGCCGTCTCCAGACGAGTTCCAAGCCTGCCTCCGCATCGAGGACAATTTGACGACCGCCCCTTGGGCAATCGGGCTTCCATGCTTCGAACATTGTCATCCGGCCCAATCTCCGGTTCCTCCCGCCGCCGGAAGGACCCTCGGCCCGGCTTGCGTCCCGGTCTTTTCGGGTTGGCCTCGGGTTTTCCCTTCGAGAACGGAGCCGCCGATCTGTTCTGCTTGCGCTTCAACTCATCCAATTCCTCGCGAAGCTTCAGATTCTCCGCCTCCAACTGAGCAAACCGCTCCCGTAGATCGCGGACGAGCCGGATCAGTTCTCTCGTGGGGAGCGATTCAAGAGAATCGGACGACATTAATACTCGTGAGTGGGAAGTTCTCAGACCGGTTTCTCTTTGCCTGGCGTATCTGTCTGACTGCGTAATAGAGCGATCTTCGCCTTGGATAGTTCAATGCTCAGATCGATCAGTTCGATCAGTTCGGTGGTCAGTTTCTTGAATTTCTTGTACTCCTCTGTTTCTTTTCGTAGTCCCTTCACGTGGTCTGGCCAGACGTGTTCAGTCCGGCTCCTCATCTTATGCGTGTAGCTCAGTTGGTAATACACGCCGCGCTGGCGTTGTCGATCTCGGTATTGCTTGCTGATGCTCCCAGGCCGCATTGGCCCGATTGCAGCTAACTTTGCCGCAAGTTTCTGGACTCTTTTTTCAGTGATCTGATCTTTTTCATGGTCATTACCTTATATATGCGAATGTCTAGGAAAATCAAATCATTTGTTATGGATCTCTGGATTTCTTGGTGGAATATCGTCTGTCTTCTGCGACCCGCTTTCTCGAGAGCCCGCACCTTTCTCTGGTTTCTGCTCGTCTTGGCCGCTTTCTCCGTGCGCAATGACCTCCTCGGGGTTTCCAGTTTCGTCCGCGCTCTCGGTTTGTCAGAACACTTCTATGAGCACTTACTCCATTTCTTCCACAGCAATGCCGTGAAGACGGACCGGCTTGCAGAACTTTGGTTCGCCATCGTGATCAAGCACTTCCCTGTCTACAAGATCGGTTGTCGCCCCGTCCTGGTTCTCGACGGCATCAAGGAAGTCCAAGGAGGGCCGCAAGATGCCTGCGGTGAAGTATCTGCATCAACAGTCCGAGTCCAATTCCAAGCCTCACTTCATCATGAGCCATTCCTTTCAGGCCTTCGGCGTGCTCTGTCAGGTTGGCGGATACTTCTTCTGCGTTCCGGTCTGTGCACGCATTCACGAAGGTATCGTCACTTCAAACCGCGACAGGAGAACCTTGATCGACAAGGCCAACGAGATGCTCGCATCCGTCTGTAGAGGTCAGGAGTTCGTCTTGCTGGCCGACGCCTACTACGCCAACGGAAAGGTGATCCGGAGCACCAAGGGGCGTTCCGGTGTGCTGGTCACGAGGGTTCGACGCACGACAACCGGCTTTCGGCCTGCGGCAGTGCCACGCAAACGCAAACGCGGACGACCGAAAAAGTATGGCGCTGCGGTGAAGCTCCAGAATGTCTTTGGAACGGGCGGCTTCAGTTCCGTTCCCAGTCCCGTATATGGGGAGAGAAACATCTCTGTCCGGTTCAAGTCGGTGGATCTGTTGTGGAAGCCCGCCGGGGCGATGGTCCGCTTCATTCTCGTCGATCATCCCACGAGAGGGCGGATCATCCTCTTGTCTACCGACCTCACCATGGAAGCTCAGGAGATCATCTTGCTCTACAGTTTGCGTTTCAAGATCGAAGTCGCTTTCAAGCAAGCGGTGCATTCGGTCGGCTCATTCGGATACCATTTCTGGATGGCCGCTATGCGACCGCTCAAGCGTCGCAATGGTAACCAATACCTCCACCGGACTACCGAGAAATATCGCAGACAGGTGCAGAGAAAGATGCACGCATATCATGTGTTTGTGCAGACCGGCATGATCGCTCAGGGCATGTTACAGTACCTTGCCATGACATGTGACGGTCTGGTCTGGAAACACTTTGGAACCTGGATCCGAACCATCCGCCCAGACGTGCTGCCTTCGGAAATGATTGTCTCAGCCGCCTTGAAAAACACACTGCCTGGATTTTTGCACCACGGCGGAAAAGGTTCAGCGTTCCGAAAATTCATCCTTGATAAAATAGACTTCACTCGCTCCGAAGGTTCACGCTTCGCCGCATGATGATCCAGTTACAGAACTTCTCACTCACGAGATTAATAGTTAAGATGTCTTAATTATCGGCCTCTTCAGCAGAATCTGTGGGTGCCCAGGCGGCGCGATTCACCTAGAATCCTGACCAGCAACAAGTTATATCCAATCTTAATGGGCATCAAAGTTGTGGCAACAAGCCAGCTGCCCATCCAAACCTCGGATTTGCGAGGACAACGCTTGCGCCGAGGCTGCCCCTGGTAGGGCTCAGCCCATGAAACAAGTAGTTTCAGCAGTTCTGGGGTCCGGGGGCAGCGGGACCCGGCGTCCAGCGTTCCCGGAGCAAATCCGGAATTTCACCCACAGATTCTGCTGAAGACCCAATTATCGAAGCTGTCAAGAGCTTGTTAAATGCGCTAATCAGTTACAGTTTTTCCCTCTCCGCCTCGGGTTCGGGACCAGCGACGGCGCTTCTCAATGATGCCCTTGAGTTCCACAAGCCGCTCGAAAGGCACCGAGAACGTATATTCCAGGCCCAGGGTCTTTGCCTCTGAAACCATCTGATCGCTGAAAAACGCGCTGTTGGCGCGCAACTCGATCTGCACATCAGGCAGCACCTTGCGAATTTTCTCCACGCAGTAGCGAAGAAATTCCACCGCGCCATTGGAGTCATGGACGTTGCCGCTTCGATGAAGGTAATCGAGAATCTGTCCGGTTTGGGAGATCGTCGCGAGCAGCGGATAATAACTGCGCTCGCCTTTTTTCTTCTTGTTAAATCCCACAGCCGTCCCTTCCGCATGGCGACTCGTGCTCTGCACGCTTCCGTCCAAGTCAAGCGTGATGCGTTTGATTCCCTCCTCCTGAAGTCGCGACAGGCAAACGAAATGATTCATCTCCCTCATCCTCTCAAGGCTTTGACAATCAACCTCTCCCAACATCCGGCTCATCGTTGGGACACTGGGCAATTGGTGCATCCCCAAAACCTGTCGTACAAGGGGATCATCTCGGTAGTAGTCCAAATCGCGAAGCATCCGGTAGCCCAGTATAAGATGCACGATAAGACACATGAAAACCTTGTGAAACTTGTAGAAGCGGGACATGCGCCGATCCAGTGGATCAAAGCACTGCTGAAGCTTCCCCTCCAGATCCAATTCCTGAAAGAGCTTCTGAAAGATAACGAGACCGCCGAAAGAGGTCAGTTCTTGATCTTCAAATTTGATCGCCGGAATCGTTCTGGACTTTGCATTAATCGTACGTCGTGCTACTCTCACTGTAGGTGGCTTTTGGGTTGAAGTGTTTGGTGTTTTGGTAGATTCCAAATTAACCTTATCCCAAAGGCCCCTGCCACTATTTTCTTGAGATTCTTGCCCCGATTTATGAAACTATGGGGTAAAGATGCTCTCAAATGGGAACACGGATTGCTGATTGCCAGATGGTTCATTTTTCAGCCTCTTCAGCAGAATCTGTGGGTGCCCAGGCGGCGCGATTCACCTAGAATCCTGACCAGCAACAAGTTATATCCAATCTTAATGGGCATCAAAGTTGTGGCAACAAGCCAGCTGCCCATCCAAACCTCGGATTTGCGAGGACAACGCTTGCGCCGGGGCTGCCCCTGGTAGGGCTCAGCCCATGAAACAAGTAGTTTCAGCAGTTCTGGGGTCCAGGGGCAGCGGGACCCGGCGTCCAGCGTTCCCGGAGCAAATCCGGAATTTCACCCACAGATTCTGCTGAAGACCCATTTTTCAGAGCGATAAGATCGCTTGAGAATGAAAACAACACGGGGTCTCGAAGACCCCCGTGCGACTCTCCTGAAGCGCATCCCCTCCTCCTGCGGCCAATCTCACGCACACCTCTCCCCAATCAGCCCCTGACGACCTCTCGTGACTCCCTCCCTGCAACGCTTCTCAAGATTGCCCCGAGCGGACGGCCTCCAGGAACGCCCGCACCCGGCCCAGCGACTTGCGTCCCGGCGCATCTTCCACTCCACTGGCCACGTCGACCGCGTGCGGACGGGTCTGGCGAACGGCCATGGCCACGTTCTCGGGTGTCAGTCCTCCGGAGAGAATGAGCGGCACATCCGCTCGGCGCTCCTTCGCTTTAAGCGCCAGGTCCCAGTCAAACACTTTGCCCGAGCCGCCATACGCGCCGGGACAAAAGGCATCGAGCACAAAGGCATCAACGTCAAAGGCGTCGAGCGCCTCGAGGGACGCTTCATCGCGAACGCCAATCGCCTTGAACACCACATGCCCGGCGCGACGCAGGCGCGCACCCCTTTCAGGCGACTCATCGCCATGAAGCTGGGCCGCGTGAATCCATCCCTCGCCGAGGCACCGTTCCATCTCTTCAAGAGACGCATTGACGAACACTCCAATCCGCGCCAAACCCGGAGGCGCCTCCGCCAGAAAGGGTTTCAAGGCCGTCGGAGACAGATAGCGCTTCGATTTCGGCCAAAAATTGAAACCCACCGCGTCCACTCCCGCCTCATGGCAATGCCAGGCTTCCTCTGGACGCAAGAATCCACACACTTTCGCCCGACAGGGCGTTTTCCTCGTCGGAGAAAGGAAGGCCGCGAGGGAATCGTTCATCGCTCAAATCCACGCCCGTCACACGGAGCCTCCAAGCAATCGGCTCCGCTCCCTTCAGACGCCCTTCACACCAGCTCGGAGACGCTACTCACCACTGAACCCACCAGTCCATAATCGATCGCCTCCTGCGCGGACATCCAGAAATTGCGATCGCTATCCCGCGTGATCCTCTCGAGGGGCTGGCCCGTTTGATCGGCAAAGATCTGGTTCAGGCGCCGCCGCATCTTGACGAGTTCCTCCACCTCGATCTTCACATCCGACGCCGTTCCGCCCATCCCACCACTCGGCTGATGCAGCATGAAGCGCGTATTGGGCAAGGAGAAGCGGCAATCTCGCGGCGGAGCCGCGTAGATCAAGGCGCCCGCGCTGGCCACCCAGCCCGTCCCCACAATTCGCACCCGCGGCGTGACGTGCCGGACCATGTCAAAAATCGTGTCGCCCGCCTCCACGTGACCACCCTGAGAATTCAGGTATATCGTGATGTCTCCGTCCGACTCATTCGAAAGAATGATCAGTTTCTCGGAAACGCCCTGCGCGAGTTCTTGGTTGATGCCTCCGTAAATCATGATGGTCCGCGTCTTCAGGAGCCGCTCTTGAACGTGATTTCGGAAATCGCCGGAATGGCTGGAGGTGGCTGGTGTCATCGATCGATCGGTTGCAGAGAGTTGTCCCGAACCTGTCCAGTCTCCGCGCAAACGCAAGAGCGAGATTTGCCCGGCCACGGACAAACCTCCGGCGGCCCAAACGCGATCCCGACCAAGAGCCGCTGAAATCCTGCCGCCACCCGCCCGAAGGCCCATCCGCCCCAGTCTCCCCCCCGGGACCGGACAGACGGACCGGGGGAGAGAACCTCCACGGCTCCCTTTCCTTTCCAGGACGGCGCGGTCTCGGTGTCGGCCTAACGGAAAGCGCTCTCAATCTCTCGCCACCCGGAAAACGTCGGCCGGCAGCTCGTCCCCAATCGATGTGTTCCTCCGAATGATTCTGGCGAGGGTTTGCGCTTCCACCAAATCGCGAAGGGCAGGCGAGAGGTAGCGCTCATACCAGAATCGGTCGCCGTCCCGCAGGCGCCGAAACTGGTCCGCCACAATGGCACGGTAGGTCAGCCCCACCATGGCCCCCGGCACATGGTCCTCGGCCAAGCCGCCCACCCAAAGATCGATCTCGTTCACCGAGTCATACACGGCTCGCAGGTTCGCCTGCACCTCTGGATCGGGATTCACCTCACGAAAACTCCGCACGGGACGCAATCCATAGGCTCGTCGCGTCTCGTTGTAACTGGCCAAACCATGATCGCGGCCGCGCTGAATGTTGAGCGAGGCGAGATCGAAGCCACCGGCTCCGGGGGCCCCAAAGAGAAAATTGCGGACCTCATCCACCACACGGTTGTCGATCTCCTGACAGGTTTGCCAAGCCAGCCCGCGAAGGATGGGTTCGATTCCTCCCTCGTCGGTGAGGGTGGACGGATTGAAGAAGGCTTCCGAGAGTGGCAGATGCCCATGGACGTTCTCGTCCAGCCGCCGATCCAGGCGCAACAGCGTGGGAGAGAGCATGCTGTGGCCCAGGCGGAATGCCGCCGTGGAAAAGCAATTGGCGATTCCGGGATCCACCGAAGCATCGTACCCTCGATAGGAAGGCAGGGCGTCCTCACCTAATAACAACGGGAGAAAGGCCCGGTAGGTGATGGCCTGCATTTCCGCGGCCACGATGAGTCGCGCCATCTCATACAACTCATCGCCCGAGAGCGACGACTCCGCCGCGGCCAGCTGCTGTGCCCAGAAATTGTGCTCTCACAGAAAGAGCGTGTGCAGGCAAGAAAGAGCCGCCTGCTCATTGGCCCGGATGTCGCCAGCGAGAAAAAAGCCCGGCGCCAGGGCCGAGGGCGCGTTCTCGAATCCTTCCGTATTGAACGGCAGGAGATCGCCCGCGCTGGCCTTCAGCCGACCGGACCCGTCCAGAGTTCGCAAGGCCCGAGCCCTCTCTGCATCCGATCCATAGACGTTGGAGGCATCAATGAAGGCGGAGATGCTGTTCACTTGCTGACGCACGCCATCGTCGTCCAGGCGATAATCGGATCGGTCGAGGCCAATGACTTGTGACCCCGTGGCCGCAGGATCGAAAAAGGGATCGCCGGTCGGCACGTCGACATCGAATGCTTCCGCTGGATCGGCCGAGTGTGTGAGATCGATATCGTGATCGAGAAACTGGCCCCACTGCCAGAGATAGTCCGAAGCACCCCGATCGTTTTCCACCCCTCCGTCGTCCTGAGCCGCACAGGCATTGCTGATCACTCGCGCGCTCAGCCGCTCTCCGCCCGAGGGCGCGTTCCGGCCGTCGGCATAGTCCACCAGCGCCATTCGCAACAAGGTCGCGCCCGCGCGGCCCGCCTCGGGATTCCTCAGATGGTTTCCAAAACCATCGATCGATCGGAACGAAACCGGGAAATCCAAGGGAATTCCGTCGGCTTCGTCTCCGGCCCGCGTGTTCCCGCCACCGCCACCACCAGGACCAGGGCCTGATCGAAGACCAGAACCAGCGCCTGGGGCCGGGGTGGGAATGGGGGCTGTCTGCCGCGGGCGGTTGCCCGAAGCGTCGCCGGCACCTCCCCCGCGCGGGCGTTACGCGAGGAGATCGCCGAGCGGCAAGATGCAAATGGCGGCGACGGCCGGAAGGGCCATCGCCGGAGAGTATCGTCCTTCTGTATTGGCATTCATTCTTTCTGGGGGGTTGATGTTTGAACGTGAAGCCGGGGCCACGGTGGGGATCCGGTGGGAATCCTCGCCAGGGGTGTGAACAGCCACCGACTTCCCTAACCAGATCTCGCATTCATGACAGCACTTGGGTCGTTCAGATGAAAAGACTGTCATTCAAAACCACAAGGACTCGCTCTTCCCTCGGAAACCGCCCCAAACGGCCGACACACGCGCGAATTCATCGGCGTTTTTGCGCGGACAAACCGCTTCCACTGATGTAGCGTAGGCCAGTGCGTGTTCTCGTGGTGGAAGACCAAGTGAAGATCGCTTCCTTTGTGCGAAAGGGCTTGGAGGAGCAGGGCATGACCGTGGACGTGTGCCACGACGGTGATGAAGGTTATCAACGCGCCACCTCGGCAACCTACGACGCCATGGTGCTCGACATCATGTTGCCCGGTAGAGACGGCCTCAGCATCTTGCGCAATCTAAGGAACTGCGCAAAAATAAGGTGAACATTTACGTCGAGGGTTTGATTGTGTAATTCCATGAGCCGTGTGTTTCGTGCCTTTCCAGTTTTACGGCGGCCAGTTCCTCGTCCGTCACTTTGATCCCCGTCTCGTAGCTTTTGGTATCGAGCCTGGCCCTGACCTTCAGGCCTCCCTTCGTCGTTGTGCTTCCAATCAACTCGACGATCGTCTGCAGGGTTGCCAGTGGCTCGCCTTGCCAGTTCTGGGTGATGTAGCTGAAGAGACGGTGCTCGATCTTGTTCCACTTGCTTGTCCCCGGCGGGAAGTGGCAGACGACCAACTTCAGCCCGGTCTCGTTCGCCAACTCCTGGAGCGAAAGCTTCCAAAGCCGCGAGCGGTGGCTGTTGCTCCCACCGCCATCGGCGGTGATTAGCAGCCGACGGGCGTGGGGGAACCGCGCAGAGCCCATTTCCGTCCACCACAACAGGATGCTGCGGGTCGCGAATTGGGCCGTATCATGGTCGATTCCGACGCTAACCCAGCCCTGGTTGTTGAGCATATCGTAAACGCCGTAGGGGATTGCCTTGCCCAGGTCCTTGTCCTTGAAGTCATGCACGCGGACTTGCTCAGGGTTGTCTTTCGGCCTCCACTGCCTCCCGGCGTTCTTGAAATCGCCCACCAACTCCTTCTTCTTGGTGTCCACTGAGATTGCTGGCTGGCCGCAATGTTGGAAGCGACGCACCTGATCGTTGATGTATTCGAACTGCCTGTTGCGGTCCGGGTGCTGTGCCCCTTCGCGGGTCTTGCGATTTGCCAGCAGACTATAGCCGGCCTTGCGCAGCAACGCGGCAACAGTACGCGCACCGACCGGGTGGTTCTGAGATGTGAGTTCCCTGGCAAGCCTCTGAGTGCTCTTCAATGTCCAGCGCAATGGGGATTGAGGGTCGCCTCTACTGAGAGGATCAACTAGCCGCTCAAGAGCCCCAAGCAGTTCCGGATCGGTCTCGGTCACCGGCTTGCGCCCGCCCCCGAAGCCGACGGATGCGTCCGTCGGCTTCGGGGGCCGTGTAGTCGCCGCGCCGTAACTGCTTGATGCCCTCAGTGATCGTCGTCCGCGACATCGATGTCGCAAGAGAAACTGCGGATACGCCGCCCCAACCCAATTCCATGGCCGCCGCCGCCGCCCAACACCTCCGGGCCCGCTCGTCCATGAGGTGGCTCAGGGAATCGAACTTCCGGCGAATGCTTTCGACAACGGAACTGTCAGGCATGGCACTGACAATAGCATAGAAATAAGGTAGAGAAACCTTAAATTGTTCATTTTATTTTTGCGCAATCTAAGGGACCAGAAAAACCCGATTCCGGTCCTCTTGCTCACGGCGCGCGACTCTCTCGTCGAGCGCGTAGAGGGACTCAACCTCGGCGCCGACGACTACCTGACCAAACCCTTCTACGTCGAGGAACTCATCGCTCGCCTCAATACCATTGTTAGGCGCACCCATGGGCAGGCTCTCAGCATCTTGCAAGTCGGCGACCTCCGTGTGGAGATGCTGGAAGCCGTGGATGCTCGCATGAGCCTGCCCGCGAGCGCCTTTAGCCGCCAGGCAACCCCGTGGATGGACGCCGACGACTTTCGGCGTCTCACCGCACGGTTCACGGAGGAACGCGTCAGCGAAATCAGCCGGCCGAGTTGGGTGGTGGTGATGCGCAATGACTCCGCGACCATCGTCTCCGAGAGTCAGGCTGGAATCGCGGAGTCTCTCGCCCTTGAGAACCACCTTCCCCTGCCGGGCGCATTCGTCGAAGGCCCCAGTTTTCTCAGCGGCCAGCCCGACCCGCAGCCTTCGCTCCCCCGGCCGATCCGCCGCGCCGGGCCGCTTCCCAGACACTCGGCCGGCCCCAGCCGGCTCCACCGGCCACCGCTCTTTTTCACCACCGAGGACGGCGGAAAACGCTGGAGAGTCGGGGCCTTCAGCAGCCTTTTCGCCACCGTTTTTGTCGGCATGGATCTCGGTCCGTTCGATCGGCAGATCCTCCGGATGAGACGGCTCTGTCTCACCACCCTTCTCGGGGCGCTGGGCCTCACCGCTCTGGCAGGCCGGCTGGTCGCCAACAAGGCGATGCGCCCCGTGCACCGGCTGAAGAAGATCACGGAGGCGCTCCTCACACTTTCACGGGCGGACTCCGGCTCGCTGCAGCTCGATAAGCGCACCTTTTCGATGAGCGAAGCTCTGGAGAGCTTCTGCGAAGACGCGGAGATCCTCTGCTCGGAAAAAGCGCTGACCTTCTCGTGCGAGATCGAGCCGGGGCTGGCGGTCCACTCCGATCGCGCCGTCATCCTCTCCGTCTTTCACAACCTCCTCAGCAACGCCATGAAATACAACGAACCGGATGGCCAAGTTCGAATCCGCGCCAGGCGTCGAGGCCAGTTCGCCGAAGTCGAGATTGCCAACTCCGGCCCCCCCATTACGGAGCGTCAGCGGCTCCAGATCTTTCGGCGCTTCTACCGCGGGGAAGAAGCCCGCTCCCGCCTGCAAGGATGGATTCGATGACGCGTTTCGCCATCCGGCTGCCCTTGGCGCCCGGGCCCGATGAGCCGAACATCGGTGATTCCCCCGCGACTACTGCGTGACCCGCATCGGCATCAGCACGTAGAGGAAGGACGTGTTGATTTTGATCACGCCCGGGCTCATTTCGTCGATCAGGTTCAGGTAGATTTCGTCCGTGTCGAGATTGCGCAAGGGAGCCATCAGAAACTCGGGATTGAAGGCGATGGAGAACTGATTGCCCTTGTACTGTACCGCCAACGATTCCCTGGCCTCTCCGATATCCGGAGAATTGGCCATGATGTCAATGTTGTCCTCGCCAAAAACCAGTTTCAAGGAATGGGATTTATCACTCGTCAGAAGCGACACCCGATGAACACTCTGAAGAAACGACTCCCTTTCCAGCGTGATCCTGTCCACCGTCTTTTCGGGAATTACTTGGCGGTAATTGGGATAGTTCCCCTCGATCAATCGGCTAACTAAAACGAGATCCTCGATCTTAAACGCCACCTGGTTCTCCGCGATCGAAATCTCCACCTCCCCTCCGTCTCCTAACAAACGCTGCAGCTCGTTGACGGCTTTGGTCGGGACAATGACCGAGGTTTCGTGACTCTTGGGAAACTCCAATTCGAAATCAACCATGGCCAGACGCCGACCGTCGGTCGCCACCATCGTCAGAGTGTTATTGTCAAAGGCAAAGTAGACACCGTTCAATACGTAGCGTGTCTCATCCGTGGAGATGGCGTAGGAAGTCTTGCGCAGTCCATCCTTCAGGCTGGACTGCGGAAACTTGAACTCCTTGGCATTTTCGAAGTTAGGCAGCGCGGGAAACTCATCGTGTGTCAGTCCCAGAATCTTGAAAAAACTCGGCCCGCAAGTGATCGAAGCCACATCGTCGGCGTCCACATCCACGTCGACTTCGCTGGCCGGAAGTTCCTTGACGATATTGACCAGGCGCCGAACCGGAAGGGTCGTCGCCCCCGGCTCCTCGACACTCGCCGTGACATAAGCGCTCACGCCCACATCCAGGTCATTGGTCGTCAGTCTCAGCCGCCCGTCTTCGGCTTCCAAGAGCACGTTGGAGAGGATCGGCAAGGTGGTCCGCGTGCTGACCACATGCTGGACCTGCTGAAGTCCGCTGAGAAAGTGCTCCTTGGTAATCCTAAACTTCATAGTTTTTCAGTAGGCCTACTGTTCCTGTACGGGATGGGATAGTCCTATAGAGGAACCCGAAGTGTTTGGCAACATGCGAATTCGAGAGCCAGAGCGCCAGTCCACCCGCAAGGCGATGGAACGGGCCGGTCTCCCCAACTCCGGAGATGCCGGCTTGCCGTCGGGGAGAACTCACTCAACGGTCTCCCGCACCGAGACTCGCGCGCGACAAACTTCCCGCGCTGGAGGCTAACGCTCGGGCAGCTCGGTCAATTCCCCGTAAAGCCGGTCCACTTCACGCCGGACCTTTTCCAGCTCCTGGCACTTTGAGGCCACGTTTCGGCAGGCATGCATCACCGTCCCGTGATCCCGCCCCCCAAAGGCGTCGCCGATCCCCTGGAAGGAGGCCCGCGTGAGTTCCCGGCAAAAAAACATCGCCACCTGGCGAGCCAGAGCGATTTGAGCCGGGCGTCGTCGCCCCAACAAATCCGCCTGCCGAACATCGTAAAACTCCGCCACCTGCTTCTGAATCTGGGGGATCGTTACCTGCCTGGATCCCTCGTCACTGAGAAAGTCGCCCAACAGTTTCTCGACGCTGCGCAAATCCAACTCACCCTCGTTCATCCAGCGGTAGGAGGCGAGGCGAATCAGGGCGCCCTCGAGCCGGCGCACGTTGTTGCGGACGCGATCGGCGATAAACTCCAGCACCGAGCAATCAAGCTTCACTCGCCACTCCTCCGTCTTCCGCCGCAGAATGGCCATCCGCGTTTCCTTGTCGGGCGGCGCCAATTCGGCCGTCATCCCCCACTCGAACCGGGACACCAACCGCTTCTCAAGGTTCTTGATCTTGCTGGCGGGGAGGTCCGAACTCATCACCACCTGTTTCCCATTCAGATCACAGAGCGCGTTGAAAGTGTGAAAGAACTCCTCCTGCGAACGCTCTTTCCCAGCGAGAAACTGCACGTCGTCAATCAGCAAGACATCGGCAGCCCGGTAGCGTTGTCGAAATTTTACCAAAGACGCCTCTCCGATCGCCTCGATGAACTCGTTGGTGAACTGCTCGCTCGTGGTGTAGACCACCTTGGCTTGAGGCTTTTCCTTCAGAATGGCGTGGCCGATGCTGTGTATCAGATGGGTCTTGCCCAAACCGGCGCCACCGTAGATGAACAGGGGGTTGTAGGTTCTCCCAGGGTTTTCCGTCACCGCCAGACAGGCCGCCCGCGCAAACTCGTTGTTGGCTCCCACCACGAAGGAGCCAAATTGGTAGCGCTCGTTCAAGCCGATCGAAAGCGCCATCTCCTCGCTGGAAAGCCGTTGCTTCCGGCGCTTGCCCGCCTCCTTCTTCACCGCGACGGGCTGCTTCAGTCCCCCGCTGCTGTTCGCTGCGCTGGAGCCACTGACCCCGACGCCGGCCGCGGGTTCGGTCTCGCGAAATTGGAACATCAAGCGACGTCTCCCGCCCACAACCGCCGCGACGGCCTCGTTCAGTGCTGGCAGATAATTGATCTCAATCCAGAACTGATAAATCTGGTTAGGAGCTTCGAGAACGATCTTCTCATCATCAATGTCGGCCACCGTGATGCTGGAAAACCAGCGCTCCAGCGTGTCCCTGCTCACCCGCGCGGCGATCAGGGCCTCCACTTTCTCCCAGACAGAAGCAAAAGATTCAGACATACAAAACACTCCAGCTTTTTTGTGAGTCAATCGCCGCCTGACCCACATTCAGCGCCGCCACCGCCCGTGGGCCACCGGCCACCCCCCTGCGGGGATCGGTTTCCATCACCGCCATGGGCCAAATCCCACCAGGCAAGCGCTGCGCTTCCCACAGGGAGTCAATCAATCCAGCCAGCCTCCCTAACTGAACACAAACAATATCCATCACTCGCGCACTCATCGCCTTTTGATTTATAATTCCCTCAAGATCAATAGTTTATCAAAGTCACAGAATAAGCTTAATGCCGATAAGAGCACTCTATCAAATCAAACACCCCCCCCAGAAGAGTCAAGCTAATCCAAAGCCGTCCGCGCTAGCGGCGTCGAAGTCTTCGGGTTGACATCTCACTCAGGCTTTTGGCTTGACCGCGTTCCCTTGGCGCCCCTATTACCCGAGTTCGAATGATGCCGTTCACTGGTGTCAGGCTTGTCAGATTTGAGGACGGTTTGCAAGCTTGATTCGCCAATATTTCGAAGTTTCTTGAATGATGTTTAAGTTGTCCAAACTAGTTCTGTCCATCCGAATCCTCCCCGATCTCAGTCCCTCCCCGCGCCCCTGTTAGAGCCCATCTTGTGGAACGCGGGCGGATTACCCCGCCAGGAAAGGTGCCAAGCCTTGGAATGTTCCACGAGTGCTTCCCGCACCGGCATCACCGAGCTCCGCAAGCCGAAACCGGCTCCGCGCCAGAGCCAGAGCCAGAGCCAGGGCTGACCCTGACCAGCCCGGTCCGTCTTCGGAGACTTTCAGACGTCTCCGTCGAACAAAACGCTCGCCAAGATCGCCTGAGCGACCGATCATCCGGCTCCCATGGCGGAAGCACCCATTGCGCAACTCTTCACACTGACCGATTGGGTGGTCCTCTTCGCCTATCTCCTGTTCTGCACTGTGGTCGGTCACCGCATGCGCGGCCAACAGGCCTCAATCCGCGACTTTTTTCTCGGAGGCAAGACCCTTCCCTGGCCCGCGGTCTCCGGCTCCATCATCGCCACCGAATTGAGCGGGGTCACCTTCATCGGCGTGCCCGCCGGCCTCTTCGCGCTCGAAGGAAATTTCACCTACCTGCAATGGGCCATCGGCTCCATCCTCGCCCGCGTCATCGTTGGCGTGTGGTTCGTGAAGGTCTACTACGAACGGGAAATTTACAGTTCATACGACTACATGGGAAACCGCCTGGGAAAAGGCGCAAAATCCCTAGCAACCATCCTGTTTTTCATCGGGAGCATTCTCGCACAAAGCGTCCGAGTCCTGGTGGCGGCATTGCCACTCAAGGTCGTCACCGGCCTCGACATCGGCTGGTGCATTCTCATCATCGGCATCTTCGCCGTGGCCTGGACCCTCATGGGCGGCATGCGCACGGTGATTTGGACGGATGTGATGCAGTTCTTTCTCTTCACTTTGGGCGGCATCATTGCTCTGGTCACCGTGATCGTCTCCCTCCCCGGCGGCTTTGGAGAGCTCTGGGAAACAGCCTCCACCTTCGGCCGCACTCGGACCTTCGACTGGACGTTCGGCCTGCGCGCCGAACTGGAGTTCACCATGTGGGTGGCCCTTTTCGCCGTGCCCTTTCAAAACCTCACCATGTTCGGCGTCGATCAGCTATGCGCCCAGCGAGTCTTCTGCTGCGGTAGCCCCTCCACCGCCCGGAAGGCCATCATTTTCAGCTCGACCGGCCAGCTCGTCACCTACCTCATGCTCCTGGTAGGCGCCGCGCTTTTCGTGCACTACCATCACCATCCCTTCAACGCTCACGAGGCCGCCATCGCCTTCCCGGCCACCGAATCGGCGAGCTCGCTGGAACAGATGGAAGCGGCTCCCAGAGCCCGTCATCCGGAGACTCAACTGGAGAGCAACGTCCCCGTACCCACGGATCGGGACGCCATCTTCCCCATGTGGATCGTCTCCATCCTTCCCGTCGGATTGAGCGGCCTCCTCCTGGCAGGCGTCTTCGCCGCCGCCATCTCGAGTCTGGACAGCATCCTGGCCGCCTTGAGCCAGACAACTCTATCGCTCATCTATCATCCGGAGCGCGACGACGGTATCGCCGCCTCGGATCCCTCCCTTGTCGGAAAATCGCGGCTCCTGGTGGTGATCTGGGGCCTCGTCCTGACCGGGTTCACCTACCTGATGCTCGATATTCGAGAAAACATCCCCATCCTTCCACTGGCCTTCGGCATGACAAGCTACACGATCGGCCCCATGCTGGCGATCTTCTTCGCCGCCATGTGGGGACGTGGCAGCGTGCGGGGACTGGTCGTTGGAACGGTCTTGTCCTTTCTCCTTGTGCTTCTCATTCGCACGGATGCTTGGGTTCTCCTCACTTCCATGTTTTCCGAACCCGTGAGGATCCAGTGGCTGACATGGCTCGGCTCACTGCCGACCTATCATTACACCGACGGTTCACTGCAGTCCGTCTACACTTTCGTCTGGACCTGGCCCGTCACCGTGCTGCTCACGCTCGCTTGTGGACTGCTCATTCCCGCGTCCCGCTCCCGGAAAGCCGAACCGAGTCAAGGCTGAGATTAACCAGTCGCCCTTGCTCCACCTCCAGAAACGCTCAAGAGTCGTGGCCGGCCCGCCCGGCAACGCGGCCTTTACGCTTTCCCAGCGGTCCTCGCGACGCCTAAGCTGCTCCCATGACCACACACCCCTCACGGCGGCGTTTTCTCGGCCGTCTCGGCGCCACCGCCGGCGCCGGGCTTCTTCCGCTTTCCCGGAACCACGCCGAAGCCCTCGAACCCGCAAAGAAGAAGTGGAAACAGCAGAAACGGATCGCCTTTCTCGGGACCGAGGTCCGCACCCACTCCCACGCCCAGCACTTTCTCGACCGCTTGACGCTCGGTTACGGGTGGCGTGGCCAATGGCAAGAACCTCGACTCGAAGTCGCCTCGGTTTACATCGATCAGTTCCCGGAGGGTGATCTCGCGAAGCAACGCATTCAGCGCCACGGCCTGAAGCTCTATTCCTCCATCTCCGAAGCGCTCACCCTGGGTGGCGACCAGCTCGCGGTGGACGGTGTGGTCATCATCGCGGAGCATGGCCGCTATCCCAGCAATGAAAAGGGACAGAAGCTCTACCCTCGCCATGCGTGGTTCAAGGAATGTGTGAAGGTCTTTGATGCGAGCGGTCGCGGAGTTCCGGTATTCAACGACAAACACCTCGCCACGACCTGGGCACAGTGCCAGGAAATGGTGGAAGACGCCAAGCGCCTGGATTTCCCTTTTTTCGCGGGATCCTCGCTACCGGTCACCCGGCGCCTGCCCGCCGTCGATCTGCCGATCGACACCCCCCTCAAAGAGAGCGTCTGCGTCGCTTACGGCGGTGTCGACAGCTACGACATCCACGCCCTGGAAACCGCTCAGTGCATGTCGGAACGACGCCAAGGAGGCGAAGTCGGCATCGTCCGCGTCCAGGCCCTCCACGGAGAATCCCTCTGGGAACGGATGAGTCGCGACGATCATGGGGACACGTGCCGCCTATTGGTCGCCGCACTCACTCGCAGCCACAATCTGCCCGTGGAGGGCGGCTACTACACCGGCCGCATCACCTTCGAGTGGGCCCGCCAGAATTTTCCCGGGGCGCTGGCCTATTTCATCGATCACCGGGATGGCTTCAAGACGACGATGTTTCTCGTCAATATTCGCGATTTCAACTACGCGGGCCTCCGCGGCGACCGCGACGAGATCATATCCTGTCAGATGTACCTTCCCATGCCGGGCCACGGCTCCACCACGGCCGATTTTTTTCATCCTCTCACCCGCCACATCGAGGACACCGTGCTCACGGGAAAGGTGCCCTATCCCGCAGAACGCACCTTGCTGACTTCCGGCATGGTGATCGCCGCAGTCAATTCCATTCACCATGGCCACGTGCCAGTGGAGACGCCGGAGATGGCGGTTCGATACCGGGTCGATCCCGAATCCACCTTCTGGCGGGACTGATCTGATCTTTCTTTGGCGGCCCGCCCGTGAGCGAGGTCAGGCCGAGATCGACCAGCCGTCGCGATAGTTCAAGGCTTTGAGCAGCTTGTCGGCGCCGGGATCATCCACCACCACCTCGTTCTTGGGATCCCAGTTCAGGGGACGCCCCAGCGCCAAGGAGAGGTAGCTCAAATGACCTGGCGTGATGGACCGATGAGCGGTCTCCACCGGAGCGATGCATGGCTTCCGCGTCTTCACGCCATCCACGAAGTTGCGATGATGACCGGGCGAAACGTAGGCATTGATCGGACCCCGGTCCGTCCTCTCGCGTATCCACTCCTTGTTGGAAGCATCGATCTTGCCGCGATCGACCCAGATCCAACCGTTCTCGCCAATCCACTTGGCTCCCATGCGATGCTTGTTGGAAATCGAAGAGGTGTAGCCGTCGGCGAACTCGCACTTCACCTCGTAGTGCGTTGGGCCATCCCACATCCCCTTATCTGGAAACTCGAAACCCGACGCCTCCACCTTGACCGGGCTCGATGAATCGAGTCCGAGTCCCCCGAGTCCCCAGTGGGCAATGTCGTTGTGATGGCCAATCCAGTCCATCAGCTGTCCTCCGCCATAGTCGAGGCACCAACGCCAGTTCCAGTGCAGGCGATCTTTGGAATACGGCAGGTAGCGACTGGGATCGCACCACATGTCGTAATCCAGAGTCTCCGGAATCGCCTCGCCACGCCGACCTTTCTTGTCCGTGCCTCCCCCCGTGGGAAGCCCGACCTCCACATGCTGGATCTTCCCTAACAAGTCGTTCATCACCGCTTCCACCGCGATCCGGAAGCGAATGTCCGAACGCTGCTTAGACCCCGTCTGGAAAATGGCTTTCCGTTTGGCGACTTCTTTGTAAACCGCCTGGCCTTCTGCGAAGAGATGGGTCACCGGCTTTTCGCAATAGACGTCTTTTCCGTTGCACAAGGCTTCCAGAGTGGCCAGCGCGTGCCAATGATCGGGGGTGGCCACCACCACGGCATCGATGTCGTCCCGCGCACAGAGTTCGCGGAAATCTCCGTAAGTCGCGCAGCCCTTGTAGTCGCTCGCTCCTTTTTCTGGGTCTTCAGCAGAATCTGTGGGTGAAATTCCGGATTTGCTCCGGGAACGCTGGACGCCGGGTCCCGCTGCCCCTGGACCCCAGAACTGCTGAAACTACTTGTTTCATGGGCTGAGCCCTACCAGGGGCAGCCCCGGCGCAAGCGTTGTCCTCGCAAATCCGAGGTTTGGATGGGCAGCTGGCTTGTTGCCACAACTTTGATGCCCATTAAGATTGGATATAACTTGTTGCGGGTCAGGATTCTAGGTGAATCGCGCCGCCTGGGCACCCACAGATTCTGCTGAAGATGCCTTTTTCTGAATAGTGTTTCTCCACGCGGACTTTGGCCGGCTGAGTGCCCTTGACCTGATCCACATCGCAGACCGCCACCACCTGGACATCGTTCTGGTGCATGAGGGCGTTCATGTCTCAGTTCCCCATTCTGTAGAACGACAATTAGAATTCCCCGGTAACGACAACTAAGATTCCCCACATTAGGGGGGCGGCGCTGGGGTGTCTGGGCGAGGTGCACGGCGCTGATCATCGCCGTGCAGTACCGGCAATTGATGAAAGTCTACCGAGAGACCGACAACCTCAGTGAAAGCGCCCGCAAGGCGGGCATCGACCGAAAAACAGCCCGCAAGTGTATCCACGGAGGGCCGCCCCAAGGCCGTCGCGGCCCCCGGACATGGCGGACGCGAGAGGATCCCTTCGAGGGCGTCTGGAAAGAGATCGAGGGCCTACTCAAGCAGTGCCCGAACATCAAGGCGGTGCGCCTGCTTGCCGAACTGCAGCGACGCCATCCGGAGCGCTTCGAGGATGGTCTGCTGCGGACCCTCCAAAGAAGACTCAAGCAATGGCGACAGCAGCACGGCGAGACACCGGAACTCTACTTTCCACAAGAACATCGCCCTGGAGAACGGCTGCAGCTGGATTGGTTTGAGGGGAAGTCCCTCGGGATCACCATCGCCGGAGAGCCTTTCGTGCATCTGCTCTGCCACACAGTGTTGCCGTTCTCGAACTGGGAGTGGGCCATACCGGCGCGCAGCGAATCGTTTCTCTCCCTGAAGCGAACCTTGCAGGCGACCTTGTTTCAGTTAGGCAAAGCGACTTCGATATGTCAGACGGATAACAGCTCGACGGCCACTCACCAACTCCGTCGAGGCAAGAGGCAGCGGGGCATTAACGAGGTCTATGCGTTGTTGTTAGCGCATTACGACATGGAGGCGGCGACAACCAACATTGGCTCACCCCATGAGAACGGTGACGTCGAAAACGCGCACGGCCATTTGAGATCCTACCTCAATGACAGTCTCGATCTGCGCGGTCACCGCGACTTCGAGAGCGAGGAACATTATCAGGCCTTCCTGACTCGCAATTGCCAAGAACGCAATGGCAATCGCCGCGAAGCACTCGCCCTCGAACAGATGCACGCCTTGCCGAGTCATGCCCTGCCCGAGTACGAGGTATCGGATTGCCGGGTGAGCAAGGATGGAGTGGTTCGCGTGGCCAAGGAATGGCGCAAAAATACAATGAACAATTTAAGGTTTCTCAACCTTATTTCTATGTTACTGTCAGTGCCATGCCTGACAGTTCCGTTGTCGAAAGCATTCGCCGGAAGTTCGATTCCCTGAGCCACCTCATGGACGAGCGGGCTCGGAGGTGTTGGGCGGCGGCGGCCATGGAATTGGGTTGGGGCGGCGTATCCGCAGTTTCTCTTGCGACATCGATGTCGCGGACGACGATCACTGAGGGCATCAAGCAGTTACGGCGCGGCGACTACACGGCACCCGAAGCCGACGGACGCATCCGTCGGCTTGGGGGCGGGCGCAAGCCGGTGACCGAGACCGATCCGGAACTGCTTGGGGCTCTTGAGCGGCTAGTTGATCCTCTCAGTAGAGGCGACCCTCAATCCCCATTGCGCTGGACATTGAAGAGCACTCAGAGGCTTGCCAGGGAACTCACATCTCAGAACCACCCGGTCGGTGCGCGTACTGTTGCCGCGTTGCTGCGCAAGGCCGGCTATAGTCTGCTGGCAAATCGCAAGACCCGCGAAGGGGCACAGCACCCGGACCGCAACAGGCAGTTCGAATACATCAACGATCAGGTGCGTCGCTTCCAACATTGCGGCCAGCCAGCAATCTCAGTGGACACCAAGAAGAAGGAGTTGGTGGGCGATTTCAAGAACGCCGGGAGGCAGTGGAGGCCGAAAGACAACCCTGAGCAAGTCCGCGTGCATGACTTCAAGGACAAGGACCTGGGCAAGGCAATCCCCTACGGCGTTTACGATATGCTCAACAACCAGGGCTGGGTTAGCGTCGGAATCGACCATGATACGGCCCAATTCGCGACCCGCAGCATCCTGTTGTGGTGGACGGAAATGGGCTCTGCGCGGTTCCCCCACGCCCGTCGGCTGCTAATCACCGCCGATGGCGGTGGGAGCAACAGCCACCGCTCGCGGCTTTGGAAGCTTTCGCTCCAGGAGTTGGCGAACGAGACCGGGCTGAAGTTGGTCGTCTGCCACTTCCCGCCGGGGACAAGCAAGTGGAACAAGATCGAGCACCGTCTCTTCAGCTACATCACCCAGAACTGGCAAGGCGAGCCACTGGCAACCCTGCAGACGATCGTCGAGTTGATTGGAAGCACAACGACGAAGGGAGGCCTGAAGGTCAGGGCCAGGCTCGATACCAAAAGCTACGAGACGGGGATCAAAGTGACGGACGAGGAACTGGCCGCCGTAAAACTGGAAAGGCACGAAACACACGGCTCATGGAATTACACAATCAAACCCTCGACGTAAATGTTCACCTTATTTTTGCGCAGTTCCAAAGATCGGCTATTCGGTGCCGGCGAGATGGGCGGGCGCACGGCTTCGAGCGCATCTCTATGAGGATCGAATCGAGCTTCTGGACGGCCGATTGGTGGTGGAGATTCTCGAAAAGCGCTACGGAGACCGCGGCACCTACGTCAACTGGCGACACCTGCTGGAGGCCCTGCGAAGAAAGCCCGGCGCGTTTCGTCGCTACCGCGAGCAGTTCTTTCCCTCGCTGATCTGGAGGAAAGCCTACGACACTTTCCAATCGGCCTTCTCCGAGGGGAGAGCCGAACGCGATTATTTGGGTTTGTTAGCCCTTGCGCTGCCGGAGTCTCAGCAAAAACGCGTGGAAGAGGTCGTGGCGAGGTTGATGCAGCAAGGGGCCCTGACTCTGGACGAGGCGCGCCGTGAGCTCGGCACCCCTGAGAGCATGAGCCATCGAGCGTTGTGCATTGACGCTCTGGAGGCGGATCTAAACGCCTACGATGATCTTCTCATCGAAGACAAAACCTAACGTTACCGTTACAATGACACAGAAACAAGAAGTGACGCTTAAGGCGATGGCGCCAATGTTACGGAGTTTTCGTTTGACTTCGATGCTCTAGCAGCCTTGGATGAGATCACGGAGAGCGCGCGTGGAGAGAGCTGGGACTACCCGGAATATCTGCGGCGCCTCTGCGAAGTGGAATGGGAGGCGCGCCACGGTCGCAAGCTCGAGCGTTTGCTGAAAGGGGCGAAGTTGCCCGAAGGCAAGATTTTGGCGATTCTCGACGAGACGAAGCTCTCACAGAAGCTTCGAAGAACTCTCAAGCAACCCATCGACGGAGGTTTCGTGGAGAGACGCGAGAACGTCATTGCTTTCGGACTACCGGGACGAGGAAAGACCCATTATCTGAGCGCCGTGGCTCACGAGCTGATTATCCGTCATCAGTATCGCGTGCTGTTTGTCCCGACATTCAAACTCGTCCAGCAATTGTTAGCAGCCAAATCCTCCTTGAATCTCGAGGCAGTGGACCGATTGGTGCATCACAGTGTACTGCTTGAGTTCGGTGGCTCGAGTTACCGGGCGACGAAAGGAGAGAAAAGCGAAAAGGCGGCGCTGTGACGGGCGATGTCGCTGGCGCCGCAAATCAAAGGCACACGATTCCGCGAACCTCCCGCGAGGTGGCGCCCGAGAGTGCAAGCAGGGCCGGAAGCTGTCCTCGGCGCCCTTGCGGGAACGCTGGATCATGGGCCCCGATCCCCCTGGACCCCCCCCGGGACAAGACGGCCGGGGGTGGAGGGGAGCCGCCTGCCGCCTCGGCAAGGCTACCAGGGGGATCCCCATGACCAGCGTTCCCGCAAGGGCGCCGAGGACAGCTTCCGGGTTCCCCGAAGAGGCGACGGGTTCGGCTGGCGCTCTGGTATCGGGAGGGTTGGGGTGCACCCCCTTCCCCTTCTTTCGCCCCCCTCACCGAGGCGCACCGGCAAGGAAGGAGCCCCGTGAAGGGGGGCGTCCACCGTGGCACCGCCCACACCCCGGTGCGGGCGATACCAAGGTGGACGGGCCCCGTAGATCGAGAACCGTTGGGCAGGTCAGCGCCACATTCCGCTAGAAATACAGCGCCCACTAGGGTCAATGCCTTTAGGGAAAGATCCAAAATATTTTAGATAAATGTTGCATTTTACCATAATAGTTATAATTGGGGTGGATGCCTCACTCCCATCCCAATCAAGTTAGCGGTTTCCTTGGTCAGTTCGAACATCTTTTCGGATTCGTTCGCGATCGCTTCGAACGCTTGCAGAACCCAGGCCGCGGCCCCAACCCCAAGCTGCCGGCCTGGGATCTTCTCGCCTCCCTGGTCTATCACGTGATCAGTGATGCTGGCCATTTCTCGGCCCATGTGTTCCAGTTGTTCGAGGTGGTGATCAAGGATAGTTCGCTCTCGGAACGGCGCCAGAGGATGGGGCTTGAGCCATTCGCTTGGCTCATGAAGCAGGTGTTAAAGCCCCTCGCCGATGGACGCGTACACAAGGGATGTTTCTACAAGGGGCTGCGCCTGTGCGGGATCGATGGCTCGAAATGGAGCGTCACGAACACGCCGCAGGTTCTGGCTGCCATGAGCAAGGCGGCCTCCAGGAGAATGACCGCCGCCTTTGCGAAAATAGAGATGTGCGCGCTCGTGGAACTTGGCATCCACAACCCGTTGGCGGCGACGGTCGGCCTGAAAGGAGAAGGCGAATGGACCCTGGCCAAAGAACTTCTCGGGAGTCTGCCGAAGAGGAGTCTGCTGATTGTCGACCGGCTTTACGGTTGGGGGAAGTATCTCGACGAACTCGTGAAATCATGCCGGGCGGCACATAGTGAATTGTTGGTGAAGGCACGCGGCAGCAACAAGAGCCATAAGACTGAAAGGCTCTCCGATGGAAGCGCGCTGGTCAGCATCAGGGTGCCCAGAAAGAAGGCTGATGGGCCGCGGGAGAATCAAGGGGAGATCCGTATCCGTGAGATTCGAGGCCGGATCAGGAAGCCGGGGGCACGACAGTGGAGCGAGGAGAGGCTATGGACGACGCTTATTGATGAGCAGGAGTATCCGGCGCAGGAATTGCTGGAGCTCTATGCCCTGCGCTGGGAACACGAGATATTCTACAAGGAACTCAAGCTCCACATGCGCGAGAGTGACGTTCTTCATAGCCATACGCCAGAAACAGCGGCCCAGGAGGTGGCGGCATTGCTCATGGCCTGCTCGATCATCGCGCAGGAGCGATGCGAAGCCGCGAAAAGCGGCAACATCCAGCCGTTGAGCATCAGTTTCCTGAAGACGCTCGACAAAATGAATTCACTATGGGCAGTGTTCGAAGTGTCCGAGGGACTGCTGACCGAAGAGACAAAACAGGAGATGGTAGCGCGAGTCAGAGAATTGATCGTTCGGGAGGCAATACCGAAAAGACGACAAAGGAGTTGCCCGCGCAAAGTCCGCCAACCGGTGACGAGTTGGCCTAGGCTAACAGAAAACGACTCTCGTGAGGGCGAGTTCCTGATGGAAATTGTTAGCTTTCCCTAAAGGCATTGCCACTAGGGTGGGGAATTATAGTTGTCACCAGATGGGGCAGCGATTCCGTAAGATAAGCGGCTGAGGCGGCTCAAGCCCTGTATTTTTGGGTAATTCGGATCGGCAGCGCCCATTTTTGACCCCATGGCAAATTCGCATTCGTTATTTCATCTTTTTTAAGCTTGTTTCTGTAATAGTATTATATTACAGTACGCCGAACGAGCCGACCTTCATGCCAAGCAGAAACTCCCTGCCCCCCACCGAACGCCAGATTCGCAGCCGCCTCCGCCAGCTCCTCGACCAGGCCGAAGGCTTCCTTCACGGCTCGCCCATCGAACTCTCTCGTAAATGCGGCAAGCCCACTTGCCGTTGCGCTTCCGACGACTCCTTGCGCCATCGCTCCTTGGCCATCGGTCAGACTCGCAAGGGCAAGACCACCATGCTGCACGTCCCCAGACCGTTGGAAGCTCAGGCGAGACGAGCAGGGGCGCCTCCGACTCAAGGAGGCAAAAACCAAGGCCAGAGCGGCGAGTAGCTCCGCCAAGAAGAAGGGCAAGACCGGTAAGAAATCAGCCGGCAAAGCCAAGTCCGGGCGCAATTCTCCACCAAAAAAGAAGCGACCATTCTCACGCGACTACTAACTTACGCGGACAAGATTTTCAGCCTCCGCCAACAGTGGAGGCTGCGGGTGCGTGACTCTCGTCCCAAACCACAGATTCCCACTCGAGTTTTCCCGGCAGCATTCTTCGCCATGTTCTGCTGCCGGTTACCAAGCTTCAACGAACTCGAGCAACACCGGAACAAGAGCAGCTGGACCCGTTGGCTCGGTAATCACCGTTTGCCCAGCGCCGACGAACTGGCGTATGTCTCCGAGCGCATCGAGCCTGACAGTGTGCGAGGGTGTCTCGGACACATTTACTTCTGCCTCAAACGCAACAAAATCCTTGCCCCACAGCGCGGTTGGATGCTTGCCACCGTCGATGGTCACGAAACTCACTGTACCCCATAGTTTCATAAATCGGGGCAAGAATCCCAAGAAAATAGTGGCAGGGGCCTTTGGGATAAGGTTGATTTGGAATCTACCAAAACACCAAACACTTCAACCCAAAAGCCACCTACAGTGAGAGTAGCACGACGTACGATTAATGCAAAGTCCAGAACGATTCCGGCGATCAAATTTGAAGATCAAGAACTGACCTCTTTTGGCGGTCTCGTTATCTTTCAGAAGCTCTTTCAGGAATTGGATCTGGAGGGGAAGCTTCAGCAGTGCTTTGATCCACTGGATCGGCGCATGTCCCGCTTCTACAAGTTCCACAAGGTTTTCATGTGTCTTATCGTGCATCTTATACTGGGCTACCGGATGCTTCGCGATTTGGACTACTACCGAGATGATCCCCTTGTACGACAGGTTTTGGGGATGCACCAATTGCCCAGTGTCCCAACGATGAGCCGGATGTTGGGAGAGGTCGATTGTCAAAGCCTTGAGAGGATGAGGGAGATGAATCATTTCGTTTGCCTGTCGCGACTTCAGGAGGAAGGAATCAAACGCATCACGCTTGATTTGGACGGAAGCGTGCAGAGCACGAGTCGCCATGCGGAAGGGACGTCTGTGGGATTTAACAAGAAGAAAAAAGGAGAGCGCAGTTATTATCCGCTGCTCGCGACGATCTCCCAAACCGGACAAATCTTCGACTTCCTTCATCGAAGCGGCAACGTCCATGACTCCAATGGCGCGGTGGAATTTCTTCGCTACTGCGTGGAGAAGATTCGCAAGGTGCTGCCTGATGTGCAGATCGAGTTGCGCGCCGACAGCGCGTTTTTCAGCGATCAGATGGTTTCAGAGGCAAAGACCCTGGGCCTGGAATATACGTTCTCGGTGCCTTTCGAGCGGCTTGTGGAACTCAAGGGCATCATCGAGAAGCGCCGTCGCTGGTCCCGAACCCGAGGCGGAGAGGGAAAAACTCATCACTTCGAAATCCGCTGGAAGCCAAAAAGTTGGGCGCGCAAAGCGCGCATTTTGTGCATTCGAACCATGAGGCGCACTCAGCGCAAAGGACCGCTCCAACTGGATCTTTTCGAACCAGTCGAGGAGAACTATGAATACAAGGCGATCATCACCAACAAGACAAACACGGCCGCTCATGTGGTGAAATTTCATGAAGGGCGTGGCTCTCAGGAGAAGATTTTTGGCGAAGCCAAGAGCCAGGCCCAGATGGACTATATTCCGGCCAAGCGACGTGCCGCCAACGAAGCTTTCCTTTTGGCCAGTATCCTCACCCACAATCTCACACGCGAAATGCAGATGCGATCTGCGGAGCGGTCACGCAAATCGTCCCCCAAAAGGGCTGCGGAGTGGATCTTTGAAGGACTCGGCACGATTCGCCGCAAAATCATCCAGCGTGCCGGACGTCTGACTCGCCCTCAAGGTCGACTCACATTGACACTCGGAGACAATCAGGCCGTCGAAGAAGAAATCGCCTACTACATGATGGCCTGACTGGCCATTTTATGAAACGCTGACTTGTAGCTACAAACGTTGTTGTCCAAAGTGTCTCCAACGCCGGATCGCCGTCGGAGACGAGGTCAAAACACAGTTCTACCACCGCTTGGTCGCGTTTCAGATTATCTGTGAGGATTTTCAATTGCTTCTCGACGTGGAAATGCTTGAGCCTGGTGAAGACGGAGATCCTGGAGACGACGAAGTCGCTGCGGCTATACGGCTGATAACTCGCGTCCTTAAGGACCACCCACGCTGCTTTGACGTGCTCACTGCCGATGCGATCTACCTGCGTCCCTCCGTGATCAATCTTCTTGAAGACCACGGCAAATACCTTGTTGCCGTACTCAAGGATAATCAGCCTGAGCTATTGTCCGAAGCCCGCACGCTCCTGCCCCTTGAGGAGCAAGAGCCAGAATCATTTGAGACTCCGGCTGCACCGGGCAAGCCCGCGCGGCACGTTCATTTACAAGAGGCTGAGGGCTTCTGCACTGAATCCATTCACACTCCTCTTCGCGTTGTTCATTCCCATGAGACTGGCATCCGTCGCGAGCGCGTCGCTGGGGATTGGGTCGAGACTCCCATCGATAGCCACTGGTGGTGGGCGACGACCATGCCCCGCTCAATGGCCGATGCCAAGACCATCTTCCATTTCGGGCACGACCGTTGGAAGGTCGAAAACGAAGGCTTTAACGAACTCTGCTCCCGCTGGCATTCCGGTCATTGCTATCATCATCATCCCAATTCCATTCTCGTTCTGTGGCTGATCATGTTCGTGGCCCACGCCGTGTTCCACTGCTTCCACAAGCGCAACTTGAAGCCAGAGATACGCCGTGGACACACGGCCATCTATTTTGCCCGTCAAATCGCCGCCTCCATGCGAGAGGATCGATGGTGGCCGCCACCGGCTCCGGGCTGAGGAACGCCCGCCCCGCGCTCTCGGTAACCTTGGGTTCGCGTCCGCCATCGGAGCGGTCTGGCTCCCTGTTGCCTATTGCCGACAGGGGGATCCATTTCGCGGCTCGAGCCCTCCGAAATTCGCCCGAGAACCGCCACACGAAACTGTTCGCCCTCCTAGCGCCAGCTTCAACACGCTCAACACCCACCAATTCAGGCCATTACGACTCTTTCCGACGCCGTCTTACGGAATCGCTGCCAGATGGGGAGTTTTAATTGTCGTTGACCAGCCCGCCAGCTATTATCTCGCATGGTCGGCCTGGCCGGAAGCCTTCACAAACGTCCTCAAGAGTTGTCCGGAGGCATGCGTCAGCATGTGGGGCTGGCGCGAGCCTTCGCGCTCTCCCCAAAGATGCTCCTGCTCGACGAGCCCTTCGGCATGCTCGACAAACTGACCAAGTTCGAATTGCAACAGGTCCTGCTGGATCTCTGGAACAAGGAACGGCTCACCGCCATGATGGTCACTCACGACGTCGATGAAGCGATCTATCTGGCCGATCGGATCGTCATGATGACCAACGGCCCCGCTGCGGGCATCGGCGAGATTCTCTCGATCGATTTCGAGCGTCCCCGCGACCGCGCCGATATCATGGATACCTCGCTCTACTACGAATACCGTGAGCACCTCATCGGTTTCCTCGAGGAGCGGGCCGATCAGAAAAATCCACCCGTCGCTGAGGTCGCCTGAGCTGATTCTTGCGTCACGAAGGGCCGACTCGCCACGGTGGAACGGACGCTCCGGCGCGCGTTGGTTGCGCTGCAGAGATTACGTCTCGTCCATCGCCTGTGGAGCGGCCGATTCGCTCGGGCTGGCGGTGACGTGGGACGGCGAGGCAAGAAATTGGCGCACCCGATGCATCTCGCGCTCACTTCGCGCGCCGCAGCGCAAGGAGATGACATAGGCCACCGCAATGGCTCCGAAAATGAAACCGGCATAGATCCATTCACCCAAGCTCACACCTTCACCTTGCATCACGAAGGCATCGGCAGTCGGAGACAGCTGCTCTCCCAACAGCGCTCGGGAAACCATTTCGCGCAGGCGAAGCGCCAACAAGATCAGAAACGTCCCCGCGACGCCACCGGTCCAGAGCCAAGCGAGAACGGAAGGCCGGAGGCAAAGCCCAAGACGCCCTAGGCAAAAACGAGACGAGATCGAAGCCACTCCTCACGATAAACAATAATTACCATATTTTCAATGTTTATTACTTCTTTCCTTAATTTCAAAAAGACATCCCGGATCTTCGGGACAATTCGCAGAATTGCACCGGAAACGTCAGGCAATCGGCTCCACCACCGCTCCCGCAAACCCCTCCACGGACGTGGCTCGCGAGTCGCGTGAGCCCTGAAACCACCAGCCAATCCAAGAGTCGCCACGCCGCCACGGTGGCCAACCACGCAGAGCATCAAGTCACTCGCTTCGCACTGACGATCACGGGATGAGAAGCGAGGTCGACCTCACAACAATGGATGGCTGGACCCTCAAGCTTTTTCTTTCAATCCTCTGCAAACGACATTCCGATGACCGGAGAACGACCCTTGACCGGCTGGTAAATCGTTCCTTCGCGGACAGCGACGCCGCCCGCGCTCAGTAGCGGACGGTCACGCCGGCAAACACCGAGAGGTCGTCCGCAGCTCGGGTCAGCCCATAGAGCGCCCCCACGTCCCATTGCAGATCCTCGTTCACGAGAAAGGTGAGGCCGCCACTCAAGAGGCCTTCGTAGGGCAACTCACTCTCCGTCCCCGCGTACTCCAGGTAGACACCTACGGACTCCGTGAGTGCGCGCCCCAGCACCACGGTGTGCCCGAAAAGCCCAATGCCGCCCAACGGTTTCGTCATAGACCGTGGCGATCTCCGCTTAAAGACCGAGACTCCAATCCTCCGTGAGAGACCAGGCAAAGGGAACGATCAACCCACCTTCCCAACGACCATTGCTAACTTCGGTCTCCACCGGAATCTTCACCCAGGGAAGGAGCGCCATGGCGGTGTCACCACGATCGTTTCCCCACAGATTGGCCTTCAGACGCAGCGTCACGTCGCCAAAGCCACTGGCCTGGGTTTCTCCTCCCGAACTCTCCTCCCGCTCCAACACATACGGAGCCACCACCGCCTGAAAGTCGACCGTGTCCGAGAGCCCGAACTTGAAATTGGTCTCGGCAAAGACCCACGACTCCCCATGACCGTCCGCCTGATCCGCCCGCGTGAACGATGCGAAGGAAGACTCCAGTTGAAAGCGCCCCTCCGGCACGGTGTAAGGGCTTTCCGTGCTGTCAGGACGATCGGCGGAAAGGGGCCGGTCTTCGGCCAACAGACCCGTCCAGCTCAACGCTCCAGCAATGCCAACGCACGCCATCGTCGGACAGATTTTAGTTTGGTATCTTTTTCTCATGATCGATTGATACTGTTATGATTCACTATATATCTTAGTCAACACTAAATTTATCAATCAAACATCATCTTTTCTTGGTCTTCGCTTCACCCGAGGTTCTCGATGGACGACGCCCAGCGCATCGCCCCAGATTTCCAGATCTCTTGACGTGGAACGGCGTCCCCTACGCTTCGGCGTCGCTCACGCTTCGGTCTCTCGCATCGCGAGCACGCCAATTGCGCCGTTGGTGCAATAATGGCCGCGCCGTCCCTGGATCAAGACCACGTTCAATCGGAGGAAACGCCGATACAGGCCGATGAGCGACGTTCGATCCCGCACCACCAATCGATTGGCCGAGTCGATGAGCACGTCGATCTCTTCCTCGCCAGTTCACCAGGCCATCGGAGACCTCGACCACGTACTCGACCCGATGATTGAGCGCCTTGGCCACCGATAGCTCGAGCGTGCTGAACGACGTGACGCGAACGACCGGCCCGGGATCCTCGTCGGCCACGCGGGGATCGCTGCCCAAGCCCATTTCCGCCAGATTCGTCCGCCCGTCGCCGTCCGGGTCGGCTTCCCAGTCGGCGGTTCCATCGGCAATCTGCGCCGCGCTGAATCGGGCGGACCGCCAGTCCTCACCAGAGATCCAGGCCACGGGGCTCGCGGGATCGACGGCCGCCGTCTGCAGAAAGAACGGATCTCCCGTGCCGTCCACCGCACCGAGCACCACCGTATCCGCCAAGCGCATCGTCCACGAAACGGAAGGATTCGCTCCGCCCAGTGCCGGCCAAGTCCAGTCGGCATCGCTCACCAGCACCCACTCACCCGGGTGATCGGAAGACAGGCCCCAAAGTAGCCCCGATCCGCTGGAGAAAACGGGGCCTCGGCAGACTCCACGACGAAACTGGCGGCAAACAGCTGGGTCTCCGGATTGAAGGACGCCCTCTGCGCCACCCGCCAGTGCGTCGCCCAGTCGTTCACGTTGAACGGCGTGGGAATGAAATCGTCGGCAAAGGCTCCCAGCTCAAACACAAGAGAACCGTCCAGCGAGTTCCCGTCGCTCCGCTGATGAACGGAAAAGGCCGAACTCGACCAGTCGACCTGCCCGGCCCGGGATTCTTCTGCTCCCAGGAACGCAGCGATCAGGCAAAGGGGAAGGGCCAGCCCAAGGCAGCGGAGCCATGACACGGGAGAATAAACTTCACCTCGGCCAGCTCTCAACCCCAAACTTCCTGAAAATATAGAAATTATTCAGGACCTAAACATTCTCACCGGCCCCGGCTGCCCTTGGTGTTCATGGACATGATGCTCGGGCCGTTAAAAACCACGCCGCTTCCTCCGGTGATGATCCGTTTCACCGGCAGCCCGGTCTCCGGATCCGTCTTCAAAGGCGGATCGGACATTTTCTGCTGCACTTCGAATCGCCGGGGCTCCTCTCCCGGCTTGCCGGGAATCGTTTCGTAAATGTAGGTCGTCATGTTGGCAATGAGAGCCGGAACCGCTCTGAAATCAATCCAAACGAGAACCCCAGGGCGACGCCGGCCCTTTTCGATAACACTTGCTTGCCGGATCCAGATCGATAAAGTCTTCTCAAACCACCATTGTCACCAAACAAACATCTCCATGAGCATCGGTTCTTACAGCAACCCCTACACCGTCGCCGCGGCGCAGCCCGCGGCCCGCGCCCTCTTCATCCGGCGGACCTATCTCCACGTGGCCTTCGCCATCCTAGCGCTGATCGCTGTCGAAGCGGTCTTTCTCCGCACGGCGCTGGCTGAATCCTTGGCCCTGAAGATGACCTCGGGCGGGAATCTCGGCTGGCTCGTCGTTCTCGGCCTCTTCATGGTGACCAATTACATCGCCAACAAGTGGGCCCACTCCGACACTTCCAAGGGTCTGCAGTATGCCGGCCTCGGACTGGCCGTGCTGGCCTGGGCGGCGATCCTCTCCCTGCCCCTGCTGATCGCCAGCACCAATACCACAAAATACGACGGCATCATCATGCAGGCGGCCCTGGTCACCCTCGGCCTCTTCATGGGTCTCACCGCCGTCACGTTCATCACTCGCAAGGATTTTTCCTTCCTCGGCCCGATCATCGCGATCGGCTCCTTCGTCGCTCTCGGCTTCATCATTGCCGGCGCCATTTTCGGCTTCTCGATGGGACTTGTCTTCATCATCGCGATGATCCTCCTCATGGCTGGCAGCATCCTCCACACCACGTCCAGCGTGATGCATCACTACCGGACCGATCAACACGTGGCCGCCTCGCTCGCGCTCTTCGCCAGCGTGGCCACCCTTTTCTGGTATGTTCTCCAGCTCTTCATGTCGATGAACAGCGATTGATCCGAACGGAACCCTGAAGCTTCGGCTTCGGCCCGAATTTCCAAGCCTCTCCGGTGAATCCGGAGAGGCTTTTTGTCTTCAAAAACGCCCTTCCCGACATTGGCAAGCCCGGTCGTTCCGCTACGCTGTACACCATGAGACACCCGATTCTCCTTCCGTTTCTCTTCGCCTCTGCCGTCTCGTTCTTGGCATCGCTCACCCCGGCTCCGGCCATCGATGGCCTCATCGGCTACTGGACCTTCGACGGCGACACCGGCGACGTCGCCGCCGATCACAGCGGTGAAGGTCGCGACGGCGACGTGATTCAACCGGACAACGTCTGGGTCGATGACCCCGTTCGGGGCGCCGTCTACCAGTCGGGAAACGGCAGCTACATCGATCTGGGAAGTTTTCTGCCCGTGCTCGACCTCGCATCCGAGTTCACCTGGTCTCTCTGGGTCTTCCCCCAGGAAACCGACAACAACAACATTGTCTTTGGCAACCGCTGGGATGCGAGCGGCGCCGACTTCAATCCTCGCGAATTCATCAAATTCACCCCCCGCGTCTTTGAATGGCACTTCAACGGTGGGCCGGAAAACGTGGGCGGTGCCGAGACCATGTTTGTCGTCGATGAGTGGTCCCACAACCTCGTCGTCAAACGGGGAGACGAACTGATCTACTACCGCAACGGCGAGGAGATCGCGTCGAGCAACATCACGGGCTTCCCGGAAAATCCGCAACCCCTCTATCTCGGCGGTCAGGACAGCCGGGAGAACTTTCTCGGATTGTTCGACGAGGTGGCCGTTTTCGACCGGGCGCTGGACGCCGGCGAAGTGGAAGAGGTTTATCAGCTGGGCCTCGGACTCTCCTCTCTTTCGGAGGGCGGCGATGACCCCAACCTCGTTGCGCCGCGGAAAGCGAGCCTGGGGCAAGTGCCAGCCAGCCCTGCCCAGCAACCGGGCTCGGTGACCATTCAAAACCGGGGAGCGGAGAACACCCTCGACATCTCAAGCATTCAGATTACCGGAACGCAGAGCGAGCACTTTGTGCTGGCCGATCCGCTCCCCGCTTCCGTGGCGCCGGGCGAGTCCACCGTCATCGAGTTCATCTTCGATTCGAAAGACAGGAGCGGCGAATTCGCGGCCACGCTCGAGATCGAAAGCAATGACGCCAACGATCCGCTCGCCACGATTGAACTCTCCGCCACCATCATCAACCTCCAGGGACCCATCGCTCATTATCGTTTTGACGAAAACGCGGGAGAGGAAACCGCGCGCGACAGCTCGGGTCATGACCGGGACGGCCAGTTCCAGGCGGGCTCCGGAGATCTCACTCTGGAAAGCCCTGAAATCGCTTCCAACGGTTCCTTGGCCATTTCCGGGGGCGCTCAAGCCCGCGTCCTTCCCGAGGCTTTCGACGACGAATTTTCCACCTTCTCGCTTTCCCTCTGGTTTCAAACAGACGCCCTCAGCGAGAAAATGCAGACCTTGATCGGCAAGGGCGCCAGCTCGCCCTCTTTCGCCATTTTAAGCCAAGGCAGTACCCTCATCTGGATTGAAGGGGAGGATCCCACGCCGATTCTCGCCACCGAACGCGGAGCCCTCACGGTGGGCCAAGCGCATCACCTCGTGGCCGTGAGCGACCAGCGCGTGGGTTCCAAGCGGATCGCCTTCTACTTCGACGGCCAATTGCTGGCCGAACAGAACGATCCCGAGCGCGTTCTCGATGAGCCGGGCAGCCCGCTCTACATAGGCGCCTTCAATCATGCCCTCGGCTTCGAGGGCCTCATCGATGACGTCCAGATCTACGATCGCGCGCTGACCAGCGATCAGGTCATCCTGATTCGGGAAAATCCGGGCAGCAACATGGGCGATCTCACGCCCCCCGACGGGGACGGCGACGACCTGAGCGATGCCCGGGAAGCCGAACTCGGCACTGACCCCTTGAATCCGGACACCGATGGTGACGGTCTGAACGACGGAGAGGAAGTGAACACCCACGGGACGGATCCCAAGAACGCGGATTCCGATGGCGACAGTTTCAAAGATCCCTTTGAAATTCGTCAGGGCACGGACCCCAACGACGCCCAGAGCCTACCTGAGGAGACCGCCATTCCGGGTCTCTATGCCTACTGGCCCTTTGACGAAGGCGAGGGTGACGTCGCCACGGACGCTTCGGGGAACGGGCGCGACGGTTTGATCGTCGATGCCGACGGCGTCTGGGAAACAGACCCCGCCCGCGGGACCGTCTACCATTCCACCAGTTCTTCCTGGGTGGAGTTTGGCGAAATCATTCCCGTCATGACGACGGAAGCCGACAACGGATTCACCTGGTCGTTCTGGGCCAACTCCGACGAGACCGACAACAACAACATCGTCCTCGGGAACCGTTACCAGACCGACGGCACCGACTTCGATCCTCGCGAATTCATCAAATTCACTCCCCGTGTCTTTGAATGGCACTTCAACGGGGCGCCGGAAAATGTGGGGGGCGCCGAGACGATGTTCGTCGTGGGCGAGTGGACGCACAACCTGGTGGTGAAGGACGGGGACAACGTCACCTACTATCGGGACGGCGTGGAAATCGCTTCCGGCGCGATCTCCGACGCGCCCGGCAATGTTCAACCGCTTTACATCGGAGGGCAAAACAGCGTCGAGGCCTGGTCGGGCCTCATCGACGAGGTGGCGCTCTGGGACCGGGCCCTCACCGCCGACGAAGTGCAACAGGTCTTTCAGTTGGGCGAGGCCGGTCAAGGCTTGGGAGGGCCCGGGGGCAACCCACCCGCCGAGGCCGAGATCCCCCTCGGCGCCGCACGTGGCGACGATGGGGCGCTCAACTTGTCCTGGCCCGCAGACACAGAGGTCATGATCCAGTATTCTCCGGACCTCGTGAGCTGGGAAACGCTGGCTCAAGGGGAGACTTCCGGTTCCTTCACCGATCGAGATGCCGGTCGCACGGGCGCGGCCAGCGGCTACTACCGCCTGGCACGTTAAGCCCCGCCCTTGGCGGGGCCGCCGTTGAGAAGCGGTGTGCCCGGTCGTCGATCGCGGAAGCAGAATGCCCTCGCCCCTGGCCGCGCACTGTCCTTGTGTGGTGTTTGAAACAGAGATAGACGAAGTTCTCGAGGATTTCTCGTCGAGTTCAAGGCGCGAGCAGGTCGCTGAGTGCACTCAGCGACCGACGAGCAACACGGAAATCGGTGAGAAAGACCGCGCTCCGAGCGCAGCGAGCAAGATTGGAAACTTGTCCATTCCTCTCTCCTCGTTTTATTTCGGTATTTCGCAAACACCACACTAGGCTTCCGGGCATGAAAGCCTTTTTCACGCTCCCTCACCTGCTCTGCCTGGCGAGCGCAATCGCCGCAGCCTCACCGGAGGACGATCGCCCTAACGTCGTCCTCATCATGACGGACGACATGGGCTACGCGGACATGAGTTGCCAGGGCTCGTCCACCATCGACACTCCGAATCTCGACCGCATGGCGAAGGAGGGGACGCGCTTCACCGATTTTTACGTGGCCCAACCGGTGTGCACCGCCTCACGAGCAGCGCTGATGTCCGGCTGTTACTCCAACCGGGTGAGCCTACAAGGTGCTCTCAATCATACCAGCCGAAACGGCATTCACCCGGACGAATGGCTCATGCCCGAGATGTTCAAAGACCGGGGCTACGCCACCTCCGCCATGGGCAAGTGGCACCTGGGAACCCTGGTGGAGCTGGGAGCCACGCGACACGGGTTCGACGAGTGGCTCGGCATCCCCTACTCCAACGACAACACCAAATACCATCCCGTGCTGGCGGATCAGATGCCGCCCTTGCCCTTCTATGACGGCGAGGAAGTCATCGAACTCGACCCCGATCAAAGCCAGTTCACCAAACGTTTCACGGAACGCGCGGTGTCCTTCATCGAACGTCATCGCGAGCGCCCCTTCTTCCTCTACATGCCGCACGTCATGCCCCACGTGCCCATCTTCGCTTCCAAAGCATTCAAAGGAAAATCCAGACACGGACTCTATGGCGACACCATTGAGGAACTCGATTGGTCCGTGGGCGAGATCCTCGCCACGCTCCAACGCCTGAACCTCGACGAAAAAACCCTGGTCATCTTCTTCTCCGACAACGGTCCCTGGCTCAGTTATGGTGAGCACGCGGGTTCAGCCACGCCCTTGCGGGAAGGAAAACTCACGACCTTCGAGGGCGGCGTCCGGGTGCCCTGCATCGCCCGTTGGCCAGGAAAGGTGCCCGCCGACCGCGTCTCGGACGTGCCGTTCATGTCGATCGACTGGCTACCGACCTTCGTCGATCTCATCGGTGGCAAGTCACCCACACGAAAGATCGACGGTCGCAGCGCCAAGGCCCTGCTTCTCGGCGAGAAGGAGGCGGGACCTCCTCACGAAGCGCTCTTCTTCTATGGAGGCACGGGCCTCCAAGCGATCCGGCAAGGAAAGTGGAAACTCCATTCCCCACATCCTTACATCACCACCGCCGCCGAGCCCGGCGTGGGAGGCAAGCCTTCCAACTGGGGCAAGAACAAGGCCCAGAGCATCACCCAAAGTGGCATCGACGGCATCGCCAGCCGCCACGGCGGACGGGTGGAACACCTCGAACTCTCGCTCTTTGATCTCTCATCCGATCCCGGGGAATCGACGAACCTCGCAGAAAAGCATCCAGACGTCGTGGCCCGGCTCACGCAAGTGGCGAGGCCAATGCGCCAGGCACTGGGCGATAGCCTCACCGGCATCGAGGGCTCGGAGATTCGACCCGCGGGCTGGGTAAAGCAGGAGTGAGAGGCCCGGCCACCGTGACTTTCCCGGTGAAACTCATCGGGGACGACTGCTCTCCCGGGTGAGAACACCACTCAACCAATCGGCACTTCGTCGGCCACTCGATCTCGCAACGCTTGTCGCAGGGCGGCGTGTTCCGGCCGTTCCAAACGAGGGTCTTCCGACAAGGTCTGCACGGCCAGGCGACGCGCCTCTTCAACGAGGGCCGTGTCCGTCAAGAACTCGACCATCCGCAGATCGGGTAATCCGCTCTGAGCCGTTCCTAACAAATCGCCGGGGCCTCGACGCGCCAGATCCGCTTCCGCGATCTTGAAGCCATCTCGCGTTTCCGCGAGGATGGCCAGCTTCTCCGCCGCCTCACGGTTGCCCAGCGGGTGCATGAAGACGCAATAGGATTTGTGCTCGCCCCGGCCGATCCGCCCGCGCAACTGATGCAACTGAGCCAAGCCGAAACGCTCGGCGTGATAGACCAGTAAGACACTTGCATTGGGAACATCCACACCCACCTCGACCACCGTTGTCGAGACCAAGACCTGGATTTGGTTCGTCCGGAAGCGCGCCATCACCGACTCCTTCTCCTCCCCGGATAGCCGGCCGTGCAACAAGCCCACGACCACTCCTTCACCAAGACGCTCACGCCATTCTTCAAAGGCCTGCGTGGCGTTGGCCAGTTTCAATTTCTGCGATTCCTCTTTGAGCGGATAAACGATGTAGGCCTGCCGGCCCTTGGCAATTTCTTCCCGCAAAAAGACCGCCGCTTCCGGAGTCTTCTCCGTGCTGCGCACCGCCGTGATGATCTTCCCCCGACCACTCGGCCCCTCATCAAGCACGGACACGTCGAGATCCCCATAGACCGTCATGGTGAGCGTGCGAGGAATTGGCGTGGCCGTCATCACCAGCACATCCGGTCGCGTGGCGCGCTCCATCAGGCGTCCCCGCTGCGCCACGCCGAACTTGTGCTGCTCATCGATGACGACCAGGCCGAACCGATCCGCCACCGTCACCTTGTCATAGAGCAAGGCGTGGGTGCCCACGAGGACCTGGGGCTCTTCGTCACCCGCCATCAGGGGAAGAAACCCGTCTTCCGTCCGTTCGGAGGTGCGCAGAGCCACCCGCACGCCGAGCGGTTCAAGGATCTCCACCAAGACCCGGTAGTGCTGTTCCGCCAGAATCTGAGTCGGCGCCATGAACGCCGCTTGAAACCCTGCCTCGACAGCTAACAGAATCGCCGCCGTCGCCACCAGCGTCTTCCCGCTCCCCACGTCGCCCTGCAACAAACGGTTCATGGGATGCGAGGCCCCCAGGTCTTTGCGGATCTCCTCGATGGCGCGCCGCTGCGCCCACGTCGGCGAAAAGGGCAGCCGCGCGAGGCATCGCTCGAGGAGCTTGCCCTCGCCACAATGCGGCTCTCCGTGATGCCTCCGATAGGCCGCCCGGCGCCGCAATACCGTGAGTTGAATTTGGTAAAACTCCTCCAGGGCCAGGTAGCGCCGTGCCTCGGTGGCTGCCTCCAGAGCTTCCGGAAAATGCACCCGAAGCAAGGCCTCCCGCCGGCCGCTCAATCCTCCAGACCCCGCGGGCAAGAGATCTTCAAACACGTCCTCCCGATCACTCTCAAAGTGGCGGAACAGGAAATGGATCGACTCCCGAAGCACGCGCTGGCCGATGCCCGACGTCAAGGGATAGATCGGCGTCACTCGCCCCAGATGCAGACTCACTCCTCCGGCCGAACCCTCGTCCACCACCTCGAATTCGGGGTGATCCATCACCAGCTGGCGACCGCTTTCCTTGGGCTTGCCGTAAAACACCATCTGTTGTCCCACGGCCAACACCTTCTGAATCCAGGGCATCTGAAACCATCGACAAACCACCGAACCCTCGAAGGGGCCCGGATCGGGATTCTCCAAACGCGCCTCGAAAAAGCGTCGCCTCCCGGCAAATCGCGTGCCCACATCCACCACGACACCTAGCAGACACACCGCCCGATCCATGGGTTGATTGGGGAAGGCATCAAAACGTCGGCGGTCCTCGTAGCGCCTTGGCAAGTGCAGCAAGAGGTCCCCCACCGCAAGACAGCCCAGCGTCGCCAGGGCACGCCGCTCCCTCTTGTTCAAGCGAAGACCCGGCAGCCTTTCCAAAGGTTCCTTCAGTCCACCGCTCATCGATTTCTCCTCTCTTCGGCGTCGTCACGGCATTCGATTCGTGGTGAGGCGCGACGTCGAGGCCGGAAGCGTGAGCGAGGCGGTGGATCGTAGAGTTCGGATGGCCGGGCCCTCGCCAACCGGCCAAATACCGCATCGAAGCTCATGGTGACTCCGTGTGTCAATGGTTCGCGCGCCTCCCCCACACAGCCGGGAGAGCAGGCCGGATCAATAACAGGACCGCACATCCGTCACGTGAATCTGCAGCGATTGACGGCCCCGATAATCATTGCGCTGAATGGTGAAAGCCACATCCCACGGCGGATTGGGAAGTTCCTTCTCCGCCGCATTGAAAAAGATCGCCTCGCGAAGGTTGCCGTTTTGGTAGAGCTCCATGCGCAAGTGTTTGCGTCCCACGACCACTGGTTCGCCCACCAGCTGAACGTTCCGACAGAGCAGAAGCGGCTGCGGGTTGGCGGAACCGAAAGGCTCCAGCAACTCGTAGCTGTCCAGCAATGTCAGGGTCAGTTCTTCCAGATCAACTTCACAATCGACGAAGAGCTTAGGAATCAGGTATTCAGACCGGGCATTGGCCGCCACGATCTCCTCAAAACGCTTTTGAAAATCGGGGAAATTCTGTCGCCAAATCGTTAGTCCAGCCGCCATCTCGTGACCGCCCCCCTTGAGCAAGAGATCGTCACAGGCTCGCAAGGCCTCCACCAGCGAGATCTGCTCCACACTTCGCCCACTTCCCTTCCCCAGCCCGGTCTCATCAAAGGCCACCACAAAGGTCGGGCGGTGAAAACGCCGCATGAGACGCGAGGCCACGATGCCCACCACGCCGGGATGCCAAGATTCCGAGCCCAGGACGATGCTGCAGCGATCCTCGGGGTTGCCATCTTGATCCAACATGGCACGGGCCTCTTCAAAGATTCGGTGTTCCAGCGTTTGGCGCTCGCGATTCTGGCGCTCCAGACGGCGCGCCAGCCGCTGCGCACGCGCCGGATCCTTCTCGATCAGAAGGTCGAGAGAATTCTGAGCCGTATCCAGCCGGCCCGCCGCATTGAGACGCGGCCCCAGACGGAAACTGATGTCAGCCGTGTGAATGGTATCGCCCAGCTTGGTCTCCTTCTTGAGCGCCTGGAGACCGCAGTTCTTGGTTTTGCGCAGGCGCTGCAGACCCTTGCGCACAAGAACGCGATTCTCACCGACCAAGGGGACAATGTCCGCCACCGTTCCCAGAGCGATCATGTCCAGGTAGTCTTTCAGATCAATCTGAGCATTGGGCCGCGTTTTGACCAAGGCCTGCGCCACCTTGAAGACAACGCCAGCGCTGCACAGATAGTGAAAATCGTCACTCACTTTCGGGTTGACCAGAGCCACGCAAGACGGCCGCTCTTCGGGAAGGCATTCGTGATGATCGCAGACGATCACATCGACGCCACGGTCCTGGAGGAAGCTGATCTCCTCTACCGAAGTCGTCCCGCAATCCACCGCAATCATCAGCTGAGGATCAAATTCAGTCAGGCAACGCTCAATCCCCGCCCGGCTGATCCCATAGCCCTCATCCATCCGATGCGGAATGAAACAGTGACACTCCAGGCCGTAGTGGCTCAGAACTTCTCTCAGGAGCGCCATCGAGGTGACTCCGTCCACATCATAGTCCCCGTAGATCACCACCCGTTCTCGCTCATCGACGGCCTGAAAAATTCGCTCCACCGCGAGGCGCATCTCCGGAAGCAGAAAGGGATCGGACAAATCGCGTAGCCGAGGGCTCAAGAAGCGCTCGATCAAAGCAACCTCGGAAATCCCTCTCTGCGCCAGGAGCCGCCATACCAAAGGTGCCAGCGCCTCCGCTGGCGGAGCCTTCGCGACCTGGCATACGAGGTCTTCGGGGACCTCTTTGACGATCCAGTTCGCTTGCGGTTTCATGGGGCCCGGACATTCAACGAGATATCGGTTGCGGGCGCAAGAAGTACCCATCGCCCGCAGCGATTCCGTAAGACGGCGTCGGAAAGAGTCGTAATGGCCTGAATTGGTGGGTGTTGAGCGTGTTGAAGCTGGCGCTAGGAGGGCGAACAGTTTCGTGTGGCGGTTCTCGGGCGAATTTCGGAGGGCTCGAGCCGCGAAATGGATCCCCCTGTCGGCAATAGGCAACAGGGAGCCAGACCGCTCCGATGGCGGACGCGAACCCAAGGTTACCGAGAGCGCAGGGCGGGCGTTCCTCAGCCCGGAGCCGGTGGCGGCCACCATCGATCCTCTCGCATGGAGGCGGCGATTTGACGGGCAAAATAGATGGCCGTGTGTCCACGGCGTATCTCTGGCTTCAAGTTGCGCTTGTGGAAGCAGTGGAACACGGCGTGGGCCATGAACATGATCAGCCACAGAACGAGAATGGAATTGGGATGATGGTGATAGCAATGACCGGAATGCCAGCGGGAGCAGAGTTCGTTAAAGCCTTCGTTTTCGACCTTCCAACGGTCGTGCCCGAAATGGAAGATGGTCTTGGCATCGGCCATTGAGCGGGGCATGGTCGTCGCCCACCACCAGTGGCTATCGATGGGAGTCTCGACCCAATCCCCAGCGACGCGCTCGCGACGGATGCCAGTCTCATGGGAATGAACAACGCGAAGAGGAGTGTGAATAGATTCAGTGCAGAAGCCCTCAGCCTCTTGTAAATGAACGTGCCGCGCGGGCTTGCCCGGTGCAGCCGGAGTCTCAAATGATTCTGGCTCTTGCTCCTCAAGGGGCAGGAGCGTGCGGGCTTCGGACAATAGCTCAGGCTGATTATCCTTGAGTACGGCAACAAGGTATTTGCCGTGGTCTTCAAGAAGATTGATCACGGAGGGACGCAGGTAGAGCGCATCGGCAGTGAGCACGTCAAAGCAGCGTGGGTGGTCCTTAAGGACGCGAGTTATCAGCCGTATAGCCGCAGCGACTTCGTCGTCTCCAGGATCTCCGTCTTCACCAGGCTCAAGCATTTCCACGTCGAGAAGCAATTGAAAATCCTCACAGATAATCTGAAACGCGACCAAGCGGTGGTAGAACTGTGTTTTGACCTCGTCTCCGACGGCGATCCGGCGTTGGAGACACTTTGGACAACAACGTTTGTAGCTACAGTGAGTTTCGTGACCATCGACGGCGGCAAGCATCCAACCGCGCTGTGGGGCAAGGATTTTGTTGCGTTTGAGGCAGAAGTAAATGTGTCCGAGACACCCTCGCACACTGTCAGGCTCGATGCGCTCGGAGACATACGCCAGTTCGTCGGCGCTGGGCAAACGGTGATTACCGAGCCAACGGGTCCAGCTGCTCTTGTTCCGGTGTTGCTCGAGTTCGTTGAAGCTTGGTAACCGGCAGCAGAACATGGCGAAGAATGCTGCCGGGAAAACTCGAGTGGGAATCTGTGGTTTGGGACGAGAGTCACGCACCCGCAGCCTCCACTGTTGGCGGAGGCTGAAAATCTTGTCCGCGTAAGTTAGTAGTCGCGTGAGAATGGTCGCTTCTTTTTTGGTGGAGAATTGCGCCCGGACTTGGCTTTGCCGGCTGATTTCTTACCGGTCTTGCCCTTCTTCTTGGCGGAGCTACTCGCCGCTCTGGCCTTGGTTTTTGCCTCCTCGAGTCGGAGGCGCCCCTGCTCGTCGAGGGCTTCCAGCAGAGCATTCGCCTTCTGGAAATCATCGATCCAGCGTCTCGCCTGAGCTTCCAACGGTCTGGGGACGTGCAGCATGGTGGTCTTGCCCTTGCGAGTCTGACCGATGGCCAAGGAGCGATGGCGCAAGGAGTCGTCGGAAGCGCAACGGCAAGTGGGCTTGCCGCATTTACGAGAGAGTTCGATGGGCGAGCCGTGAAGGAAGCCTTCGGCCTGGTCGAGGAGCTGGCGGAGGCGGCTGCGAATCTGGCGTTCGGTGGGGGGCAGGGAGTTTCTGCTTGGCATGAAGGTCGGCTCGTTCGGCTCACTGTAATATAATACCATTACAGAAACAAGCTTAAAAAAGATGAAATAACGAATGCGAATTTGCCATGGGGTCAAAAATGGGCGCTGCCGATCCGAATTACCCAAAAATACAGGGCTTGAGCCGCCTCAGCCGCCTATCTTACGGAATCGCTGCATCGCCCGATTCGGTCTTCGAATTCGCCATCGAGCGTCTGGATCATCGCTCGTTGCCGGCGGGGAACATTTCCCAATCATTGGGGCGCATTTCCCACCGCACCCGGGGACCATTGCCCATTTCGGTGTCGATGAGCACCTGGGCATCTCGATGCACGCGTCTCATAAACATCTATGCATCAATGCCTTAAAAGCTTCTCGACTCCCTTGGCGCGCTCTATGCGACGCCTCATGGCCGAGAGAGGCAGCACAAACCCACCCACCCCTTCAACCCCTGCCTCTCTCACTTTCTCACTCCGAACACAACGTTCTGAACAACCATGAAAACTCACCCAATACCTGACGCTAACCCTGCTCATGACCGGACTCACCTTCGCGCCGAAGCCCGTCCTGAGCCAAATCTCACCCGAAGATCAACCTGCCCAACCCTCAGAAAACCATGGCGACGAGGGCCCGCCCGATGGCGAAACGTCGGCGCCGAGCGACGCCTCGGGGACCGGGCTGAGTCTGGAAACCCGAGGAGAGTCCAACGGAGCGAACGCCGGAGCCCATGGGAACGCCGAAGTGGACCTGGAGCTTGGGCATCGAATCCGAAGCCAAAGGCCATACGGGAGCCGAGACGGAAACCGGAGGCCAAACAGAAGGCGAGGCCGGGGCCGAAACGGAGACCGAGGTCGACGCCGAAGTTGAGACCGAGACCGAAGTCGAAACCAGTGCTGGTGCCAATGCAGAGCCAGAAACCGGTGGCGGCGACGCGGAGACGGACGCCGAAAGCGATGCAGGGACTGAAGCGGAGGCGGAAGCTGGCACAAACATCGGAATCGAGGTTGAAGTCGGGGCCAAAACCAAAACCGATGCCAATGCGGAAGTTGGAGCCGAGACAGAGACCGAAGCGGAAGTTGGAGCCGAGGCCGGCGGCGAGAACACTGTGGGCGATGAAAATGACACCAAAGAGAAGGGTCCGCACCGGACCACAGTCTCCGTGGAAGCTCTCTCTCCCGAGGCCAAAGCGACCCTGGAAACGCGGATTCGAGGACTCCTGATCAGCAAGATTCAGCTCGAAGGGGACGACGAGAGCGGGGTCTTCATCATCAAAGGCAAACTCGACAGCAAGACCGTGAAAGTCGAACTCGATGGAGACGGTGAGATTGTCGGCAAAGTTCAAGGCGATGTCGACGACGACCCCCTCAACGGCTGCACCCGTGGATCCGGTTACTGGAAGAATCATCTCGAAGCTTCCGCCTGGGCGGCCATCGATCCGCAGGCGTCTCTATTCTTCAGCGGTCTCACGCACCTCGAAGTGCTCACGGAACCGTCTCGCGGCGATGCCTATCGGATTCTCGCTCGCACTTATGTCAGCGCCTCGCTCAATGAAGCGAATGGCGCCGGGCCTTCGGCCGAAGTTCAATTAGCGCTCGACGCCGCTTTCGAATGGCTCCAGGCCAACGAACCCGGCCATTCGCGGTCTTCCGCAGAAGGAGAAACGGCGATCGAGCTGGCCGGCATTCTGGACGCCTACAATCGATGCATCATCGGGGCCAGCAGTTGCGACGGCGAATCCGAGGCTCCCGCGAAAGAGGACGAGCCCGGTGCCGAGGAAGGCGATGCGGGAGAAAATGATCCGGGGAATAACGAAGACCCCGGGGATCCCGGCGAAGACACCCAACCCGTCACTCCGGTGACCGTTGATCTCCGCGTCCTCCCTGTTGAAGCGAGAGCTTCAGGACTGCTCGGCACCGTTCAGCTGGAAATCGAGACCGAGTCGGGAGTCACCTACCGCTTCGAATGCCTCAACAGCGCCCACCGCTGGCAACCGCTCGGAGGCAAATTCAAGGGAGACGGCAATCGCAAGGTTGTCCGGGTTCTCATTGGCAGAAAACAACACTGCACCATGTATCGGCTCCGGACCACCGCGTCCGCTTCCGCGACCCATGAAGGCGGCGGAGAAAGCGATTCCGGTGAGATCGAAGGCAAGGCCGAGGGTGAAGCCCAAAGTGACTTGGATGCCGAAGGTGAAACGAACGGTGAAGCGGAAGGAGAAAGCCGTTCCACCTTTGATCTGGCAGGCTCCTTGATCAACTGAGGCTCACAGAATCCAACACAAAGGCGGCTCGTTGGCCAGACGTGTCCTTGACACGTCTGGCCTTTCGCTTTTGCGGACCTGAATGAACCAAAGAACATCACGGCAACGCAGGAGCGCTTCCCTCCCTCACGAGGTTTCGTTTCAATTCGAAAGAACCCTTACCAAGCACAATCCACGAAGCATCAAAGTTCAGTCCTCTTTCGGCTCGGCGGACGGCCAGGACATTTTCAGATCATCGAAGAGAATCTCCTTGCCCGAAAAAGGCGTTCCCCAAACCGAGGCCTTGCCCTGACCCGAAAAATCACCCGCGCGCTCGACATCCACCAACGGCTTCTCCGGCCTGGGCTCGCCGGCCATCCAGGCCCAGGCCCGGATCCGCGTCTTTTCGCCCTCCACCACCAGGCTGATCTTGAGGTGACACCATTGATCGCTCTGCCAGAGAAACGGCACCGCCTCGATCACTTGATCCTCCCATACCAATTGAAGACGCTGGCGAGCGGCATCGACCCGGATCCGGTGCCCCGCCACCCCGTGCACAGCCAGGCCGAATCGCGGGAAGCTGCGGCGGCCACGCTTGCTGGCCCAGACCTTGGCCTCCGCCGTCATCGCGCTCTTCCTCGACTTGCCAAAGAGAAGCCCGCCTTCGATGATCGGCTCCGCGGGAAGCCGCAGCACCTTTCCTTGCTCCTCGTGCGTCACCACGGCGAACTCCCCATCGATCACGAAGAGTTCGTCTGGCGGGTCACCGATCTCGTACGCGTCAACGTTCACCGAAATCTCTTCCGCCAAGACGAAGGCCGCCAGAGAAAACCACACGGCCAAGGTTCGCCTTGGCAGGTGCCATGACCACCATGTGCTTGCTCGCATATCATTCATGGCGCAAAGACTCCAGCAAGGGCTTGGCGAAGACCGTGCGCGCCGCCAACCAGCAAAAGAAAAGGCCGCCGGCGAAAATCGCGCCCAACAACTGCGCCATCGAAGAGAGGGGCGCCACTTGGCCTGAGGCCGTGAGAGCCGGATAGACCGCCAGCATCGCCGCCACCGCGCCGAAGAAAACGGCCAGAGCGTGCAGAAACCAGTGCTCGCTGACGACCAGCCAGGCCAGCCGCGGCTTGGTAAAGCCCACCGCCTGCATCAACGCCAGCTCTCCGCGCCGTTCCAGGATGTTGCGGAAGGTCACCACCGCCAAGCCAGCCGTGCCCAAGAGAAGACCGAGTCCGCCCAACGTGGTGAACATCTTCAGATAGGCGTTCTGCACGTTGTTGTAGGCGTTCAATCGCTCCGCCGCCGAAGTCAGGCTCATTCCCCAGTCGCCCAGCATGCGGGTCATCGATTCCCGAAGCGGCTCCGCGCCCTCCTCGGAAGAATCGATCAGGAAATAGCGGTAACCTCCGGCCGATGGAAACAGTGAGAGAAACGATTCCTCCCCCACGATCACGCTTCCCTGCAAGAGCGAGTTCTGCAGCACGCCAACGAGACGCAAACGCTGCGGCCGTCCAAGTTCGTTCTCATACTCAATCTCGTCGCCGAGCCGGATCTTCAAGGCGTAGGTCGCCGAGTTGTAATCCATCACCGCGGGAACGGCACCGCCAGCAAGGGGCTGGGACAAGAGGCCCCAGGGCGAGCCCTCGCCCTCCCAGTCCTCGGTTGCCTGAAAGGTGAAGGCCTTCCGCTCCGCCAACAAGCGGGGGTTCACTCCCAAGATCCGGGGACGCTGGGCCTGATTCAAATTCAGACAACTGGCCTCCTCACCCTCTCTCACCCGGAACGGCACCACCGAAAAGTCGAGTTCCTCGTCGTCCAAGGCGTAGAGTTCGCGGGTCTCCGCCAGGTTCAGGTCCTCATAAAGCGGAAGAGCCGACTCTCCAACAAAACGGAACCCTCCCGTGCCGGAAGAGCGGTTGTCCGATCCCACGACCGCGTCCTGACGGAAAGCGTTGGTGGCACAGACCATGAAAACCCCCGCCGCCATAATGACGATGACGGAGAGACTTCTTCCTCGCTTCCTTGAACTGTTCCGCACTCCCAGGGCGGCCAGGGCGTGCCAATCCTTGAGCCAGCTCTGCGCACTCCCTAACAATAGCGCTGCCAGCAAGAGCCCCGCGACGAGAACAAGCATGCCTCCCATGAAAAAGCTCACGGTCTGCAGCATCGCGTTGGGCTGACCGCCACCCGCGGCCATGGCCCCGAGGGCCCCCAGCATGGCCAGAACGAATCCCCAAAAAGCCTTGCGCCGATACCAGGGACGATGCTCTCGCCCAAAGCCTTCCTCGGCGGACGTCGACCCCGTCAATAGCTGCACCGGCGTTCGCTTGCTGATGCGCCGGGTGGCCAGGATCATCGCGATCAATGCCATGAAAAACATGCCGTAGGCACCCGTCATGGCCGACATCGGCGACGGCTCAAAGACCACCCGCAGACCGCCCACCGCATCGCGCCAAACGGAAGCCAGTGCGGCAATCATCGTCTTGGTGTAGACCAGACCTCCCAAGATCCCCAGAACGCTTCCGATCAGCGCCACCACACCTCCCTCCAGGAAGTAAGCCATGCGCACCTGACGGGGACGAAATCCCAGCGCCCGCAAGACTCCAATCTGCGATTCCCGCTGATCCAGACCGAGCGCGAATAGCAAGATCGTCAGGATAATCGACGCGATGATGATGAAATAACTCAGGGCGCTGAGATACATCCCAAAATCCAGCGAGTGCGTCACCGCCATCTCCCGGCTCCGAGCGAGATCGATCAGGTTCACCCCGAACTCCGCGGGCCTGAGTCGGGCGTCGAGCGTGGCTCGAAAAACCTCGCCGTCGAAGCCCTGTGGAAAGCGTAGCGAGGTCAGTCGACCGAAGCGGTTTCTCCACAATTCCTGCCCGGCTTCGAGCGTGATGAAGGCCTTGGAAGTGCCCTTGTACTCATCCCAATAAGTCTCGTCCTGGTCACGAATCTTCTCCAGATCGATCGGAATGCCAGGCTCCCAGTCGCGACAATTGTCGGCTTCCGAAACACCGGGGAAATCCGGGGTCCACCGGGCATGGATCGACGGATCATCCATCGGCACCACACCGGCCACGGTGAAGGAAGCCTGACATTCCTCGAGTTGGCGTCCCGGCGAAAAGACACTGTAGATCAGCGCCAACTCGGCTCCGGCGCCCACGCCGAGATCATCCGCCAGCCACCGGCTGATCATCACCTGATCCTTCGCCATCTCCGCCGGCAGAGGTCCTTCTCCAGGGCGCAGAGCCGTTACCATGCTGTAGGGGGTTTCGCGCTCGCCCGCCCGAATGCCGTTGATCAGGTAGGTGTACACTCCGCGCGCCTCGGGAACGGCTTCACGGACGATCTCCTCCGCGCGCCTGTCCAGGAGAACCCGCCGACTGACCAGTTCCCATTCGCCCTCGCGCTCTTGCAAAACGAGATCCGTATCATCGGCCGTCCACTCAGCATCGATGGCTGCTTCCAGACTCTCCATGCCAGGCTCATCGCCCTCTCGTTTGATCAACAAGAGATTGGCCCGCCCCCCGCGATCGAGCGTCTTGGCCAACTCATCCAGGGAGACAAACAGATTGTTCGGCGCCACCTGTTCAGCCTTCAGGCTGTAGTTGCCAAAACTCTCCGCCGCGACGACTCGCCCCACCTCCAGCCGCAAGGGCACGACGGCGTCGGTCTCGCCCGACAAGGGCGCGTCTCGCGAGATCGCCCCGGGCTGCTCCACGCGCGCAATGACCGTGTCGCCCTCGGCGACCTCCAGCTTCCGCGCCAGCGATTCATTGAGCCATGCCTGACCTGGCGGGATGGCTTCCGCCTTTCCACGAAGCGCCCAGAATCCCTCCGGAACGCCCACCACCTGGATGGCGTTGGCGCGCGCGGATCCCGTCTCGTTGGCCACCGTGCCCTGGATCTGAATCACCGGCAGCACCGTCGCCCCGCTGTTCTCGGCCACTTTGGCACCCAGTGCCTGCGTGAAGAAGCGATCGTTTCCTAACAAGGCGGCGCCGACTCCTCCGCTGCGCTCCTCCACCAGTCGCCGCAGACTCGCCTGGACGGAGTCGCCGACAAAAAGCGCGCCTGTCAGCACGGTGGAGGCGAAAAACGTCCCGGCGAGCACGGCCAAGTGGGTGCGCCAGTAGTGACGCAGGCTGCGAAGAATGATCTTAAGCATCGGCCCGCTCAAGTTGACCGTCCACCATCCGGATCACCCGGCCGATCGACTCGGCAATGGCGCCATCGTGGGTCACCACGACCAACGCGGTCTGTTCATCCTCGTTGAGCGTCAACAACAACTCGGTCAGCCCCCTGGCATTGGCCCGATCCAGGGCGCCCGTGGGTTCGTCCGCCAGCAAGAGCTTGGGCCGGTTGATCAGGGCGCGAACCACGGCCACTCGCTGGCGCTCTCCCCCGGACAGCTGCCCCGGCAACTTCCTCTCCTGCCCCTCCAGCCCGACCTTGCCGAGCAAGGCCGCTCCGCGCGACTCCACCGCCGCCCAATCCGGCTTGTCAGCGAGGGCGTGGGCCGGAAGCACCACGTTTTCCAAAACGCTCAATTGCGGGAGAAGATGATGCAGCTGGAAGATGAAACCGATCGAGAGGGAGCGCAGGCCTGCCTTCTCGGTTTCCGAAAGCTCACTCACCGAAGCCCCATCAAAAGCATAGGATCCTTCATCGGGCTTGTCTAACAAACCGATGAGATTGAGCAGCGTGCTCTTGCCCGATCCGGATGGACCGACGATGGCCATCCGCTCCCCCACTCTGACCCGGAAATCGAGTCCATCCAAAATCACGCGATCGCCATAACGCTTGCCCACCGATTTGAGCTCGACCAACTGGCTTTCCATAGCCCCGACTTTGCACGAATCGCGGTCGGCGGCAAGCTAGGCTTTCTTCTGGATCAGGCCGACGATACCGAGAACGATCATGGCCACACCAATCAAGGCGAAGGCGATCACCAGCAAATTGAGCGACGATGGCGCCACCTCGCGCCCCCACAAGAGCACCGTGCCGCCAGCCTCCGTTCCAGCCGAGGCGGCCTCCTCCCCTTTCTGTCTGAGGACGAATGCGCCAACCAAAACGGCCACTCCTAGGATCACACGAATCAACGAAGCCATTTCCGATTTACACTCCGAAAGCCTCCTGCGGCAAGCTTTTCAGTCAGGGATTTTCTAATGCCAAAAATCGCTTCCCTATACTCCTCTCAGGGAGCCGGACAGCGCCTCAGGCGCACGCTTCAGCTCCCAGCCGCCGACCATCCTGACACGCTCTTCCACCGCATTCACAAGCCCGCAAATCGTCAGGCTCCCGGTCCTTTCCTTCAAGACAAGCGACCGCACGTCTCATCAATGCCTTGAGATTCCCCTCAGCCATGATCTAAGGCCTTTCCGAATCCGCTTCCACCAGGTGCCAGCGTCTCGCCTTGAATTCCTGTTCCGGCAAGGTTCCCTCGGGCACCCGCCTCACGGGAATCCGTAGTTGAAATTGATCCCAGAGAGCATCCTGCAGGGCACTGGCCAAACGCTCGTCTCCGTCCGCCGCCTCGAACTCGATGGCGAGTTCACCCATGTCCTCGCGCACGGACTGGACAACGCGATACTCGCCAATCTCCCGGAAACGGCGGACGACACCCTCGATCGCGCCCGGGTAGACGTTCACGCCACGAATGAGCACCATGTCGTCGATCCGCCCCAAAATCCCGCCCTCCAGTGCCAGGCCATCCGGCGTCAGGCGCTTGCGCACCAGATCTCCCGTCCGATAGCGAAAGAGCGGGCAGGCAATCCGGTGCAAGGTGGTCAGCACCAGCTCTCCCGTCTCACCCTCGGCGACCTCCTCACCGCTCTCCGGATCCACCACCTCCGCCAGAAAGGCCTCCTCCATCACGCGCAACCACCCGGCCCTTTCGGGATCCTGATAGGACACGGGACCGGTCTCGGTCAATCCGTGATGATCGTGGATCGCCACGGCTTCTCCCCACAGATCACGCAATCTCGCACGAACTTCCGGCAAGCTTCCGCCCGGTTCACCCGCCACCAGAATGGCTTTCAAGGTGGGGAATTCCCAAGCCTCACTCGCGGCGATGGCGCCAAGCCGAAGGGCGTAGGTGGGCGTGCAACACAGGGCGGTCACCGAGAACCGGCGCATCATCTGAAGCCGGCCTTCGCTCCGCATGCCCCCGCATGGAATCGATAGGAAGCCTAACTGAGTGGCCGCTTCAAAGGCGGTCCAGAAACCCAGAAAGGGTCCGTAGGAGAAGGCGAAGAAGACCCGCTCCTCACGGGACACCAGGTCGGCGGCCCGATAAACCACCTTCCAGCAGTCAAGCATGGCCTGCCAGCTCTCCTTGGTATCCAACCAGGCCAGGGGCTCCCCGGACGTGCCGCTGGTCTGACAATAGCGCGTGTACTCTTCCAGAGGAAAGGTGAGATTGCTTCCGAAGGGCGGATGGCGCTGACGATCCGCCGCCAGATCCGCTTTCTCGGTAAACCCGACCTCACGGCGAAAAGCCCCGAGGGAGGCGACCTTCGCAGGCACCCGCCCCCGTTGGAAGCGATTCCCCTTCTCGTGAATCGTGTGAAGCATGGCGTTGAGCCGCTCCAACTGGCATTGCTCCAGCTCTCGCCGCGATACCGGCCTCGGCGAGCCGGTGCCCTCGTCAACGTGCCGATCACGGTCAACGCCGTCACCGTCGGCCTCTTCACCCCAATCACTCATTCAGCAGTTTCACGGCTTCCTCACCCGAGGCATTCTCGTGGACCAGAGCGTGCAAGGCCTTGGCCATCTTGACGGGTTCGGCGGATTGCCAGACGTTGCGGCCAACGGCGATCCCGGAGGCACCCGCGTCGAGGGCGTCCGCCACGTCATGGAGCAAACGCTCGGAGTCCGACGAGGCGGCGCCACCGAGAATGACGACCGGCACATAGGCTTCCGCCACCGCGCGCCGGAAGGCCTCCTTGTCGCCCGGATATGCCGTCTTCACCACGTCCGCCCCCAGCTCGCACCCCAGGCGAACGCAAAAATGGATCTTCTCCGGCGTGTAGTCCCACACTTTCCCCAAGCCGTAGGGAAGCGCCTCCAGCATCACCGGATGCGGCGACTCCAGGCACTCCGCGATGAGATCGGCGCAATCGATGAGATTCGCCATTTCGCGAGGATGACCCGGGAAGGTCATGTTCATCAGCGCGTGCGCCCCCACCGACCGGGCCTCCTCGATGCCGTAGATGCGGAAGGAGCCATCGGTATTCTGATTCTCCACGCAGGTGTTTCCCGTGTCCGTCCGCAAGACCACTCCCTTGCCCGCCAACTCGTGGCGGAAAGCCCGGGCCACTCCCAGATTGACGATAAAACCATCGCAATAGGGCTTGAGCGCCTCGATCGGCGCACCGGTATCCTCGAGTCCGGGCACCGGAAGCAAAGTGCCGTGATCGATCGGAATCATCACCGTCCGGTTGGTGGCGGGATGGAAAAAATGTTTGAGATTCGTCTTGTCCGTCATGGTCTGTCCGAACGCTGCCGTGCTTCCCCACGCTCTTCAAGACCGATTCCACGCTCCTACGCAGCCTTCAGCAGCACATCAGGGCGCGTGGGCCAGCAAGCGCTCACGCAGATCGGCGCCGGGCATCAACTCCTCCACCATCCGGCCGTTCTTGAAGACCAGGAGGGCCGGAATGGAGCGCACGCCGAAGCGAGCCCCGAGCGCGCCATGCTGATCGACATTGATCCTGACCACCTTGGCCTGGCCTTCCACGTCTCCGGCCACTTCGTTCACCAACGGTGAAACCCGCTTGCAAGGGCCTCACCACGGCGCCCAAAAATAGGCCAGCACCGGTTCCCGGCTGAGCAAGACCTGCTCCTCAAAATTATCCGGCGTGATGGCCACCGTGTCGCCCATATCCCCGTTCCCGCCACGATGGGGCCACAAGCCGTACAAGAGCGCGGCCATTCCCAGAATCATGACGATCGAACTCTTGCTCACACCCGAAGTCTGTCACGAAAATCCATACTGACAAGAAATTTGAGCAGCAATGCTCTGGCGATGCGATGGCTCGAATTATTCCTTTGCACACCGGCCGAGGGTTCGACTATTGCTCTCTCCATGAAGTTTCTCCAGATCCTCTTGCCCGTAATCCTTAGCACGTTCACGGCCGCTTCGGGCTTCGCTCAAGAAAAGGAAGGCGAAGCGAAGGCGGAAGAAGAAGCCAAGCCGGTGAAGAGCATTTTCCCCGACAAGAACTTCGAGAACGCCGTGCGCAAGCAGGTGTTCGCCAAGCGTGACAATGATGAGCCGCTCACGGCGGAGGACGTCCGTAACATTTCCGTTATCCACGGCAACAAGATGAACGTCCAGAGCATCGATGGCGTGCAACACTGTCTGGCGGTGGCGGAGATCCGGCTGGCGGAAAATGAAATCGAAGACCTGACCCCGCTCAAAGGTCTCAAGCGGCTGCAGTCGCTGAGCATGGAAAAGAACAACATCAGCGACATCACGCCCGTCGGCACCTTGGAGGCCCTCCAGTATCTCAATCTCGAGCACAATCGGGTGAAGGATGTCTCGCCGCTCAAGGACCTGGTGAAGATGAACTCGCTCTATCTGACCGACAACCGCATCAGCGACATCAGCATGCTGGGAAACCTGAAAAAGGTTTGGTCCCTCTACGTTGGGGACAATGTCATCGAAGACATCCGAGTGGTCGGTGAGCTGCCCTGGCTGCAAAGCCTGGAGATCCGCGACAATGGGCTCAGCGATCTGAGCGGTCTGGAAAAGATCCGGGACGTGCGCTTTCTCGACATGCGCAACAACAAGGTGACCGATCTAACGCCTCTCATCGAGGCCTGCAAACGCGACGCCGCGGGCGACACCCGTTTCGCTCCCTTCCTCCGGCTCTACCTGGAGGGCAACGAGGGATTGAAGGAGGAGCAACTCAACGAGTTGAAGGAAATCGGCGTCCGCATCAAGGGTTGAGGATCTCTTTCCCGGCCCCTCGCCACCTTTTTTCCCAGCGCCTTTTTCCAAGCGCATGACTTGGCTGACCGCGGTTCTCATCGGCACCACCGCGGGCTTGTTAGGCGCGCTCTGCGGCGTGGGCGGCGGTATCATCATGGTCCCGGCCTTCGTCGCGCTGCTGGGACTCTCCCAGAAATCGGCGGTGGCCACCTCGCTGGCGGTGATGATCCCCATGGCCCTCGTCTCGACTCTGCGCTACTCGCAAAGTCAGCTCGTGGACTGGCGGGTGACCCTGGCCGCCGCCGCCGGATCCATGCTGACGGCCTACTTCGCGACGGATCTCATGCGCTCCCTGAGCAACCTCGCCCTGACACGGCTTTTTGGCGCGGTGGTCATTGTCTTCGGTGTCAAGATGCTCTTCTTCACCAAGGCCTGAGCACCGCGACGCCGGCCAGACGCAACCGGGCTTTCACCGCCCGCCGGGCCGCCTGCTTGCCGGGGGCCCGCCCTTCGTCTCCCCCACGCCAGACGGGGTCTTTCCCTTCCTCGCACGTCAGCCACCGGTGTTTTTCGACCGCCTCTTCGCGATCCGAGCTAGACAAGCAAAACGGTGCGGCTTGTATGACCCATGCAGGATTTGTTGAGCATCCCCCAAAACGTCCGTCACACCGGCGTCAAGGCCTGGATCGTCGAGATGGTGCGGCTCTGCCAGCCCAGAGAGGTCCATTGGTGCGATGGCTCGGCGAGGGAATGGGAAGCGCTCTGCCAGGAACTCGTCGAAGCAGGCACCTTTATCCGGCTCAACCCCGAGAAACGGCCCAACAGCTTCTTGGCCCGTTCCGATCCCGACGACATCGCGCGGGTCGAGGAGCGGACCTTTATTTGCGCCAAGCGGGAGATGGACGCCGGACCGAACAATCACTGGCGGGAACCAGCCTCGATGAAGGACCTCCTGCGCGGTCATTTCGCGGGCAGCATGAAGAACCGCACGCTCTACGTGATTCCCTTCTGCATGGGACCTCCAGACTCGCCCCTGTCCCAGATCGGGATTCAGGTGACCGATTCTCCTTACGTGGTGGTGAACATGCGCATCATGACTCGGATGGGCGATGCGGTCTGGGATCGGCTCGGCGAAGACGCTTCATTCGTCCCCTGCCTCCACAGCGTGGGCAAGCCGCTGGCCGAGGGCGAGGCAGACGTGCCCTGGCCTTGCAATGCCACCAAATACATCGCCCACTTTCCCGAAGACCGCGCCATTTGGTCTTTTGGCAGTGGTTATGGTGGAAACGCGCTTCTCGGGAAGAAATGTCTCGCACTTCGCATCGCCAGTTGGATTGCCAAGGAAGAAGGATGGATGGCGGAGCACATGCTCATTCTCGGCATGGAGTCGCCGGCGGGAGAAAAGACCTACGTGGCCGGAGCCTTTCCCAGCGCCTGCGGCAAGACCAACTTCTCCATGCTCGTTCCTCCCGAGGAATACGAGGGATGGAAGGTCACCACGGTGGGCGACGACATCGCCTGGCTCTGGCCCGGTGAAGACGGCCGCCTGCATGCCATCAACCCCGAGACGGGCTATTTCGGGGTGGCGCCGGGAACCTCTGAAAAATCGAATCCCAACGCTCTCGCCGCCGCGTCCGCCAACACTATTTTCACCAACGTCGCGCTCACTCCCGACGGCGACGTGTGGTGGGAAGGCCTCAGCAAGACGCCTCCCGATGGGCTGATCGACTGGCGTGGAAACCCCTGGACTCCCGAGAGCGGTTCTCCGGCCGCCCACCCGAACTCCCGCTTCACGGCTCCCGCCACGCAAAACCCTCTCATCGACCCGAACTGGGAGGATCCGCAGGGCGTGCCGATCAGCGCCATTATCTTTGGCGGGCGACGAGCGACGACCATGCCTCTCGTCTTTCAGGCGTTCAACTGGACCCACGGCGTCTACATCGGAGCCACCATGGGATCCGAACGCACCGCTGCCGCTGCGGGAACAGTGGGCGAGGTCCGCCGCGACCCCATGGCCATGCTCCCCTTCTGCGGCTACAACATGGGAGACTACTTCCATCACTGGCTTGAGATTCGCACCCGGATCAAGGATCTGCCTCGCATCTTTCACGTGAACTGGTTCCGCCAGGATGAGGACGGGAACTTTCTCTGGCCGGGCTTCGGGGAGAACATGCGGGTGCTCGAGTGGATCATCAATCGCTGCCACGGGCGCGCCGCCGGGCACGAGACCAACGTCGGCTGGATTCCCTACTGGGGCGAGCTGAATACGGAGGGCATTGCGAACTTTGACAGGGAAGATTTCGAGGAGACCATGGCCATACGCGGGGCGGAATGGCGTCCGGAATTGCTCAGCCAGGGCGAACTCTACCTCAATCTCTACGACCACATGCCCAAGGAAATGGTCTTCCAGCGGGAACTGCTGGCGGCGCGCCTGCAGGGCTGAAATCGACACTGGCCCGTTCCCGCGAGGTTTCCCCGGAGCCTACCCGGCGGAGCCCCACAAGGTGAAGAAGAAGGTGGCTCCCTTCCCCAGCTCGGACTCCACCCAGATCTTGCCGCCGTGACGCTCCACGATCTTGCGGCAAACCGCCAGGCCAATGCCGGTGCCATCGTAATCGACCCGGCTGTTGAGCCGTTGATAGATTTGAAAGACTTTCTCAGAGTGCTCTGGACTGATGCCGATGCCGTTGTCCTTCACGGTGAATCGCCACTGTCCCTCCTCCCCCTCTTCCGGGGACGCACTGACATGAATGCGCGGCGTTTCCGTGCAGAACTTGAGGGAGTTGCCCACCAAATTCTGAAGCAGCTGACCCAGCTGCACACGGTCGGCCAGAACCACCGGCAGCGGGTCTCGCGTCACGCTCGCCCCTGTCTCCTTGATCAACACCTCCAGGTTGGCCAGCGATTCGTCGAGGACTTCCTCCGCGGAGACCGGAGACGGGTCCTGACCGCGCGTTCCCACCCTGGAAAACTCTAGCAGACCATCGATCAGGCGCTTCATGCGCTTGGCGCCATCCACCGCAAAACCGATGAAATCGAGCGCATCCTCTCCTAACTGATCCTTGTACCGATGCTCGAGCAGCTGCACGTAACTCGTCACCATGCGCAACGGCTCCTTCAGGTCGTGTGAGGCGATGTAGGCAAACTGCTCCAGGTCGCGATTGCTCCGCTCGAGGTCTGCCGTGCGCGCACGCAACTGCGCCTCGGCCTCTTTTCGCGTCGTGATGTCGCTGATCGATCCGGCCATGCGCGTTGCCTTCCCCTCGCGAGTCCGGACGGCCAGCCCGCGGACTCGAAACCACCGATAAGACCCTCCCTTGCACTGCAGGCGATACTCCTCGTCAAAGGGAACGCTTTCTCGCAAGTGGTTCTCGAAGGCCGCCAGAGCTCGTTCGCGATCGTCGGAGTAAATCCTGTCCTCCCACTCGGAAAAACGATTGGCGAACTCATCCTCGCCGTAACCCAGCAATTCCTTGAATCGTGAGGAGAAGTAAATGGCGTTGGTGGAGATGTCCCAGTCCCAGATGCCGTCCGTCGAACCTCGCACCGCCAGGGCAAACCTCTCCTGGCTCTCGACCAGAGCCTCCTGAGCGCGCTTCTGTTCGGTGATACCCCAGAAGATCCCCTGCATGCCAACGGTATCGCCAGCGGCGTTGTGGACGGGCGTCTTCACCACTTTCACCACCAGGCGCTCGCCGTCGGCGGTCTCATGCTCCTCCTCCGCCTCGAGCGTCTTCCCGGATTCGATCACCTGGTGGTCATCCGCCTGATACTTGGCCGCCAGATCCCGCGGGAAAAAATCGAAGTCCGTCTTTCCCAGCACCTCCGAGAGTTCCTTCCCGATGGCCCGGCAAAAATTGGTGTTGGCGAAGGTGAATCGGCCACGGAGGTCCTTGCGGAAAATGTTCTGCACGAGGTTCTCCACCAGAGAGTGGTAGAGAGCCTCCGAGTCCTTGACCTGCTGCCGAGAGTGCAGGGCTTCCCGCCGGATGCTGGCCAGTTCCCGGTCATCGAGATCCATGCGGCCTCGACGGCGCGCCACGGCCAGGCGCACCATCCGAACCACACTGGCGGGCGAGGCATCGTCTTCCTCGAGGACGTCGTAGAGGCCACGCCCAACCCATTCGAGCCGCTCATCGTCGTGTCCCAGCCGAACACCGATCGCCATCAGGGGCACCGATTCCAGCCGGGAGGCCAGGCTGCGGAGACTGTCCTCCTCTGCGGCGGCGTCGGCCAGCCACCAGAGGACCGCATCGACTCCCGCAGGGACCTCCGCCTCCTCCGGAGCGGCTCGCACTTCCTCCAGGGCCAGCCCCAAGGCATCCGCCTCCACCTCCAAGGCTCGGAACGAAATCGGTGGCTCACCCGTCGGGGGAAGGATACCGTAGACCACAACGCGCTCTTTCATCTTAGAAGGGGTTTTCACCCATTACCATGCTCTCCACGCCTCACCAAGCTTGACGCGCAGGCATTCTCGTGAAAAGACTGTGCCGTCGTCCCTCACAGGCCATCCCACACCGATATGACCGAGCGCAAGCCCAGCATCCTCCTCATCGAAGACAATCCGGCCGACATCCGCTTGATGCTTGAGATCCTCAAGGAAGGCCATCTTCCCAGTGATTTCTACGTGGCGACGGACGGAGAAGAAGGCATCGCCTTTCTCCGGCGCCAGGGCGAGTTCGCCCGCAAACCGCGTCCAGATATCATCTTCTTGGATCTCAACCTGCCAAAAAAGGACGGCCGCGAAGTGCTCAAAGACATCAAGACCGACCCCGAACTCAAGCGCATCCCGGTGATCGTCATGACGACCTCGGGCGCCAAGGAAGACATCGAGTCCGCCTACGACCACCACGCCAACTGTTTCATCACCAAGCCGGTCGATCTGGAGGACTTCATGAAAGTGGCCGAGACTCTGCGCCAGTTCTGGCTCAACATGGTGCAGCTCCCCGTCTGAAGTCGTCCCTTCCCGGCTCGAGCCGAGGCGCTCCGTCCCGGGCACCAGCCCAAGCCGCCGCCGAATCGACCCGCCATCGCGTCCAGGTCAGCATTCCCCTTCCATCCGTCAGGCAAGGCCTCGTCGGCCCAGCCGTCGGTCATGTCATGAGAAAGAATGAGCCGCCGCCTTGCCCACGCCTTCCCACCGGCGGGGAGATCACCGTCATCCATCGCGAGACCGCCATCCTCGCCCGGCTCGACGAACTGGCCGCCGAACTCACCGCGGCCTATGACGGAAAGGAAATCCACGCCCTCGTCATCCTCCACGGAAGCTTGATCTTCGCCGCCGACCTGCTCCGGCGCATTCCCCTGCCCATGCGCATCGATACCTTGAACGTCTCGAGCTATCACGGCGCGAAAGAGTCATCGGGTGCCGTCACCTTTCACCAGGCCTCCCTGCCCCATCTGAGTGGGCGGCACGTCCTTCTGCTCGACGACATCCTCGACACGGGTCGGACGCTCCACGCCATCGTGCGCCGGATCCGCGAAGAGTCGTCGCCAGCGAGCTTCCGCATTTGCGTTCTCTTACAAAAGCGCAAACAACGCGCCTGCGAGATCGTCGCCGATTCCGTGGGATTTGAGATGGACGACGAATTCGTCATTGGTTATGGGCTGGATTACCAGGGGCACTACCGCAACCTGCCCTACATCGCCTCCCTCACTGAATCCGCAATGCCATGACCGTGAACATCCTCTTCTTTTCCACCCTAAGGGAACTGACGGGCCTCGAGGAGCTATCGATGGAATGGGAGGATTCCGCCTCGCCCATCTCCGTGGGCGAGATTCTGGATCAACTCTATCAAGCCCACCCCAAGCTGCGCGCCTGGGACGAGCAAATCCTCATCGCCCTCGATCAGACCTACGTCGCCCGGGACGCCCCCGTGAGCCACGGGCAGGAATTGGCGGTCATGCCTCCGGCCCAGGGCGGCTGAGTTCGCCCGGTATCGATGGATGCCCCGGACGGGTCTCAGAGCTCGATCCGCTCCCGCCGATCGGAGTCTTCCACACCCAAGCTGGATTCATCGTAGGCGCCCAAGGACTCTTTCGTCCAGCCATCGATCTCCGGCATCTCCTCACCCGATTTGCCCATGGCCGCCGAGATCCAGCGAAACTCGGCCGTGTTATCGAGGATCACCTTGATCAGCATGGTCAGGGGAATGGAGACGAACATGCCCACCGGCCCCCACATCCATCCCCAAAACAGGGCCGAGAGAATGACGACGAGGATGGAGATGCCAAAGCGTTTTCCCAAAAGCATGGGCTCGATAAAATTCCCCAGCGACATGTTGATCGAGAGATAACCGGCCGCGATCAAGAGTGTCGGCACCATCCCTAACTGCCAGAGCGAGAGCAGGCAGGGTGGAATGGCGGCGATGATCGAGCCAATGGAGGGAATGTAATTCAGAAGAAAGGCCAAGAGTCCCCAGAGCAGGGGAAACTCGAGGTTGAATGACCACGTCAAGAGCGCCGCCAACAGGCCGGTGGCGAGACTCACCGCCGTCTTGATGTGGAGGTAGCGTTGAATGTCCAGCGAGATCTGGCCGAGAAAGGCCAGGTCCGGCCCGTCCGACCCGCGAATGTCCTCGAAGCGGGAACCCATGACCAGGGATTCGTTCATCATGAAGATCATGATGAGAAATACGAAGAACACCGTGCCGGTGAGCGAGGCGATGTTGTCCAGTACCTGGTTGGCGGTCGGCAATTCGTAGGTGAACTGCCGCGTCAAACGCCGGATCATCTCGAAGAAATTTTCTTTGCTCGCCTGCCACTGATCCGTGTTAGTAAGGATCGGCGTTTCGAAGACCTTTTTACCCCAGTTCTCGATGCCCGATCGCATCTCCTCGACATAAAAGGGTGCCTTGGGAAGGAAATCCATCATGGCGTTGACCGTCAGCCCCACGAACACACTCAAAGCCGCCAGATTGACGACCAAGGTGACAATCATCCCCAGGGCGTGCGGCAAACCCCGCCGGCGCAGCCAGTCCATGAAGGGCATGTTGAGAGCGGCCAGGAAGAAGGCCAGCACCACCGGCACCAGAAAGCTACTCGCGAAGCGCAAACCGCCGATGATGACGATCAGACAAGCACCCGCAAAGAGGATCCTGAGTCCGGAGGTAAGAATCTTCATAACGCACACCGGTCGCCTCGACCGATCGAGGAACCATTCCCACCTTGCCGCTCGGAGGCCGCGAAGGCAAGCAATTCACCGCCAGTGAACCCCAGGCACAAGCTGCCGTCCCGGACTCCCCTCGCCCCGGACCGTGAGGAGGGCCCGATCGCCCGCATCGCCTTTGCCAAGGCCACCGCTCCAAGCAAAGCACCTCCCTCCCTCAGACTAGGCGTCGTTCTCGTCCCCCTCGGATTCGTCCACGCCACCGGCTGCCTTCTCGGCTGCCGCCCGCTCTTTGGCCTCCTGAATCGCCCGCAGTTCCTCCTCAATGGAGGGAATGGGATCCGTCAAGAAAGGCTCGTGAGCCCCCGTGTCCTCGGGAACGATCGGATCCAATGGCTCCAAAAGCGGATCGAAGAGCACCTCCGGCGAATCCACCGGCTCCAGCTCACCCGCCAGATCCCCGGGAGGCACCTGCAAGAGCGGGTTGGACTCGGCCCCGGACAGGTCGACCGCTTCGGTCGGTAAAGCGGACGGTGCCACCTCGGAGGGTCCGGAGAGATTCCCCAGTCCCGCCTCCGCCACGAGTGGATCGACGGGCCGGCGCGTCGTCGGCCGCGAAAAGTCGCGGGGCGCTTCCGCCGCACTTGCCAGACGCAGTTGATCCAGACCGATGTAGCCCGAGCGGCCATCGCGCAGGGTCACGTAGGCCCAGGACCGATCGTTGCTCCGCAGCGTGACCATCGTTCCCTCCGCCAGGACCTCATCCGGACCGAAGGGCTGGCTGGGGCCAAGTTCGTAGAACTTCACCGACTCCTCTCGAATCACCGCATACGCTCCCCCGAGCTTGGGATTGCTCACGCCTCGCGGGTAGTCCTGGACCTGCTGACGATCCGCCCGGCCATCATCCCGCTGGAACGGCCACTTGATCTTCGGCATGCTAACTTTGGGCATCCTCAAATTGGGCATCCTCAAATTGGGCATCTTGAGCTTGGGCATCTTGAGCTTGGGCATCTTGAGCTTGGGCATCTTGAGCTTGGGCATCTTGAGCTTGGGCATCTTCAGATCCGGCATCTTGAGCTTGGGGATCCGCGAAAAATCCGGTTTCGGCAGCTTGGGAAATTTCAGATTGAAACGCGGCTTCCTCTCTGTCTCGGCTTCCGCCTGGGGGGGCGCCGCTTGCGGCGCTTCCGCTCGAGGTGCAGGCGCTGCCGCCTCTTGCCTCGCCGATGAGCGCCCCGTCAATCGCGACCACCACGAGACCTTCTTCTCTCCCGGTGCCGATCCGGCCTCAACCGCCTGCCCGGAAGCCCCGGAACGTGGATCTTGGGCCAGAGCGGTTCCGGCGGCGTGGCACCACAGACAAGCGACAAAGACGAGCGGGAGCGTGGAAGAAACGGATTTCATCATAACGAGGGTCGGGCGAAAACGTAGGCTTGCCGGGCGGGTTGGCCAGATATTTCTAATGACATTCCTTCGAGAAAGAAGCGGCCGCTCCCGAAGCCTCCGGGGACCTGGCCATTCCCGAGGAGTTCCTCATGCCAAAGCCCGGTCGAATTTGCCGGCGCCAAATCAGTGGTCGTCCGTCTGGCGATGTGCTAAGCTTCCCTCGATCAACCGGTTTCAGGCCAACGGGGAACCACTCTCCGCGAGGGCCTCGATGCCCGTACGACCGTCCCATGAAACGATCTCTCGCGCTCCTCGCCACCCTGATCGCAGCTCAGGTTTCCCCGAGAATTCTGGCCCAGGAACCCCCCGGCGGGATCGATCTGTTCGAGGGCGTCGTCACCCTTGATCTCGATCCGGTCCTCATCGCCGCCGAGGATGAGGAAGCCATCGACGTGGTAAACGAGGGCATTTTGGAAGTGGGAGGGCTGGAGGCTGTCGTCACCTGGGTGGCAGAGGGTTTCCAAGACGTCGCCGAGCCGCCACCGAAACCTCACGAGCTCGCCGCACTCGCCCGTCTGGAGGGTTTCCAAGACGTCGCCGAGCCGCCACCGAAACTCCTCCGGCCACTTGAGCCAAAGATCTCGCCCGAGGAAATCGAAGACGTTCTGGAAAGTGCCGCCACGGCCGTCGAAGCACTCTTCGAAGAGACCATGGAAGTCCGGTATCAGCGTGTCCTCACCCACCTGAAATTGCCCCCGGAACGCCGCGAAAAACTGGCCAGGGCCAAGGAGGCCGCGGTTCAGGACCTCGCCAAGGCCTGGCGCGAGGAGATGCGCGGCAAGATTCCAGAGATGTCGAAAAATGAACGCCAGCGTCTCGCCCGGGGCTGGGCCAGCCAAGCGAACGACCGGCTCGAAAGCGCCACCTGGAATCAGGCGTTGGAAGAGCTCCTCAGCGAAACCGAACGCAAAATCCTCTCTCGGCGCATCGTCGATGCCCGCGAGCGGAGACAGGAAGCCCTCATGGCCATCGCCATCGCCGAACTCGACGACTTCATCGGTTTCGGCGTGGAACAACGCACCCAACTCCTGGCCCTCGGTGCGCCTCTCCTGAAAAACCTCGTCGACACCCAGAACGGACACACCTACATCAATCTCACCGTGGTGTTTCAAACGGTGAGAAAGGATGCCGCACTGCTCAATCTGCTCGACGCCCAACAGGTCAAGGTCTGGGAGGCGATGGACGACGGCGATATCGATCCCAATCGGGGATATCTCAGCCTTTGCCTGGTGGACGACATCCCGGAATTGAACGATCCCGTGGACGCCGAAGTCTTTGTGAGCCGGATGCTGTTGAAAGCCGCCAACCAAGAACGCGAACAGCAAGCCAAGACCATGACCGCACAGCTGCAGGTGGTGACTCGCGTCACGGGAGCCGACGAGGCGGCGGTTCGCCAACTCAAGATCGCCGCCAAGGGAGCGGTGGAAGAACGGGCCCGTTATCAGATCAACCAAATGCACAATTATCTGGCCAGACAACTCTCCACCATCGATCCTCTCAAAACCCCTGAACGCCTCAAGCAGATGTACGTCCCGCGCTGGTCCCACGGTCGGAGAAATCAGGATGAGGCGCCCGGCGTTTGGAAGGAGGCCGTCCAACGGCTACTCAGCGAGAAACAGCGCGCGGCCCTCCAAGCCCACCGCACGCAAGCCGAGCAGTGGCGTCGCGAGGCCCTCGCCGATCTCACCCTCACCGAGATCGAGAAATATGTGCCCGTCCCCCTCATGCGACAGGAATTCTTGCGACAGCGTCTCCTGGACGTCATCACCCAATTCGACGAGCCATTCGGACAAACCTTTTTCCAGGGCTGGTATTCGCAAGGCCCATACAATTGCATGCCACTGGAAATGATCCACGCCATGGACGGCGGCCTGCAGGCCTATTTCGACGAGGAGGACGTGAACACCCTGCGAGAACGTTGCTTGACTCACACCGGTCAGCACGTGGAGCAGTTCTGGTCCCTAGGCACCGCGCAGTGGACTCCCCCGGAACTCCTGCGTCCCTGATGAACCGAATCGAGATGCTGCCTCCAAACCTCGCCACCTCACGCCCCATGCACCTCCGGTTCCCTTTCCTTTTCGTCGTCACTGCCGTGCTTGCCGGGCTGGGCACCTGGCTTTCGCCAGCGAGCTGGGGTCAAAACGCGGTCGTCACGGAGAGCCCCCTTACCCGCAACTTGATCGTTCCACTCCATGATCAAGCACCCACCCTCCACTGGCACAACGAGGAGTCGCTGGAAGGCCAACTGATGGCGGTGACGCCCGAGGGGCTCCGCTGGAAGAGCCGTTTCTTGCCGACGCCCATGAGCCTGCGCACCGCTGTCCTGGATCGAATCGAGTGGCCCGTCAATGAATACAAGCCCGGGCCGGAGCCCTTCCGCATCCTCCTAGCAGACGGCAGCGTCGTCACGGGCGAGGTGAGAGAGGCCGACGAGGAAACCCTGACACTTCAATCACACCTCCTCGGACGATTGGAGATCCGCCTCGACCAATTGGTGACGGTGGAACGACTGCATGGGGCGGGCATCACCTTTCCCCACGCTCAGAGCCTCTTGTTAGGCTATCGCGACCTCAAGGATTGGCGCTTCATGGCCGGCGGCGGTCTGGCGACGCCCGCATTCCATACACAGCTTAACCGTGCGGAAGCGCTTCCCTCGAAAGGGCGGCTCCGCATGCGGTTTCACACCGCCGACGAAATGCATTTCACTCTCGCGATCCACGTGGGAGAATTCGAGGCCAGACTGGAAACCTGGGAAGACGAACTCGTGATCGCCAGCGGGACCCGCTTCGTCTCCGCGCGACGGCTCTCGCCGGAAACCGATCGCACGTTGGCCTTCGATCTGTGTTGGGACGCGGACGCCCGCGCGGTCGAACTCCACGCCGAGGGAAATCGCTGGGCGCGCCTCGACCTCGCCGAAGACCCGGCCGCTTCCGAGCCCGATCCGGCGTCACCACCACCACCACCACCACCACTACCCGCTCAAGCTCCTCAGGTTCGCGGCGGCCTCTTCAATGGACTCAAAGGCCTCTTCGCCCCGAAACGCGCGCCCGCACGGCCTCGCCACTCCACCACCCTCACGGTCCACAATCGGGGCGCCGGCATGTGGATCGACCATTTCCAGGTGGCCGAGTGGTCGGGCGAGCCGCCGCCGGCCATCCCCGCCACTCAACCCCGCGTGGAGACTTCCGTCACAGAGATTCCGATGACCTCGGCGATCATCGTGGACGGTCAGGTCACGGTCACGCGGACGGACGGTTCGGAGGAGACTCTTCCCCTCGACGAAATCCGCCGCCTTCACTGGCCGCGCACAATCCGCAAGGAACGGGACCCCGAGATCACCGAGCTGTGGTTCGACGACGGTCAGTTGCTTCGCGGCGACCTCTTAGAGGGCCGTTCGCTCTCCTTTCAAACCGCCTTCTCCCGCGAACCCCTGGTCACCTTGCCAGGGTCACAATCTCTCCGCGCCCTGGTCCTGGCAGAACCATCATCGCCCGAAGAGGTGGCGTCCCTCGATTCACTGGATGTCCTCAGCCTCAATGAGCAGCGCCTGCACGGCCGGATCGCTCTCGATTCGGAAGCGGCCATTCCTCACTATGAGCAGCGCCTGCACGGCCGGATCGCTCTCGATTCGGAAGCGGCCATTCCTCACTTCTTCCCGGTCGGCTCCACCGAAGGTGTTCCCCTCGAGCCGCGAGGCGAGTGGTCCCTCTTGCGGCGCGCACACTCACCGGGCCTTTCTTCCGAGCGGATTGCCCTGGCGCATATCCACAGCGGCGAAAGCGTCCCACTGACCCTCAAAGACTTGGACAAGGATCGGCTTCTTGTGGAATCACCGCTCTTCGAGGCAAGCACCCTTGAAACCGCGAACCTGCACGCCATCCAGTTCGTCTCTTCCAGCGAAACCAGCGCCGAGTTCGGCGGCACTCAGTGGCGCGCCCTGGGTCGACGCGCCGGCGTGAGCTTCGAGAACCAAGGCGTCGTGCTGGCGCCCGATGCCTCCATCGGCCATCCCGATGCCATCCTCAGCAAGGAGGTCAGCTTCCGGCTCCACCGCGTTTCCGGAAACGTCTCGCTCCGCGTGAAACTCCTGACCCGCGGAACCGACGCCAAGTCCGAAGGCGTGTCCTTTCTCATCGCCTACTACGGAAACACCGTCTACTGCGGACCGGAATCCAAGAATCATCCACGCTCCATGGATCACATCACCAACCTTCCGGTGGGGAACGATCCTCCCACGATCCGTTTCACCGTGGCCCGGGACGAGATCGAACTTCACGTCAACGGCTCCCCGGCGGGGACGGCCGAAATCGGCGAACAGCGCAAGGGTTCCGGGATGATCATCGCTTCCACGCCCATCTGGGACGGCATGGTCGGAGAGGCGCGCCTCTCCGATTTCACCCGCAACGCCGGTTCCTTCTCCGCCGGAGTCGTTCCCTACACGGATCAGGATCGGGAGGAGGCTCTCCTTCTTCCCCGCCTGCGTCGCCATCCGCCGCCACAACACATCCTGGTAGGGGCCAACGGCGATCTGCTCAGAGGTGACCTCGAATCCCTCACGCAAGAGGACTTCGCCTTTCGTGCCGGACTGGAAACCGTGCGGCTCCCCTTGGAACGCCTCGCCGCCATCGTCTGGGTCAACGCGCCAGCGGCATCGGATGCCGATGGCGAGAAAGAAGGCGATCGCGATGACACGGGAGAAGGAGAAGACAAAGCGGTGGAGTCGCCCTGGCAAGCGGGAACGGTTCAATGGTTGGACCTCGGCAATGGCGGTCGCATGGCGCTGAGCGTCGAATCGTGGACTGAGGATCACGTGAGAGGCACTCATCCCTGGCTGGGACCCTGTCAGATTCCCACCGATCTCATTTTCCGCATCACCACCAGGCGCCCCGCCGCCCTGGAAGCTTTTCAATCTCTGGCCGATTGGCAGCTCTCCCACACGCCGGATCCCGTCATTCCCGGTGAAGAAGGGATCGAGTCACCGCTCATCGGAACACCGGCTCCGGACTTTTCCCTCGTGGATCTCGAGGGAGATCGCATCCGCCTCGACGATCTGAAAGGAAAGGTCGTGGTGCTCGATTTCTGGGCCACCTGGTGCGGCCCCTGTGTGCGCTCCCTGCCCGGCTTGATCGAGTCCATGGCGGCCTTCACGCCGGATGAAGTTGTTTTCCTGACCGTGAACCAAGGAGAACCTCGCGAGCGGGTCGCGGATTTCCTGGAGGCCCGTGGCCTTGAAATGAGCGTCCTGCTAGACGGAGATCAGTCGGTCGGAAGCCAATACGGCGCCGACGCCATCCCCTACACGGTGGTCATCGGTCCAGCCGGAGTGATCTCCTTCGTCAAGCTGGGCGCTGATCCCGCTACCGCTGAGGAGATCGTGGGCGCCGTTCGCAAAGCTCTGGGGATCGATACGCAGTCCTGAATCCTGACGTTTTCGCTCTTGAGACATGGCCGCGCGCCTCGAACGGCTTCCCCCACGCTGTCCGCTCTCGAACGGCCCCACGCCCCTGCATCGCCTCGACAAGATCGTCGTCGCCACCCGCTCGGGAGGCACCCAGGCGGGCCTCACCGTCGGTGCCCGGACGCTGGGATTCGCCGATCAGATCGTGGGGATCAGCATCGATCAGCCACTTGACCGAAAGCCTTTCTATCAGGAAGAGATGGCCACCATCGCCAATGCGGCCGCCCGCCACCTCCGGCTCCCGGAGGCCTCTGCCGGACACGACTTTCATCTCAAACGCCAACTGCCTCGGCGGCGGCTACGGCGTGCTCGGCGTGTTAAAGAGGGAGGCCATTCGCCTCTTGGCGCAGACGGAAGGCATTTTCCTCGGCCCCGTCTACACCGGCCGCGCCTTTGCCGGAATGCTGGATCTGATCCGTTCAGGACGGAGCCGAGAAGATGAAAACGTCCTCTTCTGGCACACCGGCGGCGCCCCCGCCCTCTTCGCCTACGCCGAAGAGCTGCGGTGTGATTCGTGAGCTTTGTTCAAAATTGTCGAGCACAAGTTTATTAAAATCTCGACACGGAAACGGCGATTACGGTAAGGTTCGGGTCGTTCACGGCTACCGGCTTCGTTGTGAGCGTCCACCTCGTCATCATCAAAACCCCCCTTTGAACCAATGAAACGCCCGCCAATCGTCGCTCCACTCTGCCTCAGCCTGGCCCTGTGCTTGATGGCCCTCGGCATCCTCTCCGTGCATGCCCAGGAGAACCGAGTCCTCTGGGAAGCGTACAACGACTACCGACCCTCCGACCTCACCCACCCCAACGCCTCCGACTACGACCTTCGCGTGGACGATGACGGAGGTCCGCTCAAGAATTTCGAAACCGGCGCCGAACTACGCGCCCAGGTCATCGTCGAGCTGGGCGGCGACGGAGGGCAGCCAGACGATTTCGGCGCCAATTCACCGGTGAACGAGGGCAGCCCCGCCGATCAAATCTTCGGTGGCAAAATCGATGTCGGCAATGCAGGCCTCCCCGGTTTGCGAGCGTCGGGCAATATCGTTCTCATCCTCCATTTCCGAAATCTCGACCCCGAAAAGCGCTACAACTTCCGCGGCACCGTCAGCCGTGGCGGCAACTACAACGATCGTTGGAGCGTCTTCACCATCACGGGCACCGAAGCCCATGTCGAGGCCCACGTGGACGGCAGCACCAACCAGAACATCATCACCAAGAGCACTTTTTCCCAGGCCGATCTGGATGAGGATCAGGTGGCCATGAATACCGGGGACAACAAGGCCGGCTCTTTCGTCGGCTGGGACAACATCGAGCCCGGGGCCGACGGCGAATTCTCCATCACGGCGCAACAATATCAGGGACCCTCACCCTTTGGCGATCCCCTGGCCGCCCCTTACGGCTACGGATTCAACGCCATCTGCCTCTCCGAGCTCGAGTCCACCGGTTCCCTGCGGATCGTGGAGAATCCTCGGGTCCAAATCGCCATCCCCGACGGACAGACCGTCACTCTCGCCGTCGAAGGTAAGAGCCCGGAATCCATCTCCTATCAATGGCAAAAAGCCGCTCCCGGCACCGAGGCCTTCGATGACGTCCCCGGAGCCACCGACGCCGACTACACCACGCCGGCTCTCGGAGTCGCCGATGATGGGACCCGCTATCGCTGCCTTCTCTCCAGCGGCGCCTTCACGCTTCTCAGCGGCGAAACCCTGGTCGAAGTGGACGGCGTGCTGCCCGGCATCGAGAGCGTGGTGGGCGGCATCAATTTTGACTCGATCTACCTCACCTTCACCGAGCCCATGAAACTCGCTCAGCTGGCCGTCAAATCCCACTACGCCATCGAGGGTCTCTTCATCGATGACGTCACCGTTCGGAGCTCAACCCTCGTCCGGCTCCACACCAGCCAGCAACCCAAGGCCGCCGACTTCACCGTCACCGTCCAGAATGTGGAAGACCTCGCAGGCAACCCAATCCCTCCCGACACCCGCTTCACTTTCACCACCTTCACTTTCGCCAACGAGTCGGTCGGACTCGAGATCTGGGAGAATATCGGCGGCGGCGCCGTGGCGGATTTGAGAAACTCCGCCCGCTTTCCCAATCAGCCGGACATCGACTACTCGACCACCGGCATCGATTCCCTCCTCGTCTTCCCGGACGGCCCCAACAATACTTACGGCGGCCGCTTCCGGGCCTGGCTCATTCCGGAGGAGAGCGGCGACTACCATTTTTTCCTGCGCGGCGACAACTCGGCGGAATTCCGGATCAGTGAGGGGACCCAATTTGCGCCTCTGGAAGATCCCGATCGCGCTCCCGACGCCTTCGCTTCCGACAACACGCCCTTCGCCGAACCAGGCGGAGAATCCACCACCGTACCGATCAGTCTCCAGGCAGGCCACAAGTACGCCGTCGAGGTCTTGTGGAAGGAAGCCAATGGCGGCGACCGCGCCCAGCTCGCCTGGCGCAAGGTCGGCGACAACACGCCCGCCGAGGAACTCGAGCCCATTCCCGGCCGGTTCTTCTGCTATTTCGGGTCGAAGTTTTTCGATGCCGACGGGGACGGCCTTTCCGATGCCTACGAGATCCTCAACGGGCTCGACGCCACCGCGGACGACGCCGGAGGCGACATCGATAAGGATGGGCTGACCAATGCCCAGGAACACGATCTCGGCACCGCCGCCAACGTGGCCGACACGGATGGAGACGGCTTGAACGACGGCGTGGAAACCGCCACCGGCGTCTTCGTGAGTGCCGGCGACACCGGTTCGGACCCACAAATCGCCGACACGGATACCGACACCCTGGACGACGGGGCCGAAGTGAGGGGAGGCACCAATCCCAACAAGGCCGACAGCGACGACGACACTTTCGCCGACAACGTGGAGTTGGCCCTCGACACGGACCCGGTCGACGCCGCCTCCAAACCCAATGTGTTCATCGCCGTCGACACGGGCTCCTGGAACACGCCCGACTCCTGGTCCAATGGCCAAGCCCCCACCGCCGCCCGGAACTACGTGGTCGTCAACACCGTCACGCCCGAGATCTCCACCGGCCCCGAGCCCTTCGCCGGAAATTCCCTGACACTCATCGGCCCCGGCATGGCTCTCCGCGTCAATCACGAGGGTTCCAGCCAGGCGAATCTGATCCTCAACGACACGGAGATCAAAATTCGCAATACCCGGCCCTCCCTCGGCGGCCATCTCACCCTCAACGGCCGAACCATCTTCGACATGCAGAGCAACGACTTTGTCTTGGAGGCGGCGATGCACGGCGCGCCTCTCCTCACCATCCGGGGGGACGACGAGGACCTCGGAGGAATTGAACTTGCGGGCGAGAATGGCGAATTCTCCGGCCTGATCACCATCACCGGCACGGACGTCATCGCCACCGCTCCCGGGTCGCTCGGCAATCGATCCCTCACCTTGATTGGTGGCGGCCTCACCTTCGGTTACGACTACAACCAGCCCACGGCCTTGCTGAAAATTCGAGGCGGCGACTTCACCCTCGGGCTGGAGGCAGACGTCGCGATGGCCGACCTCGTCGGCGTCAACGAGAACGACGCTCCCCTGTTCAGCCTCTTCGACCGTGCCGGCCCGGGACCTTACACCGCCGACGATCTTCTGGCCGCCCTCGAACTGGACGAAGGGATCACCGGCAATGGCACGCTCACCCTCGTCGGGAATACGGTCGATCAGGACATCGACGGCCTGCTCGACGCGTGGGAGGAGGCGAACTTCGGCAATCTCTCCGCAATCCCGAGCGGCGATCCCGATGGCGACGGCTTGAACAATCTCGTGGAAGAGACCGGCGGGACCGATCCCAATCAGCCCGACGCTCCCGATTTCCCCGATCCCCCCGTCGATCCCGAGCCGCCGTTGGAAGCTCCGGTGATCGGCGCCGTCACCAAGGACGCTTCCACGGTCGCCTTGAGTTTTCCGGCAGGCACCACTTTCGATGTCGAGTATTCCGGTAACCTCATCGACTGGGCAGTCATCGCCCGCGATGTCACTGGAGGATTCTCGGACGAGGACGCCGACCGGAACGCGAGGGCAGACGGCTTCTATCGCGGCGTCGCCAAGTGATTCGAATTCGTCTATCCAAACAACCATTCATCGCGATCTCATTCTCGCCGTCGACGCCTTTTGCGCGCTGAGCACTCCCGGGCGTCACGCCGCGCCGAATCACCTCATGGCAGGAGCAGGCGCTCAACCGCGAGTTTCAGGGAAGAGCAGACGCTCTCGGTGCAGGGTGACCGGCGCCCGGAATCGTGCCGCTTGAGGGCGCGGCATTCCTTGCCGCTGGAGGCCAGATCCGCCGACACCCAAAGTGGAGCGGAGTCTCAACTCCGCTGGAAACGGCGCTTGAAAGCGCGGCATTCCTTGCCTCTGGCGACACCCAAAGATCGGGTCGAGGCGGCAGGATTGCGCCTGCCGCCCCTCCCACACCACCGGACATGCGGGACCGCATCCGGCGATTGGATCCATTTGGTCTTAACTCTTGAGGTCTGATGGCATCAGGAACCCGTAGCGTCTCAGAGTTCGGTTGTTGAGGGCTTCGTGCATGACAGGGTTTCCCGCCATGCGCCACGCTCCACGACTGCTCCTCCCGACGATGGCTCGACTCGGCGGTAGGCCGAGTCGGCGCAGGGCGGATTCCCGTCCCTTGCTTTTATGCCAACGTTGCCAGAAGCATTTGCGAATGTGGCGACGGATCCACGGTTCTTTCCGGTAGATGTCCCGTCGCCATTCGCAGCGCCGGTAGTAGCCCCACCAGCCGTTCACGTAACTTCGCCATTGGTCGCGCAGTTGCTCGCTGGTCAGTGGTTGCCGGGCGTTCCAGAGTTCTCTCACGCGGTCTTCAAACCGGGTGAGGCTTGCAGGAGCAATCCCGATGAGCAGCGCGCTGGTGATGATGAACCCCAGGAACTTCCGTTCCCAAGGCCTCCCCACCCCGCTTTTGCTCTCGCTGACCTCCAGCCGGAGGTGGCGCTTGATCCAGCCAGTGAGGCTGGCAAGCACACGCTCCGCTGCGGCTTGGCTCTTTACGTAAATGTTGCAGTCATCGGCGTAGCGGGCGAATCGCAGTCCGCGTTTCTCCAGCTCCTTGTCCAGCGCGTCGAGGTAGATATTGGCCAGTAGCGGCGAAAGCGGGCCGCCTTGCGGCGTTCCTTCTTCGCTGCTGACCTTTAACCCGTCGGGCATCACCACCCCGGCTCGCAGGTATTTGCCGATGAGCTTCATCACGGCTTTGTCCCCTATCACGGTCCCAATTTTACTCATCAGGATGTCGTGGTTCACCTTGTCGAAGAACTTGGTAATGTCCATGTCGACGACGTGGGTAAACCCCTCCCGGGCAAAGCTCTGGGCGGCTTCCACCGCATCGTGGGCGCTGCGTCCGGGACGAAATCCGTAACTGCTTTCGCTGAAACGGGGTTCGAGCACCGGCCGGAGCACCCCGAGCAGAAGTTGCTGCACGAAGCGATCTTGCACGTTTGGGATGCTCAGCGGGCGGGTTCCGCCGCTGGGCTTGGGGATGTCTCGACGCTTTGCAGCGCCGGGCTTGTAGCTGCCCTCTAGCAGCCTCTTCTTGATCACTTCGCCATGGATGGCGAGGTGTGCTCTGAGTTCGTCGGCCCTCATGCCGTCGGGGCCGGGTGCCCCGTCATTACGCTCAACGGCGTAAAGGGCGGCTCCCCAGTTTCCCGACCTGATGGCCTTCTCCATCAGTCCCTCCAGCTTTGCTGTCCGTTCGCGGTTCACGCGCACCTCCAGGAGTTCCTCTCTCCGCAGGGCTTGCCGCGACTGCATCGCGTGGGCTCTTTGGGTTCGCCCAGGAATTCGGGATCCTTTGTCCGTACGTCCTGCTGACGTCGGGGCGTATTCTGCCCTGGGGTGCAATGCTCCGTAGAGCGCTGCTGTTGGTTCCTTCCGCCCTTCACAGGAGAGCGTTTTCCGGTTTCACAGTTTCCACGGGCTTCTTCCAGCCCCCGGCTCTGCTCTCTGCTACTATGGCTTCTGCTGACTTCTCTCCTGCTCTCACAGGAGAGATCTCCCCGGGTAAGGTCCTTAACTTTCTCCGCATCCCATCCGGCTCTACTTGCCATGTCTTGATGAGCTTTGGGCTTCGCGTTTACTAGCACGCTCGCCGCCCACAGCCTGCCTCGCTGCCGGTTCGTGTTCCTATGGCCGCGGATTTGCCTGCCGCTTCCTTCAGCTCCACCCTCGCGGGCGTCGCCTTGCGGTTCAGCTACGGTTGCTCTCATCAGCTCCGATGTCATCGTTTCATGTCATTAGTTAAGGCCCATGCCGGGCGCACTAGCGCGGAGTCTCAACTCCGCTGGAAATGGCGATCGAGGGCGCGTGAGTCAATTTTGCCCGTCAGTCCAGGACCCCATTCCAGCCACAGAGCGCCATGGGGATCGATTCACCGAATCAGAAAGCGAACGCTGCCATGAAGCCACTCTGCCGGGAATGTCATCTGCCCCAGCCGAGCAGGACCGCCTGGCGCTCGAAGTAAACATCCAAAAAGTCCTGGCACACCATCGCAAAAACGGCTGACGCCGCACGGGACAAGAATTACCCTCACAGGACCGTGGCGGAAGTCTTCCCATCCATCACCCCCGAAATTCAAGACTGGATCTCTCAACAAAAGATGGGTCTTCAGCAGAATCTGTGGGGGAAATTCCGGATTTGCTTCGGGAACGCTGGACGCCGGATCCCGCTGCCCCTGGACCCCAGAACTGCTGAAACTACTTGTTTCATGGGCTGAGCCCTACCAGGGGCAGCCCCGGCGCAAGCGTTGTCCTCGCAAATCCGAGGTTTGGATGGGCAGCTGGCTTGTTGCCACAACTTTGATGCCCATTAAGATTGGATATAACTTGTTGCTGGTCAGGATTCTAGGTGAATCGCGCCGTCTGGGCACCCACAGATTCTGCTGAAGAGGCCAAAAGATGTTTTTCGTGGCCACCGCACCCCTGAACGCAGAGGGTCATGTCAATTGCTCTCCCAAGGGAGGAGCCTCATCTTCCGTGATCCTCGACGAATCCCGATTTGTCTACCAGGACTACACCGGTAGCGGCATTGAAACCATCGCTCACTTGCGCGAGAATGGACGCATTGTCGTCATGTTCTGCGCCTTTGATGGCTCTCCCCGGATCGTTCGTCTGCACGGACGGGGAGAAGTGGTGGCGGAATCCCATCCGCGTTACCAAGAGCTGCTCGACCATTTTCCGCCACACGCCGGCACCGGCACTCGCGCTTTCATCGACGTCTCCGTAAAGCGAATGTCCACCTCCCGCGGCTATGCGGTCCCGCGATACGCCTTTCAAGATCCGAGAGACATCCTGGACAAATGGACAGAAACCAAGGGCGAGAAAGGCGTTCGCGCATATCTCCAGGAGCACGGCCGCCAGGGAATCGACGGGCTCCCAGCCCTGGATCCGTAAAGAAGGTCACGCATCCCCATCCAGCCCATGCCCCTCGTTCTCGAAGGCGAGAAAAGGGGCCGTGATCGCTTGGCTTGGCTCGATGGACCCGGACCTTTCGAGCAAAAAAAACCTCCTCTCTGGTCAAGAGAGGAGGTGGAAGAAAGGAATGCTTGGAAAGAAAAGGTCTTGGAGCGTGGCCTAGGCCATGAAATAGCGGCGATTCCGCTTTTCCCCGACCTTCTGAAAATCCGGGTTGGTATTCATGAGTTTCAATACCGTGCCATAGGGAAAACCCGTTTCATTCGCCACTTTCCGAGCCGAGATACCCTCGCTGCCCGAGGCTTTCACCAAGCTGGTCACCGCAGCCACCCGCTCGGTATTGTCGCCGCGGACGCGTCTTTGCCTGGTGCCCGCACCGGCTGACTTCTCCTTGGCAGCGCGTTTTTTTGCGGTGCCAGGAGGACGACCGCGAACGCCTTTCTTCTTGGCGGCGCGTTGTCTCGGCGCGGGCGCGTCTCCGCCGAGGGCGGACGACGCTTGACTCGGCGCGGGCGCGTCTCCGCCGAGGGCGGACGACGCTTGATAGACGCCAATGAAGGCTTGAATCTCTGCCACACGCCCTTGAGCGTTCTCGAGTTCCTGAGCCAGGAGAGAACTCCGCTCAATCTCCAGGGCAAGGATTTCCGTATTCAAGGCGGCTAGCCGAGAATCCGCATCGGATAGTGAACTGACTTTAGAAAGGACCATATCCGCAATCTCTACAAGTCAATGCCGCGAAATGCAATCTAAGAATGACTCCTCACGGCAATTATCACCGAAAAAGAGAGAATGGTGATAGCGGCGCAGCGATTCCAACACCGTTTGTCGCTCTCCGCTTTGGCCCATAGCTTCTCTCCTTCTCACCGTCCATTCGCCGAGCGGAAAACACGCCGTATCGCCGTATCGCCGTTTTCCCCGATGCCTCGAGGCTCATTGAAAGGATCCATAGGCGGCCGACTCGGCTGCCGAACGCGCGATTCACCATTTGCTCAAGGAGTCGACGAACAGGATGATCTGGTATCTTCATCCACTCTCACGGGCTGACGACCGGCGCCTCCCTCAAGTCGCCATCGGCATCTTCTGAAAATGATCCCAGCCACCGAGATCATCCAATGCGTCGGCCATTCCCTCTGCTTCCGGACATAACCAGCCAATCGGCGTGAGAGCGAGATCGGGAAACGTGTGCTCCCAGGACCGTTGCAAGGGTTCCGCCCGGTCGGCGGACACCGTGAACAATAACTCATAATCCTCGCCGTCATTCAGAGCCTGGGCCAGGGCACAATCCGCCACCCTCGGCACGCGCTGATACACCAGCTGAAAGCCCACGCCACTCTGACGGGCCAGACGTGGCAAGTCCTTGGCTAAACCATCGCTCAAATCCATCATGGCGTTCGGCTTGAAATGTTCACTCAGCCACCGGCCCTCCCATACACGAGGTTGAAAACGCAAATGACGCCCCCCTGAAGATCCTCCCAACAAGCCTGTGACAAATACCTGATCCCCCTCCTGACCACCGGATCTCAGGATACAGCGATTCTTTTCCGCCAAGCCTAAGAGCGATACCGAGATCATGGCGATCCGTCCGCTGCTGACAGCCGGACGGGCTGTTTCTCCGCCAACGACCGAAACACCGAACTCCCTGGCCACTCCCGCCAGCCCCTCGTAGAGATCCTTGACATAACTCAAATGAAAGCTGGGCGACAACACCACCGTCACCACCGCTTGAGTGGGCCACCCGCCCATCGCCGCGATATCGCTCAAGGCCCGAGCCAAAGCTTTTCTCCCCACGAGCTTGGGAGGTGTGTCAGGCAAATAGTGGACCCCCTGCACCAGACAATCCGTCTTGAAGAGCTGATAATACTCCGTCCGGCCGTATTCCAGGACGGCACAGTCATCACCCGCTCCCACCACCACCGAACCGTCGCGCGGCAATCCACGCGTCAGCTCACGGACCACCTCATCTTCGCCGAGGTCGTGGAGTCGCGGGCTGGCCGGTGAGTTCTTCAAACCGCTTTCAGCCTAGGCGTTTACCCCTGGATTTCCAAAGCAAAATCCGGCCCGCCTCACGCCCCCGAGGAAAGGAAAAGCATGCCCGCCACATTGGCCAAGTTGAACAGCATGTGGATCACGATCGGTACCCAAAGATTTCCGGAGAGTTCGTAGGCGAGGACGAGAAACACCGATAGCGTGAGAATCGGCATCAAGGTGATCACGCCGGAGTGGGCGATCATGAACAGCATGCAGGAAAAGAAGGCGGCGAAGAAACGGTCCGTAAATCGCTTGGCGACTCCATAAAGGTAGCCGCGAAAAAAAAGCTCCTCGAACACCGGCGTCACCACCACGACTCCGACCACCGTCACCAGGCGAAAGGCCAGCGAACCGTTCTCGGTAAAGGCCTCAACAATTCGCTGAGGGGGCAGCTCACCCAGGTATCGCTCCAGCCCCATGGCCGACACGTGCCCCACCGCCATCACCAGGGGCACGGCCAAGAGCCCCACCACGCCGCCCCAGATGAGCGTCCCCGCCGGGCTGAGACGCTTGAGCCCGAAAGTCTCGATCACGTCCACCTTGCGGATCATGAATAGATAGATGAAGAAACTCATCACCGCGATCTTCAAGAGCGAATCGGTAAGCATCAAGGTGACGGTCAGCGGCGAGCTCTCGGACGCCGTCGTCTGAGAAACCGCCGCGCCGGTCGCCAGTTTCAGGGCGAAGAAGAAGAGGACCACCACGCCGAGATCGATGTAGCCAAACGGCTTCGTGGAAACGTTCCCCTGCTCGTGCCATCGAATCAGGGGATCCCGCTGCCGGAGAAAGGCGAATAGCGGCAGAGCGATCGCGAACGCAATCCAGGTGAACCACCATAGATCGTCGTGGATGCGTGCGTGTACCGGATCCATCCTCTCTCTCTCTACTCCGCGTCTCCGCTCTTTTCCACTTCGCGATGGGGTAGCGACAGAAACCCGACGTGTCAGCGAGGCTGTGAATCACGGTGCCTGGGTGCACGCGCCCGGGAATCCAGTCTCACTGCTTGACGGGAGATCATGATGACTCTCGGATTCTCTCTCACAAATCCAACCGGTCCCTAACGGGCGAAATGAGCCGGCAACAAATAGACGGCGCCCGGCTGAAGCCGCGGAAAGTAGCGTTCGCCGAGTTCCAGGCGCACGCTTTTCTCCGAGCGCCCCCGAGCCGTCGATTCCCCCAAGAACCCGATGAGATTTCCCAGCCCCACCGCAGGGCCGTAGCGAACAATGCGGGCATTCGGCACCTGCGCCAATTCCCGCGCTTTGGCATAAGCCTCTTCGACATAGCCCGTCTGATCCACCAAACCCGCCTCAAGTGCCGACCGGCCAGTGAGCACACGCCCATCCGCGATCCCGTCCCGCAAGTCCGCCGTGGGAATGTTTCGCGCCTCGCCCACGATCCCGAGAAAGCGCTCATACATCTCGTTCACCATCTGTTGAACATACTCCCGCTCTTCCGGCCGCATTTCCCGTGACGGACTCAACATGTCCTTGGACTCCCCGCTGGTGAACACGACCGAGTCGAGCCCGATCTTCCCCAGCAGTTCCTCGTAGTTCAGGGTCTGAATGCTCACGCCGATGCTTCCTGTCAACGTGGTCTCGTTGGCCATGATGTAAGAGCCGCCACAGGCCACGTAATACCCGCCGGAAGCGCCCACGCTGTCGAGGTAAACCACCACCGGTTTCTCGGAAACGGTGCGCCTGACGGACTGATAAAGAATGTCCGAAGCGGTGATCTCGCCACCCGGCGAATTGACCCGCAAGACAATCGCCTTGACCGCGGGATCCGTGGCAGCCGCTTCTAACATCGCTTTGACCCGTGAAACGCCATCGCCAAAGAGACCGCCCTCAAAATTGGTGATCATTCCCTCGAGATCGATATGCGCGATCTTGGCGGACGGATCCCCATCGAACAAGGTCTCCTCACGGATGTTCGTCCGGCCGGTTTCCGAGGCCAAGCCACGGAACGGCGCCAAAACCACCAGGGCAAAATTCAATAGCACGCTCAGGCCCAGAAGGCCCAATAACAGCACGAAGGCCGTGATCCCCAATACCTTTTTCTTCATCGGGCTCCACCCTCTGGTGGAATGCCCGGAGAAACAAGCGAATCCTTCAGTCGAGAACGGAGGCATCCCACCCGCCCACGCCGCCGGGCAGACACTGGGCGTGAGCGCGATCTCGCACCTCCTCCAGCATTCGCTGATAGGGACCGCTACGATAGCGCGACACCTTACGCGCCTCTTCCATGTGGCCGCCCGCGTGAGTCACGATGAAGGGCTGGCATTCCACTTCGAAGGCATCGGAACCCAGATCGTGGATCGTCACGACCAGGCGATTCAAGAGGCGTTCATCGGTCGACAGCCCGCCCCAAGCCAAGAACTCCATGGTCGTACCCGGTCGCTCATACAACAGTCGAGGACCTCGTTGACCCGCCCGAACATAATCGTGCGCCGAGAAAACCTCGTGACAGGCATCCACCACTTCTTGATGATAGACTCCCTCCAATTCCACCCGCGGCACTCCTCGCGCACCTTCGCCCCCGGACATCAGGGTCTGGCACTGAGTGAGGAGCACGCTCCCGGCAAGGAGCCCCAGCGTGACAATGATTTTGCTTGGCATACCTCGGCATTGTGATGGCGAACGCTCTCGTTTACCATCGGTCTGGCACTGAGTAAGGAGCACGCTCCCGGCAAGGAGCCCCAGCGTGACAATGATTTTGCTTGGCATACCTCGGCATTGTGATGGCGAACGCTCTCGTTTACCATCGAAAAGACGCTCGTGTTAGGCTCGACACCCCCAGACTCGCGCAAGATCGCCTCGCTCAAGAACGGCTTTTGGGAAGAGACCGCGATCCATCGTGGCTCCGACGGCGAGACCGTCGTCCGCAAGAGCGTCCACGCATCCCCGGAAGGAACGGCCTCGCCTCCTTGGGCCGTGGAGACCCTTCGCCGCGAGATCGTCTATCTGAAAGAGCTGCCTCCCAGGGCTCGCAAGCTCTTCCCACCCGTCCTCCAGTCCTGGGGAACGGCTCCGCATCAACCGCAATCGCCAGGCTACGAAATGCCCTTCTACGCGGACCGCATTCATGTGGCCCATCTTCTCGGACAAACCCGTGTCCCGCGTCGCGAAGCCGAGGCCTTTCAGACGGCGCTCGCCCGGCGACTCTTCGACGACCTCCACGCCGATGCAGATACGGCGCCACCCTCCGGGATGGCGCCCCCCGCCTCCACCTCTGCCCCAGAGTCAGCCCATCCCTCAGCATCCCCGCTCTCCCTCCATGTCCACGAGACCTTGCGGGAAACCACTCGCCGCCTGGCCGAAAACGAGACCTTTCGCCCCCTCGTCGACGCCGCCAGCCTCACGATCAACGGTCGCCAGCACCCCGGGCTCCAGCGAGCGCTCACGCTCTTGGAAGCGGACGCTCCCTGGTCGCGGCTAGACTCGATGCCGGCCGTCCGTCTGCACGGGGATCTCATTCTCGAAAACATCCTCTGCCGCCGAGATGATCCCCGGTGGTGGAAAGATTTTCTCCTGATCGACCCGGTCTCGGTCGCCGGCGTGCACATCGGCACCCCGCTCTTCGACCTGGTGAAATACGAGTCCTATGCCAGCGGAGAGCTGCCGGCCATCCGGTCAGAGCTTTGCATTGCCGGGACCGACGGCCCCCGGAGCTACCACTTCGCCTGGGATCACCGCCACCCCGACCTGGCCCCTTACGCCGGCGGCGTCTGGCACTGCCGATACCGGGAAGGTTACACGGACCGCTGGGGAGCGCCCGATCAGGATCTGATCCACCTCCTGGAGGCCTATTTCTCGCTGGTGATGGCCATCAACACCGCCGGCCGCCAGCAATGGGCTCGCGTCCTGAAGGGTCTGCTGGCCCTAGACCTCATCCTCGCCCAGTAGGCGATCGATCTCCGCCACGTGCTCCCACGGGAGACGTCGGCGCTGATATTTTCTCCAAAGCACGTCGCGAAGGCTGCGCAAATCCCCCTCCGCGATCGGATCTTCCCTTGTCCAGAAGTCCTCGCCATCGAGTTTGGAAGCCAACCGCCACTGCCCGCGAAACCGACTGGCCCGGCAATAGCGATGAATTCCGTCCGGAGTGCGCTCTCCCCAGGTGTGGTCTTGTCGTTTCGGCATATCGAGGCCCATTAAAAGCTTGATTACCCGGGCATTCCACTCCTTCTATAGATCAGCCGCTCCAGAGCGAACTGGAGACGCATGAATCAATTATCGAGCATCAAGAAATGAGTAAAGTTGTCCCTACTATCAGTTCCGGCGTCGCTGGTCCTCTCGGCGTCCTGCACCTTCCGCGCCTCTGGCAAAAAGCGTCCCTCGGGGCCGTCAACAAGCTGCATGACGATTATCCCGCTTGCGGTCAAGGATACGACCAGATGGTCCTCGACGGTCTCGGGATCGATCGGGAAGAATTCCTCAATTTCACCAAGGATTCCAAGCCGACCTATCCGCAGGCCGAGGCCTGGGTCCTTGAGAAAAAGGGCGGCTCCCTCGATGCCTCCGCCGTGAAGTCCCTCAACGACAGCATCGCCGGCTACATTCACGACGACGCCACCCGCAAGGAGATCCTCGAAGCCGTGGGAATCGTTGACGAAGGCAAGATCAAAGACGCCGTGAACCTCAACAATCTCGACGACTGGCAGATCTTCCACAAGGAAGAGATCGCTTCCTGACCGGTCTCGAGCCGACGTTTTCTCAAGCCCGAGTCACCCAGCGTGGCTCGGGCTTTTCCGTGTCGAGCCCGGGCCTCATCACTTCCCTCACCACGCGGACATACCTCTCGCACTCTCGAACCCTCGTCGATTCCCCCCCTTCCTTCTCTGCCGCTGATGATGAAGATCATGAAGATCCCCTTTTCGCCACTCGCCAGCCGACTCGGCGCTTTCACGCTCGCCCTCCACTGCCTCCAATGCGCCACGCCTTCGCCCGCCCCAGCGCCACCTCGGCAGGCTGGCGCTCCGCTCTCAGCAGCCGACGGCGCACCGCCCATTCGCGTGTCTCCCCAGGATGCCGAACGCATCGGAAAACAAATCTGGCGCAACGAGAGCGCCGGCGCCGTGGCCGGACTGACTTCCTGGAATTCCGGGGAAACCTTCGCTTCGATGGGAATCGGTCACTTCATCTGGTACCCCGCCAGCGTGCCGCAAACTTACCAAGAGAGTTTTCGACCCCTCTTGGCCTTTCTCCAATACCGCGGCGTCTCTCTTCCCGCCGGCCTCACACCCGCGGCGTCGTGTCCCTGGCCCGATCGCGCCTCGTTTCAAGCCGCCGCTCAGGGGACGCGCATGACGGCGATTCGGAACGTGCTCGCCAACACGATCGGCCTCCAGACGGAATTCATCATCCGCCGCATGCAAATGGCTCTCCCCAAAATGCTACAGTCTGCTCCACCGCGAAACCGCCAACGAATTGCCCGACAATTTCACGCGCTTTCTGAAACACCCAACGGCCTCTACGCCCTCATCGACTACGTCAATTTCAAGGGCGAAGGAGTGAACCCCAAGGAACGTTACCAACACCAGGGCTGGGGACTGCTCCAGGTCTTGCAGGGCATGCGCGGCGAGCCTCGGGGCCAGGCGGCCGCCCAGGAGTTCGCCGCTTCCGCCAAACGCACTCTGGCCCGGCGGATCGCCAATGCTCCGAAGAATGAATCCCAGTGGCGGGCGGGATGGTTCCGCCGATGCGATACCTATGCGCGTCCCTGGTGATCGCCGGTCGCTCCCCTTCAGAGCAAGCTTGAGGATTTGCGCAACCACTCGGCATCAGGTGGTTTGGAAAGGCACACGCCCATGGGGACTTCTCAACTATCATTTTTCGAAGATGATCTCGCCCAAAACGAGGTGATCGTCGCTCCCCCGGACGCCAAGGACGCCGCCGTCCCGTTGACCCGCCGGAGCGAAGGTGAGCGCTCGCCGGCTTTTTGGATCGAGGAGATCCGGCTCCTCCGTTCGCTCTCGCCCAAGCCCCGGCAGGAACTCCGCCGGATCACCTTCCGCCGAGGCGTGAACATCGTCTGGGCGCCGCCCCTCGAGACCGACGATCCCGAGGCCCGCTTCAGTGGACACGCCGCAGGGAAAACGAGTCTCTGCCGTCTCATCCGCTACCTCCTCGGCGAACTGAAATGCGGGGGTCCCTTCCTCAACGAACGCTTGCGAGCCCAACTTCCCCGCGGCTGGGCCGTCGCCCGGATCTGGATCGACGATCAACCCTGGATCGTGGCCCGGCCTTTCACCGGAAGGAAACGCTCGCTCTGCGCGCAGACGAGCGACCTCGACGGCTGGCTGGTCTCGGATCCCGCCGCCACAGCGGACGATTTCGAACGCTTTCGCGTGACCCTGCACCAAGCCGTCCTCGAGCCGCTGGCCGTGAAAACCTATGGGGGGTCGGGGGAGTCCATTCGCTTTCTCCACCTGCTCGGCTGGCTGTCGCGGGATCAGGAATGCCGTTTGAACGGCTTGCTCGCCTGGAGGCATTCGGAGAGCCAGAGCGCCAGCCCGACGATCAGCCATCAGGACCGCCAGTTTCTCGTGCGCATCGTCCTCGGCTTGATGGATCCGGAAATTCAACGGGAGATGGAACACCGCGTGGGGCTAGAGGAAGACCTGAGGAAACTGCCCGCGGAGATTGGTTTCCGACGGCGCACGGTGGAAGAGGCCATCGAAGCCCTGCGTCCATTCATCGACGATACCCATCCGAATCTGGCGGATCCGCTCTTCATCTCAGGGGCCGAACGGCGCCTGGATTCCGAAGAGCGCCGGCAGCTTGCAGAGGGACGCCCTACCGGAGCCCTCACCGTGGACGAACAGAGAATCGCCCTGGACCACGCCCTCGAGGAACTCGGGGCCGCCAAGATCGCCGTGGCGTCCTGGGAAAAGGACCCTTGCGGCGTGGAAGCCGCTCTCGCGAATCGTTACTGCCCTTTTCACGTGGACACGCCCGATCCCTTTCCCAAAAAAGGAGGCCTCGTCCGCAAGAACCGGCTACCGGCCGTCAAAGCCGAGCTCGCGCGTGCCCGTGAGCGCGCTGAGGCGAGGCGAAGGGACCATGAAGAGGCGCTCCGCGAGGACGAGGTCCGACGACATCACGAGGAGGAGATCCGCAATCACTACCGCGTCATCCGGGAGCACCTGCAGCGCGCCATGGTCGCGCAAACCACCCTCGAGGCCCTTCTCGACATGCGACAGAATCTGCAGAGCGAAATCGCCGCCTCGCTCGAACGTCAAGACGCCCTGCAGCCACGCCTTCAGGGAGAAGCCAATCGTTTTCACGTTTTTTACAAGCAAACGATGCGATCCTTGCTTGGCCGCGATACCGAGGCCTCGTGCAAGTTCACCCGGGAGACCATCAAACTCGAAGCCTCTTGCAACGGAGACTTGAACAGCGCGGCCATCAACACCCTGATCACGCTCGGCTTCGACATCGCCGCGCTCCGCTTCGCCGCCTTCGGACACGGACATCACCCCCGTTTTCTCGTCCATGACAGCCCACGGGAAGCCGACATGGACGCCCACCTCTACCGGCGACTCTTTCACTGCGCCGAACTTCTCGAGCCAGAAAACGGCGACGCCGATTTCCAATACATCATCACTTCCACCGAAGCACCTCCCGCGGGACTCCGGAAAGAACCCTGGTTGCGTCTGCGTCTCGACGCCTCCAAGGGCAAGGAACGACTGTTCGCCATGGACCTCTGATCCTCCCTGGCTTTGCTCGTCCATTGACGGCCCGGACCGACTTCCGTAGCGTCGGGTCCATCATGCGACGCATCGTCTCCTCCCTCGCGACCGCCCTTCTCGTGGCCGCCCTTCCCAGTTGCACCACCCTGGAAACACCCACAACCCCGCCAACTGGCCTCGCGCAGGTCCTGGGTGAGTGGAGCTACAGTCACGTGGGCCCTCCCACCATCTGGCTGCAGGGCTTGCCCGAGCCCACGAGCGCCATCGATGAGAAAATGCGGGGGACTCAGATCGCCGTCACGCGCGACGGCACCGCCTCGCTGGTCTCCCCGGCCGGCGACGCCCGTCTGCTCAAATTCACCGCCGGCGCGGAGAGCGAGACCACCCTTGAACTCAAGGGAATGGATCTCCAACTGAAAGACGACTTCACTTGGACTTACGACAAGACGAAGAAAGCCATCGTCATGCCGCTGGATTTGACCCTTCCCGGGAATCAAAAGGGATCCGTCCCCGCCTACTTCACCCGGAGTTCCACATAGCCAAAGTCGTGGATTTCTCCGAAATCCACCCCCCTCGCTCGTTCAGGTAAACTCAATCTCCCGGTCGCTTCGGGGCCTGGGGCCACGGCGTTTTGCCCGGCGCCCACTCCTGGGGTTGCTCGGCCCTCACCTTCAGGACATGATCCACGAGCCATTGAGGCGGGTCACGGTTTTCGTCGAGGCCGTAGACAAAGGGCAGGGGCGGTTCCATGAGAAGCGGTTTTTCACCCAGGAGCGGTCGTTCCCGTCCCACTGCCTCCAGACGCGCCTTTAGCCTCCGCACCACCTCGGGATGCGCCTCGGCGACGTCGCGCTGTTCCGACGGGTCCTCCACCACGTTGTAAAGCAGATCTCCCATCAACTTGAAGTCGCCACTGCGAATGGTGGGTATCCGCACGCTGCCACTGACCTCAAAAACGATCTCCTCCCGAGGGCTCGCCTTGGATCGGAACAACATGCCGGTCATGTCCAGGGAGTCGAGAACGCGGTCCTCGGTCAGGGTGCCACCGGCCAGGTTCACAAAAGTGGCGAACCAGTCCGAGACAAACATCATCTCATCCCGCGACGTATCCGCCGCCGTCTTGCCCGGCCAGCGCACCAGGCAGGGCACGCGCACACCGCCTTCATAGGTGGTGTTCTTGGCCCCGCGATAGGGCCGGCTCATCTCCTCGAGCACCGGGCCATTGTCGTTGGTGAAGACCAGCAGCGTATTCTCGCTGAAGCCATGAGCGTCCACGGCCTTCACGATGCGGCCGACGCCGTCGTCCAGACATTTCAGCATGGCGGCCCGCACGTCCAAATCCCCGTAGCGAGGCGGCTCATTCAAGGGCCCATGGACGGCGTTGAAGGGCACGTAGAGCAAGAAAGGCCGATCTTCTTTCTGTGCCGCGATGACCCGTTCCGCCTCGGCGGCGATGAGATCGGTCACGTAACCGTCTTCCTTGATGGGCTGCTCGTTGCGATGCCAGTCATAGACGGCGAAGCGCGCGGGAGCATTGTGTTCGATGGTGTAGGTGAAGTAATCGATTCCCCAGGCGTAGTGGCCATACTGATGCATGAATCCTTGCTGCATCGGCAAGTGTTCCTTCAGCCACTCTCCGCAGTGCCACTTGCCAACCAGCGCAGTGAAGTAGTCGGCCTCTTTCAAAGCCTCGGCCACCGTGCGCTCCCCCGCGTCGAGGGCGTGGATCCTCCGGGTCGGTTCGCCGCGATCGTCCTTGGCCAGCGTCAATCCCAGCCGCTCCAGATAACTCGGCTTGCCAAAGTCTTCCGTCCGCCAGTCCATCCAGGTGCGGAAGGCGTAGCGCCCCGTCATAAGGGCCGCGCGGGTCGGCGAGCAGACCGAATGGGTGTAGAACTGCGTCAGTTTGAGAGATTCTTCGGCCAGCTTGTCCAGATTCGGAGTCGTCCGGGGATCTCCCCCGTTGAACCCGGGCTGCGCCCAGCCCATGTCATCGGCCAGGATGAAAACGATGTTGGGCCGGCTGCCGGCCAGGTCTTGAGCCCGGGCCTCACCCATCCAGGACGAATTCAAGACCATCCAAGCGATTGAGTAGACAACGGCGGTTCTTCTAATCATGACCGCTCTCTTAAGGACTCGAAAGTTTCAACGCCAGCCAAAAGCGTGCCTCCCGCCCCTTGAACTCACCTCCCCTCCATCAAGTGGCGGGCACCACCCGTTGCAACAGCCGGGCCAGGACAAACCCGGCCCATCCCATCAAGGCATGCCCCCAGCCAAAGGTCGCCAGAAAGGCGGCGTCGAGCAAGGCGATACTCGCCAGCATGAGCGATACCGCCTTGCCAACGCGCTCGCCGTCCGCACGGCGTCCCAGCAGGCGAAGGCTGCCGATCACCGCCAAGAGATAGCAGCCGACCGCCACCACGATCCGAATCGGCCCTTCAACGCCAGCCGTCCAGACTCCGGCCAGTCCAGCCACGGCCATCAAACCGGCCATCGGCAAGAAGAGAAAGCCGGAATACCAACCGTGAATCGTGGCCTGGCGACTCTCGCCCCGCGCCGTCAAGGACAGCCCCACGATGTAACCCAAGAGGCCGGCGGCATGCACGAGGACCGGAACCCCGATCTTCAAATCCACACAGGACGACGCCAGCAGGATGAGAAAGAATCGGCAAGCCCCCATGACCACCACGGCGCCGACCCACCCCTTGTGTCGGATATCATAACCAATGATCGACGCCAGCAGCAGCCCGCACCACAAGAGCGAGCCCCCTGCTCCCCCACAAACCGCCCAGGCACCGCCAAGGAAATACAACAGGCTGCCGACGCCCACTGCTCCCCGGGAGAGCACGCCTGAGGGGATGGGCCGCTCCGGCCGATGGGTGCGGTCGAAGGCCGCGTCCGCAAAATCGTTCATAGTGGTGCCACCCGAGTAGAGCAGGCTCGCCCCCAGCAAGAGCCAGGCCAGAGAAGCCGACCACTCCAATGCGCCCCTCGCCAAACACCACCCAACCATCACATTCGTCCAAACAGTCGGCAAGTTGGAGACCCGCCCGAGCAAGAACCAGGCCAGTAATTGACGTCCCAGAAGTTTCATCAGGATGCCAGGCCTCGATCCCTCAGCGCTCCCAGGCACCAAGCATACTCCTTGACCAACTGATCCACCACCTCGGTCTGGCGCATGGCGGCGGGAAGCACTTCCCAGGTATAGGTCTCCATCTCCAGATGCCCGCATCGCGAGGGCCTTTCCGCCAGCCAGTCGAGCGTCGCCACGAGATGATCCGCCGTGGTCAACAGACCGTCACCCGGTTCGTGATGAAGCGGCACGTGAAAATGCACTCGCCACTCACGGCCCGGGTCGGCCGCTCCCTCCTCGGCCGCTCCCTCCTCGGCCGCCCAATCCAGCGCCGGCCCCAAATCACGGAATCGTTTCAGCGAACCATCCGCCATGCGGACGATGGTCTGATGCAGGTAGATGTCCTCCTGAAAATCCCGCAATCGATTCAAAGAAGCCGCCGTGGGCCGGAGCCGGAGAGCTGAACTGAGGTGAATCTTGCTCATCCGAATGCCCGCAGCTTTCAGCCGACCCAAGGCCTCCGACGCCTCCTCGTATTCCACCGCCAGATGGCAACAATCGTAGTTGATGCCCAGCCTACGCCGCAAGGCGGCTTCCTCGTCATCGGACGCTTCGGCGAAGACTTCCCGGAGAAAATCGACCGTTTCCGCGCTGGTCTCCAAGGTGCACAGAGGCTCGGGTTCCAGGCCCAGATGCAAGTCCTTCCCTGTGCGCTCGCTAACGGCCTCAGCGTGCCAGGCCACTTCCCGAAAATGAGCGCGCATGGCCGCATGATCCTCCAGAGAAAGATCAAACTCTTTGAAAGATGCAGGCGCCGTGCTGACGCTCCCGGCCACACCTTCCGGGACCAGCACGCCTAACAAATCGAAGAGGCGCTTGGTGTAATCCACTCGGTCTCGCGTCGTCCAGTCCGGCCGGTAAACCTGCTCCTTGACCGTCTTCCCGTGAAAAGTGCCGTAGGGAAATCCATTCACCGTAAAGACATAGCAATCCTGCCGCTCCAGCCACCCCCGGAAGGCCTGTAAGACAGCGGGCTGACTGAGTTCCTCGGCCGCGACCGCGCTCAGGCGGAGGCCAATGGCGTAGGGGCCCTCCGGGCAAACGCGTTCTTTCACCCGCAAGGTGTGCGCCCGCAAATCGGCAAAGGTCTCCTCCCAGTTCTCACCGCGATGGATGTTCGTGCAATAGGCCAGATGAAGGTCGGATAACAATCGCATGGTCAATCAATTCATGTTCGGCGTCATCGCTCTTGTCGATCGGCCACGCAGGGTGGCATCGAAACCGGAAGCGTGAGCGAACTTGAGAAGAAGGGAAAAGGTCTGCACGATCCCTGCCTATCCAAGTTCTCCGGCTCTGCCAACCCTTCAATGCAGCGATTCCGTAAGACGGCGTCGGAAAGAGTCGTAATGGCCTGAATTGGTGGGTGTTGAGCGTGTTGAAGCTGGCGCTAAGAGGGCGAACAGTTTCGTGTGGCGGTTCTCGGGCGAATTTCGGAGGGCTCGAGCCGCGAAATGGATCCCCCTGTCGGCAATAGGCAACAGGAAGCCAGACCGCTCCGATGGCGGACGTGAACCCAAGGTTACCGAGAGCGCAGGGCGGGCGTTCCTCAGCCCGGAGCCGGTGGCGGCCACCATCGATCCTCTCGCATGGAGGCGGCGATTTGACGGGCAAAATAGATGGCCGTGTGTCCACGGCGTATCTCTGGCTTCAAGTTGCGCTTGTGGAAGCAGTGGAACACGGCGTGGGCCATGAACATGATCAGCCACAGAACGAGAATGGAATTGGGATGATGATGATAGCAATGACCGGAATGCCAGCGGGAGCAGAGTTCGTTAAAGCCTTCGTTTTCGACCTTCCAACGGTCGTGCCCGAAATGGAAGATGGTCTTGGCATCGGCCATTGAGCGGGGCATGGTCGTCGCCCACCACCAGTGGCTATCGATGGGAGTCTCGCCCCAATCTCCAGCGACGCGCTCGCGACGGATGCCAGTCTCATGGGAATGAACAACGCGAAGAGGAGTGTGAATGGATTCAGTGCAGAAGCCCTCAGCCTCTTGTAAATGAACGTGCCGCGCGGGCTTGCCTGGTGCAGCCGGAGTCTCAAATGATTCTGGCTCTTGCTCCTCAAGGGGCAGGAGCGTGCGGGCTTCGGACAATAGCTCAGGCTGATTATCCTTGAGTACGGCAACAAGGTATTTGCCGTGGTCTTCAAGAAGATTGATCACGGAGGGACGCAGGTAGAGCGCATCGGCAGTGAGCACGTCAAAGCAGCGTGGGTGGTCCTTAAGGACGCGAGTTATCAGCCGTATAGCCGCAGCGACTTCGTCGTCTCCAGGATCTCCGTCTTCACCAGGCTCAAGCATTTCCACGTCGAGAAGCAATTGAAAATCCTCACAGATAATCTGAAACGCGACCAAGCGGTGGTAGAACTGTGTTTTGACCTCGTCTCCGACGGCGATCCGGCGTTGGAGACACTTTGGACAACAACGTTTGTAGCTACAGTGAGTTTCGTGACCATCGACGGCGGCAAGCATCCAACCGCGCTGTGGGGCAAGGATTTTGTTGCGTTTGAGGCAGAAGTAAATGTGTCCGAGACACCCTCGCACACTGTCAGGCTCGATGCGCTCGGAGACATACGCCAGTTCGTCGGCGCTGGGCAAACGGTGATTACCGAGCCAACGGGTCCAGCTGCTCTTGTTCCGGTGTTGCTCGAGTTCGTTGAAGCTTGGTAACCGGCAGCAGAACATGGCGAAGAATGCTGCCGGGAAAACTCGAGTGGGAATCTGTGGTTTGGGACGAGAGTCACGCACCCGCAGCCTCCACTGTTGGCGGAGGCTGAAAATCTTGTCCGCGTAAGTTAGTAGTCGCGTGAGAATGGTCGCTTCTTTTTTGGTGGAGAATTGCGCCCGGACTTGGCTTTGCCGGCTGATTTCTTACCGGTCTTGCCCTTCTTCTTGGCGGAGCTACTCGCCGCTCTGGCCTTGGTTTTTGCCTCCTCGAGTCGGAGGCGCCCCTGCTCGTCGAGGGCTTCCAGCAGAGCATTCGCCTTCTGGAAATCATCGATCCAGCGTCTCGCCTGAGCTTCCAACGGTCTGGGGACGTGCAGCATGGTGGTCTTGCCCTTGCGAGTCTGACCGATGGCCAAGGAGCGATGGCGCAAGGAGTCGTCGGAAGCGCAACGGCAAGTGGGCTTGCCGCATTTACGAGAGAGTTCGATGGGCGAGCCGTGAAGGAAGCCTTCGGCCTGGTCGAGGAGCTGGCGGAGGCGGCTGCGAATCTGGCGTTCGGTGGGGGGCAGGGAGTTTCTGCTTGGCATGAAGGTCGGCTCGTTCGGCGCACTGTAATATAAGACTATTACAGAAACAAGCTTAAAAAAGATGAAATAACGAATGCGAATTTGCCATGGGGTCAAAAATGGGCGCTGCCGATCCGAATTACCCAAAAATACAGGGCTTGAGCCGCCTCAGCCGCCTATCTTACGGAATCGCTGCCTTCAATGCCGAGCACGGCGAAAGTTCACGCTTGTCCTGCGGAAAGCGGATTCATAGACTTCCACCATGCACACCTCTCGCCGCCGCTTCTTGTCCACCCTGGGAGGCACCACCCTCGCCAGCTCGGCCTTTCCTCACCTTGCCACCGCCGACAAGACAGGGAACAAGCCGGTCGTGATCGGCGAGGGCGCCCATCGTTACGAGTGCCATCACGGCTGGGGCCGGGTCCCCGAACACATTCAGTGGATCGATACGCACGGCACGGCCGTCGATTCGGAGGGCCTCGTCTATATCAAGCACCGAGGAGCCAAGGATCCGCCCGCGGACACCATCGCCGTTTTCGAACCGGGCACGGGCAAGTTTGTGCGATCTTTTGGCAAGGAATACGCCGGCGGAGGGCACGGCATCGACGTCCGAATGAAGGATGGGCAGGAATACCTCTACCTCAGCGACAACAACGGGCTCGTCGCCAAGACGACGCTCACGGGCGAGACGGTTTGGACGAAGAGCTTCCCCAAAGAATGCGGATTTTACGAGGGTGAAAAGGCACGGTTCTCCCCGACCAACATCGCCTTCGCCCCCGACGGCGGCTTCTACGTCGCCGACGGCTACGGATCCAACTACATTCACCAATACGACCGGGACGCCCACTGGATTCGGAGCTGGGGAGGGACGGGCTCGCGCATTGGCACCATGAGAACGCCGCACAGCATCTGGCTCGACGATCGGCCCGGCAGAGAAACCTCGCTGGTGGTGGCGGATCGCGCCAACGCCCGCCTCCAGTATTTCAGCCTCGACGGCGTCCACCTGGGTTTTGTCGACACCGTGTCATTCCCGGCCGATTTCGACATCCAGGGCGAGGTCCTGCTCGTCCCGGACCTTCATGCCCGCCTCACTCTCTACGACAAGGACAATGCCGTCATCACCCATCTGGGCTACAGTGATGACTGGACCCAGCGCGCCCTGGCCGATGGCTTCAAGATGCGAAGCACACCTTCCATGTGGGAAGACGGCCGCTTCGTTCATCCCCACGACGCTTGCTTCGACGCCGCAGGCAACATCTACGTGGCCGAGTGGGTGGCCTCCGGGAGAGTGAGCTTTCTCAAGAAAGTCAGTTAGACCCTGCCATCGCGCTGGACGCCACCCTTCCGCTTTCAAAGATCGGCCGAGCGGGCGCTGGCAAGCTCGACTTGCAGCCGCTTGACCTGCCCCTGCAATTGCACCAAGAAGGCGGCAATCGCCTCGCGTTCCTCACGCTCCTTACGCAACTGGCCCAGTAGCTCAACTTCGCGCTCGGCCGGCACCACCTCGACGACGCCCTCTTCCGGGACGAACTCGTTGTTCTTGAACTCCGCCAACTGACGACGGGTTTCTTCCAATGCCGCGATCACCCGCCCGTGCTCGACAGCGGCCGCGGAGGCCTCTTCGGCCGCATCCAAGGCCTCCTCTTCCGCTTCTTCAGCCTCCTTCTCTTTGGCTTCGATCTCGGACTTCAAAGTTTCCAACTCCTTCTGCAGCTCGGACTTCGATTTCTCTGATTGATCGAGCATGGTCCGCAGTTCCTGCGCCTCGGTCCGGGCCGAGCGGAGCGCCTCCGCGCTGTCCTCCAGGCGTTTCTCAAGTTCGCTCTTCGTATTGCTCAGGTCTTCCAACGAACTTTTCAGATCAGCGACTTCTTTCTCTCGAAGTGCCAGCGACTCCTTTGCCTCGTTGATCGCCGCCGTCAGTTCCTCTTCCTTGCGCTGACTGGCCTCGGTCACTTCCTCGAGCTTGCCAGACACCGTCTCCAACTCGCCCGAGGTCTTGGCCAGCTCCTCGTCCAACTCGGCCTTTGCCGCCTCGACCGCCTCGTTGGCCTTTTCCAAATTGGCCACCTGGGTCTTCATGGTATTCTCAATCCCCGCCTTCGCCTTCTCCAATGCTTCCACGTCGTCGCTCAGCTTGGCCTCACGAGCCCCGGCCTCTTCCAGCTGCATCTGCAAACCATTCGCCCGATCCAGATACGCCTGGCGCTCGCGCTTCGTCTCGATCAGCGCTTCATCGCTCGCCGCCAACTTGCGATCCAATTCGTCCACCTGCTGTCGCGTGCCAAGAAATCCGAACAAGAGGGCAAGGATCAAAAAGACGCCGATCCACTGTACAAAGCCAAATAATTTCATCGTATTCTCTTTTAAGGGGGGTTGATGGGCCGTTTCCGTAAATAGAGGACTTTCACCAATTTCTGAGGCGTCCGCACTAACTGGCGGCCCGACGAAAGGCAGGGTCCAAAGGGTGTGAGCGGCCCCGGGCAAACGTACGCCCTGGCTCGCAGGCTGGATCCGCGCCTTCTCGGGATCCAGCCAAATGGAAAACCCTTCGCCAGGCAGCCGAAGTTCCGAAGCAGCGCTCCTGGACGGATCAGCCACCAGGGTGACCGGAGTCGAGCGCAATCCCGAGCCCAGCCACAAACTATGTCCGTCACCCGGAAGCGAAAGCCCCGCGGCGGACGCTCCCTTCGCCTCCAAAGCGGCGTGCATGCCCTCACGCTGCGGGAATGAGTCAATCCAAACACTCTTGCCATCCCCGGGAAGCGCAAACTCCTCCTTGGTCAGCCGGACATTGCAGGGGGAACTTCCCTGACCCCAGAGCGAGAATCCCACCCCAGGAAGCGAAACAGGGGCTCGATCCACGCGGGGAATCCACAGGCTGAACCCCAACCCGGGCAAGTGAAGATCGTTACGAGAGTTCATGACAGTCAGATGCGTTGAGAATGGTTAGGAGAAAGGGATGGCCCGAGACCCCGTCCGCCTGAATCCAGACCCGTGGTCTCCTCTCCAGGCGAAGGTTGCTGAACCGTTCTCGCCCACTTATTCATGACGCCACCATTCTGCAAGCCCGAGAAGAGGTCCATCGGTCATCCAATCCTCTTGGTATGTTTAGATATCGGAGGAATGAAAAAATCACGGCCCAAGAGGTATTCCGTCACCAAAGAAAGTGATCCAACCCGAGGTTCTAATGAAAAATGACTTTCGAAGGAAATGTTTCAGGAGCTAGAAAGAAAATATAGTTTTTCTCATAAATATTGTTTCGGCGAGCTTTTTTCTTGAACCTTGCATTCAGCGGTGCGACAGAATCGCAACTTCAAGAAGCTCGTGCGCCTTTCCCTCCCGGCCTCCCACGAGCATTTCCAGCCTTACTCAGCTTCCGCAGTCGTGAATCCCTTCACCGAAGATGTCTTCGCGGTGGACCCCGAGGGTTCCCCCGAATTCGCCGCTCTCTACACCGATGAACTGAACCTGCTCACGCGGGCTCTCGGTGATCTCGAAGACAAGCCCGTCGCCAGCCCCTGCCACGGGGTTCCGGGTCGCACCGCCCTCGTGATGTCCGCCCTCGCCGGCGCGGGCAAAAGCCATCTGCTCCATCGATGGTCCCGCCAACTCAGCGCCCGACGAATTGCCCACCTCCATCCCCTCGACTTCCGAGACCCCGATGACCTCAGCTGGCGCTGCTGGCTGCGGCAGTTCTTTGCTCCAGAATTCCATCACCCGGCCCCAGAAACCGCCGGCCTGGATCCTGGCGAAGACCTCAGCCGGCGCATCGCGCGCCTCTTCGGCGAGGCCACTCTTCGTTCGATCCAGAATCGGCACATCGACCAGGAAGAGGACGCGCCGATCTTCGCCGCCTGGTTCGAGAGCGGCGGAGAGGACCTCTTCGATCCGGCGGAACAGGAGCACCCCGCCGTCCGCTGGTTCCACAAAGCCTATCCCTCGCTCCTTCCGGTCCTGGTGAGAGATTATGAGACGGCCCTTTCACTCGACGAGGCCTCGGTGAGACCCTGGCTCAGTTTTCTCTATCAATACGCCCATCTCTCGCTCAAACCCTTCACACTTCTCGAACGGTACAAGGCCAGGGCACACTACCTGCACCGGTCCGAACTCCTTCAATGCGCCCACCCCGACCGCGCCCGTACCGGGCTGACCGTGGTGGGCCGCCTGTTGAGCAGTGGCGCCCCCATCGTCATCGCTATCGACGAGATCGACTGGATCTACCGCGACGAAAATTCAGCGAGAACGCTGGCCCGGCAGATAATCGAATTCGGCAAGCTTGTTCCCCGAAGTCTCACCGTGCTCAGCGTCAATCAGGATGTCTGGGACGACACCTTTTTCACTGGTCTTCCCCAGGCCATGCGGGACCGGCTCATTCGCCACTCCTTCCGTCTGCCGGGTGTCGACCGATCACAGTGGAGAAACTTCCTCAAAGTCCGCGCCGGTCATCTCTGGGAAAGTCGTCATGAACAGACGATGACGGCCTTGCTCGATCACCTCCGCGAGCTTCACGCGGAACGGTCCGCTCTCACGCCCCGGGAACTTCTCCGTGCCGCGGCCGATTGGTGGTCCCAAGGGCAGCCCTCCTCGGCACCCGCACGGGAAACCATCGCGACCCCGCCATCCGCTGACCCCTCCTCATCACCGGTTCGCGAAAAGGATCCCGTCCTCGAGAATCCAGCCACCCAGCGACTCGTCCATGCCATGGGCGACCTACGCTCCCTCATCGAATCCCGCTCTCATCGACCACCCTCCACTCCCGCCCCGGACACGGACCTTTCGAGCCGCTCTGTTTCATCGACTCCACCCCCACCACCAGCACGCCCGGTCCCCACTCAATCACCGCCCTCCGAACGCCCCCCCACCATCGGGCCCGACCTTCAGGCCTTCATTACGCAGTTCCGCCAATCGTCACCACCATCATCATCCCCATCGGTCACGGTCCCCCCTCCGGCGACACCATCCGCGGAGTCTTCACCCGCTTCGAAAGAAACCCAAACTGTCCCCACCGCGCCGCCCTCGAAGGAGATTCAAACACCCCGAGAAGTCTCCCAGCCAGTCAACGGCAAATCGTCGACGCCGAACGCGCCGACGCCTACCCAGCCGTCGCACGAAGACACGGCCGCCCGCCTCCGTCAAATCAAGATCGCCTTGTCGGAAAAACCGGCCCTCATCTCTCAGACCCTCCTCCGCCAGGTCCTGGAGACGGCGGGAGAAAGCTTCCCCGCACTCCTGCAAGATCACGGCAACGCGGCCCAAGGCAATCCGTCTACCCACGAACTTCGCTGGCGTTTTCAGCAAAGCGAGATCCACTTCGGCTTCCGTCCCTACACCGAGAGCGATTACTGGCGAGGGCTTCTCCAGAGCACGGCCACCCGTGCGCGCGAACTGCGGCAGCACGACCGTACCCGGGTCAAGCTCGCGGTATTCGGACGACGTGGCGAGGAGACCCTCTTCGAGGCCTGGAATAAAACCAGTGAGGATGCCGACCACCTCGAGTTTTGCGACATGATCATCCTAACGGATCAGCAAGTCATGGCGGTCAATGCCGTGGGACAGCTGCTGGAGGAGCAGGAGGAAACGGTTCAAAAGCAGGCGGTTTTTTCCCACGCCTCGGACGATCTCGATTTCTTCTGGAAAATGATCACTCGCCCCGTCTGGAACCTCGTCTCCAGGCCTCGCCGCTCCTCCCTCTGAGCGGCATTCGATTCGAGGATTTCGATTGATCTGATCACCCCCCCCCGCGCCATCGCGGTTTTCCACCACACAGGGAGAGCGGAACGCAAGGCCACGGCAAGGCGGAGCGCTTGCCCCTCCAAAAACCACCTATTCTTTTGCAAGGTGGCCGTCCCGGCTGACCGGATCGACCCGGAAGTCCTCGAATCGATTCAAACCCATGGGAAAAAGGTGGTGACGCGGCGTCTGGAAAGCCTCGGGAAGCCCCCAACAAGGCAGCTTCATCGAAATGAATTCGGCTTTGCAAAAGGCAGCAAGTTCGCTTTCTTCTGCCTACCATGCCAGCCCAAGAAACTTCGCTCATTCTTCTCAAGCCTGACACAGTCACCAAAAACCAGTGCGGAGAAGTGATCAAGCGCTTCGAGGAGGCCGGCTTCAAGATCCGCGGCGCCAAGATGATGAAACTCTCCGACGTCCTTCTGGCCGAACACTACGCCCACCTGGCGGACAAACCGTTCTTTCCCACCATCGTCGAGTTCATGCAATCGGCGCCCGTGATCGCCCTCGCCCTCAGTGGCGAGGGCGCCATCAATCGCGTGCGCGATCTTCTCGGCCCCACGGATTCCACCAAGGCGTCCAAGGGCACCATCCGGGGCGACCTCGGCGAAGACATGATGGTCAACTGCGCCCACGCCTCCGACTCGCCGGAGAACGCCGTCGCCGAACTGAAGCGCTTCTTTCGCGACGACGAGCTGATGGCCGATTGAGCCAATCCACCCAGGGAGATCGCCCCTCGCGGCGCTCCGTCGATCGATTTTGCCTTGGAATAAGAGCGCCTCTTGAAGTATCTCCTGAGCAGGTCCGTGGCAGCCCCCACGCGAGTTCGTCTCTGCTCCACCTTTCTGATCAGTCTCGCGCTCTTGGCGATCGACAACTCATCGGCCGATATCACACCAGTCTGGTTAGCCTCCGATGAAGGAATGGCGATTGTGGAGTGCGAAGACACCCATCGTGTTCTCGACGGTTCATCGTGGTCCTTCCAGGAATCACCTGAAGGATTCCTCGGCCAAGGCGCTCTGAAGCATCGCGGAGGCGCGTTCGAGACCACTTCGCTTCTCTATCATCTTCACCTTGAGAAGAATGAAACCTGCGCTTTCACCCTCCGCGCATCGACGTCCGCGCCAGCGGAGACCGTGATGGCCCGCCTCACCGATGAAGATCACCGAACGCTCGAATTTCGGAGTACCGGAACGGAGGGATGGACCTTGCTATCCGCTTCCCCCGGGAATCCTTCCTGGACCTGGCTCGCCGGCAATCACGAGATTCGGATCACCGCCGCCGGCGAGGACCTCGCTATCGACCGACTCTACCTGCACCCTGCCAGTCAACCGGTCACCCATGCCGCGGCGCCATCATCCCAGCTTCTCTACTCGCAGAGCTTCGACGACCTGAACGCTCCGACCGCCCCGCGCAATCTCCGGCTCAAGGGTCACGGGGCCGCACACCTTCACTTGCAATGGGATCCCTCGGCCGATGAAGAGAGCGGCGTCCTGGCCTACGACATCTTTTGGCGGCGGCGCTGGATGGGCCGTTCCTTCCGCCCCGAGTACGTGATGGATCGTCTCCAGCCTTTCGCGCTCTATCACGTCAATGTCGAAGCGGTCGACTTGGCCGGCAACGCCTCCAGGAAGACGCAGCTTCTCGTCGAGACGGATCCCTTCGACCCTGCCAAGGGAACCCTGGCCCAGTTTCTCCCCGCTCCTCCCGCGATCGACGGCATCATGGAGCCTCTCTGGGAACGGCTACGAGCCTATCGCCTGACGCTTCCCAACGGAAACACCGGTCCGGCCACCTTCCGGCTGGCCTGGGATCATCGCCATCTCTACCTCCTGCTGCTGATGCAGGCGGCGCCCTCCGAATCTCCCGAACGCGTCCGCCTTCTCCTCGATCCCTCCCTGACACAGTCCGCGCGACTTGGAGCAACTCATCTCGATTTGTTTTTTCCCTCCGTCTCCGACCAGGACAAGCTTCTCCACGCCACGGGGCCCTCCGAAAAGGAAGGCCTAACCGTTCACGAAATCGCCCTGCCGTGGAGTACCCTGGGAGAAAACCCCGCCGCAGGTCTGCTGATCGGCATGAATGTCAGTCTGATCAGCGAAGACAATCAGCCCTCCTCCGCCTGGCGCTGGGAGCCGGGCGGCCAGCAACTCGCCACCGACCCCTATCGCTTTGGCGTTGTCCAGCTCTGCCACGGCATCCCTTCGGGAAACGAGCGGGAGTGGATGCCGCCCAACGTCTGGCGCGAGCGCGACGGCTATGTGGTGGTCGAAGCCGAGGCCATCGAACACGATCCCGCCTGGCAGATCGCCCAGAAACCCGATGGCTTCGCCGGCGAGGGCTACCTGGTTTGGACTCGTCCGCCACATTATCCCGTTCCCATCGCTTCCCCGGATACCGTCGACGCCACCACCGAATTCCAGGGCTCGCAACACCGCTGGCTCATCGTTAGGGTCTATACCGAGAAGCCGGGAGCCTACCGCTGCGATGTGCGTTTCCACGCTTCTCCCGAAAGCCCGCGCGCCTGGCTCTGGCGGGTCGCCCATCCCGCTCGCCAAGAGGATCCCATCCGCCTCGTCAGCCTCCAGGGACGCTCCACGGCGGAATCCGGCGACCCGGACCAAGAAACCTTTGCCTGGTCCACGCAAGGGCCGCACACCTTCCAGCTGCGGCGAGGGATCAACAATTTCTACATCAGTGCCTGCACGCCCCGCTGCGCCATCGATCGCATCGTGCTCTATCGCGAACACGACGACGATGCCAAGCGGAAGGCCCTCGATCCGGCGACCTTCGCCTCACAAGCCTTCCGCTAACCGAGCGATCCTGCAAAGACGCCAGCACCCGGAGCGGCTCAGCTCACGATCTGCGTCAATTTGACACGAAAAACCGGGGCCATGTTCGCTCATAGAAGCGACACATTGACTCTTTTTCAGGCCAATCGGATCGACATCCTCGCGAGGTTACTTGTTGCAATTCCTTGAGGGTAAATCCTTTAGAGGAAAAACGCAGCGATGGCACGTCTTGTGCATCTTTCTCTTGTGCATCTCACCCGAGTCAAATCCAACACCAACACTTCATCCATCACCATGAAAATGAACCCCTACTCCCATTCCCTCAACCGCACTCTCCACGAATTGTCCGACTGGTTCCGCGAGCCCTTGAGCGAGTTTGACCCCTTCTCCCGCCTGCTCGGTCACCAACGCCAGAACGGCGTGATCCACGACCACGCAGACGCCACCACAGCCACGGCGCGCCGGCTCGCGGCCGACCTCTACGAAACCGACACTGACTACGTCGCGCGGTTCCATCTGCCGGGCGTTCGCAAGGACGATCTCACCATCCGCCTCGAGCCCGACGCCACCCTCGCCGTTCGCTACGAAACGGTGACTGGCGAAGGAGAGGACCCGCAAAAGACCTTGCGTGCCGGGCGCACTCTTCGACTTCCCGAAACGATCAATCGAGACTCAGTGGAGGCGACCCTCGAAGAAGGCGTGCTCACGGTCACCGTCGGCAAGCAAGCGCCGCAACAATCCCGCACCATCTCGATCCGCTAACAGCCTCGATAACGGTTCGATCATTCGGCTCCAGAACACGGGCCGTCACGACACCTAACACCAATCCACTCATCAACGAAAGAAAGGAACCATGTCTACTATTTGCACAGAAAACACCGATGCCGTGGCCGGGCACCACGCCGAAAGTGCCACCGATCGCTTCACTCGTCCCCGTTATCGGGCCGCCAAAGACGAAGACGGCTTCCAGCTTGAGATCGAGGTCCCCGGGGCCGCCAAATCCGGCGTCACTCTCACGCTTTCCGAGGGCGTGCTCACGATCACCGCCAAGCGCTCCGACGCAGCTCCCGGGACCTGGAAACCGCTACTACGCGAGCTTGCTGGCGACGACTATCAATTTCGGCTCCAGCTCGATTCCAAGATCGATCTGGACGGGATCGGGGCCAAGCTCGATGACGGAATTCTCAGGGTAAACCTCCCGCTCAGGGACCAGGCGAAGCCGCGAGTCATCACCGTCAACTGAGGCCCCTCTCCGCGTCCGATCGGCGCACCCCTGCTTTGAGGGGCCCTCGCGAACGCCTTGGGACACCACCGGCACCTTTCCTGACAAGGCGCCTGCGTGGTGTCCCCTTTTGCTTGCTCGGGTTGAGGCAGTTGCCATGGCCAGGTCCGCCACTCTCGTAAAACCCGCACTCTTGCCCGCCACCGCTCGCTCTCCCGCTCCATTCCCGTTTCCCGGTCATCACCGTCACAACTCCAGCACTTCCTCCAATTCCGACACGCTCAACCCCTGCATCAGGGGCTCTTCGTCGTCCAGGGCCGCGTCGATGACACGGCGTTTTCGTCGCTGCATTCTCAAGATCTTCTCCTCCACCGTATCCTCCGAGATCAGCTTGTAGGCCGTCACCACGTTCGTCTGGCCGATGCGATGGGCCCGGTCCGCGGCCTGGGCCTCCACCGCCGGATTCCACCAGGGATCGTAATGGATCACCGTGTCCGCCGCCGTCAAATTGAGCCCATACCCTCCCGCTTTGAGACTGATCAGAAAGACCGGCACTTCCCCCTTCTGAAAGCGATCCACCTCCGCCTGCCGTCCCTGGGTTTGACCGTCCAGATAACAAAAGGACACCCCACGGTCTTCCAGCTCCCCACGCAGAATCTGCAGCATCTTCACAAACTGACTGAAGATCAGCACGCGATGCTGGCCTTCCTCCGCCTCTTCCAGCAATTCCCGGACCGCATCGAGCTTGCCGGAGCCCGGGCGAGCTTGGTTTTTCGTTTCCGCCTCGCCCAGCAATCGCAAATCGCAGCATATCTGGCGCAGGCGCAACAAGGTCGTGAGCATCGTCATCCAGGCGGCGCCCTCGCCCCGATCCTTCGCCTCCAAAACCTTCTCCCGGCCGGCCCGCAGCAAACTCGTGTAGACGTCTCGCTGGGCGGCCGACAGCGGACAGGTCAAGACTTTCTCAATGCGATCGGGCAATTCCTCCGCTACCCGTTGCTTGGTCCGTCGCAGAATGAACGGCCGCAAGCGCCGCCGAAGCCGATCCCGCAGTTCAGGCGATCCACCGCTCTCCCCCGCCAGGCCGAGTTCGTAACGCTCGCGAAAGGTTTTCCGGCCACCGAGATAGCCCGGCGCCACGAATTGCATGATCGACCAAAGATCGCGGATGCTGTTCTCGATCGGTGTCCCTGTGAGGGCAAAACGATAGTCGGCTTCAAGGGCGCAGGCCGCTTTCGCGTTCCGCGTCTGGCTGTTCTTGATGGCGCTCGCTTCATCCAGAAAAACAGCGGCAAAACGTCGCCGTCGAAACTCTTCCAGATCCCTCACCAAAAGCCCATAACTGGTCACCAGGAGATCGGCCTGATCGGCCTTGCGCCAAAGGCGTCCACGCTGAGATCCGTGGATCTTGATCACCTTCAAATCCGGCGTGAACCGCGCCGATTCGAGGCACCAGTTGTCCAAGAGGCTCTTGGGACAAACAATCAAACACGCGAACGCATCGCCCTTCATCCCCGCGCTCGTTTTCCTCATCGTCTTCAATGCCTGCGCCACCGCGAGACTCTGAAGCGTCTTCCCCAAGCCCATTTCATCGGCCAAAATACCGGAAAGCCCGCGCTCAGCCCGCGCCAACATCCAACAAACCCCTTCCCGCTGATAGTCTCGCAGGATCGTCGAGAGATCTTTCAGCGCCTCCTCAGGAAAGTCCGCCTGAGGAATTTCCCCCACCTCCCTCCCGGCAAACGCTCCCAGAGTAGCCTGGAGATAGTCTTCCTGACTCGTCTCGACCCGGTAATGCCCGTAAGCCTGCTCAGGATCCATGTCCTGGAGCACCGCGTTCAGTTCCTCACAGGCCGCGAGATCGACGACCACGCGTTTCCCGTCCGGCAACCGCGCGTGACTCTGCCCTACTTGCAAGAGGCGCTGGATCTCGTGGCGAGGCAATCGATGACCTTCCTCGCTGCTGTAACCGATATCGACGTCCAGCCATCCGCCATCGGGGTGGGGCGTCGACTGGATGTCGGGGGCAATCCTTTCGATGTCCCGCGTGACGTGCGAGAAACGCTCCCCGATGCGCACCTCCCAGAGCCGCTGCAGGACCGGCAATCCACTCGCAAAAAACTTCAAGATCGCCCCCTCGCCCTTGATTACCCATCGATCGTCCCGGCCCGGCCCGACAAAACCAAATTTGAGCAATCGGTCCACGGCCTCCCGCTCGACCGCCTCATTTCTCTCATACCAGCGTCCCGGGGTGTCGGGCCGGGTGAACGGAAATCGGCTCGACGGCCGGCCCACCACCACTGTCTCCACCTCATAGGCCGCGCGTAGGCTCCCCTCGAGATGATTCAGGCTCCCTTCCAGTTCGAACCGTATCCGCGGCCGCGCCGGAGATCGCCGGGGGAGCTTTCCGTGAGACAAGGCCGATGCGTCCAGGCGAAAGGCGTCCTCAAGGATCTCCGCGTGTTGAAAAAACCACGGCCACGAGCGCTCCAGAGACCCGCCGGAGCGTCTCAGGAGCTCGAGAAAGGCATCCCGGTCGCCCTGAGCAAACGCGTCCAAACGCGGGCCACGCAGCACCGCTCCCCGCTCCGGAAGGTAAGCCCAGATCATCTCCCCCGAAATCACCAAGCGCACGGCCTCGGACACCTCGATCAGCATCGCCACCTTCTCCTCCCCCCGAGCTTCCAAGCCCAATGACAAGCGCAGCGGCAGGGGCTCGATCCGAAGCGGTACCTCGTCCACATAGACCCGGGGATGTCCTTGCAGCGCCGTGAAAAACGCCGCCAAGTGCGGCTCCTGCAGCATCAACTGAGGGCGCACCGCCTTCTCCCCCAGGGACTGTAGCCAGGCCAAGAAAGGAAGATCCGCCTCCATCCCCGCCTCGTCTCCCATGGGCTCCACCCGAACCGTCAGCGTGCCCCGTCCGAGAGAGGCCATGGCTCGGCCAGCCAAGCGAAACGTCAAGGCCGTCGTGGGCGGCTCAAACGACGCCCGCGATTCCGTCGCCGTCGCCGTCGAGCGGCTCCTCCGCGCCGTCTCCCCGCCGATCCCGGTCGACCGCCCTTCCGGGGCTCCCCGAGCGCCTCGCAAACCGCCGCGAGAATCCGTTCCCGACGCGCCCTCCGCTTGCCTCTGTCCGCGCGCCACCGCCAGCCCCAGCGCCAGGGCGTGCGGGCAGAGCATCCCCGTCCGCTGAGCCTCCCGACATCGACAGAGATTTTCCACATCCGTCCGTCCCCGAATGAGCATCCCCGTGCGCAAGGCCCGTTTTCCGTCGCCCACCGAGCCCCGGACGAGACGGCCGTCGAAGTCAACCTCATGCACTCGCCCCTGCTCCACTAGCATTCGGGCAGGCTTCATCATCTGCCAGCCACCGGCTTCCAGAAGCCACTTTTCTGTGATCTCAAATTTGTCCACGCTGGGATTCTAAAGCTTGCTTAACAACCACCCGAAGTGCAGGTATCCCCGTCACCGCAGAACGGGTTCCGACCCTCATGAAAATCATCGCCATTGCAAATCAAAAGGGAGGCGTGGGCAAAACCACCACCGCCGTCAACCTTTGTGCTTGCTTGGCGGAACTGGGCAAGCGCGTGCTGCTCATCGATCTCGATCCGCAGGCCAACGCCACCACCACGCTGGGTTTTGAGCCGGATGCCGACGTCAATCTCTACCATCCCCTGGTGGAAGACAGTCCCGTGGAGGACCAAATCCGGGAAACGCACCTGGAGAATTTTTATCTGCTTCCCTCGGCCCTTCAACTGGCCGGCGTGGAAATCGTTCTCGCGCAGCGCGGCAACCATCACAGCCGCCTGCGGGAAGTGCTCGCGCCGCTCTACGAACTGGAGCTGCTCGACTACGTCATCATGGATTCGCCGCCTTCACTCGGTATCCTCATGACCTCGGGCTTGGCCACGGCCGACGATTTGTTAGTGCCTGTCCAGTGTGAATTTTTCGGCATTCAAGCTCTGGCGGGCATCTACCAGGAAGTGCTCGCCAGCATGAAGGAAGCCGAATTGTCCAAGGCCAGACTGGAAGGCATCATCCTCACCATGTACGACGGCCGCACTCGCCTGGCGCGCAGCGTCATTGAAGAGGTGCGCTCTCATTTTCCCAAGGAAACTTACAAAACGATCATTCCTCGCACCGTGCGCCTCGGCGAAGCCCCGAGCCACCAGAAAACGATCATCGAATACGACCCCTCAGGCGTGGGCGCTTTTGCGTATCGCGCCCTGGCGGATGAATTCATTCAACGACGACGGGAATACCGGATCACCTGAAGCTCTAAGCCTGATTCCGAGACGCCACCCAGGCAAGCTTGACGACGGGCCCTCTCCACCGATCCCTTTCCCTTGGCCGGACGGATCTTTCTTTCGCTCCCTTGTCTCTCCTATCTCCGGTTCCAGCGATTCCGTAAGATAGGCGGCTGAGGCGGCTCAAGCCCTGTATTTTTGGGTAATTCGGATCGGCAGCGCCCATTTTTGACCCCATGGCAAATTCGCATTCGTTATTTCATCTTTTTTAAGCTTGTTTCTGTAATGGTCTTATATTACAGTGCGCCGAACGAGCCGACCTTCATGCCAAGCAGAAACTCCCTGCCCCCCACCGAACGCCAGATTCGCAGCCGCCTCCGCCAGCTCCTCGACCAGGCCGAAGGCTTCCTTCACGGCTCGCCCATCGAACTCTCTCGTAAATGCGGCAAGCCCACTTGCCGTTGCGCTTCCGACGACTCCTTGCGCCATCGCTCCTTGGCCATCGGTCAGACTCGCAAGGGCAAGACCACCATGCTGCACGTCCCCAGACCGTTGGAAGCTCAGGCGAGACGCTGGATCGATGATTTCCAGAAGGCGAATGCTCTGCTGGAAGCCCTCGACGAGCAGGGGCGCCTCCGACTCGAGGAGGCAAAAACCAAGGCCAGAGCGGCGAGTAGCTCCGCCAAGAAGAAGGGCAAGACCGGTAAGAAATCAGCCGGCAAAGCCAAGTCCGGGCGCAATTCTCCACCAAAAAAGAAGCGACCATTCTCACGCGACTACTAACTTACGCGGACAAGATTTTCAGCCTCCGCCAACAGTGGAGGCTGCGGGTGCGTGACTCTCGTCCCAAACCACAGATTCCCACTCGAGTTTTCCCGGCAGCATTCTTCGCCATGTTCTGCTGCCGGTTACCAAGCTTCAACGAACTCGAGCAACACCGGAACAAGAGCAGCTGGACCCGTTGGCTCGGTAATCACCGTTTGCCCAGCGCCGACGAACTGGCGTATGTCTCCGAGCGCATCGAGCCTGACAGTGTGCGAGGGTGTCTCGGACACATTTACTTCTGCCTCAAACGCAACAAAATCCTTGCCCCACAGCGCGGTTGGATGCTTGCCGCCGTCGATGGTCACGAAACTCACTGTAGCTACAAACGTTGTTGTCCAAAGTGTCTCCAACGCCGGATCGCCGTCGGAGACGAGGTCAAAACACAGTTCTACCACCGCTTGGTCGCGTTTCAGATTATCTGTGAGGATTTTCAATTGCTTCTCGACGTGGAAATGCTTGAGCCTGGTGAAGACGGAGATCCTGGAGACGACGAAGTCGCTGCGGCTATACGGCTGATAACTCGCGTCCTTAAGGACCACCCACGCTGCTTTGACGTGCTCACTGCCGATGCGCTCTACCTGCGTCCCTCCGTGATCAATCTTCTTGAAGACCACGGCAAATACCTTGTTGCCGTACTCAAGGATAATCAGCCTGAGCTATTGTCCGAAGCCCGCACGCTCCTGCCCCTTGAGGAGCAAGAGCCAGAATCATTTGAGACTCCGGCTGCACCGGGCAAGCCCGCGCGGCACGTTCATTTACAAGAGGCTGAGGGCTTCTGCACTGAATCCATTCACACTCCTCTTCGCGTTGTTCATTCCCATGAGACTGGCATCCGTCGCGAGCGCGTCGCTGGGGATTGGGTCGAGACTCCCATCGATAGCCACTGGTGGTGGGCGACGACCATGCCCCGCTCAATGGCCGATGCCAAGACCATCTTCCATTTCGGGCACGACCGTTGGAAGGTCGAAAACGAAGGCTTTAACGAACTCTGCTCCCGCTGGCATTCCGGTCATTGCTATCATCATCATCCCAATTCCATTCTCGTTCTGTGGCTGATCATGTTCATGGCCCACGCCGTGTTCCACTGCTTCCACAAGCGCAACTTGAAGCCAGAGATACGCCGTGGACACACGGCCATCTATTTTGCCCGTCAAATCGCCGCCTCCATGCGAGAGGATCGATGGTGGCCGCCATCGGCTCCGGGCTGAGGAACGCCCGCCCTGCGCTCTCGGTAACCTTGGGTTCACGTCCGCCATCGGAGCGGTCTGGCTTCCTGTTGCCTATTGCCGATAGGGGGATCCATTTCGCGGCTCGAGCCCTCCGAAATTCGCCCGAGAACCGCCACACGAAACTGTTCGCCCTCCTAGCGCCAGCTTCAACACGCTCAACACCCACCAATTCAGGCCATTACGACTCTTTCCGACGCCGTCTTACGGAATCGCTGCCGGTTCCCCCTCGCTGGACTCTGGAAATTGGACGTGCGACACTCCACCCGGGATCTCCGCCTTATTCCCGGACTCACGATTCACACCATGTCGACCTTCCTCCGGCCGCTCACTCTCTGGATTCTCGCGGCGACTCTCCACTCCAGTGACCTCCGCGCCGAATCGGCCCGGATCGTCATCAACGAAATCCACTACCAGCTCATCGACAAGACGCAGCCCCTCGAGTTCATCGAGCTGCACAATCCCGGCCGGGAACCCGTGGACCTCTCGGACTGGCAATTGCGCGACGCCGTGACCTACACGTTTCCCGGCGGCACCCTCCTCGCCCCGGGAGGCTTTCTCGTCGTGGCGTCGAATCCGGAGCTCCTCACATCCACCCCCCGTTTCGGGATCTCCTCGGCCCTGGGCCCCTGGACGGGCCGGCTCTCCAACGAGGGCGAAACCATTCTCCTGGAGGACGCGGGTGGAAAACACATCGATGAGGTGGACTACCGGCCGCGCTTTCCCTGGCCGCTGATCCGCGGCGAACAGGAATCCTCCATCGAACTCATCCACCCAAGCCTCAACAACGGCTTGGGTGCCCACTGGGTGGCGTCGTCAAGATCATCTGAAGGGCGAGAGACGCTGATCGCCGCCGAATCGGAATGGCGCTACCTTCCAGGAACCGTCGCTCCAGCCGGGCGGCGCACTTCGTGGATGCGCCCGGGTTTTGACGACTCCGCGTGGCGCACCGGCAAGGCGCCGATCGGCTACGGAGAAACCTATCTCAACACCACGCTCGGGGACATGCAGGGCCGCTACACCACCGCCTATTTCCGCAAGGTCTTCGAAATCACCGATCCAAGAAAACTCGGCTCTCTCTCCCTCGACGCGCTGATCGACGACGGTGCCGTGTTCTACCTCCATGGGCAACCCCTCGGTCGGATCAATCATCCTACCAATTTTCCTTCCCGCCGCGACATCGCTGCAAAACGTCCGGACGCGGGCGACTACGAACGCGTCACCCAGATCCTCTCACCCTTGCTGCTGCCCGGGCGCAATGTCCTGGCCGCCCAGGTGCTCAACGCATCGCTCTCCGGCAGCAGCGACTTCGTCTTCGAAGCCCGACTCGAGGCGGAAGCCAACAGCACCGTGGCGCCGGCACCCGCCACCCCCGGGCGGCGCAACGCCCGCTGGCAACCCGCCGAAAAAGCCGCTCCCGCCATCCGTCAGGTCGAGCACTGGCCGCGCCAACCGCCGCCAGGAGCGGACGTCACCGTGACCGCCACCATCACCCACCCTCAAGGCGTCGCCAAAGCATTCCTCGATTACCAGATCGTGACTCCTCACTGCCCGATGACGCCTCGCGCTATCACCACCCCGGCTCCTGGCATTCACTCACCATGAAGCCGCTCCCCCGCACACCGGACGGCTTCAGCGTTCAGATCCCTGCCGAAGTCCAAATTCACCGCCACCTGATCCGCTACCAATTGCGTGCCGAAGACGGTCTCGGGCACACTCGGCAGGCGCCCTCTCCCGAAGATCCCGCGCCCAACTTCGCCTACTTCGTCTATGGAGAAATTCCCGCCTGGGCGGGAAGCTTTCAACCGAGCGCGCCAATGGTCACCCTTCCTTCCGAAGCCTTGAGCCGCGTTCCCATCTATCACCTGTTGGCCAAGTCCCGCGACGTGCAGACCTCGCAGCACGGAGGCTACCGGGGCTCCGACTATCGCTGGCACGGCACCCTGGTCGTCGGCGACGAAATCCACGATCACATCGCCTTCCGCGCGTGCGGCGGCGTCTGGCGCTACAACTGCGGAAAGAACTTTTGGAAATTCAATTTCCATCGATCGCAACGCTTTCAAGCCCGCGATCCCTACGGTCGGCCGTATCCCGTTCTCTGGGACAAACTGAACTTCAGTTCCTGCTACCAGAACATTTCCTCACAAAATCGCCACCAAGGCGAACAGGGGCTCTACGAGGCCCTCAGCTTTGCTCTCTTCAATTTGGCCGGCGTCGAAGCACCCCACACGCACTACGTGCATCTCCGCGTCATCGACACGCCCGAAGAGTCGAGACCCAAGCAGTGGCAGAGCGACTTTCATGGGCTCTACCTCGCCATCGAGCAAATGGACGGCCGTTTCCTCGACGCCCATGACTTGCCTGACGGAAACCTCTACAAGATGGAGCACGACCAGGGGGAAAAGAAAAACCAGGGGCCCAGCCATCCGCCCGACAACAGCGACCTCCTCGCCTTCCAACACAGTTACCAAAGCTTCGGTAGCGCGAACTGGTACCGCCAGAATCTCGATCTTCCGAAGTATTTCAGTTATCGCGCCATCGTCGAGGCCATCCACCACTATGACATCGCCCACGGCAAGAACTACTATTACTATCACCATCCCTCAACCGGCCTTTGGGAAGTCCACCCCTGGGATGTCGATCTCACCTGGGACAACGGGCAGTGGGGCACCGGGACTCACCTCTTCAGCCAGACCGTGGCCCGGCGCGAAGAGTTTCGGGTCGACTACGCCAACCGGCTCCAGGAAATCATCGACCTTCTCTACAATCCGGAGCAAGCGGGCATTCTGATCGATGAATGGCTCGGGTTCATTCACGATCCCGCGGGACCGGACATCGCCGAGGCAGACGCCGCGCTCTGGAATCATCATCCCGAAATCCACTATTCAGGGCTTTTCTATCAATTGCCCGCCCAACTGGATCTGGAGGCCGACGTCTCCGGTTTCGCGAAAAAAATGAAAGCCTACGTGGCCTCGCGCCAGGCCTTCCTCGCGAGGCTGGTCCGGACGGAACGGGCTCAAGCCCCCTCAAAACCGGCGATCCGCTATCACGGCGGCGCCGGGTATCCGATCGATGCACTCAACTTCGCCCTGGACTCCGAAACTAACAAAGACATCCAGCGAATCGCCTGGCGGATTGCCGAGGTCACTCTGCCAGGAACTCCCAGCTTTGACCCCGCACTCCCGCGCCGCTACGAGATCGAGGCCGTGTGAGAAAGCCAGGAAGAGGTCGCTGCGGACCGTCCGCGCACGATCGAACCGCCACGCGGCAAAGTCCTTCCCGGCAAGACCTACCGGGCGCGCTTCCGTCTGCAGGACGGTCTGGGACACTGGAGTCCCTGGTCTGACCCTCACACCTTCATAGCGGGCCATCCCGAGAAGGGGCCTGCCGCCCGCCACCGTCTGGTGATCGCCGAACTCATGTTCCATCCCGACCCCCGCCGGAACTCTGCCGTCGATGAGTATGTGCTCTTGCGGAACGTCGGCTCCACCCCTCTCGATCTCCGGCCCCTGCGATTTGACAAAGGCATTCGCTTCGACTTTTCCAGCGCCAAACCGCAAATCCTCGCACCGGGAGAGAGCATTCTTCTCGTCGGCGGTGGCGAGTCTGCGGATCCACCCGGATCTGACAGGGTGGTCAACGGCGTCTTTGAAGGGAAACTCGACAACGGTGGCGAACGGTTGCGGATTGTGGACGACCGTGATCGAACCGTTCTCGACATGCGTTATGATGATGACGCCCCCTGGCCCCCGGAGGCGGACGGCGAGGGCGCCGCCCTGCGTTTCGTGGACCTTCACGGCGATCCGAACAACCCTGGAAACTGGCGGCCGACCACGGCGACGGCGACGGCCATCGCACCTTGAGGTTTTCGATTCCGCGCTCAAACTGCGAACATGCAGGCCGCTCCTCCTCGGACACTCGATTACCGCCCCGACGCCCCGGAGGATTTCCTTGCTCTCATCGAAAGTGAAGAAGCCTTTCGACATCGCTTCGGCATCCCGCCCGCTGAAGGCTTACGCGGATTCATCGTTTCCGAAGAGATTTCCCACGACTTCATCGATCTCCTGCACGCCGCGGACGGCCCCGATCCCTGGCGCACACCCTGCCGGAGCCCAACGCTTCCACTAGGGTCCTCACCAAGAACGGTTTCCAGCACATCGGCACCGTCGAAGACCCAGACGATGGAACCGTTTAACGACGGGAACTCGCCCAGTTGCCGACGAGGTCTTGACGCGAAACAAGGCGCAATCATCCACGCGAGCTCGCCCCCGACAGGGAAATCGTTTTCCCCTCCAGCCTTCCCGAGCTAGATAGATGACACCCATGCTCAAGATCGCTCATTGTCGCCTCTGGACCGCTTTCACCCTTCTTTTTCTTGCACTCAGCCTCGCCGCAGACCCGGCCGGGGCGGATCCAGCCCGGATCGACAACCCCACCGTTAGGGCGCAGATCGATGAGGCGATCGCCGCCGTCTATCCCGCCCTGGTGCGAATCCACGTGGTCTCGGAGAAGGGCAGCAGCGGACGCATGCAGAAATCTCAGGGCTCCGGCAGCGGCACCATCATCTCCGCGGACGGCCTCGTCCTCACCAATCATCACGTGGCGGGCCGCGGAACCCGCATCGTCTGCCGCCTATCGACCCGGGAAGAAGTCGACGCCGAGCTGATCGGCACGGACGTGCTCTCCGATCTCTCCGTCCTGCGACTGGATCTCTCCGACCGGATTGACGAATCTCCCTTGAAAGTCGCCTCGTTCGGCGATTCGGATCAGGTGAGGGTCGGCGATACCGTGCTGGCGATGGGCAGCCCAGCCGGGCTTTCCCAATCCGTCACGGTGGGAGTCGTGTCCAACACAGCCATGATCCCGCCGCCCAATCAGAAATTCGATCTCGAGGGCGAGAGCGTCGATCAGCTCGTCCGCTGGATCGGCCACGACGCCGTCATTTTCCCCGGAAACAGCGGCGGCCCGTTAGTCGATCTGTCAGGAAAAATCATCGGCGTCAACGAGATCGGCATGGGAAGCCTCGGAGGCGCCATTCCCGGCAACCTCGCCAAAAGAGTCGCCGACAAACTCATCGCCACCGGTCAGGTGACTCGAAGCTGGATCGGCATCAACGGACAGCCCCTGCTCAAGGAACAGCGCCGCGAACTGAAAGGCATGCTGGTGGCCGGGGTCGTGCCCCACTCGCCCGCCGCCGAGGCCGATGTTGAGGCCGGCGACATCCTCACCGAGTTTCAGGATCGCCCGCTCAATGTCACCAGCGCCGAGGACGTTCCCGATTTCAATCGATTGGTCTTCAACACGCCCGTGGGCACGGAGATCACGCTCAAGGGATGGCGCGATGGACAGCCGCTGGCCTGGACCCTCACCACCGTTGAACGGGAACCCAAACGGGATCGTCCCCTGGAGCTGAAATCCTGGGGCATCACCGCCCGCGATTTCACCCGAGTGGCGGCTCTCGAGTATCGGCGCCCTGACGCGCGCGGCGTTCAGATTCACAGCAGCCGTCCCGGCGGTCCCGCAGGCGAGGCGCAGCCCGCTCTCCGCCCCGGAGACGTCATTCTCAAGGTGGGCGAAACGCCCATCGACGACGTCTCCCAGCTCCGGGAAGTCACTCGGGATCTGCTCGCTGGCAAGGCTGAAGCCGAACCCACTCTGGTCGTTTTCGAGAGAGGCGAGCGCCAGTATCTCACCGTCATCGAGTTGGGGCCCGAGTCCGACGACGACCAGCCGAAGATCGCCAAGAAAGCCTGGCTCGGCGTCAATACCCAGGTCCTGACCCGCGAACTGGCCGAGGCGCTGGGTCTCGACCGTAAAAAGGGTGTCCGCGTCACCCAGGTTTTTCCCGAGACACTTGCGGCAGAGGCCGGGATCGCACCGGGCGATCTTTTCTTGAAGCTCGATGGCAGCGTCATCCCGGCCAGCCAACGCGAAGACGGAGAGGTCTTCGAAAACCTGATCCGCCAATACCCAATCGACGCCGAGATCACTCTCAGCGGTTGGCGGAGCGGAGAGCCCCTGGAAATCACCGTTCCCCTGGAGCCCCAGCCCGAGCCGCCAAGCCAGTACGAATCCTTCGAGGACGAGCATTTCGAGTTTACCGTTAGGGAGCTGGCCTTTGACGACCGCGTCCAAAAGCAGCTCGATCGGGAGGAGCGAGGCCTCTTGATCTCTCAAGTGGAGAATTCCGGCTGGGGCGCTCTGGCCGGCCTGCGCAACGGTGATCTCCTGCTGGAAATCGATGGCGAAAGCGTCAGCACCGTCGACGCCTTCAAGGAATCCATGGACACCATCGCCGAGCGCCGCCAGGAACGCGTGGTCTTCTTTGTCAAACGAGGCATTTACACCGCCTACAAGGAACTCGAACCCGACTGGGACTAACTGAACCAAACGAAAGACTCTTTCAATTCAACTTCTACGACTCACTTTCTTTCCCGTGAAATCCATTTCTTCTCAATTTCTCGCCAGCGCCGCTCTGCTGGCCCTCTCCGGTCTTTCCCTCGTGGCGGAGGACGACCCGGTCCATTCCGGCGCTCTCGCGATCCACGAAAAGTATCAGGAAGCCATCATCACCGTGAAAGCCGTGATCGATATCGAAGTCGTCGTCGGCGGCTCGGCCAATCAATCCCAGGAACAGCGACTCGAGGTCCCGGGAACCGTGATCGACGCCACTGGACTCACCGTGGTCTCCAACGCCACCATCGACGTCGGAAAGCAGATCGAATCTCAGATCGCCCGGCAAGTCCGGGGACGCCAAGTGGACGTCAAGACGACGTTCAAAGAGGTGAACCTCCTCTTGCCCGACGGGACCGAGATCTCCGCCCGCGTGGTCATGAAAGACGACGACCTGGACGTGGCCTTTGTCCTTCCGGACGCGGCGGAGGTGGAGGCCGAGGGCGTGGAGTTCGTCGCCGTGAGCTTCCCCGACGAGACCCCCAAGGTAACCCTGCTGGAGCCCATCGTGATTCTCAACCGTCTCGGCAAGGACCTGGACCGGACCCTCTCCCTCTATGTCACCAAGGTCGAGGCCCTGATCAAGAAGCCCCGTCCCTTCGTCCTGACGCACAATACGTCGACAGGCACCCCCGCCTTTCTTCCCTCCGGAGAGCCCATCGGTCTCTTCGTTCGCCGGATCGTGGATGGCAACGCCACCTCCACAGTCGTCTTGCCCAGCAAAGAGGTCGCCCGGCTCGCGCGAGAAGCCGCTGCCGCTGAGCCCGAGGAAATCGATCCTGCGGAAGAAGACGAAGAAGAGGAAGAAAGCGCCGAGCCGGATGCCGAGACCCTCGAAGTCGAGAATCTCTCGGAGCCCGAGGCGCTCTGACTGACTTGAGGCAAGACGGCACTCCGAGCCGGCCTCTCCAAGCGGCGGGTCGGCGCTCAGATCACAAATTCACCCCTTTGTCACCCCCGTGTCATGCGAATGTCATGTGGTCAGGGTAAGATCTATTGTCGCAGCCATCAATGTGGCCCGCGACACAACAGCGATTCCGTAAGACGGCGTCGGAAAGAGTCGTAATGGCCTGAATTGGTGGGTGTTGAGCGTGTTGAAGCTGGCGCTAGGAGGGCGAACAGTTTCGTGTGGCGGTTCTCGGGCGAATTTCGGAGGGCTCGAGCCGCGAAATGGATCCCCCTGTCGGCAATAGGCAACAGGAAGCCAGACCGCTCCGATGGCGGACGTGAACCCAAGGTTACCGAGAGCGCAGGGCGGGCGTTCCTCAGCCCGGAGCCGGTGGCGGCCACCATCGATCCTCTCGCATGGAGGCGGCGATTTGACGGGCAAAATAGATGGCCGTGTGTCCACGGCGTATCTCTGGCTTCAAGTTGCGCTTGTGGAAGCAGTGGAACACGGCGTGGGCCATGAACATGATCAGCCACAGAACGAGAATGGAATTGGGATGATGGTGATAGCAATGACCGGAATGCCAGCGGGAGCAGAGTTCGTTAAAGCCTTCGTTTTCGACCTTCCAACGGTCGTGCCCGAAATGGAAGATGGTCTTGGCATCGGCCATTGAGCGGGGCATGGTCGTCGCCCACCACCAGTGGCTATCGATGGGAGTCTCGCCCCAATCTCCAGCGACGCGCTCGCGACGGATGCCAGTCTCATGGGAATGAACAACGCGAAGAGGAGTGTGAATGGATTCAGTGCAGAAGCCCTCAGCCTCTTGTAAATGAACGTGCCGCGCGGGCTTGCCCGGTGCAGCCGGAGTCTCAAATGATTCTGGCTCTTGCTCCTCAAGGGGCAGGAGCGTGCGGGCTTCGGACAATAGCTCAGGCTGATTATCCTTGAGTACGGCAACAAGGTATTTGCCGTGGTCTTCAAGAAGATTGATCACGGAGGGACGCAGGTAGAGCGCATCGGCAGTGAGCACGTCAAAGCAGCGTGGGTGGTCCTTAAGGACGCGAGTTATCAGCCGTATAGCCGCAGCGACTTCGTCGTCTCCAGGATCTCCGTCTTCACCAGGCTCAAGCATTTCCACGTCGAGAAGCAATTGAAAATCCTCACAGATAATCTGAAACGCGACCAAGCGGTGGTAGAACTGTGTTTTGACCTCGTCTCCGACGGCGATCCGGCGTTGGAGACACTTTGGACAACAACGTTTGTAGCTACAGTGAGTTTCGTGACCATCGACGGCGGCAAGCATCCAACCGCGCTGTGGGGCAAGGATTTTGTTGCGTTTGAGGCAGAAGTAAATGTGTCCGAGACACCCTCGCACACTGTCAGGCTCGATGCGCTCGGAGACATACGCCAGTTCGTCGGCGCTGGGCAAACGGTGATTACCGAGCCAACGGGTCCAACTGCTCTTGTTCCGGTGTTGCTCGAGTTCGTTGAAGCTTGGTAACCGGCAGCAGAACATGGCGAAGAATGCTGCCGGGAAAACTCGAGTGGGAATCTGTGGTTTGGGACGAGAGTCACGCACCCGCAGCCTCCACTGTTGGCGGAGGCTGAAAATCTTGTCCGCGTAAGTTAGTAGTCGCGTGAGAATGGTCGCTTCTTTTTTGGTGGAGAATTGCGCCCGGACTTGGCTTTGCCGGCTGATTTCTTACCGGTCTTGCCCTTCTTCTTGGCGGAGCTACTCGCCGCTCTGGCCTTGGTTTTTGCCTCCTCGAGTCGGAGGCGCCCCTGCTCGTCGAGGGCTTCCAGCAGAGCATTCGCCTTCTGGAAATCATCGATCCAGCGTCTCGCCTGAGCTTCCAACGGTCTGGGGACGTGCAGCATGGTGGTCTTGCCCTTGCGAGTCTGACCGATGGCCAAGGAGCGATGGCGCAAGGAGTCGTCGGAAGCGCAACGGCAAGTGGGCTTGCCGCATTTACGAGAGAGTTCGATGGGCGAGCCGTGAAGGAAGCCTTCGGCCTGGTCGAGAAGCTGGCGGAGGCGGCTGCGAATCTGGCGTTCGGTGGGGGGCAGGGAGTTTCTGCTTGGCATGAAGGTCGGCTCGTTCGGCGCACTGTAATATAAGACTATTACAGAAACAAGCTTAAAAAAGATGAAATAACGAATGCGAATTTGCCATGGGGTCAAAAATGGGCGCTGCCGATCCGAATTACCCAAAAATACAGGGCTTGAGCCGCCTCAGCCGCCTATCTTACGGAATCGCTGTGAGCCCGGGCTAACCGCCTAACAATACGGGATCGATCCCGCTCTCTTCGCGCCGGTTCGCCTGCGGCCACGTGAGCGGCCGTAATTCGGGCTGCGGTTTCAGGTATTCCTGCGTGTCGTCTTCCGAAGTCGTGAGATCCCTCAAGTTGGACGTCATCACGCTGCCTAGCTGCCCGCTCGTCAGTTGCATGTCCGTCCACTCGCCATCCCGCTCCCTGAGGATGACAAAGGCGTCTTTTTCCAGGAGACCCACCGGCACCATGCTCCCATCTCGAGGGTTTTCGACGAAGAAAAAGCAAGTCTGGCTGGTCCGCCCGTACACCGGCTCCTCGGGGAGCGGATGAGCCACCAGCTGCTCGCGGATGCTCTCAATCTCCGCATCACTGAGACCGGAATCACTTGATGCCCCCCCGCCCGACCGGATCGATTCCCAATGAGAACAGGCAGACAGGCTTCCACAGACCAGCACGAGCACGAACCTCCAGGCCTGGGCCCGGATGGATGGGAGTTGGGTATTTCCAATCATCATTCTCGCTAGCGACACCCGTTCAGCCTTTCGCCTAAGCGGCATGGCCGCAAGCCGTATTTCGGGGGATTCGCGTTGCGCGCCCCCAGCCCTCACTCTACGAAGGGAAACGCGATGAAAAACGGGTTCTACCGAGCATTCGACTGGGAAACGGCCTCCGGCTACCCACGTCCTCAGGACTATCGGACGCCCTTTCAAATCGACCGCGACCGAGTGCTTCACACCTCGGCGTTCCGCCGCCTGCAGAGCAAGACCCAGGTTTTCCTCTCGGGAGAGTACGACTTTTATCGCACCCGGCTGACCCACTCTCTCGAGGTGGCCCAGATCGGACGTGCGATCTGTCACTATCTTCAGGAATCCAGTGATCTCCTCAGCGAAGACGCCCACATCGATCCCGATCTCGTTGAGGCGGCCTGCCTTTCCCACGACCTCGGCCACCCTCCCTTTGGGCATGGCGGCGAACGCACGCTCCACTGCTGTATGAAGCCCTTCGGAGGTTTCGAAGGCAACGCCCAGACGCTGCGCATGCTCACGGAAACGATTTACAGCGAGCCAGCCGAGGGACGGTGCACGGGCATGAATCCCACGCGGGGCTTTCTCGACGGCATCCTCAAATACAAGGCCTTTCACCGCGAAGTTCCCCACGCGAAAAACCATTTCATTTACGATGACCAGGATCCCTGGCTGGCGTTCGTCTTTGGCGACTCCTGGGATTCCGTGAGGACGGAGTTTCCCGGCACCGCGCGCAACGATCTCCGATCCATCGAATGCCAGATCATGGACTGGGCCGACGACACGGCCTACAGCCTCAACGACCTCGTCGACGGCATAGCCGCCGGCTTTTTGACCATCGAACGCATCGAGCACTGGGCGGGGGATCAAGACCTCCGTTCAAGCGAAAGCGAGGCGCTGGAGAATCTCCTCAGAGCCATTCGCGAACGCCGCATTGAAAAGATTCTCGGGCGAAAAATCGGTTTCTTCATCTCCTCCTGCCAAATCGCCCAGATCGAGAACTCCCCCCTGAAATCCCTCACCAACCGCTACGCCTACCAACTCACGGTGGACCCCGAAGCCGTCCAAGAAGCGGCGCTCTACAAACGCCTCGCTCTCGACGTGGTCTTCCGGTCCCAGCCACTGCAGCAGCTCGACCACAAGGGCGACCACATTTTGCGAAGCCTGATGGATGTCCTGGCAAAACACTACCTGGACCCTTCCTCAACCCCGGACGCTCCGCTTCGCCTCCTGCCTCCCCTGGTGGAAAAGCTATTGGAAACCCGTGAGAATCTCGCCGAGCGGGCCCGGATTCTCTGCGATCACGTGTCCAACATGACCGACGGCTCGGCCAGCCGCACCTACAAGCGCCTCTTCGACCCCGAGTTCGGCTCCATCGTCGACCTCGTTTGACCGGCCGATCCCTTGCCCGCGCGACGGCTTCCCGGCACCGGGCGGAGGGCGCCCTCAATCGCCGTCCATGCCTCTCTCCCAGGCCCTCAGTTTCTCCGTCAGCACTGCTTTCCGCGCTGCATCGGCCTGGGCAAGATCCCTCTGCTCGGCGGGGTCTGCGGCGAGGTTGAACAGCCATTCCTCCGTCTGTCCGCCCTCATACTTTTGCAGAAATTTCCAGTCTCCCGAGCGCACTGCGCGCCACGTGCGGTCCCCACGCCGCGCCGGCCAAAAGACATCGCGAGGCGCCGGCGACTGCGCTTGGCCGAGGTCCCGCAAGACGTCGCGTCCGTCGAGGCGCGCCAACTCCAGAGGCCTCGCCCCGGCCAGGCGGGCCAGCGAGTGAGTGAAATCCATCGTCAAACACACCCGGTCACTCACCACACCGGTCGGAAACCGGCCCGGCCACTTGGCCATCATCGCCGTGCGGATGCCCCCCTCGAACAGCGTGCCCTTGGCGCCGCGAAAAGGCAGATTGCGGCCAGGCCCCATCGCTCCATGATCGGAACCGAACACCACCAAGCTCGCGAGTGAGAAGTTCTGTAACTGGATCATCATGCGGCGAAGCGTGAACCTTCGGAGCGAGTGAAGTCTATTTTATCAAGGATGAATTTTCGGAACGCTGAACCTTTTCCGCCGTGGTGCAAAAATCCAGGCAGCGTGTTTTTCAAGGCGGCTGAGACAATCATTTCCGAAGGCAGCACGTCTGGGCGGATGGTTCGGATCCAGGTTCCAAAGTGTTTCCAGACCAGACCGTCACATGTCATGGCAAGGTACTGTAACATGCCCTGAGCGATCATGCCGGTCTGCACAAACACATGATATGCGTGCATCTTTCTCTGCACCTGTCTGCGATATTTCTCGGTAGTCCGGTGGAGGTATTGGTTACCATTGCGACGCTTGAGCGGTCGCATAGCGGCCATCCAGAAATGGTATCCGAATGAGCCGACCGAATGCACCGCTTGCTTGAAAGCGACTTCGATCTTGAAACGCAAACTGTAGAGCAAGATGATCTCCTGAGCTTCCATGGTGAGGTCGGTAGACAAGAGGATGATCCGCCCTCTCGTGGGATGATCGACGAGAATGAAGCGGACCATCGCCCCGGCGGGCTTCCACAACAGATCCACCGACTTGAACCGGACAGAGATGTTTCTCTCCCCATATACGGGACTGGGAACGGAACTGAAGCCGCCCGTTCCAAAGACATTCTGGAGCTTCACCGCAGCGCCATACTTTTTCGGTCGTCCGCGTTTGCGTTTGCGTGGCACTGCCGCAGGCCGAAAGCCGGTTGTCGTGCGTCGAACCCTCGTGACCAGCACACCGGAACGCCCCTTGGTGCTCCGGATCACCTTTCCGTTGGCGTAGTAGGCGTCGGCCAGCAAGACGAACTCCTGACCTCTACAGACGGATGCGAGCATCTCGTTGGCCTTGTCGATCAAGGTTCTCCTGTCGCGGTTTGAAGTGACGATACCTTCGTGAATGCGTGCACAGACCGGAACGCAGAAGAAGTATCCGCCAACCTGACAGAGCACGCCGAAGGCCTGAAAGGAATGGCTCATGATGAAGTGAGGCTTGGAATTGGACTCGGACTGTTGATGCAGATACTTCACCGCAGGCATCTTGCGGCCCTCCTTGGACTTCTTGATGCCGTCGAGAACCAGGACGGGGCGACAACCGATCTTGTAGACAGGGAAGTGCTTGATCACGATGGCGAACCAAAGTTCTGCAAGCCGGTCCGTCTTCACGGCATTGCTGTGGAAGAAATGGAGTAAGTGCTCATAGAAGTGTTCTGACAAACCGAGAGCGCGGACGAAACTGGAAACCCCGAGGAGGTCATTGCGCACGGAGAAAGCGGCCAAGACGAGCAGAAACCAGAGAAAGGTGCGGGCTCTCGAGAAAGCGGGTCGCAGAAAACAGACGATATTCCACCAAGAAATCCAGAGATCCATAACAAATGATTTGATTTTCCTAGACATTCACATATATAAGGTAATGACCATGAAAAAGATCAGATCACTGAAAAAAGAGTCCAGAAACTTGCGGCAAAGTTAGCTGCAATCGGGCCAATGCGGCCTGGGAGCATCAGCAAGCAATACCGAGATCGACAACGCCAGCGCGGCGTGTATTACCAACTGAGCTACACGCATGAGATGAGGAGCCGGACTGAACACGTCTGGCCAGATCACGTGAAGGGACTACGAAAAGAAACAGAGGAGTACAAGAAATTCAAGAAACTGACCACCGAACTGATCGATCTGAGCATTGAACTATCCAAGGCGAAGATCGCTCTATTACGCAGTCAGACAGACACGCCAGGCAAAGAGAAACCGGTCTGAGAACTTCCCACTCACGAGCACCAAGGTTTTCTCATCCAATTGATGCTCGGCGAGTTTTTCTAACAGCCTCCCCACGCTCCGGTCCATGTCCTCCAGCATGGCCACATAACTGGAACGCGAACCCTCCGTCCAATTCTCCTCCGTCCATTCCTTTTCACCGTCTTTCGGCGTCTGAAACGGGAAATGCGGCGTGGTATAAGGATCTCGTGAGTGAGAAGTTCTGTAACTGGATCATCATGCGGCGAAGCGTGAACCTTCGGAGCGAGTGAAGTCTATTTTATCAAGGATGAATTTTCGGAACGCTGAACCTTTTCCGCCGTGGTGCAAAAATCCAGGCAGCGTGTTTTTCAAGGCGGCTGAGACAATCATTTCCGAAGGCAGCACGTCTGGGCGGATGGTTCGGATCCAGGTTCCAAAGTGTTTCCAGACCAGACCGTCACATGTCATGGCAAGGTACTGTAACATGCCCTGAGCGATCATGCCGGTCTGCACAAACACATGATATGCGTGCATCTTTCTCTGCACCTGTCTGCGATATTTCTCGGTAGTCCGGTGGAGGTATTGGTTACCATTGCGACGCTTGAGCGGTCGCATAGCGGCCATCCAGAAATGGTATCCGAATGAGCCGACCGAATGCACCGCTTGCTTGAAAGCGACTTCGATCTTGAAACGCAAACTGTAGAGCAAGATGATCTCCTGAGCTTCCATGGTGAGGTCGGTAGACAAGAGGATGATCCGCCCTCTCGTGGGATGATCGACGAGAATGAAGCGGACCATCGCCCCGGCGGGCTTCCACAACAGATCCACCGACTTGAACCGGACAGAGATGTTTCTCTCCCCATATACGGGACTGGGAACGGAACTGAAGCCGCCCGTTCCAAAGACATTCTGGAGCTTCACCGCAGCGCCATACTTTTTCGGTCGTCCGCGTTTGCGTTTGCGTGGCACTGCCGCAGGCCGAAAGCCGGTTGTCGTGCGTCGAACCCTCGTGACCAGCACACCGGAACGCCCCTTGGTGCTCCGGATCACCTTTCCGTTGGCGTAGTAGGCGTCGGCCAGCAAGACGAACTCCTGACCTCTACAGACGGATGCGAGCATCTCGTTGGCCTTGTCGATCAAGGTTCTCCTGTCGCGGTTTGAAGTGTTCTGACAAACCGAGAGCGCGGACGAAACTGGAAACCCCGAGGAGGTCATTGCGCACGGAGAAAGCGGCCAAGACGAGCAGAAACCAGAGAAAGGTGCGGGCTCTCGAGAAAGCGGGTCGCAGAAGACAGACGATATTCCACCAAGAAATCCAGAGATCCATAACAAATGATTTGATTTTCCTAGACATTCGCACATATAAGGTAATGACCATGAAAAAGATCAGATCACTGAAAAAAGAGTCCAGAAACTTTCGGCAAAGTTAGCTGCAATCGGGCCAATGCGGCCTGGGAGCATCAGCAAGCAATACCGAGATCGACAACGCCAGCGCGGCGTGTATTACCAACTGAGCTACACGCATGAGATGAGGAGCCGGACTGAACACGTCTGGCCAGACCACGTGAAGGGACTACGAAAAGAAACAGAGGAGTATAAGAAATTCAAGAAACTGACCACCGAACTGATCGATCTGAGCATTGAACTATCCAAGGCGAAGATCGCTCTATTACGCAGTCAGACAGACACGCCAGGCAAAGAGAAACCGATCTGAGAACTTCCCACTCACGAGTAGCTATCGTATCCCTATTTAAATCCAATCCATAAGCTAGCGCTAAGTCAGATTCTTCTATCGTCCTATCAGTTCTCCCAACGACACCGGAGTCTGTCCCTCCATGACCTGGATCAATCACCACAACTGCCGGTACTTCCATGTCTAACAGGTAAATGGTTCTGTTGGCATGCAAAGCCGCTACCCGAATCTTGACCCTGGCCTGATTAAGCCCGATGGGAGGGACGTTCACCCGGATTGCGGAGTGTCCGTTGACAATCTTTGTTGTGATGCCGCTGAAGCCGTGTCTCCCATAGGTAGTCGATTCCTGAAAACGCTTTCGGCCATTTAACCATTGCCCGCGAATCATCGCAGGCGTTGCACCCGGCAGCATTTCGAGGAACCAGGTGACTGTTTTCCCGTTTAGGGATTCGTCAAAGGACACCTTGAGTTCGCGATGTGCGATCTTGCTAGTGTAAGGGTTGACTTCGACAAGCGGCGTTAGGGGATTGCCAACGTTAGGTCTTTCGGACCCTTCAATATCCATTCCATTGCTGTCCTTCACTTTGGGAGCCAGCTCCACGACGGACACAGGAAGGAAGTTGAGTTCTTTGGATTCAAACTCTCTCACTGAAAGACTGTTGGTCAGAACGTTGGGTCCATCCTCGGACGTGACCCACGGACCACCCTTCAAATCAACGGTGATTCGCGCTCCACTATCTGGACCAGCGGAAAGGCGCGCGTAGTATCGAGCACCTTTCTTGAGCATGAGTTCCACTGATCCATACCACTGGCGGTCAATGCTCCAAACGAAGGCGTCCCCCACATCGCGGATTTCGAGGTTGGGGTTCCCACCGTAAAGACCGCAGTTCACGGATACTTTATGGTGAGTGCCGGGAGTCGGCCCGTTGGGTTCTGGGTCTTCGTTATCTGGCACCCCGTCGCCGTCGTCGTCAGAATCAATCTCGTTGTTCAAGCCGTCGCCGTCGATGTCGGGATCGCTCGCGTTGGACACGCCATCCCCGTCAAGGTCCGGGTCGGCCTCGTTGCGGATTCCGTCATCGTCTAGGTCGAACTCGTTGCGCTCCTCTTCTTCGGCCTCGAAACCGATCGCTACCGTCGCATACACGTTGTCGGTGTAAGTCCACTGTCCATTGGACGCCTGAGTCCACTTCCTGACGTGGATGAGCCGTCCATCGGTGGGAAGATTGTTCACGGTCCAGCTCGGCGAATGCAGCGCGCCGCTATTGGCCATGTCCTTGACTCCCGGCAGGGAGCCGACATAAACCCAAGAGCTGATTCCTGCGCCCGGCCATTGAAAGGTTGCCGTGGCGCTG
>CBDBEZ010000141.1:0-313646 GCA_965204485.1 Verrucomicrobiales bacterium
TAGAGTCTGCCGTTTGCATCATAGGTTTGGGCGATCCAGGAGATGATCTTGCCGTCGGCGTCGTGTCGAGCGGTGCGTTCCAATCGGCCCTCACGATAGGTTTGGATGGTGTGGCGTTGATCGGGCTGAGTGCGGATGACCTGCCATTCTCCGGGGATAGTGCCTTCGATGCGCTGCTGAGTCGCGGTGAGGCCGTTTTGGGTGGTGGCGCTGTAGGTGCCGTCGAGGGATTGTTCGGTGACGGAGGCGGTGTGCGGACCCTGGTCCGTGTAGATCCGGGTGACGGTTCGGCGGACTGGCATACCAGTCTTCGAACGCACGATTTCGGAGAAATCGGCGACCGTGGTGGTGATACGGTCCACGTCGTAGTCGATGTGATCAGGCGCTTCGTTGGGCTCGATGTTGAGATCAACGGCAGTTGTGGTGCGTTCGCCTCTAGCGTTGTAAGCGTAGCGAGTAGTCGCCCCGTCAGGGTTGATGCGGCGAATGCGTTGGCCGTCGTCGTTGTAGTCGAAGGTTTCGCTGGCGGCGAGTTTGGTGCCGTAGGCGTGGATGATTTCGCGCTGGCGGCCAAAGTGGTCGAGGTAGGTGCGGGTGATTCGACGGTCAAAGATGTTGGCAATGTCTGACACTTGCGTGTAGCGCCCGTTATCGTCATGGCCTTGTTCGTAGAACTTGTGCGATATCGCGGTACCTGGGTCAGGCGTGATGGCGAAAGGATCGCTGCTGGCGAAGGTGCGAGTGCGGAGGAGTTGGCCGCTTGCGGTGTATTCGCTAGTAGAGATGCGATGACGATCATCTTTGCCACTGCGAGGGAGGCTGGTGTGTTCGATCCGACCGCCGCCGTCGAGCATGAGGGTGCGGAACTGGGTGGTGATCCCGGTGGTGGCCTGGGTAGATTGGTGCTCGCCTGCGGTGTTGTAGGTTGTTTCGGTGGCGGCGTGGCCAGAGAGGTGATTCGTGGCGCTTACGCGACGATCTTTCCCGTCGAGGCGGTAGCTCTGATCAGAGAAAAGTGCTTGAAGGGCGTTGCCCTCGGAGAGCGGGTTTCGGTAACCAGTTTGCTGGCGGATGAGGCGGCCGAGGGCGTCGTAGTCGTAGCTTGTGGCGCGACCGTCTCCATCCGCACTCCACGAGAGACCGCAGCAGTCGTAGCCTCGGCTAGCCACTTTTCCAGTGATGTGATCGAGGGTGACTAGCGAACGGAAACGGGGGTCAAGCGTGTCTAACTCAGTCGTCCGATGGCTTGTGACTATTCCGCTGGGGTGCTCGATGCGTTTAGTTTCTAGCTTGGCTCCGCTGCGATGGGTTTTCGTGAGTCCTTCGCTGAGCAGGTTTCCTCCAGGAGCGTAATTGCGAACCCACTCTTCGCGTAGTTCGTTGGTGGTTTCACGTTGATAGAGGATGATGGACCCATCGGCTTTTACTACACGCTGGAGTTCGTTGGTCTCGCCATCATAGGTTTTCTTCACGACCCGGTTGCCGGGGGCATCAGGTCCCGCTTGAGGGTTCGCCGCGATGATGTGTTGCCGTTGGTGAGCGACGTCAGCTTGGCGTTCCGTCCACCGATGGTAATCGGCTTTGATGGCAATCCCGTCACGGTAGGTGGTGCGTTTGCGTTGATAATCAGGGCCGTCGTATTCGTAGGTGATGAGTTGGAGACCTGTGAGGGTTTGGGGTTCGCTTTCCGGGAGGGGCGCGTTGGCGAGTGGGGCGTAGATTTTGTGATCACGCCCTGTCTGATCGTAGGTGTAGTATTGCCAACTACCGTCGGCCCATTGTGTGCTGCGAACGCGCCCTTTGATCGGGAATTCGAGATCCTCGTCGCCGTAGTAGTTGAAGTGGACCGTGCGAGCAAGTCCGTCGGGATCGGCGATGCGTTGGATCTTGCGAGGCCCAAAGTCGAATCGTTGGTAGATCTCGCGCTGCACGTCGTCGGTTTGGAGCCCCTGGGTGAGAGGGTTCCAGTGTTTGGTGGTACGGGTTTTGCTAAAGTTGCCCTCAGTGTCGCGCTCAGGGTCATCGACTACCAGTTCGGTGAGGCGAAGGGGTTGGGTTGCGTGGGTGCTCGGGGCACCTTCGTAGAGTTCCCAGATTTCGCGTTTGCCGTCATTTTCCGTGCGGAACCGGTATTCACTGACGCTTTTGCGACCGTCTTCGGTTTTCTCGACGATGAGGCGTTTGGTCGATTCTTGCTCGAAAGGATCCGGGTTGTAAAGTCTCAGGACATTGTAAGGCTCTCCAACGGGTTGCCCATCTTGGACTTGATCTAGGGTGTATTGTTTGATGACGTAGCCATGGCGTTCGTCCTCGATCTTGGTGAAGACGGTTTCGGATTGGACCCAGTCAAGGGCTTGGGTTTCTTTGACCGTGGTGATTCTGCGAGCGCCGTTGATTCTGGTGGGAGAGTAACCATGATCTAGGTCTTCGTGAGGGGTGTAGCGAAGGGATGCCCGCGAGTAGACACGGTCACTCCACTCTCTTTCGTGCACCATAAGAACAGGCTTGCGGTCATCGAAGGCGGTGTTTCCGAGAGGCACACTGAAGCGGATGCTACCGAGGCTCATGCCGCCACAGGCGCTGGTGGTTTCACAGAGAGGGCAGTTTTCACTTAGCGTTTCATTTGCGCCTTGCTGAGAGCCTAAGTTTCCACTGTTGAGTACACTGCTGGGGATGGTGGCTTGGCTTGAATTTGATCCGAGAGTGAAAGCGAGCGCGTCCTCGAAACCGTATTGCCAGTCTTCGGCCCAAATGTAGACAAACCCCACAGAGTCATAATTGTAGACCCGGAAGGTGGTCCGGTGGTATCTCCAATCGCCACTATCAAAGTGATTGCCGTTGCTGCTATCTTGGAGAACGGAATTGCCACCATCGGTATAAACCCAGGCACGCCATTGAACGGTTTCGTAGGGCCACCAGATGGAGATGTCATACATGCTGCCTCCCGCCGCAGATTGAGAGACTACGAGATTGTAGTTCATCCCGTAGTAAGTTTGCGCAGCCATATCGGGAACGACGTTCGTCGTCAACGGGTCGTATCCTGCCAGATACTCATCTCCATCACTGGTGCCATCGCCGTCGGTGTCAGCCACGAGTGGTTTCGTTTGCAGCACGAGTTCTTCGATATTGGTGAGGCCATCTTCGTCGGGGTCCGCATCCCTCGTCAAGCCATCGCCTTCCCAGTCATCGGGAAGGCCATCGCGATCTCGGTCAGTATAGGCCGTGGCTTGGCGACTAACGTGGACTCCATCGATCCAGAGTGGGAGACGACTTTGGCCGATGAATTCGATCCTTTCCAGGGAGGCCGCTTGGCGTTCCATGGCTAGATTGGCTCGGAAGATGTTGCCATTGATAGCGACGTCCCAGATGCCTGCTTCGAAGTCTTGGCGGAAGGAGAGGCGGATCCATTCTTGAGCACTGCCTTCGTCATCTAAAGAGAAACGTGTGCCGGTGGGGAGCCATTGACCCGGGGCATCTTCGGTGCCGCCGTCGTAGATGTAGAGTTCTCCGGCGTCATCGACTTTGAAGAAGCCGGTGAGGCTGCCTTCGACATCCGCCAGGGGGTCGCCAGCTTCTGTGGCTGCGCCGGGACGGATGTGGAAATCGGTGTAGATGACCTTGTCAGGACTGTCTTCGGCGTCAAATCCGGCATCAATGCTGAGCTGAACGATGCCGTTGGGCCTCGATGGAAGGAGCTTGAGAGCAGCGGTGCCTTCTTGACCTTCATCTGGAATGACTTCGGCTTTACCGCGAATCACCTCGAGCCCGCGCTGCCCATTGACGTCTCCAAGGACAAAGCCGTTGCTGGCTTCGAAGGTGGCCTCATAAGGAAGGGACTCTTGAGCGTGAGTCACCCCTAACAACCACAACATTAGAATAGAGGCACAGAGAAGCGTTTTGAAGAAGACTTTCATAAGCCCGAGATATGGGTAAGCGTCAAACTGCTAGGAAATTGCTTTTCGTTCGTGGTATCAGAGGCGTCGAAGTGATCGGGATTGGAGGGGGTTCAGGGGGAGGAAAGGGGAAAAGCGCCGTCATGTTCGGTGAAATTGTATGAAATCTTGGCCGAGGTCAAGATTTAATCTTGGCCTCGGCCAAGATGGTCAGGGGCTGAAGGGTGGTGGATGAGTGCCTGCAAGGACCGATTTGGCCGTCTCCGGGCACGACCGATCCATCCCGCTTGAAGGATCCGCGAAAGATCCATCCGCAGGTTCGCGGGGAGGGTGCGCTTTTTTTCAGTCCGCCGCGAAGAGAGGCAACTCATCGGCCGGAACCAGGTGGCCGTCGAGGACGAGCAGCCGCTCTTCATCGAGGCGGCGCTCCGGCGTTTCCCAGCCCGGTTCGACACCCGGCCAGGAATCCGGTGGGTACGTTTTCCTTGTCGCCGTTCCCGCATGACATGACCCACTCTCCAGTGGCTCCATCGTATCGATGTCGAACGGCGGACGCGGCGGCGGGGGGAGAGCGATGACGCCTTCCCAGAGACCGAGCAAGCGGAGGAAAAACTCGATTTCCTCCGGGCGGACCTTTTTGTCGACCACCTTCATCGTCCCCTTCTTGCAGTGCGGGCAAAGGAGCGGGTCGACGCCCCACACCCGGAAGAGGAGATCCCGCCAGCGAGGTCGTAGGGCACGGGCGCTGCGGGCGGAGGGCGGTGGGAGGATCATGAGCGGCGACCCCGAGTGGACGGCGGCCTCTCATGAAGCCTGGCGCAAGAGGTCAGGCAGATTCGGGGGCGCGGTTTTCTCGTTTTGGTGTCCAGGCCCCGTCGCTTGTTTGAATAGAGGCCGTAGTAGCGCACGGTCTGCTGATTCTTGGGCAGGATATGACTGACGGCGGCGGCGAGGAAGTCGGCGGCGGCGAAGACTTCGAAGTTGCGCTTGGTGCGCCAACTTCGTCTGGATCGGTAGACGACGCTGCCGGTGTCTTCGATCCAGGTGATCTTTTCGAGAGAGAACGGTGCGCGGAGCAGATGAGGCTGTCTCAAAATGGCCCAGGATCGCCTCACAAAATATCAAAATTTTAGTTTCGATGATGGTTGATCTCACATTCCGGCGGAATTCCGCGGTGCCCTCTCGACCGAGCTTCGTCTATCGCGACGCGGTAGGGCGCGAATAGCGCATCTACCTCGGCTCCAGCGCGACTTCAGGCCGCTTTGGCTTGCTTGCTTGTTCCGTCGATTGGCGCGTTCTGGGCGGCCATCCAGTGCCGATACATCACTTTCAAGTTCCAACTCGTACAGAGCATCATCCACTGCGTCCTCACTTTCTCCAATCCCTTGAATGTCCAGCGCCAGAACTCTCCGTTCTTTTTGATCTGGCCGAATACCGGCTCCACGATTCCTGCCCGTTGCTTGAGAAGCTCCTTGTTTTCTTCCTTGTTCATCTTCTCTTTGTGCCTCTCCACCGACGCATTCCAGGGGCTGATGTCGATGGTCCGCCCGTGGCGATCCTTCGTGCATGTTCCAAAGGCGGGGCAATTCTTGCAGGTCGACGGAGCGCCGCGATAGACACTCACCGGAACACCTTCTTTGACTCGTTCACGCCTGAAGGGGAGTGATTGGCCTTGGGGACATGTCACCACGTCGGCCTCAGCGTCATAGACGAAGTTCGATGCGTGATACTCTTCGTCCTTCTTGTTGACTGATTGCGGAGGCAGAGGCATCACCACCTCATGGCCGGCCTCTTCTGCCAGGCCGATTTGTTCAGCGCTCGGGTAGCCGGCGTCACCGAGAGAAACCGGTTGGCTGGCCGGCTTGCCATCATTCTCTTGCTCTTGCTGATAAGTGGCCAGGTTCTCAGCAGCCTGATCCAACATCGGCGTTAGTTGCCGCAAATCGGCAGCGATTCCGTAAGATAGGCGGCTGAGGTGGCTCAAGCCCTGTATTTTTGGGTAATTCGGATCGGCGGCGCCCATTTTTGACCCCATGGCAAATTCGCATTCGTTATTTCATCTTTTTTAAGCTTGTTTCTGTAATAGTCTTATATTACAGTGCGCCGAACGAGCCGACCTTCATGCCAAGCAGAAACTCCCTGCCCCCCACCGAACGCCAGATTCGCAGCCGCCTCCGCCAGTTCCTCGACCAGGCCGAAGGCTTCCTTCACGGCTCGCCCATCGAACTCTCTCGTAAATGCGGCAAGCCCACTTGCCGTTGCGCTTCCGACGACTCCTTGCGCCATCGCTCCTTGGCCATCGGTCAGACTCGCAAGGGCAAGACCACCATGCTGCACGTCCCCAGACCGTTGGAAGCTCAGGCGAGACGCTGGATCGATGATTTCCAGAAGGCGAATGCTCTGCTGGAAGCCCTCGACGAGCAGGGGCGCCTCCGACTCGAGGAGGCAAAAACCAAGGCCAGAGCGGCGAGTAGCTCCGCCAAGAAGAAGGGCAAGACCGGTAAGAAATCAGCCGGCAAAGCCAAGTCCGGGCGCAATTCTCCACCAAAAAAGAAGCGACCATTCTCACGCGACTACTAACTTACTCGGACAAGATTTTCAGCCTCCGCCAACAGTGGAGGCTGCGGGTGCGTGACTCTCGTCCCAAACCACAGATTCCCACTCGAGTTTTCCCGGCAGCATTCTTCGCCATGTTCTGCTGCCGGTTACCAAGCTTCAACGAACTCGAGCAACACCGGAACAAGAGCAGCTGGACCCGTTGGCTCGGTAATCACCGTTTGCCCAGCGCCGACGAACTGGCGTATGTCTCCGAGCGCATCGAGCCTGACAGTGTGCGAGGGTGTCTCGGACACATTTACTTCTGCCTCAAACGCAACAAAATCCTTGCCCCACAGCGCGGTTGGATGCTTGCCGCCGTCGATGGTCACGAAACTCACTGTAGCTACAAACGTTGTTGTCCAAAGCGTCTCCAACGCCGGATCGCCGTCGGAGACGAGGTCAAAACACAGTTCTACCACCGCTTGGTCGCGTTTCAGATTATCTGTGAGGATTTTCAATTGCTTCTCGACGTGGAAATGCTTGAGCCTGGTGAAGACGGAGATCCTGGAGACGACGAAGTCGCTGCGGCTATACGGCTGATAACTCGCGTCCTTAAGGACCACCCACGCTGCTTTGACGTGCTCACTGCCGATGCGCTCTACCTGCGTCCCTCCGTGATCAATCTTCTTGAAGACCACGGCAAATACCTTGTTGCCGTACTCAAGGATAATCAGCCTGAGCTATTGTCCGAAGCCCGCACGCTCCTGCCCCTTGAGGAGCAAGAGCCAGAATCATTTGAGACTCCGGCTGCACCGGGCAAGCCCGCGCGGCACGTTCATTTACAAGAGGCTGAGGGCTTCTGCACTGAATCCATTCACACTCCTCTTCGCGTTGTTCATTCCCATGAGACTGGTATCCGTCGCGAGCGCGTCGCTGGGGATTGGGTCGAGACTCCCATCGATAGCCACTGGTGGTGGGCGACGACCATGCCCCGCTCAATGGCCGATGCCAAGACCATCTTCCATTTCGGGCACGACCGTTGGAAGGTCGAAAACGAAGGCTTTAACGAACTCTGCTCCCGCTGGCATTCCGGTCATTGCTATCATCATCATCCCAATTCCATTCTCGTTCTGTGGCTGATCATGTTCATGGCCCACGCCGTGTTCCACTGCTTCCACAAGCGCAACTTGAAGCCAGAGATACGCCGTGGACACACGGCCATCTATTTTGCCCGTCAAATCGCCGCCTCCATGCGAGAGGATCGATGGTGGCCGCCACCGGCTCCGGGCTGAGGAACGCCCGCCCTGCGCTCTCGGTAACCTTGGGTTCACGTCCGCCATCGGAGCGGTCTGGCTCCCTGTTGCCTATTGCCGACAGGGGGATCCATTTCGCGGCTCGAGCCCTCCGAAATTCGCCCGAGAACCGCCACACGAAACTGTTCGCCCTCCTAGCGCCAGCTTCAACACGCTCAACACCCACCAATTCAGGCCATTACGACTCTTTCCGACGCCGTCTTACGGAATCGCTGCGACAGCAGGTTTGGTTTACAGGGAGGGTGAGCGGCTGTTAACGTGAAGGGGTGAAGAGTTCGGTCCGCGCGATCACCACGTTTCCCGGAACGGCCCCCGTTCGCGAAGACCTTGGTGGACCGTGCTTCTATTCCTCCACGGCGCGGTGCCGGCCCTCTTCCCCGTCGCGGCCGCTGACTACGCGAGCGAAGTTCAGCCCTTGCTGGCACAGCGCTGCCTGGAGTGTCATTGCCCGGACGCGAAAGAAGGGGATCTGCGGCTGGATCGGACAGAGAGTGCGCGCCGGGTGATCGAAGACGGCTCGCTACTGGCGCGGATCCAGTTGGACGATTCTGACGAAAGGATGCCGCCGGCGAAGGCGGGTCCCGCCCTGGGAGACGGGGATATCGAAGTGCTGCGGAGCTGGGTCGCCGAGGGCGCCCCGCACGAAACCCACTGGGCCTACCGGCCGCTTCGCCGGGAAGGCTTGCCTCCGATACGGGATGCGTCCTGGGTCCGCCAGCCGATCGACCGGTTCGTGCTCGCCCGGCTTGAACGAGAGGGCGCGGACCCTTCGCCGGAGGCGGATCGTTACACCCTGATCAAGCGGCTTCACTACGACCTCATCGGTCTCCTGCCGACTCCCGAGGAGGTCGATGCCTTCGTGGAGGATTCCTCGCCCGATGCCTACGAGGTCCTGGTGAGACGACTGCAGGGATCCCCGCATTTCGGCGAACGCTGGGGCCGGCATTGGCTGGACAAGGTGCGTTATGCGGATTCGGATGGCTATGAAAAAGACCGGTCGCGGCCCCATGCATGGCATTTCCGGGACTGGGTGATCGACGCGGTCAACGGCGACATGCCGATGGATCAATTCGCCGTCGAGCAACTGGCGGGCGATCTCTTGCCGGACCCGACGCCGGAGCAGATGCTGGCGACGGCGTTTCACCGTCAGACCCTCACCAACACCGAAGGCGGCACGGACCAGGAGCAATTTCGCGTGGAGGCGGTCTTCGATCGCACCGAGACGACCGGAGCGATCTGGCTGGGACTGACACTGACTTGCGCGCGCTGTCACAATCACAAATACGACGCCGTGAGCCAGCGGGAGTATTACGGCCTGTACGCCTTTTTCGACGATGGAGAGGAGATCACGATGCCCTATCCGAAGTCGAGGGAGGCCATGGCGAGTCACCGGCGGGACATGGAGACGCACGAGAGGAAAGTGAGAGAACTGGAAGCGGCGCTGGAGTCCGCAAAGGCGGGCCATGAAGCCGACCGCCAAGAGACCCAGGAGCTTTCTCAAGCGCTGGCGGCTTTGAAGAATAATCGACCCGAACCGCCGACGGATCCCGTGCGGGTGATGGGCCGGAAAGCTCGCGAGACACGGGTGTTGCGCCGGGGAGATTTTCTCCAGCCGAGCGATGCCGTGGAGGCCGGTGGCTTGCAGGCCTTGCCCGTCTTGAGCGGTGGCCTCGAGAGGGATCCGGACCGGCGGGACTTGGCGCGCTGGCTGATGTCGGAAGAGAATCCGCTGACCCCTCGCGTTTTGGCGAATCAGGTGTGGGAGAAGCTTTTTGGCCAAGGATTGGTGCGCACCATGAATGATTTCGGGGTTCGCGGGGAGGCGCCGACCCATCCGGCGCTGCTGGATTGGCTGGCATCGGAGTACCGTCGCTTGGGATGGAGCCGGAAGCGCCTGATCAAGACAATCGTCCTCTCGGTGACCTATCGGCAGTCGTCTGCGCATCGGGAGGACCTGCGGGAACGGGATCCGGAGAATCACTGGCTGGCGCGGCAGAATCGTTTTCGGGTCGAGGCGGAGATTGTGAGGGATCTGAGTCTGGCGGTCGCAGGGCTTCTTTCGGGCAGGATCGGTGGTCCGAGCGTTTTCCCGCCGATGCCTCCGGAGATTGCGGCCTTGAGTTACGCGAATTCTTTCAAGTGGGAAAACAGCGAAGGTTCGGCGCGTTACCGGCGAGGGATGTACACGTATTTTCAAACGTACGGCACCGCATCCCAACTTGGTGGCCTTTGACTGTCCGGACTTCAACACCACGGCGCTCACTCGGACGGCCTCGAACACGCCGATTCAGGCGCTGACGACCTTGAATAACGAGACCTTTGTGGAAGCGGCCCAAGCTCTGGCGAGAAACTTGCTCGCTGGCACGGGGCGGGCGAGTGACGAGGAACGTCTCACGGAGATGTTGCGGCGCTGTCTGGCCAAGCCGGCGACGTCTTTTGAGCGGGAACGGTTTCGGTCCTTGCTTGCCCGAGCCCGGGATCATTTTCTCGCGGATGAGGGAGCGGCCCGTCGTTTGACCGACAGACACAGGGCTCCCGGCGGCGCGGCGGCGGAGTCCGCCGCCTGGACCACGGTGGCCCGTATTGCCTTGAACCTGGACGAGTTTCTGACGAGAGAATGAGGTGAGGTTTGGGTAGGAGTTTGGGTGTAGGCTGGCGTTTAAGTGTAAGTTGGGGTTTTAGTTTAAGTTTAGGTTGAAGTTTCAAAAGCATGGGGTTGGTGAGATGAGCCGTTATTCTGGACTCGATTGGCAGCGAGAAATCATGCACACGCGGCGGTCGTTCTTCAACACGGCGGCCAGCGGCTTGGGGGGCGTGGCGCTGGCCCATCTCTTGCAGGAGGATGGTTTGCTGGCCGCTTCGCCGCCGCTGGCCATGAGTCCGCTGCTGCCTTGAGGTGGGCATTTTCCGGCCAAGACCAAGAAGCTGCATCTTCATGGCGGGGGCGCCCTCACACATCGATCTTTTCGACCCCAAACCGAAGCTCAACGAATTGCACGGGCAGCCCCTGCCGGAGTCGATGACGGAAAATGTGCGCTTCGCCTTCATCCAGAAGGACTCTGCCACCTTGATGGGTTCCGGGCGGCGCTTTCGGAAGCACGGTGCCTGCGGAATGGAGTTTTCGGATCTGACTCCTCACTTGGCGACCTGCGCCGACGATCTGCTCATGGTGCGCTCCCTGCACACGGAGCAGTTCAATCACCATCCGGGGCAGTTGATGATGCAGTGTGGCCGAGGCACCTTTGGATTGCCCACGATGGGCGCGTGGCTGACCTACGGACTCGGCAGTGAGTCCCAGAATCTGCCCGGCTACGTCGTGTTGACCAGTGGACGCGGTTCGAGTGGCGGGGCGACGCTCTGGCAATCGGGGTTCCTGCCCAGTTCTCATGCCGGCGTGTTATTCCGTGAGAAAGGTGAGCCGGTCTTGAATTTGAGCAATCCGGACGGGCTGCCGACTCATCTCCAGCGAGCGGGTTTGGATGCTTTGCGAGACGTGAACCGAGAGCGCTATGAGGTCATGCGCGATCCGGAGATCGCCAGCCGAATCGCCAGTTACGAGCTGGCCTATCGGATGCAAATAGCCGCGCCCGAGCTGATCGATCTCTCGGGCGAATCGGCCAGTACGCGGGAGGCATATGGTGTGGATCGCCCGGACCCGCCCAATGGCGGGCGGGGCAAGTCGGGCAACACCGCTCAGAGCTTCTCCAGAAACTGTCTCCTGGCGCGGCATATCGTGGAACGCGGCGTGCGTTTCGTCAACTTGATCTATGCCTCCTGGGATCACCATAGCGATCTCGACCAGGAACTGACTTACAATGCCACCGTGGTTGATCAGCCCATCGCCGCGCTCATCAACGATCTCAAGGCTCGTGGATTGCTAGATGAGACCATGGTGGTGTGGGGAACGGAGTTTGGGCGCACGCCGCTGGGAGAGAATCGCGGCAGCCGACCTCAGGTCACCAGCCGCGATCATCATCCATTCAGTTTCACCATGCTCATGGCGGGAGGCGGCATCCAGGGCGGGCAAGTGTACGGGAAGACTGACGACATTGGGTGGGGGATCTCTGACAAACCTGTCTCTATCAACGATCTTCACGCGACCATGCTGGAGCGTTTCGGCATCGAGCACACAGAATTGACCTATCGGTTTCAGGGGCGAGACTTCCGCCTGACGGATGTGGGAGGAAAAGTGGTGACGGATTGGCTGGCATAACGCCGTCTGCGGAGCGATGGCGATGGCCGAATTGGCCGGAAGAGCGGTCGGGTTTGACCATCCTGGTGGCGATAGGGACCGCGGTAAGGAATTCCCCGCTACGGCATGGGTCGCCGTGGAGTTGCTGTAGCCGGGGATGCCATCCCTGGACCTGCGGTGCGGCCCGGAGTCTGTATTCGGCCCGCCGGAGGCTCTATGTCGCCCGGGGACGCCGTCCCCAGCCACAGCACGTCGCGGCGCTGCTGTAGCCGGGGATGCCATCCCCGGGCGGTGCGACCGATTTGGCTGAATTGGCAGGACCCCAGTCGCGACGCAGCGCGACCCTCCCGGCGTGGATTGAAATTTCGGTGAGGCCCTGGAAGGATGGCGCCCCAGCCGTCTGCATGGCGAACGCGTGGGCCCGATGGGGTGTCTTTCCGGGTGGTTTGCGGCGGGAACCGAAAAGGGGACGATCGGTCTCTGGGACCACAATCTCTTGATTCCTCCGGGACCTGTGTCTACCGGGGGGGCATGAGCAGTCTACCCTCGATTATACTCCTATTCACTGGCCAGGGATCCCAAGCGGTGGGCATGGGGCGGAGTCTCGCCGAGTCCAGTTCGGCGGCGGGGGAGCTCTTGGAGCGAGCCTCGGCGGAACTGGATTTCGATCTGCGAGAAGTGATGTTCAAAGGGCCGGAGGAGGTCCTGACACGCACCAGTCGGTGCCAGCCCGCTCTTTACGTGCACGGATTGATGTGCGTTGAAGCATTGCGAGAAAAGTTAGGCGATGAGCTTCGCATCGAGGCGGCCGCCGGCCTTTCGCTGGGAGAATTCACGGCCCATGCCGCGGCGGGGAGTTTTGGATTCTTGCAAGGTCTTCGGCTGGTGGCCAAGCGCGGGCAGTTCATGGAAGAAGCCTGTGAAGCCACGGAAGGTTCCATGGCGGCGATGATTGGCGGAGACGAAGACAATGTGAGGCATTGGGCGGAAGCCTGCGGATTGGATTTTGCCAATCTCAATTGTCCGGGGCAAATCGTGGTTTCGGGTTCTCGTGAGGGCATTGCCAAGGCGGTCTCCGGGGCCAAGGAGGCCGGCGTTCGTATGGCCAAAGAGATCAAGGTGGCGGGAGCCTACCATTCTTCCCTCATGCAGTCGGCGCAGGACAAGTTGGCGGCGGAACTTAAAGAGGTGGAATTCGGCCGTCCGGCCTTCCCGGTGATCAGTAACCTAACGGCCCGGCCGGCCACCGAACCCGGAGAGATTCGCCGCACCCTGGAGGCTCAAGTGACGGGTTCTGTCCGGTGGTCTAATTCGATGGATTACTTGTTAGAAAAAGAGGGGAGCCATTTCCTGGAAGCCGGGCCCGGGAAGGTCAACACCGGCCTCATGGGTAGAATCCGCAAGGGAACCTTTTGCCTGCCCCTGGGAGAGGCGGAGGAATTGGAGGCTGCGCTCGCGGCCTTGAAGCAGGAATGAGGCAAAAAATCGGCGGGCCGCACCAGAATCGGCTTGCCAGGTCAGCGGAGGTTCGGGAAGGCTGAAGTGATGCGTCCCCCACATTCCATGGTCCCCGCTGGAGCGGCCTTGTTGGCGGGTTGTCTCCTGTTTTCGGTGGCGGATATCGACCGGGCTCCTGACAATCCACTCCCGGAACTGATTCACGTTTATCGTGAGGACCGAGGGAACCTGCGGCGTTACTATCGTTTTGATCACAGCCGGCTGGACCGCGAACGGTTGGAGCAATTCTATCAGAATTATCAACGGCGCCTTCAGGCGGTTCCCTTTGATACGCTCTCCCGGGAGGGCCAGATCGATTACCTGCTCATTCGCAATCAATTGAGCCGCGAATTGTGGCGCCTGGATTTTGAAAAGGCGCGGATGAGTGAGGTGGAAAGCTGGCTGCCCTTTACCGGTATCATCACGGAACTGGTGGAGAAGCGGCGGCGTACCGTGCCGGTGGATCCGGAACAGGTGGCGGGCGTTCTGGTGGCGTTGAAAGAGAGCATTGGTGAGGCCAGGAGCCGTTTGGAAAAGGCGGACAAGCGGCTCAGTCCCGTGTTGGCCAAACGGTTGGCCGGATACGTGGAGGATCTGCGCCGGAATCTCACACGTTATTACCAGTTTTACGACGGCTACGCGCCGACCTTTGCTTGGTGGACCGAGGCGCCTTACCGGGCCGCCGGAGAAGCACTGGATGGCTATCGGAATGTCCTGGAGGCCAAATCGGGTGACCGCGATGATTTGGTGGGGGATCCCATTGGCCGAAAGGCCTTGTTGCAGGCATTGGAACGCGAGTTCATCGCTTATTCGCCGGAGGAATTGATCGCCATTGCGGAGGAGGAGTACGCCTGGTGTGCCAAGGAGTGGAAGCGAGCGGCGGACGATCTCGGGTTTGACGGTGATTGGAAGAAGGCGCTGGAGCACGTGAAAGGGCTTCACGTGGCTCCGGGGGGCCAACCGGCGCTCATCAAGGAGTTGGCTGACGAGGCGGTGGCCTTTCTTGAGGCGCGAGATCTGGTGACCATCCCGCCGGTGTGCAAGGAGACCTGGCGCATGGAGATGATGACGTCGGAGCGGCAAAGGGTGAACCCCTACTTCACCGGCGGAGAAGTGATCAGTGTGTCCTTCCCCACGCACGAGATGGCGCACGAGGACAAGTTGATGAGTTTGCGGGGAAACAACCGCCATTTCTGCAAGGCCACGGTCCATCACGAACTGATTCCGGGCCATCACCTGCAGATTTACATGCAAGAGCGTTATCGGGCCTATCGAAAGCTCTTTCGCACTCCGTTCCTGGTGGAGGGCTGGGCGCTCTACTGGGAAATGCTCTTGTGGGATAAGGGCTTCGCCAGCGGACCGGAAGACCGGGTGGGCATGTTATTCTGGCGGACGCACCGCTGCGCGCGGATCATTTTCTCGCTGAATTTTCACCTGGGCAAAATGTCGGCCGATGAGTGCGTGGACTACCTCGTGGAGAACGTGGGTCATGAGCGCCGGAATGCCACTGCGGAGGTGCGGCGTTCCATCCAGGGAGGCTATGAGCCGCTCTATCAGGCGGCCTACATGCTGGGCGGGCTGCAGTTTCGCGCCCTTCGCCGCGAGTTGGTGGACTCCGGAAAAATGCCGGAGAAGGCTTTCCATGACGCGATTTTACTGGAAAACTCGATCCCGATTGAATTGATCCGGGCCAGCCTCACCGGTGCCGAGCTCGCTGCCGACTATCAGACGAGCTGGCGATTCTACGATTTGGAGAAGTGAGTCGATTGTCGTCCCGAACGGGGCGGTCACGGATTCTCGTCGTGCGGCGTCACTGTGACGCCGATCTCCAATGTCTGGGTGCCGCCGCCGTAGACAGGTCCCCCGGATGAGGCAAATGTCATGGTAGTCCCGTCCTTGAGCGACCCGGATGTGGTGGAAGCCGGGGACCACGTTGTTGGTGGCGTCGAATTCCGTCCAGCCATGACCGGGGACGTAGAGCCCAATCAGGCGTGGGAGGCGTCGGCGCCGATGAGACGCTTCTTGCCGGGCGGGGGAATCGTGCGGAGGTAGCCCGAGACGTAGGAAGCGGGAAGTCCCAGCGAGCGGAGGCAGGCGATCTGGAGATGGGCAAAGTCCTGACAAACGCCTGCGCGTCGCTGGAAAGTTTCTATGACCGGGGTGGCTTTGGAATCGAAGGTGAAATCGGTGTGCAGTCGCGCGGTGAAATCCATAGCGGCCTCCAGGACGGGACGGCCGGGGAGAAAGGATTGGCCCGCGTAATCCGCCAGCTCGGCGTTGACCGGGCAAAGGGGTGAGGGGAAGGTGAATTCAAATGCTTTCAGATCGCCGGGCTGGAGGGAGGTCCGCAGCCGCTCACGAACGCTTTCCCAGGCGGGAGACCGTTCGAAGGCGGGCGGTACCTGAGTGTGATTGGAAGCGGCTTTTTTTTCGATGGCGACGTCAGACAAGCTCTCGATGGCGAGAGATCGGTGGAGGCTGGTGAGCGAGAAGTAGGTGGTGACGTTTCCGTAGTAGTCACGATGAGAGGTGAGGATGTCAGACGCGGGGTCGACCACCAGACGTGAGGTGACCTCGGATTGATCGCGCGTCTCGACGGGCGTGAGTCGGGCCAGATGATGCGAATACGAAACGTTGTGTTCGTAGTGATAGACGGTGCGATGATGGATGGAGTATTGCACGATGGACAGGGACGCGGCGCGAGTTTCAGGAGGCGGTGAACGTGGCGTGGGTAAAGAATTCCCAGCCCAGCTGTTCGGCGACGTGCGGGAGTTCTTTGCGGAGTCGCGAAATGAACTGGTGCAGGTCCTTGATGATCTCCGCTTCGTTCTCCGGATTCTCGGTGGTGAGGAGCTCCGTCTGAAGATGGTGGAGGGCTCGCTGAACGGTGCGGTGGGCGGGGCGCAAGATTTGCTCGGGGCCCGGCGGCGGGAGCGCGGCAAAGTCCCAGTCCAAATCGGCCAACTGATAGATGAGACCTCGAGGGATGGCGGGGTCGTAGAGGAGAAGATCGAGGGTCGGAATCAGGGTGGGGGCGCCTTGATAGCGATAGCGATAGGTGAGGGTGCAATCGGTCACGGCGAGGGCGGCGTCGAGGACCGAAGAGGGCAGGACAGGATAAAGCGACAGGATTTCGTCGACGAGAGTAAGGAGCCAGGTGGACCTTTCCATCTTGCGTCCGATGTTGAGAAACCGCCAGCTTTCGCTGCGGGTGAGGTTTTCCCGGCAAGTGCCGTTGAAAGCACACTGATGAAGGATGGCCTGTTGAAGGGGAGCGATGAATCCTGACAGAGTCCGGGGAAGGGCTTGACGCACGAGACTGGCGAGGCCTTGGATGACGCGCCAGGAGTCGTTGGAGAGGCGGTTTCGGGAAAGGGCGGCGAGGGAGCGTAGCGGATTGAGGTTGTTGGGGATGGAATTGTTGGCGGCGGCGAATTTGGAGGGCCGTTCGAAGAAGACGGGCAGGAGGGTCTCGAGAAGCCGGCTGCGGTCGCCGGTGACTTCCGCGAGGTCCTTCAGAGGTTGAGAATTCGAGGTGGACGAGGGTGTTGAGGAGCGGTGTGAGACAGGGAATGCGTGCGCTGTCTCCATGTTGGCGGAGTGGATGATCTGCAGGAGGATGCGTGTGGCGCATTCGGCCCGCTCGAAATAGCGGCCGATCCAGAGCATGTTGTCGGCGGCGCGGCTGGAGAGGGTGCCCGTGCTGCGGCGGAGCGGTTGGTGGGAAGGGAGGTTGGTGGGCGTGACGGCGGAGCGAGGGCTCTCGGAGAGAATCCAGAGGTCCTTGCTGCTGGTGTGCTCGAGGAGGGAGAGGCCCGGAAGGGCGCCCTGGCTGGAGGCACAGCGGACGAGTCCGCCGGGCATGACGCGGTAGGTATCGCCTTCCGCGACCAGAAGGAGACGGATGGCCACGGAGCGCGCTTCCAGTTCCTTACCATTCCAGGCGGGAGCCGTGGAAAAGGGAATCTCTCACTGCGCGACGTGGCGATGGGGATCGGCTTCGATCTGCTCGTGCAAGCTTGCCCGTTGCTCGTCGTCGAGAAAACGGGTGATGGAGGGGCGGAAAAGGCTGCGGTGGAAGGCGCTCTTGACGACGTAGCCGCTGGAATGGGCCGCTTGAGCGAGGTCGGGTGTGTGTCCGCCCCAGTGGGTATCGACCGAGGGAATGAGCAGGTCCTCGCCCAGGAAGTGGCGGGAGAAACGGGAGAAACGGGAGAAACGGGAGAAACGGGAGAAACGGGAGAAACGGGAGAAACGGGAGAAAAGCGGGTGCTTCGGCGATGCCGGTGCCGGGGGGATTGATGAGGGCCACGCCGCCTGATCGGGCCACGTGCATCAGTCCGGGCACACCGAGATGGCTCTTGGTCGGGGTCTCGAGAGGATCGGCCTCATTCTCGGGCACGCGGCGGAGGAGGACGTGGACGCGCTGGAGTCCACTGACCGTTTTCAGGTAGAGGCGATCATCCCGGACGGTGAGTTCCTCGCCGAGCGCGAGAGTGATGCCGAAGTAACGTGAGAGATAGGCGTCTTCGAAGTAGGTGCGATTCCCCGGACCCGGCGAGAGGAGCACGACGCGAGGCGAGTCGACGCCGCTGGGAGCATGGGTGTAGAGCGCCCCGCGCAGCGCCTGGAAAAAGGGGGCGAGACGGATGAGATTGACACGCTTCGAGGTGCCGGGAAACACGCTGGTGAGGACGATGCGATCTTCGAGAGCGAAGCCGGTTCCGTCCGGGGCCTCGGTCCGGTCCGCCAACACGGTCCAACCGCCATCCGGGGTGCGGGCGACATCGACGGCGTAGAGGGTGAGCAGGGGCCGCCCGGAGGTGGGGAGATTGCAGAGTGCGCGATTGAAGTTGGGTTGGGCGAAGAGCAGCGAGGGAGGCAGGAGACCGGATAGCAAGAGCGTTTGTGGGCCGTAGCAGTTCTGGAGAATCCGGTTCCACAGGGTGGCTCGCTGGATGACGGCGCGAGAGAGGAGCTCCCATTCGGATTCTGGGAGGATGAGGGGAATGGGATCGAGTGCCCAGCGCCGTTTGCTCTTGGCGCTCTCGAAGGTCGGATTGGTAGGCGATGCCGTTTTCGTGGAGGAGGCTTTTCCCGCGCTTCCAGGCGTTGGACACTCCCTTGGGACCCAGTGAATTGAGGCGTGCGACGAGGGGAGTCCACAACGTGGAGCCGTCCGCTTGCTGCCGAAGGTATTCATCGTGGACACCGTCTGGCGGAGCGTAGGCGCCGAACAAGCTCTCCGGTTCATGTTCATGAGCGGGAGCTTTCGCGGAAGGGTCAGCCGGAGGCTGCGAGGGCGAGGTGGAGATGGGTAGCTGCTGGCTCATGGGGCGAGAAAAGGGTGACGTCGTGCTCGATCGAGGCAAGGGCCTGCCCCGGGGGATCTGGCCGCACCCTAGTGCAGTCCGTCAAGCAGACTGTAGTTTATTCAGTTTGGCTCTACCGCGCTTGACCTTTTCGAGAATATCAGAGGCAGCCGCGGTCCAGATGAAGGGAGATGGGTTTTCGTTGTGAGCTTCGATATAGCCTACCAACGCCTGTTCGAGGTCAGCGACACTGGTGAACACGCCTCTCCGCACACACTTTTCAGTCAGGTCACGGAAGAACCGCTCTACCATGTTGAGCCACGATGCGCTCGTAGGTGTGAAGTGGATGTGGATGCGTGGTCGCCTTGAAATCGTAACTGATTAGCGCTCCTAACCAGCAAACGCCACAGGCATCTCATGCAAGGGTACGCTCGCCTGCGATGATTTTGGCAAGCGACTTGAATACGGAACTCGCTCCTCGCAGCGAGAGAGTCGAGAGCACACTCTCGAATGCCGCGTAGGCATCGGCTCCCCGCTCCGTCTTGGAACATTGCGACACCTTGCGGGCGACGATCGCCGGCCTGAGCATCCGCTCGGCGATGTTGTTGGTCGGCTCTACCTCCAGATCCTCCAGGAACATCGTTAAATTCCCTTGGTCAAAGTGCTGGCCAAGCTCATTGAGCATGCGTTGGTTGTCGGGATCTTTGAGCGTCCGGTCCCGCAGGTAATGATCGAGTTCATAGATCTTTTTCAAGCTCTCTTCCTCGTATTGGTTTAAAGTCAACTCGCCGTTGTGGTACTGCTGCCAAAGCCTCAGACACTGTCGAAGCAAATTCTTCAGTCCCTCGCAGAAACTTCGTGCCCGCCCTCGCTTCTTCTCCAGAACTTCAGAGAGATTCTTCACAATATGGCTCATGCACTTTTGCATCTCGCGAGTGAGAAGTTCTGTAACTGGATCATCATGCGGCGAAGCGTGAACCTTCGGAGCGAGTGAAATCTATTTTATCAAGGATGAATTTTCGGAACGCTGAACCTTTTCCGCCGTGGTGCAAAAATCCAGGCAGCGTGTTTTTCAAGGCGGCTGAGACAATCATTTCCGAAGGCAGCACGTCTGGGCGGATGGTTCGGATCCAGGTTCCAAAGTGTTTCCAGACCAGACCGTCACATGTCATGGCAAGGTACTGTAACATGCCCTGAGCGATCATGCCGGTCTGCACAAACACATGATATGCGTGCATCTTTCTCTGCACCTGTCTGCGATATTTCTCGGTAGTCCGGTGGAGGTATTGGTTACCATTGCGACGCTTGAGCGGTCGCATAGCGGCCATCCAGAAATGGTATCCGAATGAGCCGACCGAATGCACCGCTTGCTTGAAAGCGACTTCGATCTTGAAACGCAAACTGTAGAGCAAGATGATCTCCTGAGCTTCCATGGTGAGGTCGGTAGACAAGAGGATGATCCGCCCTCTCGTGGGATGATCGACGAGAATGAAGCGGACCATCGCCCCGGCGGGCTTCCACAACAGATCCACCGACTTGAACCGGACAGAGATGTTTCTCTCCCCATATACGGGACTGGGAACGGAACTGAAGCCGCCCGTTCCAAAGACATTCTGGAGCTTCACCGCAGCGCCATACTTTTTCGGTCGTCCGCGTTTGCGTTTGCGTGGCACTGCCGCAGGCCGAAAGCCGGTTGTCGTGCGTCGAACCCTCGTGACCAGCACACCGGAACGCCCCTTGGTGCTCCGGATCACCTTTCCGTTGGCGTAGTAGGCGTCGGCCAGCAAGACGAACTCCTGACCTCTACAGACGGATGCGAGCATCTCGTTGGCCTTGTCGATCAAGGTTCTCCTGTCGCGGTTTGAAGTGACGATACCTTCGTGAATGCGTGCACAGACCGGAACGCAGAAGAAGTATCCGCCAACCTGACAGAGCACGCCGAAGGCCTGAAAGGAATGGCTCATGATGAAGTGAGGCTTGGAATTGGACTCGGACTGTTGATGCAGATACTTCACCGCAGGCATCTTGCGGCCCTCCTTGGACTTCTTGATGCCGTCGAGAACCAGGACGGGGCGACAACCGATCTTGTAGACAGGGAAGTGCTTGATCACGATGGCGAACCAAAGTTCTGCAAGCCGGTCCGTCTTCACGGCATTGCTGTGGAAGAAATGGAGTAAGTGCTCATAGAAGTGTTCTGACAAACCGAGAGCGCGGACGAAACTGGAAACCCCGAGGAGGTCATTGCGCACGGAGAAAGCGGCCAAGACGAGCAGAAACCAGAGAAAGGTGCGGGCTCTCGAGAAAGCGGGTCGCAGAAGACAGACGATATTCCACCAAGAAATCCAGAGATCCATAACAAATGATTTGATTTTCCTAGACATTCGCATATATAAGGTAATGACCATGAAAAAGATCAGATCATTGAAAAAAGAGTCCAGAAATTTGCGGCAAAGTTAGCTGCAATCGGGCCAATGCGGCCTGGGAGCATCAGCAAGCAATACCGAGATCGACAACGCCAGCGCGGCGTGTATTACCAACTGAGCTACACGCATGAGATGAGGAGCCGGACTGAACACGTCTGGCCAGACCACGTGAAGGGACTACGAAAAGAAACAGAGGAGTACAAGAAATTCAAGAAATTCAAGAAACTGACCACCGAACTGATCGATCTGAGCATTGAACTATCCAAGGCGAAGATCGCTCCATTACGCAGTCAGACAGACACGCCAGGCAAAGAGAAACCGGTCTGAGAACTTCCCACTCACGAGTTTGCATGTCCATCTGCGAAAATCGCTCCGCGTCGTAGCTCCGAAACCGATCGGTTCCAAGCACACACTCACAGGCCGCCGTGATGACTTCGGCCACTTCTTCGGCTCGGTGGCGTGATCGAATCTGAAAATACACCGCATTCTCCTGGCGGCTCACGAATCCCATCAAGCAACTCGTCTTGCCCCCCGTTCGCCATCCCGTATCATCCGTGTTAACGTCATCGGATTGCTGGATGGCTGCTTTGATTCGCTCCGCTTCTTGGCTGATCGCTCCATCGCCGTTTCCCAATTTCAGGGCGTCTTGTGTCAGGGCGCTCTGGCTGAGATCAATGCCGCAAATCTCGCGAACAATCGGAGGAACTTTGCGTAGAGTCACCCCGAAGTGATAGTGCAGAGCCAGTCCAAACGACCGAACCCTGGGACCCACACGGTGAGCGGTGGCCCCGTGTGGGTCGAGCGGCAAGTCCCGGTGAGTTCCTCTCGCGCAGTAGCCACAACTGCATGCTTCGACTTCCACTTTCCAGATCGATATGTCTCGGGCAATCTTTTCCGGCACATCGACCGTGCTTGCCGTCTCCAGACGAGTTCCAAGCCTGCCTCCGCATCGAGGACAATTTGACGACCACCTCTTGGGCAATCGGGCTTCCATGCCTCGAACATTGTCATCCGGCCCAATCTCCGGTTCCTCCCGCCGCCGGAAGGACCCTTGGCCCGGCTTGCGTCCCGGTCTTTTCGGGTTGGCCTCGGGTTTTCCCTTCGAGAACGGAGCCGCCGATCTGTTCTGCTTGCGCTTCAACTCATCCAATTCTGGGTCTTCAGCAGAATCTGTGGGTGAAATTCCGGATTTGCTCCGGGAACGCTGGACGCCGGGTCCCGCTGCCCCTGGACCCCAGAACTGCTGAAACTACTTGTTTCATGGGCTGAGCCCTACCAGGGGCAGCCCCGGCGCAAGCGTTGTCCTCGCAAATCCGAGGTTTGGATGGGCAGCTGGCTTGTTGCCACAACTTTGATGCCCATTAAGATTGGATATAACTTGTTGCTGGTCAGGATTCTAGGTGAATCGCGCCGCCTGGGCACCCACAGATTCTGCTGAAGAGGCCCAATTCTTTGCGCAGTCTTCGATTTTCCTCGCGAAGCTTCAGATTCTCCGCCTCCAACTGAGCAAACCGCTCCTGTAGATCGCGGACGAGCCGGATCAGTTCTCTCGTGGGGAGCGATTCAAGAGAATCGGACGACATCAATACCCCATAGTTTCATAAATCGGGGCAAGAATCCCAAGAAAATAGTGGCAGGGGCCTTTGGGATAAGGTTGATTTGGAATCTACCAAAACACCAAACACTTCAACCCAAAAGCCACCTACAGTGAGAGTAGCACGACGTACGATTAATGCAAAGTCCAGAACGATTCCGGCGATCAAATTTGAAGATCAAGAACTGACCTCTTTTGGCGGTCTCGTTATCTTTCAGAAACTCTTTCAGGAATTGGATCTGGAGGGGAAGCTTCAGCAGTGCTTTGGTCCACTGGATCGGCGCATGTCCCGCTTCTACAAGTTCCACAAGGTTTTCATGTGTCTTATCGTGCATCTTGCACTGGGCTACCGGATGCTTCGAGATATGGACTACTACCGAGATGATCCCCTTGTACGACAGGTTTTGGGGATGCACCAATTGCCCAGTGTCCCAACGATGAGCCGGATGTTGGGAGAGGTCGATTGTCAAAGCCTTGAGAGGATGAGGGAGATGAATCATTTCGTTTGCCTGTCGCGACTTCAGGAGGAGGGAATCAAACGCATCACGCTTGATTTGGACGGAAGCGTGCAGAGCACGAGTCGCCATGCGGAAGGGACGGCTGTGGGATTTAACAAGAAGAAAAAAGGCGAGCGCAGTTATTATCCGCTGCTCGCGACGATCGCTCAAACCGGACAAATCTTCGACTTCCTTCATCGAAGTGGCAACGTCCATGACTCCAATGGCGCAGTGGAGTTCCTCCGTTCCTGCGTGGAGAAGATTCGCAAGGTGCTGCCTGATGTGCAGATTGAGTTGCGCGCCGACAGCGCGTTTTTCAGCGATCAGATGGTTTCAGAGGCAAAGACCCTGGGCCTGGAATATACGTTCTCGGTGCCTTTCGAGCGGCTTGTGGAACTCAAGGGCATCATCGAGAAGCGCCGTCGCTGGTCCCGAACCCGAGGCGGAGAGGGAAAAACTCATCACTTCGAAATCCGCTGGAAGCCAAAAAGTTGGGCGCGCAAAGCGCGCATTTTGTGCATTCGAACCATGAGGCGCACTCAGCGCAAAGGACCGCTCCAACTGGAGCTTTTCGAACCAGTCGAGGAGAACTATGAATACGAGGCGATCATCACCAACAAGACAAACACGGCCGCTCATGTGGTGAAATTTCATGAAGGGCGTGGCTCTCAGGAGAAGATTTTTGGCGAAGCCAAGAGCCAGGCCCAGATGGACTATATTCCGGCCAAGCGACGTGCCGCCAACGAAGCTTTCCTTTTGGCCAGTATCCTCACCCACAATCTCACACGCGAAATGCAGATGCGATCTGCGGAGCGGTCACGCAAATCGTCCCCCCAAAGGGCTGCGGAGTGGATCTTTGAAGGACTCGGCACGATTCGCCGCAAAATCATCCAGCGTGCCGGACGTCTGACTCGCCCTCAAGGTCGACTCACATTGACACTCGGAGACAATCAGGCCGTCGAAGAAGAAATCGCCTACTACATGATGGCCTGACTGGCCATTTTATGAAACGCTGAGGTGAACTGAGCAATTTGAGCTCGATTTCCATCCCTCTCGGCAACTGCCGATTCGAGGGAATCGACTATCGCTTTGCCCAGGACGCGGCCATCGTTGGCGAGGGCATCCTGGTGCTCATTCCCGATGATTATCCCGAGGCCTTCGCCAAACGCTATCCCCGCACAAAGGTCTTCGGACACTATCGGAAACATCTTTCCAACAGCGGCGAACGGCTGCGCCTTTTCGATCCCGCCGGAAACGTTCTCGTATCGGCCGACTACGGCAATCCCTGGCCACGAGGAACCGACGGCCAGGGCCGGGCCCTCGTTCCCCGAGATCGGCGTCTCCGGACACAGAGTCCCGGCCAGTGGAAAGCCAGCGCCACGGCGGGCGGCACGCCGAGACGCTAGGCCGAAGGATTGGCAGCCAGAGGAGACCGCATGGCGAACCCACACGAGGGAGGGAAGCGCTCCTGTGCTTCCGTGATTTCTCCTTGGCCAGGCGGAGGAAAAGTCACGGCGGCCTCGGGAGAGGCTGTCTCAAAATGGCCCAGGACCGCCTCACAAAATATGAAAATTTTAGTTTCGATGATGGTTGATCTCACATTCCGGCGGAATTCCGCGGTGCCCTCTCGACCGAGCTTCGTCTATCGCGACGCGGTAGGGCGCGAATAGCGCATCTACCTCGGCTACCTCGGCTCCAGCGCGACTTCAGGCCGCTTTGGCTTGCTTGCTTGTTCCGTCGATTGGCGCGTTCTGGGCGGCCATCCAGTGCCGATACATCACTTTCAAGTTTCAACTCGTACAGAGCATCATCCACTGCGTCCTCACTTTCTCCAATCCCTTGAATGTCCAGCGCCAGAACTCTCCGTTCTTTTTGATCTGGCCGAATACCGGCTCCACGATTCCTGCCCGTTGCTTGAGAAGCTCCTTGTTTTCTTCCTTGTTCATCTTCTCTTTGTGCCTCTCCACCGACGCATTCCAGGGGCTGATGTCGATGGTCCGCCCGTGGCGATCCTTCGTGCATGTTCCAAAGGCGGGGCAATTCTTGCAGGTCGACGGAGCACCGCGATAGACACTCACCGGAACACCTTCTTTGACTCGTTCACGCCTGAAGGGGAGTGATTGGCCTTGGGGACATGTCACCACGTCGGCCTCAGCGTCATAGACGAAGTTCGATGCGTGATACTCTTCGTCCTTCTTGTTGACTGATTGCGGAGGCAGAGGCATCACCACCTCATGGCCGGCTCTTCTGCCAGGCCGATTTGTTCAGCGCTCGGGTAGCCGGCGTCACCGAGAGAAACCGGTTGGCTGGCCGGCTTGCCATCATTCTCTTGCTCTTGCTGATAAGTGGCCAGGTTCTCAGCAGCCTGATCCAACATCGGCGTTAGTTGCCGCAAATCGGTGGCCTCATTGACAGCATCGGCGGCCACCACAATTTGATTCTCCGAATCAACGACGGCCTGGGCGTTATATCCAAAGGGCTTTCCCCCTGTGTTGGCTTTCACACGTCGTGCTTCAGGTTCAAGCGGGTGAATATGCTTTACGGTCGGGTTGGTGTCGAGCGTCTCGATCGCCTCTTGCATGGCTTTCTTAAGCACCTCTTTCTTCTCAAGTTCCTTTGGCAACTCTGCGGAGGGTTGCTCATCACCGGCCTGGGAGCGCTCGATCTCCTCCTCCAAAACCTTGATTTGTTCGTCAAGCCGCTCAATTCGCTTGGCCAGGTCCTCCTTGTCGTACTTCTTCCCGGCATGAGCGGCCGCCTGAATCTTTGTTCCGTCGACTGCTTGTAAGGTCAGCCCTACGAGCCCCATCTCGCAGCTTGTCGTCACGCTTTGCTTGAACAGGTTGCGAATAGCTTTCTGATGTTGACTCTAAAACCGCCAGAGCGTGTTGTGGTCGGGCACCTGATTGCCGCATAGCCAGATAAAGCCCAAGTCGTTTCGGCATGCCTCCTCCAACTTACGCGAGCTGCGGATCTTCTTGAAATAGCCGTAGAGCCAGAGTCGCAGAAGCAGGGCCGGGGCGAAGGGTGGACGGCCAGCGGTCCCGAAGTCCCGCACTTCAATGCCGAGATCCATCAAATCGAGGGATTCGACAAAGCAACGAATGAATCGCGCCGGGTGAGTCGGGCCGACCCAGTCCTCGATGCTGGGAGGTAAGACGTGAAGTTGATCGAAATCAGCGTCAATGTGAGTCACACCGAAACCAATACCCACGCTCGCGGCGGCGCCAACGACTTTTTCGAAAAACTCCACGGAGTAGAGCAATCATATTGCACTCGTCCGGCCGTCACACGAAAACCCGGGTTTTGAGACAGCCTCGGGACATCCGCCCTCCCTCTTAGGAAAGCGCAGCGCTTGCCGTCGCCGCCCCACACACGGAGGACCCGGACATCCGCCGCGGCGTCGCTTACACCCGTCGACGCTTGCGCTTTAGCTGAAGCTGCGCCAGCGACTTCATGATGGCCGCCTGGGTGGCCGCCACCTCTTCGTCGGTGAGCTTCTCGTCCAACGATTTCTGAGCCCGGTCGAGAGCGGCTTCCACCGCGGCTTCGTCGATCTCGTCATCGCTGACCGCCATGTCCGTAAGCACGGCGACTTTACTCGCCGTCACCTCGACAAAACCCTGACCGACGGCCAACTCCTCTTCCTTGGCCCTCTTTATGTAGCGCAACTCCCCGGGGTTGAGGGCGGTCACCAGCGGCGCGTGCTGCGGCAGCACGCCCATTTCTCCTTCGATGCCAGGAATGACCACGCTATCGACCTCGTCGGAGAAGATCTTTTTCTCGGGCGTGACGATATCGAGTTGGATAGCCATGGGTCGGATGCGTTTCGATGCTCAGTTAGGACGCCTTCTCCACCGTGTCGATCCCTGCCTTCATGTAGAAATTGCTCTCGGGGACGTCGTCGTGCTCGCCATCGAGGATTTCCTTGAAGCCTTTGACCGTGTCTTCGCGCGAGACGTAGACACCCGGCACGCCGGTGAAAACTTCGGCCACGCTGAACGGCTGGCTCAGGAATCGCTGAATCTTCCGTGCGCGGAATACCGTCAGCTTGTCATCATCGCTCAACTCGTCCATTCCAAGGATGGCGATGATGTCCTGCAAGTCCTTGTAACGCTGGAGCACATTCTGCACACCGCGCGCCACCCCGTAATGCTCCTCTCCGACCACTTCGGGAGCCAGTGCATTCGAAGTCGAAGACAAAGGATCCACCGCCGGGTAAATCCCCAGCTCGGCCAGGGAACGCTCCAGCACCACGGTGGAGTCAAGGTGGGCAAAGGTGTTGGCCGGCGCCGGATCCGTCAAGTCATCCGCCGGAACATAGACCGCCTGGAAGGAAGTGATGGATCCCTTGGTCGTCGAAGTGATCCGCTCCTGCATGGCGCCCATCTCGGCAGCCAGCGTGGGCTGGTAACCCACCGCCGAGGGAATCCGGCCCAGCAAGGCCGAGACTTCGGATCCTGCCTGGGAAAATCGGAAGACGTTGTCCACGAAGAGCAGCACGTCCTGGTTCTTTTCATCACGGAAATATTCCGCCATGGAAAGCGCCGAGAGCGCCACCCGCAAACGGGCGCCGGGAGGCTCGTTCATCTGGCCGTAAACCAGGGCCACCTTGGACTTGCTCAAATCCTTCTGGTTGATCACACCCGCCTCGCTCATCTCCTGGTAGAGATCATTCCCCTCACGCGTCCGCTCACCCACTCCCGCGAACACGGAGTAGCCCCCGTGGTTCTTCGCGATGTTGTTGATCAGCTCCATGATGACCACGGTCTTGCCAACGCCCGCTCCCCCGAAAGCGCCCACCTTGCCACCCTTGGTGAAGGGACAGATCAGGTCGATGACCTTGATGCCCGTCTCGAGGATGGAGGCCGAAGTGTCCTGATCCGTGAGAACCGGCGCGGGCCGGTGAATGGGATAGCGCTTCTCGTGGGGCACCTCTCCGCGCTCATCCACCGCATCACCCGTCACGTTGAAAATCCGGCCCAAGACACCCTCGCCCACCGGCACGGTGATCGGCTGGCCGGTGTCGAGAATCTTCATTCCCCGACGCAGACCCTCGGTGGAGGACATGGCCACGGCGCGCACCCAGTTGTCCCCGAGGTGCTGCTGCACCTCCAGCACGAGCCTGGTTTCCTCGTCGTTCACTTTGTAAGTGATTTCGAGCGCGTTGTAGACGGCGGGCAGCTTTTCGGCGCCGGAGAAGTCGGCATCGATGACTGGCCCGATAACCTGAACGATTTTACCTTCGTTGTTAGCCATGTTTTGTTAGGAAAGAACTCGTGGAGTTGAGCGGTTCGGGGATGAGAAAAGGTTCGGTCTGATCGCTCTATTCGAGCGCCAGGCTGGCGGTGGTGATCTCGAGCAGTTCAGAGGTGATGGCGGCCTGTCGCAGCTTGTTGTATTCCAAGGAGAGATCCTTGATGAGCTGATTGGCGTTGTCGGTGGCGCTCTTCATTGCCACCATCCGGGCACTGTGTTCCGAGGCCCGCGACTCCAGCACCATTTGATAAATTTGATAGTCAATGTACTGAGGGACGATGGCCTGCAAGACTGCCTGGGCGCTGGGCTCAAATTCGTAACCGGCCTCCGGCACTTCGCCGGCATCGGCGTCGCTCTCGGCCCCGACCCCCTCGTATTCTCTCGGTTTGCCCAGGGTCACCGGGGAGACGGGCAAGAGGGTCTCGACGAAAGGCACCTGGCTGAGTGTGTTGACGAAGTTGGTGAAGGCCACCACCACCCGGCGATAGTCACCCTCGAGGAACTGATCGCGCACAAACTTGGACACCGTCTTCACCTGCGCAAAGTCCACCGGATCGGTCACGTGGAAATCGGCCAGCAAATTCTTTCTCAGACGAGACACCGCCTGGCGTCCTTTCGAGCCGATCGTCACGTAAGCCGCGTCGGGAAATTGGTTGAAGGTTCGCTTCAGCAAGTTGGTGTTGAGCCCTCCGCACAGTCCCTTGTCGGTCGACACCAAGACCACCAGATCCTTGCCTTCAGAACGCTCGTCCAGGAGAGGGTGGCGCTCGTCGACCGACGCATCGTGAAGGTTCACGAGCACCTTGTTCATCAACTCCGCGTAATGCCGTCCCGACAAGGCTTGATCCTGCGCCTTCTTCATCTTCGAAGCCGCCACCAATTGCATTGCCTTGGTGATTTGAGACGTGTTCTTGACCGACTTGATGCGTCGGCGAATGTCGCGGGTAGTGGCCATGGAGAGTCGTTAGGCTAAGCTAGGCTGGGCTGAGGGAGCGGAGAGGGGTGATCGGTGGGCTTCGCTTTTCGTTTTCGCTTTACTGATAGGTCTTCTTGAAATCTTCGAGAGCGCTCTTGAGATCACTGACGATCTCATCGGTCAGAGCCTTTTCGTCGCGGATCTTGGCCATCAAGGCGTCCTTGCGGGTGGTGAGAAACTCCTCGAGCTTGGCTTGAAAGTCCTTCACATTGTCGACCGGGACGTCGTCCAGATAGCCGTTCTGCATGGCCCAGAGAGTCGCCGCCTCCAGTTCCAGGGAAAGCGGGGAATACTGGTTTTGTTTGAACAATTCCACGATGCGCTGACCCCGCTCGATCTTGGCTTTGGTGGCCTTGTCGAGATCCGAGCCGAACTGGGCGAAGGCCTGCAACTCGCGGAACTGCGCCAAATCGAGCTTGGTCGTGCCGGAAACTTTCTTGACCGCTTTGGTCTGAGCCGCCGAACCCACCCGGGAAACGGAGAGACCCACCGAGATCGCCGGCCGGATGCCCTGATAAAACAGGTCGGTCTCCAGAAAGATCTGACCGTCGGTGATGGAGATCACGTTGGTGGGAATGTAGGCGGAGACGTCGCCCGCCTGGGTCTCGATGATCGGCAGCGCCGTCAGCGAACCGCCGCCGGCCTCTTCACTGAGACGAGCACTGCGTTCCAGCAAGCGGCTGTGAAGGTAGAACACGTCCCCGGGGTAGGCCTCGCGACCGGAGGGACGCCGAAGGACCAGCGCCAACTGGCGATAAGCCACCGCCTGCTTGGAGAGGTCATCATAGACAATGAGGGCATCCATCCCGTTGTCCATGAACCACTCGCCCATGGCGCACCCAGCGTAGGGGGCCAAATACTGGTTCGTCGCGCTGTCCGAAGCCGACGCCGCGACGACGATGGTGTATTCGAGAGCACCGGTGCTTTCCAACACCTTGATGGTCCGAGCGGTGTTGGACTGCTTCTGGCCAACCGCCACATAAATGCAATAGAGAGGACGATGATCCTTGAGCTTGCCTTCCTCGGCTGCCTTGTTCTGGCGCGCCTGGGAGATGATGGTGTCCACCGCGATGGTGGTCTTGCCGGTGGAACGGTCTCCGATGATCAATTCCCGCTGGCCTCGCCCGATCGGAATCATGGCGTCGATCGGCAAAATGCCAGTCTGCACCGGTTGGCTCACACTCTTCCGCTTGATGATCCCGGGGGCGATCTTCTCCACCGGATAGCTGGCCGTGGACTTGATCTCGCCCTTGCCATCGAGGGGCTGTCCAATGACGTCCACCACTCGGCCCAGCAACTCTTTGCCAACGGGAACTGAAAGCAGGCGCCCCGTGGTCTTGACCTCGTCGCCCTCCTTGATGTGCAGCCCTTCACCGAGCAACACGCAGCCGACCTCGGTTTCTTCGAGGTTCAAGGCCAGACCATAGAGGCCGCCGGGGAACTCGACCATCTCATTGAGCATCACATCGGTCAGCCCCTCGACCTTGGCCACGCCGTCGCCAACCTCGCGGACCACGCCGACATTCGATTTGGCCACCGCCGTCTTGAGCCCGCCGATTTCCGATTCCAGTTCCTGAAGGATGTTACTCATTTCCGATTATGGTCAGTTGTTCTAACAAAAAAAAATATCTTGTCTTTATGCAATGGCTTGGCTAAGACGGTCGAGGCGCGTCTTGGCGCTCCCGTCCCAAATATCGCTCCCGACGCGCACACGCATGCCGCCCAAAAGGTCGGGAACCACTTTAAAATCGCTCGTCAAGTCGTCGCCGTAACGCGCCTTGAGATTCTTCAACACGTCCTCCTTCAGGGCCTCCGAAAGCGTCTCCGCGCTCTCCACCACCGCGTGCCGCTTCTCCAACTCGAGGCGCACCAGCCGCTGGAAACCGGTCAGGATCCCGAGATATCCCCGAGGCTTCGCCTCGCCCACCCGCTTGACGATGGTCTTCACCCGCTCGTGATCGATCTTATCGTCCTTGATGCAGGTCCGAAAGAGAGCGCGAGCGTGTCGCAGAGCAAGCTTGGAAACTTTCATGGGCTAGAGCGAAAGGAGTGAGGCGAAGAAGAAAAACGGCGTCTTTCCCTAGCTTGCCAATTGCGCGGCCGTCTCCTTGTTGATCTTCTCCTGGTCTTCCGAGGTCAGCACCTTGCCAGTCACCTTGCCGGTGGCCTCGATGACCAGCTTGCCGAAATCCTTCTTGAGACTGGCCAGCTGCTGTTCACGCTCCCGTTTGCTCGCCTCGCGCGCCTTGGCGAGGATCTCCTGAGCCTCTTGAGTCGCCCGCTGGCGCTCTTTCTCGGCCAGAGCATTGGCGCTCTCGCGCGCCTCGGTGATCAGACGCGTCGCGGTATTGTTGGCCTCCGCCACCTTGGCCGCTGCCAGGCTCTCCGAATCCGCCAACTGCTTCTTGATGGCGGAGCGATCGGCTTCCGCCTCTTCAATGCGCTTGCGGCGCTCCTCAAGGATCGCCGTGACCGGACCGAAAGCGTATTTCTTCAGGATCGAGTAGACCAGCAAGAAGATGATGATCTGAGCGATGAACTTCGGCCAGGTGACACCGAGGTTGCTGAGGATTTCTGCAATTTGGTCCATGGGGAACAGAGGATGTTTCGTGAAAAACGAGGAGAGGGGCACACCGGCGGCACCGTGACGTTCGCCGCCGGTGTGCCCGCAAAATCAAGCGGTTTGCGTTCTTAGTATTTATCCCAGGCCATGATGAGCGCGTAAATCGCGATCGCCTCGGCCAGTGCCATGCCGATGATGCCAATGGTAAGAATCTTTCCGAATGCACCGGGATTGCGGCCCACGGACTGAGCGGCGCCCATGCCCACGAGGCCCACACCGATGCCCGCGCCCGCGCCGGCGATCCCGAGGGTCAAACTACCCGAAACACCGGGTACTTCCGCGGCCTCCGCGGCGAGCAGCGACACCATTTCCGTGGCGGCGAATAAGAGGTCAGTCATTGTTGATGATTCCTTTCTTTCTTTGGTTGGTTACGTTCTGTTTCTTTCGATACCTGCCGACCACTGACTTCGCATGGTCACGGCAAGCAAAGGGTCGTCGTCGCGGACTCCGCTCGTACGTTTGTTAGTTAGTGCTCTTCCTCGTCGTGCGCGGTGGACAGTTGGATATAAACGGCGCAAAGCAACGCAAAAACGGTGGCCTGAAGCACGCCGACCAGTAGCTCCATGAAATAGAAGGGCAAGGGAAACACGATGCTGGAGACAAACCCCCAAACGGTGCCCAGGCCGAACTGCTCGCCCAGACCACTCATCGCGTGGAGCAGACTCTCTCCCGCGAAAATGTTCCCGAACAATCGGAGAGAAAGCGAGACCGGCCGAAAGAGGATGGACACGACCTCGATGATCCCGACGAAGAAGAAAATAGGGATCAACACGAGATTGATCAATCCCTTGAGACCGCCCTTCGGCGCAAAGATGTGTTTGAGAAACTCCACCGGACCCGCCTCTTTCATCGTGATGTAAAACCACACGATCATGAAGCAAACCGCCATCCCCAGGGTCAAATTGACATCCGCCGTGGCGGGACGCAGCAAGGGGATCTCCGGCTCGTGGGCCAGCCCCATGAAAGCCATGCGGTCGCCTTCATGCCCGATCCCGATGGTTCCCATGCCCGGCAGGAGGCCGAACCAGTTGGCCACCAACACATACACAAAAATCGTCGCCAGGAGCGGGAAGGCCCGGGGAGCCACCTTGGTGCCCACCACCTGCTCGACTTGACTGTAAAGAAACTCGAATACGAACTCGACACCGTTCTGGACGGGGCCCGGGATCAAGGTCGCCCGCTTCGTCCCCGCCCGCACCGCGAAATAAATCGCCCCCATCACCAAAACCGCGACGAAGATGGAGTTCGTCAGGGAAGCGAAGAAACCCGACTCCACGTAGGGCTGGGCCGTGATGGACACGGCGGCGAGATGGAACTGGGCAGCCAAAGAGTCTCCGAGGAAAGAGAACATGCGTTGTGATGAGGTGGTCGATTCAGCGGTCTCCACACGTCACGAAGAGGATGGCGTGGTGACCCTGCAGTCCGTTTAGGACACACCGATTTCTTTGGCAACTCAATTTGTGAAATAATTCACAAAGTCCCGCGAGCCCGCGGCCAGCGCATCCTCACCACCGCCCCTTCCGCGCATCCAGCCTTTACCAATGCCCGCCTTTGTGGCCCTGTGGCCAAGGGTGAGCACGGCGCCGAAAAACCTGCTCCAAACACGGGACGCACTCCTCGAACTCGTGAAGCAGGAGTACGCCCATCAACGCCGTTTCCACAAACGGCTCTGGCGACAACCGCTGCCCCAGCGCGTTCGCCAGGGATGGGTCGTGGAGGCCCTGCGCTTCCTCAATGTGCAGGATCGCCGCCGCAGTGGCGTCCGCTTTCACTGTCCTCGCAACGAGTCCCGATTCCGGGCCGGCGATCTGCTCCGCCTCAGCCGAAACACGCCGACACGTCACGCCCACGAAGTGACCTGGTATGGCGAGGACGACGACTGGGTAGGCGTGGTCTTTTATCAGCCCAGCAGGCTCAACGCCTTTCTCCAGGATCAGCGACAACACTCGGACCACGTGTGGACCCTCGATGCCTCCTACATGGATCTCCAGGGCCTCTACGAACGCGCCTTCGAACAGCTGACGCAATCCGCTCTCGGCCGCGAGCAGGTGCTCCCCATCCTCGCCGGACTGATGCCGCCCCAGGTCGATCTCGCCGCCTTTGACCAGGCCTTCGGCCAGATGAATTCCCGCCCCGTCAATGAAACTCAGCGGGAAGCCGCCGCCATGGCCCTGGCCGCCCACCCTTACGCCATGATCCAGGGACCGCCGGGCACCGGCAAAACGCAGACCCTCGCCCTGGTGGCCGAACAATTGGTGACCGGCCGTGGCCAACGTGTGCTCGTCACCGCCCTCACTCACCGCGCCATCCACGAGGCCCTGAACAAGATCTGCACCCACTTGAGTCCCGACCAGGTGGCCAAGATCGGCGTGCCCGTCTATGACCCGGACCTCCGCGCCAGGGACTATCGCTCGTTTCAAAACTGTCCCCTGGCAGATTCGCCAAACGGCTACGTCATCGGGGCCACGCCCTTCACACTCTGGACCCGCCGGCTCGAGGGACAGACCTTCGACACCCTGATCGTGGACGAATCCAGCCAGGTCACCGCACCACTGGCCGCCATGGCGATGCTCAAGGCCGCGCGCTACGTCTTCGTCGGCGATCATCAACAGCTCCCACCCGTCCTCAGCCACCTCGGGCCTTCCACCGAACCCGAGGAGTTTCTCGCCCAGAGCATCTTCGCCCGCCTCCACAATCAGTCCAGCTCGACCCTCCTCACCACCTGCTACCGGATGAACGAGGCGCTTTGCCAGTGGCCGAGCGCGCAATTCTACGGCGGCCAGCTCCAGGCCGATCCCGGCAACGCCCAACGCAGGCCTTCCTGGCCAGAGACCCGTCCAGCCGACTGCCCGGCCTGGCAAGCACCGGCCGCATCCGTCGTCATTCGCCTGGACCATGGGGAACGCTTCACGGAATCGGCGGAGGAGGCCACTCTCGTGACCGAGCTGATCCGCGACTGGCTGGCAGCGGGCCACACCCCGGAGGCCATTGGCGTCGTCATTCCCTATCGCCGCCAGGCCAACCGGATCCGTCGCAAACTCCGAACCCTGAAGGGGCTTCCCCCGGCCGCCCCTCGGCAGGTCACCGTCGATACCGTGGACCGTTTCCAGGGAAGCGAGCGCGAAGCCATCATCCTTTCCTTCACCGCATCCGATCCGGGCTTCATCGAGGCTCAATCCCATTTCCTCTTTCAGCCCCAACGATTGAACGTCGCCGTGACGCGGGCTCGCTCCCAACGCGTCCTCCTGGTCAGCGACAGCCTCATCGAGACGGCCGAGCGACTCTCTCAAAACCACCACGAAGCCGCGGCGGTGTTTCTCAGCCTTCTCGAAACCGGCCCTTCCTATCCATGGCGCGCCTGATCCCCAGCGAACCCGCCGGCCAGGTCACGCCCGCCGTGGCCCGCATGTTTCGCATCATCAAGGCGCTTCCGGAAAGCTTCACCGCCTGGTTCTCGCTCCATCACGCCGAGGAGCCGAAGCCTCACTTCCTCCTCGTCTGGGAGGAGCGTCACGCCTTCGTCATCCAGGTCGCCGAAACCTCGCAACAACTCGCGGAGTCCGCCCTGCAACGCGATTTTCTAACGGAGAACGATACCGTGCTCACCGCGGACAATCTCGGGCGCGAGGAAACGCTTCTGCTGGCCGAATTCACCGAACGGGTCAACGCCGACCTCGGACTGGCGCCGGGCGCCGTGATTCCTCTTCGGCGACTCGTGGTCTTTCCCAACGTCGCCCAGAGCACCATCGATGAGATCGTCCTCCAACGCTCCGCGGAAACGCAGACCCCCTACCTGGGATGCTGTCAGTTAGGCGAAGAACGCTTCGCTCGGCGTCTCATGGAGCTGGCCCTGGACACCCTCCCCACGCCGTCTCTGGCGGTCTTCCGAAAACACTTCACGCCGGAGAGCGTCCTCCCTCCCGACTTCAACCCGCTCAGCCCTCCCGAACGACGCACGGAGGCCGTCCTCACCCAAACATTGATCGACTTTGATCAAGAAGCCGTGGCCAAGGCGGATCTCGCCCTGCCGCCGGAGGGCGAGGACCTCGTCCGCGATCTCAACACCCGATTGGTCACCGGCGTGGCCGGAAGCGGCAAATCGCTCGTCCTCCTCATCCGCACTCTCCTCATGGCGCGCCTCCACGGCCAGGCGCGCATCCTCGTCCTCACCCACAACCGCCCGCTCAACGGCGAGTTGCGACGGCGATTCCAGCGCCTCACCGGCCACTGGCCTCACTTCGAATGGATGACTTACTTCCAGTGGGTCCGGCGTTGCCTGCCCGCCGAGGCCTGGCCGGAGCGCATCCTCTCGGGACAAACCCTCGAGACACTCATCAAGGAGATCCGGCCACGCCACCCCGCCCTCAACGGGCTGAGCCTCCCCTTTCTCATTGACGAGCTGAACTGGATCAAGGATCAGCGCCTGGCCTCGTTCGACGTCTATCAAAATGCCGGGCGCCAGGGGCGCGGCATTCCCCTGAGTTCGCCACTCCGCAAGGCCATGTGGCGCTTCTTCCGGGACTATCAGTTGGCCCTCGAACGAGAGGGCGCCACCGACTGGAGCGGCGTGGCCCTTCGCCTCTGGAAACGGTCCATCGCCGAAAAAAGCCTCGTCCTGCCAGTCTACGACGGCGTCTTCGCCGACGAAGCCCAGTTCTTCGCGCCCGCGTGGTTCGACTGTGTCAAAGCCGCCGTCCGCCCCGGCGGACAGCTCTTCCTCTGCGCCGATCCCACGCAGGGTTTCCTTCGTCGCCGCCAATCCTGGCTGGCCAGCGGCATCGACGTGCGGGGACGCACCGTCAAGCTCGGTGTCTCCTATCGGAACAGCCAACCCATCCTCAACTTCGCGGCCCGGTTCTACCGGCAGCGCCTGGACACGGAGGATGCCGACGACGAAGCCGTCAACCTCCCCACGCCCGAGCAACTGGCACAGGCCCCGGCGAGCCCACACCGGCCACTCATCCTCCACTGCGGCAGCCCTCAGGACACCCTCACCCGCCTGGTCAATGAAATCGTCGCACTGGCCAGGCAAGAGCTTCGCCCCGCCTCCATCCTCGTGCTGCACCGGCAATACACCGTGCTGGAAGCTATCGACCAGCGCTTGAAGAAAACCCTCGGACCCGGGGCCTCACAAATTCTCCAGCAAGCCGCTCGACCCGATCCAGAGTGTCTCGCCGGGCTCTCCACCCTGAATGCGGGAACCGGCCTGGAGGCGCCTATCGTGTTCGTGCTGGGTCTCGACGAGTTGTTCGAGCGCGAGGAAGATCTCACCCGATCCGTGGAAGAGCGTCAGGCCCTCCGTCGCGATCACACCCGGCAAATCTATATGGCGATGACGCGGGCCGCTCAGCGTCTGGTCATTCTCTGCCATCGGCAGGCCACCGTGGAGATGCTCAATCTCAGAACTCCTGACATACCCCCGGGACATTTGAGGAATTCTAGGTCCACAGGGAATTAAAGAATGGCGGTTTTTGGCTCGATTCCGCGTGAAAAACCGCCACTCAAACACCCGACATAAAATCGGCAAAATCCTCTCTATTAAAGGCTTGGGAACTGCGCAAAAATAAGATGAACATTTACTTCGAGGGTTTGATTGTGTAATTCCATGAGCCGTGTGTTTCGTGCCTTTCCAGTTTTACGGCGGCCAGTTCCTCGTCCGTCACTTTGATCCCCGTCTCGTAGCTTTTGGTATCGAGCCTGGCCCTGACCTTCAGGCCTCCCTTCGTCGTTGTGCTTCCAATCAACTCGACGATCGTCTGCAGGGTTGCCAGTGGCTCGCCTTGCCAGTTCTGGGTGATGTAGCTGAAGAGACGGTGCTCGATCTTGTTCCACTTGCTTGTCCCCGGCGGGAAGTGGCAGACGACCAACTTCAGCCCGGTCTCGTTCGCCAACTCCTGGAGCGAAAGCTTCCAAAGCCGCGAGCGGTGGCTGTTGCTCCCACCGCCATCGGCGGTGATTAGCAGCCGACGGGCGTGGGGGAACCGCGCAGAGCCCATTTCCGTCCACCACAACAGGATGCTGCGGGTCGCGAATTGGGCCGTATCATGGTCGATTCCGACGCTAACCCAGCTCTGGTTGTTGAGCATATCGTAAACGCCGTAGGGGATTGCCTTGCCCAGGTCCTTGTCCTTGAAGTCATGCACGCGGACTTGCTCAGGGTTGTCTTTCGGCCTCCACTGCCTCCCGGCGTTCTTGAAATCGCCCACCAACTCCTTCTTCTTGGTGTCCACTGAGATTGCTGGCTGGCCGCAATGTTGGAAGCGACGCACCTGATCGTTGATGTATTCGAACTGCCTGTTGCGGTCCGGGTGCTGTGCCCCTTCGCGGGTCTTGCGATTTGCCAGCAGACTATAGCCGGCCTTGCGCAGCAACGCGGCAACAGTACGCGCACCGACCGGGTGGTTCTGAGATGTGAGTTCCCTGGCAAGCCTCTGAGTGCTCTTCAATGTCCAGCGCAATGGGGATTGAGGGTCGCCTCTACTGAGAGGATCAACTAGCCGCTCAAGAGCCCCAAGCAGTTCCGGATCGGTCTCGGTCACCGGCTTGCGCCCGCCCCCGAAGCCGACGGATGCGTCCGTCGGCTTCGGGTGCCGTGTAGTCGCCGCGCCGTAACTACTTGATGCCCTCAGTGATCGTCGTCCGCGACATCGATGTCGCAAGAGAAACTGCGGATACGCCGCCCCAACCCAATTCCATGGCCTCCGCCGCCGCCCAACACCTCCGGGCCCGCTCGTCCATGAGGTGGCTCGGGGAATCGAACTTCCGGCGAATGCTTTCGACAACGGAACTATCAGGCATGGCACTGACAGTAGCATAGAAATAAGGTTGAGAAACCTTAAATTGTTCATTTTATTTTTGCGCCATTCCTTAAGGGCGATTATTTGGTTGCCAAGCGGAGGGAGGGTTTCTACAAGGCAGCGGCACGCCTGTGGTCAAGCGTCTGCGATGACCACATAACTCGTTAAAAAAACAGCTTATTATGAATATCAAAGAAGATGGACTCACGCCCAATGCCGGCCGGCTTCTGTGGGCGGGTTTTTTTGCAATTCTCGCGGCGGGCATCGGCTTCGGCGTCCGTGGAGGGATCCTGGCGAACTGGGGGAACGACTTCGGATTCACTGGCGGCCAGCTCGGCCAAATCGGCGGCGCCGGTTTACAGGGCTTCTGCTTCGGGATCTTTATCGGCGGGATCATCGTGGACAAGATCGGTTACGGAAAGTTGGTCGCCGCCGCCTTCTTCTTTCACGTGGTCTCGGCCTTCGTCACCTTCGGGGCCACGGGTGGGCCCGAGTCGCAGGCCTCGGCCTTTCAGTTTCTCTACTGGGGGACCTTTCTTTTTGCCGTCGCCAATGGCACCTTGGAGGCGGTGGCCAATCCCTTGGTGGCCACTCTCTTCCCCAAGAATCGCACTCACTATCTCAACATCCTTCACGCGAGTTGGCCCGCCGGATTGGTCATCGGTGGCGTGATCGGCTGGACCATGGGGGAGGAGGGCTCGATCTGGGAGCTGTCGATCTGGGAGATGATCGGCTGGACCATGGGGGAGCCGGGCGAGTACTGGAAGCTTCAGTTAGGTCTTTTTCTGCTGCCGACGCTGCTTTACGGCTTGATGTTCCTCGGGCAGAAGATGCCCAAATCCGAAGCTTCGGCCAAGGGTCTCACCACTGGCGCGATGTTCAAGGACATCGGATTGCTCGGCGGCGTGGTGGCCTGCTTGCTGGTCTTGCTGTTTGTCAAAGACGCGCTGGGCCCCAATCTGGAGCTTTTGACAGAGTCTGACTTCTTCTCAGGGAACAGTTGGCTGTGGGCTTCGATCGTCATTGGTGGAGGTCTCTGGGCTACCATCGGCGTGATCACCAAGGGCTCCTTCGGTCACTGGCTGATCTTCGTACTTTTCATCACGCACGCCCTCGTCGGTGCGGTTGAGCTGGGTACGGATTCCTGGATTCAAAACATCACCGGCAACATCCTGACCCGGGAACAGGGCAATATCCTCTTTGTTTTCGCGTCGTTCCTGATGTTTGCTCTGCGCTTCTGCGCGGATTTCATCGAGAAGAAGCTGCGGCTCTCGCCGGTGGGCATTCTCCTGGTCTGCTCCGTGCTGGCCTACGTTGGCCTGCAGATGGCGAGCAACATCCAGACCTTTGCCGGCGCCTTCGTCGCCCTGGGCGTCTACGCCCTCGGGAAGACCTTCTTCTGGCCGACGATGCTGGCGGTGGTCGGCGATCGCTTCCCGCAGTCCGGCGCCGTCGCCATGAGCATCATGGGCGGGATCGGCATGATGTCCGCGGGGGTCCTGGGTAGTCCTGGATTGGGTTACGCCAAGGACCGCTTCGCCAGCGAAGCGCTGGAAACCGAGAACGCCGCACTCTATGAAGAATACAAATCCACGAGCGAGAGCAAGTTTGTGGAGCTCAAGGAAGTCTACGGCATCGATGGGGCGAAACTCGGGGCTATCCAGCGCAAGCTGGCCGTCAACGAAGCGCTCACGGCCGAGGAAGAAACGGTGAACGCCGCCAGCATTCAGGGTGATCGTCTGACCCTGAAGGCGGATGCCTACATTCCGGCGGTCATGGCGGTGATCTACCTATTGCTGCTGCTCTACTTCAAGGCGATTGGCGGCTACAAGCCGGTGCACATCGCTGCGGAATTGACGGATGGCACGACGGGCCCGATGAAAGCCTGACGGTTTCCCCAATACTTTCGATCGAGCCAACGAGGCCGTCCGGAAACGGGCGGCCTCGTTTCGTTTCGATTGGTTTCGTTTGCTGGACAGGACAATGCCCCGGCCGTTAGGGTTTGCGCATGGCACAGAATTTCCTCAAACCCCTCACCGCCTGCTTCGGCAAGCCGGTGGCGGAGAATCCTACCCAGGTGATGATCGAGGCGGCATACCGGCAGCTTGGGCTCGACTGGCGCTACATCACGCTGGAGATCGACTCGGCCGATTTGGCGGCCGCCGTGCAAGGAGCGCGGGTCATGGGCTTTCGGGGGTTCAACTGCACGATTCCCCACAAGGTGGCGGTGATCGAGCACCTCGACGGGTTGGGGGAATCCGCCAGGGTCATGCAGGCCGTGAATTGCGTGGTCCGGCGGGGCGATGAACTCATCGGGGAGAACACCGACGGCAAAGGCTTTGTCGAAGGCGTGAAGAAGCTCCGGGATCCGAAGGGGAAGAACGTCGTCTTGTTAGGTGCGGGAGGGGCGGCGCGGGCCATCGCGGTCGAGCTGGCTCTCTCCGGAGCCTCCAAGATCACCCTGGTCAACCGCTCGCCCGAGCGCGGGGCCGCCACCCAAGCCTTGCTGGACGACCAGCTCGAGGTGGAAACCGAACGGGTGGCGTGGGACGCCCCTTACGCCATTCCCGAAGACACGGATTTTCTCATCAATGCCACCTCCGTGGGACTCTACCCGGATGTCGATGCGCGGCTCCATCTCAAGTATGACACCTTGCAAGCTTCGACCTTCGTTTCCGATGTGGTCTTCAACCCTCCGGAAACTCACCTGATCCGACAGGCCAAGGAAAAGGGGTGCGAGACTCTGGACGGCCTGGAGATGCTGGTCGGTCAGGGCGTGATCGGCGTGGATTACTGGACGGGTTCGTCGCCCGATCCCGGGGTGATGCGCGAGGCCTTGGAAGCGGTGTTTTCAGGGGAATAGCCACCGGCCGAGTCAGCCACCCTTCATGGGGCCTCGTTGTCCAGGATAACCGGAAGGAAAAATCCGCGACTGGCTCTATCAGAGTTACCGTATCGTCTGCGAAAGCGCTGAGGAAAAAACCCGGAGGAGCGTGCTTGGGTTCTGGCACTGTTCTCGAGGCGTTTGGCCGATTGATCTCGTCGAGAAGGACGCATGACGGGAAGCCGCGGTGAACGAATGACAGATCGGAGGGGCGCTTGGATCCAGAGGCTCGGTTATCTCCGCAAGACCTGCTTCAGAAACGGAGCGGTGCGGCTCTTCCTGATTCGCACGACCTCTTCGGGCGTGCCGGCAGCGACGATGGTCCCTCCCCCGGCGCCCGCTTCGGGTCCCATGTCGATGAGATGATCGGCCTCGGCGAGGATGTCCAGATTGTGCTCGATCACGATGACGGTGTGGCCGTCGTCGACCAGCTGATGGAGCACATGGATGAGCTTTTTCACGTCCTGGAGATGCAGTCCAATGGAAGGCTCCTCGATGAGGTAGAGGTTGCGCTTGTCGGTTCCTCGCTGCTGGTGGAGCCTGGCATTTTCCGCTCGCGCCACGCCCTTGGTCAGCTGGGTCACCAGCTTGATCCGTTGCGCTTCGCCGCCGCTGAGCGTGGGGCTGGGCTGGCCTAGCTGAAGATAGCCAGCGCCGGTCTCCTTGAGCAAGCGCAGGGTGCGATGGATCTTTGGGTGACCGCGGAAAAAGCTTTCGGCTTCATCGATGGTCATCTGCATGACCTGGCCGATGTCCTTGCCGTGATACTCCACTTCGAGGGTGGCCGCGTTGTAGCGCATGCCCTGACAATCCTCGCAGCGCACGTAAGAAGTGGGAAGAAAGGCCATCTCCATCTTGATCTGGCCGTGACCCTGGCAGGAATCGCAACGGCCATCCTTGGTGTTGAAAGAGAAGCGGCTGGGTCCGTAGCCTCTCATGCGGGCGGCCGGCACGCCGGCGAAGAGCTTGCGGATTTCATCGAAAACCTTGACGTAGGTGGCCGGCGTGGAGCGGGAAGTCTTGCCGATGGGCGACTGGTCCACTTCGTAGACGGCGACGATGTCTTTGGTGCCGTTGAGGGTCCTCCAGGGGCGGCGCGGCGCCGGGCCGCGTCGAGCAGAGGAGGAAGAAGCGCCTTTCTTTCCCTTCAGCGCGGCATCGATGGCGGGCCTGAGGACTCCCCGGATGAGGCTGCTTTTCCCGGAGCCCGAGACGCCCGCGAGACAGATCAGGCGACCGAGCGGGATGGCGAGATCGACGTCGCGGAGATTGTTCAAGTGGGCGCCCTTGAGCCGTAGCCAGGCGCCGGGACGCCGGGCGGGTGGAAGGGCCCGCCGTTCGCCTCGCAAGGGGTGGGCCAGCGGCTCCCGCAGCGTTTGGCCGGTGATAGAGGCCTTGCGCCGCTGAATTTGTGCGAAGGTTCCCTGGGCGATCACCTCGCCGCCGAACTGGCCGGCGCCGGGGCCGAGGTCGATGATCCGGTCGGAGCGTCGCATGGTTTCGTCGTCGTGTTCCACGACCACCAGGCTATTACCCTGGTCTCGCAGACGCACCAGGGTGTCGAGGAGCTTGACGTTGTCGCGCTGGTGCAGGCCGATGGTGGGCTCGTCGAGGACGTAGAGGACGCCGCGAAGGTTCGAGCCTAACTGAGCGCCGAGGCGGATGCGTTGCGCTTCGCCGCCCGAGAGCGTGTTGGCGGAGCGATCCAGCCCAAGATAACCGAGACCCACCTCTTCCAGGAAGGCGAGGCGTTGGGTGACTTCCGTGAGAATGTCGCGTGCCACGAGCGCGTCGCGGCCGGCAAACTGGAAGCCTTTTAGCAGAGAAACGGCTTCGCGGACCGTCGCCGCCGTCAGCCTTTCGATGGGAGTGTCCTGCACCATGACCGCCCGTCCCACGCGGTGGAGCCGTGAGCCGTCGCAGTCCGGACAGGGGATCATCTCCTCCTCCGCGGAGGCGCCGGCCCGCCGCATCTCCTCCTGAAGTTCGGCTTCGAGAACGGACTCGCCGTGTTGGGGACCGTCCCATCGGGCGGGCCGGCCTCGCGGCACGCGACCGTACCCGCGGCAGGCGACGCACCAGCCGTGGGGCGAGTTGTAGGAAAACAGGCGAGGGTCCAGTTCTTCGAAGGCTTGCCCGCAGTCGGGACAGGTCATCTCGGCACTGAGGATCTGCAGCTTCCCTCGAGCGTCGGCCAGCTTGGCGGTTCCCTTGCCGATGCGAAGAGCCACGTCCACCGTTTCTCCCAGACGTTCGGCGCCGAGGGCTCGAACGCCGGCGGCGTCGAGTTCCGCGACCACCACGTCGATGGTGTGTTCTTGAAAGCGGGTGAGTTTTTCAAAGCCGGCGACGGGCTGGTATTCACCGTCGACCCGCAAGGTGTCGTAGCCGTGATTGCGGGCCCAGTCCGCGACCTCCGCGTGGTAGCCCTTGCGAGCTTTGATGAGCGGTGCCAGCAAGCGGAGCTTCCCCCGACGGGCTGCCTTGAGGACGGTGGTAGCGATGGCGCTGCCGCTCTGTTTCTCCACCGGGACGTGGCAGTCAGGACAGTGTTGGACGCCCACTTTGGAATAGAGGAGCCTGAGGAAATGATAGACTTCCGTGGCGGTGGCCACGGTGGACTTGCCGCCTCCGCGGGAGATCCGTTGCTCGATCGCCACGGTGGGAGGGAGGCCCTCGATGAGATCGACCTCGGCCTTGTCGAGCTGCTGCGCGAACTGTCTGGCGTAGGGCGACATGCTGTCGAGGAATCGCCGCTGGCCTTCGGCGAAGAGAATGTCGAAGGCCAGGGTGGACTTGCCGGAACCGCTCAGACCCGTGATGACCACGAGTTCGTCCCGAGGCAATTCGAGATCGATGTTCTTGAGGTTGTTTTCGCGAGCCCCATGGATGCGAATTCGCGGCGAGCCTTTGGCTGCCGATGGGACGAGAGCATGGTAGGAGGGTTTCGCCTCCTCGACCCTGGGGGATGCCACCATTCCGAGGACTTCTACCAGGCAACGTCCGGTGTGGCTCTCGCGGCATCGGGCCACGTCTTCGGGGGAACCCTGGGCGACGACTTCACCGCCGTGTTTGCCGGCCTCTGGTCCCAGGTCGATCAGGTGATCGGCGCTCTTGATGACATCGAGGTGGTGTTCGACGACCAGGACACTGTGACCGGCATCGACCAGTCGTTGCAACACTTCTAACAGTCGCGCCACGTCGTCGAAATGGAGTCCGGTCGTGGGCTCGTCGAAGATTAACAAGGCGTGTTGAGAGCGGTTCTTTTCGTGGTGTTTGCCGCTGTTTTGGTTGTTGAGCAGATGGCTGACGAGCTTGAGGCGCTGGGCTTCACCCCCGGAAAGGGTATTGAGGGGTCGGCCCATGGGGAGGTAGCCCAGTCCGACTTCGATCAAGGGCTGGAGCGTTTTGGTGATGGAAGCGGACAGTTTTCCCTCGAGGGATTCGAAAAAGCGGGCGGCTTCGTCGACGGTCATTTCGAGAATGTCGGCGATCGAATGATCATGCAGGGTGACGCTGAGCGCCTCCGGTTGGTAGCGTCGGCCCTCGCACTCGGGGCATTTCACGAAGAGATCGCTGAGAAACTGCATCTCCACTTTTTCGTAGCCGGAACCCCAGCAGCGTTGGCAGCGTCCGCGGCCCCCGTTGAAACTGAAGTAGCCCATGGTCAAATGCTTGGCTTTGCCCTCGGGAGTGGCCGCGAAGAGCTTGCGAATCAGATCGAAGACGCCCAGGTAGACCGCCGGCGTTGAGCGCGGCGTCCGGGAGAGGGGCGACTGATCGACCATCACCACTTCATCCAGCGGACCCGCGACGTGGACACGCTTGGCTCGGCCGGGTTCGTCTTCCAGGGTTTCCCCACGGTTGCGGAGAAGATGGCGATAGAGAACGTGGTGCACCAGAGTGCTCTTGCCAGAGCTCGATACGCCGGCGACGACGCAGAAGACCCCTAACGGAATCTCCAGGTGGAGATTCTTGAGGTTGTGCTGTCGGGCTCCCTCGATGGTGATGGCATGCGTTTTCTTGACGGGGCGCCGGCGCGCGGGCAGGGGAACCCGCTTGCGTCCCGCCAGGTAATCAAAGGTGAGCGAGTTCCGGGGTCCGCCCTGGTCAGCGCCGACGGGACCCGCGTAGATGAGTTCGCCGCCGTCCCTGCCGCGGCCGGGCCCGATATCGACGAGGTGATCCGCATTGCGGATGATGGTCTCCTCGTGCTCGACGACGACCAGGGTGTTCCCTTTGTCGCGCAGGCCATGCATGACATCGGTCAGGCGTCCGATGTCTCGCGGGTGAAGCCCGATGCTGGGTTCGTCGAGGACGAAGAGCGTGTTGACCAGCGAAGCTCCGAGGCAGGTGGTGAGGTTGACTCTCTGGAGCTCGCCCCCGGAGAGGCTGCGGGTGGAGCGGTCGAGGGTGAGGTAGTGGAGCCCGACATGATTGAGGTAGCGCAGCCGGCTGATGATTTGCTCGTGGAGCAGCTCTGCGCTGGGGTCGCCGGCTGAGGGCGGGCGCTCAGCGAAGAAAGTGGTCAGTTCCTCGATGGGCGTCTGCCAGAGTTCCGGCAGCGTGCGATGGTCGTAGCGATAGTGAAGGGCCTCCGGTTGAAGCCTTCCGCCGCGGCAAGCCCGGCAAGTCGTGTAGGATCGGAATCGGCTGAGGAATACCCTGACATGCATTCGATAAACTTTTTGCTCCAGCCAATCGAAGAAGCCCTGGACACCGTACCAGGAATTCTCGCTCCAACTGCTTTCGGGATCGCCGCTTTTCCCCTGCTCGCCGTAGAGAACCCACTCCTGGTCTTCCGGGCTGAGTGTCTCGAAGGGGGCCGTGAGGTCGATACCGCGCAGGGCGGCCTGTCCGAGCAGATCCCGCTGGCATTCCTGGTATCGGTTTCCACGGAAGGCCACCACGACGCCTTCCTCGATGCTGAGGCCCGGGTCGGGCAGGGCGTTCTCGAGGTCGATCCCGATGGTGCGACCGAAGCCCCGGCAGGCCGGGCAGGCGCCGAGGGGATGATTGAAGTTGAACAGCCCGGGAGAGGGCGGCCGGAGATCGAGATCGCATCGAGCGCAATGCCAGCCTGACGAGAAGGGCTGCGTCTCGTTGGAAGGGGCGTCGATGAACTTGATCTGACCCTTGCCGAAGCGCAGGGCGGCCTCGATGCCCTCTAACAAGCGGCTGGTGGACGGATCACTGATGGTCAGCCGGTCCTGGATGACGTCGACGAGAGCGGGGAGCGAGGCGCGGCGGTAGGCCTTGGGTTCGTCGGTGCGGTAGGGTTTTCCGAAGAGCCAGACCCGGAGGTAGCCCTGTTGTTGGAGGAAGGCGAAGAACTCGGCCGGATCGGTTTTGGCGGGGGTTTTGACCCCGAAGGTGAGAAGGACCGTGCGGCCGCGAAAGGATGCCTGGACTTTGCGGGCGATGGTGGTGGGATTGTCGGGGGAAACCGGTTCATCGCATTGGGGACAATGGGCGGAGGCGACCTTTGGGAAGTAGAGTTTGAGGTAGTCGTTGATTTCCGTGATGGAGCCGACGGTGGAGCGCGTGGTCTTGACGTGGTTGGCCTGCTCGATGGCGATGGCGGGAGGGATCCCCTCGATGCGATCGACCTGGGGCTTGTCCATGCGGTCGAAGAACTGCCGGGTGTAAGGGGAGAACGTCTCCACGTAGCGGCGTTGGCCCTCTGCGTAGAGCGTTTGGAAGGCGAGAGATGATTTCCCGGACCCGCTCGGCCCCGTGATCACGGTGAGTTGATTGATCGGGAGGTCGACGTCGATGCCCTTGAGGTTGTTTTGCCGGGCGCCGCGCACCCGGATCACGGAGAAAGGAGATCGCCGACGACGGGCCTTTTTTGGGGGTCGGGTTCGCGAGGAAGAGGCGGGTTTGGCGGGCATGACGGAATCTGGCTGGGGAGTCCATCACAGAACGAGGAGAAGGGCAACGGGGATGCGGAGAGAACGGTCTGCGGCAATCCGCACTTGCGTTGACCTTGCGATTCCTGGCAAAAGATTGGGATGGAGGATTCAAGGGATGGCTGCGTGAGGGAGCGCCCGGCCGCGGCGCTGGTTTCGCGAATCGCCGATCTTCCCGCGCCAGAGCGGCCTCGGGAAAAGTTGGAATCGATGGGAGCCGCGGCGCTCTCGGACGCGGAGCTGCTGGCGCTTTTCTTCCGCACGGGCCATCGCGGGATGAGCGCCATCGACATGAGTCGGCAGTTGCTGAATCAATACGAGAGCCTGCAGGCGCTTTCCCGCCTCTCGGTGGCTGAATTGAGGCGTTCCACCAAGGGGATTGGGCCTGCCAAGGCGGCGGAATTGCTCGCCGTGTTCGAGATGGGGCGTCGCCTCGCCCGGGAACGCCTGGTGGACGTGCCCTTGAACGCGCCGGAACGGGTCTATCAATTGGTGGGCGCGGAGATGCGCCAACTGCCGAAGGAATCCCTGAGGGTGCTCCTGGTGAACACGCGCCTCCGTCTGGTGCGGGAAGAGCTCATTTCCACGGGCAGTCTCAGCGAGACGGTGGCCCATCCACGAGACATCCTTCACCCGGTGCTGGTGCGCCAGTGCCACGGCTTTGTTCTCGTCCACAACCATCCCTCTGGCGATCCCACTCCCAGCGCGGCGGACCGAAGCCTGACGCGGCGTGTCAAGGAGGCGGCGGATCTGATGCGAGTGGAACTGTTAGATCACGTGATCATCGGTCATCCGTCCGCGCATGCCGATGGCACCGGCTACTTCAGCTTTCGCGAGCACGGGCTGCTTTGATCGGATCTGACTGGGGTGGATCGCATCGGATCCAATCCACGCGTGCCGAATCCATGGCCGCTGACGGCCCGTTGGCATCTGTCAGTCGCGGGTGCCCCGGTAGAAACGGACGGTTGATCCGGGTGAAATCTCGGGGTCCTGGAATTCCACTTCGTTCTGCCCTTCCTCGACCGTGATCTGCGCGCGTTCCGTCCAGCTGAGCAGATCCTCGGAAGACTCGATCCGGTAGTGCTCCCCGGCAGCCGCGGAAAATGTGAGGATGGCGACGGCATCCGCGGTGAACTCAATCCGTGGGACGGGGAGACCGACCGGCGCGCCAGTCGCGGCGAGAGCCAGACCCTTCGAGATGTGATCGAGGGCGGCGATCGGCGTCAGGCCGCCATTTTCGCTGATCAGGTAGAAGGCGTCTTCGTCGGCGAGGAGGTAGAGGCCGGGGGAGAGCGCTGCCAGCGCCCGACCCTCGCTCCACCCGCTCTGGAGCGCCACGGGCGTGATCGTTTGGTTGGAGAGATCGATCGTCTCCAGAACCTGTTCCTGTGGAGAGGCGCCGCCCGAGGCATGGACGAGCAGGCCGGAGGCGGGGTCGAACGCGATGGCTTCCCCTTGATCCCCATTGCCCAGGGTCATGAACTCGGTGGCGGCGCCGGTGGCCGGGTCGATCAAGAACAAAGTTTCCGGGGCGGTGGCACCCTGATCGTCGCCCGTGACCCCAAAGAGTTGCCCCTCGGGATCGAAGGCGAGGCCGGAGAGTTTGATCAGGTGTTCGGAGGAAGGAGCGCCGATCAAGGTGGCCTGGCCGGTGAAGGGATCGATGGTGGCGAGGACGCGGTCCCCGACCGTATTGGGCAACGGGTTGCTCAACCGGAGGATGGCATGGAGGATGCCGGTTTGCGGGTCGGTGGCCAAGCCGGTTCCCCCGGTGACTTCGTGGTCGTCCATGACGACGGGAATCATCGAGGCCGTGGCGCCGCCGGGATCGATCACGCGCAGCTGGGCGTCGCGCGGCGAAATAGAGTAAAGCGTGAGGCCTTCCGGAAGGGGGATTTCCTTCTCGGTCACGGTGACCTGGGCGGTCGAGTGGGCTTCGCCGGCCTCGTTAGCCACGGTGACCCGGTAGGTTCCGGCGTCGTCCGCGGTGACCTCGGCGATCTCCAGCGCGGGTCCACGGGCATTCTCGAGCGGCACTCCGTCCTTTTCCCAGGCGTAGTCGAGCCCTTCGTCCTCCGTTTCCACGGAAAGTGTGAGGGAAGCGCCGAGCGTGACCAGTTCGCTGGTGAGTTCCCGGGTGATGAGCGGTGCGGCGACCGCTTCACCCGTGACGTTCAGGTCGAGAGAGTAGACGGGCGAGGCTTCACCCCTCTGATTGGCAAAGTGAAAGGCGGTGATTTCGACGGTGAATGATCCGGGGGTGGTCGGCGTGCCCTGAAGAGCGGCGAAACTGTTGGAGGCGACCTTGCCATCATAGCCGACGCCCGGTGGAAGGCCCTGCACCCGATACGATCGCGCCTTCTTTCCGGGGACGGTGGCGCTGAAGACCCAGACGAAGGGTTCGCCGATCGTGGCATCGGCCGGGTTGCTGGAGGGCGAGACGGGGGTGACTTCGGGAGCGGTGGCGCCGGTCACCGCGTGGGCCCCGGCCACGTGAACGACGGAGGCCGCGGAGGAAAACTTGAGCAGGTGAGCGAAGCGTGGCATGGCCAGCATGGGACCGCTCTCGGTCAGGACGCGAAGGACGGGCGTTCGCTGCAGGAGAAGCATGAGCAGACTGGCCAGATAGACCAGGCGCTGGTTCCAGAGGCGGTCGCACCAGGAGAGGGTGAAGAGGAGGTGAGGCATCAGGGGGAGTCGTGTCCGGGTTCGGGGCGGGTGAGAGGAAGGCTCGAGGCCGTTGGGCTCTCGTGAGGAATGGGGGTGGGGGTGGGGCGGGAGGAAGAGGTGTTCGAATCGGCCGCTTCTCTGGCGAGACGACGATTGAAACTTCGGTAAATTCCGGGGCGATGCAAGCTTCCCGCCGATTCCCGGTACTGAGCGGGCACGTCGCCCGTGCCAACGCCGAGGTCCGTCAAGCGCGTCGCAGGACCAGAGCCGTGCGCGTGGGCAGGTAGACCCGAATGACGCCGTCCTGGGCATGAAAGTGTTGCCCGGACGCGATTCGCTGGTGGCCCGCGAACTCCTCGGCATCTGAATCGAGGCACCAGGCATAGCCCGGGTCTGGCACGCCAACGGGGTAATCCGTGTGGGAACGCGTGGGATGGAAGTTGAAGAGAAAGAGGAGCGAGCCCCGTTGGAAACACAGGGTTTGGTCCTCCCGATGGCTGGAGAGAAATTCCGTGGGCGACTGGGGTACGTCGCTCTCGCGGAAGGTCTTCAGCATGGCGCGATCGAACTCCGCCAGGCCGTGAAAGCGGAGGTCCGGGTTGTCGCGCAACGACCACTGGCGCCGAGCATAGTGATAGGACCACTGATTGCCTTCTCGGGGAAAGTCGATCCACTCGGGGTGGCCGAACTCGTTGCCGATGAACGTGAGGTAACCGGCATCCGAAGTGGCCAGCGTGAGGAGGCGAGCCAATTTGTGGAGGGCGACGCCCCGATCGACCTGGGGGTTCTCCGCCTGGCGAGACATCCTCTCGTAGATGGCCGCGTCGATCAATTGGAATAGAAAACCTTTCCCGCCCACCAGAGCCTGGTCGTGACTTTCCACGTAGCTGATGGTGCGTTCGTCTTGGCGCTGGTTGGTCAGCTCGTGCCACAGCGACTCGACGTTCCAAACCTCGTCCGGCAAGTCGGTGAGCCGAAACCAGTGATCGGGGATCCCCATGGCCATTCGGGCATCGAAGGCGCAGCCTCCCTCCTCGAGTGCGGCCCCCAGGCCGGGCATGCCGCTGACGTCTTCGGCGATGGTGATGGCCGCTGGATGGACTTCGTGGATCAATTCATTGGCGAGGCCCAGGTAGGTGTAGGCGTCTTCATCGACGCGGTCATCGAAGTAGGTGCCATACTGGTCGAAGGAGACGCCGAGCCCGTGATGGGTGTAGAGCATGCTGGTCACGCCGTCGAAGCGGAATCCATCGACCTGGAATTCATCCAGCCAGTAGCGGCAATTGGAGAGCAGGAAGTGGAGCACCTCAGGCTTATGATAGTCAAAGCAGCGAGAATCCCAGGCGTGGTGGTCGCCGCGAGGGCCTTCGTGAAAGTATTGATAGAGAGTGCCGTCAAAGCGTGAGAGCCCTTCCGCTTCATTCTTGGCGGCGTGGGAGTGGACCAGGTCCATGATGACCCGGAGACCGAGCCGGTGAGCTTCGTCGATCAGCGCCTTCAAGGCCTCGGGGGTTCCGAAGCGGGATGAACAGGCGAAAAAATTGGCCACGTGATAGCCGAACGACCCGTAGTAAGGGTGCTCCATGAGGGCCATGAGCTGGATGGCATTGTGGCCGGACGCGGCGATGCGGGGAAGAGTCTCCTCTCGAAAGGCGTCGTAGGTGTTCACCTGGGGCGTTTCCTGGGCGATGCCAACGTGCGCTTCGTAGATGAGCAGCGGTTGGGCGGGGTTCTCGGGACGTGGATGCTTCCAGTGGTAAGGCTGCTCTGGAGCCCACACCTGGGCGTCGAAGCCCTTTGTGTCCTCGTTCTGAAGAAAGCGGCGTCCGTAGACGGGCAGGCGATCTGCCTGGCCGCCCGGCCAGGTCAGGTGGAGACGGTAGAGATCTTCGTGCCGAAGTTCGTCCTTGGGAATCCGGCCCTCCCAGTCGCCCTTGGCGTTGAGTCGCTGGAGCGGGTGCCCGCGGGCGGGGTCCCAATCGCAGAAGCCGCCAAAGACCGTCATCGAGGTGGCATTGGGCGCCCATTCCCGGAAGATCCAGTGGGGGGGGGAATCCTCGTGCAGGCCGTAGTAGGTGTGGCCGGCGGCGAAGTCGGCCAGCGAGGTTTGCGTGCCGGTGAGTCGCTGCCGCATGGCGAGGCGGCCTTCGCGGCGGCGCTCGATGACATTTCGAAAAGGGGTCAGGTAGGGATCGTCAGTGAGGGGAGCGCGAATTCGTCCCGGAACGGCCGGTTGAGGTTCGGGGAGCAGGTGGTTGGTGGCGCCGCGATCGTCCCGTTGCCAGGGGCGTCCGGGATCCAGGGTCCAGTGGCCGTCGACGAGAAACTTGTAGCGGTGCTCACCCCGGGGAATCTCGAAGGTGGCGGCGTAGCGGCCGTCCCCGTCGCGGTCGGCGAGCGGATGGGAGTGAGGGTCCCATTGATTGAAGGTGCCGGCCACGGTGACGCGTTTTCCCGCCGGTGCCCGCAGCGTGAAGGTGACCGTGGTGGTGCCTGCCTGGGGCTCTTTCATGCCGTGAAGAGTGTGGGTGAAAACGCTAGCGCTAGCTCCAGAAAGCGAGCGCGCACCCGAGGGTGAGGAGACCGTAGACCAGGCCTCCGATGCAGACGCCTTTCCATCGTGAAGCGCTTTGGCTCAGCCATGAAATTTGATCGCGCATGAGATAGGGCATGCCCACCCAGAAAGTGCCGAGAATGATCCAGGCATAGGCCAGGAGTGGAAGGAGGAGCTTGGTCCAGGCCATCGTCTCCGGAATCTTGAACCAGGCGGCGTCCAGCACGATGCAGGCGCCCAGCAACATGAGGGTTCCGAGGGCGCGGACAGCGAGAAATTCCTCCACGAAGAAGACGACTAACAGGTAGGCGATGGGAATGGCGAAGAGGATCTTTTGCCGGAGTCCGGAGAATTCGCCGAGGTCCATGAAAGAGACGATCCAGAAAGCCCACAGGGCATTGATCGTCATCAGAAAGACCCCCAGCGCGCGATTCCGGGGAAAGGCTTGCAGGGCGGAGCGAATGGGCTTGCCGTTGAGCAAGGCGACGACGTGAGCGGCGATGAGTCCGACGCCGAGAACGATCCCGGTAATCTTGAGGTCGGTATTTTGATAGATCATGGAAAAGGGTCGGCTACCCGTTAGGCGCAATGCCTTTAGGGAAAGATCCAAAATATTTTAGATAAATGTTGCATTTTACCATAATAGTTATAATTGGGGTGGATGCCTCACTCCCATCCCAATCAAGTTAGCGGTTTCCTTGGTCAGTTCGAACATCTTTTCGGATTCGTTCGCGATCGCTTCGAACGCTTGCAGAACCCAGGCCGCGGCCCCAACCCCAAGCTGCCGGCCTGGGACCTTCTCGCCTCCCTGGTCTATCACGTGATCAGTGATGCTGGCCATTTCTCGGCCCATGTGTTCCAGTTGTTCGAGGTGGTGATCAAGGATAGTTCGCCCCAGCGTTTCATAAAATGGCCAGTCAGGCCATCATGTAGTAGGTGATTTCTTCTTCGACGGCCTGATTGTCTCCGAGTGTCAATGTGAGTCGACCTTGAGGGCGAGTCAGACGTCCAGCACGTTGGATGATCTTGCGGCGAATCGTGCCGAATCCTTCAAACATCCACTCTGCAGCTCTATTGGGGGACGATTTGCGTGACCGCTCCGCAGCTCGCATCTGCATTTCGCGCGTGAGATTGTGGGTGAGGATACTGGCCAAAAGGAAAGCTTCGTTGGCGGCACGTCGCTTGGCCGGAATATAGTCCATCTGGGCCTGGCTCTTGGCTTCGCCAAAAATCTTCTCCTGAGAGCCACGCCCTTCATGAAATTTCACCACATGAGCGGCCGTGTTTGTCTTGTTGGTGATGATCGCCTCGTATTCATAGTTCTCCTCGACTGGTTCGAAAAGATCCAGTTGGAGCGGTCCTTTGCGCTGAGTGCGCCTCATGGTTCGAATGCACAAAATGCGCGCTTTGCGCGCCCAACTTTTTGGCTTCCAGCGGATTTCGAAGTGATGAGTTTTTCCCTCTCCGCCTCGGGTTCGGGACCAGCGACGGCGCTTCTCGATGATGCCCTTGAGTTCCACGAGCCGCTCGAAAGGCACCGAGAACGTATATTCCAGGCCCAGGGTCTTTGCCTCTGAAACCATCTGATCGCTGAAAAACGCGCTGTCGGCGCGCAACTCGATCTGCACATCAGGCAGCACCTTGCGAATCTTCTCCACGCAGGAACGGAGGAACTCCACCGCGCCATTGGAGTCATGGACGTTGCCGCTTCGACGAAGGTAATCGAGAATCTGTCCGGTTTGGGAGATCGTCGCGAGCAGCGGATAATAACTGCGCTCGCTTTTTTTCTTCTTGTTAAATCCCACAGCCGTCCCTTCCGCATGGCGACTCGTGCTCTGCACGCTTCCGTCCAAATCAAGCGTGATGCGTTTGATTCCCTCCTCCTGAAGTCGCGACAGGCAAACGAAATGATTCATCTCCCTCATCCTCTCAAGGCTTTGACAATCGACCTCTCCCAACATCCGGCTCATCGTTGGGACACTGGGCAATTGGTGCATCCCCAAAACCTGTCGTACAAGGGGATCATCTCGGTAGTAGTCCAAATCGCGAAGCATCCGGTAGCCCAGTATAAGATGCACGATAAGACACATGAAAACCTTGTGGAACTTGTAGAAGCGGGACATGCGTCGATCCAGTGGATCAAAGCACTGCTGAAGCTTCCCCTCCAGATCCAATTCCTGAAAGAGCTTCTGAAAGATAACGAGACCGCCGAAAGAGGTCAGTTCTTGATCTTCAAATTTGATCGCCGGAATCGTTCTGGATTTTGCATTAATCGTACGTCGTGCTACTCTCACTGTAGGTGGCTTTTGGGTTGAAGTGTTTGGTGTTTTGGTAGATTCCAAATCAACCTTATCCCAAAGGCCCCTGCCACTATTTTCTTGGGATTTTTGCCCCGATTTATGAAACTCACATCTGACCGATAATTCGAGGGCTTTACGCTAGTCTATTCCGAGGACTTCAGCGCATTGATCAGATTCAAGTGATCCGGGATCCATATGGAGGGCTCGATTCAGGAAATCTTCCACTTCGCTGTCGATGGCTTCGAGAATGCGGTCGAGAGTTTCTTTCCCAAACGTATCGGCTAGGGCGTCCAGGGCGCCCTCGATGAGGCTGCGAAGCAATTGCCAAAGCAATCCCGCGAAGCACAGCACTCGAAGATGCCCAGTTTGCCGGTCCCGCACCTCCCCGTAGCTCGAGCGACCACTCCGAAGCATGGCCTCGAAAATCAGAGCGTATCGCATCGCAGCCAGATGCACCGAGGCATAGGCATACTGATAGGCGCCACTCTGTTCGGCGAGCAGGCCAAAGTTCTGTTTCGCCTCTTTAAAGTAGACTTCCACAGACCATCTCAAGGCATATATTGAAAGCGTCTTCTCCACGGAGGCCTCGATGTCCGTGGTCAGGAACACCACCCACGCTTTCTCTGGACAGGCTCCAGAACTGGGATTCACCGGGGCGCTGAAGATGAGTGTCACCTCCTGCCATTTTGGGGCTCGCTTGGCCTCTGTCTCCAAGTTGATCCAGACCTTGACGTGATAAGTCCGGTAGCGCGCCTTGGGGCTCGATGCCTCGAGCTGACGCTTGTATTCGTTGAAGAGTTGAGGCGCGGTATAGCTCTTTGCTTTCCGGTTGGTTTGCGGATTCGCCAACCAGTAATTCATGTTGCCCCGCTTCATCTGGAAAATGGCGACGAGGCCGAGATCCAGGGAGGCTCGAATGTTCTCTTTGCAACCGAACCAAGCGTCGCCCAGCACGTAGGCCGCTCGAAATCCCACATCCAGCGCCGACTTGAGCATCCTTCGAAACATCGTGTGCTTCGATTCATTTTTTGCCCTCTCCATGTCTCTCGCGGCGGCACATCTCTTATCTCGGAATTCGTTCTCAGGCGTTTTTCCTACCGCTTCCTTTTCGCCCATGAAAATCTGCCGATCAACCGGAAGGAATCCCTTTTCACCGGCGATGCCGAGCTCCACCACTTGGTGACCTGTGACATAGCGGTTCTCCGTGTGGTCCCAGTGCAAAGAGGAGCCCTCGACCTTCTTGCCCCGTCGCACCTTGATTGTGTCGTCGATGACGAACGCTCGCTGATCGTCTGGACCCACGGAGTTGGCGTTGAAAATGCTCTTGCAAAGCTCGATGGCCATCGTCCGCCAATTGACGTCCTCACGGCGCATGACACGATAAAGAATGTTCGCCCTGTATTTGCAGTCATCTACGCGGCCCTTCAAGAACTGGCCAAGCTCCGAACAGAAAGCATGAATACTGGAATTCTCGAGTTTGAGGATGGGCCATACCAGCAGGGCGGCGAGGATGGCCCCTGGGCATTCGCCATCGATGCGGCGTGCCTTACCGAAGACGGCCCGAAAAAGGTTGACCATCCCATGAGCGCGAATACCATCTCCGAGTTCGGTATCAGCAGAGACTCTGGGGTCGCTCAGGGCCTGAGAGATCGGTTGATAGCTCCGAGAAGCGTTTTTTCGGCTGGATTTGCCGCCTGTCTTTTTGTGTTTTTTTTTCACACAAGACCTTAAGGGTAGGCGGCGTATAACGCAACATAAACTAACACTTTGGGCAAGAAAACTGAGCTGATTTATCGGTCAGATGTGAGTATGAAACTATGCCTCTTCAGCAGAATCTGTGGGTGCCCAGGCGGCGCGATTCACCTAGAATCCTGACCAGCAACAAGTTATATCCAATCTTAATGGGCATCAAAGTTGTGGCAACAAGCCAGCTGCCCATCCAAACCTCGGATTTGCGAGGACAACGCTTGCGCCGGGGCTGCCCCTGGTAGGGCTCAGCCCATGAAACAAGTAGTTTCAGCAGTTCTGGGGTCCAGGGGCAGCGGGACCCGGCGTCCAGCGTTCCCGGAGCAAATCCGGAATTTCACCCACAGATTCTGCTGAAGACCCGAAACTACAGGGTCTTCTGACAAGGGATCCGTCCCGTGCACGCTGACCTCGTCCTCATCGCTCAGGCCATCGCCATCACTATCGGTGGGCTCTTGCACCGGTGGTTCACCGCTGGGATTCAACAACGCGTCCACTTCCTCGGGAGTCAGTACGCGCTGAGATAACTGAAGCTCATCGATGACACCGTTGAATCCCAGAGTCCCGAACGCGCCGATGTGAAAGGGCGCCGCAGGATCGATCTCGAACACCGACGGAGCCCCAAACTCCACCACTTCCTCCACAAACCAGCTCAATTGTCCCTCGGCGACTAACAAAGCGAACGCCGGGCTCTCTCCCACCAGACCGTTGGCAAACAAGGTTCCGATCTCCGCCACCTGACTCGCCTCGAACCAAAGCGAGACCGAAAAGCTCTCGAATGTTCCTTCCTCGAAATGGCGGCCGGGCACGGTCGCCGAGTCTCCCCCGCTCACCGCGATGGCCGTTCCGCCCGCCAATCCCTCGACTCCCAGAACCACGCCCTCTCCATAAAGGCCGTGCCGATCAAACCCTGTCACATCCCTCATCTCCGTACCCTCGGCTTCGTCGAAGGGGTAATGCGCTCGAGGTCCCTGGAGATCGATGACACTGGCCGTGACCTCCACTGCCACTCGGGCGTCCTCCGCAGGCGCCGGGTCGTCACTCAGCAAGGTCAAGACACCGAGGAACCCACCGGTTTCCCCGAGATTATCCACTTCCAGGCGGAGATCTCCACGACCGTCCGGAGCGATGACCAAGGGGAATTGATCCGCCGGGACGCCAAAATGCTCCGCGTCGGGACCGCTCACCTCCACCCCGGTGATGTTCAGGTCCTGAGTTTCCCCCGCGTTCCGAACGCTCAAGACGGCCTCCTGAACTTGCGGAAAAGAAGGCCGTTGGCCCAGTGCGAGACGGGAGGTCACCTGGATATCCGGGTCGCTGGACGGTTTGGGATCTCCCGGCGTGATGCGGTCGAAGCGGGTGATTTTCTCACCCGGCGACTGGTTGGCGGTCAGGACATGCCACTGATCGTCCTCCCCGAAGATCTCCTGAAACGTGGTACCGACATCCGCCCAGGTACCCGTGTTTTCATACACGCGGTCCACGCCGTCTAGGTCCGCCAGCCCCTCAATCACATAAGACCAGCCGGCCTCATCGGCTGACAGAATCACCATGAAACCGTTCTGAAACGAGGCCATGTCCACGGCCTCTCCCTCGTCCAAAATGATGTCTGCCTCGCCGGAGCCATTTTGATCTCCCACGATGAGACTGAAGCCGTCCGAACTGAAGGTCCGCGGCTCCTGACCAAAGGCGGCAATCCCAAAATTGTTAGTGTTCCGGTGGAAGACGGTGTTGTCGTCAACCACGCCCACCAGGAAACCGTTGGCATTGGGCGCGCCCACGATCTCCGAGATGACGAAACTCACATAGATGCCATCCGCCAGAGGATCAAAGGCGGCCACGCTCGCCAGACCATCGTTGGCATTGGTGCCCGTGGCCGTCACCACCGCATGCCCGTCCTCCTGAGCGATCTCCGTGCTGCCCACGGCATTTCGCTGCACCAACCATCGTTCGGTGATCTCTCCGAGATCGAACTCGTCTACAAAGGCCTGCCCCGAACATGGGGATGCGCCAATCAACCACAGGCCCAGGGACCACAAGGCATATTTCTTCATGGGCACCAAGATGCCTAATCCGAAGGTCCCTGTCGATGACCGAGTCCCGCGCACTCCGCCCCGCCCGACGGCCCAGCCAGGCCGGGATCTGTAAGAGGGCGAAGGACGGGGCCTACCCAGGGATCAGCGATCGATGACCACGTCGTCGAGGTACCATCCAGCGCCGACCGCGTCGTCGCCGTCGGTCAAGAACCGGAACTCCAGGATGATCTCACGGTCGCGCGCCTCGCGAGAAATCGTTAGATTGAATCGCGTCCAGGTCTCCGTCTTCCCGGAAAAGATCTCTTCCCGAGTGAAGATGACCTCTCCGTTCTCGTCGAGAATCCGCAACTGTCCGCCTTCCACATCCGGCGTGGAATCGATGTAGTATTGAAAACTCAGCTTTGGCCGGCTCACCCCGGTGAGGTCGACCACCGGTGACTTCAAGGAAGTCACCGTGCCCGGCCCATAGTTCGACGCGATCCCGATGCCCCAGGCATTGGCGCCGCTGAAAGCACTCGTCAGGTCACCCGCGTTGGGGGTTCCCAATTCCCAGGTCGGCTCGCCAGCCAACGTCTCCACCAGCCAGCCCGCGGCGCCACTCTCAAAGTCTTCGGCCAGCAGGGGTGGTGGCGGCAGAATGACCACCCGATAATGGTTGGCGGCCTGAGCCGCCCGCGGAGCCGTGAGGGTGAACATGCCTGCGCCGTCGTCGGTCAAGACTCCATCCGGTGCCGGTTCCCAATCGGCGAGGTTGACACTCTGCTCCAGGGCGTGATCGCGCTCGGGCTCGGGTGTCGTGAACGAGACCGCCACTTCATCCGCGCTCAGCGTGATTTCTTGAGCGACCGGATTCTCCACCGAAGATCCGATCAATGTCAGGAACGGCGTTTCTCCATCGGCCGGACGGCCCAGCAGTTGCCAGGTATCGGTGCCCGCATCGCCTTCAAAAGCGCCTTTGGCAACATAGAGTTCTCCAAAATCGCCGCCGCCGCGTTCATACCAGAGGAACTCGACGTCGTACTCGCCCCGTGTCAGCGTCACAATGCCGCGCGTGGAACTGTTTCCGGTCGTTCCCGGGTGAGCCATGGTGTCGGTGCTTCCCGGATCGAGCAGCCCGTTCCCTTGCACTTTGCTGAACTCGGCGCCGAGAATGCGCAGGGCAAAGCCATCGTCCGTCTGCACCCCAAAGGTGTATTCGCCCGACTCGGGAACGAAGACGGTTCCCTTGGCAAACTGGACGAAATCCTCATCGCTCCAGAGCCCTTCTTCATCGGCCAGAACTTCCTCGGGATAATCGTCGTCCTCGGGGAACAGGCCGTTGCCGTCCCCGTGATTGATGTAGGGATGGGTGATGTCGAAGAACGTTCCCGCCCAGGTGCCCGCCTCCACCGCCAGAATAGCTTCCACTGCCCGACTCACGTTGTTCACGCTCTCGCCGCCGCCCCAGATGTAGCGCACGCCAAACTCGCCATCGATGCCCAGAACGCCCGGCAGGGGATCCCCGGGAAGAATGGGCCGCGGCACGTCAAACGTCCCCCCAAACTCCAGGGCGGCGCCGGTTTGATCCACGGCCGTCAAACGGTAGGTGTGCTCCGTCCCCGCCACAAAGGGCGGCACCGGGCTGTAGGCGATGGTCACCACACCGCCCGTCTTGCTGACGTCCGGCTGCACGGCCTGCCCATCGACCTCCAACTGAACGCTCGCCAAATCGACCTGGCTGGTTCCCGTCTCCGTGACGTTCAGCCTCAGGCCGCTGGGCCGGGCGATGATCTGTGGATCCGGGATGCCAGTGGTCACCAGGAGGTTGTCGATCGCCCACCACCAGTCATTGCCGGCATCGAACATCCCAAAAGTGAGCACCATGGATTCCGCGCCCTCCGGGTTCTCTAACAGCAATACCACGCGTTCATCGATGGAGGTGGTCTTGAAATTCGGTGCGTTGGAATCGGAGAGCCACTCGAACAACTCGATCGGTTCCCCGCCGTCGTACGACACCCTGAGGTTGGCCGATTGATGATAGTTGTCATCGAACTCCGGACGCCAGCTGGAGTCGAAGCTCACGACCACCGTGTTGGCCCCCACGCCCTCCAGCGAGATGGCCGGCGTGGTGAGGAAGGTGTTGAAACCGCCCTGTTCCTGGGCTCCAGGGCCTCCCAAATCGTCCCACTCATCCGGGTCCGCGATCGCCACCGTCCCCTTGCCACTGAGCCATTCCGACCGTCGCTGGTCCTCGGCGGCCTCGATCCACCAGTCCTTGTCGGCAAAAGCCCACCCCTTCCACTCGGTCACACCTACGCCTTCGTCATTCGCCCCAAAGAGCTGGCTGTTATCGATCGCCCAGCCCTCCGGAGCGGCGTTGGTCCAGACCATGTCACCAGCCAGGCCCTCATCCACGTTCGGTCCCAGCGTGAGCCCCTCGAAGTCCTCCCGGAACAGCGCGCCATCGGGCTCCGGCTCCCCACCACCGTCGCCAGGCTGAGACTGCTCGAGATGATTGGATACCACCGTGAACCGCACCACCTTGGTCTCGCCCGCGTTGTCGGCGAACACGACGATGAAGGAATCGCTCAAGGGATCGTACTTCACATTGGTCCAGTTCGGATCGTTGTCAGTCTCCGCCTCGTTCTCCAGAAAAGCGTGGAAACCGTTGTTCAGTTCACTGCGACCCGGCAAGACCGCTCCATCAGGTCCAAGCACCGTCAACGCATACCCATTGGGAAGCGTGGGATCGGCGGCGCTCGCTCTCACGTGATGCCCCACCACGATAACCCCGCTATCGGGATCGGCCGCCAGCTGCGGGTGGCGATGATTGTAGGGATTGTTCCCCATCGCCTCGAAGTAGGGCACTTGGTCGCGCGTCGTCGTGAGTTCAAATTCCGGGGCCTCGCCCACTTCGAAATAGAAGAGATCTCCCCCGTTATCGCCGTTGGCGTAATCAAAGGCTCCGATCAGTTCGTCGGTGAACGGATTCTCAATGGCCGCCGGATGTCCTTCACGATTTCCCTGCAAACGATCGGCGCCCAGGACCACCTGGTCGCCCAGCACCAGCTGCCCACTGGCATCAGGTTCGCTGCCGATCACCGATCCGGTGATCCGGTTCTTGAGGTCATCGGGCCCATCACCGTCGGTGTTCACCAAAAAGATAAACACGTCATTGTTCGGCAGGTAAAGCACGTCGGGATCGTCTTCATCGCCCACAGCCTGCAAGCGGTCGAGGCGCGTGAACTCGGGCGTCAGCACATTTCCCGCAGCATCGAACATCGCCCCCACCACGCCTTCGCCTTCTCCCGCGAACTTGTACTCGGCGACCAGCAGGATGTTGCCGTTCCTGGTGCTCACCGCCACCGCCACGTCATCATAACTGATCACGGTGTCCCCGTCATAGGTGAAGGCCTTCGCCAAGGGGCTCTCTGCACCGGCCACACTGTTGGGATTCACCAGAGCGATGAGATGCACGACCTTGCTGCTGGGGCGGTAGTTTTGCGCGCTCGTCACCACGACGTATTGCTTGGAAACCGGGTTGTAACGGACGTCCAGCCGCCGCAATTCGGAGTCGGGATTCCCCAGAATGACGAAGGGATCCCGCGTCTGTTCCAAGGTCCGCGGGTCCATGAAAAAGCCCACCACCGCTTCCTGCGCTTCTTCCCCGGTCACCGGATCGATCAGCCCGGACGCATCCGTCGAGGTCGTCACGAAAAGGATCTCCGGCTCGTCCGTGTTAAAGGCCATGTTGGCTTCCTTGGTGGCGCTGGGATCCGCGCCCTGCTCAAACCTCACATCCAACACCACCGGCGCCCCCACTTCGACCTGCGCCGGGATGAAACTTCCGCTGGGCTTGTCCGTCGGATCATTGGCGTTCGAACCGGCCGCCACTTCCGTTCCATCATCGAAGCCGTCCGCATCGGAATCGGCTAACAAGGGATCGATGCCATCGGCAACCTCGGCGCCGTCGCTCAGCGAGTCACCATCGCTGTCCGCCGAACGTGGATTCGTCAGCCGGGTCTCCACCTCGTCCCGATCGGTGAGGCCATCGCCGTCGGTGTCTTCCCTGCGCGGATCCGATCCGGCCGCCACCTCCCGGTCATCACTCAAACTGTCGCCGTCGGTGTCCGCCTTGGTGGGATCACTCGCTCCGGCGATCTCCTCCCCGTTGCTCAGCCCATCGCCGTCCTCGTCCCCATCAGCCGTCTTGCTCAAGTCTCCAAAAAACTCGGTCTCCAGCACATCGATCATCCGATCGTCGTCGCTGTCCTGATCCCCGATGATCAGGCGCCCACCCCCATCCAGAATCTGTTCACCGGCCCCGAGCTCGTTGAAGAATGACCAGGGATGCACGCCATCCGGCAGGCGAGTCTCTCCAAAAAACACCTCGGCAAAGGCGACGTCTTCATCCAGCAACAAACGGCTCTCACCGCCCTGGATGGTCAGGGAACCGGCTTCCAGGTGGTGGCGATAGTCGAAGTCCAGGGTCCCGGCGGTGATCAGAACGTTCCCGCTTCCGAGAGAACCGGGCGTCACCGCTTTCAGCGTGACGTTGGCCACCGTCCAGTCTCCGTTGAACGCGTTCCCAATGCCCATCAAGGCAATCACGCCCCGGTCACCCGGCTCCACGCTGGCCCCCTCCGCCGTCAAAGCGCCCGAGCCGGTCAGCCGGGATCGCACTTCCAGTGTTTGGGAATTCCGCACGACCACCATTCGGGAATCCGCATTCACGGTGAGGACATCCATGGCGCCTCCCACTCCCAGCGAACGCCCCGCTCCATGCGTGAGGGCGCCTCCGTCGAGCACGAGGTCCGCCACCGAGGCCGAACCTCCGAGATGCCGGAGTTCAAAGTTTCCCCCTGACGCGATCGTCAGCGAGTCTCCGGGGAACGACGGGCCGAAGGACCGGAGACTGGTGAGATCTTGGCCCGTGGCATCCACCACATATTGCTTGCCGCTGCTCGCCGGAGCACCATCCGACCAAGCCGCCGGATCGTTCCAGGCGGCGAACCGCCTAACAAGCGAGACATCCTGAGCCACCAGAGTTTGACTGACAGAAAGCGTGATCGCAGCAAGGACACACCATTTGGGAGAGACACACACGGTATTCATCGGAGAGAACAGGGCTGGGTTGAGAGATGCATGATCAGGGGAATCATGGCGACGAATCGCTTCTCGAAGCAACATTCCAAAACGCTAAGCAGACAAGCATTTTGGGTCAGGACGCGGTGAAGAAAACGCCACAAAACGACTTGCCCAGCCCGGACTTGCCAAAACCGGCACTTGATCCGCAGAATCCCGCCCATCGCGCATGGACAAGAAAGCACTCTCCTTCCTCGCCCTCGGCCTGGTTCTCGGCATTTTGACGAGCACCTTCGCCTTCTCGGTGCTCCAGCATTCCACGCGCCAAAGCTCCCTGGGCGCGGCCCCGCGCACCGTGCTCAAGCTCGCCCACGTGCTCGACCAGTCTCACCCCGTGCACCAGGCCATGGAGTTCATGGCGGCACGCCTGGAGGAGAAGTCCAGAGGCACCATGAAGATCCAGATCTTCCCCAATGGCCAGTTGGGTTCCGAGACGGAGAGCATCGAGCAACTCCAGCGAGCCGCCGTGGCCATGGTCAAGACCTCCGCCGCCGCCATGGAAGGCTACATCGGCGAGATGGTCCTGTTCGGCCTGCCCTATCTGTTTCGCGACGAGGAACATTACTGGAAGGTGCTCGACGGGCCGGTGGGGAGAGCCTTGCTCGACCTGGGCGCCGAGGTGGGGATCAAAGGACTCAACTACTACGAGAGCGGGAGCCGCAGTTTCTACACCACCAAGGAACCCGTCCTGACGCCCGATGATCTCAAGAGAAAGAAGATCCGCGTGATGCGCAGCAAGATGGCCATGGACTTGATCTCGGAACTGGGCGGCGCTCCAACACCGATCCCTTTCGGGGAACTCTACACCGCCCTCCAACAGGGCACGGTGGACGGCGCCGAAAACAACCCTCCTTCCTTCGACACCAGCCGCCACTGCGAGGCGGCCAAACATTATTCCCTCGACGAACACTCCCGCATACCCGACATGGTTCTCGTCAGCCGCCCGATTTGGGATCGTTTGACAGAACAGCAACAGCAATGGCTGCGGGAGGCGGCGGATGAATCCGTGGACTACCAGCGGCGCGAGTGGGCGCGTCAGACCGCGGAATCCCTCCATCGCGTGACGGCCGCCGGCGTCGCGATCTATCATCCCGACAAGGCACCTTTCCAACAAAAGGCCGCGCCTCTCTATCGGCAATTCGAAGGCACGGCGATTGGCAATTATGTGAAAAGGATTCTCCAGGTCGAATGACGCCCCGCTCCCTTTCCCTCCGGCTCCTCGAGTGGCTCCTCGTCATCGGCATGGCGCTTCTCGCGCTCGACGTCTTGTGGGGCGTGTTATCGCGCTTCCTCCTGGGGCAGCAGAGCCGCTGGACGGAGGAACTGGCCATCTTCCTCCTGATGTGGCTCTCGCTCTTGGGCGCGGGGCTCGTCTACGGGGAGCACGGCCACCTGGGCGTGGATTACTTCGTCGGCAAGCTCGACCCGGCGGCACGCAAGCTGAGCGAACTCTGCAGCGAAGCGCTGGTTTGCTTCTTCACCTGTTTCGCCCTGGTGGGCGGTGGCTGGACACTGGTCAGCACCACGCTGGCGGACGGCTCTCTCTCCCGCGCTCGGCTGGAAACTGGGCTACGTCTACCTCGCCGTGCCTTTGAGCGGGCTGTTGTTCGCTTTCTTTTCCGCTCGCCAGCTCCTCAGGCTTCTCGGCACTTCCCGAGACCTCGATTCACCTCATGGTTAGTCCCAGCCATCGACCATGAATAGCGAAATCCTCATTCTCACCGCCAGCTTCGCCTTCCTGCTCCTCCTGCGGGTGCCCATCGCCTTTTGCATCGGTCTCTCGACGCTCCTCACCATCCATTCCCTGGGCAACGTCCCCACCGGCTACGTGATCGCTCAGCGGATGTCCACGGGCATCGCCAGCTTCCCGCTGCTCGCCATTCCCTTCTTCATTCTCGCCGGCATCCTGATGCGCGAAGGCGGGATGGCCCGCCGCCTGATCGATCTGGCCTCGGCCGTGGTGGGCCGATACCGTGGCGGCCTCAGCTACGTCAACACGGTCACCTGCATGTTGTTTGGAGCGGTCTCCGGCTCGGCCACCGCCGCCGTGTCGTCCATCGGCGGTTTCATGATCCCCGAAATGACGCGAAAAGGCTATGGGAAGGAATTCAGCGTGGCGCTCACCACGACTTCGGCCACCACCGGCCTTCTCATTCCCCCGAGCAATATCATGATCGTCTACGCCGTGGTGGCGGGCAACGTCTCGGTCGCCGCGCTCTTCATGGCGGGCGTCCTGCCGGGCCTGCTCATGGGTCTGCTCATCATGGCGGCGGCCTGGTTGAGGCCGTCTCAAAATGGCCCAGGACCGCCTCACAAAATATGAGAATTTTAGTTTCGATGATGGTTGATCTCACATTCCGGCGGAATTCCGCGATGCCCTCTCGACCGAGCTTCGTCTATCGCGACGCGGTAGGGCGCGAATAGCGCATCTACCTCGGCTACCTCGGCTCCAGCGCGACTTCAGGCCGCTTTGGCTTGCTTTCCTGTTCCGTCGATTGGCGCGTTCTGGGCGGCCATCCAGTGCCGATACATCACTTTCAAGTTCCAACTCGTACAGAGCATCATCCACTGCGTCCTCACTTTCTCCAATCCCTTGAATGTCCAGCGCCAGAACTCTCCGTTCTTTTTGATCTGGCCGAATACCGGCTCCACGATTCCTGCCCGTTGCTTGAGAAGCTCCTTGTTTTCTTCCTTGTTCATCTTCTCTTTGTGCCTCTCCACCGACGCATTCCAGGGGCTGATGTCGATGGTCCGCCCGTGGCGATCCTTCGTGCATGTTCCAAAGGCGGGGCAATTCTTGCAGGTCGACGGAGCGCCGCGATAGACACTCACCGGAACACCTTCTTTGACTCGTTCACGCCTGAAGGGGGAGAAATGACCGGAAGTTGTGGATGAGGGCGGTCGGAACACCATTCGAAGTTCGATCATGGGTTAGGCAGCGGTTTGCTGCTCGATGCCGTCCACGAAGATGATTCCTTGCACGACTTTGTCAAGTTGACGATACCCGTTCAGTCGACGCCAGCCTTTCTCGGCTTCCAGCCCGAGCTTGTAGACCATTGATAGGGTTGCTTTCCTCGATCCGCACCCTTTGGTTTGTCGAGTCCGATGGCGGACCGTGGCAAACGTCGACTCAATCGGGTTTGTCGTCCGGATGTGTCTCCAGTGCTCGGCTGGAAAGTCGTAGAACGTTAGTAGAGTTTCCTTGTCTTTCTTCAGGCAGGCGCACGCTTTCGGATACTTGGCTTCGTAGAGCTTGAGAAACTCGTCATAGGCTTCCAAGGCCGCTTTCTTTGTTTCCGCCATGTAGATTTCATGGATGCGTTCCTTGGCAAGGGGCGGCACTTTCTTCGGCAGCTTGTCGAGGATGTTGGCTGTCTTGTGCACCCAACATCGTTGCTGTTTGCTTGTCGGATATTCCTCTTCCAAAGCACTCCAGAACCCGAGAGCTCCATCGGCGATACTCAATTTCGGGGGGATCTTCAATCCTCGTTTCTCGAGATCTCTGAGCACATTTTTCCAGGACAGTTTGCTCTCTCGTTCTCCATCGCTGATGGTTACCAATTCCTTGGTTCCATCGGGTAAGGAGCCGACAATGACGAGAACACACGGGCGGTCGTCATTGAGCCTGACATGGAAGTAGATCCCGTCGGCCCAGAGATAGACGTATTCCTTGTCGCTGAGGTCACGCTTGCTCCATTGCTCGCGTTCTTTCTCCCATTGCTCTTCCTCGTCGAACGACATTGGTCGCAGAAAGTCCCGATGCGTTCTCACCGAGGATCGGCTCTAAGGCCCGACTCATCTCGGAGGTTGAGATTCCTCGCAGGTAGAGTGCTGGGATGAGGTTGTCCAGTGAAGCGACTCGGCGTAGGTACGGCGGGAGGATGGCGCTGGTGAACCGCTGGCCTGATCGGCGATCATTGATCCTGGGCTGCCGAACAGGAACGTTCCCTATTCCAGTCTGAAGTTGCCGCTTCAGGAAGATGGCCGTTGCGGACGACTTGGCGATGACCCTGGTCATCACGCTGATGTTGATGGGCTTGAATGTAGTCGGAGACTTCGTTGTCGATGGCGGCCTGAAGAAGCATTTGGGCTCCTTGTCGCAGGGTGGCCTCAAGGGCGTTCTGGCAGACGGTGCAGCGATTCCGTAAGATAGGCGGCTGAGGCGGCTCAAGCCCTGTATTTTTGGGTAATTCGGATCGGCGGCGCCCATTTTTGACCCCATGGCAAATTCGCATTCGTTATTTCATCTTTTTTAAGCTTGTTTCTGTAATAGTATTATATTACAGTGCGCCGAACGAGCCGACCTTCATGCCAAGCAGAAACTCCCTGCCCCCCACCGAACGCCAGATTCGCAGCCGCCTCCGCCAGCTCCTCGACCAGGCCGAAGGCTTCCTTCACGGCTCGCCCATCGAACTCTCTCGTAAATGCGGCAAGCCCACTTGCCGTTGCGCTTCCGACGACTCCTTGCGCCATCGCTCCTTGGCCATCGGTCAGACTCGCAAGGGCAAGACCACCATGCTGCACGTCCCCAGACCGTTGGAAGCTCAGGCGAGACGCTGGATCGATGATTTCCAGAAGGCGAATGCTCTGCTGGAAGCCCTCGACGAGCAGGGGCGCCTCCGACTCGAGGAGGCAAAAACCAAGGCCAGAGCGGCGAGTAGCTCCGCCAAGAAGAAGGGCAAGACCGGTAAGAAATCAGCCGGCAAAGCCAAGTCCGGGCGCAATTCTCCACCAAAAAAGAAGCGACCATTCTCACGCGACTACTAACTTACTCGGACAAGATTTTCAGCCTCCGCCAACAGTGGAGGCTGCGGGTGCGTGACCCTCGTCCCAAACCACAGATTCCCACTCGAGTTTTCCCGGCAGCATTCTTCGCCATGTTCTGCTGCCGGTTACCAAGCTTCAACGAACTCGAGCAACACCGGAACAAGAGCAGCTGGACCCGTTGGCTCGGTAATCACCGTTTGCCCAGCGCCGACGAACTGGCGTATGTCTCCGAGCGCATCGAGCCTGACAGTGTGCGAGGGTGTCTCGGACACATTTACTTCTGCCTCAAACGCAACAAAATCCTTGCCCCACAGCGCGGTTGGATGCTTGCCGCCGTCGATGGTCACGAAACTCACTGTAGCTACAAACGTTGTTGTCCAAAGTGTCTCCAACGCCGGATCGCCGTCGGAGACGAGGTCAAAACACAGTTCTACCACCGCTTGGTCGCGTTTCAGATTATCTGTGAGGATTTTCAATTGCTTCTCGACGTGGAAACGCTTGAGCCTGGTGAAGACGGAGATCCTGGAGACGACGAAGTCGCTGCGGCTATACGGCTGATAACTCGCGTCCTTAAGGACCACCCACGCTGCTTTGACGTGCTCACTGCCGATGCGCTCTACCTGCGTCCCTCCGTGATCAATCTTCTTGAAGACCACGGCAAATACCTTGTTGCCGTACTCAAGGATAATCAGCCTGAGCTATTGTCCGAAGCCCGCACGCTCCTGCCCCTTGAGGAGCAAGAGCCAGAATCATTTGAGACTCCGGCTGCACCGGGCAAGCCCACGCGGCACGTTCATTTACAAGAGGCTGAGGGCTTCTGCACTGAATCCATTCACACTCCTCTTCGCGTTGTTCATTCCCATGAGACTGGCATCCGTCGCGAGCGCGTCGCTGGGGATTGGGTCGAGACTCCCATCGATAGCCACTGGTGGTGGGCGACGACCATGCCCCGCTCAATGGCCGATGCCAAGACCATCTTCCATTTCGGGCACGACCGTTGGAAGGTCGAAAACGAAGGCTTTAACGAACTCTGCTCCCGCTGGCATTCCGGTCATTGCTATCACCATCATCCCAATTCCATTCTCGTTCTGTGGCTGATCATGTTCATGGCCCACGCCGTGTTCCACTGCTTCCACAAGCGCAACTTGAAGCCAGAGATACGCCGTGGACACACGGCCATCTATTTTGCCCGTCAAATCGCCGCCTCCATGCGAGAGGATCGATGGTGGCCGCCACCGGCTCCGGGCTGAGGAACGCCCGCCCTGCGCTCTCGGTAACCTTGGGTTCGCGTCCGCCATCGGAGCGGTCTGGCTCCCTGTTGCCTATTGCCGACAGGGGGATCCATTTCGTGGCTCGAGCCCTCCGAAATTCGCCCGAGAACCGCCACACGAAACTGTTCGCCCTCCTAGCGCCAGCTTCAACACGCTCAACACCCACCAATTCAGGCCATTACGACTCTTTCCGACGCCGTCTTACGGAATCGCTGCGGCTTGACCGAGTTGATGGATGATCTCAAGGTGTTTCATGGATGGTTGCGGGTTCCTGGTTTTGTATTAATCCGACTCTTCTCACTGAGCGGAGCCGGTAACCATCCACCTAAATTTTAACAAGTCACGGGAAGCTTCCAGATCAACCGCCGCGTCGCGGAAGCGGATTCAAGACGCTGACGAATTCATCGTCGGCAATGTCAGGGATCTCAAAGTAGTTGCCGCCTTGCGGCGCGATCGGCTCGCCGTCGTGGAGCTGGAGCTTGCTGGCGGAGCCGTCGCGGAAACCGATAATGGCCTTGTTGGACTTGATCCAGACGTGATGCTCGTTGTATCGGCCGATTCCGTCGGTGAAGCCATCCGCCAAGACGGGAGTGCTTCCCTTGCTAGAGTCGGTCAGTCCGCTGACGTAGGCCCAGTGGTTTTCGCCGGCTTCGAGGGCGAGATCGTTCGGCAGGTATTTTTCATCGGGCGGATTCACCGGATCACAGAAAAACCGGTCGCTCTTAACGTAGAAGATTTTCTCACTATCGCAGGAGTAGGGGAACAACTGGCGCAGCGCGGCGTTCGAGTTGTCCTCGCCTTCCTGCGCTTCGGGAAAGAGTCCGGCGTAGTCCATGGAGTAATGGGTCATCGCCACGAGAATGCTCTGTACATTCTTGGTCGGAGGGATCATGCGGGCGCTGGCTTGCGCTTTACCGATCATTGGTGTCGCAATCGTCGCGAGAATCGCGATGATCGTGATCACCACCAACAGCTCAATCAGGGTGAATCCCCGATTGGTTCTTAGGTGTGTATTCATGGGTTTCTTTATTTATATGTTATGATTGCGGTTCAATCGGCACCCAGCGCACCGGCTGTAGAGCCCCGGACACCACCACACTATTACCCGGTAGGGATTCGGTGGGCAAGGACTAATCGAGATGGGGACGGTTTTTCTCGGGGATTCGGACGGGATAAACGCCGCGAACATGGCATGAATGATCAAGAATTCTCGGGTCCGCCCGGCCGAAACGCCTCGCTTGGTGCCGCGAGGCCTCGCCAATCACCTCACCACCTCGCGTTCCCTTCGGAATCCGATCTCTCGAGACATTGATGGAGAAAGGAGAGGTCACTCGCAGAGGTCGCCGCGATCCGTCCGCAGGCTGCTGCTGAAGAGTGTGGGCGCTGGGTGGGCGGGGGTGAAAAAGTGAACAATTCGTTCGTTTCAAAGGCCTCGATCCGGTAGAGGTTTTTCATGGTATCCGTCGACGAGCCGGCCGAGGAAGGCGTGCCCGAATTGCTGCAATTCGGGTGTCCGGCTTGTCGGGCGATTTTGAGCATTTCGGGGGCGCAAGCCGGAATCGAGGGACCCTGCCCCTTTTGCGCCACGCGGATTGCCGCACCGGTTCCCCAGGCGGGTTTGGCCGCACGCCGGATGGATGTGCCAGTGCGATCAGATGCCGCGGAGGCACCCGCGTCCGAGGAGCTTCCGGCCCGGCGAGGCTTCCGCTCGGCGAGGCTTCCGCTCGGCTTCGCGGCCACGCCGGCGGGGACCGGGCGCTCTGGACCCTCCGGCCCGGGAGACCCAGGTTCTGGACCGGCCGCCCCCGCCGCCCGCCGATTTGCCCGGGGCTGGGGGGATTTCCAGCGCGCCGCCCGAACCCGGCGTCTCCGTGCCGGCGTCTCCGGCCGCTGGCGCCCCGCCCGAACCGGTCGCAAGGGTGGAAGCGGTGCCCGTTCAGCTACAGTGTCAGCGCTGTGGTATTCAGCTCACCATCGATCCCGCTTTGGCACATCTGCCAGGGGGTCCCTGTCCGCGCTGCCACAGTTGGATTGACCTGAGCCCACGTCATCAACCCGAGGAAGCTTGGCCCGAGCCTCGGCGCGGTGGTCCTGCGATCCCGGGGAAATTGACGGAGGTCCCGATCCACGGCTGAACGCACCGATGCCGCCGGTTCGTTTCGCCACGGGTGAGGACTTGGGCGGCGCCTCCCCGCCCTCCGATCGAGCCGCGTCGGCGTTGGCAGTTCCTTCCGTGGAAGTGATGGGCGAGCTCATGCCGGCCAGATCGGAGGGTCCTCACGAAGGAATCGCCGGGGTGGAGACTCCAGCGGCCTTCCAGCCCTCGGCGCATGGCGACGGCCAGCACGGGGCGATCGATGCCCCCGCCGGGGTGCTTCTCGAGGGGCTGAGTGATCGTCAACGAGGTGCTCCCCAGGCACCTTTGGAGCCGATGGGAGACCCCGCCGCGCCGGTCGAGTTGAACCGTGCCACTCCGCGACGGATCGATGTCGGAGAGCTGAACTTCCGGCGAATCATTCCACGGTCCGAGCCGAAACGAGAGCCCACGGGCTGGGAGGAACCGAAGGACCCGGAGCGCCGGCGGATGAAGCGCCGACGCCGGCGTTTGCCTCCGGAGTTCTACGTGGGCCAGGTGGCGGGGCAGGTTGACGCGAAGACTCAGGCCGGCGCCGGGCGGGTGCAGGGTGTGCGTTTTCCGAGTGAGCGGGAGGGACGGCGGCCCCTGATTGATCGCTGGGTGCCCTTGCTTTTTGGAGTGGTTCTCCCTTTGCTGGGAGGGTTGTATGCCGCTGTGCAGTTCGATTTCGCGGAGTCGACGGCCTGGCGCTTTTGGGGCTCACAAAGCCCCAAAGAGCATCCCGACGCCCTGGCGCAGCGGCTTGAGATGACCGAGCGTGAGATGAATTCTCGGGCCCGAGAGACCTATGAAAAGATCGAAGACGTGGTGGAAGCCTTCTTTGCCGCCGAGCGGTGGGAGGAGGCGCGGGAGCATCTCGCTCTCGATCACGTGCCCGAGGACAGTGAAGCTCTGGCATTCTTGAAATTGTTCCCGCGCGAACACTTTCGTGGAGCGGTGGTCCGAGTGATGGATCACGCCCGGATACCCAGAACGGAGCGGTTTATTTTCACCACCCACGTTCAGAACGGGCGCCATGCTTCGGGCGAGCCGATCCTGACATTTGCCGTGGCGGAGGAGAGGGAAGTGGAGAGCCCGAAACTTCACGCGCTTCCCCTCTATCAGAGCTGGCGAAAGACGCTCACCGAGTTTCTGGAAACCTCGGGGGCGCCTCTTTCCCGGTTTTATGTCAGGCTCAAACGGGGATCGGAGGGCTCGAGTATCAGCCTGCCGCATGATGGTTCTTATGTGAGACTGGAGATTGAAGATTGGTTGGTGGCGTATCCGTGGATCAAAGAGGCTTATGTGAGAGAAGACTCCTGGGCGGGGGCGCGCTTGCTAACGACGCTCACGCGAAACTGGACGCAGGCGGTGGTGGATTTGGAATGGCGCCGGGGGGGGCCGGCGGGGGATGTGTTCGTGCACGTGGCCGGCGTTCATTCCTCCAATCGGGGCGATTTTCCGCGATAGGGGGTCGGATTGACAGGGTTTCCGTTGTAGGCAGCGCGATGCTCGCAGGGAAAACCGTCTCCATCACTGTAGCCGGGGATGCCATCCCCGGGGTCGTGCGGCCGCTTGGTCGAATTGGCAGGATTGGAGAGACGGCGTCTCCGCTGTCCGTGGTGCGAGCGAATTGGCCACAATGGCAGGATTCCAGTCGCGACCCAGCGCGACCCTCGCGGCGCGGAACGAGATTCCGTTGCGGCCCGGGAGGGACGGCGTCCTCGCCGTCTGCGGTGCGACCGGGATGGCCGCGATGGCCGCGATGGCAGGGTCCCAGTCGCAAGCGAAAGAGACCCTTTCAGGGAACTGGGTGGGTTGATCAGAGAGGGTCTTCGGGGGCCTGGAGATAGGCAAACAGATCTCGGAGCTGCTGATCGCTCAACCCGTCGAGAAGGCCCTCGGGCATGACCGAGATGGGGGAGTTTTCTTTGGTAAGGATGCCTGCGGTGGCCATGACGAGCTCGCTTCCGGTGAGGTCTTTCAGAGTCAGTTGCTGATCGGTGATCTCGGTGACGTAGCCAGAGAGAATCGAGCCGGGAGTGTCGCTGGGGCTCCCCGGGGACGGGCGGAGGGTGACCGTGGTGAGTTCGAATTCCTCCCGGACCCCGAGATTGGGATCGACGGTGGCGGTGACGAGAAACTCGAGGTTGCTTCGTTCGTAGCCCGTGAGATCGGGTCCGCTGGAGGCGCCGCGATCGAACAGCCGATGGCAGGCCGCGCAGGTTTGAGCAAAGAGGGCCGCGCCTTCGTGCGGGCGACCGTGGCCCTTCTTTTTCAGGAGCTGGAGCAGGCTGCGGATCCGCTCTTGTTTGACCGCATCGGGTTTCCGTAATCGGCCCCACAGTTCGGCGAGCCTGACCTGCAAGGAGGCGTCCTGTTCGTGGCGCTGCATGACGAGGATCTGATCGATGGTGAGGGCCTCTCGAGGAATGAGGCCCTCCGCGATGGCGTCCACCAGGGCCCGAGCCCAGGCGGGCCTCCCGGCGAGGACCGTGAGTGCCGTGGCACGCACGGAGGGATCGCGTGCCCTGGCGGCGGCGATGTCCAGGAGGGGCTCGGCGAGTGAGCGATCCCTGGAACGTCGCAGTCCATTGAGAGCGCTCCGCTGCATGACAGGTTCGGGGTCCTCCTTGGCGACCGCAAGCAGCCACCCATCGAGCTCCATAGAGGAGTACTCGGCGAGAGCGGTGAGGAGCTGCCGGCGTTCGTCGAGGGAGAGCCCGCCGGACCCCCGATCCAGAACGAGGCTGCGAGCGGTTTCGCTGGCCTCCTGGCTACCCAGGCGGAGGGCGAGGTTCACGAGATCGACTTCCGGTTTTCCGCCGCCGGTGATTTGTGAGAGAACGGCGCCGAGTTCCGGCGGCGTCTCCCCGAGGGTGATTCCCTTGAGGGCCGTCTCCATTCCCCGGATGACTCGGAGAGCCATTTCCCGCTGCGGCCTCAGGTGCTCGAGGAGGCTTGCGGCGTGCCGGAGATTGGCGGGCGTGGGATCGGCGGCGAGCCTGCGTCCGATGAGGAAGGCGAGCTTGGTCTCGCCGATGGGCGAGCGCGGCTCGGCCAGCCAGGACACGGTGCGCTCCGTGTCTCGAGTGATTTGCTTCTCCAGAGCCCACCAGAGTTGAGAAGGAATGTAAGGGTCACTGGAGAAACGCTGTGTCTGCAGGATGGATTCGAGCAATGGAAGGGCCTGAGAAAGTGGCAGTCGCTGCAGGGTGGAAGCGAGCTGAGAAACCACATCCGACTGCTGGGATTGAGTCAAGCGCAGGAACTCGGCGAGGATGGATGGCGGGAGCGGTTGGCGGGCATCGCCTAACAGACGAACGGTCCACAAATTGATCTGTGGATCCGGGTGGCGCAGGGCCTGGAGGGCCGTGGGCTCGTCGAGGGCGTCCATCACGTGGAGGGTCCAGAGGGCTTCGAGAGCGCCCTGGCCCTCGCGGGAGAGTCGTTTCCGAAGGGGAGCCAGGGCGACGTTATCCTGGCGTTGCCGCAGAAGGCGGCGAGCCGTCCAACGCTGCCACTGGTTGGGGTGATCGAGCCTTTCGACGAGTTCGACGGTGGAGGCGCGGGTGAGGTCGGTGGTCGGGTGGGGAAGGGCCGAACGATGATGAAGCCGGTAGATGCGACCGTGAGCGCGGTCCCAGTTGTCGCGGGGATCGACGTGGGTGATGCGGGCATCGTAAAAATCGGACACATAGACGTGGCCGTCGGGCCCCAGGGCGGCGTGAACGGGGCGAAACCACACATCATCACTCTCGATGGCGGCCGGGAGCCTTTCGTGGCTGCGAAAGGTGCTGCCGTCACGCTCCAGAACGATCACCGGGACGCGGTTGGCGAGACAATTGACTCCGATGAAGGTGTCCTCGTAGTCCGGCCAAGCGCCGCCAGTGTAGGGCAGCCACTGCTGGACGAGGCGCGGGTGCTGGCCTTCGATCGGAATGCCGTGGAAGTAATCGAAGGCGTGAGGGTTGGTGTGGGGACCGTGTTTGCCAAAGCCTTTTTGATAGAATCCTCCCTGGACGAAATGGACGGCTTGCATGCCGCCATTGGTGCCGGAAAAGAGGCGTCCGGTGGCGTCGAAATCGACCCCGAAATTGTTCCACCCGCCTTCGGCGAAGAGCTCGAAGGCATGGGAGTGGGGGTGGTAGCGCCAGATATTCTGTCCGAAAAATGAGAGGGCGGGTCGGTCGGGTGAGGCGTGGACTTTGATGCGGGCCGTGACCGTGCTGCCGGTGCATCCATAGAGCCATCCGTCCGGACCCCACTTGAGGGAGTTGGCGACCGAATGGGTGTCTTCAAGGCCGAACCCTGAAAGGTGTACTTCCGGATCGCCGTCAGGAATGTCATCGCCGTTGGCATCGTGGTAGAACAACAGGTAGGGCGGATTGAGAATCCAGACGCCCTGGTCACCCTGACAGGTGGAGGTGACAATGTTAAGGCCATCGAGAAAGGTCTTGTGATGATCGAAGTGGCCGTCGCCATTGGTGTCTTCGTGAATCGTGATCTTGTCGCGGCCAATGAATTTCTGATCTTGAGGATTCCGATAGGGCGGCGGCGGGGGCACGACATCGAAGATGGAGCGGAGGTGGTTGTCCCAGGTGAGGACCTCCAAGCCAGCGGGCTTCGGGTACTGGATGTATTGGGTGACCCACATCCGGCCTCGCGCGTCGAATTCGACGTAGAGAGGCTGGGTAACCAGCGGTTCATGGAGGACGGTCTCCAAGGCGAGGGCCTCACCGGGGACCAGCGCATCGAGCGCTTCTTCCGGCGCTCGCGGGGGACCCTTGCCCTCGACATTGGAGTGGACATTGGTGTTGCCTTCGAATCGCTGGCGAACCAGGGCCATGTTGCGCTCCCGGCCCTCCAGATCGGCGGGGACGACGCCGCGCTGGCCGGCTGGCTGGTCGGGGTGGCGCGCCGCATACGAGGCGAGAAGCCGGTCGGCGGCCGCACCATCAGGGTCTTGGTCAGGCCAGTGCGCGAATTCCTTCTGGTCGCCGGGAATGAAATCCCAGGTGCCGCTGAGATCGATGGCATCCGTCAGCCGGCCTAACTGAATCGGGCCCTCTACAATCCCGCCCTCACCGGATGGATCAAAGACCCGGAAGGCCACGAGATTCGGCTGGCCGAAGCGGACGAGATCGGGATCGATCACCGCCGGTCGCCGGACGTCACTGGAAGGATTGGCGAGGAGGGGTGGCATGCCGCCATTGGCGCCAACCCGTGTGCCGTTGAAATAGGCCTCGTCGACGTGATCGATGGCCCGGACGGTGAGGAGGAGACGGCTGCCCCTCCAATCGGCAGGGATCTCGACGAAGCAGCGGTACCAGGCGAAGCCGTCGAACGGACCGACTTGCGGTTCCCAGGCACCGGGAACGCGGACCGCCTGCCAGTCCTGAGCCGGGGCCAGTGTGCTGAGCAAGATCGCCGTGAAAAGGGAGACGAGGGGAGTGTTCACGGAGTGAGTGTAAGGGCGGGCGAATCCGGGAGTCGAGCTCCGGCAAGCTTTGTTGGACTTTTGGACGCGCCCGGAAAAAGGTCGAGCGTCCCTGCGAAGTCGCCGGGCGAGGACTCCATCGGTTGGATTGATGGATAGATTGATGGATCGCGAATCATGGCAAAAGGGACGGAACCAGGGTGGGAACGGGAAGGCGCTCGGCCTGAGGAGACAGCCCGGTGGGGCGTTCGCCTTTTGGCTTGGGTAATTGTGCTGGGAACCGGGGTTTGGGTGGCTCGGCGGGCGTCATGGCTTCCAGGCCAGGATTCGAGGGAAGCTCGCGCATGCGGTGACCACTGGGAGCGTGTCGAGGGGCAAAGGAACCTATCCGGTTTTCAGGAAGAGGCTTTCAAGGAAGTTCGAGCGGTTTGGGAGCAGCAATACGAAGCGATTTCGGGAGGTTACAGCGGCGCCCGGCCGCGCTACGACGACGCGGAGATGATCCTGTTTTCGGGGGAGATACGCACGGTTTGCGGTGAGTGTGGACCGGGCCTGAGCCCCTTTTACTGCGCCCTGGACGATCGGCTCTATCTGGACCCGGGGGACCTGGCGGGGCGGGGGAGTCCGGGCCAGCCCGAGGGACGCTGGGTTCAGGCGACTTTGATGGCGGCGGCCTTGGGCCACCGTGTGCTGGACCTGCTCGGTGTCACTGACCGAGTGCACCGACAGCGGGACTGGGTGGCGCCGGAGGAGTGGGCGCGCCTGAAATGGCGGGAGGAGCTCCACGTGGCCTACCTGGCGGGCGTCGGGCTGCATCACGCCAGTGAGGGACTGGACTTGGCGTGGAACGACCCGGCGGTGGAGGCGCTGGGACTGACAATGGCGGAGAGGGCGTTGACCGAGTGGCGTGTCCGTGCGGGCCGTCTCGAGGGCCGCAGCGAGTCGGCGAGGGAGCCGGCGGAGTTGGGGCTTTGGTTGAGGCGTGGCCTGGAATCGGGTGATCCCGCAGAACACAATCCGTTTGAGCGGGGTGATGGGCTCTCGGACCGATGAAAAGGGGCTGGACGGGAAAGGGTCCGGTTGGAGTGGGGGTGCAGACTTGTTGGGTGATCGGAAGAAGAAGGGAGTGATATGAGAACGATGTTAGAAATCAGTTAAAATGGAGGTATGTTAGAGTGGATTGAGAATCGATCCTGTCGAACGAGTGGCGCGCCTTGGTTGCTGGTGATGTTAGGGTCGGCGCTGATGTTCGTGGGGCTGGGCTTTTCGGCCCTCCTTCTCAAGGGTTTCCTGGCCGCCTCGGCATATGATTCCTGGGTTCCCCGGGAGGCCACCGTGCTGTCCTCGTGGATTGAGGAGATCCCTCAGCCGGGATCGGACCCAAGCCGGTATCGCTTTCGATTGCGGTATCGCTATCGGATGGGTGAGACCTGGCAGATCGGCACGCGGTTTCAAGATATCGAGCGGAAAACCCGTTCGCGGGAGCGGGTCGAGCGGCTCCTCAATCGGTATGGCCCCGGCACTTCAGTAAGGTGTTATGTGAATCCGGAGGTGCCCGAGGAGTCGATGCTCATCCGGCCGACCAAGGCTCCGGGCTACACCCTTTGGTTTCCGGGACTCTTTGTGGTCGGCGGCTCGGGGATGTGTGTCGTGGCCTTTCGTCGCCGGACGGCGGTGGCGAAACACTGAGCCTCAGGCCTGGGATTTTTGTCGCTCAAGCCAGACGGCGAGAATGCTGACGTCGGCCGGCGTCACACCGCTCACCCGGCTGGCCTGACCGAGCGTTTTGGGCTGGATTTGCTGGAGGCGATCCTGGGCCTCCCGCTTGAGTCCTTGAATGCTCCGATAGTCGATGCTGACCGGGAGGTCGACATGTTCCATTCGCTGGGTGCGGTTCACCATCTCGCGCTGCCGATTCAGGTAACCCTCGTATTTGAGGTCAGTTTCCACCAGCTTCCAGATCTCGGGGGCGGCGCCCTCGCGCAGGGTTTGGGGAAGCTTGGAATAGCGATTGTCCGGGCGACGAAACCACTGTGCGAGGGCCAAACCTTCGTGGCGCGCCTGGCGGACCCATTGGTGGAGGGCAGTGAGAGCTTCCTTCTTGCGGCGGAAGCTCTCGGCGCGTTGGGGGGAGATGATGCCTGGGATGGCGAGAGCCTTTTCCGTCAATCGCTGATCCGCGTTGTCCTGGCGGAGGAGGAGGCGAAATTCCGCTCGGCTGGTGAACATTCGGTAGGGCTCGATGACACCCTTCGAGACGAGGTCGTCGATCATGACGCCAATGTAGGCCTCGTCGCGTCCGAGGACGAAGGGCGGGTGGTTGTCGTCACGAGCCTTCAGGCCAGCATTGATGCCGGCGATGAGGCCTTGTGCGGCCGCTTCCTCGTAACCGGAGGTACCGTTGATCTGCCCGGCGAAGTAGAGCCCCGCGATGCGTTTAGTCTCGAGAGAGGGGAAGAGCTGGGTCGGCGGACAGTAGTCGTATTCCACGGCGTAGCCAGGTCGAATGATCGAGGCGTCTTCCAGTCCCTGAACCGAGCGGATGAAGGCGAGCTGAACCTCGTAAGGCAGGCTGGTGGACACCCCATTGACATAGTATTCGTGCGTCTGTCGGCCCTCGGGCTCGAGAAACAATTGGTGGCGCTCCTTGTCGGTGAAGCGAACCACCTTGTCTTCGATCGAGGGGCAGTATCGCGGGCCGACCCCTTCGATACGTCCGCTGTACATGGGAGATTGATCGAGATTCTGGCGGATGATCTCGTGGGTGCGGGCATTGGTGTAGGTCGTCCAGCAGGGAACTTGTTCCATGTGGAACACGGGGTCGGCCCAGTCGTTGAGAGTGTGGACTTCGTCTCGCCCGCGGGCCACTTGATCCGAGAGGAAACTGAAGCGGGGCGGCGAGGAGTCCCCGTCCTGCCGCTCGCAGCGCGTGAAATCAATCGAACGGCCGTTGAGACGGCAGGGCGTTCCTGTCTTGAATCGGTCGATCTCAAACTCAAGATCCTTGAGATGGTCGCTCAAGGTCGAGAGCGCATCACCCATCCTCCCTCCCTGTTGATTCTGCAGTCCCACGTGGAGGAGTCCGCGCATGAAGGTGCCTGTGGTGATGATGATGGCGCGACCTTCAAGTCGAAGTCCGAGTGTGGTGGCGACGCCGCGAACGGAATCCTTCTCGACCAGAAGCGAGGCCACGTTTCCCTGATGGAGATCCAGATTCTCGGTTTGTTCGAGAATCCACTTCATCCGAAGCTGGTAGGCCTTTTTGTCCGCTTGAGCGCGGGGTGCCCGGACGCTGGGACCCTTGGCGGCGTTGAGCATCCGGAATTGGATTCCGGTGGCATCGGTGTTCAGTCCCATCATTCCGCCGAGCGCGTCGATCTCCCGAACCATGTGCCCCTTGGCCAAGCCTCCAATGGCGGGATTACAGGACATCTGAGCGATGGTGTCCAGGTTCTGGGTGAGAACGGCGGTTTGGCAGCCGAGGCGGGCTGCGGCGAAAGCCGCCTCGGTGCCCGCGTGACCGGCACCGACAACGATCACATCGTAGGTTTTAGAGTAGGTGTACATGGACCTGAGTGGACCTGAGCGCAGGTGGCGTCTCTTTTGTTCCACATGGAACAGGGGAAGACGCTTGCAGACCCTACCGCTCCACCAGAAAGTCGCAGTCTCAAAATGAATGTGTCGACGATCGAAGCGCCCATGGTGGCGTTCAAGGAATGGGCGGCGGTCTGCGAAGCCCTGCTGTCGGGTGAGCAGTCGCTGATCCTCCGGAAGGGAGGGATTGCCGAAGGCCGGAAGGGTTTTGCCTTCGCGCACCGGGACTTTCTCCTCTTTCCAACCTTCTTTCACGCTCAGAGCGAGGGACTGCTTCGACCGGTGGAGGTCGGGTTGCTTGAGCCGGGCGCGGACCGATCATCGGTCGAAATCCAGGGTTTCTGCCGCGTCACTTCGCGGGCGGTCCTGACGCGCTGGGAGGACGTGGAGGCGCTCACGGGCACCCATTTCTGGCGGGAAGAGGTGCTGCGCGAGCGATTTGGCTACGGAAGCGAGCGAGCCCTGCATCTGGCGCTGGTCCGGACTTTCCGCTTCGAGAGGCCCCTGGTTCTGCCGTTTGAGAAACGCTATGGCGGCTGCCGTTCCTGGGTGTCGATGCCATTGAGCGAAGACCTTTCGGGCCTCCCTGTGTTGGCCGATGATGCCCACGAGGAAAAAATAAGGCAATTGCTAACCTGCTCCCCAGAAGTCTGCTAACATCCTACTAGTTAGCCGTAAGCGCCTGGACAGAGTGAGCCAGAAAGTCGCTCGTCTCCTGGACGAGTCCGTCGGCCGGAGGCCGGAGGCCGCTCACTTGGGGCGGCGGTGGGGCTGATTGTCTGACCGCTTACTGGAGAGCGCGCCACCGGGAGGGGATCTGGCCGCGCTGCCAGGGACGGGCGTCGCGACGCTTCTTTTCTGCACTTTCCATTTTTCAAAGATCCGTTTCTTCACTAGGGGTGCAGCCAGCCTCAATCGATCTGAACTTATGTCTGTTGTTACAGTTGTTGCGACGAATCTTCGCCGGGGAACGGCCATCAAATACAAGGGGGATACGGGGATGCTACTCGAAGTGGAGCATCGCACGCCGGGCAAGGGCGCCGGGTTCGTGCAGGTGATCATGCGGAGTTTCGCTTCCGGCAAATCGAAAGACATCCGTTTCGCGGCGAGCGAAAAGGTGGAGATCATCACGACCGAACGCCAAGAGCTTGAATTCAGTTACAGCGATCCGACGGGCTACTACTTCATGGACGTCGACACCTTTGAGACCGTCGAATTGCCAGCCGCGCTGCTCGAGGGTTCGGAAGACCTGCTGGTGGAGAACCTCGCCTGCGAAGTTCTTTTCGTGGAGGGCAATCCGGTGAGCGTTGAGCTCCCGCCCTCTGTAGAACTTCTGGTCACCCAGAGCCCAGAAGGTTTGAAGGGCGACACGGCGAACAATCCCACCAAGGCCGCCACGGTGGAGACGGGTAAGGAAATTCAGGTGCCTTTGTTCGTCAAGGAAGGCGATCGCATCAAGGTCGACACCCGGACCGGCAAGTACATGAGCCGGGCCTAGTGGGGTGTTTGCGAAATATCCAAACAAAATGAGAAGAGAGGAATGAAGAGGTTTCTAATCTTGCTCGGAGCGTTTGGATCGCGGTCTTGCTCACCGATTTCCGCGTTGCTCGTCGGTCCCTGAGTACACTCAGCTCCCTTCTCTCGCCATGAACTCGGCGAGAAATCCCCGCGAATTTCGTCTATCTTTTTTTCGAAAACCACACTCGCAGCGAACCCACTTCATGCCCAGCCAACGCCGGACTTCCGGGACTCGGCGCCCGGCCGTTCAAAAGAAGAAAAAGCCGCCGGCGAAGGCCAGAGCGAGCGGCCGGGGGTCGAATCACGCTCACAGGCTGCTCGCCGAAGTCTGGGATTCCTCCATCTGCTGGGGGACGGTGGGGTTGCGCGCCGTGGTTTCGGTGGCTTTGCTACTCCTTGCTGCGATCACCACCTGGACCTTTGCCGAGCAGATCGCCGTGGCGAAAGATGGGGGCGGGTGGTCCTTCGCCCCACTCCACTTCTTCGGCTTGGGAGTGGTGCTGATGGTGATCACGCGCCGCGGTCTTCCCGATGGCCTGCTCTATCTTTACGTCTTGGGCCATGAACTGACCCACGTGGTCTTCGTCTATTTGTGCGGAGGCCGGGTCCATGAAGACATCCGGGTATCGGCGCGGGGCGGCCATGTGGTCGCCAACAAGTCGAATTGGCTCATCACCCTATCCCCCTACTTCGTGCCGTTCTACACGGTCCTGGCCGCGTCAGGCTTCGTCGTCGCCAGTCCCCTGGTGGATCTCTCCAGAGTTTTCTCGATCGGCTGGGTGGAGTTTCAATTGCTCTACGGACTCTACGCCCTCATCGGCTTTACCTGGTCGATGCACATCGTCTACACCTTGACCATGTTCCACCGGGACCAGCCCGATCTGCGCATGAACGGCCTGGGGCTCTCGCTGCTGGTCATTTACATGGTCAACCTCCTCATCGTGATTGGTTTCGTCACCTGGGTTTCCTCGTCCATCACCTGGCGCGGCTTTGTGGAAACCTGGTGCCGGGTTTCCCAGGAGTGGATCAATCTCATGCTGATCCGCTTGGCGGCGTTGATTTGGTAGTAATCACCAATTTTTTTAAAATAGTATTTACTCGAACGTCCCTGATGCCATGAGCACCGACTTCACGCGCTTTTTTCCCACCTCGGAGCCACCGCCTCTCGTCGTGGCCCCGTCGCTCTTGGCGGCCGACTATCGACGCCTGGGTCAGGAGGCGAGGGATGCCGAGGGAGCGGGTGGCGACTGGCTTCACCTCGACGTGATGGATGGCCACTTTGTCGACAACCTCTCGTTTGGTCCCGACGTCGTGGCGGCGGTCCGACCGTGCTGCGCCCTCTATTTCGATGTCCATCTGATGATAACACGGCCCGATCACTACTGGCCCCGTTTCGCCAAAGCGGGCGCCAGCGGCATCACGGTGCACGTCGAAGTCGAGCACGAGGTTGGGGCGACCCTGGCGGCCATCCGCGCGGCCGGGCTTCGTGCGGGGTTGGCCTTGAATCCCGCCACGCCGCTCTCCCGCGTGGAACCCTTTCTGGATTCGCTGGACCTGCTGCTTTGCATGACGGTGGTGCCGGGCTTTGGCGGGCAGGCCTTCGATCGAGAAGTCCTCGCCAAGATCCAAGAAGCCGTGGCCTTGCGCAAGGAGCGAGGCCTGGCCTACCACATCGAGGTAGACGGCGGGATCGATGCTTCCACGGCGGCCGAGGCGGTTCGCAGCGGAGCCAATGTGTTGGTGGCGGGAACGACGATTTTCGGCGCTGAGAACCGTCGAGCGGCGATCGAGGCCCTGCGGCGGGCGGGTCAGTCCAGGTTCTCCAAATCGTTGATCCGCTCGCGGTCCCGCTGAGCTTCTTCATCGTGACCGAAAGCCTCGTGAATCGAGGCGCGGGCCTCGTAGTAACTGGGATCGAGGGGCTCCAGATCGATGGCGGCGGAAAGGTCTTCAATGGCGCCTCGGTAGTCCTCCAGTGCGGAGCCGCGGAGGGATCCCCTGAGGAAGAAGCCCTTGGCGTCCGGGTCAATCTTGAGGGCCTTGGAGAGAGCCCGATCGAGCTCGCGAGAGACCGCGGGGAATTGCTCGGCGATCAGTTCGCCCAGCATCGCACCGTCCAGTTCACCCCCATCCTCGGGTAACTGGTCGGGGTCGATCATCAGTTGGGGGTTGGAGATGAGAAACTCCGATCGCTCGATCAGGCTGCTGGCGTCGTGGGGATTGAGTTCGACCGCTCTGGTATGGCAATCGAGGGCACGGCGCTCTTGCCCGGGGAAGTTCTGCAGGGCGTAAGCCTTCGCGGAAAAGACGTCGTGCGAGTGTGGACACAGTGCTTCGGCCCGATCGAAGTCCCGAAGTGCCCGAGCCATCCGGCTGCGGTTCCCAAGCCGTCCCAGAGCATCCTGAAAAGCCCTGTCATTGCCCCGAATACTGTCAATCAAACCAAGTTCCTCCTTCTGCAGCTCCTCGATCAGCTGAGCCCACTCCTCCTCCATGGACCAGAGGAGATTGGTGTAGCCCCTCGCCAGAAAGGTCCCCATGTTGCGCGGATTGAGGGAGACGGCGCGATTCAGCAGCTGCAGACCCTCGCGGCGAGTGGCCACCTCGGAAGACAAGAGATCTCCCAGGGTCTCGAGCGCGAGCGTCTCGTTGGGTGCGATCTCCAGAGCTTTGGTGGCATGGTGGAGCGCCTTCTGCCGATCGTGAAAGTCGGTGTCCTCTTTCGCATAGGTGTAAGCAAGGCCGATTCGCGCGAGGAGATTGTCGGGATCGAGGGCCAGGGCTTCCTCGTACCGACGACGAGACTCCGCTGGTTTGCCCATGCCGGGATGCCCGGGGATGTCTCCCAGAATCCGATGCGCCTCCGAAGACTGGGGGTCGAGTTCGAGGGCCTTTCGTGCATCGGCGTCGGCCTTGCGGGGATCGTAGAAGCGGGCGTCCCAGCCTGTGTAGACATCGGCGCGGCCGACGTAGGCCGTGACATTGTCAGGCTCTTGCTCCAGCACGCGATTGAAGTCCTCCAGCGCTCGCTCGTAATCGAAGGTGCGCCAGAGAAAATACATCGCCCGCTTCAGCCGGACCTTGGCATCGGCGGGGTTGTCTTCAAGCGACCGGCTGAGGCCCTCCAGGACGAGCGAGTCTTGATCCCGACTCTGATCCTGTTCCTCATCGGCCAGGGCTACGGCCGGGAGAACGAGAGAGACGATCAACCAGAGGGACCGAAAGAGGAAATTCATCCCGGCCAGTGTAGAGAGCGACCGGCCAGAGCACAAGTGCCAGGATGCGCCTCGATCGGGGCGTCCGATTGCTGGCTCTGGCTCGGGTGCGTCACCGAGGGAAGTCTGTCTCACAAGCCGCTCGATCTCCTCCCTCGTGGGGCTTCGGCGGCCGCGCGCGGCTTGATTCGGACGTCGACCGTCTCCGAGCCTCCCGCTGCGCGGACTGGTCTGCAGAAAAGGGAGACCCGGATGGGTTGCGCGGCTCATGGGAATCGGCGCGGTGGTGGGGACCCATTGTGAATAGCGATCGTCTGTAGAACGACAATTAGAATTCCCCGGTAACGACAACTAAGATTCCCCACATTAGGGGGGGCGGCGCTGGGGTGTCTGGGCGAGGTGCACGGCGATGATCAGCGCCGTGCAGTACCGGAAATTGATGAAAGTCTACCGAGAGACCGACAACCTCAGTGAAAGCGCCCGCAAGGCGGGCATCGACCGAAAAACAGCCCGCAAGTGTATCCACGGAGGGCCGCCCCAAGGCCGTCGCGGCCCCCGGACATGGCGGACGCGAGAGGATCCCTTCGAGGGCGTCTGGAAAGGGATCGAGGGCCTACTCAAGCAGTGCCCGAACATCAAGGCGGTGCGCCTGCTTGCCGAACTGCAGCGACGCCATCCGGAGCGCTTCGAGGATGGTCTGCTGCGGACCCTCCAAAGAAGACTCAAGCAATGGCGACAGCAGCACGGCGAGACACCGGAACTCTACCCCAAGTTCGTCAGCTGTGGAGACCGAAATCCTTTAAATCCCTGGTTTTCTAGGATTTCATCGAATCTGACCTCCGCTTTTCGGGACTACATTTTCGATCAGTTTTGGAAGTGTCGGCAATTCCAGCCCCAGGTGAGCCAGCAGTTCTGCCACTTGCCGGTCGGGCCGTGCGACTACGCGAAGGCGCATCTCTGTCCCGCCCCGGACTGGGAGCAGAGAAATGACCGGAAGTTGTGGATGAGGGCGGTCGGGGCATCATGAAGAGTTCAACCATTTACCAAAACAACTGAACTCCAATGAAAACCACCAACCACCCCACCGAATCCGCATCTATCCTCGGCCAGGAAGGAGCAAGCACCGTCTGCCAGAACGCCCTTGAGGCCACCCTGCGACAAGGAGCCCAAGTGCTTCTTCAGGCCGCCATCGACAACGAAGTCTCCGACTACATTCAAGCCCATCAACATCAGCGTGATGACCAGGGTCATCGCCAAGTCGTTCGCAACGGCCATCTTCCTGAAGCGACAACTTCAGACTGGAATAGGAAACGTTTCTGTTCGGCAGCCCAGGATCAATGATCGCCGATCAAGCCAGCGGTTCACCAGCGCCATCCTTCCGCCGTACCTACGCCGAGTCGCTTCACTGGACAACCTCATCCCGGCACTCTACCTGCGAGGAATCTCAACCTCCGAGATGAGTCGAGCCTTAGAGCCGATCCTCGGTGAGAACGCATCGGGTCTTTCTGCAGCCAACATCGTTCGACGAGGAAGAGCAATGGGAGAAAGAACGCGAGCAATGGAGCGAGCGTGACCTCAGCGACAAGGAATACGTCTATCTCTGGGCCGACGGGATCTACTTCTATGTCAGGCTCAATGACGACCGCCCATGTGTTCTCGTAATCGTCGGCTCCTTACCCGATGGAACCAAGGAATTGGTAACCATCAGCGATGGAGAACGAGAGAGCAAACTGTCCTGGAAAAATGTGCTCAGAGACCTCAAGAAACGAGGATTGAAAATCCCTCCGAAACTGAGTATCGCCGATGGAGCTCTCGGGTTCTGGAGCGCCTTGGAAGAGGAATATCCGACAAGCAAACAGCAACGATGTTGGGTGCACAAGACAGCCAACATCCTCGACAAGCTGCCGAAGAAAGCGCAGCCCCTTGCCAAGGAACGCATCCATGAAATCTACATGGCGGAAACAAAGAAGGCCGCCTTGGAGGCCTATGACGAGTTCTTCACGCTCTACGAAGCCAAGTATCCGAAAGCGTGCGCCTGCCTGAAGAAAGACAAGGAAACTCTACTAACGTTCTACGACTTTCCAGCCGAGCACTGGAGACACATCCGGACGACAAACCCGATTGAGTCGACGTTTGCCACGGTCCGCCATCGGACTCGACAAACCAAAGGGTGCGGATCGAGGAAAGCAACCCTTTCAATGGTCTACAAGCTCGGCCTGGAAGCCGAGAAAGGCTGGCGTCGACTGAACGGATATCGTCAACTTGACAAAGTCGTGCAAGGAATCATCTTCGTGGACGGCATCGAGCAGCAAACCGCTGCCTAACCCATGATCGAACTTCGAATGGTGTTCCGACCGCCCTCATCCACAACTTCCGGTCATTTCTCTTCGTCGTCTCCAGGATCTCCGTCTTCACCAGGCTCAAGCATTTCCACGTCGAGAAGCAATTGAAAATCCTCACAGATAATCTGAAACGCGACCAAGCGGTGGTAGAACTGTGTTTTGACCTCGTCTCCGACGGCGATCCGGCGTTGGAGACACTTTGGAACTGCGCAAAAATAAGGTGAACATTTACTTCGAGGGTTTGATTGTGTAATTCCATGAGCCGTGTGTTTCGTGCCTTTCCAGTTTTACGGCGGCCAGTTCCTCGTCCGTCACTTTGATCCCCGTCTCGTAGCTTTTGGTATCGAGCCTGGCCCTGACCTTCAGGCCTCCCTTCGTCGTTGTGCTTCCAATCAACTCGACGATCGTCTGCAGGGTTGCCAGTGGCTCGCCTTGCCAGTTCTGGGTGATGTAGCTGAAGAGACGGTGCTCGATCTTGTTCCGCTTGCTTGTCCCCGGCGGGAAGTGGCAGACGACCAACTTCAGCCCGGTCTCGTTCGCCAACTCCTGGAGCGAAAGCTTCCAAAGCCGCGAGCGGTGGCTGTTGCTCTTGAGGCTGGCGGCGTCCCCTTTCTGTTTATCGCGCGAAAGCTTCCAAAGCCGCGAGCGGTGGCTGTTGCTCCCACCGCCATCGGCGGTGATTAGCAGCCGACGGGCGTGGGGGAACCGCGCAGAGCCCATTTCCGTCCACCACAACAGGATGCTGCGGGTCGCGAATTGGGCCGTATCATGGTCGATTCCGACGCTAACCCAGCCCTGGTTGTTGAGCATATCGTAAACGCCGTAGGGGATTGCCTTGCCCAGGTCCTTGTCCTTGAAGTCATGCACGCGGACTTGCTCAGGGTTGTCTTTCGGCCTCCACTGCCTCCCGGCGTTCTTGAAATCGCCCACCAACTCCTTCTTCTTGGTGTCCACTGAGATTGCTGGCTGGCCGCAATGTTGGAAGCGACGCACCTGATCGTTGATGTATTCGAACTGCCTGTTGCGGTCCGGGTGCTGTGCCCCTTCGCGGGTCTTGCGATTTGCCAGCAGACTATAGCCGGCCTTGCGCAGCAACGCGGCAACAGTACGCGCACCGACCGGGTGGTTCTGAGATGTGAGTTCCCTGGCAAGCCTCTGAGTGCTCTTCAATGTCCAGCGCAATGGGGATTGAGGGTCGCCTCTACTGAGAGGATCAACTAGCCGCTCAAGAGCCCCAAGCAGTTCCGGATCGGTCTCGGTCACCGGCTTGCGCCCGCCCCCAAGCCGACGGATGCGTCCGTCGGCTTGGGGTGCCGTGTAGTCGCCGCGCCGTAACTGCTTGATGCCCTCAGTGATCGTCGTCCGCGACATCGATGTCGCAAGAGAAACTGCGGATACGCCGCCCCAACCCAATTCCATGGCCTCCGCCGCCGCCCAACACCTCCGGGCCCGCTCGTCCATGAGGTGGCTCAGGGAATCGAACTTCCGGCGAATGCTTTCGACAACGGAACTGTCAGGCATGGCACTGACAGTAGCATAGAAATAAGGTTGAGAAACCTTAAATTGTTCATTTTATTTTTGCGCCATTCCTTTGGACAACAACGTTTGTAGCTACAGTGAGTTTCGTGACCATCGACGGCGGCAAGCATCCAACCGCGCTGTGGGGCAAGGATTTTGTTGCGTTTGAGGCAGAAGTAAATGTGTCCGAGACACCCTCGCACACTGTCAGGCTCGATGCGCTCGGAGACATACGCCAGTTCGTCGGCGCTGGGCAAACGGTGATTACCGAGCCAACGGGTCCAGCCGCTCTTGTTCCGGTGTTGCTCGAGTTCGTTGAAGCTTGGTAACCGGCAGCAGAACATGGCGAAGAATGCTGCCGGGAAAACTCGAGTGGGAATCTGTGGTTTGGGACGAGAGTCACGCACCCGCAGCCTCCACTGTTGGCGGAGGCTGAAAATCTTGTCCGCGTAAGTTAGTAGTCGCGTGAGAATGGTCGCTTCTTTTTTGGTGGAGAATTGCGCCCGGACTTGGCTTTGCCGGCTGATTTCTTACCGGTCTTGCCCTTCTTCTTGGCGGAGCTACTCGCCGCTCTGGCCTTGGTTTTTGCCTCCTCGAGTCGGAGGCGCCCCTGCTCGTCGAGGGCTTCCAGCAGAGCATTCGCCTTCTGGAAATCATCGATCCAGCGTCTCGCCTGAGCTTCCAACGGTCTGGGGACGTGCAGCATGGTGGTCTTGCCCTTGCGAGTCTGACCGATGGCCAAGGAGCGATGGCGCAAGGAGTCGTCGGAAGCGCAATGGCAAGTGGGCTTGCCGCATTTACGAGAGAGTTCGATGGGCGAGCCGTGAAGGAAGCCTTCGGCCTGGTCGAGGAGCTGGCGGAGGCGGCTGCGAATCTGGCGTTCGGTGGGGGGCAGGGAGTTTCTGCTTGGCATGAAGGTCGGCTCGTTCGGCGCACTGTAATATAAGACTATTACAGAAACAAGCTTAAAAAAGATGAAATAACGAATGCGAATTTGCCATGGGGTCAAAAATGGGCGCCGCCGATCCGAATTACCCAAAAATACAGGGCTTGAGCCACCTCAGCCGCCTATCTTACGGAATCGCTGCCGATTTGCGGCAACTAACGCCGATGTTGGATCAGGCTGCTGAGAACCTGGCCACTTATCAGCAAGAGCAAGAGAATGATGGCAAGCCGGCCAGCCAACCGGTTTCTCTCGGTGACGCCGGCTACCCGAGCGCTGAACAAATCGGCCTGGCAGAAGAGGCCGGCCATGAGGTGGTGATGCCTCTGCCTCCGCAATCAGTCAACAAGAAGGACGAAGAGTATCACGCATCGAACTTCGTCTATGACGCTGAGGCCGACGTGGTGACATGTCCCCAAGGCCAATCACTCCCCTTCAGGCGTGAACGAGTCAAAGAAGGTGTTCCGGTGAGTGTCTATCGCGGCGCTCCGTCGACCTGCAAGAATTGCCCCGCCTTTGGAACATGCACGAAGGATCGCCACGGGCGGACCATCGACATCAGCCCCTGGAATGCGTCGGTGGAGAGGCACAAAGAGAAGATGAACAAGGAAGAAAACAAGGAGCTTCTCAAGCAACGGGCAGGAATCGTGGAGCCGGTATTCGGCCAGATCAAAAAGAACGGAGAGTTCTGGCGCTGGACATTCAAGGGATTGGAGAAAGTGAGGACGCAGTGGATGATGCTCTGTACGAGTTGGAACTTGAAAGTGATGTATCGGCACTGGATGGCCGCCCAGAACGCGCCAATCGACGGAACAAGCAAGCAAGCCAAAGCGGCCTGAAGTCGCGCTGGAGCCGAGGTAGATGCGCTATTCGCGCCCTACCGCGTCGCGATAGACGAAGCTCGGTCGAGAGGGCACCGCGGAATTCCGCCGGAATGTGAGATCAACCATCATCGAAACTAAAATTTTGATATTTTGTGAGGCGATCCTGGGCCATTTTGAGACAGCCTCATCTGCTCCGCGCACCGTTCTCTCTCGAAAAGATCACCTGGATCGAAGACACCGGCAGCGTCGTCTACCGATCCAGACGAAGTTGGCGCACCAAGCGCAACTTCGAAGTCTTCGCCGCCGCCGACTTCCTCGCCGCCGCCGTCAGTCATATCCTGCCCAAGAATCAGCAGACCGTGCGCTACTACGGCCTCTATTCAAACAAGCGACGGGGCCTGGACACCAAAACGAGAAAACCGCGCCCCCGAATCTGCCTGACCTCTTGCGCCAGGCTTCATGAGAGGCCGCCGTCCACTCGGGGTCGCCGCTCATGATCCTCCCACCGCCCTCCGCCCGCAGCGCCCGTGCCCTACGACCTCGCTGGCGGGATCTCCTCTTCCGGGTGTGGGGCGTCGACCCGCTCCTTTGCCCGCACTGCAAGAAGGGGACGATGAAGGTGGTCGACAAAAAGGTCCGCCCGGAGGAAATCGAGTTTTTCCTCCGCTTGCTCGGTCTCTGGGAAGGCGTCATCGCTCTCCCCCCGCCGCCGCGTCCGCCGTTCGACATCGATACGATGGAGCCACTGGAGAGTGGGTCATGTCATGCGGGAACGGCGACAAGGAAAACGTACCCACCGGATTCCTGGCCGGGTGTCGAACCGGGCTGGGAAACGCCGGAGCGCCGCCTCGATGAAGAGCGGCTGCTCGTCCTCGACGGCCACCTGGTTCCGGCCGATGAGTTGCCTCTCTTCGCGGCGGACTGAAAAAAAGCGCACCCTCCCCGCGAACCTGCGGATGGATCTTTCGCGGATCCTTCAAGCGGGATGGATCGGTCGTGCCCGGAGACGGCCAAATCGGTCCTTGCAGGCACTCATCCACCACCCTTCAGCCCCTGACCATCTTGGCCGAGGCCAAGATTAAATCTTGACCTCGGCCAAGATTTCATACAATTTCACCGAACATGACGGCGCTTTTCCCCTTTCCTCCCCCTGAACCCCCTCCAATCCCGATCACTTCGACGCCTCTGATACCACGAACGAAAAGCAATTTCCTAGCAGTTTGACGCTTACCCATATCTCGGGCTTATGAAAGTCTTCTTCAAAACGCTTCTCTGTGCCTCTATTCTAATGTTGTGGTTGTTAGGGGTGACTCACGCTCAAGAGTCCCTTCCTTATGAGGCCACCTTCGAAGCCAGCAACGGCTTTGTCCTTGGAGACGTCAATGGGCAGCGCGGGCTCGAGGTGATTCGCGGTAAAGCCGAAGTCATTCCAGATGAAGGTCAAGAAGGCACCGCTGCTCTCAAGCTCCTTCCATCGAGGCCCAACGGCATCGTTCAGCTCAGCATTGATGCCGGATTTGACGCCGAAGACAGTCCTGACAAGGTCATCTACACCGATTTCCACATCCGTCCCGGCGCAGCCACAGAAGCTGGCGACCCCCTGGCGGATGTCGAAGGCAGCCTCACCGGCTTCTTCAAAGTCGATGACGCCGGAGAACTCTACATCTACGACGGCGGCACCGAAGATGCCCCGGGTCAATGGCTCCCCACCGGCACACGTTTCTCTTTAGATGACGAAGGCAGTGCTCAAGAATGGATCCGCCTCTCCTTCCGCCAAGACTTCGAAGCAGGCATCTGGGACGTCGCTATCAATGGCAACATCTTCCGAGCCAATCTAGCCATGGAACGCCAAGCGGCCTCCCTGGAAAGGATCGAATTCATCGGCCAAAGTCGTCTCCCACTCTGGATCGATGGAGTCCACGTTAGTCGCCAAGCCACGGCCTATACTGACCGAGATCGCGATGGCCTTCCCGATGACTGGGAAGGCGATGGCTTGACGAGGGATGCGGACCCCGACGAAGATGGCCTCACCAATATCGAAGAACTCGTGCTGCAAACGAAACCACTCGTGGCTGACACCGACGGCGATGGCACCAGTGATGGAGATGAGTATCTGGCAGGATACGACCCGTTGACGACGAACGTCGTTCCCGATATGGCTGCGCAAACTTACTACGGGATGAACTACAATCTCGTAGTCTCTCAATCTGCGGCGGGAGGCAGCATGTATGACATCTCCATCTGGTGGCCCTACGAAACCGTTCAATGGCGTGCCTGGGTTTATACCGATGGTGGCAATTCCGTTCTCCAAGATAGCAGCAACGGCAATCACTTTGATAGTGGCGATTGGAGATACCACCGGACCACCTTCCGGGTCTACAATTATGACTCTGTGGGGTTTGTCTACATTTGGGCCGAAGACTGGCAATACGGTTTCGAGGACGCGCTCGCTTTCACTCTCGGATCAAATTCAAGCCAAGCCACCATCCCCAGCAGTGTACTCAACAGTGGAAACTTAGGCTCTCAGCAAGGCGCAAATGAAACGCTAAGTGAAAACTGCCCTCTCTGTGAAACCACCAGCGCCTGTGGCGGCATGAGCCTCGGTAGCATCCGCTTCAGTGTGCCTCTCGGAAACACCGCCTTCGATGACCGCAAGCCTGTTCTTATGGTGCACGAAAGAGAGTGGAGTGACCGTGTCTACTCGCGGGCATCCCTTCGCTACACCCCTCACGAAGACCTAGATCATGGTTACTCTCCCACCAGAATCAACGGCGCTCGCAGAATCACCACGGTCAAAGAAACCCAAGCCCTTGACTGGGTCCAATCCGAAACCGTCTTCACCAAGATCGAGGACGAACGCCATGGCTACGTCATCAAACAATACACCCTAGATCAAGTCCAAGATGGGCAACCCGTTGGAGAGCCTTACAATGTCCTGAGACTTTACAACCCGGATCCTTTCGAGCAAGAATCGACCAAACGCCTCATCGTCGAGAAAACCGAAGACGGTCGCAAAAGCGTCAGTGAATACCGGTTCCGCACGGAAAATGACGGCAAACGCGAAATCTGGGAACTCTACGAAGGTGCCCCGAGCACCCACGCAACCCAACCCCTTCGCCTCACCGAACTGGTAGTCGATGACCCTGAGCGCGACACTGAGGGCAACTTTAGCAAAACCCGTACCACCAAACACTGGAACCCTCTCACCCAGGGGCTCCAAACCGACGACGTGCAGCGCGAGATCTACCAACGATTCGACTTTGGGCCTCGCAAGATCCAACGCATCGCCGATCCCGACGGACTTGCTCGCACGGTCCACTTCAACTACTACGGCGACGAGGATCTCGAATTCCCGATCAAAGGGCGCGTTCGCAGCACACAATGGGCCGACGGTAGTTGGCAATACTACACCTACGATCAGACAGGGCGTGATCACAAAATCTACGCCCCACTCGCCAACGCGCCCCTCCCGGAAAGCGAACCCCAAACCCTCACAGGTCTCCAACTCATCACCTACGAATACGACGGCCCTGATTATCAACGCAAACGCACCACCTACCGTGACGGGATTGCCATCAAAGCCGATTACCATCGGTGGACGGAACGCCAAGCTGACGTCGCTCACCAACGGCAACACATCATCGCGGCGAACCCTCAAGCGGGACCTGATGCCCCCGGCAACCGGGTCGTGAAGAAAACCTATGATGGCGAGACCAACGAACTCCAGCGTGTAGTAAAAGCCGATGGGTCCATCATCCTCTATCAACGTGAAACCACCAACGAACTACGCGAAGAGTGGGTTCGCAATTACGCTCCTGGAGGAAACCTGCTCAGCGAAGGACTCACGAAAACCCATCGCAGCGGAGCCAAGCTAGAAACTAAACGCATCGAGCACCCCAGCGGAATAGTCACAAGCCATCGGACGACTGAGTTAGACACGCTTGACCCCCGTTTCCGTTCGCTAGTCACCCTCGATCACATCACTGGAAAAGTGGCTAGCCGAGGCTACGACTGCTGCGGTCTCTCGTGGAGTGCGGATGGAGACGGTCGCGCCACAAGCTACGACTACGACGCCCTCGGCCGCCTCATCCGCCAGCAAACTGGTTACCGAAACCCGCTCTCCGAGGGCAACGCCCTTCAAGCACTTTTCTCTGATCAGAGCTACCGCCTCGACGGGAAAGATCGTCGCGTAAGCGCCACGAATCACCTCTCTGGCCACGCCGCCACCGAAACAACCTACAACACCGCAGGCGAGCACCAATCTACCCAGGCCACCACCGGGATCACCACCCAGTTCCGCACCCTCATGCTCGACGGCGGCGGTCGGATCGAACACACCAGCCTCCCTCGCAGTGGCAAAGATGATCGTCATCGCATCTCTACTAGCGAATACACCGCAAGCGGCCAACTCCTCCGCACTCGCACCTTCGCCAGCAGCGATCCTTTCGCCATCACGCCTGACCCAGGTACCGCGATATCGCACAAGTTCTACGAACAAGGCCATGACGATAACGGGCGCTACACGCAAGTGTCAGACATTGCCAACATCTTTGACCGTCGAATCACCCGCACCTACCTCGACCACTTTGGCCGCCAGCGCGAAATCATCCACGCCTACGGCACCAAACTCGCCGCCAGCGAAACCTTCGACTACAACGACGACGGCCAACGCATTCGCCGCATCAACCCTGACGGGGCGACTACTCGCTACGCTTACAACGCTAGAGGCGAACGCACCACAACTGCCGTTGATCTCAACATCGAGCCCAACGAAGCGCCTGATCACATCGACTACGACGTGGACCGTATCACCACCACGGTCGCCGATTTCTCCGAAATCGTGCGTTCGAAGACTGGTATGCCAGTCCGCCGAACCGTCACCCGGATCTACACGGACCAGGGTCCGCACACCGCCTCCGTCACCGAACAATCCCTCGACGGCACCTACAGCGCCACCACCCAAAACGGCCTCACCGCGACTCAGCAGCGCATCGAAGGCACTATCCCCGGAGAATGGCAGGTCATCCGCACTCAGCCCGATCAACGCCACACCATCCAAACCTATCGTGAGGGCCGATTGGAACGCACCGCTCGACACGACGCCGACGGCAAGATCATCTCCTGGATCGCCCAAACCTATGATGCAAACGGCAGACTCTATCAAATCACAGATAGCCGCACTGGCACGACGACACGCCACTACGACGAGAACGGTCGCGTCTGGAAAATCAGTGCTCCCAATCCCCAAACCGCTTCCTCTACCGAAGGTACGCTTGATACCATCTATCGCTTCGACGCTCTCGGCCAAGTCGTCACCACGGTCAAGCCCAGCGGCGGTGAAGTGCACAATGTCTATAACGCCAATGGGACCCTAAGCAAAGTCCAAGGCCACCACACCACCGATGTCGAGTACCGATACAACGGACGCGGTGAGCTCCGAGACATGTTCACCTTCTACGGAGTGAACAACGATCGTAGTCGCACCCGCTGGCACTACAATTCGCGAGGCCAACTCGCCTTCAAACAAGACGCCGCAGGTAAACGCGTCCGCTACACCTACACTCCAGCCGGCAAACTCAAAACCCGCACCTGGGCCCGAGGGGTTGTCACCACTTATCACTACGACGAGGACAACCACAGCGATCTCCGTCACATTGACTACAGCGACAACACCCCCGACGTCCATTTCACCTACACGCGGTTAGGCCAGCAACAAACCGTGCAAGACGCCGGAGGTCTGACCACTTACACCTACCGAGCCGAGGTGCCGACGAAGTTGCTCAGTGAAACCTCGGGAACCGAACCAGAACCGAAGACGCTGACCTATACCGAGGACGAGTTTGGCCGGGCGAGCGGGTTTCAGATCGGCACGGCGAATGATCAGGATTACGCCGTGGGCTACGGCTACGATGGCGTGGGTCGACTTGCCAATGTGCACGCCCTGGGTTATTGGTTCGATTACGCTTACGAACCGAACTCGACCACCGATCGCGTGAAAACCCTGACGGCTCCCTTTGTCAAGCAGACCGAATATTCTTACGAACCCGGGAGGGATGCCCTCATCAGCGTGAGTAATCGGGTGGGTTTTCAGTTAGATGAAGAGATCTCACGCTCCACTTACACGAACAACAAAGATGGGCAGCGTGTCGCTCGTGAAACTCTGCGGGAAGATGATAAAGGCTACGTGGATCGGTTCTTGTATGACCCTGACACGGGCGGTGTGATCGCCTCCGAGCGTGATGGAGTCGATGAAGCTTACGCTTACGACAAGATCGGTAATCGTCTGCGAGCTGAAGCCAACGGCAGTGAAAGGCTTTACACGCCTAACGCACTCAACCAGTATGAACGAGCTGGCGAACACCGCCCGAGCCATGATGCCGATGGTAACTTGATTGCTCAGGGCGAGCGCACCTTCACATGGGATGGCGAGAACCGACTGGTGGCCATCCACGAGCGGGGGAGCTTCGTTGCCACTTACACTTACGACCATCAATCGCGTCGCATTGCCTGCAGGACGAGAGATGGCGTCGATGAGCGCTACCTGTATCAGGGATGGAATCTGATCGCCGTGTATGCGCCGGGCGGGGTCCAACCCACGGAAACCTTCACCTGGGGCAAGGATCTCAGCGGTAGCCTCCAGGGTGCAGGAGGCGTTGGCGGACTCCTCTTTGCCAAGAAGCGTGATGCAGATCAGGACGCCTGGCTCTATCATTATGACGCAAACGGTAATGTAACGGAGGTGACAGATTCGCTTGGAGCCGTGCTTGATAGCCTAACGTATGACTCATTTGGGAATCTCACAAGTGTGCCGCAACTGCTAAAGAATCGTTGGCGATTCAGCACGAAGCCGTATGATTTCGAGTCGGGTTTCTACTATTACGGCTATCGCTATTACGATGCAGACTTGGGCCGGTGGCTATCCAATGATCCTATTGAGGAAAGTGGGGGGGCGAATCTATACGGATTTGTGAACAATGAGCCTACCAATCACTGGGATTGGCTTGGCCTAACTATAAGGGATAAGACTGAATACCGCTCGATGGCGAGTTTGGTGGCAGAAGGATCTTTCGCACGGACGGGGGCTCCAGGCGGCGGGATGGCGACTGTCGAGATCAGAGAGCCTCTCGAATTTGATCATAAGGTCGAAGGCAACCAATGTTGCAAGCGGGTAAACCAGGCGCCCGAGCTTTTTCTCGACGTCTTGACTGAATTGCCGAACGATTGGGGCGATCCCGTATTGATGGGAACGATGGGGTTCTACACGGCATTTACTCGGCAAGGCTATGACGATATTGTTCGCCATGAGTTTGCTCGCCGTGAAGTCTACCGTCAGGCGAATACTGCCTTTCTTGTACCTGCTGAAAAATCCGGTCAAGAAGCGACTCGCTGCGGGTGGGTATGTAGGGATTCTTTTGACGCTGCGGAGGATGCTCTCGATGATTATATTGAGGCTCTACAGACTGAGGCGATTGAGAAGTTTGATGAGTTTAACCTCCAGCACCAGAGGGGGATCAGCGGCGAAGGTGGTGGCGTGTGGCGCGAATTAAACTGGACGTTTATGGAAAATGGAGTTCATGTCACGAAGCCCGTCGATGTTGGATTTGGCATTTCAAGTGAAAATTGGTACCATTGGGATGCGCCTTCAGGAGTGACGTGGTCAACCCAGTGTCCGGAATGAAAAACATCTGGCAGAGTCTTATGCGAATACCACGAACGAGCATCTTGGCTGTGGTTGTGGTTGGTCTTGTAGAATGTTTGATAGCGAACGAGTCTTCTAAGGACACTCGTTTGGAGGGGATATCATCTCGCCGCTACTCGTTTGTGCTCGAATCGTTCAAGGTTACAGATCGCCCATTGGCGACGGTTTCTGACGCCGACAAAGGATCAATGGAAAAATTCTTTTCTAGCGATAAAGATCGTGGTGCCAAAAAATGGGTGACAGAGTTGGATTCTAAGGTGTTGGCCGACGGAAAGCTGGTCAGCGTGTGCAAGAAGGATCCGCACGGTCTTTCGAATCGGTTTGAAGTGATTGAGCAATCTTACAACGAGTTGGTTGAACTGCTTGAGTCTCAGCCGGATCTGGATGAACTCCAAAAGCATTTGGGCGTTCGAATGATGCCAGCTTCCGTGACGTGGGGGCTGGGAGTTTCTCTGTCGATTTGGCTTGAGCATGGAGCTAACGGGCGAAGTCAGCCAGCGTTTCTCTACTACTATTATGAAAGGAATAGGGACGATAAGACCCAATCAACGTTCGTCGCGTACAAGTTGTTTCTTGGCCAGTTGAGCGACGGTAGTGAACATAAAGACATCGGCGAGGGAAGAAATCTAAGGGACAGTCTAGAATCCAGTTGACACGCCGTTTGGAGAGACCAAGAATGTAGAATTGCTATCAGAGAACCGGTTCCGATTTAGCACGAAGTCCGTCGACCAAGAGTCTGGGTTTTGCTACTACGGCTTCAGATACTACCAGCCTGAAACTGGCCGTTGGTTGAGCCGTGACCCAATCGAAGAGCGTGGAGGGACGAATCTTTATGGCATGGTTGCCAATAATCCTATAAATGAATGGAATGATGTTTATCCAGTAACGACAAAAATAGATCCGCAGGAAGTCGGCTATGGGGGGCGTTGTCAGCCTAAATCTACACCTGAGTGTAGCACTCTAGGTGCAGGTTGGGAAGACGTGGGAATATACTATCACAGTCATCCTAGTAGTTCTAGCTTTAGTGGTGGTGATAGGGCTTTCGTGGACAGCGACGACAGCGTGAATGCTCTTTGGGTAACTAGAGGTGGCGCCTTATGGTTCACAGTTACTGAACGATATCCCAGTCAATAGCTTATGAAATACATATTTTATCTGGCTTCAACAATCATAGTCATGTCGTGCATGGTCATGTCATGCGCAAATAGTGATAGCAATAATAGAGACGGCAACGTATGCCATGTCCATCATGTAACATTTATTAAGGTCAGTGGGTTTATGAATGAGGCACTTATTAGTGAGTATCATAAATTCACGAAACTAAAAAAAAGGTTCCCCAATCCAATTCCTGTTGGAATGTCACTTAATCGTGTAGATGCAGAAAACACCACGAAACTAAGCTATACAGTTCCGGTGACTATTTCATACTGTCCTCAATGCGAGAAGTTGATGAAGCAGGCATTAGCCGAGTAATATGGCGGACGCAAACCTGTTATACTGCCGCGCATCATGATTTCTGAATTTTGGGAAGAGCTGAAAGTTGAGGCTCATCAAGCTGGTGAGCTCCTCTTTGAGAGGACCGGACAAGTCATCGAGGCATTTATCGATCCCATCGCAGAATGCTTTGAAGTCGGCATAGTATCGATTGGTCAAGCACCGCCGTTTTGTCAGCTTCCACAACCGTTCGATCAAGTTTAGGTTGGGGCTGTAGGGTGGCAGGAAGAGGAGTTCCAGCCTCAGCGGGACTGAAGTCGAAATCCTGCACTAGCACACATGCCACACGGAAGGTCGTGTTGTGTCCGGGAGAAGTCCCGTAGATCGTTAAAATAGAAGTGGTGGATGGTTGGCGCCCCGTCGTAGGACGGGGACACCAATAATACAAAAAACCAACCATCCATGAGCAGTCTATCCCTCCGAGAGCAATTACTCCAATCCGATTCCGAAGAAGCTTCCGAGATTTTCAATGAATTCCTCAGCGGCGCTGCACGCCTCGCCCTCCTCGAACTCATGCAGGAGGAAGTCCATCGGCTTTGTGGGGCTCCGTACCATCCCTCTCAATCCGGCAATCGCTAACGCTCTGCCGCCCCTTCATCGCCCCACCCACGCAACTCAAATCAGGCGGCTAAGAGGATGAAGCTGTCGCGGTCTCCTGGGCGAGCAAGGCTTCGACGACTCCGACGATGCGTTGCTGCTTGCTGCGCGGCAACTCGCTCACGGTATCGACGATCTGCTCAAGCTTGGCTGTGCGGCCGCGCTTGCCGGGCTTTGGCGCGGCACCGAAGAGCTCGCCGACCTCGACGCCGAGAGCTTCCGCAAGGCTCGTGATCTGCTCGGGCTTCAGCGCGACGTTGCAGCTCTCCCAAGCGAGGTAAGAGGGTTGCGAAACGTCCAGACGCCGCGCCATCTCACGCTGGCTGAGGCCTGCGGCCTCCCGCAGCGAGCGCAAGCGCTCGGCGAAATCCGTGTTCTCGGACTTGGTGGGACGACCGTTTTTCATGCCGGGATCATACACCCCGAAATCCGCGCTGATAGGTTCTGGTCTCATTGTGATAGGTATTGACTATCTAGAGAATGCGATTAAAAAAGAGGAAGTCAACTTGACAGCTTTCCAGAAACCCAGCCCCGCCGCCATGAACGACACCGACCACGACCCGCCGCAAACCGTCCTGATCGACGGGGCGGTTGCCACCGCCAAGCACGCCGCGCACTGCTGCCGCAACGAAACCGCCCGCGAACACTTCGAGTTCGCGCTGGCTTTGCTCCGTGAAAGCTGGATCGCCGAGAGCGGACAGGAGGCGCGGAGAGCGGGGCAGGTCGTCGCCGACGTGCAAAGCGCGATGAACCTTTTCGCGACCGTCTTCAACCGGAAGAAGGGAAACTGACATGGCGAGGATCCCCGACGACGACATCGCCCGCGTGAAACGCGACACCGACTTGCTCGCTCTCGTCCGCTCGCGCGGCATCGAGCTTCGCAAACACGGCAGCAAGGACTTCGTGGGCAGGTGCCCGTTCCACGACGACAACGACAGCCCCAACTTCATCGTCAGCCCGGCCAAAGGGCTTTATCATTGCATGGCCTGCGGCGCGGCGGGCAACCCGATCCAGTTCGTGGAGAAGTTCGACGGCGTGAGCTTCCGCCACGCCTTCGAGTTGCTCAACGGCGGCAAGGCCGCCTTCGAGAACGCGCCGACGAAGCGGACGAAACAGGCGACCGTTCCGAAGCTGCCGTGTCCGCTCGATCTCGACGCGGACGACGGAACGATGCTCGACCAGGTGAGCGACTACTACCACGAGCGGCTGACCCAGTCGAAACCCGCCCTCGACTACCTCGCCAGCCGCGGGCTCGATGACGAGGAGCTTGTCCGCCGCTTCCGGATCGGCTTCGCCGACCGGACGCTCGGCCTGCGGCTTCCCGAGAAGAACCGCAAGGAAGGTGCGGCAATCCGCGAACGCTTGCAGGAACTCGGCGTGTTCCGCAAGGACAGCGGCCACGAGCACTTCAACGGCTCGGTCGTCTTCCCCATCGTCAACGGCACCGGACACGTGAGGGAAATTTACGGCCGCAAGATCACCAGGGGCTTGCGGAAGGGAACGCCGAACCACCTCTATCTGCCCGGAGCGCATCACGGGATCTTCAATCCCGACGCGCTCAAAAGCCCGGAAATCATCCTCTGCGAATCGGTCATCGACGCCCTGACCTTCATCCGCCACGGGATGGAAAACGCGACCTGCATTTACGGGACGCAGGGCTTCACCGGTGAACTCTTCGAGGCGATCAAAACCGCCAACCTCGACGCGGTGCGCCTCGCTTACGATGCCGACGACAGCGGGGAAAAGGCGGCAGCGAGGGACGCCGAAAAGCTCAAAGCCATCGGTGTCGCCGTTCACCGGCTTCGGTTGCCGATGGGGGAGGACGTGAACTCGTTTGCTTTGGCCAACGGTGCCGAGGCTTTGAAAAAGGTGGTGCGCTCCGCTGAATGGCTGGGAGCCGGGGCGGCTCCCGCGCCCATGGCTGCACCTTCTTCTTTTTTAGCTGCTGAGTTAGCTGCTTGCCCCGACAAGTCGGCGGCTGACGAGGCTCCGCCGGTGGTGGCTAAAAAGGAAAGCGGCGAAGCACCGAAGCCCGCTGCGGCGGAACTCATCCCAAAGGGCGAGCATCACGAGCTTGAACTCGGCGACCGTCGTTACCGCGCCGGCGGCCTCGCCAAAAACACCGGACTCGACGCCTTGAAAATCACGCTGCGGCTGTGGAGCGCGGAGCGCTTCCACGTCGATCAAGTCGATCTTTGCAAGGACATCGACCGCCGCCGCTTCTGCGAGCGCGGGGCGCACGAGTGCCGCCTCGACGCGGAACTCATCAAGCGCGACCTCGGCAAGCTCCTGCTCGCCTGCGAGCGCGCGCAGGACGCGCGTCTTCGCTCCGGGAGCGATCCCGCCGAAGCCGTGTCCGTCGCCATCGAACCCGAAGAGCGCAAGGAAGCCGACGAACTACTACGCGCACCGGACTTGATGGCACGCCTCGGCGCGGCCTTCGACGAAGCCGGAATCGTCGGCGAGGAAACCAACCGCCTTGCCGCCTATCTCACCGCGACCTCGCGCCTCCTTCCGAAGCCGCTCGCGGTCATCATCCAGAGCACGAGCGCGGCGGGCAAGACCACCCTCATGGAAGCCGTCCTCGCGTTCTTCCCGCCCGAGGAACAGGTCAAATACTCCGCAATGACCGGGCAAAGCCTCTACTACCTGGGCGAAAAGAACCTCAAGCACAAGATCCTCGCCATCGTCGAGGAAGAGGGCGCGGAGAAGGCCTCCTACGCCCTCAAGCTCCTGCAATCCGAGGGCGAACTCACCATCGCCAGCACCGGCAAGGACTCGCACACCGGGCGGATGAAAACCGAGGAATACCACGTCGAAGGACCGGTCAGCATCGTGCTGACGACGACCTCGATCGACATCGACGAGGAACTCATGAAGCGCTGTCTCATCCTCACCGTGGATGAGTCGCGCGAGCAAACCGAGCGCATCCACAGCCTGCAACGCAAGGCGCGAACCCTCGAAGGCCTCCGGCTCAAAAAGAAGCGTCAGCGCGTCCTGACATTGCTCCAGAACGCCCAGCGCCTCTTGCGTCCGGTCGAAGTCGTCAACCCCTACGCCGACGAACTGACCTTCACCGCCGAGCGCACGAGAACCCGCCGCGACCACGAGAAATACCTCACGCTCATCGAGTCGGTGACCCTGCTGCACCAGCACCAGCGACCGCTCGAGGACGACCCCGAAGCCGGGCCTCACATCAAGACGACGCTCGAAGACATCGCGGTTGCCAACCGCCTCGCGCCCGAGGTGCTCGGGCGCTCGCTCGACGAGCTCCCGCCGCAAACGCGCAGTCTTTTGGAAAGCATCAAGGCGATGGTTCGCGAGCTTTGCGAGAAACGGAAACTCGTCCAGGACAAAGCCCGCTTCACCCGCCGCGAAGTGCGCGAGCGCACCGGCTGGAGCGAGTTCCAGGTGAGAACCCATATCCAGAAACTCGAAGATCTGGAATACCTCGCAAGGCGGCACGGCAAGCAAGGTCTCGGCTGCGTTTACGAACTGCTCATCGACTGCCACGAACCGGAAGGCATCGCCCATGTCGGCCTTCTCGACCTCGACCAACTCAAGAAGAAGCCATGACTACGACAACCACTTCGAGCATGGAAAAGGGCACTTCGAGCAACTTCGTGAATCGGCCATCACGAAGTTTAGCCCCGATGAAATCAGGCTTTAGCCGCCACTTCGTGGCTTCGGGCAAATGCATGTCAGGAGCCGGAACCCGAATCGTCATATCGTAGCCATGGCCGACGACGAGAAACCCAAGCGCAAAGACGGCAAAGGCTACCGCAACGTCCCCGGAATGCGCGGACGGCGCAAGGGCGGCAAACACGAAACGACGCCCGACGGCTTCGACCGTTCCAGCCCCGACACGCTCGCCAGCCTCGCCGACCGCTGGATGCAACGGCTCGAAGAACGCGCCTACAGCCCGCGCACCCTCGACATGCACCGCTGGGCATTGAAGAGCTTCCTGCAATGGTGCCACGAGCGCGACCTCGCCAAACCCGACGACATCACCAAGCCCATCCTCGAAAGCTTCCAGCGCTGGCTCTACCGCTACAAACAGGACAACGGCAAGCCGCTCGGAGTCACCACCCAGCGCAACCGCCTCGGAGCCGTGCAACGGCTCTTCGCCTGGCTCTGTCGCGAGAACGTCCTCGCCGCCAACCCCGCCGCCGATTTGGAACTCCCGCGCAAGCCCGCCAAGCTCCTACCCAAAGCCTTGAGCAACGACGAACTCGCCGACCTCTTCGCCCTGCCCGACACCGGCGACGTGCTCGGCCTGCGCGACCGCTGTATTTTGGAAGTCCTCTACTCCTGCGGCCTACGCCGCTCGGAAGTGACCAAGCTCGACCTCGAAGACATCGACCTGCCCCGCGCCGTGCTCACCGTGAGAAAGGGCAAGGGCGGCAGGAGCCGCACCGTCCCGCTCGGCGAACGCGCCATCTACTGGCTTGGCCGCTACCTCGAAACCGCCCGGCCACGGCTCGAAATCGAAGTCAACGAACGCGCGTTGTTCATCAGCGGATACGGAACGCGACTCAACGCCAACTACGTCGGCAACTGGGTCAAGCGCACCATGAAACAAGCCGGAATCGAGAAGGCCGGAAGCTGCCATCTCTTGCGCCACACCTGCGCCACGCACATGCACGACAACGGCGCGGACATCCGCTTCATCCAGCAACTGCTCGGCCACGCGCGGCTCGACACCACGCAGATTTACACCGAAGTCAGCATCGTCGCCCTCCAGGAAGTCCACGCGCGAACCCACCCGCACGGGCGGAACGGGAAAGCAAAATAGCCGCCGTCATCGTCTCCCGCCACGAGCCGCCGAAGAGGCGAAATCGCCTCTTTCCTTAGCTGCAAAAAGCCGCTACGCTGAGCGTCGGAAATGATCGACTTGACCGCAGACCCGCGCCCCGCGCGAAGCACCAGACCCTCGCGAAAAACCGCGTCGGGGTCTTCGCGGTCGAACCCTGACAAACACGCCTACCGGATCACCCCGCAAGCCCTGAAAACACGCCGGAAAGATCGCCCTACCACTACGGCAACCGCATCGGGTGTTTCAGTTTATGGCTTCAGATATTACGACCCGGAAACGGGAAGGTGGTTGTCCCGTGACCCAATCGAAGAGCAAGGTGGATTGAACTTGTATGCATTCGTTCGAAATAATGGAGTGAATAGGATCGACTACCTCGGGTTGCTAGACGACGGCGAAGACTTTCCAGATGTCCAAATTCGGAAGAAACACATCAAATGGATGGTTGCTAAAGGGAAAGCAGAAGGTGATGGATACGGTCACTGGTGGTTTGAGATTGGTAGCGAAAGTTACGGTTGGTGGCCTGATAGGATAGTAAGGGCATGGAATACTTTGAGGGGAGTTCCTGGAGATTTGAATGGGCGAATCGGTGCTTTTGGGGGGGGTACCGCAACAACGGATCCGCATCACGGAGATGCAGCTGATGAAGAGTATGCAGCTACAATCGACTACGGCGGATTTTTAGGGTTTAATATTCAAGAGTTGGAACATGGATCGGGCAAAGGAACCAAGTGTGATTGTGCAAAACCGGGAGAAATAAAGGATTGCTTGAGAGAATTTGCCGGAAGCTTTGCTGGGGGTTGGAGCCACCCTTGTGGGAATAGCTGTCACGACTTTTTGGCGGAAGCCATGGATGCTTGTTGTCTAAATGACTGAGACGATGATTGTAGCGATGAAAGTTTTTTCTCTCCTTTTTATGGCTGTTTTTGCCTTGGTTGGGTGCAACGTGGGCGAACGTAAAGAACTAGAAAAAAATGAAGCCCGTTCAGACATGCTAGCGTATCCCTACAAGGCAGATAGAGAGCGTCTAGATCAAATTGATAAAGGTGTTGAGCGAGTTGAGATGGGGACAAGTTCTGATGAAGTTATTCGCCTCATGGGAAATCCAGACGAAGTCAGGGACACGCTGGATGCCAACAACTGGGATAAGATAATTGGGTTCAGCTTTGTTTATATCAAGCAGCGAGATAAAGCGCGTGGCAGCCAGAAAGAAAAAAATGAGGATTCGATCCGAATTTGTTTCAACAAGAAGAAAGAGGTCACTCAAATTATCCGCACGACTCCGGCAAGGTAATTGAGAATCCACACCCTCACGCTGTCGCCAAATCGATCTCCACCCGGGTCAACCTGCAAACTCGCTCCGTCACGCTGCCTGCTGGTGGGGGCGGAGTGCGGCTGTCGCCGATCTGCCAAAAGCGCCCCCGCAGGCATCGCGCCGTCGCTGCGCGCGCTGGTGGTTCGGGGTGCGGTCGCTGGGCGTTCCGGCTGCGGGTTCGCGCTCGTTCCTCGCACCGAAACCCTCCGCCTCCAGCCGCTCCCTTCGCCGTGTTGGAGCCGCCCGTCGGCCGCTCCCGCCGTCACCGCTCCTGTCGTTGCTTTCGTCGCGGACTCCTCATGCCGGACGCGCCCGCAGACCCCTCCGTTGCGTTCGTCGTTCCTCCTCTCTGCACTGCGGGGCGGGCTCGTTCGCTGCGGCGTGGTTGTGGCGTGTGGTGCCACGAGTGCGCCTGCGGCGATTTGTTTTCGGGGTGCCACACCCACGCCTTCGCTTCCCCGTTTTTTTTTGGGTGGCTGTCGAAGGTTCGCTCCATCCGCAATCGACGCTCCAGACAAGAAGCCAGCCGCCGCAGGCGGATCAAAGAAGCTTCGGCCTCCGGACAGCCAGAGTGTTCCGGGGTGCTTCGTTCGTTCCTCACCTCCACACCACGCCTCCGGCCCCCGATCCGTGGCGGAGCCTTTTTGGGAATGCGCTTCGGGAACGTCATTCATGTCGGCGGAGCGTGCTGGCTCGCGCTGCCGCCTCCGGGCGCTTGTGGCATCAAGCGTTGTCCTCGGAGAAATGACCGGAAGTTGTGGATGAGGGCGGTCGGAACACCATTCGAAGTTCGATCATGGGTTAGGCAGCGGTTTGCTGCTCGATGCCGTCCACGAAGATGATTCCTTGCACGACTTTGTCAAGTTGACGATATCCGTTCAGTCGACGCCAGCCTTTCCCGGCTTCCAGCCCGAGCTTGTAGACCATTGAAAGGGTTGCTTTCCTCGATCCACATCCTTTGGTTTGTCGAGTTCGATGGCGTACCGTGGCAAACGTCGACTCTATCGGATTTGTCGTCCGGATGTGTCTCCAGTGTTCTGCTGGAAAGTCGTAGAAGGTCAGCAACGTGTCCCTGTCTTTCTTCAGGCAGGCGCACGCTTTCGGATACTTGGCTTCGTAGAGCTTGAGGAACTCGTCATAGGCTTCCAAGGCGACCTTCTTTGTTTTCGCCATGTAGATTTCATGGATGCGTTCCTTGGCAAGGGGCTGCGCTTTCTTCGGCAGCTTGTCGAGGATGTTGGCTGTCTTGTGCACCCAACATCGTTGCTGTTTGCTTGTCGGATATTCCTCTTCCAAGGCGCTCCAGAACCCGAGAGCTCCATCGGCGATACTCAGTTTCGGAGGGATTTTCAATCCTCGTTTCTTGAGGTCTCTGAGCACATTTTTCCAGGACAGTTTGCTCTCTCGTTCTCCATCGCTGATGGTTACCAATTCCTTGGTTCCATCGGGTAAGGAGCCGACGATTACGAGAACACATGGGCGGTCGTCATTGAGCCTGACATGGAAGTAGATCCCGTCGGCCCAGAGATAGACGTATTCCTTGTCGCTGAGGTCACGCTTGCTCCATTGCTCGCGTTCTTTCTCCCATTGCTCTTCCTCGTCGAACGATGTTGGCTGCAGAAAGACCCGATGCGTTCTCACCGAGGATCGGCTCTAAGGCTCGACTCATCTCGGAGGTTGAGATTCCTCGCAGGTAGAGTGCCGGGATGAGGTTGTCCAGTGAAGCGACTCGGCGTAGGTACGACGGAAGGATGGCGCTGGTGAACCGCTGGCCTGATCGGCGATCATTGATCCTGGGCTGCCGAACAGAAACGTTTCCTATTCCAGTCTGAAGTTGTCGCTGAGGAAGATGGCCGTTGCGAACGACTTGGCGATGACCCTGGTCATCACGCTGATGTTGATGGGCTTGAATGTAGTCGGAGACTTCGTTGTCGATGGCGGCCTGAAGAAGCACTTGGGCTCCTTGTCGCAGGGTGGCCTCAAGGGCGTTCTGGCAGACGGTGCTTGCTCCTTCCTGGCCGAGGATAGATGCGGATTCGGTGGGGTGGTTGGTGGTTTTCGTTGGAGTTCAGTTGTTTTGGTAAATGGTTGAACTCTTCATGATGCCCCGACCGCCCTCATCCACAACTTCCGGTCATTTCTCTTTGGCCAGTATCCTCACCCACAATCTCACACGCGAAATGCAGATGCGAGCTGCGGAGCGGTCACGCAAATCGTCCCCCAAAAGGGCTGCGGAGTGGATCTTTGAAGGACTCGGCACGATTCGCCGCAAAATCATCCAGCGTGCCGGACGTCTGACTCGCCCTCAAGGTCGACTCACATTGACACTCGGAGACAATCAGGCCGTCGAAGAAGAAATCGCCTACTACATGATGGCCTGACTGGCCATTTTATGAAACGCTGACTTCAGAGGCGCTGGCTCCCTTGGTCCAGTCGATCGTGTCCCGCGCCTCATTGGTGGAAACTCCGTGAGTGTAGGCGCGAATGATGGCGTCTCGAATCTTGTTTTTCTCGTAGCCTTTGGCCGCCTCGTAGCTGGCAAGTTTCACCTCGCTCTTCGTGCCGTCAGAGTGCTCGCGGCGGACCCTCCTGGGACGGCTGATCTTCTCTCCCTCGATTTCAAGGCTCGACGGAGCGCTGCCGGCCCGACGAGACGGGCTCTCGGTGTCTCGCCCATACGCGGCTCCACGGAGGCTGGTGACTTCCTCGGCCATGACGCTGACCAGTGATTGGCGGAACCGCCCCGCGCAGGAATTCGTCGAAGGCCACGGCGGCTTCTCTTGAATCGGCTTGACCGAGTTGATGGATGATCTCAAGGTGTTTCATGGATGGTTGCGGGTTCCTGGTTTTGTATTAATCCGACTCTTCTCATCGAGCGGAGCCGGTAGCCATCCACCTAAATTTTAACAAGTCACGGGAAGCTTCCGAGAAAAACATCTGAAATGGAGAAAAACATCTTTGACCTGGAGTCTTCAAACCTAGAAATTATTGCACATGAAGTCGAAGAGGAAAGACAAGGAAATTTTGGCGCCTACCGTTGGTCTGATTGTGGCATTCGCTTCGCTTGGCGGTTCTTGGGCGGACACTTCCTTTCTTGATGACTACGAGATGGACGAAGCCGCCATCGTTTATCAATCTGATTTTGAGGAGCCTGACGCTCTTTCTCAGCCAGGATGGCGGATTGAGCAGGGGCGAGCTTCGGTGGTCGACGAGGGCTTCGCGGGTTCCTGCGTCCGGGTGGAACCCTCTCCGGAAGGCAAGTTTGGCCAAGTGACGCTCACGCTTGATCCTCCACCCCAATTGCCGGTTTTGTTTGTCGACTTCCGAGTCAAGCCCGTGGCCTTTGCCGAAGGCCCGGAGGAGTTCGCCGATGTCGCCGGCTCCGTCACTGGTGCCTTTCGTCTTGTGAAAAAAGAGAGGGAGGAACCCACTGCTGCCCTCTACGTGCTCAACGGCAATGGTGAACGGAGAGGCGACTGGCTCGACACTGGTGTTACTTTCCGGCTTGATGAGGAAGGACGTCCGCTGGACTGGATGCGTCTGACTTTTCGGCAGGAATTTTTCCGAGCAGATAGTGAAGGTAGTCAGTACCGCTGGGATCTCTGGGTTGATGGGCGGCTGGTGGCGGTGAATTTGGGCTATTACGATCACGCCAACATCGATCCAGGGCGAGTCACACTGTTAGGTCATCGCCGGATTCCACTCTATATGGATAGTCTCGTGGTTTCCAGCGAAAACCCTCTTTTCGAAGATGAGAATCGCAATGGTCTATCAGATCGGTACGAGTCGATTTATAAGATCCGGGGAAGGGATAGTGATCAAGATGGCGACAACCTCACGGTCATTGAAGAGTTTGTTCACGGCACCAATCCCGTCTTGTCGGATACGGATCGGGACGGCTTGAGCGATGGAAAGGAGCTGGAAGCGGAGCGTGACCCTCTCGATAGTAGCGATAGATCCAGAGTACTAGCTAGGCGCTTCAAGGACAATGTGCTTATCGATGGAATCTTTGGAGAGGTTGCCATGGACACCATGACAGTTTGCAAAACAAATCAGATTAGCTTCCGCATTGACTTTGACGAAAACTACCAAGGAAGGGCGGAAATCAAGATCGGCAAAGTCGAGGTTTATGAAAATTTGTTCTCAAAGATACCTGCGACGGTATTCAACCCTTTTTTTGATTTTCGTGACACTGATGGGACGATCCACCTGATCTCGTGGACAGGCGGCTTTGCCACCAGTGGACTGATTCGAGTTGAGGGTGAGATCAAGTACTATGGATATTACTCCGGTGAGTATTGGGAAAGTATTTATAAAAGTGTCTGGTATAATCGGTACGACTGCTGCGATTTCTGCAGCACCTGTTTGAGTAGCGTTGATTTTTCGTATCGCCTGGGGAGTCTGCCCTTTGGGGATGGCGAGGCGAAAGTTGCCCTCAAGAAGCTGGATATCGGCCCCGAGGTTTTCCATCGAAGCTCCCTGAAGTACATCGGTCCCACCGATGAGGCATCGGTTCGCTATTCCAGAACGAACCATCCACTGGATGGGAATAGGAGATCGCTGGACTGGGTCCGTACGGCAACGCAATTCACCACTTTTCACGACTTGCCGCAGGGAAATGGCTATCAGATGAATATGTATGCCATTGCCAATGTCGATGGCACACAGCCCGTGGGTGATCCTTTTCAAACCGTCACCGTATACAATCCCGATCCGAATGGTTTCGATGATGTGAAAACGCTTCGCATCGTCGAGGACGGGGAACGTCATGCGGCAAAAGAGTATCGAGTGTACCAAACCGATGTCGGCCAAGTCTGGGAGCTGTTTGAAGGCGGGGTCAATGATTTCTTGGTGAGGCCATTGCGGTATGAGCGCCTGACGGAACTTCACCCGGAATCCAGGCAGGGAAACGGAGACAAGCAGGAATATAAGAGTCCACGGTTGCCGCAGAAGACCGTCCGCAGGGAAACCGGGCATTGGAATGAGGCACTGGGGCAGTTGATGACCGATGAGGTGGTGGACACGGTGAAAGTGAGGTTTCCTTGGGGATGGAACGTGGTGGAAGAGATTGCGGATCCTGAGGGTGTGGCGCTGTCGACCAGATATGGATTTCGTGATCCGAAGGAAGTCGATCTCGATAACCTCAGCCGCGCCTAGGATGGCGTGCAGTGGATCGAGCACCCGGATGGAGCATGGGAATGGTACGGGTATGATGGGGAAGGTAATGTCACGCGAGTGGTCCGCCCGTTGGGCAACGCGCCGCGCCCTGAGAAGTTGCCAAGCGGTTTAGAGGGATACCGAGTTGAATTGCGAGAAGTAAATGGCCCTGGCTATCGCCTGCGCACTTCATTCTACAACGATGGCGTGCATGAAAGGACCGTTTTCGAAGATTGGCGTGATCGTCCAACTCAGCCGGTCGAAGGGGAACAGATCTTTAGAAAAATGGTTGCTTACCATGAAGGCGCGACACCGGACGATCCCGGAAACGAGGTCACCGTAACTGTTCGCGATGGCATGACCAATGAGATCATCCGTCAAGAGTATCCCGATGGCCGGGTCGTCACACACGAAATGGCGTCCACCGGAGACGAGCGCACCAAGACGACGACCTACTACTTGGCCAATGGCGTCCCAGAGCGTCAGTCGATCAAAGTGACCCATCGAGGTGGAACCGTACTGGAAACGAAGGAAGTCGACCTTGCGTCTGGAGTGGTCACTGCCCATCGAAAGGTTGCTCAATTGGACGAGCGCTTTCGTCCTCTACTCACCATCAATGAGCTGACGGGAAAATTCTCGGCCAAAGGCTATGGATGCTGTGGCACTCTTTTTGAGACGAGTGAAGATGGCCAGACGCACCTCTACGAAAGAGATGCACTGGGACGCGTGGTGGCAGAGGGATCTGGCTATCGCAATCCGCTGGAGCCTGGCACCCGATTGTCGCAGGCATTGGGGCGCCGGGAATATCGGCTGGATGGAAAGGGGCGCCAATTGGGCACGCTAAGCTTGCCCAATGATGGCGGTGTCGCCCTGGAGGCGGCAATGACTTACAATTTGGCAGGACAACGTGAGAGTGAGACCTCCGTCAAGGGCTTGCGTACCGAGTGGCGCACTCTCATGCTTCCCGATGGCGGGAAGCTCCAGTTGACCAGCTTGCCGAAGAGCGGGCACGATGAACGCCACCGCATCACCTCACAGAAATACGATGTCTCCGGCAAACTCGTCGAAACGATGACTTATGCCTCGACGGAACCCTTCGCCACCAAGCCCGATCCCCGGACAGTGGTGCGACACCAGCAGTATGCCGAGGGCTACGACGCCAATGGGCGTTACACCCAGGTGACCGACATCGCGAGTCCCTTCGACCGGCGGGTGATCCGTACTTATTCTGATGAGCGCGGCCGTCAGACCGAAGTAATCTACGCTTACGGAACGAACTTGGCTGCGAGTGAGCGCTTCGATTACAATGACGACGGCCAATTGATCCGTCATCTTGATCCTGATGGTGCCACGACACGTTATGCCTACAACGAGAAAGGTGAACGTGTGCTCACGGCCATCGATCTGAAAATCGAGCCTAACGAAGCCGTGGATCACATCGACTACGAAGTTGATCGCATCACGCGAAACACTTCGACATTCGTGGTCAATGCGGAAGGCGTCGAAGTGCGCCGTCAAAAGACGGAAGCCTTCACCGAGAACGGACCGGTGGTCATGTCGGTTCAAGAGCAGGCCCTGGATGGCAGTGAAAGTGCCACCATTCGCTACGGCCAGCGCGTGACCCAGCGCCGCCTTGAGGGAGAGTCCCCGGGGCAGTGGTCCATCGTGGTCACGCAGCCAGACGGTGCCTACACGGTCCAGAATTATAACCGTGGTCGGCTGTCACGAAGCACGCGCTATGATGTCGAGGGAAGCGCCGTTTCTTGGATCGAGCAAGAGTATGATGATTCCGGGCGCGTTTGGAAAACGACGGACAGTCGCACGGGGACGACCACGGTGCATTACGATGAGAACGGCCGTCAATGGAAAGTCAGTGCGCCGAATCCCGCCACCGGATCCAGCACCGAAGGCACGCTGGACAACTACTTCCACTACGATGCCCTGGGGCAACTCATCCGCACGACCAAGCCCAGTGGCGGTGAAGTGCATCAAGTTTACAACGCTAACGGGACGCTTCACGGCACGCATGGTTACCACACGACGGATGTAAGTTACCGCTACAACGGTCGGGGTGAGCGCACACACCTGATCACCTACTACGGTCCAGACAACCGACCAGCGGCCACCCGCTGGGCTTACAATGCTCGGGGTCAACTTGCCTTCAAGCAGGACGCCCACGGGAAACGAGTTCACTACACCTACACCCCAGGAGGCAAACTCAAATCCCGCACCTGGGCGCGTGGCGTGGCGACCACTTACCACTACGACGCAGACAACCACCTTGATCTGCGGTCGATCGATTACAGTGATGCCACCCCGGACGTTCACTTCACCTACACGCGTCTTGGCCAGAAGCACACTGTGGAAGATGCCGGAGGCACGACCACTTACACCTACCGAGCCGGGAACCCGACGAAGTTGCTCAGTGAAACCTCGGGAACCGAACCAGAACTGAAGACGCTGACCTATACCGAGGACGATTTCGGGCGGGCGAGCGGGTTTCAGATCGGCACGGCAAATGATCCCGATCAGGATTACGCCGTGGGCTACGGCTACGATGGCGTGGGGCGACTTGCCAATGTGCATGCCCAGGGTTATTGGTTCGATTACGCTTACGAACCGAACTCGACCACCGATCGTGTGAAGACCCTGACGGCTCCCTTCTTGAAGCAAACGGTCTACACCTACGAGCCCGGGCGGGATGCCCTCATCAGCGTGAGTAACCGGGTGGGTTTTCAGTTAACTGAAGAAATCTCACGCTTCACTTACACGAACAACAAAGATGGGCAGCGAATCGCTCGTGAAACTCTACGGGAAGATGATGAAGGCTACGTGGATCGGTTCTTGTATGATCCTGACACCGGCGGTGTGATCGCCTCCGAGCGTGATGGAGTCGATGAAGCTTACGCCTACGACAAGATCGGTAATCGGCTGCGAGCCGAAGCCAACGGCAGTGAAAGGCTTTACACGCCTAACGCACTCAACCAGTATGAACGAGCTGGCGAACACCGTCCGAGCCATGATGTTGACGGTAACTTGATCGCTCAGGGCGAGCGCACATTCACTTGGGATGGCGAGAACCGGCTCATCGCTATCCACGAGCGGGGGAGCTTCGTTGCCACTTACACTTACGACCATCAATCACGCCGCATTGCCCGCAGGACGCGAGATGGCGTCGATGAGCGCTACCTGTATCAGGGATGGAATCTGATCGCCGTGTATGCGCCGGGCGGGGTCCAACCCACGGAAACCTTCACCTGGGGCAAGGATCTCAGCGGTAGCCTCCAGGGTGCAGGAGGCGTTGGCGGACTCCTCTTTGCCAAGAAGCGTGATGCAGATCAGGACGCCTGGCTCTATCATTATGACGCGAACGGTAATGTAACGGAGGTGACAGATTCGCTTGGAGCCGTGCTTGATAGCCTAACGTATGACTCATTTGGTAATCTCACAAGTGTGCCGCAACTGCTAAAGAATCGTTGGCGATTCAGCACGAAGCCGTATGATTTCGAGTCGGGTTTCTACTATTATGGCTACCGGCATTATGATCCAGTAACTGGAAAGTGGCTATCCCGCGACCCCATTGGTGAGAGCGGCGGCTTGAACCTTTATGGCTTTGTTAACAATGGCCCGGTGAATAGGTGGGATTACTTGGGGTTGGATTTCATTGGTGTAGGCGGACAGGTAGCAAGTGGAGACCCACAAGGTAGGAATTTCGGGCATCTAGTATTGGCATATTGGCCATTGGATTGCCCGATAGATGAAAAAGGTTTGAAGTGGTATAAATCACAGGCTGAGGTGGAGGGGTTCTGGGCTTGGGCTGGTTCAGCCGGAGGCAACCCGCGTGCTCCAACGGATTACATTGAATTGATTCCCACCGATACACTTTGGGATGTGGAGGGAACCGGCACAAGATATTCGGCTCGAGGAAAAGCAACGCTTTCAGTGATCCATTATGGGAGTGGACTGTGTGTTAATTGTGGGCAAGACAAGGCAAACAAATTCTCGAAAGGTTTCTATCCGATGAAACAAGGAACTCCTGAAGAGATGAAAGCCTTGTGGAACAAGCTCAAGCAAAAGGCCCAGACTTACAAATATGCGGAACAGGCTGGCTTTGCGAAACCTGTCAATTTGCCAGATTCAATATATGGTGATCCTAGGCACCCAGTAACACCAATGGTGAGGCCTGAAGGCTTCGAAGGAATTCTTGGAGCTATTCAAATGGGAGTGGCGGCAAATGCGGTAGCCAGATCACTAATTCCGGCTCGTTTAAGTTCTTTGAATAATAGCAACACCTTTGCGCTTTCGACGTTGGAATCGGTTGGATTGTCGACAGCTAATATCAGGTCGACCGACTACCCTGGCAGACGATCTCCTCAAGCAATGATTCCATTTGTAGAGGCAGGTGCAAAGTGGGAAGCAACCCGAACTGCTGAAGCTCCTTAGTCATGAAGCGAATTTTCGGTCTGGCTCTAATTTGCCAATTGATGCTGGGGTGTTCAGGCAAAAAGGTGCGAGTTAAAGACTCATCTGATCTAAGTATAGTAATCAAGGACTATGCTCATAGTGTTGAGAATCATGAGGCAGAATCTTCAATTCAGGATCAGATTTATAAAGTCTTGCCACTTGGAAGTCCAGAATCAGGGGTTCTTGAGCATATTCGCGAGCATTTTGAAGGAGAAATTCCCAAGACAGAGAAGGGCTCACCGCCTTGGGATAAGCACGATTACTTTTATCGAGTGGAGGCTTACAGGAATCGAGTGCAGGTTTGGTACTTTGTTAAAGAGCAAAAGCTTGTGAGAGTTAAAGTTGCGCATGTGCGGGCTCATCTTTAGTAGGATTTCTGGACTGCCGTTCTTGTTCCCGAACTGTATAGCTCTACTCGGCTTTTGGGGAACTCTGCGCCAACCATGCTCAAGCCCCGCAGTAGTTTTAGCCCCTAGAGAATCTCCCGCCAGCTTCCCAAACGGTGCCCGTTGATAAGCCCTAGAGAAGCTCCGAACACCGTTAGGTAAGCGCGCTCTAACGCAACTATGCACACACCAGGAAGAGCCGGGTAAGATTGAGTTGAGAAAGACACAAGACCCCAAGCACTTCGTGGCTTGAAATTTGGTGTCCTCAAACCAGGCCTGGAACTTGGATCCGAGTAATGAGAAGCTCGAGCACATAATGTGGTAGTGTCCAGTTTCTTTCGCTCTTTTTTCAGGCAGCGTGAATGTTAGTGTTGTATTTAGGTTCCGTTCTTCGTCAAGAGGCCTGGCGGTGAGGTGACGACGAGAATGGGTAACCCCGAAACTCGTCGGAGTCGGCTCCTCAGGATAACGTAGGGATAGTTTCGCACATTTCGAGGTGGGCGTGTAGAACCGAGAAGAAGAATGACCGAAGCCGAAGAACAGCAGGGAGTTGTGGATAAGAAGATCGTCCACATCAGCGAAGAGCGGATCAAGGATTACCTGGATGGCCAAGTGCGGCAAAGCGTGGAGGACACCCTCAATGCGTTGTTGGACGCTGAGGCCGATGAAATCTGTGGAGCCAAGCGTTACGAGCGCAGTCCGGACCGGATGGACACCAGGGCGGGCCACTATGAGCGAGGCCTTCACACTAAGGCGGGCGAAGTGAAGCTCAAGGTGCCTAAGTTGAGGAGTTTACCTTTCGAGAGCCAGATCATTGAACGCTATCGCAGAAAGGAAGCCAGCGTGGAAGAAGCTCTCATCGAGATGTATCTGGCCGGAGTCAGTGTGCGTCGAGTGGAGGACATCACCCAGGCCTTGTGGGGGACGCGAGTGAGTCCCTCGACGGTGAGTGACCTTAACCAGAAGATCTACGATCGGATCGAGGCGTGGCGTAGCCGACCATTGAAGGGAAACTACCCCTACATTTACCTCGATGGAATTTGCCTGAAGCGAAGCTGGGGAGGCGAAGTGAAGAACGTCAGCGTCCTGGTAGCCATTGGAATCAACGAACACGGCTATCGAGAGATCCTGGGCGTGGCTGAGGGAGCCAAAGAAGACAAAGCAGGTTGGCTAGGGTTCCTCAGAGGCCTCAAACAAAGGGGTTTGGAAGGAGTGCGCTTGATCGTGAGCGACAAGTGCAGTGGCTTGGTGGAGAGCACCAATGAGATGTATCCAGAGGCGGACTGGCAGTGGTGTATCGTGCATTTCTACCGAGACGTGTGGAAGGACGTGCCTACGAGCAAAGTCAAAGATGTGTCGGCGATGCTGAAGAGAAATGACCGGAAGTTGTGGATGAGGGCGGTCGGAACACCATTCGAAGTTCGATCATGGGTTAGGCAGCGGTTTGCTGCTCGATGCCGTCCACGAAGATGATTCCTTGCACGACTTTGTCAAGTTGACGATATCCGTTCAGTCGACGCCAGCCTTTCTCGGCTTCCAGGTCGAGCTTGTAGACCATTGAAAGGGTTGCTTTCCTCGATCCGCACCCTTTGGTTTGTCGAGTCCGATGGCGGACCGTGGCAAACGTCGACTCAATCGGGTTTGTCGTCCGGATGTGTCTCCAGTGCTCGGCTGGAAAATCGTAGAACGTTAGTAGAGTTTCCTTGTCTTTCTTCAGGCAGGCGCACGCTTTCGGATACTTGGCTTCGTAGAGCGTGAAGAACTCGTCATAGGCCTCCAAGGCGGCCTTCTTTGTTTCCGCCATGTAGATTTCATGGATGCGTTCCTTGGCAAGGGGCTGCGCTTTCTTCGGCAGCTTGTCGAGGATGTTGGCTGTCTTGTGCACCCAACATCGTTGCTGTTTGCTTGTCGGATATTCCTCTTCCAAGGCGCTCCAGAACCCGAGAGCTCCATCGGCGATACTCAGTTTCGGAGGGATTTTCAATCCTCGTTTCTTGAGGTCTCTGAGCACATTTTTCCAGGACAGTTTGCTCTCTCGTTCTCCATCGCTGATGGTTACCAATTCCTTGGTTCCATCGGGTAAGGAGCCGACGATTACGAGAACACATGGGCGGTCGTCATTGAGCCTGACATGGAAGTAGATCCCGTCGGCCCAGAGATAGACGTATTCCTTGTCGCTGAGGTCACGCTTGCTCCATTGCTCGCGTTCTTTCTCCCATTGCTCTTCCTCGTCGAACGATGTTGGCTGCAGAAAGACCCGATGCGTTCTCACCGAGGATCGGCTCTAAGGCTCGACTCATCTCGGAGGTTGAGATTCCTCGCAGGTAGAGTGCCGGGATGAGGTTGTCCAGTGAAGCGACTCGGCGTAGGTACGGCGGAAGGATGGCGCTGGTGAACCGCTGGCCTGATCGGCGATCATTGATCCTGGGCTGCCGAACAGAAACGTTTCCTATTCCAGTCTGAAGTTGTCGCTTCAGGAAGATGGCCGTTGCGAACGACTTGGCGATGACCCTGGTCATCACGCTGATGTTGATGGGCTTGAATGTAGTCGGAGACTTCGTTGTCGATGGCGGCCTGAAGAAGCACTTGGGCTCCTTGTCGCAGGGTGGCCTCAAGGGCGTTCTGGCAGACGGTGCTTGCTCCTTCCTGGCCGAGGATAGATGCGGATTCGGTGGGGTGGTTGGTGGTTTTCATTGGAGTTCAGTTGTTTTGGTAAATGGTTGAACTCTTCATGATGCCCCGACCGCCCTCATCCACAACTTCCGGTCATTTCTCTTTCACAGTTTCCACGGGCTTCTTCCAGCCCCCGGCTCTGCTCTCTGCTACTATGGCTTCTGCTGACTTCTCTCCTGCTCTCACAGGAGAGATCTCCCCGGATAAGGTCCTTAACTTTCTCCGCATCTCATCCGGCTCTACTTGCCGTGTCTTGATGAGCTTTGGGCTTCGCGTTTACTAGCACGCTCGCCGCCCACAGCCTGCCTCGCTGCCGGTTCGTGTTCCTATGGCCACGGATTTGCCTGCCGCTTCCTTCAGCTCCACCCTCGCGGGCGTCGCCTTGCGGTTCAGCTACGGTTGCTCTCATCAGCTCCGATGTCATCGTTTCATGTCATTAGTTAAGGCCTATGCCGGGCACACTAGTGTAGTCCGTCAAGCAGACTGTAGTTTATTCAGTTTGGCTCTATCGCGCTTGACTTTTTCGAGAATATCAGAGGCAGCCGCGGTCCAGATGAAGGGAGATGGATTTTCGTTGTGAGCTTCGATATAGCCTACCAACGCCTGTTCGAGGTCAGCGACACTGGTGAACACGCCTCTCCGCACACACTTTTCAGTCAGGTCACGGAAGAACCGCTCTACCATGTTGAGCCACGATGCGCTCGTAGGTGTGAAGTGGATGTGGATGCGTGGTCGCCTTGAAATCCACGCGCGAACTTTCGCGTGTTTATGTGTAGCATCTCGTGAGTGGGAAGTTCTCAGACCGGTTTCTCTTTGCCTGGCGTGTCTGTCTGACTGCGTAATAGAGCGATCTTCGCCTTGGATAGTTCAATGCTCAGATCGATCAGTTCGGTGGTCAGTTTCTTGAATTTCTTGTACTCCTCTGTTTCTTTTCGTAGTCCCTTCACGTGATCTGGCCAGACGTGTTCAGTCCGGCTCCTCATCTCATGCGTGTAGCTCAGTTGGTAATACACGCCGCGCTGGCGTTGTCGATCTCGATATTGCTTGCTGATGCTCCCAGGCCGCATTGGCCCGATTGCAGCTAACTTTGCCGCAAGTTTCTGGACTCTTTTTTCAGTGATCTGATCTTTTTCATGGTCATTAGCTTATATATGCGAATGTCTAGGAAAATCAAATCATTTGTTATGGATCTCTGGATTTCTTGGTGGAATATCGTCTGTCTTCTGCGACCCGCTTTCTCGAGAGCCCGCACCTTTCTCTGGTTTCTGCTCGTCTTGGCCGCTTTCTCCGTGCGCAATGACCTCCTCGGGGTTTCCAGTTTCGTCCGCGCTCTCGGTTTGTCAGAACACTTCTATGAGCACTTACTCCATTTCTTCCACAGCAATGCCGTGAAGACGGACCGGCTTGCAGAACTTTGGTTCGCCATCGTGATCAAGCACTTCCCTGTCTACAAGATCGGTTGTCGCCCCGTCCTGGTTCTCGACGGCATCAAGAAGTCCAAGGAGGGCCGCAAGATGCCTGCGGTGAAGTATCTGCATCAACAGTCCGAGTCCAATTCCAAGCCTCACTTCATCATGAGCCATTCCTTTCAGGCCTTCGGCGTGCTCTGTCAGGTTGGCGGATACTTCTTCTGCGTTCCGGTCTGTGCACGCATTCACGAAGGTATCGTCACTTCAAACCGCGACAGGAGAACCTTGATCGACAAGGCCAACGAGATGCTCGCATCCGTCTGTAGAGGTCAGGAGTTCGTCTTGCTGGCCGACGCCTACTACGCCAACGGAAAGGTGATCCGGAGCACCAAGGGGCGTTCCGGTGTGCTGGTCACGAGGGTTCGACGCACGACAACCGGCTTTCGGCCTGCGGCAGTGCCACGCAAACGCAAACGCGGACGACCGAAAAAGTATGGCGCTGCGGTGAAGCTCCAGAATGTCTTTGGAACGGGCGGCTTCAGTTCCGTTCCCAGTCCCGTATATGGGGAGAGAAACATCTCTGTCCGGTTCAAGTCGGTGGATCTGTTGTGGAAGCCCGCCGGGGCGATGGTCCGCTTCATTCTCGTCGATCATCCCACGAGAGGGCGGATCATCCTCTTGTCTACCGACCTCACCATGGAAGCTCAGGAGATCATCTTGCTCTACAGTTTGCGTTTCAAGATCGAAGTCGCTTTCAAGCAAGCGGTGCATTCGGTCGGCTCATTCGGATACCATTTCTGGATGGCCGCTATGCGACCGCTCAAGCGTCGCAATGGTAACCAATACCTCCACCGGACTACCGAGAAATATCGCAGACAGGTGCAGAGAAAGATGCACGCATATCATGTGTTTGTGCAGACCGGCATGATCGCTCAGGGCATGTTACAGTACCTTGCCATGACATGTGACGGTCTGGTCTGGAAACACTTTGGAACCTGGATCCGAACCATCCGCCCAGACGTGCTGCCTTCGGAAATGATTGTCTCAGCCGCCTTGAAAAACACGCTGCCTGGATTTTTGCACCACGGCGGAAAAGGTTCAGCGTTCCAAAAATTCATCCTTGATAAAATAGACTTCACTCGCTCCGAAGGTTCACGCTTCGCCGCATGATGATCTAGTTACAGAACTTCTCACTCACGAGGTAGCATAGTTGTCGCAAATAATATGGATCTCTTTGTCCGGCGGAACACTTCCCTCGATGAGCTTAAGGAATTTGAGCCACTCTTCGTGCCGATGTTTCTTCATGCATTTCCCGATGATTTTTCCCGTCGATGTCTCAAGAGCCGCAAATAACGAAGTTGTCCCGTTGCGCTTGTAGTCGTGGGCGAGAGTCTCACATCGACCCTTCTTTAGCGAAAGCCCGGGCTGTGTCCTGTCGAGTGCCTGAATCTGACTCTTCTCGTCGCAACTGAAGACCACTGCGTGCTCTGGCGGCGCCAGGTATAACCCAACGATGTCCTCGGGCTTCTCTTCAAATAGCTTGTCGTTCGAAAGCTTAAACGTCCTCACCCGGTGTGGCTTGATTCCGTTGCGTGCCCAGATCCGTCCTACCGTGGACTCACTGACGCCAACTTCAGCGGCCATCAGCGATCGACTCCAGTGAGTACATCCTTTGGGCGTCTCCTCCAACGTCATCCGAATGATCTCACTTTCCTTGCTCTTCGGCAAAGCTTTGATACGTCCAGGCCGGGTCTTGTCCTTCTCGATTCCCGCCAGCCCCATCTCTGCGAACCTCTTTCGCCAGCGGCCCACCTGTGGTTCGTCCAATCCAAGTTCTTCCGCGATCCGCTTATTGGTCATCCCCTCGCTGGCGAGAAGCACGATCTTGGAACGAACTCTCAATTTCGGAGAAACGTTGGACGCCTTGCTGAAACGCAGGAGCTTGTTTCGCAGGCTTGCTTCAAGGTTGATCGGCACAGCAGTTCTCATTTTCATTAAACTAACACTATCCGACTTGAGTGCAAGCTTAAAATGGATTATCTGTAGGGCGGACTACACTAGAGCGCTTGCCCTCAAGCGCCTTCGGTTCAAACGCCGCTCACACTACCAAAGCGGCAGAGGGCTGCCGCGCTTGCAAAAAACCTTCCTGCTCGCCAAGTGTCTTGGAGTGCGCTTGCCCTCAAGCGTTCGCCGTTTATTGGGCGTAACGGCCCAGGGTCGAGGCATCGGCCCTGATCTCTCCCTGAAACCGAAAAGGACCTTTTTGAGGGTCGGGCTTGAACTCGAACACTTTCACCGCCGGTTCGCTTCGATTGCCCGTCTTCACGTGGACGGTGATCTTCAGGTTGCGTTCCTTGGAGGCGGGCGACTTGAGCGGCGTGCTATTGATCTCAATCCGGTTCTTGCCTCGCTTGAGCCCTCCGAGGACTAACTGAGTGCCGAAATGATCGGAGGTGTAATGCTCGCTGATCCCGTTGATGATGACCTCGGTTTCGAAACCGAGCGAAATCAGATGGACGTCGGTGATGTGGTCGGGTTTTGGGCAGGGCTTTTGGATGGCCGGGCTTCGGCCCATGGGCTGAAACTCGGGTTCCGTTAGAAATCCGAGCCTATTCGCACGAATGTCCGAAACGACCTCCCCGGGGAGCTGGCTCATGACAGAGAGGCGATAGAATTTCCAATCATTGCCCTCTTTGAGAAAACGAAGGAGCAAGAGACTGTGAGCGGGCGCGGGCTTGCCGACCTTGAAGTCCACCTTGCCGTAATACACGGCTGTGGCGGTTGGACCCGCGGCTTTGACCTGGAGGTTTCGCAGCGGCTTGAGCGACGGCGGTTTCATCGCCACGGTGAAAACCGCCGTGGGAAATTTTTGGCCCTTGGAAATCACGACATTGCGGGTCTCGATTCGGCGCGCGTAGGCGGTCGTCCGTTTCCAGGCGTTGTAATCCTTTTGCAGCATCGCTTCCCGCCACTGTCCGTAGAGCGATTCCAATTCCGTCTTCAGCTTCGGCGTCTCGGCCGCGCGGGCGGTGGTCGCGACGAAGCCGAGAATGGCGGCGAGGAGGAGGCGAGACATGATAGAAGGCTCTCTGGAGAACGGGCTCGACGCAAGCTTTGAAAAACTGGGCCCCTGCAGAAAAGAGATTGCCAAAGGAGGTATCGCAAGGGATTCTTGCCTCCCTCTCCCCTCGATGTGCCGGTTCTGCTCAACCTTCTTCCAACTCCTCTACCGTGCTGGATGGCCCCTCCTCGGGTGAGTGGGGAGCGACGTCCGCAGTTGTGTGTTTGACGTATGGATCGAGGGAAAGGACTGATGGATGAGGCGGCGACTCTGGTTTACAAGGAGACGGAAGAGGCGCCGTTGAAAGCGCACGTGTTCTATCCTGCGGGGCACTCGGAGAGCGATCGACGAACGGTGGTCGGCTTCTTCTCGGCGGGGATCTGGGACAACGCCCTGACCAGTCAGTTTGCGCCTCATTGCCTGCATTTTCGGGAGCGCGGAGCGGTGGCGGTGATTTTTGAGTATCGCGAACTCTCGAAGCACGGAGTGACCCCGTTGGAGGCGATCGCCGACGGACGATCCGCCTTGCGATGGCTGCGCTTGAACCACGAGGATCTGGGAATCGCGCCGGACCGGATCGTGGCATCCGGCGCGTCGGGCGGAGCCCATCTCTGTCTCTGTGCCGCCATGCTCGGGGATGGTGACGAACCAGGGGAGCCTGCAGAGGTGTCTTGCCGGCCGGATGCCATGGCGCTGTTCAGTCCGGCCGTCGACACCACGCGCCGGAAGGGCCTCGGTTCTCATCTCTTTCCGGATCCCAAGAAGGCGGACGAGACGAGCCCTTCAAAGAATATCGCGGAGGGGCTTCCGCCTTCGATCGTTTTTCTGGGGCTGCTCGATCGTCTGGTCTCGCCCGACTCGGTGCTACGTTTTGTCAAACGCATGAAGCGAAAGAAGAATCGCTGTGACTTGCACACCTTTCCTCGGGAGGGGCACAGCTTCTTCAACTTCAACGTGGATATGGGAAGCTTCGAAGCGACCCTGAACGAGATGGACCGTTTCCTCGTGGACCTCGAGTTCCTTCCGGAAAACGAGGAGGATGACGGCACCAACCGTCTGGCGCGTCAATGATGCCGCCACCGAAGCTCGCTCACTGCTGGCTTGCCTTCGCTGAATCGTGGTGACCTCGACAAAGGCATTGTTGCGCTGCGGGGATACCTGAACCGCCGTGCGTTCAGAGCGATTCAATCCACTCATTGAAGGCCGGCCATTCCCCAGGGGACGCGATGAGAACATTCCGGCGCCTCGATGAAATGGGCGTGCGGAAGGAGGACCGAAGCTCTTCGCGACCGAGGCGGGCGAACTTGCGGTCTCGCTCACCACAGATCCAGTGAACGGGCGTGGCGACGGATGGCAACTGACACCAGAGCGGTTGCTGGTTGCCCAGGGACCATTCTCGGAAGGCGCGTGCCATGGCCGGGTGGAAGGCTTGGCGACGTCCTGGCTTGGCGGGGAAGCGGCGAGGACCGCTTGGGCGTTCCATGTAGAACGACAATTAGAATTCCCCGGTAACGACAACTAAGATTCCCCACATTAGGGGGGGCGGCGCTGGGGTGTCTGGGCGAGGTGCACGGCGATGATCAGCGCCGTGCAGTACCGGAAATTGATGAAAGTCTACCGAGAGACCGACAACCTCAGTGAAAGCGCCCGCAAGGCGGGCATCGACCGAAAAACAGCCCGCAAGTGTATCCACGGAGGGCCGCCCCAAGGCCGTCGCGGCCCCTGGACATGGCGGACGCGAGAGGATCCCTTCGAGGGCGTCTGGAAAGAGATCGAGGGCCTACTCAAGCAGTGCCCGAAATCAAGGCGGTGCGCCTGCTTGCCGAACTGCAGCGACGCCATCCGGAGCGCTTCGAGGATGGTCTGCTGCGGACCCTCCAAAGAAGACTCAAGCAATGGCGACAGCAGCACGGCGAGACACCGGAACTCAACCCCAGCGTTTCATAAAATGGCCAGTCAGGCCATCATGTAGTAGGCGATTTCTTCTTCGACGGCCTGATTGTCTCCGAGTGTCAATGTGAGTCGACCTTGAGGGCGAGTCAGACGTCCGGCACGCTGGATGATTTTGCGGCGAATCGTGCCGAGTCCTTCAAAACTCGCATCGACCATTCAAACGATGCGCGCCGTCACGAATCACCCGGCGAAGGCGACTCAGAATCTCCTTTTGGACTGGCCTTGACCGCTGCCTTCGGCTCCGTCTCCGCCTTGGGCTCGAAGAAAGCCGAGATGGCCAGAAGGCCGGCCGCCACACAGATGCAGGAGTCCGCCACGTTAAAGGAGGGCCAGATCATGAAACCGAGATCGAAGCTCAGGAAATCGACCACGTAACCGTGCACGAAGCGGTCAGTGAGGTTCCCGAGAATGCCCGGAATGAGAAGAAAGACCGCCACCTGATTGGTCTTGATGGGGAAGGCCTGCTTCCGCCAGAGAACCGCGATCAAGATCAAGGCCGCAATGGCCACCGATCCAAAGACGACGTTGGCCCAGGCGGAGCCATTGAAACGGCCGAAAGCCACCCCGGTGTTGTGCACCCGGACGATGTCGAAAAAGCCCGGAATCACATTGGTGTAGTCCACCCCATCCCTGGGATTCGGCGGATCGTAATTGCTAACAATCCACCACTTGGTGAGCTGATCCAGCACGTAGAGAGGCAGGGAGAGGAAGAGCAGGGATCGGCGGACGTCTAACATGGCGGAAGGAAAAGGGTGCGCTCGTTCGTTCGGCATAACTATCGGAGTCGTGCTTCAAGCTCAATCAGCCAGAGAATCCCTCGGGAAGGGCGTCCACGCAACGCTCGCAAAGCTCAGGATGCGCCTCGCTCTCTCCCATACTGTCGACATAGCGCCAGCAACGGCCACATTTCCCCGCCTCATTGGCGCTGACCTCGGCCTCCAGGGTCTCTCCCTTTTCCAAGGAAACGGCACTCACGATGAAGAATTCTGTCAGGATTTCCATCTGACCGGAAAACTGATGGATCACAGCGTTCTCGGGCGCCGTGAGCTTCACCACCGCCTCGTCGTTGCGAGCAATGGTCTTGGCCTGCCGAGCGTCCTCGATGGCTTTCTGAATCACATGCCGCGCCTCGATCAAGCCGTCCATCTGCTCGAGGGTTTCCGGCGCGGTCTCCATGTCCTCGGGGTCCGGAAAGAGGCTGAGATGAATCGATTCCTCATGGCCCATCGCCTCCCAGGCTTCATCCGCCGTGTAGGAAAGAAACGGCGCCAGGAGACGGCAAAGACTGTCCATGATGACGGAAATGGCCGTTTGCGAGGCCCGTCGGCGACGGCTGTCCACCGCGTCGCAGTAGAGCCGGTCCTTGGTGATGTCGATGTAGAGGCTCGACAAATCGACGGCGCAAAACTGGTTCAGCTCATTGTAAACCTTGCGGAACTCGTACTGATCGTAGGCCTGACGGCACTGCGCCGTGACCTGCTGCAAGCGTGTCAGGATCCATCGATCCATCAAGGTCATCTCCGCGAAGGGCACGGCGTCGCGGTCCCGATCGAAATCGCCGAGATTCCCCAGCAGCACCCTCACCGTGTTGCGAATCCGCCGGTAGCCTTCCACTACCTGCTTGAAAAGCTCTTCGGAGAAGGGCACCTCGGCGTGGTAATCGACACTGGCCGCCCACAACCTCAGGTTGTCGGCGCCATACTTCTCGTAGAAGAACTTGGCGTCCATCGGCTTGGACCCCTTCTCGGCCGACTTGGAGATCTTTTTGCCGGAAGTGTCGACCACGAAGCCGTGGGTGATGACGGTCTTGTAAGGCGCGGCATCATTGGTGGCCACGCTCACCATGAGGGAAGATTGAAACCAGCCCCGATGCTGATCGGTGGCCTCGATGTAGACATCGGCCGGCCGCCGCAACTCCGGATGGCGATCGAGCATCGCCACGTGACTGCTGCCCGAATCGATCCACACATCGAGGGTGTCCCGGCCTTTCACCGTGCCGTCCGGCAGATCGAGCCGCTTGGCCCATTCCTCGTCGCTCAGCTCGAACCAGGCGTTGCTTCCCTCGGTCTCGGTAATTTCCGCCACCCGGCGAGCGGTCTCGGCGTCGATGACCCATTCGCCGTCCGGCTTGCGAAAGACGGGCAGAGGCACGCCCCAGGTCCGCTGCCGCGAGATGCACCAGTCTGGTCGCGCCGCCACCGTCCCGGCGATGCGATTCTGCCCCCAGGCAGGCATCCATTCCACCCTCTCAATCTCCTCCAAAGCTTTGTCGCGAATGTCATCGATCCGGATGAAGAACTGCTCCACCGCGCGGAAGACGATGGGTGTTTTGGAACGCCAGCAATGGGGATAGGAATGCTGATAGTCGTGCTGCCCTAACAGAGATCCCTGCCGCTCGAGAATCTCGATCACCGACCCATTGGCCTTGAAGACATACTTGCCGACCAACTCGGGCACGCCACACTCCTCGGTGAAGAGGCCTGCATCATCGACGGGAGAGAGAATCTCCAGGCCGTGCTGACGACCGGCCACGTAGTCGTCCTGACCGTGCCCCGGCGCAATGTGCACGGCGCCGGTGCCGGTCTCCGTGGTGACAAAGGCCGTGTTGATGATCTTCGAAACGCGATCGAGGAAGGGGTGTCGGGCCTCGAGACCCTCGAAGGCGTCGCCCTTGACCGAGCGAGCGGCCTCGCCGCCAACCGGCTGGAAACCGGTCAATTCACCAAAGGAGGCTAACAAATCCTTGGCGATCACCAACCGTTCCCGGCGTCCGTCTTCGTGCGCGAAGTCGTCCACCAGGTAATCGAACTGCGTGTGCAAGGCGATCGCCAGGTTGGCGGGCAAGGTCCAGGGCGTGGTGGTCCAGATTACCATCGAAGTACCCTCGCCGAAAGCCTCGCTGAGGAGGGGAAACTTTACGAATACCGCCGGAGAAGTCTTGTCTTCGTATTCCACCTCCGCCTCGGCCAGGGCGGTCTGGGCGCCATAACTCCAGGACACGGGTTTTTTGCTCTGATAGACCAGCCCGCACTCCACGAACCTGGCGAAGACGCGAATAATGTCGGCCTCGTACATAGGATCGAGAGTGAGGTAGGGATGGTCCCAATCCCCCAGCACGCCGAGTCGCTTGAAGGACTGGCGCTGAATGTCGAGATAGCGCCGCGCGAACTGTTCCGAGCGGCGCCGGATCTCCCCTGGCTCCAGGCCCTTGGCTTCCTTGACCACCTTGAACTCGATAGGCAGTCCGTGGCAGTCCCACCCTGGAATGTAGGGCGTCTCGAAACCGCTCATGGAGCGGGACTTCAGGATGAAATCCTTCAGCAGCTTGTTGAGGGCGGTACCCATGTGGACATCGCCGTTGGCGAAGGGCGGACCGTCGTGAAGAACGAACTTGGGCGAACCCGCGGCCTTGCGCTTTGCTTGAATTTTCTGATAGAGCCCCTCATGCTCCCAGCCTTGAAGACGGCCGGGCTCTCGCTCTACCAGATTCGCCCGCATGGGAAAATCCGTTTGCGGCAGATTGAGGGTTTCCTTGTAGAGGTTTTTCTTGCTCATGAAACTGCGTTGGACTCGAATCCGCCAGGCCAGAGACTCCAGCCGCCGTTCATCCCGAAGCGGCCGGACCCGCCGGGCCACTCGCGGTGGGACGATCGCCGACGGCGGGCGATCGGGCTCATTCGATCACTTCGGGCCACTCGGTGTGAAAGAACTCGCCGGCCGGCTTGTCGATCCGCTCGTAAGTGTGGGCGCCAAAATAATCCCGCTGGGCCTGCAGGAGGTTGGCGGGCAAGCGTTCCTGCCGGTAACTGTCGTAGTAGGCCAGCGATGCGCTGAAGGCAGGCACGGGAATGCCGTTGCTGACAGCCAATGCCACGACCTCGCGCCAGTTCGACTGGTTGCCGTTGAGGATTCCCTTGAAGTAGTCGTCCAGCATGAGGTTCTTCAAATCCGGATCGCGTTCGTAAGCTTCCTTGATCCGGTTGAGGAATTGCGCGCGGATGATGCAGCCCCCACGCCAGACCGTGGCGATGTCTCCCATGTTCAAGCCCCAACCATATTGTTCGCTGGCGGCCCGCAGCATGTTCATCCCCTGGGCGTAAGAAATGATCTTCGAGGCGAAAAGGGCATCCTCGACCTTCTGCGTGATCGCCTCCTTCGTCAGGTCGGTCCGAAATTCGGAGGGACCCTCCAAATGGGGAGCGGCCGCCACGCGATCCTCTTTCCACGAAGAGAGAATCCGCGTCTCCACGGCCGCATTGATGGTCGAGATCACCGATCCCATTTCGGTGGCGGAGAGGACCGTCCAGCGGCCCGTGCCCTTCTGCCCCGCCCGGTCCATGATCCGCTCCACGAGGGCCTCCTCGGTTTCCTCGTCGCGAATCGTGAAGATTTTGGACGTGATCTGAATGAGGTAACTCTCCAGGACACCGCGATTCCACTCGTCAAAGATCGCCGCCTGCTCTTCCGCAGTGAAACCCGCCGCCTTGAAAAGATTGTAGGCCTCGCAAATCAACTGCATGTCGCCATACTCGATCCCGTTGTGCACCATCTTAACGTAATGTCCCGCTCCGCCCTCTCCCATGTGGCGGCAACAGGGCTCTCCGTTCACCTGGGCGGCGATGGCGGTGAAAATCGGCTCGATGATCTTCCACGAACTCAGCGGCCCGCCCGGCATGATGGCCGGCCCTTTGAGTGCGCCTTCCTCTCCCCCCGAGACGCCCGCGCCCACGAAGAGGATCCCCTTTTCCTCGAGAGATTCGCTCCGGCGCTGGGTATCCGTGAAGAGCGAATTGCCACCGTCGATGATCAGATCCCCCTGATCGAGCATGGGCAACAACTGCTCGATGACCGCGTCGACGGCAGGCCCCGCCTTTACCATGATCTGGATCTTGCGGGGCGAGGCCAGACTGTCGACGAAGGCCTTCAGGTCATGGTGACCCTTAATGTTCCGGTCTTTGGCCGCACCGGCGAGGAATTCATCCGTCACCGAGGTCGTCCGGTTGTAGACCGACACCCGAAATCCCCGGCTCTCGACATTCAAAACCAAATTCTGCCCCATCACCGCGAGGCCGATTAGTCCAAAATCACTCTTGCTCATAAACACTTGAAACTCGATTGCCGAGGCGCTGTAAGTTGAGGTGAGCGGGACTCTAGTCAACGGATAATACCATGCCTCCTTACCCGATCTCCAAACGCATCGACTCCGAGCCGGTCGATTGGCGGGATCAGACGTTTTCCCGGGAGCAGGGCGCGGTGCTCCAGTTCCTGGGCGTCGTGCGGGAAATGGAGGAGGGGCTCCCCCTCGAGGGGATCCGTTACAGCTGTTATGAAAAAATGGCTTGGCGGATGCTCAACAACACCGTTGCGGAGGCGGAGGCGGTCTTCGGACCGCACGGGCTGGTTTTCCATCACCGGTTAGGTTTCGTAGCCGTGGCCGAGCCCTCCGTGATCATCCGGGTGGCCACCGGGCACAGCCAGAGCGCCTTCGACCTCTGTCAGCACTATCTCAAGGCGGTCAAGACCACCCTGCCGATCTGGAAGGAACCCGTTTTTGCTCAGTCATGAATCTGCCCAATCAACTCACCATCGGCCGGCTGTTCCTGGCAATGGCCTTCGTCGCCGCCCTGTCCGTGAACTTCGCCCACGGATACACCCTCGGCCTCATTCTTTTCATCGCCGCGGCGATCACGGACTACCTGGACGGCGAGATCGCGCGGAAACGGAATCTCATCACCAATTTCGGGAAGCTCATGGATCCCCTCGCGGACAAGGTCCTGGTGGCCGCCGCCTTCGTCATGCTCTGCGCGGATCAACGTTTTCCCGCCTGGATCCTCGTCGTCATCCTCGCGCGCGAGTTCCTCGTCACCGGCCTCCGACTGGTGGCCTCCTCCCAGGGAGCCGTGCTCGCCGCCGATCAGTTAGGCAAGTGGAAAACGGTCACGCAGATGGCGACGGCGATCTACCTCCTGCTCTACGGCGCTTCTTCCGAATCCGCGCTCCGCACCATTCAACCCGTTTTCGAGGCGAGCTGGACGCAGCCGGGCGGTCTGGGGCTTGTCCTGGTGGGTTTGACACTGTTCACCACCGTCATCTCGGGGTGCAACTATGTCTGGAAGAACTGGCCATTGGTCCAGTGGGATGATTGATTGATCGCTCCCCGGCATCATCTCGCTGCAAGCGTCGCTGCGGTAGCCCGGAAGCCCGACACGTCAGCGAACTAGTGTTGATGAGCGTCGAGCCGAAGGCGCACTCCCGGTCTCCAGAAAACCGCCGGGAATCGTCACTCCAAACACAATCCCGCCAACCCCAATTTCAGTTCAGACGGACCAGGCGCCTGGTAGAGGTGATTGAATCCAATGGAAGGGCCGATGCGGGAATCATCCAGTCGTCGGCGATGAAGTCCGTGATCTTGAGCTGCCTCACCACGTCGACCGGCTGATCGCCGGCAGGCACGAACGAAGCGACGACTTCGGCGGGTTCGGCCGATTCAGACTCAACCACGGCTCGCAGTTTCTGCGCGAGTTGACTCTGCCGAGGGGCGTAGGCATAGACCGGCTTGTCGACCTCGGGAGCCAAGACGCGAAAACAGAGCCAATGCCCCTCCGTGAATTCCGCGTTGTAGTACCTGGCGCATTCCATCTGAATCCGGAACGGCCGAGCGGCGCTCAGAGCCACGGACTCCGGGAGGGAGAGCCAGGTCTCTCGCTGGGAATTGATCGCCAGCTCCCAGTCGACACGGGCCCCCTGGTCAGTGAGTTCGACGCCCACCAGGCGGCCTTCCGGAGCCGTCCCTTCGTGCTTGATCAGGGCACGCACAAAGCGCACGCCGTCACGAACGACCCGTTTCGCCTCGAAAATCTCGATATCGCGGGGAACCACGGGATGTTCGGCATGAAACGTGCGGATCCTCGCCTCGAGATTCTTGCCACCGCGAACCCAGGAGATCCGTTCCGGCACGGAAGCCGCTCCATAAAAGCGACGGAGTGCTTCACGACCCGCGATCAGGTCCTGTTCGCGAGTCGCCTCGAATAACTCCATCGGGAGCACCTGCGCCCGGGCATGCTCACCTCGCAGCACCGGCCGAAGGATCACCTTCCAGAAGCCTGACAAGGCGGCCGCGACCAAGAGAAAGCCGATCCCGCGCAAGAGACGGGAGCCGAGTCGATCTTTGAGCCGCTCGGAAATGGGAGTCGTTTCCGGGCTGAAAGAAACCTTCCGGTAAGGTACCAGCGATTCCCCGGCCCCATGCCGAAGCTGAGCGAAAGCGGCCTCGTCCTGAACATCCGGCCGCTCTTCCATCGCTGACGCCAGCCAGGTGTCCTCCTCTCCGGGATCCTCGCGAGGGGCATTCTCCGCATCCAGAAAATCAAGTTCGATTCGAGCCGAAACACTCCCGAGCTGCTCGTCGATCGCCGTTAACTCGGCCTCGAGCTGCTTGATTTCGTCGCACAGTTCGGATGAGGTGGCTGTCTCTGATCTCACGTTCATACAAAACCACTAAATTTTTTTTAAAAATCCGCAAATGATTATTGAAGCTGATAGTGGAATTCCAACATGTCTGAGAATCTAAGCAAATCTGAGACGCCATACTTTCTGATTAAGAAAATCTCTTGATTAAACGGCGACTAATTATAATTTTCATAATCTTAAATCATGTCGCCTCTCCGATTCGTTCCCGCTCTCCTCACGCTGTTCGCTTTGCTTGGTGGTCTGCGCTCATTTTCGGTCTCCACTTGATCGGGCGGCAAGGAGGCAGCAGCGATCACGCTCGAGAACATCCTTCGTGAGGTGAACGATCGGCGCCGGGATCTTTCCAAGCCGCTTCACCCCGATGCGGAACTCGAGCGCTGGATCGAGTCCTTGCTACCGACTGGGCAAGGCCCGGCAAGCGGCGGCGAGCCAGTCATCACCGCTTCGCTACTCCTGGAGAGGCTTCAGGACGACATCCATGGGGTCGCCGCGGCCTCTGCGGAGGTCTTCCGTGTGGCCACCCGGAGAGAAGACTGGTCTGCTGAACTCTTGGACTGGCCGGAGACCACCGAATCTTCCTACACCCACCTTGCCATCGTCACGCGAGCGGATCCGAGGCGGCATCAAACCACCATCTGGGCGATTCTGGCCCAACGCCTGCCACAGTTTCGGCCAGAGTTGCTCTCGCGTGGTGTGCAGCACTTTCATCACCACTGCGCTCACTGCTCCCGCGGATACAACGGACGCTTTTTCGGCGGTGACCGGATTCTCTTGTTGGAGTGTCCCCACTGTGAAAAAGACTACGACATCCTGGCCGTGAACACCCAAAGCCATAATCAGCGCGCCAACACCTATTTCAGTCATCTCAGCACGCCGGTGGCCTTTCCTCCCGGACTCAGCCGCCACCAAGAACTCACTCTGATCTGGAATTCCGTGCTCGACCACTGCGAATACCGCAACGACTACGACCCGGAAGGCACTGGACCGGCCACCGACTCCTGGCAAACCTCCGCTGAAATCCTGCAATGCCGGTCCGGCGATTGCGAAGACACCTCCATCCTGCCCGCGGACTGGCTCATCTCGCGCGGGATCGAAGCACGGGTGGTCATCGGAGAAACCGAAGACCTGCAAGGTCACGCCTGGTGCGTCGCCAAAGTGGACGACCAAGTCTACCTGCTGGAAACCACCGTGGATGCGGCCGACGTCGAGAGCACGCCACCCCTTGGTGGAAAACATGCGACATCGTTATCGGCCGGAATATCTCTTCGACCGCGAGCATCTCTACTTCCTCGTCGAGCTCTCGAAAGCCCGGAAAGCCGACTACTTCACAGTTGCCAGTTCCCTTGCCAAAGCGCCAGGGCCAGGACCACTGGCGCGTAGATCTTGTAGCTCATGGGGGCATAACTCTCGGAGTAGATGCCGCCATCCTGATTGGCCCACATTCCCGCCATGGCCTGCGGTTCCCCTAAGATGGCCATCATCATCTGCGCCTGGAAGTCGGCCATCGCCAAACTTTGCGAACGCATCCCGTCCACGAAAACGTCGATGAGATCATAGACCTTGGGCGACATGAACTCGTAGCCATTGCCCTCTTTCGGCAACCTCTCGGCCAGCGCCTTGAATTCCGTTGCGTCGGCCAGGCGATCCCCCTGGGACTGACGCTCCAGCGCCTCGGGACGCGAGGCCACCAGCAGCTGGCCGCTGGCGTCGTCAACCTGGATCACCGGGGCGTAGAAGCCCAAACTGGCATCCGGGGGCAGCGTGATGTGAAGTTGTGTCACACCATCCGTTTCCTCAAGCCTGTAGGCATCCGGCGGCGCGTTGGAGGTGACGAAGCTCTTCAAATGCTCGAAGAGCACCTTGCCGTTGGCGTGACCCAAAACGAGATCGATCCCCGGAATCTCCGGAGCGTCGGGATCCGGGATCTGGAGCTTCTGCTCCTCGTCGATCTCGGCGTAGGCCAGGGCCAAGCCTTTCAGCGCATCAACCAGTTGCTCGACGTTCAGTTCCGTGCCCGGGATCGGCTGTTGAAACACTTGCGCGGTGGGGTCCATCCCCATCACCGCCTCCAATTGCGCCCCGATGCCCCTGACCACTTCCTTGACCCCTGCCAGGTCGAGATCCCATTCCAGGGCATAGACGGCCGTGTCCGGCGCGAACTGGCCGATGGCAAACGGTTTCGGTTCTCCACCGGAGAGTTTGAGGAGACCCTCCCGCTCACCGTCGATTGCCGCGAAGAAGCGGTTGCGGAAGCCCTTGCCAAACTTGATGGAACTCATCCCCACACCGTCCAGATTGTCGAACCCCAGCACCCCGAGAAAGCCCTCCACGTCCACCACGGCACCTTCCATGATCTGGAGTTGCTCGTAGAATTCCCGCGTCTTCTCGGCGAGAACTTCAAAATCGCCATCGACGTTGAGAAAGCCGTAAAACTGCCCGCCAAGGTCGAGATGCTGGTTCACCGCCTCGAAGGTGGCCTTCGCCGACGCGGCATCCTGTCCCGAGACGACCAGCGGTGCCAAGGTGAGCGCGGTGCAGGCGACGAGGGGAACGAGCCGACAAGTGTATCGCTTCATGACGAGGAGACTACGCGTTGTCCACGCGAAATCCAAATGTTTAGAACAAAGCCCCGCAGATTTGGAACGAGCGCAGAAACCGCTCGGCAATCGCGCTCTCGCGACGAGGCGGATACCGACCCAGGAGAGGCACCGCCAGGGGTTGGACCGCGCGGTCCAACCTCAGCGCCCGGCAGAGAGGAGCGGAGGCCCGATTCACCGCCAAACCTCACTTGATGACCAGATTGTCCGCGTCATCGACGCGCGGCGGCTGTCCACCTCGGAGGACCGAATTGCCGTGAAAGAGGTTCCGCTGATCGATCGGCAAGGGGTTCTCCCAGTCCTTAGCCTTGATCTGGCCGCTCTGGCCATAGCAAGCGAGGGCGTTGTGATAACACACCTGCTCGATGGCCTCCTTGCTGATGCCCTTCTGTTGCATCAATCGGAAAGTCTTGGAGACGGCCAGGGGATCCGATACCCCCCAATCGGCCGCGGAATCGATGAAAATACGCTCGGCACCATACTCGCGGACGATCTCCACCATCCGCTCGTTGCCCATCTTGGTGTTGGGATAGAGTGTGAAGGCCGCCCAGAAGCCGCGATCCAGCACTTCCTTGACCGTTTCCTCATTATTGTGATCGATCGCCACTTTGCCAGGATCAACCCCGTGCTCCTCCAGGACATCCATGGTCCGGGAGGTGCCGCGTTTCTTGTCCCGGTGAGGCGTGTGAATCATGATGACCATGTCAAACTCCTTCGCCAGCTCCACTTGCTTCCGGAGGTAGCGATCCTCGATCTCGGTCTGATCGTCGTAGCCAATCTCTCCCACCGCCACAACGCCTTCCTTCTGCAGGAAGAGCGGCAGGACCTCCATGACCTCCTCCGCCAGGGCCTCATTGTTGGCCTCCTTGGAATTCAACCCGATCGTGCAGTAATGCCGGATCCCGAATTGAGCCGCCCGGAATCGCTCGAAACCCACCAGGCTGGACAAATAATCCGTGTAGGCTCCCGCGCTCGTCCTCGGCTGCCCCAACCAAAAGGCCGGCTCGATCAAGGCCACCACACCCGAGCCAGCCATCCGCTCGTAATCGTCGGTGGTGCGCGCGCTCATGTGGACATGAGGATCGATTAGCTTGATCGGTTCATCATCGGAAGCAGAGGGACGGTCGGACATGGGAGATAGTGAGAGAGAAAAGTAAGGAAAATGGCGCGAGTCGAGAGACTTTGGTGAAGCGGTGACAGCCAGCGCGCACCACCCCGCTCAGCGACCCGGAGCCTAGCAGCCGCCGATCACGCGTTGATGTATCAGCCTCCACGAGACGGCTCCCGAGTCAACGGCTTTGACCCATTCCGGCTCCGAGGCCAGCCAAGCTCGGGCGGCGGGCAAGTCGCTGGTGGCCAGCGCCAAAGCCACTGCTTCCCGCTCCATCGGCTCTCCAGAATCCCAGGCCCGTCGCAGATCAGCGAGACGCGACTCGGTCAAGAAGGGCCCCACACACCGCCAGAGTTCCGAGCTCACCGAACGGCCCGCCGCCCCGCGCTCACGTGCGTAGTCGATCAACGTGCGCGCCAGAACCTCATTGGCCCGCGCGTCCAGGCCCTGGATGGGATCGAGGCTGCTCCCGATGAAGAGCGCCTTGAGCACCATCTGGTTCCAGGCCGCCTCGTCGAAATGCGTTTTCGGGTAGGGATTGTGGTGCGCCACCGCCTCGAATACCGGGATGATGTTCGTCCGCAAGCCCTCGGCCGCGCGAGCCCGGAGCCGTTCCGGTCGCGGGTAGAGCGGGAGTGCCTGATAGAGGGTGATCTGCTCGCCGACGTCACCGGTGGCGCAGAGCTGATCGAGACGACGCTCGAAGGCATCTTCAGGCCCCGCCAGCAAGAACATCGTCCGGGCCACCTGGTCGAGCGTCCATCGTGCCGGCGTCCAGCCGGGGCAACAGGCCTCCGCCTCGCGCGCCTCCTCAGCCGCCGGCTTCATGTCTTCTTTGCCCACCTTGCGAGAGGCCAGGGCGAAGGCCAGATAGGCATCGCGATCTTCCGCCAGGGCCTCGGACCGGTCTGCCACCCATTGCCTCACCTCGGCCGGGAGCCGGCCTTCCAGCCATCGCCTCAACAAGGTGAGGGCCGCCTGAGAAACGTCCGGCAAGGGCGCTACTCCCCCTCGCCACCCGGTTTTTCACCAAATAGCTTCAAATACTCGCCGTAACCCTCCTTCTCCAAATCCGCCTTGGGAATGAAGCGAAGAGCCGACCCGTTGATGCAATACCGGAGACCCGTCGGACGGGGACCGTCCGGGAACACATGGCCCAAATGAGAATCGGCGGTCTTGGACCGCACCTCGACGCGCGTCTGGAAAAACTTCCGGTCCTCCTTTTCTACAATCTCTTCCTTGTGAATCGGAGCCCAGAAGCTCGGCCAACCCGTTCCCGAATCGAATTTCTCCGTGGAAGAAAACAAAGGTTCTCCCGAAATGATGTCCACGTAGATGCCCGGATCCTTGCTGTTGTGACGGGGATCCGTCCCCCCCCGTTCCGTGCCCTCCTCCTGGGTCACCTTGTACTGCAAGGGCGTCAGCTTTTCTTTCAGTTCCTTCTTCGACAACGGCTTGTAACCGCGATCCCGCGGCTTGATTCCGAGAGGCGTGGCGGAGTCCATGATGTGCTCTTTGGGGTTCTTCGTCTTCGAGTCTGTGGCGGTGGATTTTTCTTCTTCACGACAGCTCCCGCTGGAGACACAGACCACGGCCACCAGGCCGATGATGAGAAACGGTCTTCTAGAAAGCTTCATGGACCGAATATAGGATCGCTCGAAGGGCCTGCAAGCCAAGGAAATCGGCGAGTCTCGCTCCCGCCTCACCGTCCGACCCGCAATTTCAACCGACCGACCCCGCCGCCCTCTCCCCGGTCATCGGCGGCCGATGTTCCGCTTGCGTTCCTGCCGCAAGAACTGGGGAATCACGCTCTCCTCGATCCACTCCCGCGCCGCCTCCAATCCCTCCAACTCGTAGCGGATCCCGATTTCCGCCTCCACTTTGGTCGGGTTGCCCAGAGTGGTGAGAAAAGCGTTGGACGTCAGGTTCTCGAACGCGGCGGCCGACACCTGACCCCGCTCCCGCAAGAGCCACTCCCGTGCACAGAGAGCCAACACCGCATCCCCAATCCAGGCCTTGGCATGCAAGGCTTTCGGATCCTGGGGCAGAGGCAATTCGCTCATTGGATGGGCCGCATGGCCGGGCTTCACGCTCTCAAGGCCCGGGCCGCTTCCTTGGCGAAATAACTGAGAATCATGTCGGCGCCCGCCCGCTTGATGGAAATCAGCGTTTCCAGCATCACCGCTTGCTCGTCCAGCCACCCCGCGGCGGCAGCCGATTTGATCATCAAATACTCGCCGCTCACCTGATAGGCCGCGATGGGAACACAGGTCGATTCCCTCATGCGATGGATGATGTCCAGGTAGGCGCCCGCCGGCTTGACCATCAAGATGTCCGCCCCTTCATCTTCGTCGAGGTGAGCTTCACGGACGGCTTCACGAACGTTCGCGTAGTCTATTTGATAGGTTTTCTTGTCCCCGGACTTGGGTGCCGAGTCCAGTGCCCTGCGGAAGGGACCGTAAAATGAGGAGGCGTACTTCGCGGTGTAAGCGAAAATGGAGACATCCTTGAAACCCTCCGTATCCAGGGCATTGCGAATCACTCCCACCCGGCCATCCATCATGTCGCTCGGGGCCACGATGTCGGCCCCCGCCTGAGCATGTGATAGAGCCTGGCTGCACAACACCTCGATGGTCTTGTCATTCCGGATCCGGCCGTCTTCCGCCACGATCCCATCGTGACCATTGCTGTTGTAGGGATCGAGAGCGACGTCGGTGATCACCGTCACCTCCGGATGTGCCCGCTTGATCGCTTGGATGGCTCGAGGCACCAGGCCTTCCGGATTGTGGCACTCCTCCGCCCGCGGCGTCTTGAGCGCCTCGCCGATGGCAGGAAACAAGACCACCGCGCCCACGCCCAGGGCTCTGGCCTCTCCGATCTCCTTCACCAGGCCTTGGAGGCTCCAGCGCCGGCACCCGGGCATGGAGTCGATGGCCTCATCTTCCTCACCCTCGTGCAAGAAAAGCGGATAGACGAGATCGGAAGGCGCGAGCAAGGTCTCGCGACAGAGCGCCCGAATGACGTCGTTCTTCCGATTGCGGCGGGGGCGAATGGGAATGTTCATGATCCGTTGGTCCTGGGAGTCAGCGTGTAGCCTTCCTTGCCATCCTGGACCACCCAGCCCTGATCGGCCAGCCGATCGCGCAGAGAATCCGAGGCCGCCCAGTCCTTGCTCTGGCGCGCCTCCCAGCGCTCCTCCGCCAGACGGCAAATCTCCTCGGGAACTTCCGCCGCTTGCTCGCCTCCGCCCTCACCTTCACCCAACGGCAAGACCAATCCGAGCGTCTCGATCACCGCCCGGAAGGACTCCCAGGCGGACACCGCCTCGCCTCGCGACAAGGAAGCCACATCCAATTCTCTGATGGCGCTGAACACCTTGCCCAGTGCATCCGGCGTGTTCATGTCACGGCAGAGGGCCTCGAACGCTGGACGGAAAGGTCCGTCAAGGCCCCAGACCTCCTCGGCCGATCTCCGGGAGGTCTCAGCATTTCCCGCCCGCCCGGAGAGGGCCCGGGCGAACTTGGCCAGCCGGCCCATGGCCTGTCGCGCCGCTCTGAGGGAATCGAGCGTGAAATTGAGCGGGTGACGATAGTGCCCTGACAAATAGACGTATCGCAACTCGGCCGCCGTATGCCCTTTTTCTTCGAGGTCCGCCAGGGTGTAGAAATTGCCGAGGCTCTTGGACATCTTGCCGCCATCCACCAACAAATGCGTGATGTGAAACCAGTGCCGGGCAAACATTCTTCCGATACAGCACTCGCTCTGGGCGATCTCGTTCTCGTGATGCGGGAACATCAGATCCACCCCGCCAGAGTGCATGTCTAAGGTCTCTCCCAGATACTCCAAACTCATCGCGCTGCATTCCAGGTGCCAACCCGGCCGGCCCTCGCCCCAAGGACTGGGCCAGAAATTATCACCATCCTCCGGCTTGCGTCCTTTCCACAGCGCGAAGTCGGCCAGGGAATCCTTCTCGTACTCGTCGGCGTCGTTGGCCGCCTGCGCCGCCCCCATCTTCAGCTCGCGTTCCGCCACCCGCGAGAGCCGCCCGTAGTCCGCATACGATTCCACTCGAAAATACACCGATCCGTCGTCTTTCTGATAGGCGTGCCCCTTCGCCATCAAGCGCTCGATCATTCGAATCTGGTGCGCGATGTGATCCACCGCCCCCGGCTCCACGTGAGGTTCCCGCAAGTTGAGCGCCCGGCAATCGGCGTGAAAACGCTCTTTCCACTGATCGGTGAACTCTCGCAAACTCTTACCGGCCGCCATCGAATCGCGGATCGTCTTGTCATCGACATCCGTCACGTTCCGCACATGCTTGGTGGAGAGACCGGCGCTCTCCAGCACGCGGCGAAAAGTATCCTGCACCACAAAGGTCCGGAAGTTCCCGATGTGAGACGGGCCGTAAACGGTGGGGCCGCAGCAGTAAAACCGGTAGCACCGGCCGTCGAGCGGCACGATGTCCCGCACCTCCCGGGTCATGGAGTCGAACAGGGTCACTGGGATCGCCATCGCCGTCTCTCTGGCCTCAACCGACCCGCTTTTCAAAGGAAAACCCCTTTCTTCCGGCGCCGTGCGCGAGACTCATTCCCCGGGAAGACGGTATTCCGCCATGGCCTGGGGCATGTGAGCGCGCAGGGCCTCGATCCGCCGCTCATCCAGCGGATGGGTGCTGAGAAAACTCCAGGGAAGCCCCATCGCCCCGCGAGCGCTTGTAGGCCGCGAAGCGCTCCCAGAAGGCCACCGCCTCGCGAGGATCGAACCCCGCGCGAGCCATCAGAATCGCCCCGACACGATCCGCTTCGAGTTCGTGGCTGCGAGAAAAGCGCAAGAGACCCAGTTGCGCCGCCACACCGGCCCCCGTCTGGAGACCTTGCGCCTCCGGAAGGACGGCTCCCAGAAGGCCCGCCCCCAGCTCGGCCACCCGCTGCTGGCTCAAACGCTCGCCCGCATGCCTGGCGGCCAGATGGGCGATCTCATGACTGATGATCGTGGCCAGGCCAGCGTCGTCGAGGGCGATGGCCATGATCCCGGTGTTCACTCCCACTTTGCCGCCGGGCACGGCGAAGGCGTTGGGGGTGGAGTCCTAAAACAAAACGAATTCCCACTGAGCGCCCGGCACCGAGGCCACCGCCGAGAGACGCCTGCCAATCCTCCGGACGCGCTCCGCCAATGCCTGATCCCCCGACACCCGCGCCTTTTTCTTGTACTGCTCGAAAGCCTGTAGGCCGAGACGAGTCTCTTCGTCAGGGGAAACAGACATTAACTGCGGCCGGCCGGTCTCGGGCACGACCGCGCAATGAGGCCCCAGCATCAAGACCACCGCCAGGGTGGCGACCGGAAGGACGAGCTGCAAGCCCATGACGTTCACTTCTCCACCAACCAGATGTTCCGGAACCGCACCGGATTCCCGTGATCCTGCAAGAAAATGGGGCCGGGCTCGGGGCCCTCCTTCAGGGGCGCCGCCGTCGTGGCGTGATCCGCCACCACATCGTCGTGGATCAACACCCCGTTGTGACGCACCGTCAGGCGCGCATCGCGGGTCTTCTCGCCTTCGTCATCGTAACGCGCGGCGGTGAAATCGACGTCGTAGGTCTGCCAGGCCAGCGGCGGATAGCACATGTTGACCCGTGGCTTGCCCACCGAGTAGATGCCCCCGCACTCGTTCTGCTCCCCTTCCAGACCAAAGGAATCCAGAATCTGCACTTCATAACGCCCCTGCGCATAAAACCCGCTGTTCCCCCGCCCCTGCCCGCGAGCCGCCGGCTTATAAGGGGTCCGGAATTCCAGGTGCAAATGAAAGCCCCGAAACTTTTCTTTGCTCGTGACGCCCTGAACCAAGTGATCTCCATCGAGCAAGCTCTCCCCTCTCCCCGTCCAGGCCTCCGCGTTTTTCCCGTCGAACAATATCCTTGCCCCCTCCGGCGACTCCTTGCCCAAGGTTGGGCTCTTCCGTTCCACGCGCTTCAATTCCGCCAGGACCGCCTCTTCTTCTCCGCGATAGACCCTGAGCATGCTCTCTTCGATCACGCCTCGACTGCCATTGTCCGACTCGGCCATCAGGTGAACCTTGCCATCCTCACCGCGACGGCCGCTGCCCTTGAGCCGAGTTTCCTTGTCCCCGCTCCAGCCATCCCCCGGCAAGCCGCCCGGGTAGGCCACGAAATCGAAGGTCCCGTCTCCGAGAGCAATCACCTGCACCCCCCATTTCTCGTCCTCGACCGTCCCGACGTACTCCCCCTGCACGCCAAAATCCGGGTCGTCGACCTCGGCAGGGTCAATGGCAACCTTCGGCTGTTCTTTCGGATCGGCCGCAACCAGGCCGGACACCGCCAAACCCCATCCGCAGACTGCCAACAGGAGGAAAGGGTGTTGGGCCAGAGATCTTTTTTTCGTGAATAACATGGCTACCAATCGAGTGAGGAGTTCGAATCAGGAGGCTTCGTCGCTCGAACCGTTAGCGCCAGCGTCATCGGGTTCAGCGGATGAATCGGTGACGATCAATACCTTGAGCGACCGTTCCTTGGCCAGATAATCTTCCGCCAGCGCCTGGATTTCATCCCTCGTGATCGCCTCAAAATCGTCCGTCATCGTCCGCGCCCACTCCAACCCCTCCGGCCTTGACTGACACTGACTCAAAACACTGGAGAGCCAATAGCCGTTGTTTCGGGTCTGCTCCTTCAAACTCGTGAGAATCGGGTTGATCGCCCGTTCAAACTCGTCCTGGGCCACCCCCTTTTCCGCCAGGTCCGCCCCCAGCTCGACGATCCACTCCGCCACCAACTCCGCCTTGTCACTCGAGCCGGGGCTCATCGCGAAGAGCATCCCGTATCCCGGAAAGGCCTCGCTTCCGACGTAGTGCGCCATCGGACTGTAGGCCTCGCCCAGCTCTTCCCGGATCTTGGATCGCAAGCGATCCGCCAGGAGATTGGACAGGACGGAAAGTCGTCGCGCCCGACGGATGTCGGAGAAACGATCCGGCGCCGGCCAGTAAACCAAGGTCAGCGCTTTGCCCAGTTTGCTCTCGTAGAGATAGCGCTTCTCGGAATCGCCACGGGGAAACTTCACCGTTCGCTCCTCGTCACCGATCGTCATCTCCCTCTCGCCGTCGCGCTCCGGCAGAGCGCCAAAGGTTTCTCGCACGAGATCGATGGTTTCCGCGATCTCAAACTCTCCCACGAGACTCACTTCAAGGGGCGCCCGTTTCAAGGCGCCATCGATCCACGCCTTGACGTCCTCCAGGCTCAGCGCTTCCAGTGCCGCTAGGTCCGGCACGCCAAACCTTGGATCGCCCCCGTGAAGGTAGCGGTCCACCTTGGCCTGCATCACCCCTTCCGGAGTGCTGGCCATCTGCTTCATCAGCATGGGATACATTCTCCGGATGCGAGACTCCGCCTCCTCCCGGTAACCCGCCGCCATCAGGTAGGCGCACATCAACTGCAATTGATCGCGCAAATCGTCCGGCGTCGTGCGGCCCGCGATCTCGAAGTGATCGTCATCGATGGAAAAGGAAATCCCCACATTCTTCCCGGCGAACAGGCGCTGGAGATCGTCGGCGCTGTGCGCCTCCAGGCCGGCGGCCTCAAAGACTGCTCGCGTGAAGAGATCGATGCCGGGCTTGTCCACCGGCTGTGAAAGCGTGCCCCGGCCGAACACCGCCGCGATTCGGATGGTGTTCTGTTCGAAATCCGTCGGCTTCAGATTGACCCGGACACCGTTCGAGAGCACCAGCTGAGTGACCCCCAAATCGCCCACGTTTTGGCGTGACGTCACCTCCCCAGGCGCGCCCACCTCACGATAAGCGAAGGGCTGCTCCTCCACCTGCTCGGGCGGTTCCACCGCCTCCGCGCGGCTCTGCAGATAGACTTCGGCCACCGTCTCCGCCGTGGGGGCGTCCCCCAGGTTGCCCGAGACCATGACGTGAACCGGTCCTGGCCCCCAATGCTCCTTCATCGTTTCCTGGCAATCCGACAAGGTCACCGACGAAAGGGTCTGGCGAGCCAGCCGCAGATCCTCCTCCGGACTGGAATACACCTGTCCGTCACCGATCGAGGAGACGATGGCGTTGGCGATCTCCGGCGACTTCTCCGTGGCAGCCGTTTCCACCGCCCGCTCATAGCGATTGAGGAGTTCCGCCTTGGCCTCTTTCAGTTCAGCCTCCGTGAAACCGTGCAGGACGGCGCGCCGGAGCTCTTGCTCGGCCAGGCTCAGAGCCGCTCGCCACTGCTCGGGCTGACACTGCAGCTCGAGATTCGCCATGTCGGCAAACTTGAAGAAATCACTGGCATAAGCACCTCCCGAGATGAAGGGCGCTTCCGCTTCTTTGGCCAGTATGGAGAGGCGCCGATTGACCATCGCGTGAACCACACTCACCAGCAGCCGCTCCGCCCTCCTCGCCGCATTGTCAGGGACGTCCTCATAAGCGCTCAACTTGCTCAGCGACACGCTGACTCCGGAAGCTTCCGGCTCGACTTCCACGTGAGTCCTCACGCCGTCGTTGGTCAATCTTCCCAAAACCGGCTCCTCCACGACCGTCTCGGGCCGCATTGGCCTCATGTCTTCGAACACGGCCTTGATCTTGCCTTCCATGTCCTCCCGATCGATGTCGCCCACCACCACCAAGACCATCCGGTCGGGGCGATAGTAGGTCTGGTAAAACTCCAGAAAGCGTTCCCGCTGCGCCTTCTCGATCACTTCTTCCAGCCCGATCGGCATCCGAGCCGGAATGAGGGAATCCGGGAAAAGAAAGCCCAGCGCGGCCTCCATCAGGCGGAAACGAATCGTGTCGCGGCCTAACTTCTCCTTGAGAATGACTCCACGCTCGCGGTCGATCTCCTCCGCGTCCAGCAGCATGCCGTCCGCCCAGTCTCGCATGATGGTCAGTCCCTTGTCCAGGGTAGCTTCCTGGACATCGGGCAGATCGAGCTTATAGACCGTCTCATCAAAGGAAGTGTGCGCATTGATGTCAGGACCAAAGGCCATGCCCAGGCGCTGGAGAAACTCCACGATCTCCGTGCCCCGGTAGTGGCGCGTTCCGTTGAAGGCCATGTGCTCAAGGAAATGGGCCAGGCCCCGCTGATTCTCCTCCTCCATGAAAGAGCCAGCGTGGACGTGGAGACGGATGCTGACCCGGCCGGGAGGTTCGGCATGGGGCATGATGACGTAGCGCAAACCGTTTTCCAGCCGGCCGAAGTGAAGCCGGGGATCCGGGGAGAGGTCGCTCTTGGCCTGGGGCCAGGCCTTGGCCGGGGTTTCCGCGAACGCGATGGTCGCGAGTCCAAGCCACAAAAGAGGCGCGAAGAGATGTCGGGCAAGGAGGATTCGGAAATTCATGATGGGATCGTATGGAGCACGGGAGAGTAGCTCCCGCCTCGCACCATCACCTGCGTCCCCGCCCGAAGCAACCGGGAAGCGGGTTGGGGCAGGACAGGGCGCGGGCGTCGCGCCCTCACCGGCAGGCAACGCAGATCCAGAAAGCGCTGGTCAAGGCGCCTCGTGCGCAGCATGCTCCCCGGGCATATGGCCTCCGAGATTCCGCCCGGCGACGCCGAAGCCTTTCGCGGCTTGTTAGCGGAGGCCGTGACTTGGCACATGCCCTTCGGGAAATACGGCCCCGCGCATCATCCTCCCCGAGGCGTGCCGCTCTACGATCTGCCAGCCGAATACCTCGGCTGGTTCAAGCAGTGGGGATTCCCCGCCGGAAAGTTAGGCCAGATGATGGCGCTCATTTACGAGGCCAAGATCCACGGGGCCGACGAGGTCTTCGCGCCCCTCCGCGCCCGGCGAGGAGGCCGCAGCGACCTACGGGAGAAGGCGCGGGGCCGGCGCCGCCGCTAGGATTTTGCCGAGCAAGGATGAGAGCCTCCCGCGAAATTCCTTGTCTTGTGCTCCCAATTGCCTTGTGTTCGCCCCATGGCGCTGATTTCCACCATCTTGACCGCCCTGCTCCGCAAGGGCGTCTTGGTGGGCCTCGGCGTGCTCCTGTTGATCGGTCTCATCGAAGCCGTCCTCTGGCTGGCGGCGCCGGTCACGCCCTACGTCACCTACCGCTTCGAATTCCAGAATCGGATGAGTCCCCTGGGCCTTCGGGATTCGAGTGTCTTTGAAGTCGACTCGCGCGAGCTGCGCACCCGTCGCCCGCCAGAAAACAAGACGGAGGAGATTCGGATCCTGATCGTCTCCGGCGAAAGCAGCTACGCGCCCGTGCAATCGGCCGAAGATACCTGGTGGGGCATGCTGGCATCGATGCTCGAAAAACGTCACTCCGGGGTCGGCGTACGGGTCGATCTGAAGGCCGTTTCCTCCACCCGGCCGGAGCGGGGCACCTCGATGCGGCACGGACTGCGCTGGGCCAAGACCTACGCGCCTGAACTGAAGCCGGATATCCTCGCTGTATCCTTCGGCGTTTCGGAAGTCCTCGATCCTCCTCTGGACTTTCAGTACGACCCCACGGCGATGTCGACGCTGAGCGGGCTGCCTCGACCTCGCTCCCTCAAGGACCGCGCTGTGGCCGTCTCCCAGATCGCCCGGCGCCTGCGGCACTGGCGCGCCCCGAATTCCCTCAACGTCCAGGAGCGCAAGGCCCTACTCGAGCAACCGAACTATTTCCTCAAGCACATGGGATTCCAGCGGACCCTCTACGAACAGATGCCGTTCGATGTCAGTCCGCCACGGCGCGAAGGGGACACGGACCACATGCACGAATACCTCGATGGACTCCGCCGTTTCCACGCGCTGGCGGAGCGACTGGGCGCTCGTCTCCTTGTTCTGGGCGAACCCTGTCTCCACGACGACCTCCTGGGAAACACCGAGATGGCCCGGCTCAAGCGGCCACGGTGGCTGGTCCCCCCCAGCGCTTCCGACGAGGAGGGCCGCGGTCTCCGACCAGACCCCAGCTGGGTGGAGCGCGAACTCGAGCGCTACTACGGGAAGGCCGCCGAATGGGCGAGCAAGGCGGACGTTCCATTCCTCAATCTGAACCGGGAGGAAGTCCTGGCGAAGAGCACGGAAAACTTCGTCGACGATGTCCATCTCACGCTTCACGGAAGCCGTCGGGTGGCGGACGAGGTCCTCCTGCTCTTCAGTTCGGAGATCAAGAAAATTTTAGCGAAATAACGGCCAGGAACGGCGTGGCAAAGATCTTGTCGCCGACCTTAAACTGTTCTAGATTAAGGCACACCTGGTCCCAAGGTCCAGGCCCACCCAATCTCCAGCCTTAACAACTCAACTCAATCCTCCCCAAAGCCATGCCTCGAAAGAGCCTTCACCCCGATTCTTGCCGACTCCTCTTCGCCTTTGGCGTTGCCCTCCTCGTAGGCATCATGTCGGCGCCCGACCTGTTCGCCCAAGACGCGGAGGTGGATCCGGAAGTGAAGATCACCGTTTTCGACCAGATCAGGGAAGGCGGATGGGCCATGTTCCCGCTGGCGGCCTGCTCGCTGGCCATGGTGGCACTGGTCATTTACAATTTCATTCAGCTCGGCCGGGCCAAATTCATCCCCGAAGATCTGCGGGCCCAGGTCCACGAGCACATGGCCGACTGCAAGGTCCGCAGCGCCATCGAGGTCGCCTCCACCAACCCCTCGTTCCTCGGCCGCATGCTGGCCACCGCCCTCCCGAAAGTCGACGCCACCGAACCAGAAACCCTGGGCCGGGAACACGTCGAGGATGCCATGGCCGACTTCACCGCTCGGGAATACCGCAGCTACATGACGATGATCGGTTACCTCGGCGTCATCGCCCAGATCGCCCCGATGATGGGCCTGATGGGCACCGTCTCCGGGATGATCGGCGCCTTCAATAAGTTGCGCGACCTCGAGTCGCCCAATCCCTCCGTCCTGGCGGAAAACATCTCGGAGGCCCTCATCACCACCCTCTCCGGACTCGTCATCGCCGTGCCGGCCATCATTTTCTTTTTCGTACTCCGCAACCGGCTCAACCGCCTGGTGGCGGAATCCCACGAAGCCGCCAGCGACATGATCGACGCGAGCCTTCACACGCTCAACGCCGATCAGCAGCTGGCCAAAGTGCCGGAAGGCCTCGCCTCCTGACCCCGCCGCGAGAGCTGGCGCCGAACCAGCTCTCTTATCCATCCCTCTTCCGAGACCAAGACCGACCGATCTGACACCCCATGGCCTCCAAAAAACTGCGAGCACTCGCCGCAGGCGAACAAGAAGCGCTCAAGATGGACATGTCGCCGATGATCGACATGGTCTTCCTGCTGCTGATCTTCTTCATGGTGACCTCGCGCCTGATCGTCATCCGGCAGGACCGCTCGGTGCAGCCCTCGGTCGCTCTGGAGGCGAAGCCTCTTGCTGAGGCCCGCGGCCGCATCGTCATCAACCTCCTCCAGAATGGCACGATCAAGGACATCAACGGGAAAGTCATCACCGTCACGGAAGTCGAGAACCTTTGCCGGACCCGGAAAGAGCAAAACCAGATCGCGGGCCTGCAAACCAAATTGCATCTGCGCGCCGACCGCCGCACAGACATGCGCGAGGTCAAAAAAGTGGTGAACGCCGCCGCCCAGGCGGGCGTGGCGGACGTGGTCTTCGCCACCTACCGCGTCAACAATTACGACGACTGAAACAGGCCAGCACGCAGTCACGCCTCCCCTCACTCACACACTCACTCCTCTCCCTCCCGACTCCCTCCCTCCCGTCATGGCTCGCCGATCCTACCTCCATCTGGAAGAGCAGAATGATCCCGAGTTGGACATCGCGCCGCTCATCGACGTCAGCTTTCTCCTCCTCATCTACTTCCTCGTCACCTCGACCATGCAGCCGAAGGAAGGCGATCTGGACATCGTCTTCCCGGCGACTCAGACCGACAACGTCGACACGCCGCCCGTCGATCCCCTCAGCATCCATCTGCGGGAAGACGGCGTCATTCTGGCCGGCGTGGGCGGCGCCGAGGAAGAACTCGAATCCGATCCCTCCTCCCGGAAATGCCCGCGCCTTCTGGAGAAGCTGCGCGAGTACCGCACGATCGCGGACACTTCCGGCTCCACGCCGCTTGTGGTGGTGCGGGCGGATGACGGCGCCAAGCAGCAACGTTTCATCGACATCGTGAACACCCTGAGCATCGTCCAGATCTCCAACGTCACGATCACCGGATTCCGGGAAGACTGAGCCCGATCCCGTGGCCCGCTCGTCGCGTCGCGTTCGGGCGTCTCTTTCGCCCTCTTCCAAGTCGGGACTGGCCTCCGCCATGCTCCCATTTTATGCTCTGAAGATCCCAGCAACACTCTCCTCTCCCCTCCGACTATGAGACCCTCTCCCAACACTTCTCCGGCGGCGCGGCCACGACTTCACCGGCGCCGTCTCGGCGGCCCGACCTCGCTGTCCCTCTCTCTCGCCGTCGCCCTCTGGCTTGGCGGCCTGGCGATGCCACTCACGCTCAGCGCGCAGGAGCGCAACGCGATCGATGCCGGCGCCGAACAGGCCACCCTGCAGGCGGTCGGCCTGATGAGAAAAGGTGAGTGGGAAGCGGCGCACAAGCAGTTCGAGCTGATCATCGGCCAGTGGGCCAATGACTCCTTCTATCAAAAGCTCCCCGCGTTCGGCACCGTCTATTACAATCGCGGCTTCTGTGAGATGAAACTCAAGGAATACGCGGCCGCGGCCGAGTCCTTCAAGATCTGCCACGAAAAGTTCAGCAACGACATCGGTGAAGGCGAGGCCGCCAGCACCAGCAACGTCTACTGGAAAACCGCCGTGTTTCAGTGGGGTGCCGCCGAGCAGTATCAGGAGAATTTTGACGAGGCGGTCAAACGTTACCTGCAGTTCGAGCAGCTCGACCCCAAACCCACCGAGGATCATTTCAGCCCCGCCGTCTTCAGCATCAATCTCGGCATTTGTTATGCCAAGCTCGATGACCGGTCCAACGCCGAGAAGCGGGTGGCCGACGCCTTCCGCTACGCCACTCGCTATCGCATGAACGCACTCTCCCTCTGGCCCGGCTTTCTGGCGGTGCTCGAGAGTTACGTGCGTGCCGAGACCGACGACGAGGCTGAGGGAGCCAATGATTTCGTCGACCAGTTCAGCCCCCGGCTCCTCGCGGAACCCCTCGCCCATGGTTACTACGCCAGCCGAACCTTGAAGCTCAGTCAGGACGCCACCGCCGCCGGACTCCTCGGTCTCGCCTGGCGCCTCTACGGCCTGGTCCCCAAGACGGAAAACGTCCTTCTCGCCGGCAGGCTGGCGGATCCCTCCGAACTTGCCGCCGCCGAGAAGCGAGCCATTGAAGTCTTCCAGACGAAGAAGGACAGCGGTGAACCCCTGGCCATCGCGACCTATTTCGGCCTTTCCAAACTGTATGAAAGCGTGGGGGATACCCGGGCCCAGTTCGCCATCTACGACTACATGGGCACCCATTTCCTAGAGACCGACTACCGCCCGTCCATTCTCTACCTGGCGACCAAGACCGCCTCCGAAATCGGCGAAATGGCCGACGCCCAGCAACACGGCCTCACCTTTCTCGACGAGTTTCCCGACCACGAACTCGCCCCCGATGTCTCCGCCCTTCTCCTCAGCTCCCTCTTCTTCAATGGCGAGTACGAGCGCTGCGTGGAAATCGCCGGAGATCTCCGTCCCAAACTGACCCTGGGATCGCCCCGCCGGGACCTTCCGGATTTCGTCTACTCGGGCTCGCTCTGCTACCTGGGTCGCTATCAAGAGGCCCAGCCGGAACTCGACAGCCACGTCAAAAATTACCCCGAGAGCCCCTACCGTGAGAACTCGCTTTATTACCAGGCTAGCAATCTCATGAAACTCTATGAATGGCGACGGGCCTCGACGCTGCTCGATGAATGGTTGGCCGTCTACGAGCCCGAGGAATCCGCCCTCCTCGACGTGGCCTATCTCGATCGTGGCACCTGCCATTTCGCCCTCTCCACTCCCCAGAACAATGGCAACGCCAAGGCGCTGGAGTTCGCCGACAAGATCATTGAAAACTTCCCTCAATCCGTCGTCCTGGATCGCGCCTTCAAATTCCGGGGCGACGTCCAGCGAAACGACGGCAATTTCGCCGGCGCCGAGGAGAGTTACCAAAAAGCCATCGAGATCGCCGAAGCGGAAGACCCTATCTTGGCCTCGGCCCTGATGCAACTGGTCGCGGTGTCCAGCGCCCAGGAGAAACACTTGGAGGCCGTCGCGTTCTACGACGCCTTCTTCGAGAAATGCCCCGAGTCGTTCTACGCGCCGAACGCCGCCGTGGCGGCCCTCCCTTCGTTCAAAGAAACGGCGCCCGGACGCCTCGACGAGGTGCTGAACCGGATCCGCGACATCATCGTGCGCCTGGGCCAGAGCGACGACTCCGACGGCATTGAACCCACCCTGAAGGCCTACACCAGTTTCCTCCTGCGCGAGAAGAGCGCCGCCGAAGTGATCGATATTCTCGATCGCTTCCCCAACGAGCTCGGCCTCAAAACCCTGCAGGTCTGGCTTCTCATCACGAAGATCGGGATCATCGAGGAAAACCTCGCCAACGACGGTCCCATGGCGGCCCGTGCCCGCGTCTACTATGAAAGCCTTGAGAAAGACTTCGACCGGGAAGACCTCGGAGACTTCATCCTCTATCAACTCGGCGTGAAGATCGCCGGGTCCAACCCTTTCAAGGCCCAGCCCTGGTTTGAAAAGGTGGCCGAGAGCGAGGATCCGGAGATGGCCATGCGCGCCCAGCTTCAACTGGCCAAGATTCGCGCATCCTCCTCGAACACCTCCCTGCAGGATCTGGCCATTGCCGATCTCAAGCGCATCCGCGCCAACATGCCTGACAGTCCCGACATCCTGGGCACCGCCACACTGACCCTGGCGCGGCTCTATCACGAACGTCAACAATGGAGTGAGGCCAACGCGGAATGGCGCCGCTACATGGAGAACAAGAGCTTCTCCGAGGCGCGGGTCGAAGCCCTCTTCAAGCTGGGCGAAAGCTACGAGCGCCTGGGCAAGAACGACGAGGCGCTGGTGTCCTACTCACAACTCTCCATCCTCTACGCCGCCTACCTGGATTACTCGGCCGAGGCGGTCAATCGCATCGCCAAGATCACCTGGAATCGCGGCGACCGGGTCCAGGCCTTCCGCTTCATCAACACCTTTCATTTTCGCATGAAAGCCAACGATCATCCCAAGGTCCGCGAAATGGAGGCTCTGCGGGATGAATACCTTCGGGGCCTGAAATCGAAAGGCGAATGGAAGGAGGAATACATCGAAGTCCGCGATTCCTTCGGCCAGATCAAACCGGTCAGCTCGAATCGTTAGCGCTCGAAACGCGACGATTGGCCCGGCCTTCCAACTTTTTCACCTGCTCTTCCCTTCCTCAAGCGACCATGAAACCGACGCTCATCCTTCTGGCCTTTTTCTTGAACCTTCTGGCCCTGATCCAACCGGTCCTCGCCAAACCCGCTCCGGCGGAACTTCTGCTCGAAGGGCGCCAGATCGCCCAGACGGGCTTTATCACCAAGGCGGATGCCAGCAAGATCTACTTTTCGGCCAGCCCCTCGGGCAACAACGAAATCGGTTACCCGCGCGCCCAGGTCGCCCGCCTGACCTTCAAGCAGCCCGAGGGCTGGTTGGAAGCCGAGGAAGCCCGACTGGCCGGGGAGTTCGAAAAAGCCGCCTCCCTCTACGACGGCATCGCCACCGACTACCGCAACGTCGACATGCTGGAAGTCAATTACGGCTCGCTGGCGCGGCTCAACCAGCTCGAATGTTTCCGCCATCTGGGCGCCTATAGCAAGCTGGCCGCCAAACGCCCGCTCTTGAAAAAGTCGGGTCTCAGCGAAAAGTACCACGCTCAAGTCGACCTCTTCGTCGGCTGGGGCACCCTGGCCGATCTGTCCACTCCGGCGAAAGTCAATCAACTGGAGCGTCTCGTCAACGACTACCGCGAAGCCGAACTCCTTCCGGGACAACTCGCCCAGGCCTTTTATCTCAGCGCCGTGGCCAACGAGAAGAGCGGCCATGCTGGCAAGGCCCTCACGGATTATCACCGCGTCTTCACCCTCGATTTCGGAGCCGATCGCCGCCTCGCCCAACGGGCCATGGAATCCGCCCTGCTGCTCTACGCGGCGGAGGACAAGATCTACAAGGATCGCCAGCGCCTGGAAGAAGCCCACGGCTTGGCTCAGGTCTTCACGCGGGTCTTCGGCGACCTGCCGGCGAAGGCGTCCCAGTTTGCCGGGCCCTTGCCTCCCCTCGAAGAAGAAGATGAAGGTTAGGTCGGCGCCCGGAGAATCGAAGCCGATTCGTCAGTCCCCGCCACCCGGCCGGCCATTCCGGAACGCTCGTCTACTTGGTGCAGGGCACGCGCCCCGCTTGTCGTCCCGCCGCGCCGTTCCATCCCTTTGTCCCATGCGCCGCGGCACGGCGCGCGAAATCGAAACCCAATGCGTCAACGAGGCGGAGATTCGTAAAACCCGCATCCAAACATCGCTCCCGCCAGGCCGAGCATCATCGCTCGGGGAATCAGCCTGAAACCTCTCTCAGTCCCGAAATGACGACGCCTGTCGCGCCGATCTCCATCCGCGAACTGCAACGCGACGCCAGCGCCGCCCCACGCGCGGCCACCCTGCATCTCCAATTGGATCAGGCCACCGCCAAGGAAACGCGCCAGGGCAAAACCTACATCGAATTGGGCCTCACCGACGGCACGGACGTCCTCACGATTCGCGTCTGGTCGGAACACCCGATGTTCTCGCGGGCCCAGGCCCTCAAGCCGCCGCAATTTCTCAGGATCGACGGTCAGTGGATCAAAGGCTCCCACGGCGTGGAGCCCCAGCACTGGAGCATGGAGAACCTCGCCGACGCCGATCGAGAAGCCCTTCTGCAAGGACCGCCAGCCGTACGGGAGAAGCAAGCGACCGACCTCGCCTACATTCGCAACACCGTGAGCGACCTGGCCGACCCTCGCCTGCGCGCCCTCGGGCAGCGTTTCCTGGAAGCCCACGAGGAACGCTTCCTCCGAACCGCCGCCGCACGCCGCAATCACCACGCCCGGCGCGGCGGGCTGGTCGAACACGTGGCCCAGATGATGCGCGCCGTCGTCGCGCTTTCGGGCGTCTATGAGGACATGAACGCCGACCTGCTCGTCAGCGGCGTCCTCTTTCACGATTGCGGCAAGCTCTGGGAGAACTGTTACCAGCCGACGGGATTCACCATGCCGCACCACGAAGCGGGCGAACTGCTAGGCCACATCTCTCTCGGCATCGAACTCGTCAACCACTTGTGGAGGGAACTCGGCGACGCTCCGGAAGCGGCCGCCTGGGTAGACCTCGAGCCACGCACCGAGGACGTCCGCCTGCATCTTCTCCACCTGATCGCCTCGCACCACGGAACCCACGAGTTTGGCTCCCCAGTCCTCCCCAAGACACCGGAAGCCATCCTCCTCCATTTTGTGGATAACATCGACGCCAAACTGGAAATGTATCATGAAGGCTACGAGACTTCGTCTTTGTTAGGAAAGAACATCTTCGAACGGCGTCGGCCGGTCTTCCACCCGCTCGTTCGCCCCCTTCCCCGCTTCACGACGCCGCAGGATTCCGACGAGGCAGCCGCCACCGTCGCCACGGAACCTCCCGACACCGCAGACGCAGACCGAGACACGGACTTAGACGCGCACGGCGATGGAGCGAAAGAACCCTGAGCGAGTCGATGTCGTTGACCAAACCTCCGCGCCATCACTTTTTCCAGCCCCGGATCGTGAGCCATCGAATCCCGATGCTTCGGCAAGGTCGTGAATCAAGATGTTTGGGTGCCTGCTCCAAGATTTCCTGGATAACTCACCATGGAAAATTATGATGATTGCCGGTATCACTTTTGCGAGACATCCTACCAAGGATGCCAAGTGGAAGAGACTTCCCGGAAACTCTCGCTCTCCAACGCGGCCCGGTGAAGGCCGAAGGCCCGTCACCGATGTCGATGGGCCGGTTTGGCCCCGGGGAGGACCGCCGTCGACACACATGCAGGCTGTTTTTCGGTCGATGCCCGCCTTGCGGGCGCTTTCACTGAGGTTGTCGGTCTCTCGGTAGACTTTCATCAATTTCCGGTACTGCACGGCGCTGATCATCGCCGTGCACCTCGCCCAGACACCCCAGCGCCGCCCTCCTAATGTGGGGAATCTTAGTTGTCGTTACCGGGGAATTCTAATTGTCGTTCTACAAAGACGCCCTGAAATTGGGAAACGGCAATGGAGCGATCAGCCAAGAGGCGGAGCGAATCAAAGCAGCCATCCAGCAATCCGATGACGTCAACACGGATGATACGGGATGGCGAACGGGGGGCAAGACGAGTTGCCTGATGGGATTCGTGAGCCGCCAGGAGAATGCGGTGTATTTTCAGATTCGATCACGCCACCGAGCCGAAGAAGTGGCCGAAGTCATCACGGCGGCCTGTGAGTGTGTGCTTGGAACCGATCGGTTCCGGAGCTACGACGCGGAGCGATTTTCGCAGATGGACCTGCAAAAGTGCATGAGCCATATTGTGAAGAATCTCTCTGAAGTTCTGGAGAAGAAGCGAGGGCGGGCACGAAGTTTCTGCGAGGGACTGAAGAATTTGCTTCGACAGTGTCTGAGGCTTTGGCAGCAGTACCACAACGGCGAGTCGACTTTAAACCAATACGAGGAAGAGAGCTTGAAAAAGATCTATGAACTCGATCATTACCTGCGGGACCGGACGCTCAAAGATCCCGACAACCAACGCATGCGCAATGAGCTTGGCCGGCACTTTGACCAAGGGAATTTAACGATGTTTCTGGAGGATCCGGAGGTAGAGCCGACCAACAACATCGCCGAGCGGATGCTCAGGCCGGCGATCGTCGCCCGCAAGGTATCGCAATGTTCCAAGACGGAGCGGGGAGCCAATGCCTACGCGGCATTCGAGAGTGTGCTCTCGACTCGTGTGCCCGGCATGGGCCTTAACTAATGACATGAAACGATGACATCGGAGCTGATGAGAGCAACCGTAGCTGAACCGCAAGGCGACGCCCGCGAGGGTGGATCTGAAGGAAGCGGCAGGCAAATCCGCGGCCATAGGAACACGAACCGGCAGCGAGGCAGGCTGTGGGCGGCGAGCGTGCTAGTAAACGCGAAGCCCAAAGCTCATCAAGACACAGCAAGTAGAGCCGGATGGGATGCGGAGAAAGTTAAGGACCTTACCCGGGGAGATCTCTCCTGTGAGAGCAGGAGAGAAGTCAGCAGAAGCCATAGTAGCAGAGAGCAGAGCCGGGGGCTGGAAGAAGCCCGTGGAAACTGTGAAACCGAAAAACGCTCTCCTGTGAAGGGCGGAAGGAACCAACAGCAGCGCTCTACGGAGCATTGCACCCCAGGGCAGAATACGCCCCGACGTCAGCAGGACTTACGGACAAAGGATCCCGAATTCCTGCGCGAACCCAAAGAGCCCACGCGATGCAGTCGCGGCAAGCCCTGCGGAGAGAGGAACTCCTGGAGGTGCGCGTGAACCGCGAACGGACAGCAAAGCTGGAGGGACTGATGGAGAAGGCCATCAGGTCGGGAAACTGGGGAGCCGCCCTTTATGCCGTTGAGCGTAATGACGGGGCACCCGGCCCCGACGGCATGAGGGCCGACGAACTCAGAGCACACCTCGCCATCCATGGCGAAGTGATCAAGAAGAGGCTGCTAGAGGGCAGCTACAAGCCCGGCGCTGCAAAGCGTCGAGACATCCCCAAGCCCAGCGGCGGAACCCGCCCGCTGAGCGTCCCAAACGTGCAAGATCGCTTCGTGCAGCAACTTCTGCTCGGGGTGCTCCGGCCGGTGTTCGAACCCCGTTTCAGCGAAAGCAGTTACGGATTTCGTCCCGGACGCAGCGCCCACGATGCGGTGGAAGCCGCCCAGAGCTTTGCCCGGGAAGGGTTTACCCACGTCGTCGACATGGACATTACCAAGTTCTTCGACAAGGTGAACCACGACATCCTGATGAGTAAAATTGGGACCGTGATAGGGGACAAAGCCGTGATGAAACTCATCGGCAAATACCTGCGAGCCGGGGTGGTGATGCCCGACGGGTTAAAGGTCAGCAGCGAAGAAGGAACGCCGCAAGGCGGCCCGCTTTCGCCGCTACTGGCCAATATCTACCTCGACGCGCTGGACAAGGAGCTGGAGAAACGCGGACTGCGATTCGCCCGCTACGCCGATGACTGCAACATTTACGTAAAGAGCCAAGCCGCAGCAGAGCGTGTGCTTGCCAGCCTCACTGGCTGGATCAAGCGCCACCTCCGGCTGGAGGTCAGCGAGAGCAAAAGCGGGGTGGGGAGGCCTTGGGAACGGAAGTTCCTGGGGTTCATCATCACCAGCGCGCTGCTCATCGGGATTGCTCCTGCAAGCCTCACCCGGTTTGAAGACCGCGTGAGAGAACTCTGGAACGCCCGGCAACCACTGACCAGCGAGCAACTGCGCGATCAATGGCGAAGTTACGTGAACGGCTGGTGGGGCTACTACCGGCGCTGCGAATGGCGACGGGACATCTACCGGAAAGAACCGTGGATCCGTCGCCACATTCGCAAATGCTTCTGGCAACGTTGGCATAAAAGCAAGGGACGGGAATCCGCCCTGCGCCGACTCGGCCTACCGCCGAGTCGAGCCATCGTCGGGAGGAGCGGTCGTGGAGCGTGGCGCATGGCGGGAAACCCTGTCATGCACGAAGCCCTCAACAACCGAACTCTGAGACGCTACGGGTTCCTGATGCCATCAGACCTCAAGAGTTAAGACCAAATGGATCCAATCGCCGGATGCGGTCCCGCATGTCCGGTGGTGTGGGAGGGGCGGCAGGCGCAATCCTGCCGCCTCGACCCGATCAGCAACTCCGCGGAAGTAACTCAGCGTTTCGTTTCGACACATCACCTCGAGCAACGCGCTGTGGTTGAGGACAAAGCCCCCGGCAGTCATGGCGTCTCCGATCCACCTGAAGTGTTCCCAAGAGAGCACTTTGGCTCCAATCTCCCCCGCTTTTCATTTGGCTCCCGTGTCCAGGCGACCACGAAGAGACGAACCTTATCAACCTCAACAATCATCATTCCGCCAGTGTTCTAGCATGATTCATGAAACATCAGGGTATCCTTACCACGCCCTTCTTCGTGTTCTTCGCGCTCTTCGTGGTCAAAATCCACCCCCTCAGAATGGCGGAGAACGACGACCCAAAGCAGTGCCCGGTGGCGGGGGAAATCCACTCCCCCATTCCCCAAGCCTACCCCAGTGGAGTGGAGACTCCGCTCTCCTTTCGGCTCCGCCTTCGGCGGACGGGACGGGGGCACGTGGAGAGACATTCCATTCAGACGCCCGAAGACTGTCTTCATCCACGCGCCATTCCAGTGTGGACACTCCCGGCTGGCCCATCTGCCTAACCAATCACTCACCACCGCAAGGTCCGTGCGGGTCACGCCTCATCATCTCCCAATTCCCGCAATTCCTGCGCGTAGCCGCCGGATAGAATCGGAAAGCGGCACCAGGTCTTGGGATCGAGGTTCTTGTCGTCGAGATGAAAGCTCGGGGCGTAGCGCTCTCGTTTCCATTGGTTGCGGCTCCAGAGCTGAAAGAATCGGCGGATCCAGCGATCGAGATCGTCTCGCCCGTATTCCGGGAAGCGTCGCCCCATTTCGGCGAGGACATCCCGTGGCGATCGCTTGTCCCGAATGGCCGCGTCCTCGATGGCGTCCAACAAGGGATAGGGCATCAAGTCCGCCTCGTCGGTTTGCGTGTGCTCCAACGGCCTTAACTCCGCCGTGGGCGCCTGCTCGTTGATCACGCTCAGGGCGGGCACTGGCGGGAAAGCCTCGCAACCGGTCCTCTCCATCCACCGCAACCATTCCCGAAGAAAGGCCTTGTCGATGCCCGCGATCGGGCTCAGTCCGCCACAGGTGTCGCCGTCCATGGTGGCATAACCGACCGCCGCCTCGGAACGGTTGCTCGTCGAGAGCAAGAGGGCGTTGAGGGCGTTGGCCAGCATCCACACCCCCGGCGCCCTCACCCGGGCCTGCACGTTTTGCAGGGTATGGTCGTCTCTTTCCCAACTCAGCTCGCGGCCAAGGCTCCCCTCGACCAGCGACCGCACGCGCCTCACCAGATCCTCAAACTCCCACTCCGAAAAGCGCGCGCCCAGAGCCTCCGCGACCGTCCGAGCGGCCGATCGCGTCGTCTCCGAGCTGTTCTGGGTGGACTGATAGACACAGTGCAACAAAGTTTTCTTCACCTCGTGGAGAGGCGTGTCTTCGGCACATTCGAGGTAGGGCGCCAAGCAAGCCCAGGCGTCGGTCCCTTGCTCCGCCGTCACCCGATCGATCATCAGGCTCACCAAGAGCGCACAGGCCGCGGAATCAGCCCCGCCACTCAAGGAGACGACGAAGCCGCGCGAGAAGCTCTTTCGCATGTAGTCGAAGAGACCCAACGTCATGGCGTGAGTGAACTCCTCTTCCTTGCTCATTGCGGGGTTCGCCACCGTGTCCTGAATCGCCAGCTCCGGCTCAGAGCGGTTCAAAGTGATCGGCACGACATCGTTCTCATCCCGAGTCAGGTCCACCTGGCCCGCCACCGAGCGCACCCGCAACATACGGGTGTGATCCACGTCCACCACGGCGCCCACCACAAAGTGTGAATGAAAACTGAAACGCGGCCCCACCGCGATGAGCCGCCCGCCCGTGGCGATCATGGGGCCGCCGTCATAGATCGCTCTCCCGGCCTCGTTGCCTAACAGGTTCGTGTAAACATAAGTGGTGTGATAGGCGCGGGAACCCTCCAGCACAAAGCGCTCACGGATGCGTTGTTTGCCGAAGGCATAGTGGCTCGCACTTGGGTTTAGAATGATGTCCACGCCACGGCGCGCCAGACGCGAGCCCGGGCGCTGAGCCACCCAGGCATCCTCACAGATTTCAAAACCGATCCGGATACCCTCCCAATCGAACACCAGGTCGCCCAGTGGCAGCTCTTGTCCACCGATGGCCACCTTTTTCACCACGTCCGGCGGCCAGGCTTTGAACCAGCGCGGTTCATAATGGATGCCGTCCCCAGCCAAAGTCTGCTTCGCCACCAGGCCGTGGATCCGACCGCCACTCACCAGAGCCGCCGCGTTGTAAAGCGAGCCGCGAAATAGGAGAGGCAGGCCGACCGCCGTCAGCATGCCCTGGGAGGCCTCGGCCAACACGGAGAGCATGGCCAGCGAACGCTCGGCCATGTCGACGCCGAAAAAGGCGTCCTCGCAGCCGTATCCAGACACAGCCAGTTCCGGCAGACAGAGGAGTTCGATGCCGGCACGCCGGCCCTCCTCAATCGCGGCCAAGAGCCGCTCTTGATTTCCCGGCCAATCGAGCGCGGTCTGGTTGACCACGCCGGCTCCGACACGCATCAGACGCATCCCCCCACCTAACCCAAAAACCGTGATAGAAAAGGGGTGAAGCCTTCAAAAAGCTTGAAGATCAACGCTCGCCGTCAATCGCCACCCGAATTGCTTCCACGGCGATCCCCGCGTGGTAGTCGATCAAGTGGCGTCCATTGGCCACCGTTTGTTCCAGCGGATCCAGCTCGTAGCCGTCGACCTGAAACAGGCCCGCCGCCCGGCGAGCCCGGGGGCGCATCAGTTCCGGATCGAGCGTCGCCAGGATGGCCTCGTAGCGGTGGGCGCTGTGTAGCGGATGGTTGATGAGACGGGAATCTTGCGCAGTCGGCGTGAGATTCCATTCGTCTAGCAATTTCCGTCCGCGGTTGTCTTCGGTGTAATACTCGGGCACGTAATGCGCTCGCACTTCCCGGTCGCGCCACTCCCGATTCAAACGGTAAGCCGGTTTCCTTGGCCGTCCCAGCCCGGATCGTCCGAGAAATCGACGGACTCTCTCATCAAGGTCAGGTCATCGATCCAGACCGTCATCCCCCTCCCAGAGCGATCCGGTGGCGGGGTCCCAGGATGGTGCCTCCGTCGAAGCAAAGTGAAAGAATCCCCCGGAGAAAACACAGGCCAGTTAAATCGCAATCGTCCGGGCACTCAGGCGAGCATCCTGCCACAAGGCAAGGCCCGGGGGAAGACTCGACCAGACTCACGATCCACCTCCATCGCGCGCAAAGCTCACGATTTGCGGGGACCTTTTCAATCGGCCTCATCGATGCCGTGCGCGCACTTATCAATTTTCGAGAGGCCACGGTCGGCTCGAGTTTCGCCACATGAGCATACCCTCATCCTCCCGCCCCGGGGCCGCGCCGGCGTCCCTTCGCTGGGCCATCGGCTTCCTCTCCGTCCTCCTCACCTTCCTGCTCATCTGGCTGCTCGGTTTCCTGCTCTCGGACATCGGAGATCTCCAGGGCCCGGACTACCAGGTCGTTCGCGAGCGGCACGTCGATCAGATCCTCGTCGATCAGTCGGCCCAAGTTCGCGCTCAGATTGACGAAATCGACGTCCAAATCCGGCATCAGCAGGCCGTCCAGTCGACCATCCAGAAGAGCATGAACAACGCCAGCGAGGCCATGCAGGAGATGATCAGCCTGCACCGTCTCAGCCTGGAGCAAGAGGTCGCACCCAGTGAGACCCAGCAAACGGCGCTGGCCACCGCGCAATCCCGCTTCCTCGATGCCCAGGACCGCTTCGAAACGGCCATCTCGGGAATCACCCAGTCCAACCAACGAAAGTTCGACCTCAACGCGCAACTCCAATCCCTTGAGGAACAGATCGAGGCGCAAGAAGAACCGGCTCGGGAAGAGTACGACGATCTCTATCAACGTCACAAACTGAAAGTCGCCTCCCTCAAACTGGCCTTCATCGTGCCGGTCTTTCTGGCGGCCGCCTTTCTGGTCTATCGGTTTCGCCAGAACCCCTACCGGCCGATTTTCATGGCCGCCTTGGTGGCCTCCTTCTGGAAAGTCGGCGTCGTCATGTCCGACCACTTTCCCCGGGAGTATTTCAAGTACATCGCCATGATCGCCGCCATCGGCATCGTGCTCGCCTTTCTCGTCTGGGTGCTGCGCAAGGTGGCCCGCCCCGGTACCGCCACGGTGTTGAAGCGTTTCCGGGAAGCGTATTCCCTGCATCATTGCCCGATGTGCGCCTACCCCATCGCCCGCGGCCTTTTGAAATTCGCCCGTTGGACCCGCAAAGGTCCCGTGCCACTCACTCATGGCTCCGAGGGAGCCGAGGACAGTCTCGACTACGCCTGCCCCTCCTGCGGCACGAAACTTTTTGAAAAGTGCCCTCAGTGCGGCTCCAGCCGACACAGCCTCTTGCCCTTCTGCGACCAGTGCGCCATGGAGCAGGCCGTTCCAGAGCTGTCTCTGTCCTTGCCCAGCAATCTCCCGGGCGGCGAGAGGCCTTGATGCATTGCCCCATCGGGCAAACGGGCCTAGGAATAGGGGATGCGTCCCCCGTTTCTCGCCTCCGTTCCCCTCCTGATCCTCCTGGGCATTGCTCAGCTCTCCGCCCAGGAACCGGCCCGGTCCGTGGAGGTCAGCAACATCGCCCGCCAGGGCGGCGAAATCTCAATCGAACTGCTGGGCCTCTCGACGTCCGAGTGGACCCACACAGTCGAGTATTCACCGACCATGGAATCCGCTTCCTGGGATGCCCACGAGTCCACGCTCACTGAGGAAGGTGAAAATCGCTTTCGCCTGACCCTGTCGATCGATCCCGACATCCAGGGCTTCTTCAGGGTTCGAAGCCAGTCCGCGCCGGGCGGCACAGGCGACGCCTCCCAGGTCGTCATCAACGAGATCGCGAGCAATAACGATGGCGCGCTGCTGGATGGAGATGGCGACACGCCAGACTGGATCGAACTGCTCAACGCCGGGGAATCAACCGTGGATCTCTCCGGTCACGGCCTGAGCGACCGCATCGATCGGCCGAGCAAGTGGATCTTCCCCGAGAACACCGTGCTCGCCTCCGGTGAGTTCCTTCTCGTCTACGCCTCAGGCAAGGAAGGCGAAGCCGTTCCGGACGGTGAGCTGCACGTCGATTTCCGGATCGGCAACGGCGAGGAGCCCGTCGTCTTCTCGGACCCGGATGGAAACATCATCGACCGGCTCTACCTGGGTCCCCTGGCCTCGGACGCCTCTCTGGGCCGCGCTCGGGACAATGTCGAGACCCTCTACGTCTTCGAGCCCAAGCAGGCGACCCCTGGAGCTCCAAACCACGGTTTTCTCTTCGGTGCACCCGATCCCTACATCCAGGCGCCGCAGTTTTCCGTCGATGGCGGCATCCACGACGGACCCGTCACTCTGACACTGATCGCGCCACTGGAGGGCGATGTCATTCGCTTCACCACCAACGGTGCCGAGCCTTTCCACACGCTGTTCAACAGCAATTCGAGCCTCTACAGCGAACCCATCGTCTTCGAGCAGCCGACGGTGATCCGCGCCAAGATCTTCGGACCGAACCAGAGCCGGACGGTCAGCCGAACCTACCTGGTCGGGATCGACCACGCCCTGCCCGTCCTATCCATGGCCACCGAGCCGGAACATTTCGAGTTCGAGAACGGCTATCTCTATGGCATGGGCCCGGCGCTCTCGGCCAATGGAAGTGTCACGGGCAACTACCCCTACTCGTCGTCCAACGCCTGGCGCCGGGAACGGGAGATCGAAGCCAGCCTGGAGATGTTCGAGCCTGATGGCGATGAAGGCTTAGCCATGAACGTCGGCGTGAAGATCTTCGGCGGCTGGGGGTCGCGGGGCTACCCGCAGAAGTCGCTGGCCATCTTTGCCCGCCAGGAGTACGGCTACGGCCGCATCCGTCACCAGCTCTTTCCTGCCAAAGACATCGATTCCTTTGAATCCTTCGTCCTGCGCAACTCCGGCAACGACAACCAGAGCACCTGGCTCACCTATCCCCGCACGGAGATCAAGGCTTTCGGCGAGCCGCAGTCCTACGGCAGCTACTTCGTCAACGGGAACTTCACCCTCTTCCGCGATGCCATGATCCAGAGCCTCGCCGCTGAGACCGGTCTCGACACCCAGGCCTACCGGCCCGCCGTCCTCTATCTCAACGGCGATTACTGGGGCATCTACAACATCCGCGAGAAGATGACTGAGCACTACGTGGAGTCGAACCACGGCGTGCCGGGTGACGAGATCGATCTCAGCGAGGGTTACGGCGTGGCCAACACCGGCTCTTCGACGACTTACAACGCCATGCGCAACTTCGTTTCCAGCCGCGACATGAACGACCCTGAACACTATCAGTTCGTCGAAGACACCTATCTCGACATCGCCAACTTCATCGACTATCACTTGACCGTCATCTGGTGCCAGAACTTCGACATTGGCAACATCAAATGCTGGCGCCCCCAGCGGGACGAAGGCGGGCAGTTTCGCTGGCTGGTTTACGACCAGGACTATGGCTTCAATCTCTGGAAACCGGAGGTCTACCTCCCGGCCATGAAACGAGATTTCTCCGATTACGAAAACATGTTCACCTTTTACACCAACCCTGCCGGGAACGGCACCGGCTGGCCCAACGCGGGAGGGCGCACGATGCTCCTTCGCGAAATGCTGGAGAGCGATCGCTTCCGCGAACAGTTCATCCAGCGCTGCGCCGATCTGCTCAACCACCTCTGGTCCGGCGATCGGGTGGTCGGGCACATCGATGCGATGGCTTCCGTCATCCGGCCGGAGATTCCCCGCCATCTCGAGCGCTGGAGTTGGGCGGCGATTCAAGAGCGAGGGTTCGGGCACCCCCACAAGGAGGAGGACGAGCCGCTCGACCTCGCCCACTGGGAACGCAACGTGGAGGTCATGCGCGACTTCGGTCGCCATCGGCCGGAACAGTTGCGCGAACAGCTCATGGAACACTTCGATTTTCAAAATGGCGCGGCCACGGTGGCGGTCACGATTCGGGGAAGCGACAAAGGATCGGTGAAAATCAACACGCTGACCGTTCCCTCGGACGCCTGGTCCGGCGTCTATTTCAAAGACCTGCCGCTCACCGTCACGGCCATCCCCCAGGCCGGGCACTCCTTCGCCGGTTGGTCCGGCGCTCTTGGCGGCACCGAATTGGAGATGACCTTGCCTCTGGCCACGGAAGACGTCGAACTGATCGCCACCTTCGAATAGTCGGACGGATCGTTGAAACCGCTCATCCACTCCGGCCGATTGCTCGGCTTATTCCTCTTTACCGTTTCGTTGTACGGTCAGGACGGCGAACTGCAGCCGTCTGTGGCCGACACCAAGTTCAGCGTCGACCGTGGCTTCTACGAAGCGCCCTTCATCGTGGAATTGTCCACGGCCACGGAAGGCGCAGAGATTCACTACACCCTCAATGGGGCCGAGCCGGGGAACGTCTTCACTGGAAACGTCTACGATGGCAAGGGCATCCGGATCGAGACCACCACGGTGCTGAGGGCACAGGCGAGAAAGACGGGTCACGAGCCGAGCAACATCGATACACAGACCTACCTTTTCCCGCGACACATCGTCGAGCAACCCGCCGAGCCAAGGGGTTTTTCGACAGCCTGGCAGGGCTCGGACTACGCCATGGACAACGATCTCGACCACTTGCCGCTCATCGCGGGCGATCCCGCTCTGACGATCGACGAAGCCAAAGCCGCCATCGCCGAGGCCTTGCTCGCCCTACCCTCGCTCTCCCTGGTCATGGAGCACAAAGACCTCTTCGGGACCAGCCAGGGAATCTATCATCACACCCAGGGCCGAGGCATGGAGTGGGAGCGGCCCGGCTCCGTAGAATTGATCTATCCGGACGGAAGGCCCGGTTTCCAGGTCGATGCGGGCATTCGCATGCAGGGCTTCACCTCGCGCGATCCCTCACGCAACCCCAAGCATTCCCTTCGACTGGTTTTCCGGAAACAGTATGGCGCGGGCAAGCTCAACTTTCCACTGTTCGGCCCGGGCGGGGCCTCCGAGTTCGACACCCTGGTCCTGCGCTCCAATTCCCAGGACGCCTGGGTCTACGACGCCCCCAGCAACCGGGTGGGCCAGTTTGTGCGAGATGAATGGGCTCGCCGTTCGCAACTGGCCCTGGGTCAGGCCGCGCCCCGGGGGATGTGGGTGCATCTCTATTTGAACGGCCTCTACTGGGGTGTTTACAATCCGACGGAACGGCCGGACGCCGCCTTCATGGAGAGCTACTTCGGCGGCGATGAGGAAGACTATGACATCCTCAAGAATCATGAGGAAGTCGTGGACGGAACCGGCGAGGCTTACGCCGACGCCCTGGCTCGCATCCAGATCGATCCCGGCCAGTTCTCGCGCGGCTACCTCGAGCTCTCCGGCGATGATGCTTATCGCGACGCGGTCGCCTGGGTCGATGTTCCGAACCTGATCGATTATCTCATTCCCAACATGTTCGCCGCCGCCACCGACTGACCGGGCAACAATTACATCGGACGCCAGCGCGGTCCGGACAGCGACGGGTTCAAGTTCTTCAGCTGGGACAACGAGCACGGCATGAAGCACGCCCTCACGGAGAACCGGGTCCTTCCCCACCGTCGGGACGAGGATTCTCCCACCAAATTTCACCATGCCTTCAAGGCGAACGCGGAATACCGAATGCATTTCGCCGATCACCTTCATCGCGCTTTTTTCAACAGCGGCCCGCTTGCCGTCGATCCCCGTTTTCCTCACTGGGATCCCGAGCATCCGGAGCGAAATCGACCCGCCGCTCTCTGGATGCGTTTGACCTCAGAGATCGAGCAGGCGCTCCTCGCGGAATCCGCACGCTGGGGCGATTACCGGCGAACCACGCCCTACACGGTGGCCAATGATTTCCGTCCGCTTCGCCAGCAGTTGTTAGACGATTGGTTCCCCAGGCGTTCCGGAATTGTCCTCGATCAATTTCGCGACGAAGGTCTCTATCCCAAATTCCACGCGCCGGTCTTCACCCCTGCTGATGGGTCGCTGGGCGAGAACGATCGCCTCGCCATGTCTTCGAAAAGTGTGTCGGTTTTCCTTCCCGGTGCGCGGATTCTCTACACCGTCGGCGGCTCGGATCCCCGGTTGCCGGGAGGTGCCGTCCACCCTCAAGCTCGCGAATACCAAGCCTCCATTCCCGTCACCATTTCCGGCTGGGTCAAGGCACGGGTGGAAAACCAAGGTGAGTGGTCCGCCCTGCAGGCCACCTTGTTCGTGCTCGATGCCGCCCCGGCCACTCCCGCCAATCTTCTCATTTCCGCGATTCACTACCATCCCGGGGAACCATCGGAAACGGAACGACAGGCCGGCCACGAGAACGACGCCGATTTCGAATTTCTGGAATTGCTGAACCCTAGCCATCAGCGCGGGCGTCTTGCCGGACTCCGCCTGGCTGGCGGGATCCGGTTCGATTTTCAGGAGGCCGGCATCTGGCATCTGGACCCGGGCGAGCGGCTCCGCTTGGCGCACGATTCCGAGGCCTACCAAGAGCGCTACGGACCCGACGGAACCGCGGCGGGGCCCTATGAAGGACGGCTCGCCAACGAGGGCGAGACCCTGGCCATTCTCGATGCCGAAGAAGAGACCATCCTAACGATGCGCTACGATGACGGCGGCGATTGGCCCGTCGCCCCTGACGGGCAGGGGCCGATGTTGACGCTCAAAGATCCCCGCCCGGGCCTCAATCTCTCCGACCCGGCGTCCTGGGTCGCCCGTGACCTGAACCGTCCCCGCGTCTCTCCGTGGCTGACCTGGCTGGCCGCCCAGGCGAATCCCGATCCGCTGGCACCCTATCCGGGCCAGCGCTTCTCGAACCTCGCCGCCTACTACTTCGCGGCCGATCTTCGCAACGGCTCTCCCCTCATCCAATTCGATCAGCGAGACGGAGCCTCACTGACACGCCGCTCAAACCTTTCGGACACCTTTCGCATGAGTCTCGAGACCTCCTCGGATCTGAACACCTGGCGCCCTGTGGAAGGACTCGAGCTGACTGCCGTGGCCTCGGACGCGTCGACCGAGGACTTGTCTCTCCGTTTGCCCCGTCATTCCCACGCTTATCTTCGCTTGCGCGTCGAGTGGGATGGCCTGGCTCCTTGAAACAAGTCTAGCCAACTCTCCTCATCGAGGCAAGGTGCTGATGTAAGACTTTCCCCGGTGATATAGCGCCAGCCGCTTTTCAAGATCTTCTACGACCGACGGCGGCAGTTCCTTCTCGGCCAGGGGCATTGCGCGTTCCAGGATCTCCACGGCCTCCGAGTACTTGCCCTGAGCCGCCAGGGTATCCACGGGCTCCGGCGATTGAAAGCGAGTAGCCTGACAAACTTCCCGCGCCAGGCGTTCCGCCTCGGCCGGCCGACGCCACTCCGACCTCGGTACCGTGGCCAGGATCCAGGCCAGGCTGTTTCGCACGGGAAGATGGCTGGGCTGCAGAGCGAGCACCTGACGCAGTTGACCCGCCGCCTTGTCCAGCTCGCCGTTCTGCTCGTAGAGGATCGCCAAGTGCGCCCGCTCCTCCAATCGACGCGACTCGTACTGCAGTGCCCTGACTAGGGAATGGATCGCGTGGGCCGTCTCCTTCGCGGCGGCAAATCTCCGACCCAGCTCCGCGTAGGCCTTGCTCACCGAGTTCATGGAGAGCGCCATGGAAGGGAGTTGCGAGGCCTTCTTGGGTGGCCGGTCACCCGTCACGTGCTTTTCCAAATAGCGGTGGGCCGCCCGAGTTCGCCCCAATCCCGTCAAGCGCTCCAGAATACTCAAAAGATCGACCGGCATTTCCCGGATGAGCCAGCGACCAGCAAAGGGCACGGCCAAATCCCGGAAGGCCTGATCGCTCGCCACACCCAGCTTGGCGTGATCCGCAAGAACAGTCTCCACCTCGACCTCACCTTTGTACAAGCTCAACAGTCGCTCTCGCGGATCAACCAAGAAACTCATCGGCAGCACGGCCTCCCGCTCGCGTCCGGTCAGTATTCTCTGGGTCACATCGATGGCATCCAGAAAATCCGGCGTGGCCGCTCCTTGACGAAAGCTCGCAGGCATCTCCAGCGCCCGCTGAGGGGTTTCATCCACGTTCACCAGCACCACACGAAGGCCCGCGTCGGCAAGGCGACTCTCGGCCCGCCTCAGTCCCTCCAGCTCCTTGAGACAGGGGGCACACCAGCTGGCCCACATGGCCACCAAGACACTCTCGCCCAGGGAAGCGACGTTCGTGCCGCTTTCGCCGGGAAAACCGTCCAGAGGAAGATCCGGAAGCGGCAACTTGGCGTGCGACACCAACCGGACCCTTCGGACGCCCGGTGACTCGGTCCACGACGGCGCCCCCCCCCCGGACGAATCAGTTGAAAACGACTCCGCGGCGCCGCCGGGCCAGGCCACGGCGAGGGACTCGATTCCCGCTCCTGGCGGCAGGCCGCAATGCAAGGTCTTGCTCGATTGAGAGAGGTAGCCTCATAGTTTCATAAATCGGGGCAAGAATCCCAAGAAAATAGTGGCAGGGGCCTTTGGGATAAAGTTAATTTGGAATCTACCAAAACACCAAACACTTCAACCCAAAAGCCACCTACAGTGAGAGTAGCACGACGTACGATTCATGCAAAGTCCAGAACGATTCCGGCGATCAAATTTGAAGATCAAGAACTGACCTCTTTTGGCGGTCTCGTTATCTTTCAGAAGCTCTTTCAGGAATTGGATCTGGAGGGGAAGCTTCAGCAGTGCTTTGATCCACTGGATCGGCGCATGTCCCGCTTCTACAAGTTCCACAAGGTTTTCATGTGTCTTATCGTGCATCTTATACTGGGCTACCGGATGCTTCGCGATTTGGACTACTACCGAGATGATCTCCTTGTACGACAGGTTTTGGGGATGCACCCATTGCCCAGTGTCCCAACGATGAGCCGGATGTTGGGAGAGGTCGATTGTCAAAGCCTTGAGAGGATGAGGGAGATGAATCATTTCGTTTGCCTGTCGCGACTTCAGGAGGAAGGAATCAAACGCATCACGCTTGACTTGGACGGAAGCGTGCAGAGCACGAGTCGCCATGCGGAAGGGACGGCTGTGGGATTTAACAAGAAGAAAAAAGGCGAGCGCAGTTATTATCCGCTGCTCGCGACGATCTCCCAAACCGGACAGATTCTCGATTACCTTCATCGAAGCGGCAACGTCCATGACTCCAATGGCGCGGTGGAATTTCTTCGCTACTGCGTGGAAAAGATTTGCAAGGTGCTGCCTGATGTGCAGATCGAGTTGCGCGCCGCCAGCGCGTTTTTCAGCGATCAGATGGTTTCAGAGGCAAAGACCCTGGGCCTGGAATATACGTTCTCGGTGCCTTTCGAGCGGCTTGTGGAACTCAAGGGCATCATCGAGAAGCGCCGTCGCTGGTCCCGAACCCGAGGCGGAGAGGGAAAAACTCATCACTTCGAAATCCGCTGGAAGCCAAAAAGTTGGGCGCGCAAAGCACGCATTTTGTGCATTCGAACCATGAGGCGCACTCAGCGCAAAGGACCGCTCCAACTCGATCTTTTCGAACCAGTCGAGGAGAACTATGAATACGAGGCGATCATCACCAACAAAACAAACACGGCCGCTCATGTGGTGAAATTTCATGAAGGGCGTGGCTCTCAGGAGAAGATTTTTGGCGAAGCCAAGAGCCAGGCCCAGATGGACTATATTCCGGCCAAGCGACGTGCCGCCAACGAAGCTTTCCTTTTGGCCAGTATCCTCACCCACAATCTCACACGCGAAATGCAGATGCGATCTGCGGAGCGGTCACGCAAATCGTCCCCCAAAAGGGCTGCGGAGTGGATCTTTGAAGGACTCGGCACGATTCGCCGCAAAATCATCCAACGTGCCGGACGTCTGACTCGCCTTCAAGGTCGACTCACATTGACACTCGGAGACAATCAGGCCGTCGAAGAAGAAATCGCCTACTACATGATGGCCTGACTGGCCATTTTATGAAACGCTGGGGGTAGCCTTCTCCAGCGCGCAGGGTCTTGAGGAGCCGCTTGCCATCGTAAAGCGTCAGGGTCACGCGGGCACCGATGGCGTCCCGATTGCAACGGGTTCCGATCAGCCGGATCTTGAGAAACCGATCAGGCGTCTCCAGCTGGTTGAAGAGAAAGCGGACTCGAGGCGCCGATCGGTTGGCCTGCCACACATCGAGATCGCCGTCGCCATCCCAGTCCGTGAATCCGAGGGCGCGTGAATCCGAGGGAAAGGCCCAGCCCGCCAGGGTGGAGACGTCCGTGAACCGGCCGTCGCCGGTATTGAGATAGGCGAGGTTCCGCTCCCGTCCGCTCCAGGACTTGCCCTCCTCCAACATCTTCCCCAAAGCATCCCAGGATCTGAGGTAGCGCTCCCCCAGTTGCCGTTCAGCAGGGGCTTCCGGCACTCCGTTGGGCGACTGCGACGTGACCCGCCGCCAAAAAAAAACTTCACAAATCTTTCGTGTCCTCTTGGGAGGTCACCATCCCGTTGGCTACCAGGAGGTCGTCGTAGCCGTCGTTGTTCACATCGGCGAATTGAGAACTCCAGGCCCAGCGTCCCATGTTGACACCGGCTCGAATCGTCACATCGGCAAAGGTCCCATTACCACGGTTCTCGAAAAGCGTGTTGCCACATGCGTGACGCCGGAATGCGCGTTGATGGGCGTCTCCCAGCTCAGCGCGATACCGACGCTGATAGGCGATCCGGTTTCCGGCGGATGAAAACATGTTGCCCACGTAAATGTCCATCAGGCCATCGAGGTTGTAGTCCCCCCAGGACACTGACATCCCCGCCGAAAGGTCTTCCGCACCCGCCTGGCCCGCCACGTCCTCGAAGCGCTTGCCCTCGTTCCCGTAGAGATTGTTCCGGCCGAAATCGTTGGCCACATAGAGGTCGAGATCCCCGTCATTGTCGACGTCTTCCCACGCCGCGGCATAACTGAAGCGGCTGTTGTTCTCATCCAGCCCAACGGCCGCCGTGACGTCGTCAAATTTCCAGTTCCCTGCGTTGGACAGGAGATGATTGCGCACGCCGTTGTTGGCATCGTGATAGGGCATCGGCCGTCCGAACCCCACGCTGTCGCCGCTTCGATTGAAATAACCGCACATATAAAGGTCCACATCCCCGTCGGCGTCGAAGTCGGCCGCGGCGAGGGAACGCGCAACGGAATCGGACTGCGCCACCGCCTTCTGCTCGAACCGCACGGAGCCATCATTGGCATAGAAGAACACGTGACGACCAACGGCCAGGGCGACGTCCTGGTCGCCATCATTGTCCCAGTCCACCCACAAAGCGCTATGGGTCGGCTCGATGAAATCGAGTCCCGCCGCCGCAGCCACGTCTTTCACGCTTCCATCGGCTTGCTGGATCAGGAGCCGGTTGGGTAGGCCGCCGGATTCACAGAGATAGACGTCGTCGAGTCCATCGCCGTTGACGTCCCCCACGGCCAAACCGTGTGGACCTGTCACCTCCATCCCGAAACGCCAGTCTAGGCGGTCACGCTAGTAATCGATACCGCGTGAAAGCTGACGCTGGAATACCGGGTCTCCCTGAAAAACAGACGCCGTGGCGTCGGCGTAAAGGGTGGGCGCGGTCTCCCGCACGTCTTCCACCCATTCGTAGAAAGGCGTCTCCACCCTTTTCAACGCCCACTTTCCAGCCTCGTCCGAAGACTCCCATTCGGTGAGCCAGGCCGCATTCTCCTGGAAAGGCGGGAGACCCGATGAGTCCGTGCGATCGACGAGAACGGTCAGCCGGTAGGCTTGCTCGGGTTCCTTCATCGCCGAGATTTGGATCACCTTGAAGTGAAGCGACCCGCCGGTCTCCCACTGGGCCAGCCAATCCGCCATGCCGTGAGATCCCGCGAGGGAACCGCGCCGGATGCGAAAGGGGGGATCGTTGAAAACGAGCGGCAAAGCTTCGCGGTCGGGCACCGACCCCTCAAAACTCGCGGCGAAGTCCAGCGGGCATTCGCCCTGCCTGCCTCCACCCATGCCCCGAAAGCCTTGAGCGTCTTGAGGATTTCCTCCGCAACCGCCTCGCTTTCCCAGTCATCGGCCTCGGGGTCAACGTGTTCCAGCTCCGAGCGAAGCGCCCCGTCGAAGCGGTCCCCCGAAAGCGCCGGCAAGGGGCTCAATTCGCCAGTGCCGATGCCCGCGTCCTGGACGTCGACACTCGATCCATCCCTCCCCGTGGCATTGCCCCCCGAATTCCCCGCTGGCGCCGGCGACCCGGGGACAGGGGCCACGGACACCCTCATTTCCTTGGACTCCCCTTTTTCCGGCTTGGCAGCTGACGGCGAGGACGCGAGGTTCCCGCCCGGCTCGGCGGGCTGTCCACAACCCGCGAGGAACCCCGCCATGGCCAGCAAGACACTGACAAGAAGGCATTCACGTTGGATCATCCGAAGAATCCTCACAAAAGCCGGCCGAAAAGACGAGCCCGAAGTGACGGGTCCATCACCCACCGGCACCGGCAGGGCCACACTCGAAGGCGTGAAGGGCCTGGCCGAGGGCCGCCAAGAACGGCCGTCCAAGGACCTCGTACTCGTAGCGATCGTCGTTGTAAATCTCGTTGGCGTTCACGTGAATCACCGCCGAGAGGAAGAACTCGATCTCCTTTTCTTGATCCTTGATATAGGCATTGTCCGAGAGAAAACCGTAGGCCTGTCCCATCTTGTTGTGACAGCGCAAGCTCGCCCTGATCGGCTGCGGACTCCAGGAGAGTAACGGTTTCACATGATCATCGGGGAGCTGCTTGAGGGACTCATCCGCTGTTTCGCGGCACTCGCGCGGGTATTGAGCCATCACTTCAAGCAACCATTCGCGATCCCCCGGCGCCAGACGCAACCGGCGAGCGGGTTCCACAGATTCCGGGAACACCAGGGCACTCAATAGCCGGCTCTGATCCGCCAACGGAAAGGTATTATGATAGGAAAATTCCATCGGCTCTTCAACCAATTCACCCTCCATGAGATAGCCCCGTCCCATCCGCACGGACCGTCCGTGAAAGGGCAATTCCGAAGCCACCCGTTCGTCTTCCTGATAGAGAACCGCTCCATTAGCCGCCACAAATCGCACCGGATTGCCATAGCGCCCGTGATCGATCTCCCGCCGAACACCCAGCCGGTGAACCAAATGCGTTTCTGCTAAACCCAGTTCTCGCAAGCGATGGTGGATCGCCTCCACCCCGAGGAATTCAAAGAGACGGTTGTAGGCATCATTGTCGCTCACCAGAAAGATGTTTCGAATATCATTCTCTACCGAAGGGAAGCCGGACCGAGCGCTGAGATCGCAGTGACGTTCCGTTTGCCATTCCCGCGCCTTACCGGTCAGCATGCGAGTCGACCGGTCGAGGCCCTCGACTCGCAAGGAAGCGAGTTTTTCCAGCGCCAACAAGGCCACCGGCAGCTTGACCGTGCTGGCCGGGTAGAAATAGGCCAAGGGCTCTTTCCCCCAGCGATGTTCACTGAAGCGACGTCGCCCCCCCTCTCGAGAAACGCGCACATAGAGAATTTGAACGCCGTGAGCCGGGTCACGGGCGGCCTCGGCAAGTGGCGTGGGCAACCCGCCAAGGATCCGTTCCAGGAACACGCTATTCTCCACACGACTCGTGGTTTCGGCCTCAGGTGTGCTCATCATGGAAAGTAGCGTCAGGGCGCTGCCCGCCAATCGTCGGCCGCTCAACACGCCCGAAGCACGGACACCCGACGGCCATTGCAAACTTGGACCTCGTTTCATTCGCGGAAACACCTTCAACCCGTGCGCACGCAAAGGCCCTTGTGAGAGTCGCCCTCGATGAAAGCGAGAAACTTGGCCGCCTCGTTTCCCCACGAACGAGCCCGCGCCCACTCCAGAGCTCCGGAGAGAGCGTGATCTTCACGGTAGAATGCCTGATATAGCCGTTTGATCTCGGCACGATCTTCCGGAGCGATCCCTGCGCGCCGGAGACCCACCACGTTCAAGCCAAAAATGAGATTGTTCTCTCCCGCGGTGACGAAAGGCGGCACATCCAGGGAAAGTCCCGCGTGCCCCTGAACCATCACTCGATCCCCGATTCGAACAAACTGATGCACTCCCACGGCGCCTCCCATGAAGATTCCGTCGCCTAACTGAACATGGCCGCCGAGGAGACAGTGGTTTGCCAGAGTGTTTCCCTTCCCGATGACACAATCGTGCCCCACATGGGATCCGACCATGAAAAAGTTTGCCTCACCTACCCGGGTGACGCCCCCATCCAGGGCACTGCGATGAATGGTCACGTGTTCCCGGATATCGTTTTCCTCACCAATGCACAGGGCACTCCGAAATTCGGGCCGATAGCTCTTGTCCTGGGGCAGCCCACCGAGGACGGCACCGGGACCCACCTTGCAATGGGCGCCCATCTCCAGATCGCCGAGCAGCTGCACGTGAGCCGCGATTTCGCATCCTTCGCCCAGCACGACACCAGCCTCCACGATGGCGCAAGGCCCGACACGCACGCCTGCCCCCAAGCGGGCATGAGGACTCACCAGAGCCGTCGGATGGATATCCAGCTCGCCATTGTGACCTTCAACCTCCATGCTTCTAACCCAGACAACAGGATCGGACTCCCCTCGTCGACCTTCTCGCACTCACTCAGCCGTCTTCACTCGCGCACCTCCAACCGCCATCTCGACGGCGTAGAGCGAAGTGCGCGCGGTGATGAACAGCGCGCGGTTCCGCTCGCCGCCAAAGCACACATTGGCCGGCTGCTCGTCCACGGGAATGAGGCCCAGCTTCTTCCCTCCGGCATCGTAGACGTGCACGCCGCCCGCCGCAGTGGTGTAGAGATTCCCCTTTTCGTCAACGCACATTCCATCACTCCGCACGTCGATCGCAAAGAGAGGTTTCTCGCTCAAGGCCGTTCCCTCAAGCACGGAAAATGCCAGGACTTTGCCGAGGGATCCCGTGTCCGAGATGTAGAGTTTCGATTCGTCGGGCGAAAAGACGATGCCATTGGGCATGTTGAAATGCCGGCTCACCACCGAAAGCATCTCGCTCTGGGGATCGAAACGATACACCCACTTGCCATCCAGCTCGCCCGGCTTCCCTCCCAGTCCGTAGGATGGGTCGGTAAACCAGAGGCTCCCGTCCGATTTCACCGCCACATCATTGGGCGAATTCAGGCGTTTGCCCTCGTAACGATCCACCAGGACCGTGATCGATCCGTCCGGCTCCGCCCGCACCACGTTGCGTCCGGCGTGTTGACAGGTCAGGAGGCGACCTTGCAAATCCACCAAGTTGCCGTTTGACTGCTCACTCTCGCGGAAAACTTTCAGGCCGCCGTCGGAACTCCATTGCATGAGCTTACTGTTGGGAATGTCGCTGAACACCAACATTCCCTCGTCAGCCAGCCAGGCCGGTCCCTCGGTGAACTTCATGCCGGTAGCCAGCCGCTCCACCGGTGTTTTGGAATCGAGAAGCCCTTCGAGCCCATCCGCTCCAGAGACTCTCACACTTCCCAAGAGGAGCCAGACCAAGACGAGATATCGCCGTTTCATGGCTCCACCTTCCCGGATCCCATCGTCCATGGCCAGCGAATTCACGCGGTCGCTGCTCTCACGGTTCCGAACGGCCCGCACCTTTTTTCATCCCACGATAGCTCACTCCTCTCGCGGGTGTGCCCGTCAGGCACAAATTCGGATCCACGTCCTCATCCAGCGAGGAAACCTCGCCGCGTCGAGCCCTGAGCTGCGCCACGTAGGCGATCATCGCCGCGTTGTCCGTGGTGAGCGCGGGCGGCGCCAGCCAGAGTTCGACACCCTCCTCGGCCGCCGTCTCGGCAAACACTTCACACAATCGGGCATTGCAACTGACCCCTCCGCTCACAGCCACCGCCTGGGCACTCTCCTCCCGTGCCAACCGAAAGGTCTTCGCCTTCAGCACATCGACCACCGCCTCTTGAAAAGACGCACACAGATCCGACCGTCGCTCCTCGAGCGGTTCCTCCAATTTCTCGAGCGTGTAGAGCACCGCGGTTTTCAATCCGCTGAAGCTGAAATCATGGTCGGCGTGGTGGAGCATGCTCCGGGGAAAAGCGAAGGCGTCGGACTGACCGCCGGCCGAGCAACGGTCAATTTCCGGCCCGCCCGGATAGGGCAGGTCCAGCATCTTGGCCACCTTGTCGAAGGCCTCGCCCGCGGCGTCATCCCGCATCCTTCCGGCCAAATGGTAGTCGCCCAAACCCCGCAGGTGGATGAGCAGAGTGTGGCCGCCGCTGACCACCAGCGACACACAGGGCCGGACCCCGCCCGGCCGACCCAAGAAAGGCGAGAGTAGGTGGCCCTCCAAATGGTTCACGGCAATAAAGGGTTTGCCCTGTGCCAATGCCAGAGTCTTGGCCGTGGTGTTGCCGATGAGAAGGGCCCCGGCCAGGCCCGGACCCGCCGTGGCCGCGAAAACGTCAATCTCCGGTAGCGCCACGCCGGCTGTTTTCAGGGCCTTCTCCAGAAGCGGACGCATCTTGAGAAGGTGATTGCGTGAGGCCAGCTCCGGCACCACGCCCCCGTGGAGGCGGTGCAAGTCGATCTGAGAGGCGATTTCGCTGGCGAGAATCCGGCCATCGGCGTCCAGCAGCGCCACCGCCGTTTCATCGCAGCTCGTCTCGATGGCCAGCGTCCTCATGATCGCGCGCCGGCGACCATCTCATCCACCAGACCCAGCAGTTCGCCCGGGGCGTCGATCACCGCTTGCGCACCGGCTTGCCGCAGCTCGGGTTCCGGGCGAAAACCCCACGAGACCCCCACCACCTGCATCCCGGCATTCACGCCCGTCCGCATGTCGACGTCGCTATCGCCCACAAACCAGCAGCGCGAGGGAGGCAGACCGATCTGCTCCGCGATGCCGAGCGCGCCCTCGGGGTCCGGCTTGCGCGGGACGCCTTCCCGCTGACCAACGACGGCGGCCCATTTCCACGCCGGGAAAATCGTCTCCATACACTGCCGCGTGAAGGCCTCGGGTTTGTTGGAAACGACCGCCAACGCCAGACCGCACGCCTCCAGGGCGTCGAGCAATTCAACGATGCCCGGGAAGGGCTTCGAGAGGTGCCAGCGCTGGTCGTAACTGGCCCGATAACGCTCGAGATACGTCGTGATGGAGGCATCATCGTGCATGGCCTTCGGGAGTGAGCGCTGGACCAGAGCCCGGATCCCGTCGCCGATGAAATGACGGAACGCTTCCAGATCGTGCGTGGGCAGCCCGGTCTCCCGCAACACGGTGTTCATGGACTCCGCCAAATCCCCCAGAGAATCCAGCAGGGTGCCATCGAGGTCAAAGAGAACGGCGGCTTCCGGCTTGGGAATGGGCTTTGACATCCGCCACTGGAAACGGAGGTCTCTGAGTTGGCAAGTCGCCAGTCCCTCGATCACCGGGCACCCAGCCCGCGTTGACGGTTGTCATCCTAGAAAACTGGCGTTAAAGCGTGAGCCATGTCGATTCCTGGGGAGCGGAACCTTCGCCAGATGCCTTGGTGGCTCTGGCCCATGGCCCTGTGTGGCATGGCCCCCCTCGCCGCCTGGGGTTGGCAGGGCCTCTTCGCCCATGCGGCCAACGTCCGTCTACCGCCCGTCGCTCATCAAGTGCTCTCCCTTGTGGTGTGGGTGGTGGCCGTCGGGGATCGCCTGCTTGAAGCACGCCGCTCGAGATCGTTTTCCTGGCGTCACTGGATCACCGACCGATTCCGGCCCTTCTTCATCGGCGGCCTCATCGTCGCAAGCGGCGTCTTGATTCGCCTTCTCTTCTGGGAACTCCCCCAGGTGATCCTGGAAGCCGGTCTCTTCCTGGTGGTGCCCGTGGGGCTCTACCTCTTCTTCGCCCGCATGGAAATCGGTCCCAAATCGGTGCTCCCTCGCGAGATCATCCGGGGCGCCCTTTTCTCAGCCGGTGTCCTCATCCCCACCTGCGGCCTGGCCAGCGTCCCCCCGGCAGCCATTCAGCTCCTGATCGCCCAGACCCTGCTGGTCAGCCTGGTGTTTTTGTTGGCGACTTGCCGGGAACACATCGATCGTCCGGAGGAGGCGAGATATCGCGAGGATTGGCTGGCGATCGACACCCGGCTTGGCATCTGGCTGTTTCTCCTCCTGGGAACCCTCGTCTGGCTTGCCCAGGTCGTAGGCCGCCAATCGATCTCTTCCATGGCGAGCTACTACTGGACCATGGCCGGAGTGGCCCTCTGCGGTTTCGTTCTCCACGTCAATCGCCAGCGGATCGGCAGCGATGCCCTGCACAGCCTGAGCTGGCTGGCACTTTGCCTTCCCTTACTCGTTCAGCTGTGGATCTGAGGCCGGGGCCGACCCTTCAGCTCGATCGATCGACACCTCACGGCTTCGCCGTCTCCGCTTCCGAGCCGTCTGTCTCTTGTTCGCCGTCCAGCAACTTCAGGACGTAGAGCAGCTTGCCTTTGCCCCACGACGGACCCTCGATGAAAACCGGGCTGCCAGGACGCAAGATGGCATCGGTTTTGACGATGGCTTTACCCCGATTCCACAGCTGGAGATCCAGGCGGACACCCTGCCCGTCCTTGGTGAGCCCCTTGGAATCGAACTTCACGCACAGCTGTTTCGAGGGCGCCACCCAGGAATGGGTGTTCTTGAAGAGTGCCTCGGCACGCGTCCCCAGGACTTGGAAGTGCGCGTATTCGGTGAAAACTTTCTTGAGCGAGGCCTCAAGGGCGGCATCGGCCTCCACGTATCCCGGCCGTTTGGCGCCGGCCTCCTCAACCGCGTAGACAAGCGCTCCCCAGAGCCGCTTCGATCCCTCGGTCTCCTTCCGCGGGACCGTCCCGGCTCGTCCTTCTCCGGTCTGACCTGGCGCCGTCTCCTGCCCGGGCAAGGCTGGAAGACTCGCCAGCAGCACGAGACCACCCAGGCAGAGACGATACACGGGCATTCGCAAACGCCGGGCCCAGCGCGGGTATCTCGAAGAAAAGCAGGTCATGTCGGTTCCCCCATCCACACGGCTCGGGTCGGTCAGAAAGTGGAGGCGTGGGCCTGGTGGGAGGTGAACTCGATCCTGGGCCCGACAAACTCAAAGTCATCCTCGAAATCCGCAGCGCCGACGGGCGACTCCCCTTCCAGAGCGACCTCGCGCGTGCCGGAGGAGACCTCTGCGGATCGCGCCGCCAACATCGCCTCATCGGCCCCGATGTTCACGGGTCCGTCGGCCAACAAGAGATCGAATTCCTCGGGCAAGGGCGGCATGCCTTCGAGTCGAACGACCATTGCATTGGCCTCTTCGTTGAAATCGGTCACCGCCGTCACGGGCTCATCCGGGGTGTAAGCATAGGTAATCTGGCTGCCACCGCGTCCCCCAATCAGGCCAATCTGAGCGAGAGCCAGCACAACGACCGCCGCCGCGGCCAAGGGCACCGCCCAGGACAGGCGAAACCAATCGGGCAACCACGAGCGCCGTCTCCGCTGGGCGCGGTTCGCCTCCTCCTCCCGCAGGTCTCGAATTTGCTTTTGAATGTGACTGTTGAAAAAGTCCGGAAAAGGAGGCGTCCGCTCGGCCGGGTAAGCCTCTCGCAAATCCGAGGAGAGGCGCCGGAAGAAGGTCCGATCCCGGGCCGGCGCCTCGGTGTCCTCAGCCTCCCACGAGGCAAGGGCGTCGGCTTCCTCCTCCGGAGACAACTCGCCATCCAGCCAACGGTTCCACTGTTCTTCACTGGGCTTCATAGACGTCTTGCAAAAGGGATTGTAGTTTCTTCCGGGCGTAGAACAAGCGGGACATCACCGTGCCGATCGAGATCCCCACGATCTCGGCGATTTCGTTGTACTGCCGTCCCTCGATTTCCTTGAGAAGAATGACCGCCCGGTGCTCGGGCGAAAGCTTGTCGATCGCCTCCTCGATCCGGACGCGCAGTTCCTGGTGCGCCAGTTTCTCGTCGGGACCGGCCTCCCGGTGCGGAACCGTTTTGGCCTTGGGACCGACCGTCTGCTGCACGGTCTCATCGAATTCGCCCTCGGCCTGGATCTTCCGTTTGCGCAGCCAGTCGTAGGTGACGTTGTGGGTGATCCGGTAGAGCCAGGTGTAAAAACTCGAGCGGGCCTCGAACCCGGGCAGAGCTTTCCATGCCTTGATGAAGGCCTCCTGCGCCAGATCCCAGGCATCGGCTTCGCTCTTAACCATGTTGTATATCATCGCGTAGACTCTTCCTCGGTAACGGGTCACCAGTACATCGAAGGCACGGGTGTCACCGGCCTGGCAGGAGGCCACGAGATCCGCATCCGGCGGATCCAGAGCTTCGGTCTCGGAAGCCGCCTCCGTCCCGCCCGACGGTTTCACCTGAGAGTCAGACGAGGACGGAGTGGCATTATTCACGAAGGCGATGAAGAAAGAAAAGCGCGGTCCGCGGCGCCCCCACTAATAACACAGCCCTCCCAGTGGGCACGACCGAATTGGAGGCAATGGCACTCCCGAGGCTTCGCAGATCCACAGAACGCGTCCTCCTCTCCCTCCCTCCCCGCGATGATCCGCCATCGCAAGACCGGCCTGACCCGAGTGGAAAGCGGTTGCGCAGAGACCCTCTCAGGCTATCAAGCGCCATGGCGACTATTCACTACCTCGAAGGACAGGGAGTCACCACGCCCAAAGGTTTTCGAGCCGGCACGGCCTGCTGCGGGATCAAGGATCCCTCGTCCAGCAAGCTCGATCTCATGATTCTCCACACACCTCACCCCGCCGTGTCCGCCGCTACCTTCACGCGTAACCGCGTCCAGGCGGCGCCCGTTCGGGTGACCAAGGCCCACATGGCCGAGGACGAAATCCAAGCGGTCGTCGTCACCAGCGGAAACGCCAATTCCTGCAACGGCTCACAAGGCCTGGACGACGCCCGGGAAATGGCCGCCTTGACGGCCTCCCAACTGGGCCTCCGTCCCACCCAGGTGGCGGTCTCCTCGACAGGGGTGATCGGGAAGCCTCTCCCGATGGATCGCATCCGGCCAAAAATCGCCGAGGCCGCGCAGCTGGGGGACGATCCTCGCCCGCCCGCGCTGGCCATCATGACCAGCGACGCCGTCCCAAAGTACCTGGCGCTGGAGCTCTCCCTCGGCGGCCAAACCGTCAGGCTGGGCGCCATGACCAAGGGCGCCGGCATGATCTGTCCCAACATGGCGACCATGCTCTGCTACGTCACCACCGACGCGCTCATCGAAAAAGACGCCCTCCAGCAAGCCACCCGGGCCGCCGTGGAACGATCCTTCAACCGGATCACGATCGACGGAGACATGAGCACCAACGACACGGTCCTCGTCCTCGCCAACGGGCAGGCCGAAAACCCCGCCATCGTCGCCGGGAGCGAGGAGGCGACCCAATTTCAGGACGCCCTCCAGGGTCTCCTGCTCCGGCTCGCCAAAGCGATGATCCACGACGCCGAGAAAGCGACTCGCTTCATCGAACTGAAGGTCCGGGGCGCCGCAAGCGAAGCGGACGCGGTGACCGTGGCCAAAACGGTGGCCAATTCCGTCCTCGTCAAGTGCATGTGGAACGGGGGTCAGCCCTACTGGGGCCGCATCATGCACGCCGTTGGCTACTCCGGGGTCGACGTGGAGGAAGAGAAGATCGCCATCGACTTCAACGACGTGCCCGCCACCCGCGGAGGCACATCCGCAGGGACTCCCTTCAGCATTCTTCGCAAGGAAACCGACCGGCCTGAACACCGGGTGACCATCGACCTCGGCCTGGGAGAGGCCAAGGCCACCATCTACACCAGCGATCTCAGCGAGCACTTCGTCGAGTTCAATCTGCTCGACTGAAGGCGCCCGAAACGCTCGGCATCACTCTTTCTTGTTCAAGGAGAAGACCTTCGGTTCCTGGGCGTCCAGGGAGATCTTCCACACCGTGCCCTCTTTCACCAGGGACACGAAGGCGAGCTCGGAAAACCCCTTGTCGTCCGAGGCAAACTCCTTACGAATCGTGACGTGGACCATGGCGGTGCCCTCCGGAGCGGTCCCCAGCGTCTTCATCACCAGACTCTTTTTCATGTCCGCAATGTGCTTTTCCAGATTCACCAGGCGCTTCGTCTTGGCCTGACCGCGCCGGATGAAGACCTCCCGGGGGGCCATGTCGTCCAGGTCCGAGATCTTGCCCATGCCCAGGAGGCGCAGCAGCTCCTTCTCCTCATCGATCGTCGGCGCCCGAAGCAGGTAACGGCGCTGAAAATCCTTGAGGTTCTCGAGGCTGCGAGTCTCGACCAAATCCACCGCTTCTTCCCACTCGTGCAGTTGCACCGCCCGGAGATACTTCTCGGCGACCTTGTAGCTCGGATGAAGATTCTCCTGGGCCCAGGCCCCGGAGAAACCGAAAACGGTCGCGCAGACGACCAGGGAGAATCGACACACAAATCTCATACCAGGCCCAACTAAACCCGCCTCCGCGCCTTGGCAAGTCGGGCGGAGGACGATCTCCGTGGACAATCGGAGCTGGCTACGATAAATCTGCGCCTCCCCATGCTCACCCTCACGCTTGCGCAAACGGAAACTCGCGGCCCCGGCCTCCTCGGGACCGGCGGGCTGATCACCGTCGGCGTCTACCTCCTTCTCCTCATTTTCCTGGGCTGGCTGGGCCATCGCGCCAAGAAGGAGGATTCACTGGCCGACTTCTACCTCGGCGGGCGCGGGCTGGGATTGATGGTGCTTCTCTTGACGCTTTACGCGACCCAATACAGCGGCAACACCATGCTGGGCTTCGTCGGGAGCGCCTACCGCCAGGGTTACCAATTCCTGGTGGCCGTCACCTTCATGATGGCCATCATCGGCTTCTACCTGATCTACGCTCCCCGCCTGCACCGGCTCGCCCATCAACGCCACTACGTGACCGTGGGCGACTATTTTCAAGATCGCTTCCGCTCTTCTCCTCTCACCGTCTTCGCCACCGTCCTGGGGATCGTCGCCCTGGGAAACTACATCCTCACCAACCTCAAGGCGCTGGGCCTGCTCACCGAGACCGTGACCGGCGTCGCGGGCAGTTACGCCCCGGGAGTCATCGTCCTGGCCTTCGTCATGCTGGCCTACGAGTTGTTAGGCGGGCTCCGCTCGGTGGCCTGGACGGATGTCCTCCAGGGCGTTCTCCTCCTCCTCGGTGTCATGACCATTTTCATCGTGGCTCAGGCGTCCTTTGGCGGCCTGGTCGGCGCGGCGGAGGTCATCCGGGAATCCCGGCCCGCGCTGCTTCAGGCACCTTCGCTGCAGGAAAAGGTCAAGTGGCTCAGCACCGTCCTGCTGGTCGGCATCGGGATCGCCATGTATCCGCACGCCATCCAGCGCATCTACGCTGCCAAGAGCGCCGTCACGCTGAAACGGTCGCTGCAATTCATGGTGTTCATGCCGCTGTTCACCACCTTTCTCATGATCATCCTCGGCATCATGGGAATTTCACAGTTTCCCGACCTGATGAGCGACGGACAGGATCGGAGCGACGAAGTCACCTTGCTCTGGCTGTCGGCCATCGTCGAGCAGGTCCCGATCATGTGCTGGGTGATCGTGGTGTGCATCAGCGCCATTCTCGCCGCCACGATGTCCACCGTGGATTCCTCGCTCCTCGCCATTTCCTCGCTCGTGGCCAAGGACATTTGCCCGCGTCTTGCGCCTCGCATGAGCCAGCGCGGCCTCAACCTCATCGGCAAGCTAACTTCCGTGGTCGTGATGGCCGTGGCCGTGCTTCTGGCCATCTGGTTAAAAGACAGCAAGTCCATCTGGGCCCTCATCAAGCTCAAACTGGAACTGCTCTGCCAAGTGGCGCCCGCCTTGTTGATCGGGATCCACTGGACCCGTCTCCGGGCGGGACCTGTCCTCACCGGGATGGCGGCGGGCACGCTCATTGCGGTGACTCTGCAGAATTCCTCCGCCCCCCTCTTTGAATACGTTCCCCCGGGAATCTGCGGTCTATTGGTCAATTTGGCGATCGCCGTCCTGGGCTCTCTGAGATCCGTAGGGCCCTCGTCAACAAACGGTTGAGGCATCAAAGGCGCCACCCGCCCAAGCTTCCGAGAAAGCAAGGCGATTTCTCTTGCCATTCCCAAACTGAAGAACCAGACTTGAGAATTCATTAAGTACCATTAAGAATGAAAGGTGAACCCAACAGTGATCATGCCCCAACCGATACCCGCCACTCGCCGGGCGGCGGCTTTCGTGCGGCGGTCCGGCTGCCCGGACTCGGTTTCTCGCTCTGGACGGAGCGGCTGCGCCAGTTCCTGGCGCCCCTCTCCTCGCCCACGCCGAACCTGGCGCCAGCGGGAGGACCTTCGCTCGGGGGACGCGGATTCTCTCTTCCTCCTCGCTGCAACGAATGGATTCACGGCCGCAAGGTATCCCGGCAGGTCGCCAGGAAAAACCCGCTGAATCCCTCTTCACCCGACCACTCTCGCCCGGAACGCCCTCCCGCCTTCTCACCAACGAACACACCGAAAACCAACTCACCGCCCGAATCCTTCAACGTACCTTCCACAACAACCATGACTTCTCCATCGTCCTATCACTTGCCCGGAAACGGCTTTTCAGTCTGGACTCAGCACGCCCCTGCGAGTCTCGCCGTCCAGCTTGTTTCTTCCTCCACGACCGACGGCGCCCCCGAGGCGCCTTCGGCCACTTCGTCAGAGAATGACTCCAGCACTTTCGCCACTTATCCAGAAACCTCATCGGAGTCATCCCGAAGCGACGGAGGATTTCTCAAATGGGCTGCCCTCTTTCTTTTCCTGTGCGCCCTCGCGGCCTTTCTTAGCAGTGAGTCCAAGCGCAAGGAAGTCGTGGCCGAGAGGAATCAGCTGCAGGACGACAAAGCCTCTCTCACGATCGAAAAGCAAACCTATCACGATCACTGGGTGACCGAGCAGCAGACGACCGCCAGGCTCACCGACGAGATTGGCGATCTCGAAGAATCACTGGCCGCGTCCAAGTCCAATGTGGTCCAGCTCACCGCGGAAAAGAACGGCTTGAGCCAGACCATCAACGAGCTGCGCGGCTCCTTGGCCATGGCCATCGAGGACCACAAGAACACCGAGGCCTCCCTCCAAAAGGTGATCAAAGGACTCGAATCGAAGAACGCCGAACTCACCAGCGTCCTCCAAGAGGAACGGGTCAAATTGCAGGGATTGGACGAGCGCCTTTCCCAAGTCATGAAGGAACTCGGTGAGGCCAAGGAGACGAATCAAAAACTCACCGAAGAGAACACCGGACTGCGCGACAAGGTCGCCCAACTCCAGTCCACCCTCGATCAGGCCGTCCAGGAGGCCGAGGCCCGTGAATCCTCCCTCCGTCAAGAAATTGCCGACCTTCGCGAAACCAACACCGCGCTCTCCGCCTCGCTGGAAACCCAGAAACAAGATCTGCAGCAAGTCCGCACGCAGCTCAAGGCCAGCGAGGAAGCTCTCGCGTCCGAGAGGCAGCGCCACGAGGAAGCCCAGAATCTAGTCAACGATCTGGCGTCGCAGTTGGAAGACGTTGCCGCGAAATCCGAGGCGATTGAAGCCGAGAAACAGGCTCTCGCAGAATCCGTGCAGCAGCTCAGCGATCGTTTGAACGCGGGGGAAGGCGCCCACCTCGCCGACGCCGCTCTCAAAGAGAAAATCGATCAGCTCACCGCCACCAACATTCAGTCACAGGAACACATCACCAGCCTTGAGAACACCCGGGACGATCTCCTGGCCCGCAACTCACAGCTCCAGAGTTCGGTGGAGGAACTCAACGGCCATCTCTCCAAGCTGGCGGAAGAGGAAGAGGCCGAGGAGGGCGCACTCAACCAGCGCATCGATCAACTCACCAAGACCAACCAGGAACTCAAGGCTTCCCTGGAATCACAACGCGCCGAGTTCAACACCCTCATCCGGCAAGGTGGCGACGGCGCCACTCAAGTGACCAAGCCGAGCGCCTCTCTCGACACCGATACGGAGGCGCTGCAGGGCGCCGTTCGCGATCTCAAGAACACCCTCGGTCAGGCCTTGGAGCGCGAGTCCGCCTCGCAGCAGGACCTCTCGACTCAGATCGCCACCCACACCGAGGAAATGCTCGACCTGAACACCCGGATGGCCATGACCAACAACGAGCTGGCCTCCGCCCGCGCGCTGCTGAGTGAACTCGACGGTCTCCGGGAAGAAGTGCATTCCCTGCGTTCACAGGGCGAGGAACTCGAGAGCGAGCTCGCCCAGCGTGCCACTCACATTTCCACTCTCTCCCGGGAGAACGCCTCCTGGAAGGAAGAGACGGACAAACTCCGTCATCTCCTCGAGACGGAGCAGGTGGCTCAAAACAAGCTGCGTGATTTTGTCGACGCCCTCCAGACGCGGATCGATCTGCTCGAGAGCACTCCGCAGGCGGTGGCGGAGAAATAGGTTTCTGTTGGGATTCGGAGTCTGCTCAACTCCCCCGAGGACGCCGCGTTCGCGCGGCGTCTTTTTTTGGCAGGAAGCCCCGAAGTCAGGCCCGTTCCTGCCTCAAGTTCACCTTCGACTTCCCAGGCGCGGCTCGATACACTGGGCGCATGGAAACCTCCACTCGTTCCGCCGCAACGCGCCCTTCGCCTTCCCCCCCGGAAGCCGCTTCCCGGCGCCGGTTCCTCTCCAGCGCCCTGAAGACGGCGGGAGCCGCCCTCATTCTCCCACACTTCATTCCGGCCAGGGCCCTGGGCCGTGACGGGCACGTGGCCCCCAGCAATCGCATCGTCCTCGCGGGCGTTGGGATCGGCCCCCGCGGCCGCTATGACCTCCAGGTCATGCTGCCCGAAAGGGACGTCCACTTCGTGACCATCTGCGATGTGCAGAAAACCCGCCGCGAGGCGGTCAAGGAAATGGTCGACGCCCACTACGGCAACCGGGACTGCACCATGGTCCGCGACATGTTCGAAGTCTACGAGCGGCCAGACATCGATGCGGTGCTGGTCGCCACGGGAGATCACTGGCATGCCTTGGCCTCCATTTTGGCCATGAAAGCCGGCAAGGATGTCTACAGCGAGAAGCCCTGCGGCATGACCATCGGCGAGGTCCAGGCCCTCTGCGACGCCGCCGACCGCTATGGCCGCGTCTTCCAGGCCGGCACCCAACGGCGGAGCCTGGCCAATTTCCAATACGCCGCCCAGCTCGCCCGAAGCGGCGCCCTCGGCACGCTCCATACCCTGCACGCCTCGGTCTACACCCCCAGCCGACGCTACGACTGGTTGCCCGCCGAACCGACACCGCCCATCGATGAAGTCGATTGGGATCGCTGGCTTGGGCCCAGTCCCTGGAGACCCTACAACAGCCAGTACGTCGCCGGCCGCTGGCGGGGCCACTACGACTTCGAGGGAGCGGCCAATTTCCCGGACTGGGGCGCCCATACGCTCGATCTCTGTCAGTGGGCCAATCAGTCTGACGACACCGTCCCGGTCAGTTACGAAGCGGACGAGGCGGGCATCACCGCGCTCTACGCCAACGGCGTCAAGTTGATCTGCGATTTCCTCCCAAGCCCCTTCGGCAATCGCGACCCTCACTACACCACCTCCACCGGCACCTGTCCCGTCCGCTACGAGGGCGACGAGGGTTCGGTGGAAACGGGTGACAACGGCGAGATCGTGCTCACTGGCAAAATCGCCAAATCGAAGCAGCGCCAGTTCGCCAAGCCCGGCACCAGCGCCAAGGGCCATGGCCGTAATTTTTTTGACTGTGTGAAGACCCGCTCCCGGCCGGTGTGCCATCAATGGGTGATGCGCCGCTCGCACATCGCCTGTTTCGCCGCCCAGCTTTCCTGGGAACTGGGCCGCAAACTCACCTTCGATCCGGATCGGGAAGTCTTCGTGGACGACCGGGAGGCCAATCGCCGGATTCATCGCGCCACCCGGGCGCCCTGGTCTCTCTACGTGTGATCCCCTTTGAACCGCTTCCCGACCGTGAAAAGCCGCTTTTCTCTCATTTCTCAAATCCTCGCCATCGTCGGCGTCGCCGTCTGCCTGCCGACGAGCGCCCTCGCGGAAACGCCACGCCAGTGGATCGAGACGCTTCGGGATCCCGATACCTCGCTCGAGGCCAAGGCCAGGGCATGCCAGCGCATCGGTGAGGCCGGGCACCGACAAGCCGGTCCCGAGTTGGCCAGGCTCCTCCCCGATCCCGTGCTCAATGCCTACGCCCGGGCCGCTCTTGAGCGCCTTTCCACTTTTGTCGCCGACGACCGTCTTCTCGGCGCTCTCTCGGAAACCACGGGCGCCGCTCAGATCGGCGTCGTTCAAACGCTCGGGAGGCTGAGAGAACTCGACGCCGTCGAGCCTTTCATCGCTTTGCTAGACAGCACGGACAAGGCTTCGAGCCCAGGGCTCGCGGAAGCGCTCATTCGCAGTCTCGGTCAAATCGGCACCGACAAGGCGCTGGATCACGTCCTCACTCAACTACAAGGGGCCGCCTCCGCCCGCCGGTCGGCCGCCGCCTCCGCCTGTTTCTTGCGATCCGAATCTCTCCGGCGCGATTCCGCCGAGAATAACAGGCACGCCAAATTGCTCTACGAGGCTGTTCTCGAACACGGACTCCCGAGCGATCGCGTGGCGGCCACCCGCCAGCTGCTCCTGATGGCGGGAGACGACGCTTCCGCTCAATTCCTTGAGAAGCTACAGTCCGAGGACCCGGCCATCCGCGACGTCACCTTGCTCACCCTGCGGGAACGGCCCTCGAGCGACCTGGCAGACGCCCTGCACCAGGCCTACTCTGAAGCCAGCCCTGAACATCAACGCCTCATCGTCATGGCGCTCCGCGACTGCGCCAACGAGAACACCGTCTCCCTGCTCGTGGAGGCGCTCGATTCCTCCAGCCCCCAGAAGCGGCCGCTCCTCTACGACACTCTCGCCCACCTGGGTGGCCCGCAGGCGGCAACGGCCTTGCTTGAGCGGACCGACGAGGAAGCGTCTAGTCAGGCATTGATCCGCATGAAGGGTTCCGGAGTGGATTCACTCATCGTTCGAGCCTTGCAGAACAGCACCTCGACCGAGCGCGATCTCCAGTGCATCCAAGTCCTTTCGGAGCGATTCTCTCGTGAAGCCATTCCCGCGTTTCTTCGCAAGGCCGCCAGCGCCGACGCCCCCGTTCAGCGAGCCGCACTGGAAGCCCTCCGGCCAATGGCCGGGCCCGATCAGGTTCCGGCGCTGATCGCGATCCTCAAGGCCACCGCACCCAACAACGAGGCGGAGGCCGTCCAAACCCTGGCCAGCGCCTGCCGAAGAGGCGAATCAACCGAAGCCGTCGGTGCCTTCGTGCTGAGTGAACTCGAGTCGGCGCCCACCGCGAAAGCGCGCCAGCCCTGGGCCCGCCTTCTCGTCGCTCTCGGCCACTCGCCGGCGCTCGAGCCGCTGGCGCGCGAGCTTCAATCTCCCTCCGACGACACGGCGGAATCGGCAATCGAACTCCTCAGCCGATGGCCGGGAGCCGCTCCCGTCCCCTACCTGCTTCCCCTCTGCCAGCGCGAGTCCCTCAGGGATCAAGCCCTTCGCGCCGTGCTCCGCCTCCTCCCGCGAACCGGGGAAACACCTGAACGCGTCGCCTGGCTGGAGCAATCCGCCCCCTTCATTTCGACGAAGGCCGAAAAACAGGCATTTATTGGCATCCTCGGCTCCACCCCGCATCCCAGCACCCGCGAACTCTTGCGGCTCTATCTCAAGGATGCCGACGTGCGGGAGGAGGTGAAAGCCGCTCAGCGGTCTCTCCAATCCTCCCTCAATGCGCAAGAGCAGTAGACGAGGGGAAGGGGATGTTGGATGCTCCCGCCATGTCAGAAGTCTTCACGCTCGCGGATCTCCAGTCCTGGCGGACCCACCCACCGGCCTGGGAGAACGGTCAACGCCCCGTTCTCGCGGTCTTCGGCGATCCCGTCGCCCACTCGCTCTCGCCCCAAATGATGACCCCAGCGCTGGAGGCCATCGGTCAGCCGGGTCGCTACATCCGCGTCCAGGTGACGGAAGACGAATTCGAGGAGGCCCTGCGCTTGCTCCCCAACCTCGGCTTCCTCGGCACCAACGTGACCATCCCCCACAAGTTCAAGGCCCTGCAATCGGTCGATGAAGTCGACTCCCTGGCGCAAAAGCTGGGAGCGGTCAACACCGTGCTGGTCGACGAGGACCAGCGCTTGTTAGGCTTCAACAGCGACGGGCCGGGATTCCTCCGCTCTCTCCGGGAAGCCTTTCAGATCGACGCCAGCGATCTGCAGATCATGGTGCTCGGGGCCGGTGGCGGGGCCGGCCGTGCCGTGGCCATCCAGTGCGCGCTCGAGCGCTGCGAGCGGCTCGTTTTGGTCAACCGCACACCCGAGAAAGCGGCCGCTCTCGCGGAGGAACTCAAGCCCTATTTCGACGACGAACATCTGAGAGGCCCCGTGGAACGCCTGGAGGTGGTTCCCTGGGACGAAGCCGCGCTGGCACCCCAGCTCGATCACACCGATTTGATCATCAACGCCACCTCGCTTGGCATGAAGCGCACGGATCCTGAACTGCTTCCCGCCTCGCTCATCCAGCCTCACCATTTCATCTACGACATGGTCTACAAGCCCGCTCGGACGAAACTGATCGCCACGGCGGAGGCGGCCGGCGCCCGCGCCATCAACGGACTGTCCATGCTCTTGCACCAGGGCGTGATCTCCTTCGAGACCTGGTTCAACGAAGTGGCTCCGGTCGATGTCATGCGACAGGCGCTTCAAAAGGCGGCGGCGGGTCACTGACATCCACGCGAAACGCTGACCGAGCCTCGCGCGCAATCGAAAGACAGGCCACGATCCCTCTTCCGCCTCCCCGGCCCCGGACACCATGAAACCCGCCGACCCTCCGCCTGGCGCCGACACCGAGGTCAGGGAAGAATCGCTGGCCGGGCACATGCACCAGTTCTTTGGCGCGGAGGGCGAGATGTCTCGCGCGGCCGATTTCGAATACCGGCCGCAACAGCAGGAGATGGCCACGGAGATCGCGGAGGCCCTCACCGAAAACCGTCCACTCATCGTCGAAGCGGGCACTGGAGTGGGCAAGTCTCTCGCCTACCTGATTCCCGCCCTCTTGCACGCCCAGGCTCATCGCAAGAAGGCGGTGATCTCCACCCAGACCATCAACCTCCAGGAGCAGTTGATCCAGAAGGACATTCCACTGGCCATGCAAACCCTGCGGCTGAACCTTCGTGCCGTGCTCTACAAGGGGCGGGGGAACTATCTCTGTCCCACTCGGCTGGCCAGCGCCATGAGCCAGACGCGCGATCTCTTTTCCAGCAGCGAGGAACAGGAATTGGACGCCATCTGGCAGTGGAGCCAGGAGACCAAGGACGGTTCGTTGAGCGATCTCTCCTTCACACCCAATCCCAAGGTCTGGGCACAAATCCGCAGCGAACCCCATCTCTGCACCAAGAGACGTTGCAAGGGCCGGCACTGCTTCTACCAAGAACTCCGGATGCGTCTGGAGGAGGCACACGTCGTGGTCATGAACCACACCCTTTTCTTCACTCTCTTCGGCGCGAGCGACACCTTCGAGGACCCCAACATGGAGGGCTTCCTATTCCCTAACGATTTCGTGATTTTTGACGAGGCCCACACCCTGGAAAACGTCGCCGCCAAGCAGCTGGGAATGAATCTCTCCTACACCAACGCCGCTTTCGAGCTTCATCGTCTCTACAATCCGCGAACCCGCAAGGGCTTGCTGCATTCCCTGGGAGATTCTACCGGGGTTCAGGCTGTCACCGATCTCAGCGAGGAACTTGAGTTTTTCTTCAATGAAATCGGGAACTCCTGCCGTTTCCGCGGTGAACATCGCGTTTTCCGGGTCCGTGAGGCCGGTCTCGCTCAAGACACGGTGGGCAGCCCGATTCTCGAAGTGGAGAAGCTCATTGGGCGCCGTTGCGACGATCTCGACGACGAGAACCAAAAGCTAGAACTCGAGGATCTTGGGCGCCGCCTGCAGGAACTCCGTCTCAGCATTCGCGCCTTCCTCGACCAGGAATGGCGGGAACACGTCTACTGGGTGGAGCGCACGGGACTCTCCGCCACCATCAGTCTCAACGCCGCGCCGCTCGACATCGCCGACCGTTTCCGGGAAATTTTCTTTCAAAGCAACAAACCGGTCATCCTCACCAGCGCCACGCTCGGCGTCGGGGAGAAGGATCTCAGTTATTTTAGCAGTCGAATCGGCGCGGAGGGCGTGCCGGCTCGCCAGATTGGCAGTCCCTTCAACTACGCCCGGCAGATGCGCCTCTACGTGGTGAAGTCCATGCCTGATCCCACCGAGGCCTCTTTCGAGGCCGCTCTGGAACGGTGGATCGAGCACTTCGTCACGCAGAGTTCTGGACGTGCCTTCGTCCTCTTTACCAGCTATCGCCTCATGCAGCGCATGGCCGGACGCATGGCGACCTTCTTCACTCGCCAGCAATGGCAACTCCTCGTCCAGGGCTCGGGCAAACCTCGAGCCGCGCTGATCCAGGCGTTCAAGGAAGATGTCAGCAGCGTCCTTTTCGGCACGGACAGTTTCTGGACCGGGGTCGACGTCCCGGGCGAGGCGCTCTCCAACGCCATCATCACCCGTCTTCCCTTCGCCGTGCCCGATCATCCTCTGGTGGAATCGCGCCTGGAACGCATCCAGGAACGCGGCGGCAATCCCTTCATGGAATACTCCGTACCCGAAGCCGTTCTCAAGCTCCGCCAGGGCATCGGGCGTCTCATTCGCTCCGAAAACGATCGCGGCATCGCCGTCCTCCTCGACAATCGGATCCTCACACGTCGCTACGGAAAGATCTTCCTTCAGGCCCTCCCCAAGGCGAGACTGGTCACCATGGAGTGACGCGAGACTCCGCGTCATCAAGTGATGCGATCAGCTGAGACTCCCTGGTAACTGATTAGCGCATCTAACAAGCTCTTGACAGCTTCGATAATTAAAGTATCTTAACCATTGATGTCGTCCGATTCTCTTGAATCGCTCCCCACGAGAGAACTGATCCGGCTCGTCCGCGATCTACGGGAGCGGTTTGCTCAGTTGGAGGCGAAGAATCTGAAGCTCCGCGAGGAAAATCGAAGACTGCGCAAAGAATTGGATGAGTTGAAGCGCAAGCAGAACAGATCGGCCGCTCCGTTCTCGAAGGGAAAACCCGAGGCCAACCCGAAAAGACCGGGACGCAAGCCGGGCCAAGGGTCCTTCCGGCGGCGGAAGGAACCGGAGATTGGGCCGGATGACAATGTTCGAAGCATGGAAGCCCGATTGCCCAAGGGGCGGTCGTCAAATTGTCCTCGATGCGGAGGCAGGCTTGGAACTCGTCTGGAGACGGCAAGCACGGTCGATGTGCCGGAAAAGATTGCCCGAGACATATCGATCTGGAAAGTAAAAGTCGAAGAATGCAGTTGTGGCTACTGCGCGCGAGGAACTCACCGGGACTTGCCGCTCGACCCACACGGGGCCACCGCTCACCGTGTGGGTCCCAGGGTTCGGTCGTTTGGACTGGCTCTGCACTATCACTTCGGGGTGACTCTACGCAAAGTTCCTCCGATTGTTCGCGAGATTTGCGGCATTGATCTCAGCCAGAGCGCCCTGACACAAGACGCCCTGAAATTGGGAAACGGCGATGGAGCGATCAGCCAAGAGGCGGAGGGAATCAAAGCAGCCATCCAGCAATCCGATCACGTCAACACGGATGATACGGGATGGCGAACGGGGGGCAAGACGAGTTACCTGATGGGATTCGTGAGCCGCCAGGAGAATGCGGTGTATTTTCAAATTCGATCACGCCACCGAGCCGAAGAAGTGGCCGAAGTCATCACGACGGCCTGTGAGTGTGTGCTTGGAACCGATCGGTTCCGGAGCTACGACGCGGAGCGATTTTCGCAGATGGACATGCAAAAGTGCATGAGCCATATTGTGAAGAATCTCTCTGAAGTTCTGGAGAAGAAGCGAGGGCGGGCACGAAGTTTCTGCGAAGGACTGAAGAATTCGCTTCGACAGTGTCTGAGGCTTTGGCAGCAGTACCACAACGGCGAGTCGACTTTAAACCAATACGAGGAAGAGAGCTTGAAAAAGATCTATGAACTCGATCATTACCTGCGGGACCGGACGCTCAAAGATCCCGACAACCAACGCATGCTCAATGAGCTTGGCCGGCACTTTGACCAAGGGAATTTAACGATGTTCCTGGAGGATCTGGAGGTAGAGCCGACCAACAACATCGCCGAGCGGATGCTCAGGCCGGCGATCGTCGCCCGCAAGGTGTCGCAATGTTCCAAGACGGAGCGGGGAGCCGATGCCTACGCGGCATTCGAGAGTGTGCTCTCTACTCTCTCGCTGCGAGGAGCGAGTTCCGTATTCAAGTCGCTTGCCAAAATCATCGCGGGCGAGCGTACCCTTGCATGAGATGCCTGTGGCGTTTGCTGGTTAGGAGCGCTAATCAGTTACAACACTCCTATGAGCACTTACTCCATTTCTTCCACAGCAATGCCGTGAAGACGGACCGGCTTGCAGAACTTTGGTTCGCCATCGTGATCAAGCACTTCCCTGTCTACAAGATCGGTTGTCGCCCCGTCCTGGTTCTCGACGGCATCAAGGAAGTCCAAGGAGGGCCGCAAGATGCCTGCGGTGAAGTATCTGCATCAACAGTCCGAGTCCAATTCCAAGCCTCACTTCATCATGAGCCATTCCTTTCAGGCCTTCGGCGTGCTCTGTCAGGTTGGCGGATACTTCTTCTGCGTTCCGGTCTGTGCACGCATTCACGAAGGTATCGTCACTTCAAACCGCGACAGGAGAACCTTGATCGACAAGGCCAACGAGATGCTCGCATCCGTCTGTAGAGGTCAGGAGTTCGTCTTGCTGGCCGACGCCTACTACGCCAACGGAAAGGTGATCCGGAGCACCAAGGGGCGTTCCGGTGTGCTGGTCACGAGGGTTCGACGCACGACAATCGGCTTTCGGCCTGCGGCAGTGCCACGCAAACGCGGACGACCGAAAAAGTATGGCGCTGCGGTGAAGCTCCAGAATGTCTTTGGAACGGGCGGCTCCAGTTCAGTTCCCAGTCCCGTATATGGGGAGAGAAACATCTCTGTCCGGTTCAAGTCGGTGGATCTGTTGTGGAAGCCCGCCGGGGCGATGGTCCGCTTCGTTCTCGTCGATCATCCCACGAGAGGGCGGATCATCCTCTTGTCTACCGACCTCACCATGGAAGCTCAGGAGATCATCTTGCGAGAAATGACCGGAAGTTGTGGATGAGGGCGGTCGGGGCATCATGAAGAGTTCAACCATTTACCAAAACAACTGAACTCCAATGAAAACCACCAACCACCCCACCGAATCCGCATCTATCCTCGGCCAGGAAGGAGCAAGCACCGTCTGCCAGAACGCCCTTGAGGCCACCCTGCGACAAGGAGCCCAAGTGCTTCTTCAGGCCGCCATCGACAACGAAGTCTCCGACTACATTCAAGCCCATCAACATCAGCGTGATGACCAGGGTCATCGCCAAGTCGTTCGCAACGGCCATCTTCCTCAGCGACAACTTCAGACTGGAATAGGAAACGTTTCTGTTCGGCAGCCCAGGATCAATGATCGCCGATCAGGCCAGCGGTTCACCAGCGCCATCCTTCCGCCGTACCTACGCCGAGTCGCTTCACTGGACAACCTCATCCCGGCACTCTACCTGCGAGGAATCTCAACCTCCGAGATGAGTCGAGCCTTAGAGCCGATCCTCGGTGAGAACGCATCGGGTCTTTCTGCAGCCAACATCGTTCGACGAGGAAGAGCAATGGGAGAAAGAACGCGAGCAATGGAGCAAGCGTGACCTCAGCGACAAGGAATACGTCTATCTCTGGGCCGACGGGATCTACTTCCATGTCAGGCTCAATGACGACCGCCCATGTGTTCTCGTAATCGTCGGCTCCTTACCCGATGGAACCAAGGAATTGGTAACCATCAGCGATGGAGAACGAGAGAGCAAACTGTCCTGGAAAAATGTGCTCAGAGACCTCAAGAAACGAGGATTGAAAATCCCTCCGAAACTGAGTATCGCCGATGGAGCTCTCGGGTTCTGGAGCGCCTTGGAAGAGGAATATCCGACAAGCAAACAGCAACGATGTTGGGTGCACAAGACAGCCAACATCCTCGACAAGCTGCCGAAGAAAGCGCAGCCCCTTGCCAAGGAACGCATCCATGAAATCTACATGGCGGAAACAAAGAAGGCCGCCTTGGAGGCCTATGACGAGTTCTTCACGCTCTACGAAGCCAAGTATCCGAAAGCGTGCGCCTGCCTGAAGAAAGACAAGGAAACTCTACTAACGTTCTACGATTTTCCAGCCGAGCACTGGAGACACATCCGGACGACAAACCCGATTGAGTCGACGTTTGCCACGGTCCGCCATCGGACTCGACAAACCAAAGGGTGCGGATCGAGGAAAGCAACCCTTTCAATGGTCTACAAGCTCGGCCTGGAAGCCGAGAAAGGCTGGCGTCGACTGAACGGATATCGTCAACTTGACAAAGTCGTGCAAGGAATCATCTTCGTGGACGGCATCGAGCAGCAAACCGCTGCCTAACCCATGATCGAACTTCGAATGGTGTTCCGACCGCCCTCATCCACAACTTCCGGTCATTTCTCTCATCTTGCTCTACAGTTTGCGTTTCAAGATCGAAGTCGCTTTCAAGCAAGCGGTGCATTCGGTCGGCTCATTTGGATACCATTTCTGGATGGCCGCTATGCGACCGCTCAAGCGTCGCAATGGTAACCAATACCTTCACCGGACTACCGAGAAATATCGCAGACAGGTGCAGAGAAAGATGCACGCATATCATGTGTTTGTGCAGACCGGCATGATCGCTCAGGGCATGTTACAGTACCTTGCCATGACATGTGACGGTCTGGTCTGGAAACACTTTGGAACCTGGATCCGAACCATCCGCCCAGACGTGCTGCTTTCGGAAATGATTGTCTCAGCCGCCTTGAAAAACACGCTGCCTGGATTTTTGCACCACGGCGGAAAAGGTTCAGCGTTCCGAAAATTCATCCTTGATAAAATAGACTTCACTCGCTCCGAAGGTTCACGCTTCGCCGCATGATGATCCAGTTACAGAACTTCTCACTCACGAGTACCAATCTCGCATCTGACCGATAAATCAGCTCAGTTTTCTTGCCAAAAGTGTTAGTTTATGTTGCGTTATATACCGCCTGCCTTTAAGGTCTTGTGTGAAAAAAAACACAAAAAGACAGGCGGCAAATCCGGCAAAAAAAACGCTTCTCGGAGCTATCAACCGATCTCTCAGGCCCTGAGCGACCCCAGAGTCTTTGCTGATACCGAACTCGGAAATGGTATTCGCGCTCATGGGATGGTCAACCTTTTTCGGGCCGTCTTCGGTAAGGCTCGCCGCATCGATGGCGAATGCCCAGGGGCCATCCTCGCCGCCCTGCTGGTATGGCCCATCCTCAAACTCGAGAATTCCAGTATTCATGCTTTCTGTTCGGAGCTTGGCCAGTTCTTGAAGGGCCGCGTAGATGACTGCAAATACAGGGCGAACATTCTTTATCGTGTCACGCGCCGTGAGGACGTCAATTGGCGGACGATGGCCATCGAGCTTTGCAAGAGCATTTTCAACGCCAACTCCGTGGGTCCAGACGATCAGCGAGCGTTCGTCATCGACGACACAATCAAGGTGCGACGGGGCAAGAAGGTCGAGGGCTCCTCTTTGCACTGGGACCACACGGAGAACCGCTATGTCACAGGTCACCAAGTGGTGGAGCTTGGCATCGCCGGTGAAAAGGGATTCCTTCCGGTTGATCGGCAGATTTTCATGGGCGAAAAGGAAGCGGTAGGAAAAGCGCCTGAGAACGAATTCCGAGATAAGAGATGTGCCGCCGCGAGAGACATGGAGAGGGCAAAAAATGAATCGAAACACACGATGTTTCGAAGGATGCTCAAGTCGGCGCTGGATGTGGGATTTCGAGCGGCCTACGTGCTGGGCGACGCTTGGTTCGATTGCAAAGAGAACATTCGAGCCTCCCTGGATCTCGGCCTCGTCGCCATTTTCCAGATGAAGCGGGGCAACATGAATTACTGGTTGGCGAATCCGCAAACCAACCGGAAAGCAAAGAGCTATACCGCGCCTCAACTCTTCAAACAAATACAAGCGTCAGCTCAAGGCATCGAGCCCCAAGGCGCGCTACCGGACTTATCACGTCAAAGTCTGGATCAACTTGGAGACAGAGGCCAAGCGAGCCCCAAAATGGCAGGAGGTGACACTCATCTTCAGCGCCCCGGTGAATCCCAGTTCTGGAGCCTCTCCAGAGAAAGCGTGGGTGGTGTTCCTGACCACGGACATCGAGGCCTCCGTGGAGAAGACGCTTTCAATATATGCCTTGAGATGGTCTGTGGAAGTCTACTTTAAAGACAATGCCTTTAGGGAAAGATCCAAAATATTTTAGATAAATGTTGCATTTTACCATAATAGTTATAATTGGGGTGGATGCCTCACTCCCATCCCAATCAAGTTAGCGGTTTCCTTGGTCAGTTCGAACATCTTTTCGGATTCGTTCGCGATCGCTTCGAACGCTTGCAGAACCCAGGCCGCGGCCCCAACCCCAAGCTGCCGGCCTGGGATCTTCTCGCCTCCCTGGTCTATCACGTGATCAGTGATGCTGGCCATTTCTCGGCCCATGTGTTCCAGTTGTTCGAGGTGGTGATCAAGGATAGTGCGCTCTCGGAACGGCGCCAGAGGATGGGGCTTGAGCCATTCGCTTGGCTCATGAAGCAGGTGTTAAAGCCCCTCGCCGATGGACGCGTACACAAGGGATGTTTCTACAAGGGGCTGCGCCTGTGCGGGATCGATGGCTCGAAATGGAGCGTCACGAACACGCCGCAGGTTCTGGCTGCCATGAGCAAGGCGGCCTCCAGGAGAATGACCGCCGCCTTTGCGAAAATAGAGATGTGCGCGCTCGTGGAACTTGGCATCCACAACCCGTTGGCGGCGACGGTCGGCCTGAAAGGAGAAGGCGAATGGACCCTGGCCAAAGAACTTCTCGGGAGTCTGCCGAAGAGGAGTCTGCTGATTGTCGACCGGCTTTACGGTTGGGGGAAGTATCTCGACGAACTCGTGAAATCATGCCGGGCGGCACATAGTGAATTGTTGGTGAAGGCACGCGGCAGCAACAAGAGCCATAAGACTGAAAGGCTCTCCGATGGAAGCGCGCTGGTCACATCAGGGTGCCCAGAAAGAAGGCTGATGGGCCGCGGGAGAATCAAGGGGAGATCCGTATCCGTGAGATTCGAGGCCGGATCAGGAAGCCGGGGGCACGACAGTGGAGCGAGGTGAGGCTATGGACGACGCTTATTGATGAGCAGGAGTATCCGGCGCAGGAATTGCTGGAGCTCTATGCCCTGCGCTGGGAACACGAGATATTCTACAAGGAACTCAAGCTCCACATGCGCGGGAATGACGTTCTTCATAGCCAGACGCCAGAAACAGCGGCCCAGGAGGTGGCGGCATTGCTCATGGCCTGCTCGATCATCGCGCAGGAGCGATGCGAAGCCGCGAAAAGCGGCAACATCCAGCCGTTGAGCATCAGTTTCCTCAGCGATTCCGTAAGATAGGCGGCTGAGGCGGCTCAAGCCCTGTATTTTTGGGTAATTCGGATCGGCAGCGCCCATTTTTGACCCCATGGCAAATTCGCATTCGTTATTTCATCTTTTTTAAGCTTGTTTCTGTAATAGTCTTATATTACAGTGCGCTGAACGAGCCGACCTTCATGCCAAGCAGAAACTCCCTGCCCCCCACCGAACGCCAGATTCGCAGCCGCCTCCGCCAGCTCCTCGACCAGGCCGAAGGCTTCCTTCACGGCTCGCCCATCGAACTCTCTCGTAAATGCGGCAAGCCCACTTGCCGTTGCGCTTCCGACGACTCCTTGCGCCATCGCTCCTTGGCCATCGGTCAGACTCGCAAGGGCAAGACCACCATGCTGCACGTCCCCAGACCGTTGGAAGCTCAGGCGAGACGCTGGATCGATGATTTCCAGAAGGCGAATGCTCTGCTGGAAGCCCTCGACGAGCAGGGGCGCCTCCGACTCGAGGAGGCAAAAACCAAGGCCAGAGCGGCGAGTAGCTCCGCCAAGAAGAAGGGCAAGACCGGTAAGAAATCAGCCGGCAAAGCCAAGTCCGGGCGCAATTCTCCACCAAAAAAGAAGCGACCATTCTCACGCGACTACTAACTTACGCGGACAAGATTTTCAGCCTCCGCCAACAGTGGAGGCTGCGGGTGCGTGACTCTCGTCCCAAACCACAGATTCCCACTCGAGTTTTCCCGGCAGCATTCTTCGCCATGTTCTGCTGCCGGTTACCAAGCTTCAACGAACTCGAGCAACACCGGAACAAGAGCAGCTGGACCCGTTGGCTCGGTAATCACCGTTTGCCCAGCGCCGACGAACTGGCGTATGTCTCCGAGCGCATCGAGCCTGACAGTGTGCGGGGGTGTCTCGGACACATTTACTTCTGCCTCAAACGCAACAAAATCCTTGCCCCACAGCGCGGTTGGATGCTTGCCGCCGTCGATGGTCACGAAACTCACTGTAGCTACAAACGTTGTTGTCCAAAGTGTCTCCAACGCCGGATCGCCGTCGGAGACGAGGTCAAAACACAGTTCTACCACCGCTTGGTCGCGTTTCAGATTATCTGTGAGGATTTTCAATTGCTTCTCGACGTGGAAATGCTTGAGCCTGGTGAAGACGGAGATCCTGGAGACGACGAAGTCGCTGCGGCTATACGGCTGATAACTCGCGTCCTTAAGGACCACCCACGCTACTTTGACGTGCTCACTGCCGATGCGCTCTACCTGCGTCCCTCCGTGATCAATCTTCTTGAAGACCACGGCAAATACCTTGTTGCCGTACTCAAGGATAATCAGCCTGAGCTATTGTCCGAAGCCCGCACGCTCCTGCCCCTTGAGGAGCAAGAGCCAGAATCATTTGAGACTCCAGCTGCACCGGGCAAGCCCGCGCGGCACGTTCATTTACAAGAGGCTGAGGGCTTCTGCACTGAATCCATTCACACTCCTCTTCGCGTTGTTCATTCCCATGAGACTGGCATCCGTCGCGAGCGCGTCGCTGGGGATTGGGTCGAGACTCCCATCGATAGCCACTGGTGGTGGGCGACGACCATGCCCCGCTCAATGGCCGATGCCAAGACCATCTTCCATTTCGGGCACGACCGTTGGAAGGTCGAAAACGAAGGCTTTAACGAACTCTGCTCCCGCTGGCATTCCGGTCATTGCTATCACCATCATCCCAATTCCATTCTCGTTCTGTGGCTGATCATGTTCATGGCCCACGCCGTGTTCCACTGCTTCCACAAGCGCAACTTGAAGCCAGAGATACGCCGTGGACACACGGCCATCTATTTTGCCCGTCAAATCGCCGCCTCCATGCGAGAGGATCGATGGTGGCCGCCACCGGCTCCGGGCTGAGGAACGCCCGCCCCGCGCTCTCGGTAACCTTGGGTTCGCGTCCGCCATCGGAGCGGTCTGGCTCCCTGTTGCCTATTGCCGACAGGGGGATCCATTTCGCGGCTCGAGCCCTCCGAAATTCGCCCGAGAACCGCCACACGAAACTGTTCGCCCTCTTAGCGCCAGCTTCAACACGCTCAACACCCACCAATTCAGGCCATTACGACTCTTTCCGACGCCGTCTTACGGAATCGCTGTCCTTGACTGGTGTTCTTGGGTATTGTAGAAGTTGCGCATGAAACCGAATTCATGCATCGTTGGCTTGGTCACCATGATGGTGACAGGACTCTTCCTGGCCCCTCAGTCCCTCAAGGCCCAGGAACTCTTACCATACGAGGCTTCCTTCGAGGCTACCGCCGGGTTCCGTACCGGCGACGTGAATGGGCAGCGTGGGTTCACGGTCATTCGAGGTCGTGCGGAGATCACGCAGGGCGCAGGGGTCGAAGGCAGCGCCGGTCTCAGGCTGGAACCCTCCCGTCCCTTCGGCATCGTCCAACTGAACATCGACGCGAGACTCGATGCAGCCGACTCCCCGGATGGTGTCGTTCATACGGAATTCATGATTCGTCCCGGTGCAGGTGATCCTGGAGAGAGAGATCAGTTCGCCGACGTGGAGGGGAGCCTAAGTGGATTCTTCAAGATCGACGACGCAGGGGAACTGTATCTCTTCGATGGTGGTGGCGAGGATCAAGGTGGCCAGTGGCTCCCGACGGGAACCCGATTCGAGCTTGATGAAACGGGCCATTCCAGGACGTGGATCACGCTCTCCGTGCGGCAGGATTTCACGTCGGGACTCTGGGACGTGGCCATCAACGGTGCCATCTTCCGGGCCAATCTGGCGATGGCGCAGCCCGAGCCATCCCTCAGGAAAATCGAGTTCATCGGACAGAGCCGACTTCCACTCTACGTCGACAACATTCAAGTAAGGCGGGAAGCCACGGCCTTCGAGGATCAGGATCGCGACGGGCTTCCTGATAGTTGGGAGAGGGCGCATGGACTGAGTTCACTTGACCATGACAGAGATGGCGACCCGGATGGCGATGGCTTGAGCAACATCGAGGAATTGGTGCTTGGCACGCTCGCGTCCGAGGCCGATACGGATGGCGATGGGATCTCCGATGGCGATGAGTATTTGTCGCAATCGGATCCATTGACGGCTTCGGGTCGGGCGGTAGCGGCTTCTTCGCAAATGGCATCCAGTGGATTGATTTTGCATGGTGGATCGTGTGACGAAACGACCATGGATCTCAGTTTGAGTGCCTACGTTTCGGCGAGTCCGGAATGGGTTGTGGAAGTGGGGGCCGCGCAATGGTCCCCCGCTTTGGTGATGTTGTCTGCCAGTGGGTCGGCGTCTGGTCCCTACATTATCATAACTGCTCATCCAACCTATGGTTTTGGAGAAACCGTTCGTGTCGGAGTCATTGCAGGAATGTCGGACGGGTCTAGGCTCTACGGGCTTTTCGAGGTTAGCTGTGATTGCGACTGTGGCTGTGTCAGTGTCGATGCCTCGATCAGCAGCGTGGATCTGAAGTTTGGTTTAGGGAAGAATGACTTCGGGAAGTTCGGCCAGAACCTCTTCGTGAAGGAATCGGTCTGGAGTGAGCGCCTCTACAACCGCGCCTCTGTCCGTTATCCTGGAGCAAATCGACCGGGCCGGGCCGGGCATGTGCTGCGAGAGATCGATGGTCGAGAAGTTTCGCTACTCGACTGGATCAGAACGGACACCCAGTTTACCCGCCTGGTGGATCTCTCGCACGGCTACGCCATCGAGGCTTATTCTCTGGACCAGGTGAATGCGCAGAACCAGGTCAGCGGTGAACCCTTTCGACGGCTTCGCATTGAGAATCCCGATCCCGAAGGCGAGCACGATTATCAGAGCCTGCGAATCACCGAAGAAGGCGGGAGTGTGCGCGAGTATCGCCACCGGATGATCAACGGCGTTGAGGAATGGGAACTCTTTGAGGGAGGCGCCCTGGCCACAAAGACACCCTTGCGTTATCAGAAGATCACAAAGCTTGGAGAACCGCGTTTGACTACCCGAAAAGGTCCGAAGCGGGTCACTGAATACCGTCAGCAAGGGCACTGGGATTCCGAACGTCAGGAGCTGGTGATCAACCAGGAGAAGGCGATCACCTACCAATTCCTGCCCTATGGGCGCAAACTGGTGAAAGAAGTGTTGGACCCGCAGGGAGAGGCCCTGACCACGAGTTGGGGCTACGTGCAGGACTTCGAGCCCTTTAGTATAGAGGATAACCCGGGCGGTTTCGCCCAGCTTGAGCCCCAGTGGGTGGAGCGAGCAGATGGCGATTGGGAATGGTATGGCTATGATGAACTTGGGCGCCGCAGCCGCATGGTCAGACCGATCGGCAACACGCCCCGGCCCGCTGTCTTACCGGAGAGCCTGGAAGGCTATCGGGTGACCACGATCGAATACGACACTACCGGAGAAGTGAAGACGACCCGCGAGTGGCGCGACGGCCATCTTGAGAAAACCACCCGGGAAACGCGCCGTCGTGAAAAAGGGGTGCTGCGTATGGAAACCCTGGTGGCCCATGGGGAGGGCGACTTTGAGCAACGCACGGAGAAGATCACCGATGACCGTGGGCTCCTCCTCCGCCAGGAAAACCCCGATGGCACCGTTGTGAGGGTGGATCGTCAGGACGAAGGTGAGCTGCGCACGGAGATTCGGTTTGAGGGAGCCGCCGATCGCTCCTTCGGCACCGAAACGCATACCGTGACCCATCGTTCAGGACTGGTGATGGGAACGAAAGTCACCGACGTGCCTTCGGGCATGGCGACCACCCACGAGAAGATCCTCCAGCACGACGAACGCTTTCGGGCTGTGCTCACGGCCAACGAATTGACCGGCAAACTCAGCGCGGCGGGTTACGATTGCTGTGATCTCGAATGGGAAACCCGGGAAGAGGGCTCGGCCCTGGTGCACAAGCGTGATGCCCTGGGGCGGATCATTGGAACGCAGAACGGGTTCAAGAACCCGCTGGAGCCAGGCAACACGCTGGCGGTGCTAACTTCAGCGCAGCAGTTTCAGTTAGATGGCCTCAATCGCCGTGTTCGCACGCAACACCTCGGGAGCGGGGATGCGCCTCTCACGAGTTCACAACGCTACAATCTCGCCGGGCAGTCCGTGGGTGCGCTCTCATCCAACGGGGTTGAGACCCGGACCAGGACAGTCATGCTGGAAGATGGTGGCCGAATCGAACTCACGAGCCTGCCCAAGAGCGGGCACGATGAACGCCACCGCATCACCTCCCGAACGTACAGCGCCGCTGGCGAACTGATGATCGAGAGAGCCTACGCCTCGAAGAATCCTTTCGCGACGGAGCCCGATCCCGGAACGCAGACGAGGCACCTGGTCTACGAGGAGGGCTACGATGATAGAGGTCGCTACGCCCAGGTGACTGACATCGCCAACCTGTTCGATCGTCGTGTGACGCGAACCTATGTCGATGAACGTGGTCGCCGCTCACGAGTGGTGCACGCTTTGGGCACTTCCCTCGAAGCACATGAAACCTTCGACTACAACGATAGAGACCAGCTCCTGCGTCACGTCGATCCTGACGGAGTGACCACGCGTTATGCCTACAACGAGAAAGGCGAGCGTGTGCTCATGGCCATCGATCTGAAGATCGAGCCTGACGAAGCGGTGGACCACATCGACTTGTCCGTGGATCGCCTCACGCGAAGCACTTCAACATTCGCGGTCAATGCGGAAGGAGTCGAAGTGCGCCGTCAAAAGACGGAAGGCTTCACAGAGAACGGCCCGGTGGTTACCCAGGTGAGCGAGCAATCCCTCGATGGCACTTACAATGCCACGATCCGAAACGGACTGAGGACCACTCAAAAGCGCTTTAACGGTGAGGCTCCAGGAGAGTGGTCCATCGTCGTTACCAAGCCGGACGGAAGTTACCTGGTTCAGGCTTACGAGAACGGGCGTCCCGCTCGAAGCACTCGGCACGCTGCTGATGACGCTGCCGTTTCCTGGACGGCTCAGGCCTACGATGGCCACGGGCGGCTCTTCCAGCAGACTGATAGTCGCACGGGCACGACCACCTATCATTACGATACGTTCGGGCGGAGAGCGAAAATCAGTGCACCCAACCCGGCGACCCGATCGAGCACTGAAGACACGCTGGATACGCTCTATCACTACGACGCCCTTGGTCAGTTGATCGCGACCACCAGGCCTGGTGGCGGGAAAGTGCACCAGGTTTACAACGCCAACGGCACGCTCCATGGAACACGCGGGCATCACACCACCGACGTCAATTACCGCTACAACGGTCGAGGTGAGCGCACACACCTGATCACCTGCTACGGTCCAGACAACCGCCCAGCGGCAACCCGCTGGGCTTTCAATGCTCGGGGTCAACTTGCTTTCAAGCAGGACGCCCACGGGAAACGGGTTCACTACACTTACACCCCAGGCGGCAAACTCAAATCCCGCACCTGGGCGCGTGGCGTGGCGACCACTTACCACTACGACGCAGACAACCACCTTGATCTGCGGTCGATCGATTACAGTGATGCCACCCCGGACGTTCACTTCACCTACACGCGCCTTGGCCAGAAACACACCGTGGAAGATGCCGGAGGCACGACCACTTACACCTACCGAGCCGGGAACCCGACGAAGTTGCTCAGTGAAACCTCGGGAACCGAACCAGAACCGAAGACGCTGACCTATACCGAGGACGATTTTGGCCGGGCGAGCGGGTTTCAGATCGGCACGGCGAATGATCAGGATTACGCCGTGGGCTACGGCTACGATGGCGTGGGTCGACTTGCCAATGTGCACGCCCTGGGTTATTGGTTTGATTACGCTTACGAACCGAATTCGACCACCGATCGCGTGAAAACCCTGACGGCTCCCTTTGTCAAGCAGACCGAATATTCTTATGAATCCGGACGGGATGCCATTGTAAGCGTGAGCAATCGAGTGGGTTTTCAGTTAGATGAAGAGCTTTCACGCTTCACTTACACGAACAACAAAGATGGGCAGCGAATCGCCCGTGAAACTCTACGGGAAGATGATAGAGGCTACGTGGATCGGTTCCTGTATGACCCTGACACGGGCGGTGTGATACGTTCCGAGCGTGATGGAGTCGATGAAGCTTACGCCTACGACAAGATCGGTAATCGGCTGCGAGTTGAAGCCAACGGCAGTGAAAGGCTTTACACGCCTAACGCACTCAACCAGTATGAACGAGCCGGTAACCATCGTCCGAGCCATGATGCCGATGGTAACCTCATCTCCAAGGGCGAGCGCACTTACGTCTGGGATGGCGAGAACCGACTGGTGGCTATCCACGAGCGGGGGAGCTTCGTTGCCGAATACACTTACGACCATCAATCGCGTCGCATTGCCCGCAGGACGCAAGATGGCGTCGATGAGCGCTACCTGTATCAGGGATGGAACCTGATCGCCGTGTATCAGCCAGGTAAGGCGGAACCCGTGGAAACCTTCACCTGGGGCAAGGATCTCAGCGGCAGCCTACAAGGAGCCGGTGGCGTCGGAGGGCTCCTCTTCGCCAGGAAGCGTGATGCAGACCAGAACGCCTGGCTCTATCATTATGACGCGAATGGCAATGTAACGGAGGTGACAGATTCGCGAGGTTGGGTGTTGGATCGTTACGACTACGATGCCTTCGGTAATTTAGAAAAACCGCCCCGGCTTGTCGAGAATCGTTGGCGGTTCAGCACTAAGCCAGTGGATTCAGAAACAGGATTCTACTACTACGGCTATAGGTATCTTGATCCGCACGATGGGCGTTGGCTCTCTCGAGATCCCATCGCTGAGAGTGGCGGAGTGAATATGTACGCTTTCTTGACGAACTCTCCGATTGATTCCGTTGATATCCTCGGAATGAGCGGTTGGCAGTTTGTGGATGTTTGGGGGAATCAATTAGGCCAGGGAGGAGGTACACCACCGGCTGTAAGTGATTTTCTCTCAGTTGGAGGAATGTTTGCGGATTCGAAGGGAAAAATGATATTTAAACATTGGGAGGCGGGCTCCGGGAAAACCCTGACGTACAACGGAGTGGCGGATTGGGCGAATTACATGATGGCTAACGAATCGTTGCGAGGTGAACTAAAGGACGAAATGGAAGGTGATGCAAAAACACGCAATCAAGGTGGACAGATCAATTATAGCACTTCAATGGAAATGTTAGATAACGGTTATTCTACCGGTTACGAGATGTTGCATGGGACCCATTCGGGTGAAGGAGGATTTCAAATTCAAGCAAATGTAACGATAAATACCCATGGAAATTGTAAGGACGTGACTTACGAGGATGTGTCATTCACGTGGCATGATAGAATTGATCCAAATCCTCAGTATATTAAGGATATTATCGCCTCAGCTATAATTCACTTCTTTCAAAGCCCAAAAGATTATGCGATTCATATCCAATGGGATTCAGAAGAATTTGAGATTAATCTGGAGAACGATCAGGTGATTAGCTCGACCGGCTCTTACCCCTTTGATCAATGAATAGTCGGATGGCATTGCTGTATACTCTCATCGCGATTTTTGGATTTGGTGTCATCATTTTGGGTTGGGGAAATGGCGAACATGACGATGAAGTGATTACCCGAATGGGGGAATACAAGATGGATGGGGGCTGGGTTCTTCACGTCAAGGAGGTGGATAAGAATATTTTCCTTCGACTAAATAGCCCTCGTCGTGATCGATTTTCGGTGAATACTAGAGCATCAATCTTTCAGAAGTTTTATTTTTATTGGGTGTCCGGTCGCGAAGAGCTTTGGTTTTACAGTAGTGATCGTGGAGGGCGAATTTGGACTATTGTTGATGGCGCTCTTGAGGATGAGCTGCTTGCCGATACTAAACGTAATATTCCTCCAAAGTTCTTCGATCGACTGCCGACAGGAATTCAACAAAAATTGGTGTCGTTGACGTCCTCCCCGTAAGCTGGACGGTTTGGGATTCGAGGATTTTCTGGCATTATCTACCCGACTCGCGAGTGAGAAGTTCTGTAACTGGATCATCATGCGGCGAAGCGTGAACCTTCGGAGCGAGTGAAGTCTATTTTATCAAGGATGAATTTTCGGAACGCTGAACCTTTTCCGCCGTGGTGCAAAAATCCAGGCAGCGTGTTTTTCAAGGCGGCTGAGACAATCATTTCCGAAGGCAGCACGTCTGGGCGGATGGTTCGGATCCAGGTTCCAAAGTGTTTCCAGACCAGACCGTCACATGTCATGGCAAGGTACTGTAACATGCCCTGAGCGATCATGCCGGTCTGCACAAACACATGATATGCGTGCATCTTTCTCTGCACCTGTCTGCGATATTTCTCGGTAGTCCGGTGGAGGTATTGGTTACCATTGCGACGCTTGAGCGGTCGCATAGCGGCCATCCAGAAATGGTATCCGAATGAGCCGACCGAATGCACCGCTTGCTTGAAAGCGACTTCGATCTTGAAACGCAAACTGTAGAGCAAGATGATCTCCTGAGCTTCCATGGTGAGGTCGGTAGACAAGAGGATGATCCGCCCTCTCGTGGGATGATCGACGAGAATGAAGCGGACCATCGCCCCGGCGGGCTTCCACAACAGATCCACCGACTTGAACCGGACAGAGATGTTTCTCTCCCCATATACGGGACTGGGAACGGAACTGAAGCCGCCCGTTCCAAAGACATTCTGGAGCTTCACCGCAGCGCCATACTTTTTCGGTCGTCCGCGTTTGCGTTTGCGTGGCACTGCCGCAGGCCGAAAGCCGGTTGTCGTGCGTCGAACCCTCGTGACCAGCACACCGGAACGCCCCTTGGTGCTCCGGATCACCTTTCCGTTGGCGTAGTAGGCGTCGGCCAGCAAGACGAACTCCTGACCTCTACAGACGGATGCGAGCATCTCGTTGGCCTTGTCGATCAAGGTTCTCCTGTCGCGGTTTGAAGTGACGATACCTTCGTGAATGCGTGCACAGACCGGAACGCAGAAGAAGTATCCGCCAACCTGACAGAGCACGCCGAAGGCCTGAAAGGAATGGCTCATGATGAAGTGAGGCTTGGAATTGGACTCGGACTGTTGATGCAGATACTTCACCGCAGGCATCTTGCGGCCCTCCTTGGACTTCTTGATGCCGTCGAGAACCAGGACGGGGCGACAACCGATCTTGTAGACAGGGAAGTGCTTGATCACGATGGCGAACCAAAGTTCTGCAAGCCGGTCCGTCTTCACAGCATTGCTGTGGAAGAAATGGAGTAAGTGCTCATAGAAGTGTTCTGACAAACCGAGAGCGCGGACGAAACTGGAAACCCCGAGGAGGTCATTGCGCACGGAGAAAGCGGCCAAGACGAGCAGAAACCAGAGAAAGGTGCGGGCTCTCGAGAAAGCGGGTCGCAGAAGACAGACGATATTCCACCAAGAAATCCAGAGATCCATAACAAATGATTTGATTTTCCTAGACATTCGCATATATAAGCTAATGACCATGAAAAAGATCAGATCACTGAAAAAAGAGTCCAGAAACTTGCGGCAAAGTTAGCTGCAATCGGGCCAATGCGGCCTGGGAGCATCAGCAAGCAATACCGAGATCGACAACGCCAGCGCGGCGTGTATTACCAACTGAGCTACACGCATAAGATGAGGAGCCGGACTGAACACGTCTGGCCAGACCACGTGAAGGGACTACGAAAAGAAACAAAGGAGTACAAGAAATTCAAGAAACTGACCACCGAACTGATCGATCTGAGCATTGAACTATCCAAGGCGAAGATCGCTCTATTACGCAGTCAGACAGACACGCCAGGCAAAGAGAAACCGGTCTGAGAACTTCCCACTCACGAGTACCCGAACCCATGAAGAAAAACAGAACGATGAAGATAAGGAAGGTCAGGGCTGGGTGGTGCTGCTCTCATGCTCAGGAAGGGTCAACGTTACTACGTAAGCCTTAATGCTGGTGAAGACAGTGGAGCAAGTGCCGCCGTTATTCTGAACAACGGCCCGTGGGTTCGATAACGTAGGGATAGTTTCGCACTTTTCGAGGTGTGCGTGTAGAACCGAGAAGAAGAATGACCGAAGCCGAAGAACAGCAGGGAGTTGTGGATAAGAAGATCGTCCACATCAGCGAAGAGCGGATCAAGGATTACCTGGATGGCCAAGTGCGGCAAAGCGTGGAGGACACCCTCAATGCGTTGTTGGACGCTGAGGCCGATGAAATCTGTGGAGCCAAGCGTTACGAGCGCAGTCCGGACCGGATGGACACCAGGGGGCGGGCCACTATGAGCGAGGCCTGAAGTGGTCCCGTGAAACGGAGCCACTCTCCTATTGAGATCCTGAAGGCTCGTCTGGCGGGTGCAACCCGAATAGAAACAGACGAGATGAAACGAAAAAGAAGACACCTGACGGCGGAGTTCAAAGCCCGTGTCGCCATGGAGGCGTTACGCGGTATCCGAACGATTAACGAGATCGCTCAGGAGAACGAGTTGGCCCCTACCCAGGTCACTCAATGGAAGAAGGAACTGGAGAGTCGAGTGGCTGAGATCTTTTCCAGCAAGAACGAAGTGAAGCAGGAACTCGCCCTCAAGGAGCGGAAAGAACAGCGTTTGGAGCGCAAGGTGGGACAACTGGTCATCGAGAAGGAGTTCCTCGAAAAAAAGTGCGAGCAGCTGGGAATCGATCTGAGCGAAAAGCCATGATTGACTCCCAGCATCGGTAGTGTCCAGTTTCTTTCGCTCTTTTTTCAGGCAGCGTGAATGTTAGTGTTGTATTTAGGTTCCGTTCTTCGTCAAGAGGCCTGGCGGTGAGGTGACGACGAGAATGGGTAACCCCGAAACTCGTCGGAGTCGGCTCCTCAGCGCCGGGCCTCAATACTCTACTCGGCTGCGGACCTTCTCTGCCCGCACATCAAGTCGTGTTCTCTCAAGCGCTCCATATCGATATACCTTCGTTGGCCCCACTTGGTCCCTGCCATGTGTCGCAGTCTGGCCGACGCCAACATCAGGGCACTGCGCCCATCGGGAAATGCCCCCACAACACGAGTCCGTCTCCGTATCTCCTTCATCAATCGTTCAAGCGGGTTGTTCGTCCGGAGGTTTCTCCAGTGCTCTCGCGGATACTTCATGTATCGCAACGTCTCATTCACGGTCTCCTCCACCTGATCGGCAGCTCGTCCCAGCCTCATCTTGCGTAACTTGACGACAACGTCTGCGGCTTTCTTCTTCGCTGCTTCAGCATCTTCTTGAGCATGGATTGCCTTCAGCATCGCCGACACATCTTTGACTTTGCTCGTAGGCACGTCCTTCCACACGTCTCGGTAGAAATGCACGATACACCACTGCCAGTCCGCCTCTGGATACATCTCATTGGTGCTCTCCACCAAGCCACTGCACTTGTCGCTCACGATCAAGCGCACTCCTTCCAAACCCCTTTGTTTGAGGCCTCTGAGGAACCCTAGCCAACCTGCTTTGTCTTCTTTGGCTCCCTCAGCCACGCCCAGGATCTCTCGATAGCCGTGTTCGTTGATTCCAATGGCTACCAGGACGCTGACGTTCTTCACTTCGCCTCCCCAGCTTCGCTTCAGGCAAATTCCATCGAGGTAAATGTAGGGTAAGCGGTCAACAGAGCCGCTCTGGCAATGGGGCCAGAGTTCTGGCATCTATGCGACCTGATCGTGCCGTTCTTGTTGCATGGCAACCCAGTTGCACGGGAGCAATGGCGCGAAATCGTTTTGATTGGTCATTCCGGGTAGATGCTCAAAGACCCACTTGAAGTACGCGAACGGATCGAGGCCATGGCGCCTCACCTGCTCGACGAAGGTGTAAATGACCGCGCTGCGCCAGCCAGTATCGGCACCACCGATAAAGGTCCAGTTCTTCATGCCCAACTTGGTCGGCCTGACAGCGTTCTCGGTGAGATTGTTGTCGAACTCAATCTGGCCGTCAGAGAAGCAGGGCTCAAGACGCGGTAGTTGGGCGCGGGCATAGCTCAGCGCCTTGCCTAGCCGACTGGCGGGCGTGATGCTTCGACGTCCTTCCAGGTGATCGACGAACTTCTTGAGGTGTTCGTAGTGCCGGCGGACCCTCTTTTCTCGCATCTCTTTCCTTGCTTCGGGGCTCGCCCGGCTTTCGCGCAACTTGCTCTCAACGGTATAGATCTTGCCGATTTGGTAGAGGATCCAAGCGGTGATTTTTGGATGGTCACCCTTGGCCTCGACGAACTTGCGCCGGATGTGCACCAAGCAGGATACGGGCGTGATCGTGCTCGAGGGTTGGCGAGCAATGAAGGTTCTGTAGGCCCGCAGACCGTCACTTTGCAAGTGGCCACTGAAGGGGACATCTCCACTCTTGCCAAGGAGCACCCGATCTAGGCAGGTGTTGGCGCGACTCGTGTGCCAATCGTAGAGCGAGCCGTGTTCAGCATGGTGGTAAACCCAGAACTGCCCTGTCGAAGTCTTGCCATTACCAGGATCGAGATACTTGATCGGAGTCTCATCGACTTTGAGATAGTCGCTCGCACGCAACTGCTCGGCGATGAGGTTGTAGAGCGGAAGCAACAGGTCGGCGAGGTGGTTATGCCAGTGGCACATCAGGTTCCGACTCAACTCGATGCGGTGAGCCGCGCGCAGTTTCCACTCCTGCCGCCAGAAGGGCTGGTGGTAACAAAACTTTTCGGTGAGTAGGTAGGCACCGAGCGAAGCGGTGAGCACGCTCCCTTCAAGAAGAGCTGGCGGCAGTGCCGCCGTGGTCGGCTTCGCCTCAAGATCCCCTTTCTTGACATAGGTAGGACGGATGGTGACGTGCCGCGTGAAGGCGGCGGGACTGACCTCGAGGCGTTCGCTGATCTCTTCGCCGATGCGGCGGTAGTCGTCGGGGGCGGTAAGAACTTTAGGCGGGATGATCTCGCGAGTGACCGTGGGCAATTGCTTGAGCGAATCGCGCAGCTTCTGGCAGCGGGGCTTCTTCTTCTCGACTTTCTGATCCTTGGGCTCAGCCGCCGGTGCGTCTTGGACGTCGGCGGCATCGGGCTTTTTTGGCCCGTCCTCCTCCAAAAGATCAAGTAGCTCTTGGGGGCTATCGAGCTTCTCGCTCTTCACACCGTAAATGCGCTTGAGCAGCGCGGCGACGAGATCTTTCTGGAGTTTGAGCTCCGCTTCAAGGGAGGCGATCCTGGCTCTGAGTTCTTCGGCTTCGTCGGCGGGCATGATCGCCGATTTACTAACATATAGTTAGCGCTACTGCACGATCTATTTTATGTAAATTAGCTTCTTTCGGCCGGTCGCTCATACCAGGGCCTTCTCAAGCCGTCTCGCAAATCGATGCCGTCGGTGAGCATAGCCAGAGCGGTTGGCTTAAGCACAATGCCTTTAGGGAAAGATCCAAAATATTTTAGATAAATGTTGCATTTTACCATAATAGTTATAATTGGGGTGGATGCCTCACTCCCATCCCAATCAAGTTAGCGGTTTCCTTGGTCAGTTCGAACATCTTTTCGGATTCGTTCGCGATCGCTTCGAACGCTTGCAGAACCCAGGCCGCGGCCCCAACCCCAAGCTGCCGGCCTGGGATCTTCTCGCCTCCCTGGTCTATCACGTGATCAGTGATGCTGGCCATTTCTCGGCCCATGTGTTCCAGTTGTTCGAGGTGGTGATCAAGGATAGTGCGCTCTCGGAACGGCGCCAGAGGATGGGGCTTGAGCCATTCGCTTGGCTCATGAAGCAGGTGTTAAAGCCCCTCGCCGATGGACGCGTACACAAGGGATGTTTCTACAAGGGGCTGCGCCTGTGCGGGATCGATGGCTCGAAATGGAGCGTCACGAACACGCCGCAGGTTCTGGCTGCCATGAGCAAGGCGGCCTCCAGGAGAATGACCGCCGCCTTTGCGAAAATAGAGATGTGCGCGCTCGTGGAACTTGGCATCCACAACCCGTTGGCGGCGACGGTCGGCCTGAAAGGAGAAGGCGAATGGACCCTGGCCAAAGAACTTCTCGGGAGTCTGCCGAAGAGGAGTCTGCTGATTGTCGACCGGCTTTACGGTTGGGGGAAGTATCTCGACGAACTCGTGAAATCATGCCGGGCGGCACATAGTGAATTGTTGGTGAAGGCACGCGGCAGCAACAAGAGCCATAAGACTGAAAGGCTCTCCGATGGAAGCGCGCTGGTCACATCAGGGTGCCCAGAAAGAAGGCTGATGGGCCGCGGGAGAATCAAGGGGAGATCCGTATCCGTGAGATTCGAGGCCGGATCAGGAAGCCGGGGGCACGACAGTGGAGCGAGGAGAGGCTATGGACGACGCTTATTGATGAGCAGGAGTATCCGGCGCAGGAATTGCTGGAGCTCTATGCCCTGCGCTGGGAACACGAGATATTCTACAAGGAACTCAAGCTCCACATGCGCGGGAATGACGTTCTTCATAGCCATACGCCAGAAACAGCGGCCCAGGAGGTGGCGGCATTGCTCATGGCCTGCTCGATCATCGCGCAGGAGCGATGCGAAGCCGCGAAAAGCGGCAACATCCAGCCGTTGAGCATCAGTTTCCTGAAGACGCTCGACAAAATGAATTCACTATGGGCAGTGTTCGAAGTGTCCGAGGGACTGCTGACCGAAGAGACAAAACAGGAGATGGTAGCGCGAGTCAGAGAATTGATCGTTCGGGAGGCAATACCGAAAAGACGACAAAGGAGTTGCCCGCGCAAAGTCCGCCAACCGGTGACGAGTTGGCCTAGGCTAACAGAAAACGACTCTCGTGAGGGCGAGTTCCTGCTGGAGATTGTTAGCTTTCCCTAAAGGCATTGACTTTAAAGAGGCGAAACAGAATTTTGGCCTGCTCGCCGAACAGAGTGGCGCCTATCAGTATGCCTATGCCTCGGTGCATCTGGCTGCGATGCGATACGCTCTGATTTTCGAGGCCATGCTTCGGAGTGGTCGCTCGAGCTACGGGGAGGTGCGGGACCGGCAAACTGGGCATCTTGGAGTGCTGTGCTTCGCGGGATTGCTTTGGCAATTGTTTCGCAGCCTCATCGAGGGCGCCCTGGACGCCCTAGCCGATACGTTTGGGAAAGAAACTCTCGACCGCATTCTCGAAGCCATCGACAGCGAAGTGGAAGATTTCCTGAATCGAGCCCTCCATATGGATCCCGGATCACTTGAATCTGATCAATGCGCTGAAGCCCTCGGAATAGACTAGCGTAAAGCCCTCGAATTATCGGTCAGATGTGAGTACCAATGATGACGACGACCAAAAGATCTAACCGCCGGGCCTTTGTCCGCGATTTGGGACTCTCCGCCGCCTCCTTGCCTTTCTTCGCCGGACTGCCAAGTCTCCGTGCCGAGGCGGCGTCACCGGTCGCGGCGAGCCGGGCCATGAGAAAGCAGCGGGTGGTCATCATGATCAGTCCCAACGGCACCATACCCAAGGCCTTTTGGCCGGATGATGAGGGACGAGACTTCGAGTTGAAGGCGATTCTCAAACCGCTGGAAGCGCATCGCGAGCGGATGCTGGTGCTCCATGGCTTGGCCAACAAGGTCCGCGGAAACGGGGACAGTCACATGCGTGGAATGAGATGTTTGCTCACCGGCAAGGAACTTTTTCCAGGAAACATCCAGGGTGGCTCGCACACGCCAGCCGGCTGGAGCAGCGGGATTTCCATCGACCAGGAGCTGAAGGATTTTTTCCAGAGCCGCGAAGAGAGCCGGACTCGTTTCGGCTCGCTGGAATTCGGGGTCGGTGTGCCCGACCGGGCGGACCCCTGGACTCGCATGGTGTATTCGGGCCCGAACAAGCCCGTGGCCTCCATCGACGATCCCTATCAGATGTTCGAAAAGCTCTATGGCCAGGTCAGGGACCGTGAACATCTGGGAAGCGTGCTCGATGATCTGCGTTCGGACTTGAGACGCTTGCGGGACGTGGTGAGCAAGGAAGACCGCCAACTTTTGGAAGACCACGCGGATTTTGTGAGGGACATGGAGACCGAGTTGAAGGCGGCCGAGGCGCAGAAGATGCACCACGCAGCGCCGGAGTTGGAGCCTGGCATCTCTGACACCAATGATCACATCCCGGAGAACTCCGCTGCTTGCGATGCGATCCGACATGGCCAAATTGGCAGGATCCCAGTCGGGACAATGCGCGACCCTCCAGGCTTGTCCGCGTGGGATCTTTCGTCGTCGAACGGGGCTTGCCCCGGGCGTGGTTGCGACCATAGTGGCCGCACTTCCCATGAGCGTCGACGATCCTCCAGTGCCGGATAGAGCCGACTCGCCCTCAGAAGGCTGGTGGTCGACGGTCCGGGAGGCCCTCGTCGGAAAGCCTCACGATTACACTTCGGGGCCCTTGAGTCGGGCGATTGTCCTGTTGGCCATTCCCATGGTGCTCGAGACCATGATGGAATCGCTTTTCGCCATTTGCGACATCTTTTGGGTGTCCCGCTTGGGCAGCGCGGCCATCGCCGCCGTGGGCCTCACAGAATCTGTACTAACGCTTTATTATTCGGTGGCCATTGGCTTATCGATCGCCGCCACCGCCACGGTGGCGAGGCCATTTACGTCGGTGTGTTGATCGGTGTCCTCAGCGGCGTGCTGTGCTGGATCGCGGCCCCCCGCATTCTCGGCTTGATGGGTGCCGAGCCGGAGGTGGTGGCGCTGGGAACGGGCTACGCCCGCATTGTTCTCTCGTCCAACGTCATCTTTCTGCTCCTCTTTCTCAACAACGCCATCTTTCGCGGAGCGGGTGACCCGGCTCTGGCGATGCGGGCTCTCTGGTTGGGCAACGGCATCAATCTCGTGCTCGATCCCTGCTTGATCTTTGGTTGGGGGCTGTTTCCGGAGATGGGATTGACCGGGGCCGCCGTGGCGACGGTGTTCGGGCGGGGAGTGGCAGTTTTCTATCAATTTCACCATTTGAGCCGCGGGACGAGTCGCTTGACATTGCGGGGAAACGCCCTGCAACCGGATTTTCCGGTGATGAAAGGTTTGGTCAGAACGTCTGTCGGAGGGATCGCTCAGATGCTGATTGCCACCACGAGCTGGGTCGCCCTCATGCGACTGATGGCCACCTTTGGGAGCGCTGCCTTGGCCGGTTACACGATCGCCATCCGAATCGTTGTCTTCACGATTCTGCCGAGTTGGGGACTCGCCAACGCGGCCACCACGCTTGTGGGACAGCATCTTGGCGCCAGGATGCCAGACCGGGCGGAGAAGGCGGTCTGGGTCACCGGACTCTACAACATGCTTTTCCTGGCGGGGATCATGGTGGCTTTCCTCTGTTTCGGGCGGGTATTCGTGGGCTTCTTCACCGGCGAGCCGGAAGTTCTGGCGGTGGGTGTCCGATGCCTGCAGGTTTTCGGCTACGGCTACATCTTCTATGGCTGGGGAATGGTCCTGGCTCAGGCATTCAACGGTGCGGGCGACACCATGACGCCCACCTGGCTCAATCTCATCGCTTTCTGGTTGTTTCAGATCCCGCTGGCTTGGTGGCTGGCGGTGGAGCGATCCTGGGGATCGGGCGGCGTGTTTTGGGCGGTGGTGATGGCCGATGTCCTCCTGGCAGTGATGGCAGCGGCCGTCTTCGCAAAGGGGCGCTGGAAGTCGCAGACCGTTTGAGCGGTGCGATGGCCGGGATACTGGGAAGCGGTTTCTGGAACTGGCTGAGAACGGTGATGATTCAGAGCGTCATCGAGAGGTACGCACCATCCCGGTCGGGTCGCTTCGCGAGGGATCTCCTCCGGCTGACAAAATGGCGATTGATCGTGATGACGGCCGACCCTGCCCCCGCCCTCAATCCGATTCCTCGCTGCCGAGAACCTCAATCGTGATATCCTTGTACCAGGCCTCGCTCGGCTTGCCGCTGTGAATCTGCAGGCCGATCAGGCCTTCCTGCTTGATGATGTCGTCGGGCTCGGTGTAGTCGACGGTGACTTCGCCGTTCAGTTTCAACTGAATCCGTTTGCCCTCGCAGCGGATCTCGTAGGTGTTCCAGTCATCCGGCCTGACGATCCGCTGGATCAGTTCCGGATCGGCCTGCGCGAGGATGGTGCGGCGGCGGGATTCGTCGTAGAGGCAGCCCCAGTAGTTCTGGCCCATGTCCGCCTGATACCCAATCATCTCGTGGTGATCGGGAATTCTTTCCGAGCGAATTTGGACACCGGCATTCGGGTCTTCCCCGAGCAGCTTGAATTTGAGGCGCAGCACAAAGTCTTGGTAAGAGTGTTTGGTGGTGAGAAAGGCGTTGTGGGGAATGGGTTCCTTCAGGGTTCCGCCGACGATGGCGCCATCCTCGATGCGAAACATCTTCTTGGTGTCTCCTTCCCAACCGGCGAACGTTTTCCCATCGAAGAGCGATATGGGCTCATCTGAGTCGGTGTCCGCAGCGAACAGCAAGGTTCCGGCACCGGCGAGCAACAGCGTGGCGAGAAGTCTCAGGGCGAGCGAGGGAATGTTGAGTGGGCGTGAAGGGATGCACATGGCGGCAGTTTGGCCGGGAGCGGAGATGGCGTCGAGCGGGAATTGAAAGTGGTCTGGCGTGTTGCGGGGCACCGAAGCGAGATTAGGGTGGGAACATGTTTGCAAATCTCGGGACGGTATCCAAACGGCGAGCCCTCGCCGTGCTGATGGCGATGGCGATCGGGATGGGCATGTCCTCGTGGGCCGACGAGGCGGGGGCGCTCTACGAGGAGAAGGATTACCAGGCCGCTTATGAGATTTACGGCAAGCGTTTGGAGAGCGGCGCCGCCCTTCATCACGACAAACTGGAGTACGGAGCGGGCACGGCCGCCTACAAGGCCGGGAACTACGAGACGGCGGCCGAGCATCTCGGGCGAGCGATCCTCTCCGAGGACGCGGAGTTGAGCGGAAAAGCTTACTACAATTTGGGAAACACGCTGTTTCAGTTAGGCAGGCAAGCCAGCGATGGGCCGGAGACAATGAAGTCGACCTGGGAAGAGGCGATTGGCCATTACCGGGAGGCCGAGGCTCTCGGGGGATCGGTGGCGACCAACGCCCGCCACAACCGTGAGATTGTGGGGAAGCATTTGGAGGCTTTGAACCAACAGCAGGAGGAGGACGAGAAGCAGGAGAATTCGGAGGAAGAACAGCAGGATCAAGAAGGGAACGAACAGGAGGGGGAGCAAGATCAGGAAGGAGAGAATCAGCAGGAGGGCGAGCAGCAAGAGCAGCAACAGGAAGGCCAGGAGAGCGAGCAGCAAGAGCAGCAGCAAGGCCAGGAGGGCGAGCCGCAGCAGCAAGAAGGTCAGGACGGCGAGCAGGGGGAACAGTCACAGGAAGCCGACCAGCAACAAGAGGGCCAGGGACAGGAGAGTGAGCGCCTGGGGGAGAAGGAAGGTCAGGAGGGCGAAGTAAAATCAGACGCCAACGAGGAGAGGTCCGAAGAGGAAGGCTCGGAGGAAGTGAGTGCCTACGAGTTGACACCGGATGGGAAATTGAGCGAAGCCGCCGCGCGTGCGCTTCTCGAGAGTTTGGAGGGTCAGGAAGTCAAGGCACCGTACGAAGTTCGGCGGTCGAACCAGCGTCGGCGCGTGATTCGAGATTGGTGACCTGAATGAAGCGAGAGCTGACCGCGGCGCACCGAATCTAGTGTAGTCCGCCCTACAGATAATCCATTTTAAGCTTGCACTCAAGTCGGAGAGTGTTAGTTTAATGGAAATGAAAACTGCTGTGCCGATCAACCTTGAAGCAAGCCCGCGAAACAAGCTCCTGCGTTTCAGCAAGGCGTCCAACGTTTCTCCGAAATTGAGAGTTCGTTCCAAGATCGTGCTTCTCGCCAGCGAGGGGATGACCAATAAGCGGATCGCGGAAGAACTTGGATTGGACGAACCACAGGTGGGCCGCTAGCGAAAGAGGTTCGCAGAGATGGGGCTGGCGGGAATCGAGAAGGACAAGACCCGGCTTGAACGTATCAAAGCTTTGCCGAAGAGCAAGGAAAGTGAGATCATTCGGATGACGTTGGAGGAGACGCCCAAAGGATGTACTCACTGGACCCCAGCGTTTCATAAAATGGCCAGTCAGGCCATCATGTAGTAGGCGATTTCTTCTTCGACGGCCTGATTGTCTCCGAGTGTCAATGTGAGTCGACCTTGAGGGCGAGTCAGACGTCCGGCACGCTGGATGATTTTGCGGCGAATCGTGCCGAGTCCTTCAAAGATCCACTCCGCAGCTCTTTTGGGGGACGATTTGCGTGACTGCTCCGTAGCTCGCATCTGCATTTCGCGTGTGAAATTGTGGGTGAGGATACTGGCCAAAAGGAAAGCTTCGTTGGCGGCACGTCGCTTGGCCGGAATATAGTCCATCTGGGCCTGGCTCTTGGCTTCGCCAAAAATCTTCTCCTGAGAGCCACGCCCTTCATGAAATTTCACCACATGAGCGGCCGTGTTTGTCTTGTTGGTGATGATCGCCTCGTATTCATAGTTCTCCTCGACTGGTTCGAAAAGATCCAGTTGGAGCGGTCCTTTGCGCTGAGTGCGCCTCATGGTTCGAATGCACAAAATGCGCGCTTTGCGCGCCCAACTTTTTGGCTTCCAGCGGATTTCGAAGTGATGAGTTTTTCCCTCTCCTCCTCGGGTTCGGGACCAGCGACGGCGCTTCTCGATGATGCCCTTGAGTTCCACGAGCCGCTCGAAAGGCACCGAGAACGTATATTCCAGGCCCAGGGTCTTTGCCTCTGAAACCATCTGATCGCTGAAAAACGCGCTGTCGGCGCGCAACTCGATCTGCACATCAGGCAGCACCTTGCGAATCTTCTCCACGCAGGAACGGAGGAACTCCACTGCTCCATTGGAGTCATGGACGTTGCCACTTCGATGAAGGAAGTCGAAGATTTGTCCGGTTTGAGCGATCGTCGCGAGCAGCGGATAATAACTGCGCTCGCCTTTTTTCTTCTTGTTAAACCCCACAGCCGTCCCTTCCGCATGGCGACTCGTGCTCTGCACGCTTCCGTCCAAGTCAAGCGTGATGCGTTTGATTCCCTCCTCCTGAAGTCGCGACAGGCAAACGAAATGATTCATCTCCCTCATCCTCTCAAGGCTTCGACGTAACTGATTAGCGCATCTAACAAGCTCTTGACAGCTTCGATAATTAATACATCTTAACCATTGATGTCGTCCGATTCTCTTGAATCGCTCCTCACGAGAGAACTGATCCGGCTCGTCCGCGATCTACGGGAACGGTTTGCCTCAGTTGGAGGCGGAGAATCTCAAGCTTCGCGAGGAATTGGATGAGTTGAAGCGCAAGCAGAACAGATCGGCGGCTCCGTTCTCGAAGGGAAAACCCGAGGCCAACCCGAAAAGACCGGGACGCAAGCCGGGCCAAGGGTCCTTCCGGCGGCGGGAGGAACCGGAGATTGGGCCGGATGACAATGTTCGAAGCATGGAAGCCCGATTGCCCAAGAGGCGGTCGTCAAATTGTCCTCGATGTGGAGGCAGGCTTGGAACTCGTCTGGAGACGGCAAGCACGGTCGATGTGCCGGAAAAGATTGCCCGAGACATATCGATCTGGAAAGTGGAAGTCGAAGAATGCAGTTGTGGCTACTGCGCGCGAGGAACTCACCGGGACTTGCCGCTCGACCAACACGGGACTTGCCGCTCGACCAACACGGGACTTGCCGCTCGACCAACACGGGACTTGCCGCTCGACCAACACGGGACTTGCCGCTCGACCAACACGGGACTTGCCGCTCGACCAACACGGGGCCACCGCTCACCGTGTGGGTCCCAGGGTTCGGTCGTTTGGACTGGCTCTGCACTATCACTTCGGGGTGACTCTACGCAAAGTTCCTCCGATTGTTCGCGAGATTTGCGGCATTGATCTCAGCCAGAGCGCCCTGACACAAGACGCCCTGAAATTGGGAAACGGCGATGGAGCGATCAGCCAAGAGGCGGAGCGAATCAAAGCAGCCATCCAGCAATCCGATCACGTCAACACGGATGATACGGGATGGCGAACGGGGGGCAAGACGAGTTGCCTGATGGGATTCGTGAGCCGCCAGGAGAATGCGGTGTATTTTCAGATTCGATCACGCCACCGAGCCGAAGAAGTGGCCGAAGTCATTACGGCGGCCTGTGAGTGTGTGCTTGGAACCGATCGGTTCCGGAGCTACGACGCGGAGCGATTTTTCGCAGATGGACATGCAAAAATGCATGAGCCATATTGTGAAGAATCTCTCTGAAGTTCTGGAGAAGAAGCGAGGGCGGGCACGAAGTTTCTGCGAGGGACTGAAGAATTCGCTCCGACAGTGTCTGAGGCGTTGGCAGCAGTACCACAACGGCGAGTCGACTTTAAACCAATACGAGGAAGAGAGCTTGAAAAAGATCTATGAACTCGATCATTACCTGCGGGACCGGACGCTCAAAGATTCCGACAACCAACGCATGCGCAATGAGCTTGGCCGGCACTTTGACCAAGGGAATTTAACGATCTCGTGAGTGAGAAGTTCTGTAACTGGATCATCATGCGGCGAAGCGTGAACCTTCGGAGCGAGTGAAGTCTATTTTATCAAGGATGAATTTTCGGAACGCTGAACCTTTTCCGCCGTGGTGCAAAAATCCAGGCAGCGTGTTTTTCAAGGCGGCTGAGACAATCATTTCCGAAGGCAGCACGTCTGGGCGGATGGTTCGGATCCAGGTTCCAAAGTGTTTCCAGACCAGACCGTCACATGTCATGGCAAGGTACTGTAACATGCCCTGAGCGATCATGCCGGTCTGCACAAACACATGATATGCGTGCATCTTTCTCTGCACCTGTCTGCGATATTTCTCGGTAGTCCGGTGGAGGTATTGGTTACCATTGCGACGCTTGAGCGGTCGCATAGCGGCCATCCAGAAATGGTATCCGAATGAGCCGACCGAATGCACCGCTTGCTTGAAAGCGACTTCGATCTTGAAACGCAAACTGTAGAGCAAGATGATCTCCTGAGCTTCCATGGTGAGGTCGGTAGACAAGAGGATGATCCGCCCTCTCGTGGGATGATCGACGAGAATGAAGCGGACCATCGCCCCGGCGGGCTTCCACAACAGATCCACCGACTTGAACCGGACAGAGATGTTTCTCTCCTCATATACGGGACTGGGAACGGAACTGAAGCCGCCCGTTCCAAAGACATTCTGGAGCTTCACCGCAGCGCCATACTTTTTCGGTCGTCCGCGTTTGCGTTTGCGTTTGCGTGGCACTGCCGCAGGCCGAAAGCCGGTTGTCGTGCGTCGAACCCTCGTGACCAGCACACCGGAACGCCCCTTGGTGCTCCGGATCACCTTTCCGTTGGCGTAGTAGGCGTCGGCCAGCAAGACGAACTCCTGACCTCTACAGACGGATGCGAGCATCTCGTTGGCCTTGTCGATCAAGGTTCTCCTGTCGCGGTTTGAAGTGACGATACCTTCGTGAATGCGTGCACAGACCGGAACGCAGAAGAAGTATCCGCCAACCTGACAGAGCACGCCGAAGGCCTGAAAGGAATGGCTCATGATGAAGTGAGGCTTGGAATTGGACTCGGACTGTTGATGCAGATACTTCACCGCAGGCATCTTGCGGCCCTCCTTGGACTTCTTGATGCCGTCGAGAACCAGGACGGGGCGACAACCGATCTTGTAGACAGGGAAGTGCTTGATCACGATGGCGAACCAAAGTTCTGCAAGCCGGTCCGTCTTCACGGCATTGCTGTGGAAGAAATGGAGTAAGTGCTCATAGAAGTGTTCTGATAAACCGAGAGCGCGGACGAAACTGGAAACCCCGAGGAGGTCATTGCGCACGGAGAAAGCGGCCAAGACGAGCAGAAACCAGAGAAAGGTGCGGGCTCTCGAGAAAGCGGGTCGCAGAAGACAGACGATATTCCACCAAGAAATCCAGAGATCCATAACAAATGATTTGATTTTCCTAGACATTCGCATATATAAGCTAATGACCATGAAAAAGATCAGATCACTGAAAAAAGAGTCCAGAAACTTGCGGCAAAGTTAGCTGCAATCGGGCCAATGCGGCCTGGGAGCATCAGCAAGCAATACCGAGATCGACAACGCCAGCGCGGCGTGTATTACCAACTGAGCTACACGCATGAGATGAGGAGCCGGACTGAACACGTCTGGCCAGACCACGTGAAGGGACTACGAAAAGAAACAGAGGAGTACAAGAAATTCAAGAAACTGACCACCGAACTGATCGATCTGAGCATTGAACTATCCAAGGCGAAGATCGCTCTATTACGCAGTCAGACAGACACCTCGCGAGTGAGAAGTTCTGTAACTGGATCATCATGCGGCGAAGCGTGAACCTTCGGAGCGAGTGAAGTCTATTTTATCAAGGATGAATTTTCGGAACGCTGAACCTTTTCCGCCGTGGTGCAAAAATCCAGGCAGCGTGTTTTTCAAGGCGGCTGAGACAATCATTTCCGAAGGCAGCACGTCTGGGCGGATGGTTCGGATCCAGGTTCCAAAGTGTTTCCAGACCAGACCGTCACATGTCATGGCAAGGTACTGTAACATGCCCTGAGCGATCATGCCGGTCTGCACAAACACATGATATGCGTGCATCTTTCTCTGCACCTGTCTGCGATATTTCTCGGTAGTCCGGTGGAGGTATTGGTTACCATTGCGACGCTTGAGCGGTCGCATAGCGGCCATCCAGAAATGGTATCCGAATGAGCCGACCGAATGCACCGCTTGCTTGAAAGCGACTTCGATCTTGAAACGCAAACTGTAGAGCAAGATGATCTCCTGAGCTTCCATGGTGAGGTCGGTAGACAAGAGGATGATCCGCCCTCTCGTGGGATGATCGACGAGAACGAAGCGGATCATCGCCCCGGCGGGCTTCCACAACAGATCCACCGACTTGAACCGGACAGAGATGTTTCTCTCCCCATATACGGGACTGGGAACTGAACTGGAGCCGCCCGTTCCAAAGACATTCTGGAGCTTCACCGCAGCGCCATACTTTTTCGGTCGTCCGCGTTTGCGTGGCACTGCCGCAGGCCGAAAGCCGGTTGTCGTGCGTCGAACCCTCGTGACCAGCACACCGGAACGCCCCTTGGTGCTCTGGATCACCTTTCCGTTGGCGTAGTAGGCGTCGGCCAGCAAGACGAACTCCTGACCTCTACAGACGGATGCGAGCATCTCGTTGGCCTTGTCGATCAAGGTTCTCCTGTCGCGGTTTGAAGTGACGATACCTTCGTGAATGCGTGCACAGACCGGAACGCAGAAGAAGTATCCGCCAACCTGACAGAGCACGCCGAAGGCCTGAAAGGAATGGCTCATGATGAAGTGAGGCTTGGAATTGGACTCGGACTGTTGATGCAGATACTTCACCGCAGGCATCTTGCGGCCCTCCTTGGACTTCCTTGATGCCGTCGAGAACCAGGACGGGGCGACAACCGATCTTGTAGACAGGGAAGTGCTTGATCACGATGGCGAACCAAAGTTCTGCAAGCCGGTCCGTCTTCACGGCATTGCTGTGGAAGAAATGGAGTAAGTGCTCATAGAAGTGTTCTGACAAACCGAGAGCGCGGACGAAACTGGAAACCCCGAGGAGGTCATTGCGCACGGAGAAAGCGGCCAAGACGAGCAGAAACCAGAGAAAGGTGCGGGCTCTCGAGAAAGCGGGTCGCAGAAGACAGACGATATTCCACCAAGAAATCCAGAGATCCATAACAAATGATTTGATTTTCCTAGACATTCGCATATATAAGCTAATGACCATGAAAAAGATCAGATCACTGAAAAAAGAGTCCAGAAACTTGCGGCAAAGTTAGCTGCAATCGGGCCAATGCGGCCTGGGAGCATCAGCAAGCAATACCGAGATCGACAACGCCAGCGCGGCGTGTATTACCAACTGAGCTACACGCATGAGATGAGGAGCCGGACTGAACACGTCTGGCCAGATCACGTGAAGGGACTACGAAAAGAAACAGAGGAGTACAAGAAATTCAAGAAACTGACCACCGAACTGATCGATCTGAGCATTGAACTATCCAAGGCGAAGATCGCTCTATTACGCAGTCAGACAGACACGCCAGGCAAAGAGAAACCGGTCTGAGAACTTCCCACTCACGAGGATGGCCTGACTGGCCATTTTATGAAACGCTGGGGTAGACTCTGGGGTCGCTCAGGGCCTGAGAGATCGGTTGATAGCTCCGAGAAGCGCTTTTTCGGCCGGATTTGCCGCCTGTCTTTTTGCGTTTCTTTTTCACACAAGACCTTAAGGGCAGGCGGCATATAACGTAACATAAACTAACACTTTGGGCAAGAAAACTGAGCTGATTTATCAGTCAGATGTGAGATCGGAGTAGGAGAGACTGTGCACGCCGACCTTCAAGAGTTCATCGATCACCTCGTCGAGGGCCAGCGGTTTGATGATGGTTTCGAGCTTGAGCAGAGCATGGTGAGAAGAGGTCGGGTGCGGTGAATCCAATATAGGCGGGAAGCGGCGGCTTGGCCAAGAGATACCCTGCGCGGCCGCGAGTCTTCGCCACGCCGAGTCTTTCAGCCGAGCAGCGAGGGTGTAGTCTAAACCTTCCGGTGAGGCTCGGCAATGGCGGTGCATATCTTGCGGTGGTTGTCCCTTTGGCGGGGTGGAAGGAAAATTCGTTGTGGCCGGGAAGAGCCGGGCGCGAACCCTTACTTGGCAAATTCTCGTGTTTTGGATAGAGTGTCGCATGATGACGAAGTGCCCATGGATGGCAGTGCTCTTGGGAGTGCTAGCATTGGCGGCTTGCCGGACCCCTCCGGGACCGGTTGCCAAGGCCGATTTGACGGTGTCCGAAAAGCGGAGTCTGGAACGTTTCCAGGAAACCGTGAGACGGGTGTTGGAGCACCGCTGCCTTCACTGCCACCATGCCTACGCGGTGAACGGCGGCTTGAAACCTGCAAGATCGTGAGAGCGTCTTTCGTGGGGATGCGCGAGGGGCCTTTCTCGTTCCCGGGGACCCGGAGCAGAGCCGGATTTGGCGAGCGCTTTTTCAGCCGGCGGATCATCCTCGGGTGATGCCTGGGGATGGTTGGGGATGGTTGGGGGCTTCGGCAAAACCAATTGGCCGCTTTCCTCGAATGGATCGAAACGGGCGCTTACTGGCCGGAGGGTCGTGAGGGGAGGCTCGAGATCAAGGACTACGAGGTGGACGTGGACGACTACCTTTAGGGGCAATGCCTTTAGAGAAAGCTAACAATCTCCAGCAGGAACTCGCCCTCACGAGAGTCGTTTTCTGTTAGCCTAGGCCAACTCGTCACCGGTTGGCGGACTTTGCGCGGGCAACTCCTTTGTCGTCTTTTCGGTATTGCCTCCCGAACGATCAATTCTCTGACTCGCGCTACCATCTCCTGTTTTGTCTCTTCGGTCAGCAGTCCCTCGGACACTTCGAACACTGCCCATAGTGAATTCATTTTGTCGAGCGTCTTCAGGAAACTGATGCTCAACGGCTGGATGTTGCCGCTTTTCGCGGCTTCGCATCGCTCCTGCGCGATGATCGAGCAGGCCATGAGCAATGCCGCCACCTCCTGGGCCGCTGTTTCTGGCGTATGGCTATGAAGAACGTCATTCCCGCGCATGTGGAGCTTGAGTTCCTTGTAGAATATCTCGTGTTCCCAGCGCAGGGCATAGAGCTCCAGCAATTCCTGCGCCGGATACTCCTGCTCATCAATAAGCGTCGTCCATAGCCTCACCTCGCTCCACTGTCGTGCCCCCGGCTTCCTGATCCGGCCTCGAATCTCACGGATACGGATCTCCCCTTGATTCTCCCGCGGCCCATCAGCCTTCTTTCTGGGCACCCTGATGCTGACCAGCGCGCTTCCATCGGAGAGCCTTTCAGTCTTATGGCTCTTGTTGCTGCCGCGTGCCTTCACCAACAATTCACTATGTGCCGCCCGGCATGATTTCACGAGTTCGTCGAGATACTTCCCCCAACCGTAAAGCCGGTCGACAATCAGCAGACTCCTCTTCGGCAGACTCCCGAGAAGTTCTTTGGCCAGGGTCCATTCGCCTTCTCCTTTCAGGCCGACCGTCGCCGCCAACGGGTTGTGGATGCCAAGTTCCACGAGCGCGCACATCTCTATTTTCGCAAAGGCGGCGGTCATTCTCCTGGAGGCCGCCTTGCTCATGGCAGCCAGAACCTGCGGCGTGTTCGTGACGCTCCATTTCGAGCCATCGATCCCGCACAGGCGCAGCCCCTTGTAGAAACATCCCTTGTGTACGCGTCCATCGGCGAGGGGCTTTAACACCTGCTTCATGAGCCAAGCGAATGGCTCAAGCCCCATCCTCTGGCGCCGTTCCGAGAGCGAACTATCCTTGATCACCACCTCGAACAACTGGAACACATGGGCCGAGAAATGGCCAGCATCACTGATCACGTGCAGCGATTCCGTAAGACGGCGTCGGAAAGAGTCGTAATGGCCTGAATTGGTGGGTGTTGAGCGTGTTGAAGCTGGCGCTAGGAGGGCGAACAGTTCCGTGTGGCGGTTCTCGGGCGAATTTCGGAGGGCTCGAGCCGCGAAATGGATCCCCCTGTCGGCAATAGGCAACAGGGAGCCAGACCGCTCCGATGGCGGACGCGAACCCAAGGTTACCGAGAGCGCAGGGCGGGCGTTCCTCAGCCCGGAGCCGGTGGCGGCCACCATCGATCCTCTTGCATGGAGGCGGCGATTTGACGGGCAAAATAGATGGCCGTGTGTCCACGGCGTATCTCTGGCTTCAAGTTGCGCTTGTGGAAGCAGTGGAACACGGCGTGGGCCATGAACATGATCAGCCACAGAACGAGAATGGAATTGGGATGATGATGATAGCAATGACCGGAATGCCAGCGGGAGCAGAGTTCGTTAAAGCCTTCGTTTTCGACCTTCCAACGGTCGTGCCCGAAATGGAAGATGGTCTTGGCATCGGCCATTGAGCGGGGCATGGTCGTCGCCCACCACCAGTGGCTATCGATGGGAGTCTCGACCCAATCCCCAGCGACGCGCTCGCGACGGATGCCAGTCTCATGGGAATGAACAACGCGAAGAGGAGTGTGAATGGATTCAGTGCAGAAGCCCTCAGCCTCTTGTAAATGAACGTGCCGCGCGGGCTTGCCCGGTGCAGCCGGAGTCTCAAATGATTCTGGCTCTTGCTCCTCAAGGGGCAGGAGCGTGCGGGCTTCGGACAATAGCTCAGGCTGATTATCCTTGAGTACGGCAACAAGGTATTTGCCGTGGTCTTCAAGAAGATTGATCACGGAGGGACGCAGGTAGAGCGCATCGGCAGTGAGCACGTCAAAGCAGCGTGGGTGGTCCTTAAGGACGCGAGTTATCAGCCGTATAGCCGCAGCGACTTCGTCGTCTCCAGGATCTCCGTCTTCACCAGGCTCAAGCATTTCCACGTCGAGAAGCAATTGAAAATCCTCACAGATAATCTGAAACGCGACCAAGCGGTGGTAGAACTGTGTTTTGACCTCGTCTCCGACGGCGATCCGGCGTTGGAGACACTTTGGACAACAACGTTTGTAGCTACAGTGAGTTTCGTGACCATCGACGGCGGCAAGCATCCAACCGCGCTGTGGGGCAAGGATTTTGTTGCGTTTGAGGCAGAAGTAAATGTGTCCGAGACACCCTCGCACACTGTCAGGCTCGATGCGCTCGGAGACATACGCCAGTTCGTCGGCGCTGGGCAAACGGTGATTACCGAGCCAACGGGTCCAGCTGCTCTTGTTCCGGTGTTGCTCGAGTTCGTTGAAGCTTGGTAACCGGCAGCAGAACATGGCGAAGAATGCTGCCGGGAAAACTCGAGTGGGAATCTGTGGTTTGGGACGAGAGTCACGCACCCGCAGCCTCCACTGTTGGCGGAGGCTGAAAATCTTGTCCGAGTAAGTTAGTAGTCGCGTGAGAATGGTCGCTTCTTTTTTGGTGGAGAATTGCGCCCGGACTTGGCTTTGCCGGCTGATTTCTTACCGGTCTTGCCCTTCTTCTTGGCGGAGCTACTCGCCGCTCTGGCCTTGGTTTTTGCCTCCTCGAGTCGGAGGCGCCCCTGCTCGTCGAGGGCTTCCAGCAGAGCATTCGCCTTCTGGAAATCATCGATCCAGCGTCTCGCCTGAGCTTCCAACGGTCTGGGGACGTGCAGCATGGTGGTCTTGCCCTTGCGAGTCTGACCGATGGCCAAGGAGCGATGGCGCAAGGAGTCGTCGGAAGCGCAACGGCAAGTGGGCTTGCCGCATTTACGAGAGAGTTCGATGGGCGAGCCGTGAAGGAAGCCTTCGGCCTGGTCGAGGAGCTGGCGGAGGCGGCTGCGAATCTGGCGTTCGGTGGGGGGCAGGGAGTTTCTGCTTGGCATGAAGGTCGGCTCGTTCGGCGCACTGTAATATAAGACTATTACAGAAACAAGCTTAAAAAAGATGAAATAACGAATGCGAATTTGCCATGGGGTCAAAAATGGGCGCCGCCGATCCGAATTACCCAAAAATACAGGGCTTGAGCCGCCTCAGCCGCCTATCTTACGGAATCGCTGGATCACGTGATAGACCAGGGAGGCGAGAAGATCCCAGGCCGGCAGCTTGGGGTTGGGGCCGCGGCCTGGGTTCTGCAAGCGTTCGAAGCGATCGCGAACGAATCCGAAAAGATGTTCGAACTGACCAAGGAAACCGCTAACTTGATTGGGATGGGAGTGAGGCATCCACCCCAATTATAACTATTATGGTAAAATGCAACATTTATCTAAAATATTTTGGATCTTTCCCTAAAGGCATTGCCTTTAGGGGCAATGCCTTTAGGGAAAGCTAACAATCTCCAGCAGGAACTCGCCCTCACGAGAGTCGTTTTCTGTTAGCCTAGGCCAACTCGTCACCGGTTGGCGGACTTTGCGCGGGCAACTCCTTTGTCGTCTTTTCGGCATTGCCTCCCGAACGATCAATTCTCTGACTCGCGCTACCATCTCCTGTTTTGTCTCTTCGGTCAGCAGTCCCTCGGACACTTCGAACACTGCCCATAGTGAATTCATTTTGTCGAGCGTCTTCAGGAAACTGATGCTCAACGGCTGGATGTTGCCGCTTTTCGCGGCTTCGCATCGCTCCTGCGCGATGATCGAGCAGGCCATGAGCAATGCCGCCACCTCCTGGGCCGCTGTTTCTGGCGTGTGGCTATGAAGAACGTCATTCCCGCGCATGTGGAGCTTGAGTTCCTTGTAGAATATCTCGTGTTCCCAGCGCAGGGCATAGAGCTCCAGCAATTCCTGCGCCGGATACTCCTGCTCATCAATAAGCGTCGTCCATAGCCTCACCTCGCTCCACTGTCGTGCCCCCGGCTTCCTGATCCGGCCTCGAATCTCACGGATACGGATCTCCCCTTGATTCTCCCGCGGCCCATCAGCCTTCTTTCTGGGCACCCTGATGCTGACCAGCGCGCTTCCATCGGAGAGCCTTTCAGTCTTATGGCTCTTGTTGCTGCCGCGTGCCTTCACCAACAATTCACTATGTGCCGCCCGGCATGATTTCACGAGTTCGTCGAGATACTTCCCCCAACCGTAAAGCCGGTCGACAATCAGCAGACTCCTCTTCGGCAGACTCCCGAGAAGTTCTTTGGCCAGGGTCCATTCGCCTTCTCCTTTCAGGCCGACCGTCGCCGCCAACGGGTTGTGGATGCCAAGTTCCACGAGCGCGCACATCTCTATTTTCGCAAAGGCGGCGGTCATTCTCCTGGAGGCCGCCTTGCTCATGGCAGCCAGAACCTGCGGCGTGTTCGTGACGCTCCATTTCGAGCCATCGATCCAGCACAGGCGCAGCCCCTTGTAGAAACATCCCTTGTGTACGCGTCCATCGGCGAGGGGCTTTAACACCTGCTTCATGAGCCAAGCGAATGGCTCAAGCCCCATCCTCTGGCGCCGTTCCGAGAGCGAACTATCCTTGATCACCACCTCGAACAACTGGAACACATGGGCCGAGAAATGGCCAGCATCACTGATCACGTGATAGACCAGGGAGGCGAGAAGATCCCAGGCCGGCAGCTTGGGGTTGGGGCCGCGGCCTGGGTTCTGCAAGCGTTCGAAGCGATCGCGAACGAATCCGAAAAGATGTTCGAACTGACCAAGGAAACCGCTAACTTGATTGGGATGGGAGTGAGGCATCCACCCCAATTATAACTATTATGGTAAAATGCAACATTTATCTAAAATATTTTGGATCTTTCCCTAAAGGCATTGCCTTTAGGGGCTGGTTCGAGTCGAGGGAATCGAGCCGCGTTGGCCTGCCGCGACGCCGCCTTGAAGCGGGCGGTGGGGAGTGCCTCTCGAGACGATCGGCTTATTCCTCCGGTAACTCGAGTTGAAACCTCTTTTGGATTTCCAGGATCGGTTGTTTGCAGAGGTTCGTGGGTAGGTTTTCCTTGAGCTGGTTTCGCCGGTTGGGCTCGAGGTCTTCGAGAAGGCGAGCGTTGATGGTTTGGGGAGCGGCGAGCGACCAGTGGGTCACGCCTTCCTTGTGCAGGAGCGCTTCGATCGACTGTGCCACGCGGGAAATGTTGCGGCGTTCTTGTTCCTGTTCGAGCCCGTGCGCCTCACCGATGGCCATGCCGGGATTGCCGTCCGAGCGAAAACGGCCCGCTTGATCCGAGACGGTGTCCTTGATGTGCTTGGGGCCTTCCAGGAGAGGCGGGAGGTCGATCTCCTTGAGAATGGGTTTGGGATTGAGATGGTCGCGTTCGTTGGCGACCACGTGAAATCCGCGAAAGTGTTTTAAATCGGTAATAATGACAATCATGAAGCGTGGGTAGAAACTAGTCCGCTTCGAAGGTAAAGTCAGAAGGCTTCACCGCAAGTGTGGAACAGGGGATCTTGTGGAAGACGTGCTCGGCGGTGGTCCCGAGAAGCAAGGTGCGCCATCCGGTGCGCCCGTGGGTGCCCAGGACCAGGAGATCGCCCCCACGGTCCTTGAGGTGATTGATGATCCCGCGGCCCACGCTCATGTGGTCGACCACGGCGCAGTTCACGGAAGAGTCCTTGATCGTGTTTCGGAAGGGCTCCACGAACTGCTCAAGGTTGTTCTTCGTGATGTTGGGATAGTCCGCGATGCCCTCGAAGCCCATGAGCATGACGCCGCTCTCGGGATTCTGGAAGCTCGAGGGCGGGATGTAAACATGGAGAAACTCAAGATCCGCCTGTTCCAAATTGGCGATGTGAATGGCGTGTTCGATCGCACGCTTGCTGGTTTCTGAGTAGTCGACGGCACAGACCACTTTCTTGATGGACTCGCCCTGTGCCGGATCCACGATGAGCAGGGGTGTGGCTGCCTTGCGCAGGCATTTGGAGGCCACCACGCCCAGGCGGTGCGGATCATCGCTGGTGCCCCGGCTACCGAGCACGAGGAAATCCGCTTTCCGCTCCTTGCTGACCTTGATGAAGCTGCGGAAGGGATGATCCAGCACGGTCTCCGTGGTGAGGTGCGGGTAGTCGCCGGCATGTTCCGCGGCAAAGTCTTCCAGGCGCCGCTTGGAATCGGAGAGGGTGCGATCTTCATCCACGACCACCTGGTCTTCAAGATTCTCGATGATTCGCTGATCCACCACGTGGAGAAGGTGGATGGGCGTGGCGTCATAGGAACCGAGCCGGATGGCCTCCTTGAGAGCGCGCACGCTTGCTTTGGAAAAATCGATGCCGACGAGGATGCTTTGATATTTCATGGTCAGGGAGGTGATAGGAAAGGTTTCACTTTCCCACATTCACGCTAGGGAAGCCACGCGGCTCTTGTCCAGATCTGATTGTATGTTGGCGGAGACCGGTTCCGCGCGCGCCGCGGCGCGCGCGGTGGTCACCGTTCAAGGCCGAGCAAGGGGAAGGCTCGGTGCTCGACTGGCAGGTCATGTCCGTTCCAACAAGCGCAATTGTTCGTGGCTGCTGCGATCAGAATGCCCACTGCCAGCCGAGCGTCAGTTGGAGCTCCGTGGCCAGTTGGGGGCCGTCGAGATCGTGATAGACCGGAACGCCCGCCTCGATCGCCAATCGATGTCCTTTCAGAATTCCCGGTCGGAGGTAGACGTTGAGACCCAGCGCCACATCGATTTGAGAGCCTCCACGCCGATTTGGATCCGCGGTGGGCACGGCGGCCGGCGGAATCACCAGGTCTTCGTCCCTGCCGTCGATATCGCCCCAGGTCTTGCCCGTGAGTCTGAGCGAAGTGCTGAACGTATCGGTCCAGCGTCGGGCGCCCCAGAAGGTCAGCTCGCCGGCATGGCCGAGACGGTAACCTTCATCGTTCTCGCCCAAACGGAGGATGCCGGAAAGCTGTCCGCCCCAGGACCAATCGGCGTTCTGCCCCAGATAGGTGATGCCGGGGTGGAGATCCCAGGTGCCGGAGCCGATTTGCATGGGGTAGGGCAGACGGGTGTTTCCCGGACCGGGAATCACGTCTTTCTCTTCGATCGATCCGGTGGGAGCGCTGATGCCGAGGTTCACGAGGAGAGCCTGGCCGGGACCGTGGTAAAGCTCGAAGATCCCGGTGAGTTTTAAGTCTCCCCAGCCCTCGGAGCGGGTGACGAACTCTCGACCGTCGCGACGGAGATGCCCCATCTCCTTGGTGACGTAGGGCATCATTAGCATGAGTGTGAGACGATCGGTCGGGGCCTGCATCACGCCAAACATGTGCATCTCCATGTCCATCCACTGGGGAACCACGAGATACCCTTCGCCCGCGGGAGAGATGATCTCGCGATCGCCGATCTGGGAATTCCCATCGACGTTTTGCTCCATGGGCATGTACATGTAGCGGTAGGAGAGCATCCACTCCCCCTTGGCGTGGCTGTGGTCGGCCATCACGCCGATGGGCGCATGACCATCCGGGCGGCCCGATCTCCAGAGATCGATGGCTTGGGCGTTTTCGAGAGAGTAGTCGGGTGTGGTGGTGGTGGCGGCGAGGCTTGCTCGGAGAGCGGGTGCGCCGATCGTTAGGCAGAGTGATAGTGCTGTCAAAAAGTAACGTTGAAATGTTTTCATTGGAAGATAATTTGGAAGTGACCGGACTTGGTGAACAAACCGAGTTCGTTCACCGCAATAGAAGTATGTTAGAATAATAAAAAGGATGCCTGGCGTCTCGCCGAAGGAATCCATGGAGTTGAGCGTCTTTCAGGCAAGCAAGCGAAAGCCGTCGCTGCTGGGGCCTGTCGTGTTTGTGTGTGTCGCCGGCGCAAGCCGCGGGCCGTTTGACGAGCCGTGGTCGTCCCCAACGAATTCCTCTCCCGATGGAGGCGAAGGACCGTTTTCACGAGGCGAGGTTAGGTGCTCTCGGCGCGGGGTCGCTGGTGTCTAATAACGGTCAGCGGATGACGGAGATCCGCGCGTCCCGCGCGTCCCGCGCGGCCGCGCCGAACTCTGCGGTTCACCCTCTCGCTCACGCTTCGGGTTTCGATTCCGTGCCGCGCTGCGGAGAGAAAAAGTGATGACGCCGGGCAGAGGTGCCGTGAGAAGGCGCGGGCTAAACGAATTGAGGAGGCGGATGTGGGGGACGATCGAATCGCCGCTGTTCCTGGCAGAATGGGAAAAAGTATCTTGGCAGACCGACCATCAACGCGGGTCGCACCCTGAGCTGGGGCGCCAATGCCAGGGGTTGGCGTTGGTCCCCTTGAAGGCAGGCGAGGTTTTCCTCGTCCCGGTCCTGTCGCGATTCGACCAGGCGGCAGATCTCGCACGGCCGGTTTCCGCTTGCCACGTCCGCCACCGCCTCGAGCCAGCCCATCTCCGAGGAGCGTTCCCAGATCATTTTCGACCAGGCAACAAACTGCAGTCCGGCCCAGGGGCCCTCGCCGAGGCTGAGCAAGCACACCAACAGGACGCTCCTGGTGAAGAGAGTTTTGGTGAAGATCAAGACTCTGGGCAGTGAAGACATGCGGGTCCAGACTCTCCAGTATTTCCCGAATGGGCGTGCTGTAAACCCGAAAACCGATGATCTCTGGCCGAACTGAGATCGGCCAAGAAAGCCGAAGCGTCGCCGGGAGCCTGGTGCGGTGAGTCCTTGGGCGCCTGCGGTCGGGCCCGCGATCTCAACTGAGGATCTTGTGAACGACCCGGGAAGTTTCCACGCCGGTGAGCCGGAAGTCCAATCCCTGGAACCGGTAGGTGAACCGTTCGTGATCCATTCCTAACAAATGCAGGGCGGTGGCGTGGAGATCGCGCACGTGAACCGGATTCTCCGCCACGTTGTAGCTGAATTCATCGGTGGCGCCGAATGTCGTTCCCGCTTTGATGCCTCCCCCTGCCATCCAGAGGGTGAAACAGCGAGGGTGGTGGTCGCGGCCGGCCTCCGGGCTATCCCATTTCCCTTGCCCGGCGACTCCGCGGCCGAATTCGCCTCCCCAAATCACCAAGGTATCCTCCAGCAAGCCGCGGTCCTTGAGGTCCTTCACGAGGGCGGCACTGGGCTGGTCGGTGTCGCGGCATCGCGCGGTGCACCAACTGGGAAGGCGGCTGTGGTGATCCCAGTCGGGATGGAAGAGCTGGATGAAGCGGACGCCGCGTTCCGCCAGACGCCGGGCCAGGATGCAGTTGGCGGCGTAGCTCCCGGGCCGGCGCGAGTCCGGGCCGTAGAGTTCGAAGGTCGATTCGGGCTCGTCGCTGAGATCGTTCAAGTCCGGGATGCTGGTTTGCATCCGGAAAGCCATCTCGTATTGCTGAATGCGGGTGGTGATCTCGGGATCGCCCGTGAGCTGATATCGCTCGTGATTCAGTTCGCGAAGTCCGTCCAGCATGCCGCGCCGGATGGATCTCGGCAGGCCCTCGGGATCTTTCAAATAGAGAACGGATTCCCTGGCATTGCGCAATTTGACACCTTGATAGCGAGATGGCAGGAAACCGCTGCCCCAGTAATGGTCGTAGAGAGGCTGATCGCTGGGACGTTTCATGCGCGAGATGAGCACCAGGTAGTCCGGAAGATTGCGGTTTGGGCTGCCCAGCCCGTAGCTCGCCCAGGCGCCGAAGCTGGGTCGCCCGGGAAGTTGGTGTCCCGTGAGGAACTGGGTCATGGCCGGTGCGTGATTGATCTGATCGGTCACCATGGATTTCACGAAACAGAGTTCATCGGCCACCGAACCGATGTGAGGCAGCCATTCGCTCACCGTGGCGCCGCTGGCACTGTGCCGTTGGAATCGAGTGATTCCTGGCAGGATCAGCTGTTTTTGATTGGCCGTCATGGTGGTGAGGCGCTGGCCCTGGCGCACGCTCGCCGGCAATTCCTTCCCGGCCCATCGCGCGAGTCCGGGCTTGTGGTCGAAGAGCTCGAGCTGGGAGGGGCCGCCGGACTGAGTGAGAAAGATCACTCGTTTGGCCTTCGGGGCGAAATGGGACAGGTTCGCGCCGGCGGTCTCCCTGGTGAAGAGGTTTGCCAGGGCGATGCCCCCGAGGTTGAGCCCGGCTTGCTGCAGGAAGAGGCGGCGGCTGAGTGTTGTTCGTCGGTTCATGTTCGGTGCTAAATTTCAGTGAGGACGGTGGGGCGGACAGGAGTGCCCGCCTCGCGTGCTTGGCCGAGAAGTCGGTCTTTGGAGGGCGGTTCCCGTTGCTCACTCCACTTACTCGTGGGAGATGGCTTCGTCGAGGTTGAGGAGCAGGCTGGCGGCGACCGTGTAGGCGGCCAGATCCGGGAAGTGGGCGCCGGGCAGAGGCGCGTCGAAGAGCGTTTGCTCAAGGTAGGCGGCGGCGTCTTCGGGATGGGATTGGTAATGGTCGTGAGCGCGGCTCCACTCCCGTTGCAGGACGTCTTGTTCAGAATCCGTGAGGGTTCTCGAGAGGACTTGGCTGACGAGCCACCTCAGACGCGCGGTGACCCTCTGGCCTTCTTCGCCCTGGCCGAGGGCTTGAAGCGCGAGGTGGCGCGAGGCTTCGAACAGGGTGACGTCGTTGAGCAATGTGAGGGCGTGCAGAGGCGTGTTGGTGCGGCGTAGACTGACCTCACAGACGCGTCGCTGGGCACTGTCGAAGAGAAAAGTGGGACCACTGGAGCGTCGCCAGTAGGCGTAGACAGTGCGACGGTAACGGGCGGGTCCGACGCTTGGCCGGTAGGTGAAGCGGCCCATGAAGATCTCCTTCCAGACGCCCTCGGGTTGCCAGGGTTTCACCGGCGGGCCGCCCAGCGTGGGGTTGAGGAGGCCCGAGACCTTGAGCGCGTGGTCTCGGATCATCCAGGCAGGCAGGCGAAAACGCGGGGCCCGTGCGAGCCAGCGGTTTTCTGGATCTCGCTCGGCGAGCGCGGGCGAGACGTGGCTCGATTGCCGATAGGTTTGGCTGGTCACCATCAAGCGGAGAAGATGGCGAAGATCCCAGCCGCTCTCGATCAGCTCCACCGCCAGCCAATCGAGGAGGTCGGGATGGGTGGGGCGCTCGCCCTGCAGACCGAAGTCCTCCGGTGTCCGCACCAGTCCCGCGCCGAAGATCATTTGCCAGAGATGATTGACGAGGACGCGCGTGGTGAGCGGGTTCTCAGGGGACACCAGCCAACGAGCGAGATCGAGCCGCGTTTGCGACTTCTCCTCTGGCCAGGGCAAGACGGAAGGCAGCAGCGCGCGCGGCACTTGCTCGCCCTTGGCGTCCCACACGCCGCGCACCAGCACGTGTGAATCTCGCGGCGATTCCCGTTCGGCCAAGACCATGACTTCCTGGGGCTGCATGGCCTTCTTGAACTGATCGAGCTGGCGACGGGCCTCGGTGACATGTGAGAGGATGGATTGATAGGCTTCGTCATCGAGTAGGAATTGCTCGAGCAATCGTTGTCGAAGGCCGGGCTGGAGAGTGCTGTCCGGCGAAATCGGCTTCCGGGCCAGTGCTTCGAGAGGAGCCGTTTGCAGGCTTCGCACGGTCTCGCCGAGCTGGTCGGTGAGGGAAATACGGAATCGGCCGATGTTGGCGTCGCCCTCGGTGGAGCGATGCAGCAGGACGATCTCGATCTCCTGGGAGGCATCGACCCGCACTGGCTCGCTCAGTGCGAAGACGGCGGTGGGCGGACCGCTCGTGGACGAAACGTCGGCGGTGGTCCAGCCGTTTCGGGGATCGTCATCGAGTGTGTCCTTCACATTGCCGTAGTTGCGCCCAGTGGCGCCTTTCTCCGCGTTGGCCACCGCGTTCACCAGGTCGAGATCCCTCACCTGAGACTCGCCACGGGTGTGGAGGTGAAATTTGACGTTGGTGAGGATGAAAGTGCCGTCCCGGCCGCGGGAATAGGCGTCGCCGGTGTGGCTTTCGTGGGGAAGCACTTCGAGTTTCCAGCCCGTCAGGCGTGTCATGCCGGCGGGAATGGGCGCGCGGATTCGGTAGTCGTCCTGCACGGGGTGGGGGCCGCCCGTTTGCACGGTTCCGTCTTGTTGCACGGTGAGGCGAGTGCCTTCCGCCGATTCCAGTGAAGTGGGCAGGAGGGATCGCCAGGCTTGGTAGTTCGGGTCTAATGCCTTTCGCTCGACGGCCAGCCAGTCGTCGAAACGGGCTTCCGCCTCCTTTCTCGCCCGCTTCTCACGCCTTTCCCAATCCCGCACATAGGCCGCCATCTGCGAGGCGACGGGTCCAGCGTAGGGAGACTGATAGGGGTGATAGGGCTTGGCTTTTTTGCCGGCGCGGCCGTCTTCGTCGATGCTGTTGAAGAAGGCGAAGAGGCTGTAGTAATCCCTTTGCGAGATGGGATCGAACTTGTGGGAGTGACACTGGGTGCAGCCGAGGGTCAGGCCTAACCAGACGGTTCCGGTGGTGTTGACCCGGTCGATGACGTAATCGATGCGCGACTCCTCGGGATGACGGCCGCCTTCACCGTTGGTCATGTGATGGCGATGAAAGGCCGTGGCGAGAATCTGTTCCGGGCTGGCCTCGGGCAGGAGATCGCCGGCGAACTGTTCCAGGGTGAACTGACTGAAGGGCATGTTGGCGTTGAAGGCGTCGATTACCCAATCGCGCCACGGCCAGTTCGTCCTTTCGGCGTCGCCCTGATAGCCGTCCGTGTCTGAATAGCGTGCGGCGTCCAGCCACCACATGGCTAGCCGTTCGCCGTGATGGGGGGATTGCAGCAGCCGCTCGACCTCGGCTTCCCAGGACCCGGGCCTTTCTTGAAAGGACTTCACTTCCCCGGGCGAGGGAGGCAGGCCGGTGAGGTCGAAACTGAGTCGCCGCAGCTGCGTGTGTGCAGCGGCGGGAGGGGAAGGCTCCAGTTGCTGTTCCGCGAGGCGTCGCAAGATGAAGGCGTCGATGGGATGATTCGCGAGGGGAGGGACATTGGGGCGGCGCGGTTTTTCGAAAGCCCAGTGTTGGCCCCAGGGAGCGCCCTCCGGGATCCAGCGACGGAAAAGATCCCGTTCGTCGTCGGTGAAGGGTTTGCGGTGGGCATCGGGCGGCGGCATCCGCTCGTCCTCGTCTTGAGCCGTGATGCGTTGCCACAAGATGCTCTCCTCCGGCGAACCGGGCACCAGGATTCGCTGACCATCCTCTCGAAGTGCCTTGGCCGCGGCCTCCAGATCGAGTCTCAGACCGGCTTCCCGGTGCGACGCGTCGGGTCCGTGACAGTGGAAACAGCGATCGGAGAGCAAGGGGAGGATGTCGCGGCTGAACCGCACGGGGTCGTCCTGTGCCGTGGCGACGCTCTGGCAAACCCAAGCCGTGATCGCCAGGCCCAGAGAGAGGGGGGGAGCGAAGGGGACGCCGCGCGGCCGGTGCGGGTAGGGACAAGATTTCAAGAAATTGGGGAGCACGGCGCCGGCGGGCGGGGGATTGGGATAGGGAGGTAAGCTCGCGAATTCTCGCGGATAGAGAGGAACCCTGGAAGCGGGCGGATCTCCCGGGCCATTTTGGCCTGCGCGGTCGAGGGGCTCGGATTGGCCAGGGTCATCTTCATGTCACCGTGATTGTGACGACGATTTAGCCAACCAGCCCTCTCAAACGCACGCCGGATGCGTCCACGGGTCACGTCCCGCGCGCCTCCATGCCGATGTGGGCGTCGCCCTCACCGTTGGGGACGCGGCCGTGAGGGCTCACCAGCCATTTGCCTTCCGCTCAGTGCTCAGCGGAGGACCGCCAGCCAATTTTCGCCGTCGTCGGTGGGAGGCTTGCCCAGGGAAACCTTTTCGCCGCCGGAAACTTCGCTGACCGTGCCCTCTGCGAGATCGCCGCCCGTTCTCGGGTCGTACCAGCGAACCTGAAAAGTCTTCTCATCGTCGTGCAGATCCAGCGTGGTGGTGCCGCCGTCCGGGAGATAGACGAGGTAACAGCTGTTCCGTTTGGCGTAGCAGTAGCCGCGGTTGTCGTGCTCGTCGTTGCCGATCAGCGCGTCTTCATTGCGCATCTCCCAGAAGGGGATTTCGTGATTCTGGAAGAACTCCAGCGCGTGGCGGCAGTAGTCCCAGGAGAGATCGCGGCTGCGCCAATCCTCGCAAACGAGGTCATTCTGAGGCAGGCGGTAACCGAAGTAGTATTCAACGCCCGCGCCGCCCGCCATCAGCGTGCCCCAGAGGGCCTGTTTGCGCGTTTGGTCGACCGAGGGGTTGTCGAAGTTGGCGGGGGTGCCCGGATAACCGGGATCGGGCGGCATGCCAAACTGGGCGGTGCCAGGTTCGTCGAAAGCCACCACCCACGGCTTGCCGGCTTCCGCCGAGGCCTTCCTCCACTTGACGACCTGCCAGTGACAATCCTTCATGTTGCTATTTTGCAAGGAGATGCCGGTCAGCTGCGATCGGTCGCCGATGAGGGCGTTGTAGACCTTGTCCTGCTGGTCGGGGAAAGTGTGAACCACCATGTTGTGATCGTAGGGATCCACCTCGCGAAGGTAGTCGATCATGGCCCGCTGCTGCTCCGTCGACTGCGTGTTCTCTTCGCCGAGGTTCCAGTTCAAGGCTAACAAGTGGCCGTAGCGGGCCGCCAGTTCGCGGAGATAGAGCTTGCGCTCGGGTCCGAGGTCCCCGCCGTCCAAGGCGGCGGGGATGGAACGGTCCTCGGGATCACGGTGGCCGCGCCGATCGTCGTCATTTTCCGTCTCCTGCAGTTTGAAATGGAGATAGAGCCCCCGGGTGGTGGCGTGATCGAAAACGATGCCCCACTGATCGAGCTTGCTGCAGTCATAGTGAAGTTTCTCGCCGTAAGCGGCGAAGGGCCACACATTGTCACCATCGCCACCGGCGTTGTAGGGGAGAAAGGAGAAGACGTTGCAGCCCTTGGATGCGAGGTAGTTCAGGGCGCCGATCATGCCCTTGCCCTTGCCATCTTTCCAGGTGGGATCGCCGTCCTGCCAGTCGCGCAGATGAGCTTTCCAGGATTTGAGCGGCGCCTTCCCCGGATTCCGGGCCTCGGTGTCGTCGAAATCCTCATAGGCGAGGAAGGTTTCCGGGGCGTCGGCGCCCGCCTTGAGAAAGTAACGCCCGCTGCCCTGAAACTGGAGATGGTGTTTGCCGACGTAGGCGAGACGCCCATGAGCGCGAAAATCGCGGCCGGTCTTGTCGGTGGGAGCGACTTCGAAGGATCCCTGCTTGCCAAAGGCGGCGAGCTCTGTGCGATCGGCTTCGGCATCGAGGGGCACGTTGCTTCCTTTTGCGAACCTGGTTTCGTAGGTCCATCGGCCCGCCTTGTCGGGACTGAGATGGGCGCGCCACTGCGTTCCGGACGACGCCGAACTGTTGGCGGCGTCGCCGTCGGCCGCGAAGTAGCCCGGGACTTCGTGACGCGGCGAACCGGATTCATGGACGAAGGTGACGGTGAAGGCATAGTCGGTGAAAGGGTTGGGATCCCGGTCCCGTTCGTGAGCGTAGGGACCGTCCATCGTCAGCGTGATCTTGTGCCACTGCCGGCGTTCGCCGGTGATCTCCACGCGGCCGTCTCCGTCCGGCGAGCGGGCGCCGTGAAGGGCCGGTTCGCGGTCGCGCCCGTTTTGGTCGCGCTTGAGGTTGTCTTCGATCCACCCTTTGAGGGTGGAACTTCCCCGGCCGTAGCCGCCGGGCAGGGGAACGAGATCACGGGTCTGGATGTCGGGGGGCGCTCCCCAGTGCTCGGGGAAACGCGAGGCCGTTTCCTGGTCGGGGTCGTCCGGAGTGGCGACAGGCTGGACGACGGAGTATGCTTCTGGAGGCGATCCCCGATGGATCTGGGGCTCGGGGCCGAGTCCCTCGGGAGTGAAATCGAAGTCTTTGGCAAAGACGAACTTGTCCAGTTCGATGCCGTCCTCCCGCATGGCGATCTCGATGAGGTGATCGCCCGGATGGTCGATGTCGAGCCACAGCTTGTCCGGAACGCCGACGTGCACCTCCGCCGTCCGCTGCCGGCTCTCCCAGTGCCAGCGTCGTTTCGTGACGGTCTGCCAGCGCTGCCCGGAGGCGGGCCATTCGCCGTTGAGGCCGACATGGAAGCCGTTGTCCTCGGTGTTGGTGGAAAAGGCGCGGCCCCAGATGCGATACCATCCCGTTTCATCGAAATGGATGTGGTAGGTGAGGATGGCCATTTTCCCGGCTTCATTGGAGAAGTTCTCTCCCCGAATGAGGCGGTCGTCGTGGCTGCGACGCGTGTCGGGGAGCACTTCCACGTAGGCACCACCGCTGGCTCCGGCGATGTGAGAGGGATCCCCGTCGGGCTTCACCTGGGGTTCCGCGGCTTCGGTGGTTCGGTACCAGGCACGCTCGGCGGTTTCGCGCTGGCCGGCGAAGTGTTCGGCTTCAAACGCCAGGACGCCGTCCTTTTCGGCAAAGACCACCGGCTCGGTCGAGAGCGGTTTGGTCAGCGACTCATCGGCCTGGACCCTGGACGGGGAAAAGGCCGCCAGGCAAGTCAGGGTGAGGGAGGCAGTGGTGAGAAGGGAAGGACGGAATCTCATGAAGATCTGGGATAAGGTTGAAAAGAAGCCAAGCGTGAGGAAGGCACGCCAAGGTGCATAAAGAGGTGAGAGCCTCACCGTCAAGGACTCGGGGGACCTTGTCCATCTGGCCTGAACATCGGAAGTTTTCGGGGGCCCTCAAGTTCTATAGAGCGGATCCGGTGAGAGGCCTCTCGACCGTCCCTGGAAGGGACTGTGCAGGGGGTGACGTGGAGGCCTGACGACCCTTCGAGACCCTGACTTCTCTCAACTTTACAACCGGGGGGTTCCCTCTTAGTTTCCGGCCCCTTCATCCATGGGTACGGCTTTCACACGCAATTTCTCCATCATCGCACACATCGATCACGGAAAGACGACTCTTTCGGATCGCTTGCTGGAATCGACCCAGACCATTACCGAGCGGGAGAAGCAGGATCAGCTCTTGGATTCCATGGACCTCGAGCGTGAGCGTGGGATCACCATCAAGTCCCATCCTGTCGCGATGCGCTACGTCGCCCTCGACGGGCAGAGCTACAAGCTCAACCTGCTCGATACGCCGGGGCACGTCGATTTTTCCTACGAGGTTTCCCGAAGTCTGGCAGCCTGTGAAGGGGCCTTGTTGCTCATCGATGCCGCGCAGGGTGTGGAAGCTCAGACGGTGGCCAACGTCCATTTGGCTATGCAGCAAAAGCTCACGGTCATCCCGGTGATCAACAAGATCGATCTGCCGAGCGCCGACCTTCCCATGGTCAAACGGCAATTGGAGGACATCCTGGCCATTCCGGCGGAGGAGGCGGTGGAGGCCAGCGCCAAGATGGGGATCGGGATCGAGGCCATCCTGGAGGCCGTGGTGGCCCGCGTGCCGCCTCCCAAGGAGCGTGAAGACGGTTTCTTGCGCGCCTCGGTGTTCGATTCGGTCTACGACACCTATCGCGGAGTGGTCTCCTATGTGCGGGTGGTGTCGGGGGAACTGAAACGCGGCACGGGGATCCGCATGATGAGCACCGGGAAGACTTATGAGGTGAAGGAAGTCGGCGTGTTCACGCCGAAACCGCGGCCTCAGGCGAGCCTGGAAGCGGGCGACGTGGGTTATCTCATTGCCAACATGAAGACCTCCACCGAAGTGAAGATTGGCGATACGGTGACGGAGTCGCGCAACTCGGCGCCCGAGCCCTTGCCGGGGTTCAAGGAAATCCAGCCCATGGTCTTTGCGGGAGTTTATCCGGTGAGCACGGAGGACTTTGAGCAGTTGAAACTGGCCATGGGCAAGCTCCAGATCAACGACGCCGCCTTCACGTATCAGGCCGAGAGTTCGGCCGCCCTCGGTTTCGGATTCCGCTGCGGTTTCCTGGGATTGTTGCACATGGAGATCGTGCAGGAACGTCTGCGGCGCGAGTTCGACATGGACGTCATCTCCACCTATCCGGGAGTCGTCTATGAAGTGACCTTGACCAATGGGGAAGAGATGATTGTGGACAATCCAATGCATCTCCCGGAGCCCTCGCATATCGAGGAAATCCGGGAGCCGGTGGTGCGGGTCTTCATCATGACGCCGAATGACTACATCGGCGATATCATGCAATTGGTGATGGAAAAGCGGGGAGAAGTGGAGAACACCGAGACCCTGGACGAGCGGCGGATTCTCCTGACATCCATCCTGCCGTTGAACGAGATTTTGGTCGATTTCAACGATCGGATGAAGAGCATGACCCGCGGTTACGGCTCGATGGATTACGAACATTCGGGCTACCGCTCGGCCAGACTCATCCGCATGGACATGCTGATCAATTCCGAGCCGGTGGACGCCTTTTCGACCATCGTGCATCGTGACAAGGCCGAGGCTCGCGGGCGCCATCTGGCCAACAAACTGAAAGAGGTGATCCCTCGCCAGCTTTTCAAGGTGGCGATCCAGGCCGCGGTGGGTGGCAAGATCATCGCGCGGGAGTCGATCACCGCCATGCGCAAGGACGTGACCGCAAAGTGTTATGGAGGCGACATCTCGCGGAAGCGAAAGTTGCTGGAGAAGCAGAAAGAAGGGAAGAAGCGGATGAAGAGCGTGGGAAAGGTGAATATCCCGCAGGAAGCGTTTATCCAGGTTCTCAAGACCTCGAACTAACTGACCCGTTCCCTGGAAAGAGCGGCCCACACGACAGACCACATGTTCACTCCGAAACACATCAAGAACGGGAAGATGCTGCTCAAGGGCGTCGCCAAGTTTCTCCACTACAAGCGTGATGTCTTGAGCGAAGAGAAGCTCGCCGAGACTCAAGAGAAGCGCGATGCCTTCCGGGCGCTGTTGAAGACCGGCACTCCGGAGGAGGTCTCGGAAGGGGCCAAGGAGCTGCAAAAGGTCTGTGAGCGCTCGCTCCCGATGCCCAGTCATCCAGGCATCCGGGAAAACGTGGAGGTCTTTTTCGTGGCCATTGTCATCGCCCTGGGCATCCGGTCTTATTTTCTGCAACCCTTCAAGATTCCCACGGGCTCGATGCAACCGACGCTCAATGGAATCATCGGCTATGGCGTCGGGGAAAGCCGAGAGGATTTGCAAGATGATGACGAGAGTGCCTTGCCCGAGGATGTCCTGGCCGACGTGGCCGGTGAGGAGCCGGAAGGCGCTCTCACGGTGATTCGGGAGGATTGGGACAAGGTGGAGCCCAATTTGCTCAAGAAAGGCTGGGATCTGTTTTGGTGCGGGCGGAACTATGTGGATCTGGTCGCCAAAGAAGACATGGTGGTCAACGGGTTCTATCAGAAAAACACGCTCAAGTTTTTTTCCTTCACCTGCATCAAGCGGCGCTCGGTCGATGGCGAGCCGATGAAGCCGCTCAACGTGTGGGCGCCGCTGGGTAAAGTCCTGAATTATCCGGAGGAAGGCGGGCTGGGTCTGGGAAGGGCGCTGGGATTGAGCGTGCTCCAGACCCGGAACATCGTGCAGTCCGCCCAGGCCACCAACCGCGCCGCGCCGCGCCTCGATATCCAGGAAAAGCGAGTCGCCGAGGGGTCGATCCTGGCGCGCGGCTACGTGGACACTGGAGATCAGGTCTTGGTCAACAAGATGGCCTATCATTTTCGTCCTCCCAAGCGCGGGGAAGTGTTCGTCTTCACCACGCAGGGCATCGACATGATTGTCGATTCATCGCCCAACCGCCAGTCGCAGCACTATATCAAGCGCCTGTGCGCCTTGCCGGGAGATCAGTTTGAGATCCGTGAGCCGGAACTCTTCATCAACGGGGAGCGGGCGGTCGAGCCCGGAATGGTCCGGGTGATGAACCGGGAGGGTGAGTACCGCAACACGGGGTATCGCGTTTACCCGCGGCAGGAGCGCTTCAATGAGGGTATCCTGCAGGACAAACAGTATTTGGCCCTGGGCGACAACAGCAACCATAGCTGGGACAGTCGCGGATGGGGCCCGGTGCCCGAGGCGAACTTGGTGGGACCGGCGCTCTGCGTGTATTGGCCTTTCGGACAGCACTGGGGATTGATCAATTAGTGGAGCGGACCTCGAGCGCCTAGCGAGAAACAATCAGGAGGAGGAGGATGGAGGAACGCTGGTGGCCCTTGGTATGGTTGGCGGGCGCCCTTGTGGGTTACCTGCTCTACATGCGCCACCACCCGCTGCGGAGCAGTTTTGGCGCGGCCTTCGATCTGGTCCGCAACAACCTCACCATTGTCGGCGGCCTGGCGCTCCTCTTTGTCGGCGCGGTGGCTTGGCGTTCCTGGCAGGAGACGGGTCTCGGCAGCGACAACACGGTGGCCCTCTCGGTCGCGGTCTGGGGCGACCTCCTGGGATGGATTCCCTATGCCAACGAGGATCTGCGCTCGGTTTTTTGGTTCTGCGTGCCCTTGGAAGTGGCTTTCGTTCTGGGAACGCCGCTGGCTTTCCTCACCTCGTGGTATTGGTTTCCGCGTTTGTGGCGTGCTTGTGAGGGCCGGCATCGCTACTTGGCGGGCCTTGTCTTTGCCCTTTACGCTCTCTCGCTCTGGTGGTGGCTGCATCGTCTTTCCGCGGTCTTGAAGCTGGGTTGGGAACCCGTGCCCAACCTTTCGTGGCTTCGCCAGGGTCTGTGCGTGACGGCGGAGACCGGCTTTGCCATTCTCCTGGCCTGCTTTTTTCAGTGGGTGCTCTTGCTAGGAGCCTACCGCAGTCACGGCTCCGGCAACAGCCGGTGTCAGTTGAAAGAGGCGACGGATTGGGCGCTGAAGTTTTTCCCCCGCATGGCTTCCGTAGCCCTGGCCGTGCTCCTCGGGGTGGCGGTCAATGCCTTGGCGGAATCCCGCCTGGATTTGCGGGCGGCGCCCTACTGGGACGCCTTGAAATTGGTGGTGCTGGTAGCCACGGCGGGCGTGCCGATTTGCGTGCTCTTGCTTCAAAATTTGCGGCTGCACGAAGCGCTGGCGGCCTCGTTTCGTTTCCTCTTTCGCACCACCTGGCTTTATCTGTGGTTCGTCTTCGTTTGCTTGACCCACTTTTTTCTCCTGCGACTCTGTGAATCCTATGCCCTGGCCTCCTTGCTCACTCACGAGGCGGCCGTGATCGGCTGGTATGTGGTGGCTGGCCTGGCCCGGGCGGCCTTGGTGATCTGGTTCGTCAACGCCTTCTGCCTCTACTTCTGTGTGGACGTGACGCGGCGCCGGCGGAGCCGGGGCTCCTCGAGGAAACCATTGAAACTCGCCATTCTCCAGGCGCGCACCGTGCCGCGGCGGCGACGATCCATCAAGCGCTCATGACCTCACTGGACGCCCAGAGCCGGCACGCGGCGGAAATCACGCGCCGGAGCCGGTCGAACTTCGCTCTGGCTTTCGTCACGCTCCCCAGGGAACGGCGGGAGGCCATGGTCACCTACTACGCCTTCTGCCGCGTGGTGGACGATATCGTCGACGAACCGGGGCCAAGCCGGGAGGAACGTCTGGCTCAATTGGATCGATGGCGCCGGGTGGTCGACGGGAGGGGTGGAGACCTGAGTGCGTTTGAACGTGATGTGGTTGGCGTCCAGGACCGCTATGACATTCCGGCGGCGGAACTGCACCTGCTGATCGACGGGATGGCCATGGACCTGGACACCGTCCGCTACGAGACCATTGAGGCCACCTTGCGATATTGTTACCATGTCGCGAGTTCGGTGGGCTTCGTCTGCATGCGTCTGTGCGGATGTGATGTTCCCAAGACTCTGGAGTACGCGGAAAACCTGGGTTATTGTCTACAGCTAACCAACATCATCCGGGATGTGGGCGAGGATTGGAGGAACGATCGACGAATCTACATTCCCCGTGAAGATCTGGAGCGGTTTGATCTGAGTGAAGCCGCTTTTGAGGATCCCTCCTCCGCCGGTGGCAGGTTTGAGGAGATGCTGGCTTTTCAATACGACCGCGCCGTGGGCTACTACGACCGCGCCGCCCGCTCGCTGCCGCGGGAGGAGAAGCGACGGCTAATACCCATGGAGATCATGCTAGATACCTATCGGGCGATTTTGGAAAAGATTCGCGCCGATAGTTTTCGTGTCTTCGAAAACCGCTACCGGCTGGGCCGTCTCGACAAGTTGGGAATCTTGACAAGGCGAATCTTCGCCGGTTTAGTTTAGGTTTCACGGCGAGCGCTCCCGGGCGAATCTCCGCCGCTGTTTTTCTCCCCCAAGAATCGCGATGCAGACATACACAACGGTCGAAGCCCAGACGGCTCAGCAGGCTCAGCAAAAGAATTCCACGCTTTCCGCCCTGTTGGTCGCGGGCATTCTCCACGCGCTGGTGGTCGGAGGGCTGGCCATTTGGTATCTGGCGGGACCGCCGCCCCGGGAGCCGGAACTCATCGTTTCGGCGCCAGTGGGGGAAACGGAGCACCAGGTGCAGCAAAAAGATTTTTCGGCCGTGACGAAGGAGGCGCCCTCCTCGTCGTCTTCGCAGATGTCCCGTCTGATCACGGCGCGCTCGGCGGTCAGCGAGGTGGCGGTGCCCGAGGCCCCGGACATCACCCTGGACACGACGGATCTCGGGGTCGGTTTTGGGGATGGCTTTGGCATGGGAATGGGATTTGGTGGCGATGGCTTCGGATCGGGGGGTGCCCCGCCCAAGGGATCGCCCCTGCGCGACCGGTGCTCGCCGGAGGATCGTCAGCGGCGCCTGGTGGAAGGGGGGGGAACGAAGGAGACCGAGGAAGCGGTGGTACGCGGCTTGCAGTGGTTGAAGTCCAGCCAGCACAACGATGGTTCGTGGGGGGGGGGCCACAAAGTCGCCATGACGGGCTTGGCCTTGCTGGCCTACCTGGGCCACTGCGAAACTTACGATTCTCCGGAATACGGTGAGACCGTTCGCAAAGCCGTTTTCTATCTCATTGAGAAGGGCTTGAATGACGACGGCCGTCTGCGGCATGGCGGTGGACATTCCTGGGTTTACGAGCACGGCATCGGCGCTTACGCCCTTTGCGAGGCCTACAGTTTGCTGCGTTACGACCGCCAGAAATTTCCTCACATGGCGGAGCTGAAGGAGGTCATTGGCCTGGCGGTGCCCATCATCATCGAAGGGCAAAATCCGGATGGCGGCTGGGTTTACGAGTATGAAGGCTCCGAGTGGTATCGGCGCACCCAGGGCAGTCGAGGCGCGGTGGGACATGGCGACACCTCCGTGGCCGGCTGGCATATGCAGGCCCTCAAGGCGGCGACGCTGACGGGACTGGAGTTCAAGGACATCAAGCGGGCCATCCGCGATGGCGTCGATTTCATGCAAAGTGTGCAAGGACCCGGGGGCGGCTTTGGTTATCGCGGGCGCGGCGACAAGTTTAGCTTGGCGGGCGTGGGAGCCCTGGCACAACAAATGTTCCGCACGGGCTCGGCGTCTTCGGTGCGCCGGGCGGTGGATTTCATTCTCGATCACGACGTCGAAATCGGGGCGCCGGACGCCAGCATTTACGGTTGGTATTACGGCACCCAGGCTTGTTTCCAACGGGGCGGGAGTGACTGGAAAAAGTGGAACGCCATGTTCCGGGATCAGGCGGTGGCTCACCAGTCGGAAGACGGCTCATGGCCCGCCGAGGGAGGCACGGGTGCCGAATCGAGCCAAGCGGCCGGTGGCGCCGCGCAGATCTACCGGACCTGTCTTTTCATCCTCATGCTGGAGGTCTACTACCGCTACCTGCCCGCCACCGAATAGGCTGGCGTCCTGCCATTCATCCATCCACCCTTTGTGCCTTTCATGTCATTACTCTCACAACTCTCAATCATGGCTCTCTTCGCCGGTCTGGTCTCTTGCGGCGTGGCTGAAGAGCCGGCCGCCAAACAGACCGAGAAGGCAACCCCGGGGAAAAGCCTCTTCGATGGCAAGACGCTCAAGGGCTGGAAGAAGATCCCCTTTGGTGGCAGTGGCGACATTGAAGTCGAGGACGGTGAAACCGTTTTCTATATGGGCGAAGTGCTCACGGGCATCAAGATCGACGGTGAACCTCCGCTGAAGACCAATTACGAACTCTCGCTTGAGGCCAAGCGGATCGATGGCGTGGATTTCTTTTGTGCGCTGACCTTTCCCATTGCCGGAGATCATAGCACTTTCGTCGTGGGCGGCTGGGGTGGCTCACTGGTGGGCATCTCCAGCATCGACAACATGGACGCCTCGGAGAACTCGACCGGTTCCGTGCAAAAGCTCGATGACAACCAGTGGTACAAGCTTCGTGTCCGGGTGACTGACGACAGGCTCAAGGCCTGGATTGACGAGCGGCAGGTCGTCGATCTCTATCACAAGAACCACGAAATGGGCATGCGTCCCGGCGAGATCGAGGAGTGCGCGCCTCTGGGCGTCGCCACCTATCAGACCAAGGCGGCGATTCGCAACATCCGCATCAAGGCCGTTGATCCAGACGAGGAAGAGGAAGACGCCGAGTGAGCTGAAATGCCGGAGGACACCGGCGCCAACCTTCAGGGCTCAGGGCGATCGTGAGTCAGGCGAGAGCGGCGGGTGGCCCCGAGAGGAGGGCATCGAAGTCCACGACGGCGGGGAATGGTCGTCCCGTCGATCCACGAAAGAAACCGCTTGTGTTTGATACAAACGCGGCGAAAGGAGGGCAGTTATCAGAACGGAGACTGTGGCAAAATGGTCACCGGCTTCGTTCACACCCGTGCGGCTTCCACGATGAGGATCAGTTTGGGTTTGCCCAACATTCATCGAACCCACCGGCGCAGCCGGCGATCGAAGTCTCCTGGCCTGTCCGGTGCGGCTTGGCATGGCCACGGTGCGTCACCATCACCCCCTTCATTTCTTTCATGTCCACGAATTTTCAAGACCTCGCTCTTTGTGAACCCATTCAGCGCGCCCTGCGCGATTGCGCCTATTCGACGCCCTCGCCCATTCAGGAGCAGACCATCCCGCTCGTGCTGGCCGGGCAAGATGTGATGGGCTGCGCTCAGACCGGCACCGGAAAAACGGCCACCTTCGCCCTGCCCATTCTCCATCACCTGGCCAAGGACCCGCAGCCCTCCGGAGCCGCGGCTCCCCGCGTGCTGGTGATCGCCCCCACGCGGGAGCTGGCCTCGCAGATCCAGGCCAGTTTCGTCACCTATGGCAAACATCTGCGCGTCCGGTCCACCGTCATCTTCGGCGGGGTGGGTCAGAACCCGCAAGTGACGGCTCTGCGCCGCGGCACCGACGTCCTGGTGGCGACACCGGGACGGCTGCTCGATTTGATGCAGCAGAAGCACCTCTCGCTGAAGAAGCTTGAGGTCTTCGTCATCGATGAAGCGGATCGGATGTTGGACATGGGATTCATCCACGATGTCCGCAAGATCATTGATCGGCTTCCGGAACGCCGGCAATCCCTCTTTTTCTCGGCGACCATGCCCAAGGCCATCCGCGATCTGGCGGCGGCCATCTTGAAGGACCCCAAGCACGTCGAGGTCACGCCTCCCGCCACGACGGTGGAGAAGATCGACCAGAGCCTCTATCATGTGGCCTCCGGGCAGAAACGATCCTTGCTGCAACACCTTTTGAAAGAACATGGTGATGGCCTGGCCCTGGTCTTCAGCGCGACGAAGCGCGGCGCCAATCGCCTGGCGGATGAGCTGACCCGGGCCGGATTGCCGGCCGCGGCCATTCACGGCAACAAGTCGCAAAGTGCGAGGGAACGCGCTCTGGAGGATTTTCGCAAGGGGCGTACGCGGATTCTCGTGGCCACCGACATCGCGGCGCGAGGCATCGACGTCAAAGGGATCTCGCTCGTGATGAACTTTGATTTGCCGAAGGAGCCCGAGTCTTATGTGCATCGCATTGGGCGCACAGCCCGCGCGGGCGCCGAGGGCCGGGCGATGTCGTTTTGTGATGAAAAGAGTCAGGGCCTTCTGCGGCAGATCGAGAAGATCATCCGGGAGCGGATTCCCGTCGAGAAAGAGCATCCCTTTCATCGCGAACCGCAAAGAGGAGACGCGGAGACGGCCAAGGAATCGAGGAGCCGGTCCCCGATGCCGAGAGGCAAAGGGAGGGGGCCGCGTTCCGAGGCAAGAGGTCCGCAGCCGGAGGGACGCGGTCAGCAGCGATCCGGATTTCGGGGCGGCCGGTCAGGGCGTCAAGGATCTCGTGGAAGACGCGGGGCCGCGGCTTGAGCGCCCGAAGATCTTGATGGCCGTGCCTCGCGACCGCACGCCCTTCAATCCGTGCGCTCATTCAGGTAGTCTTCCAGAGTGGGGCGGGCCAGCGGGAAGCGGGCGCCGCAGCGCGGACACTGGATGGTGATGATTTCATCGTCTTGATAGAGTTCATCGATGAGTGAGGCCGTGAGGGCGGCCGGGTGAAATCGCGGATCCTGACAACATTTGCCTGCTCTCTTCTATGGTTTTTCTAGGAAATACTTTTAATTTGACAAACATGACCAAAATGGGTGAGCATGAAGCCCTTAGACGACGACATCAGCGATTCCGTAAGATAGGCGGCTGAGGCGGCTCAAGCCCTGTATTTTTGGGTAATTCGGATCGGCAGCGCCCATTTTTGACCCCATGGCAAATTCGCATTCGTTATTTCATCTTTTTTAAGCTTGTTTCTGTAATAGTCTTATATTACAGTGCGCTGAACGAGCCGACCTTCATGCCAAGCAGAAACTCCCTGCCCCCCACCGAACGCCAGATTCGCAGCCGCCTCCGCCAGCTCCTCGACCAGGCCGAAGGCTTCCTTCACGGCTCGCCCATCGAACTCTCTCGTAAATGCGGCAAGCCCACTTGCCGTTGCGCTTCCGACGACTCCTTGCGCCATCGCTCCTTGGCCATCGGTCAGACTCGCAAGGGCAAGACCACCATGCTGCACGTCCCCAGACCGTTGGAAGCTCAGGCGAGACGCTGGATCGATGATTTCCAGAAGGCGAATGCTCTGCTGGAAGCCCTCGACGAGCAGGGGCGCCTCCGACTCGAGGAGGCAAAAACCAAGGCCAGAGCGGCGAGTAGCTCCGCCAAGAAGAAGGGCAAGACCGGTAAGAAATCAGCCGGCAAAGCCAAGTCCGGGCGCAATTCTCCACCAAAAAAGAAGCGACCATTCTCACGCGACTACTAACTTACGCGGACAAGATTTTCAGCCTCCGCCAACAGTGGAGGCTGCGGGTGCGTGACTCTCGTCCCAAACCACAGATTCCCACTCGAGTTTTCCCGGCAGCATTCTTCGCCATGTTCTGCTGCCGGTTACCAAGCTTCAACGAACTCGAGCAACACCGGAACAAGAGCAGCTGGACCCGTTGGCTCGGTAATCACCGTTTGCCCAGCGCCGACGAACTGGCGTATGTCTCCGAGCGCATCGAGCCTGACAGTGTGCGAGGGTGTCTCGGACACATTTACTTCTGCCTCAAACGCAACAAAATCCTTGCCCCACAGCGCGGTTGGATGCTTGCCGCCGTCGATGGTCACGAAACTCACTGTAGCTACAAACGTTGTTGTCCAAAGTGTCTCCAACGCCGGATCGCCGTCGGAGACGAGGTCAAAACACAGTTCTACCACCGCTTGGTCGCGTTTCAGATTATCTGTGAGGATTTTCAATTGCTTCTCGACGTGGAAATGCTTGAGCCTGGTGAAGACGGAGATCCTGGAGACGACGAAGTCGCTGCGGCTATACGGCTGATAACTCGCGTCCTTAAGGACCACCCACGCTGCTTTGACGTGCTCACTGCCGATGCGCTCTACCTGCGTCCCTCCGTGATCAATCTTCTTGAAGACCACGGCAAATACCTTGTTGCCGTACTCAAGGATAATCAGCCTGAGCTATTGTCCGAAGCCCGCACGCTCCTGCCCCTTGAGGAGCAAGAGCCAGAATCATTTGAGACTCCGGCTGCACCGGGCAAGCCCGCGCGGCACGTTCGTTTACAAGAGGCTGAGGGCTTCTGCACTGAATCCATTCACACTCCTCTTCGCGTTGTTCATTCCCATGAGACTGGCATCCGTCGCGAGCGCGTCGCTGGGGATTGGGTCGAGACTCCCATCGATAGCCACTGGTGGTGGGCGACGACCATGCCCCGCTCAATGGCCGATGCCAAGACCATCTTCCATTTCGGGCACGACCGTTGGAAGGTCGAAAACGAAGGCTTTAACGAACTCTGCTCCCGCTGGCATTCCGGTCATTGCTATCACCATCATCCCAATTCCATTCTCGTTCTGTGGCTGATCATGTTCATGGCCCACGCCGTGTTCCACTGCTTCCACAAGCGCAACTTGAAGCCAGAGATACGCCGTGGACACACGGCCATCTATTTTGCCCGTCAAATCGCCGCCTCCATGCGAGAGGATCGATGGTGGCCGCCACCGGCTCCGGGCTGAGGAACGCCCGCCCCGCGCTCTCGGTAACCTTGGGTTCGCGTCCGCCATCGGAGCGGTCTGGCTTCCTGTTGCCTATTGCCGACAGGGGGATCCATTTCGCGGCTCGAGCCCTCCGAAATTCGCCCGAGAACCGCCACACGAAACTGTTCTCCCTCCTAGCGCCAGCTTCAACACGCTCAACACCCACCAATTCAGGCCATTACGACTCTTTCCGACGCCGTCTTACGGAATCGCTGCGACGACATGCTCACCCTTGTGAAGACCGCCTGCAAGTATTATAGAACGATCTTTTCTGGATTTTGCCACTCATCAGCTCAATGACAAGCTGCGATCACTGGGCCCGGAATCTGTCGAGCAGGAGAAATGACCGGAAGTTGTGGATGAGGGCGGTCGGGGCATCATGAAGAGTTCAACCATTTACCAAAACAACTGAACTCCAATGAAAACCACCAACCACCCCACCGAATCCGCATCTATCCTCGGCCAGGAAGGAGCAAGCACCGTCTGCCAGAACGCCCTTGAGGCCACCCTGCGACAAGGAGCCCAAGTGCTTCTTCAGGCCGCCATCGACAACGAAGTCTCCGACTACATTCAAGCCCATCAACATCAGCGTGATGACCAGGGTCATCGCCAAGTCGTTCGCAACGGCCATCTTCCTCAGCGACAACTTCAGACTGGAATAGGAAACGTTTCTGTTCGGCAGCCCAGGATCAATGATCGCCGATCAGGCCAGCGGTTCACCAGCGCCATCCTTCCGCCGTACCTACGCCGAGTCGCTTCACTGGACAACCTCATCCCGGCACTCTACCTGCGAGGAATCTCAACCTCCGAGATGAGTCGAGCCTTAGAGCCGATCCTCGGTGAGAACGCATCGGGTCTTTCTGCAGCCAACATCGTTCGACGAGGAAGAGCAATGGGAGAAAGAACGCGAGCAATGGAGCAAGCGTGACCTCAGCGACAAGGAATACGTCTATCTCTGGGCCGACGGGATCTACTTCCATGTCAGGCTCAATGACGACCGCCCATGTGTTCTCGTAATCGTCGGCTCCTTACCCGATGGAACCAAGGAATTGGTAACCATCAGCGATGGAGAACGAGAGAGCAAACTGTCCTGGAAAAATGTGCTCAGAGACCTCAAGAAACGAGGATTGAAAATCCCTCCGAAACTGAGTATCGCCGATGGAGCTCTCGGGTTCTGGAGCGCCTTGGAAGAGGAATATCCGACAAGCAAACAGCAACGATGTTGGGTGCACAAGACAGCCAACATCCTCGACAAGCTGCCGAAGAAAGCGCAGCCCCTTGCCAAGGAACGCATCCATGAAATCTACATGGCGGAAACAAAGAAGGCCGCCTTGGAGGCCTATGACGAGTTCTTCACGCTCTACGAAGCCAAGTATCCGAAAGCGTGCGCCTGCCTGAAGAAAGACAAGGAAACTCTACTAACGTTCTACGACTTTCCAGCCGAGCACTGGAGACACATCCGGACGACAAACCCGATTGAGTCGACGTTTGCCACGGTCCGCCATCGGACTCGACAAACCAAAGGGTGCGGATCGAGGAAAGCAACCCTTTCAATGGTCTACAAGCTCGGCCTGGAAGCCGAGAAAGGCTGGCGTCGACTGAACGGATATCGTCAACTTGACAAAGTCGTGCAAGGAATCATCTTCGTGGACGGCATCGAGCAGCAAACCGCTGCCTAACCCATGATCGAACTTCGAATGGTGTTCCGACCGCCCTCATCCACAACTTCCGGTCATTTCTCGTCGAGCAGTTGTCTGACGCTCTGCAGGTAGCCTTCCAAGAAGCCGGGAAAGCGACCCTTCAAAGCTTCCTCCAGGAGTGTGAAGCACAGTTCGGCACCACGGAGACAGTTGACGGTCAGGTCTACCGGCGGACGACGACGGAGCGGAAGGATTTTCTGACTCGATTCGGTGAGATCTCCGTGGACCGGGGTCTCTATTTGGTCAACGACAATTAAAACTCCCCATCTGGTGACAACTATAATTCCCCACCCTAGTTGGCGCTGTATTTTTAGCGGAATGTGGCGCTGACCTGCCCAACGGTTCTCGATCTACGGGGCCCGTCCACCTTGGTATCGCCCGCACCGGGGTGTGGGCGGTGCCAAGGTGGACGGGCCCTTTCACGGGGCTCCTTCCTTGCCGGTGCGCCTCGGTGAGGGGGGCGAAAGGGGAAGGGGGTGCACCCCAACCCTCCCGATACCAGCGCTAGCCGAACCCGTCGCCTCTTCCGGCCCTGCTTGCACTCTCGGGCGCCACCTCGCGGGAGGTTCGCGGAATCGTGTGCCTTTGATTTGCGGCGCCAGCGACATCGCCCGTCACAGCGCCGCCTTTTCGCTTTTCTCTCCTTTCGTCGCCCGGTAACTCGAGCCACCGAACTCGAGCAGTACACTGTGATGCACCAAGCGGTCCACTGCCGCCATCGCCGTCATCGGATCGTGGAAGATCTGGTCCCACTCACTGAACACCCGATTTGAAGAGATCATCACGCTGCCTCTCTCGTATCTCTCCGCGAAGAACGTGAACAGCACCTCCATTTCCTCGCGTGTTTGCTTCACATATCCCAGGTCGTCGAGGATCACGACGTGGTAGCGGTCTAACTTTTTCAGCATTGCCTCGAGATTCAAGGAGGATTTGGCTGCTAACAATTGCTGGACGAGTTTGAATGTCGGGACAAACAGCACGCGATACTGATGACGGATAATCAGCTCGTGAGCCACGGCGCTCAGATAATGGGTCTTTCCTCGTCCCGGTAGTCCGAAAGCAATGACGTTCTCGCGTCTCTCCACGAAACCTCCGTCGATGAGTTGCTTGAGAGTTCTTCGAAGCTCCTGTGAGAGTTCTTCGAAGCTCCTGTGAGAGTTCTTCGAAGCTCCTGTGAGAGCTTCGTCTCGTCGAGAGTCGCCAAAGTCTTGCCTTCGGGCAACTTCGCCCCTTTCAGCAAACGCTCGAGCTTGCGACCGTGGCGCGCCTCCCATTCCACTTCGCAGAGGCGCCGCAGATATTCCGGGTAGTCCCAGCTCTCTCCACGCGCTTTCTCCGTGATCTCATCCAAGGCTGCTAGAGCATCGAAGTCAAACGAAAACTCCGTAACATTGGCGCCATCGCCTTAAGCGTCACTTCTTGTTTCTGTGTCATTTTAACGGTAACGTTAGGCTTTGTCTTCGATGAGAAGATCATCGTAGGCGTTTAGATCCGCCTCCAGAGCGTCAATGCACAACGCTCGATGGCTCATGCTCTCAGGGGTGCCGAGCTCACGGCGCGCCGCGTCCAGAGTCAGGGCCCCTTGCTGCATCAACCTCGCCACGACCTCTTCCACGCGTTTCTGCTGAGACTCCGGCAGCGCAAAGGCTAACAAACCCAAATAATCGCATTCGGCTCTCCCCTCGGAGAAGGCCGATTGGAAAGTGTCGTAGGCTTTCCTCCAGATCAGCGAGGGAAAGAACTGCTCGCGGTAGCGACGAAACGCGCCGGGCTTTCTTCGCAGGGCCTCCAGCAGGTGTCGCCAGTTGACGTAGGTGCCGCGGTCTCCGTAGCGCCTTTCGAGAATCTCCACCACCAATCGGCCGTCCAGAAGCTCGATTCGATCCTCATAGAGATGCGCTTGAAGCCGTGCGCCCGCCCATCTCGCCGGCACCGAATAGCCGATCTTGGCCACGCGAACCACTCCATCCTTGCTCACCCGGCAATCCGACACCTCGTACTCGGGCAGGGCATGACTCGGCAAGGCGTGCATCTGTTCGAGGGCGAGTGCTTCGCGGCGATTGCCATTGCGTTCTTGGCAATTGCGAGTCAGGAAGGCCTGATAATGTTCCTCGCTCTCGAAGTCGCGGTGACCGCGCAGATCGAGACTGTCATTGAGGTAAGATCTCAAATGGCCGTGCGCGCTTTCGACGTCACCGTTCTCATGGGGTGAGCCAATGTTGGTTGTCGCCGACTCTATGTCGTAATGCGCTAACAACAACGCATAGATCTCGTTAATGCCCCGCTGCCTCTTGCCTCGACGGAGTTGGTGAGTGGCCGTCGAGCTGTTATCCGTCTGACATATCGAAGTCGCTTTGCCTAACTGAAACAAGGTCGCCTGCAAGGTTCGCTTCAGGGAGAGAAACGATTCGCTGCGCGCCGGTATGGCCCACTCCCAGTTCGAGAACGGCAACACTGTGTGGCAGAGCAGATGCACGAAAGGCTCTCCGGCGATGGTGATCCCGAGGGACTTCCCCTCAAATCAATCCAACTGCAGCCGTTCTCCAGGGCGATGTTCTTGTGGAAAGTAGAGTTCCGGTGTCTCGCCGTGCTGCTGTTGCCATTGCTTGACCCCAGCGTTTCATAAAATGGCCAGTCAGGCCATCATGTAGTAGGCGATTTCTTCTTCGACGGCCTGATTGCCTCCGAGTGTCAATGTGAGTCGACCTTGAGGGCGAGTCAGGCGTCCGGCACGCTGGATGATTTTGCGGCGAATCGTGCCGAGTCCTTCAAACTCACATCTGACCGATAAATCAGCTCAGTTTTCTTGCCCAAAGTGTTAGTTTATGTTGCGTTATATGCCGCCTGCCCTTAAGCTCGTGAGTGGGAAGTTCTCAGACCGGTTTCTCTTTGCCTGGCGTGTCTCTCGTGAGAGAAATGACCGGAAGTTGTGGATGAGGGCGGTCGGGGCATCATGAAGAGTTCAACCATTACCAAACAACTGAACTCCAATGAAAACCACCAACCACCCTACCGAATCAGCATCTATCCTTCGCCAGGAAGGAGCAAGCACCGTCTGCCAGAACGCCCTTGAGGCCACCCTGCGACAAGGAGCCCAAGTGCTTCTTCAGGCCGCCATCGACAACGAAGTCTCCGACTACATTCAAGCCCATCAACATCAGCGTGATGACCAGGGTCATCGCCAAGTCGTTCGCAACGGCCATCTTCCTCAGCGACAACTTCAGACTGGAATAGGAAACGTTTCTGTTCGGCAGCCCAGGATCAATGATCGCCGATCAGGCCAGCGGTTCACCAGCGCCATCCTTCCGCCGTACCTACGCCGAGTCGCTTCACTGGACAACCTCATCCCGGCACTCTACCTGCGAGGAATCTCAACCTCCGAGATGAGTCGAGCCTTAGAGCCGATCCTCGGTGAGAACGCATCGGGTCTTTCTGCAGCCAACATCGTTCGACGAGGAAGAGCAATGGGAGAAAGAACGCGAGCAATGGAGCAAGCGTGACCTCAGCGACAAGGAATACGTCTATCTCTGGGCCGACGGGATCTACTTCCATGTCAGGCTCAATGACGACCGCCCATGTGTTCTCGTAATCGTCGGCTCCTTACCCGATGGAACCAAGGAATTGGTAACCATCAGCGATGGAGAACGAGAGAGCAAACTGTCCTGGAAAAATGTGCTCAGAGACCTCAAGCTCGTGAGTGAGAAGTTCTGTAACTAGATCATCATGCGGCGAAGCGTGAACCTTCGGAGCGAGTGAAGTCTATTTTATCAAGGATGAATTTTCGGAACGCTGAACCTTTTCCGCCGTGGTGCAAAAATCCAGGCAGTGTGTTTTTCAAGGCGGCTGAGACAATCATTTCCGAAGGCAGCACGTCTGGGCGGATGGTTCGGATCCAGGTTCCAAAGTGTTTCCAGACCAGACCGTCACATGTCATGGCAAGGTACTGTAACATGCCCTGAGCGATCATGCCGGTCTGCACAAACACATGATATGCGTGCATCTTTCTCTGCACCTGTCTGCGATATTTCTCGGTAGTCCGGTGGAGGTATTGGTTACCATTGCGACGCTTGAGCGGTCGCATAGCGGCCATCCAGAAATGGTATCCGAATGAGCCGACCGAATGCACCGCTTGCTTGAAAGCGACTTCGATCTTGAAACGCAAACTGTAGAGCAAGATGATCTCCTGAGCTTCCATGGTGAGGTCGGTAGACAAGAGGATGATCCGCCCTCTCGTGGGATGATCGACGAGAATGAAGCGGACCATCGCCCCGGCGGGCTTCCACAACAGATCCACCGACTTGAACCGGACAGAGATGTTTCTCTCCCCATATACGGGACTGGGAACGGAACTGAAGCCGCCCGTTCCAAAGACATTCTGGAGCTTCACCGCAGCGCCATACTTTTTCGGTCGTCCGCGTTTGCGTTTGCGTGGCACTGCCGCAGGCCGAAAGCCGGTTGTCGTGCGTCGAACCCTCGTGACCAGCACACCGGAACGCCCCTTGGTGCTCCGGATCACCTTTCCGTTGGCGTAGTAGGCGTCGGCCAGCAAGACGAACTCCTGACCTCTACAGACGGATGCGAGCATCTCGTTGGCCTTGTCGATCAAGGTTCTCCTGTCGCGGTTTGAAGTGACGATACCTTCGTGAATGCGTGCACAGACCGGAACGCAGAAGAAGTATCCGCCAACCTGACAGAGCACGCCGAAGGCCTGAAAGGAATGGCTCATGATGAAGTGAGGCTTGGAATTGGACTCGGACTGTTGATGCAGATACTTCACCGCAGGCATCTTGCGGCCCTCCTTGGACTTCTTGATGCCGTCGAGAACCAGGACGGGGCGACAACCGATCTTGTAGACAGGGAAGTGCTTGATCACGATGGCGAACCAAAGTTCTGCAAGCCGGTCCGTCTTCACGGCATTGCTGTGGAAGAAATGGAGTAAGTGCTCATAGAAGTGTTCTGACAAACCGAGAGCGCGGACGAAACTGGAAACCCCGAGGAGGTCATTGCGCACGGAGAAAGCGGCCAAGACGAGCAGAAACCAGAGAAAGGTGCGGGCTCTCGAGAAAGCGGGTCGCAGAAGACAGACGATATTCCACCAAGAAATCCAGAGATCCATAACAAATGATTTGATTTTCCTAGACATTCGCATATATAAGGTAATGACCATGAAAAAGATCAGATCACTGAAAAAAGAGTCCAGAAACTTGCGGCAAAGTTAGCTGCAATCGGGCCAATGCGGCCTGGGAGCATCAGCAAGCAATACCGAGATCGACAACGCCAGCGCGGCGTGTATTACCAACTGAGCTACACGCATGAGATAAGGAGCCGGACTGAACACGTCTGGCCAGATCACGTGAAGGGACTACGAAAAGAAACAGAGGAGTACAAGAAATTCAAGAAACTGACCACCGAACTGATCGATCTGAGCATTGAACTATCCAAGGCGAAGATCGCTCTATTACGCAGTCAGACAGACACGCCAGGCAAAGAGAAACCGGTCTGAGAACTTCCCACTCACGAGATCGTTCGACGAGGAAGAGCAATGGGAGAAAGAACGCGAGCAATGGAGCAAGCGTGACCTCAGCGACAAGGAATACGTCTATCTCTGGGCCGACGGGATCTACTTCCATGTCAGGCTCAATGACGACCGCCCATGTGTTCTCGTAATCGTCGGCTCCTTACCCGATGGAACCAAGGAATTGGTAACCATCAGCGATGGAGAACGAGAGAGCAAACTGTCCTGGAAAAATGTGCTCAGAGATCTCGAGAAACGAGGATTGAAGATCCCCCCGAAATTGAGTATCGCCGATGGAGCTCTCGGGTTCTGGAGTGCCTTGGAAGAGGAGTACCCGACAAGCAAACAGCAACGATGTTGGGTGCACAAGACAGCCAACATCCTCGACAAGCTGCCCAAGAAAGTGCAACCCCTTGCCAAGGAACGCATCCATGAGATCTACATGGCGGAAACAAAGAAGGCCGCCTTGGAGGCCTATGACGAGTTCTTCACGCTCTACGAAGCCAAGTATCCGAAAGCGTGCGCCTGCCTGAAGAAAGACAAGGACACGTTACTGACCTTCTACGACTTTCCAGCAGAACACTGGAGACACATCCGGACGACAAACCCGATAGAGTCGACGTTTGCCACGGTACGCCATCGAACTCGACAAACCAAAGGATGTGGATCGAGGAAAGCAACCCTTTCAATGGTCTACAAGCTCGGGCTGGAAGCCGGGAAAGGCTGGCGTCGACTCAACGGGTATCGTCAACTTGACAAAGTCGTGCAAGGAATCATCTTCGTGGACGGCATCGAGCAGCAAGCCGCTGCCTAACCCATCATCGAACTTCGAATGGTGTTCCGGTAGCTGCCCTCATCCACAACTTCCGGTCATTTCTCTTACCGACCTTGTCGTAGGCGTAAGCTTCATCGATCATTCGATGTTTGTAATCTTCCCATCTGGAGTTGCTCTAATGACCCCCGAGATGAGTTTGCCTCCTCCTCCAATACCAATCGTATATTTGAATGTGTCGAACCCAGTGGGGAAAAGCCCATAATCAACAATCATCATCAAATACTTTCTGGTTTTTGTTGGGAAATCAGGCCCGTATTTGATTTTAAAACCTGCCGCTTCAAGTGCTTTCTTCGCTGCAAAGATGTCGTCACCAAGGCTAACCGTGTCGGCAACCTTGCTTCGTTGTGCTTCGATCATAACGTCCCGTTTCGATTCGCAACTATACAGAAGAAAAATAGCCGAGAAAAAGAAGACAACTAATTTCGATAGCATGAGCCTCCTCCTTTGCTTGGTGGTCTTGCCTTTCCATAATCACCAGCTCTCTCAAGCCTATTGGCTAGATTATATGGCTGAACATCGTGCCCATAATGCCCTAGATACAGACTATTCCCAATACTCGCTGCCACTCGATCTGGAGTCCCTGCGGCTGGCAAATCGGTCATGAGGCATCCATTTTCATCGTAGCAACATTGCTGAGCAGAGTTTTCGAACTCCCTTGATCTCATGCACCACTTTGCTCCATCATGGAATCTCTGACTGGCTTCACTAATACTGTTCCAATCTCCATTGTCGCAATTTTTGGGCTTTCCATCAATCACGCAAATCTTATCCGGACAGTCAGGAATACCGTTTAGCCAAGCTGCATCTGCTTTCTCAAGAACTAGCCACTCGTTAAATACTTGGGTTGGCGTATAAACATGATGCCCCGCATTTCCAGTCCACTCGAACCCATCCTTTTCAACACCTTTTTTTGAGAGGCTATTCTTAGCATCTCCTAAAGTATAAAGCCCCAAGTAATCCCGCTGATTCACGGCGTCATTGTTGACAAAGCTGTAAAGGTTGTATCCGCCGTTCTCTCCTATAGGGTCCCTTGAAATCCATCGCCCATTGTGTGACTCATAGTATCGGTAGCCATAGTAGTAGAATCCTGTTTCTGAATCCACTGGCTTCGTGCTGAATCGCCAACGATTCTTTAGCAGTTGCGGCACACTTGTGAGATTACCAAATGAGTCATACGTTAGGCTATCGATTACCGCTCCAAGCGAATCTGTCACCTCCGTTACATTGCCATTCGCGTCATAATGATAGAGCCAGGCGTTCTGGTCTGCATCACGTTTCCTGGCAAAGAGAAGTCCGCCAACGCCTCCTGCTCCTTGCAGGCTGCCGCTGAGATCCTTGCCCCAGGTGAAGGTTTCCACGGGTTCCGCCTTACCTGGCTGATACACGGCGATCAGGTTCCATCCCTGATAGAAGTAGCGCTCATCGACGCCATCTTGCGTCCTGCGGGCAATGCGGCGTGATTGATGGTCGTAAGTGTATTTGGCAACGAAGCTCCCCCGCTCGTGGATAGCCACCAGCCGGTTCTCGCCATCCCATGTGAAGGTGCGCTCACCCTGAGCAATCAGATTGCCGTCAGCGTCATGGTGGCTCGGACGATGGTTATCTGCTCGTTCATACTGGTTGAGTGCGTTAGGCGTGTAAAGCCTTTCACTGCCGTTGGCTTCAGCTCGCAGCCGATTACCGATCTTGTCGTAGGCGTAAGCTTCATCGACTCCATCACGCTCGGAGGCGATCACGCCACCCGTGTCAGGGTCATACAGGAACCGATCCACGTAGCCTCTATCATCTTCCCGCAGAGTTTCACGAGCGACACGCTGCCCATCTTTGTTGTTCGTGTAAGTGAAGCGCGAAAGCTCTTCAGTTAACTGAAAACCCACCCGGTTACTCACGCTGATGAGAGCATCCCGACCGGGTTCGTAAGAATATTCGGTCTGCTTGACAAAGGGAGCCGTCAGGGTTTTCACGCGATCGGTGGTCGAGTTCGGTTCGTAAGCGTAATCGAACCAATAACCCTGGGCGTGCACATTAGCAAGTCGACCCACGCCATCGTAGCCGTAGCTCACGGCGTAATCCTGATCATTTGCCGTGCCGATCTGAAACCCGCTCGCCCGGCCAAACTCGTCCTCGGTATAGGTCAGCGTCTTGGGCTCAGCATAAAAGTCCGAGGTTTCACTGAGCAACTTCGTCGGGTTCCCGGCTCGGTAGGTGTAAGTGGTCGTGCCTCCGGCATCTTCCACGGTGTGTTTCTGGCCAAGGCGCGTGTAGGTGAAGTGAACGTCCGGGGTGGCATCACTGTAATCGATCGACCGCAGATCAAGGTGGTTGTCTGCGTCGTAGTGGTAAGTGGTCGCCACGCCACGCGCCCAGGTGCGGGATTTGAGTTTGCCGCCTGGGGTGTAAGTGTAGTGAACCCGTTTCCCGTGGGCGTCCTGCTTGAAAGCAAGTTGACCCCGAGCATTGAAAGCCCAGCGGGTTGCCGCTGGGCGGTTGTCTGGACCGTAGCAGGTGATCAGGTGTGTGCGCTCACCTCGACCGTTGTAGCGGTAATTGACGTCGGTGGTGTGATGCCCGCGTGTTCCATGGAGCGTGCCGTTGGCGTTGTAAACCTGGTGCACTTTCCCGCCACCAGGCCTGGTGGTCGCGATCAACTGACCAAGGGCGTCGTAGTGATAGAGCGTATCCAGCGTGTCTTCAGTGCTCGATCGGGTCGCCGGGTTGGGTGCACTGATTTTCGCTCTCCGCCCGAACGTATCGTAATGATAGGTGGTCGTGCCCGTGCGACTATCAGTCTGCTGGAAGAGCCGCCCGTGGCCATCGTAGGCCTGAGCCGTCCAGGAAACGGCAGCGTCATCAGCAGCGTGCCGAGTGCTTCGAGCGGGACGCCCGTTCTCGTAAGCCTGAACCAGGTAACTTCCGTCCGGCTTGGTAACGACGATGGACCACTCTCCTGGAGCCTCACCGTTAAAGCGCTTTTGAGTGGTCCTCAGTCCGTTTCGGATCGTGGCATTGTAAGTGCCATCGAGGGATTGCTCGCTCACCTGGGTAACCACCGGGCCGTTCTCTGTGAAGCCTTCCGTCTTTTGACGGCGCACTTCGACTCCTTCCGCATTGACCGCGAATGTTGAAGTGCTTCGCGTGAGGCGATCCACGGACAAGTCGATGTGGTCCACCGCTTCGTCAGGCTCGATCTTCAGATCGATGGCCATGAGCACACGCTCGCCTTTCTCGTTGTAGGCATAACGCGTGGTCACTCCGTCAGGATCGACGTGACGCAGGAGCTGGTCTCTATCGTTGTAGTCGAAGGTTTCATGTGCTTCGAGGGAAGTGCCCAAAGCGTGCACCACTCGTGAGCGGCGACCACGTTCATCGACATAGGTTCGCGTCACACGACGATCGAACAGGTTGGCGATGTCAGTCACCTGGGCGTAGCGACCTCTATCATCGTAGCCCTCCTCGTAGACCAGGTGCCTCGTCTGCGTTCCGGGATCGGGCTCCGTCGCGAAAGGATTCTTCGAGGCGTAGGCTCTCTCGATCATCAGTTCGCCAGCGGCGCTGTACGTTCGGGAGGTGATGCGGTGGCGTTCATCGTGCCCGCTCTTGGGCAGGCTCGTGAGTTCGATTCGGCCACCATCTTCCAGCATGACTGTCCTGGTCCGGGTCTCAACCCCGTTGGATGAGAGCGCACCCACGGACTGCCCGGCGAGATTGTAGCGTTGTGAACTCGTGAGAGGCGCATCCCCGCTCCCGAGGTGTTGCGTGCGAACACGGCGATTGAGGCCATCTAACTGAAACTGCTGCGCTGAAGTTAGCACCGCCAGCGTGTTGCCTGGCTCCAGCGGGTTCTTGAACCCGTTCTGCGTTCCAATGATCCGCCCCAGGGCATCACGCTTGTGCACCAGGGCCGAGCCCTCTTCCCGGGTTTCCCATTCGAGATCACAGCAATCGTAACCCGCCGCGCTGAGTTTGCCGGTCAATTCGTTGGCCGTGAGCACAGCCCGAAAGCGTTCGTCGTGCTGGAGGATCTTCTCGTGGGTGGTCGCCATGCCCGAAGGCACGTCGGTGACTTTCGTTCCCATCACCAGTCCTGAACGATGGGTCACGGTATGCGTTTCGGTGCCGAAGGAGCGATCGGCGGCTCCCTCAAACCGAATCTCCGTGCGCAGCTCACCTTCGTCCTGACGATCCACCCTCACAACGGTGCCATCGGGGTTTTCCTGGCGGAGGAGGAGCCCACGGTCATCGGTGATCTTCTCCGTGCGTTGCTCAAAGTCGCCCTCCCCATGGGCCACCAGGGTTTCCATACGCAGCACCCCTTTTTCACGACGGCGCGTTTCCCGGGTGGTTTTCTCAAGATGGCCGTCGCGCCACTCGCGGGTCGTCTTCACTTCTCCGGTAGTGTCGTATTCGATCGTGGTCACCCGATAGCCTTCCAGGCTCTCCGGTAAGACAGCGGGCCGGGGCGTGTTGCCGATCGGTCTGACCATGCGGCTGCGGCGCCCAAGTTCATCATAGCCATACCATTCCCAATCGCCATCTGCTCGCTCCACCCACTGGGGCTCAAGCTGGGCGAAACCGCCCGGGTTATCCTCTATACTAAAGGGCTCGAAGTCCTGCACGTAGCCCCAACTCGTGGTCAGGGCCTCTCCCTGCGGGTCCAACACTTCTTTCACCAGTTTGCGCCCATAGGGCAGGAATTGGTAGGTGATCGCCTTCTCCTGGTTGATCACCAGCTCCTGACGTTCGGAATCCCAGTGCCCTTGCTGACGGTATTCAGTGACCCGCTTCGGACCTTTTCGGGTAGTCAAACGCGGTTCTCCAAGCTTTGTGATCTTCTGATAACGCAAGGGTGTCTTTGTGGCCAGGGCGCCTCCCTCAAAGAGTTCCCATTCCTCAACGCCGTTGATCATCCGGTGGCGATACTCGCGCACACTCCCGCCTTCTTCGGTGATTCGCAGGCTCTGATAATCGTGCTCGCCTTCGGGATCGGGATTCTCAATGCGAAGCCGTCGAAAGGGTTCACCGCTGACCTGGTTCTGCGCATTCACCTGGTCCAGAGAATAAGCCTCGATGGCGTAGCCGTGCGAGAGATCCACCAGGCGGGTAAACTGGGTGTCCGTTCTGATCCAGTCGAGTAGCGAAACTTCTCGACCATCGATCTCTCGCAGCACATGCCCGGCCCGGCCCGGTCGATTTGCTCCAGGATAACGGACAGAGGCGCGGTTGTAGAGGCGCTCACTCCAGACCGATTCCTTCACGAAGAGGTTCTGGCCGAACTTCCCGAAGTCATTCTTCCCTAAACCAAACTTCAGATCCACGCTGCTGATCGAGGCATCGACACTGACACAGCCACAGTCGCAATCACAGCTAACCTCGAAAAGCCCGTAGAGCCTAGACCCGTCCGACATTCCTGCAATGACTCCGACACGAACGGTTTCTCCAAAACCATAGGTTGGATGAGCAGTTATGATAATGTAGGGACCAGACGCCGACCCACTGGCAGACAACATCACCAAAGCGGGGGACCATTGCGCGGCCCCCACTTCCACAACCCATTCCGGACTCGCCGAAACGTAGGCACTCAAACTGAGATCCATGGTCGTTTCGTCACACGATCCACCATGCAAAATCAATCCACTGGATGCCATTTGCGAAGAAGCCGCTACCGCCCGACCCGAAGCCGTCAATGGATCCGATTGCGACAAATACTCATCGCCATCGGAGATCCCATCGCCATCCGTATCGGCCTCGGACGCGAGCGTGCCAAGCACCAATTCCTCGATGTTGCTCAAGCCATCGCCATCCGGGTCGCCATCTCTGTCATGGTCAAGTGAACTCAGTCCATGCGCCCTCTCCCAACTATCAGGAAGCCCGTCGCGATCCTGATCCTCGAAGGCCGTGGCTTCCCGCCTTACTTGAATGTTGTCGACGTAGAGTGGAAGTCGGCTCTGTCCGATGAACTCGATTTTCCTGAGGGATGGCTCGGGCTGCGCCATCGCCAGATTGGCCCGGAAGATGGCACCGTTGATGGCCACGTCCCAGAGTCCCGACGTGAAATCCTGCCGCACGGAGAGCGTGATCCACGTCCTGGAATGGCCCGTTTCATCAAGCTCGAATCGGGTTCCCGTCGGGAGCCACTGGCCACCTTGATCCTCGCCACCACCATCGAAGAGATACAGTTCCCCTGCGTCGTCGATCTTGAAGAATCCACTTAGGCTCCCCTCCACGTCGGCGAACTGATCTCTCTCTCCAGGATCACCTGCACCGGGACGAATCATGAATTCCGTATGAACGACACCATCCGGGGAGTCGGCTGCATCGAGTCTCGCGTCGATGTTCAGTTGGACGATGCCGAAGGGACGGGAGGGTTCCAGCCTGAGACCGGCGCTGCCTTCGACCCCTGCGCCCTGCGTGATCTCCGCACGACCTCGAATGACCGTGAACCCACGCTGCCCATTCACGTCGCCGGTACGGAACCCGGCGGTAGCCTCGAAGGAAGCCTCGTATGGTAAGAGTTCCTGGGCCTTGAGGGACTGAGGGGCCAGGAAGAGTCCTGTCACCATCATGGTGACCAAGCCAACGATGCATGAATTCGGTTTCATGCGCAACTTCTACAATACCCAAGAACACCAGTCAAGGACAGCGATTCCGTAAGACGGCGTCGGAAAGAGTCGTAATGGCCTGAATTGGTGGGTGTTGAGCGTGTTGAAGCTGGCGCTAAGAGGGCGAACAGTTTCGTGTGGCGGTTCTCGGGCGAATTTCGGAGGGCTCGAGCCGCGAAATGGATCCCCCTGTCGGCAATAGGCAACAGGGAGCCAGACCGCTCCGATGGCGGACGCGAACCCAAGGTTACCGAGAGCGCGGGGCGGGCGTTCCTCAGCCCGGAGCCGGTGGCGGCCACCATCGATCCTCTCGCATGGAGGCGGCGATTTGACGGGCAAAATAGATGGCCGTGTGTCCACGGCGTATCTCTGGCTTCAAGTTGCGCTTGTGGAAGCAGTGGAACACGGCGTGGGCCATGAACATGATCAGCCACAGAACGAGAATGGAATTGGGATGATGGTGATAGCAATGACCGGAATGCCAGCGGGAGCAGAGTTCGTTAAAGCCTTCGTTTTCGACCTTCCAACGGTCGTGCCCGAAATGGAAGATGGTCTTGGCATCGGCCATTGAGCGGGGCATGGTCGTCGCCCACCACCAGTGGCTATCGATGGGAGTCTCGACCCAATCCCCAGCGACGCGCTCGCGACGGATGCCAGTCTCATGGGAATGAACAACGCGAAGAGGAGTGTGAATGGATTCAGTGCAGAAGCCCTCAGCCTCTTGTAAATGAACGTGCCGCGCGGGCTTGCCCGGTGCAGCTGGAGTCTCAAATGATTCTGGCTCTTGCTCCTCAAGGGGCAGGAGCGTGCGGGCTTCGGACAATAGCTCAGGCTGATTATCCTTGAGTACGGCAACAAGGTATTTGCCGTGGTCTTCAAGAAGATTGATCACGGAGGGGACGCAGGTAGAGCGCATCGGCAGTGAGCACGTCAAAGTAGCGTGGGTGGTCCTTAAGGACGCGAGTTATCAGCCGTATAGCCGCAGCGACTTCGTCGTCTCCAGGATCTCCGTCTTCACCAGGCTCAAGCATTTCCACGTCGAGAAGCAATTGAAAATCCTCACAGATAATCTGAAACGCGACCAAGCGGTGGTAGAACTGTGTTTTGACCTCGTCTCCGACGGCGATCCGGCGTTGGAGACACTTTGGACAACAACGTTTGTAGCTACAGTGAGTTTCGTGACCATCGACGGCGGCAAGCATCCAACCGCGCTGTGGGGCAAGGATTTTGTTGCGTTTGAGGCAGAAGTAAATGTGTCCGAGACACCCTCGCACACTGTCAGGCTCGATGCGCTCGGAGACATACGCCAGTTCGTCGGCGCTGGGCAAACGGTGATTACCGAGCCAACGGGTCCAGCTGCTCTTGTTCCGGTGTTGCTCGAGTTCGTTGAAGCTTGGTAACCGGCAGCAGAACATGGCGAAGAATGCTGCCGGGAAAACTCGAGTGGGAATCTGTGGTTTGGGACGAGAGTCACGCACCCGCAGCCTCCACTGTTGGCGGAGGCTGAAAATCTTGTCCGAGTAAGTTAGTAGTCGCGTGAGAATGGTCGCTTCTTTTTTGGTGGAGAATTGCGCCCGGACTTGGCTTTGCCGGCTGATTTCTTACCGGTCTTGCCCTTCTTCTTGGCGGAGCTACTCGCCGCTCTGGCCTTGGTTTTTGCCTCCTCGAGTCGGAGGCGCCCCTGCTCGTCGAGGGCTTCCAGCAGAGCATTCGCCTTCTGGAAATCATCGATCCAGCGTCTCGCCTGAGCTTCCAACGGTCTGGGGACGTGCAGCATGGTGATCTTGCCCTTGCTAGTCTGACCGATGGCCAAGGAGCGATGGCGCAAGGAGTCGTCGGAAGCGCAACGGCAAGTGGGCTTGCCGCATTTACGAGAGAGTTCGATGGGCGAGCCGTGAAGGAAGCCTTCGGCCTGGTCGAGGAGCTGGCGGAGGCGGCTGCGAATCTGGCGTTCGGTGGGGGGCAGGGAGTTTCTGCTTGGCATGAAGGTCGGCTCGTTCGGCGCACTGTAATATAATACTATTACAGAAACAAGCTTAAAAAAGATGAAATAACGAATGCGGATTTGCCATGGGGTCAAAAATAGGCGCCGCCGATCCGAATTACCCAAAAATACAGGGCTTGAGCCGCCTCAGCCGCCTATCTTACGGAATCGCTGAGCTTTTCTCGGCTTCCAGGCCGAGCTTGTAGACCATTGAAAGGGTTGCTTTCCTCGATCCGCACCCTTTGGTTTGTCGAGTTCGATGGCGGACCGTGGCAAACGTCGACTCAATCGGGTTTGTCGTCCGGATGTGTCTCCAGTGCTCGGCTGGAAAGTCGTAGAACGTTAGTAGAGTTTCCTTGTCTTTCTTCAGGCAGGCGCACGCTTTCGGATACTTGGCTTCGTAGAGCGTGAAGAACTCGTCATAGGCCTCCAAGGCGGCCTTCTTTGTTTCCGCCATGTAGATTTCATGGATGCGTTCCTTGGCAAGGGGCTGCGCTTTCTTCGGCAGCTTGTCGAGGATGTTGGCTGTCTTGTGCACCCAACATCGTTGCTGTTTGCTTGTCGGATATTCCTCTTCCAAGGCGCTCCAGAACCCGAGAGCTCCATCGGCGATACTCAGTTTCGGAGGGATCTTCAATCCTCGTTTCTTGAGGTCTCTGAGCACATTTTTCCAGGACAGTTTGCTCTCTCGTTCTCCATCGCTGATGGTTACCAATTCCTTGGTTCCATCGGGTAAGGAGCCGACGATTACGAGAACACATGGGCGGTCGTCATTGAGCCTGACATAGAAGTAGATCCCGTCGGCCCAGAGATAGACGTATTCCTTGTCGCTGAGGTCACGCTTGCTCCATTGCTCGCGTTCTTTCTCCCATTGCTCTTCCTCGTCGAACGATGTTGGCTGCAGAAAGACCCGATGCGTTCTCACCGAGGATCGGCTCTAAGGCTCGACTCATCTCGGAGGTTGAGATTCCTCTCAGGTAGAGTGCCGGGATGAGGTTGTCCAGTGAAGCGACTCGGCGTAGGTACGGCGGAAGGATGGCGCTGGTGAACCGCTGGCCTGATCGGCGATCATTGATCCTGGGCTGCCGAACAGAAACGTTTCCTATTCCAGTCTGAAGTTGTCGCTGAGGAAGATGGCCGTTGCGAACGACTTGGCGATGACCCTGGTCATCACGCTGATGTTGATGGGCTTGAATGTAGTCGGAGACTTCGTTGTCGATGGTGGCCCGAAGAAGCACTTGGGCTCCTTGTCGCAGGGTGGCCTCAAGGGCGTTCTGGCAGACGGTGCTTGCTCCTTCCTGGCGAAGGATAGATGCTGATTCGGTAGGGTGGTTGGTGGTTTTCATTGGAGTTCAGTTGTTTGGTAATGGTTGAACTCTTCATGATGCCCCGACCGCCCTCATCCACAACTTCCGGTCATTTCTCCTGCGGGTCGCGAATTGGGCCGTATCATGGTCGATTCCGACGCTAACCCAGCCCTGGTTGTTGAGCATATCGTAAACGCCGTAGGGGATTGCCTTGCCCAGGTCCTTGTCCTTGAAGTCATGCACGCGGACTTGCTCAGGGTTGTCTTTCGGCCTCCATTGCCTCCCGGCGTTCTTGAAATCGCCCACCAACTCCTTCTTCTTGGTGTCCACTGAGATTGCTGGCTGGCCGCAATGTTGGAAGCGACGCACCTGATCGTTGATGTATTCGAACTGCCTGTTGCGGTCCGGGTGCTGTGCCCCTTCGCGGGTCTTGCGATTTGCCAGCAGACTATAGCCGGCCTTGCGCAGCAACGCGGCAACAGTACGCGCACCTACCGGGTGGTTCTGAGATGTGAGTTCCCTGGCAAGCCTCTGAGTGCTCTTCAATGTCCAGCGCAATGGGGATTGAGGGTCGCCTCTACTGAGAGGATCAACTAGCCGCTCAAGAGCCCCAAGCAGTTCCGGATCGGTCTCGGTCACCGGCTTGCGTCCGCCCCCAAGCCGACGGATGCGTCCGTCGGCTTCGGGTGCCGTGTAGTCGCCGCGCCGTAACTGCTTGATGCCCTCAGTGATCGTCGTCCGCGACATCGATGTCGCAAGAGAAACTGCGGATACGCCGCCCCAACCCAATTCCATGGCCGCCGCCGCCGCCCAACACCACCGGGCCCGCTCGTCCATGAGGTGGCTCAGGAATCGAACTTCCGGCGAATGCTTTCGACAACGGAACTGTCAGGCATGGCACTGACAGTAGCATAGAAATAAGGTTGAGAAACCTTAAATTGTTCATTTTATTTTTGCGCCATTCCCAAGTATCCGAAAGCGTGCGCCTGCCTGAAGAAAGACAAGGACACGTTACTGAACTTCTACGACTTTCCAGCAGAACACTGGAGACACATCCGGACGACCAATCCGATAGAGTCGACGTTTGCCACGGTACGCCATCGAACTCGACAAACCAAAGGATGTGGATCGAGGAAAGCAACCCTTTCAATGGTCTACAAGCTCGGGCTGGAAGCCGGGAAAGGCTGGCGTCGACTCAACGGGTATCGTCAACTTGACAAAGTCGTGCAAGGAATCATCTTCGTGGACGGCATCGAACAGCAAGCCGCTGCCTAACACATCATCGAACTTCGAATGGTGTTCCGGTAGCTGCCCTCATCCACAACTTCCGGTCATTTCTCACTCACATCTGACCGATAATTCGAGGGCTTTACGCCAGTCTATTCCGAGGGCTTCAGCGCATTGATCAGATTCAAGTGATCCGGGATCCATATGGAGGGCTCGATTCAGGAAATCTTCCACTTCGCTGTCGATGGCTTCGAGAATGCGGTCGAGAGTTTCTTTCCCAAACGTATCGGCTAGGGCGTCCAGGGCGCCCTCGATGAGGCTGCGAAACAATTGCCAAAGCAATCCCGCGAAGCACAGCACTCGAAGATGCCCAGTTTGCCGGTCCCGCACCTCCCCGTAGCTCAAGCGACCACTCCGAAGCATGGCCTCGAAAATCAGAGCGTATCGCATCGTAGCCAGATGCACCGAGGCATAGGCATACTGATAGGCGCCACTCTGTTCGGCGAGCAGGCCAAAGTTCTGTTTCGCCTCTTTAAAGTAGACTTCCACAGACCATCTCAAGGCATATATTGAAAGCGTCTTCTCCACGGATGCCTCGATGTCCGTGGTCAAGAACACCACCCACGCTTTCTCTGGAGAGGCTCCAGAACTGGGATTCACCGGGGCGCTGAAGATGAGTGTCACCTCCTGCCATTTTGGCAGCGATTCCGTAAGACGGCGTCGGAAAGAGTCGTAATGGCCTGAATTGGTGGGTGTTGAGCGTGTTGAAGCTGGCGCTAGGAGGGCGAACAGTTCCGTGTGGCGGTTCTCGGGCGAATTTCGGAGGGCTCGAGCCGCGAAATGGATCCCCCTGTCGGCAATAGGCAACAGGGAGCCAGACCGCTCCGATGGCGGACGCGAACCCAAGGTTACCAAGAGCGCAGGGCGGGCGTTCCTCAGCCCGGAGCCGGTGGCGGCCACCATCGATCCTCTCGCATGGAGGCGGCGATTTGACGGGCAAAATAGATGGCCGTGTGTCCACGGCGTATCTCTGGCTTCAAGTTGCGCTTGTGGAAGCAGTGGAACACGGCGTGGGCCATGAACATGATCAGCCACAGAACGAGAATGGAATTGGGATGATGATGATAGCAATGACCGGAATGCCAGCGGAAGCAGAGTTCGTTAAAGCCTTCGTTTTCGACCTTCCAACGGTCGTGCCCGAAATGGAAGATGGTCTTGGCATCGGCCATTGAGCGGGGCATGGTCGTCGCCCACCACCAGTGGCTATCGATGGGAGTCTCGACCCAATCCCCAGCGACGCGCTCGCGACGGATGCCAGTCTCATGGGAATGAACAACGCGAAGAGGAGTGTGAACGGATTCAGTGCAGAAGCCCTCAGCCTCTTGTAAATGAACGTGCCGCGCGGGCTTGCCCGGTGCAGCCGGAGTCTCAAATGATTCTGGCTCTTGCTCCTCAAGGGGCAGGAGCGTGCGGGCTTCGGACAATAGCTCAGGCTGATTATCCTTGAGTACGGCAACAAGGTATTTGCCGTGGTCTTCAAGAAGATTGATCACGGAGGGACGCAGGTAGAGCGCATCGGCAGTGAGCACGTCAAAGCAGCGTGGGTGGTCCTTAAGGACGCGAGTTATCAGCCGTATAGCCGCAGCGACTTCGTCGTCTCCAGGATCTCCGTCTTCACCAGGCTCAAGCATTTCCACGTCGAGAAGCAATTGAAAAGCCTCACAGATAATCTGAAACGCGACCAAGCGGTGGTAGAACTGTGTTTTGACCTCGTCTCCGACGGCGATCCGGCGTTGGAGACACTTTGGACAACAACGTTTGTAGCTACAGTGAGTTTCGTGACCATCGACGGCGGCAAGCATCCAACCGCGCTGTGGGGCAAGGATTTTGTTGCGTTTGAGGCAGAAGTAAATGTGTCCGAGACACCCTCGCACACTGTCAGACTCGATGCGCTCGGAGACATACGCCAGTTCGTCGGCGCTGGGCAAACGGTGATTACCGAGCCAACGGGTCCAGCTGCTCTTGTTCCGGTGTTGCTCGAGTTCGTTGAAGCTTGGTAACCGGCAGCAGAACATGGCGAAGAATGCTGCCGGGAAAACTCGAGTGGGAATCTGTGGTTTGGGACGAGAGTCACGCACCCGCAGCCTCCACTGTTGGCGGAGGCTGAAAATCTTGTCCGCGTAAGTTAGTAGTCGCGTGAGAATGGTCGCTTCTTTTTTGGTGGAGAATTGCGCCCGGACTTGGCTTTGCCGGCTGATTTCTTACCGGTCTTGCCCTTCTTCTTGGCGGAGCTACTCGCCGCTCTGGCCTTGGTTTTTGCCTCCTCGAGTCGGAGGCGCCCCTGCTCGTCGAGGGCTTCCAGCAGAGCATTCGCCTTCTGGAAATCATCGATCCAGCGTCTCGCCTGAGCTTCCAACGGTCTGGGGACGTGCAGCATGGTGATCTTGCCCTTGCGAGTCTGACCGATGGCCAAGGAGCGATGGCGCAAGGAGTCGTCGGAAGCGCAACGGCAAGTGGGCTTGCCGCATTTACGAGAGAGTTCGATGGGCGAGCCGTGAAGGAAGCCTTCGGCCTGGTCGAGGAGCTGGCGGAGGCGGCTGCGAATCTGGCGTTCGGTGGGGGCAGGGAGTTTCTGCTTGGCATGAAGGTCGGCTCGTTCGGCGCACTGTAATATAAGACTATTACAGAAACAAGCTTAAAAAAGATGAAATAACGAATGCGAATTTGCCATGGGGTCAAAAATGGGCGCTGCCGATCCGAATTACCCAAAAATACAGGGCTTGAGCCGCCTCAGCCGCCTATCTTACGGAATCGCTGCGATTCCGGCGATCAAATTTGAAGATCAAGAACTGACCTCTTTCGGCGATCTCGTTATCTTTCAGAACTCGCGAGTGAGAAGTTCTGTAACTGGATCATCATGCGGCGAAGCGTGAACCTTCGGAGCGAGTGAAGTCTATTTTATCAAGGATGAATTTTCGGAACGCTGAACCTTTTCCGCCGTGGTGCAAAAATCCAGGCAGCGTGTTTTTCAAGGCGGCTGAGACAATCATTTCCGAAGGCAGCACGTCTGGGCGGATGGTTCGGATCCAGGTTCCAAAGTGTTTCCAGACCAGACCGTCACATGTCATGGCAAGGTACTGTAACATGCCCTGAGCGATCATGCCGGTCTGCACAAACACATGATATGCGTGCATCTTTCTCTGCACCTGTCTGCGATATTTCTCGGTAGTCCGGTGGAGGTATTGGTTACCATTGCGACGCTTGAGCGGTCGCATAGCGGCCATCCAGAAATGGTATCCGAATGAGCCGACCGAATGCACCGCTTGCTTGAAAGCGACTTCGATCTTGAAACGCAAACTGTAGAGCAAGATGATCTCCTGAGCTTCCATGGTGAGGTCGGTAGACAAGAGGATGATCCGCCCTCTCGTGGGATGATCGACGAGAATGAAGCGGACCATCGCCCCGGCGGGCTTCCACAACAGATCCACCGACTTGAACCGGACAGAGATGTTTCTCTCCCCATATACGGGACTGGGAACGGAACTGAAGCCGCCCGTTCCAAAGACATTCTGGAGCTTCACCGCAGCGCCATACTTTTTCGGTCGTCCGCGTTTGCGTTTGCGTGGCACTGCCGCAGGCCGAAAGCCGGTTGTCGTGCGTCGAACCCTCGTGACCAGCACACCGGAACGCCCCTTGGTGCTCCGGATCACCTTTCCGTTGGCGTAGTAGGCGTCGGCCAGCAAGACGAACTCCTGACCTCTACAGACGGATGCGAGCATCTCGTTGGCCTTGTCGATCAAGGTTCTCCTGTCGCGGTTTGAAGTGACGATACCTTCGTGAATGCGTGCACAGACCGGAACGCAGAAGAAGTATCCGCCAACCTGACAGAGCACGCCGAAGGCCTGAAAGGAATGGCTCATGATGAAGTGAGGCTTGGAATTGGACTCGGACTGTTGATGCAGATACTTCACCGCAGGCATCTTGCGGCCCTCCTTGGACTTCTTGATGCCGTCGAGAACCAGGACGGGGCGACAACCGATCTTGTAGACAGGGAAGTGCTTGATCACGATGGCGAACCAAAGTTCTGCAAGCCGGTCCGTCTTCACGGCATTGCTGTGGAAGAAATGGAGTAAGTGCTCATAGAAGTGTTCTGACAAACCGAGAGCGCGGACGAAACTGGAAACCCCGAGGAGGTCATTGCGCACGGAGGAAAGCGGCCAAGACGAGCAGAAACCAGAGAAAGGTGCGGGCTCTCGAGAAAGCGGGTCGCAGAAAACAGACGATATTCCACCAAGAAATCCAGAGATCCATAACAAATGATTTGATTTTCCTAGACATTCGCATATATAAGGTAATGACCATGAAAAAGATCAGATCACTGAAAAAAGAGTCCAGAAACTTGCGGCAAAGTTAGCTGCAATCGGGCCAATGCGGCCTGGGAGCATCAGCAAGCAATACCGAGATCGACAACGCCAGCGCGGCGTGTATTACCAACTGAGCTACACGCATAAGATGAGAAGCCGGACTGAACACGTCTGGCCAGACCACGTGAAGGGACTACGAAAAGAAACAAAGGATTACAAGAAATTCAAGAAACTGACCACCGAACTGATCGATCTGAGCATTGAACTATCCAAGGCGAAGATCGCTCTATTACGCAGTCAGACAGACACGCCAGGCAAAGAGAAACCGGTCTGAGAACTTCCCACTCACGAGTTTCAGAAGCTCTTTCAGGAATTGGATCTGGAGGGGAAGCTTCAGCAGTGCTTTGATCCACTGGATCGGCGCATGTCCCGCTTCTACAAGTTCCACAAGGTTTTCATGTGTCTTATCGTGCATCTTATACTGGGCTACCGGATGCTTCGCGATTTGGACTACTACCGAGATGATCCCCTTGTACGACAGGTTTTGGGGATGCACCAATTGCCCAGTGTCCCAACGATGAGCCGGATGTTGGGAGAGGTCGATTGTCAAAGCCTTGAGAGGATGAAGGAGATGAATCATTTCGTTTGCCTGTCGCGACTTCAGGAGGAAGGAATCAAACGCATCACGCTTGATTTGGACGGAAGCGTGCAGAGCACGAGTCGCCATGCGGAAGGGACGGCTGTGGGATTTAACAAGAAGAAAAAAGGCGAGCGCAGTTATTATCCGCTGCTCGCGACGATCTCCCAAACCGGACAGATTCTCGATTACCTTCATCGAAGCGGCAACGTCCATGACTCCAATGGCGCGGTGGAATTTCTTCGCTACTGCGTGGAAAAGATTCGCAAGGTGCTGCCTGATGTGCAGATCGAGTTGCGCGCCGACAGCGCGTTTTTCAGCGATCAGATGGTTTCAGAGGCAAAGACCCTTGGCCTGGAATATACGTTCTCGGTACCTTTCGAGCGGCTTGTGGAACTCAAGGGCATCATCGAGAAGCGCCGTCGCTGGTCCCAAACCCGAGGCGGAGAGGGAAAAACTCATCACTTCGAAATCCGCTGGAAGCCAAAAAGTTGGGCGCGCAAAGCGCGCATTTTGTGCATTCGAACCATGAAGCGCACTCAGCGCAAAGGACCGCTCCAACTGGATCTTTTCGAACCAGTCGAGGAGAACTATGAATACAAGGCGATCATCACCAACAAGACAAACACGGCCGCTTATGTGGTGAAATTTCATGAAGGGCGTGGCTCTCAGGGGAAGATTTTTGGCGAAGCCAAGAGCCAGGCCCAGATGGACTATATTCCAGCCAAGCGACGTGCCGCCAACGAAGCTTTCCTTTTGGCCAGTATCCTCACCCACAATCTCACACGCGAAATGCAGATGCGATCTGCGGAGCGGTCACGCAAATCGTCCGCCAAAAGGGCTGCGGAGTGGATCTTTGAAGGACTCGGCACGATTCGCCGCAAAATCATCCAGCGTGCCGGACGCCTGACTCGCCCTCAAGGTCGACTCACATTGACACTCGGAGACAATCAGGCCGTCGAAGAAGAAATCGCCTACTACATGATGGCCTGACTGGCCATTTTATGAAACGCTGGGGTTAAGACCAAATGGATCCAATCGCCGGATGCGGTCCCGCATGTCCGGTGGTGTGGGAGGGGCGGCAGGCGCAATCCTGCCGCCTCGACCCGATCTACAATCATAGACGGAAACACCAACAATTGAAGTATCGAACGCCATGGGCAGTGTACTCCGCCCCGGCACGTATGGCCGCATAAGTGGTCGGCAGCAAACTACTCAGCCTACGAGACTAGCAGATCGCTTACAATAATACCGAGAAAAGACTGGCCACGAAAAGGAGACCACTTCATTCTGACGGATGTACCCCATAGTTTCATAAATCGGGGCAAGAATCCCAAGAAAATAGTGGCAGGGGCCTTTGGGATAAGGTTAATGGGTCTTCAGCAGAATCTGTGGGTGAAATTCCGGATTTACTCCGGGAACGCTGGACGCCGGGTCCCGCTGCTCCTGGACCCCAGAACTGCTGAAACTACTTGTTTCATGGGCTGAGCCCTACCAGGGGCAGCCCCGGCGCAAGCGTTGTCCTCGCAAATCCGAGGTTTGGATGGGCAGCTGGCTTGTTGCCACAACTTTGATGCCCATTAAGATTGGATATAACTTGTTGCTGGTCAGGATTCTAGGTGAATCGCGCCGCCTGGGCACCCACAGATTTTGCTGAAGAGGCAGGTTAATTTAGAATCTACCAAAACACCAAACATTTCAACCCAAAAGCCACCTACAGTGAGAGTAGCACGACGTACGATTAATGCAAAGTCCAGAACGATTCCGGCGATCAAATTTGAAGATCAAGAACTGACCTCTTTCGGCGGTCTCGTTATCTTTCAGAAGCTCTTTCAGGAATTGGATCTGGAGGGGAAGCTTCAGCAGTGCTTTGGTCCACTGGATCGGCGCATGTCCCGCTTCTACAAGTTCCACAAGGTTTTCATGTGTCTTATCGTGCATCTTGCACTGGGCTACCGGATGCTTCGCGATTTGGACTACTACCGAGATGATCCCCTTGTACGACAGGTTCTTGGGATGCATCAGTTGCCCAGTGTGCCAACGATGAGCCGGATGTTGGTGGGAGAGGTCGATTGTCAAAGCCTTGAGAGGATGAGGGAGATGAATCATTTCGTTTGCCTGTCGCGATTTCAGGAGGAGGGAATCAAACGCATCACGCTTGATTTGGACGGAAGCGTGCAGAGCACGAGTCGCCATGCGGAAGGGACGGCTGTGGGATTTAACAAGAAGAAAAAAAGCGAGCGCAGTTATTATCCACTGCTCGCGACGATCGCTCAAACCGGACAAATCTTCGACTTCCTTCATCGAAGCGGCAACGTCCATGACTCCAATGGCGCGGTGGAGTTCCTCCGTTCCTGCGTGGAGAAGATTCGCAAGGTGCTGCCTGATGTGCAGATCGAGTTGCGCGCCGACAGCGCGTTTTTCAGCGATCAGATGGTTTCAGAGGCAAAGACCCTGGGCCTGGAATATACGTTCTCGATGCCTTTCGAGCGGCTTGTGGAACTCAAGGGCATCATTGAGAAGCGCCGTCGCTGGTCCCGAACCCGAGGCGGATGTGCATTCGAACCATGAGGCGCACTCAGCGCAAAGGACCGCTCCAACTGGATCTTTTCGAACCAGTCGAGGAGAACTATGAATACAAGGCGATCATCACCAACAAGACAAACACGGCCGCTCATGTGGTGAAATTTCATGAAGGGCGTGGCTCTCAGGAGAAGATTTTTGGCGAAGCCAAGAGCCAGGCCCAGATGGACTATATTCCGGCCAAGCGACGTGCCGCCAACGAAGCTTGAGAAATGACCGGAAGTTGTGGATGAGGGCGGTCGGGGCATCATGAAGAGTTCAACCATTTACCAAAACAACTGAACTCCAATGAAAACCACCAACCACCCCACCGAATCCGCATCTATCCTCGGCCAGGAAGGAGCAAGCACCGTCTGCCAGAACGCCCTTGAGGCCACCCTGCGACAAGGAGCCCAAGTGCTTCTTCAGGCCGCCATCGACAACGAAGTCTCCGACTACATTCAAGCCCATCAACATCAGCGTGATGACCAGGGTCATCGCCAAGTCGTTCGCAACGGCCATCTTCCTCAGCGACAACTTCAGACTGGAATAGGAAACGTTTCTGTTCGGCAGCCCAGGATCAATGATCGCCGATCAGGCCAGCGGTTCACCAGCGCCATCCTTCCGCCGTACCTACGCCGAGTCGCTTCACTGGACAACCTCATCCCGGCACTCTACCTGCGAGGAATCTCAACCTCCGAGATGAGTCGAGCCTTAGAGCCAATGCCTTTAGGGAAAGATCCAAAATATTTTAGATAAATGTTGCATTTTACCATAATAGTTATAATTGGGGTGGATGCCTCACTCCCATCCCAATCAAGTTAGCGGTTTCCTTCGTCAGTTCGAACATCTTTTCGGATTCGTTCGCGATCGCTTCGAACGCTTGCAGAACCCAGGCCGCGGCCCCAACCCCAAGCTGCCGGCCTGGGATCTTCTCGCCTCCCTGGTCTATCACGTGATCAGTGATGCTGGCCATTTCTCGGCCCATGTGTTCCAGTTGTTCGAGGTGGTGATCAAGGATAGTTCGCTCTCGGAACGGCGCCAGAGGATGGGGCTTGAGCCATTCGCTTGGCTCATGAAGCAGGTGTTAAAGCCCCTCGCCGATGGACGCGTACACAAGGGATGTTTCTACAAGGGGCTGCGCCTGTGCGGGATCGATGGCTCGAAATGGAGCGTCATGAACACGCCGCAGGTTCTGGCTGCCATGAGCAAGGCGGCCTCCAGGAGAATGACCGCCGCCTTTGCGAAAATAGAGATGTGCGCGCTCGTGGAACTTGGCATCCACAACCCGTTGGCGGCGACGGTCGGCCTGAAAGGAGAAGGCGAATGGACCCTGGCCAAAGAACTTCTCGGGAGTCTGCCGAAGAGGAGTCTGCTGATTGTCGACCGGCTTTACGGTTGCGGGAAGTATCTCGACGAACTCGTGAAATCATGCCGGGCGGCACATAGTGAATTGTTGGTGAAGGCACGCGGCAGCAACAAGAGCCATAAGACTGAAAGGCTCTCCGATGGAAGCGCGCTGGTCAGCATCAGGGTGCCCAGAAAGAAGGCTAATGGGCCGCGGGAGAATCAAGGGGAGATCCGTATCCGTGAGATTCGAGGCCGGATCAGGAAGCCGGGGGCACGACAGTGGAGCGAGGAGAGGCTATGGACGACGCTTATTGATGAGCAGGAGTATCCGGCGCAGGAATTGCTGGAGCTCTATGCCCTGCGCTGGGAACACGAGATATTCTACAAGGAACTCAAGCTCCACATGCGCGGGAATGACGTTCTTCATAGCCATACGCCAGAAACAGCGGCCCAGGAGGTGGCGGCATTGCTCATGGCCTGCTCGATCATCGCGCAGGAGCGATGCGAAGCCGCGAAAAGCGGCAACATCCAGCCGTTGAGCATCAGTTTCCTGAAGACGCTCGACAAAATGAATTCACTATGGGCAGTGTTCGAAGTGTCCGAGGGACTGCTGACCGAAGAGACAAAACAGGAGATGGTAGCGCGAGTCAGAGAATTGATCGTTCGGGAGGCAATACCGAAAAGACGACAAAGGAGTTGCCCGCGCAAAGTCCGCCAACCGGTGACGAGTTGGCCTAGGCTAACAGAAAACGACTCTCGTGAGGGCGAGTTCCTGCTGGAGATTGTTAGCTTTCCCTAAAGGCATTGGCCTTAGAGCCGATCCTCGGTGAGAACGCATCGGGTCTTTCTGCAGCCAACATCGTTCGACGAGGAAGAGCAATGGGAGAAAGAACGCGAGCAATGGAGCAAGCGTGACCTCAGCGACAAGGAATACGTCTATCTCTGGGCCGACGGGATCTACTTCAATGTCAGGCTCAATGACGACCGCCCATGTGTTCTCGTAATCGTCGGCTCCTTACCCGATGGAACCAAGGAATTGGTAACCATCAGCGATGGAGAACGAGAGAGCAAACTGTCCTGGAAAAATGTGCTCAGAGACCTCAAGAAACGAGGATTGAAGATCCCTCCGAAACTGAGTATCGCCGATGGAGCTCTCGGGTTCTGGAGCGCCTTGGAAGAGGAATATCCGACAAGCAAACAGCAACGATGTTGGGTGCACAAGACAGCCAACATCCTCGACAAGCTGCCGAAGAAAGCGCAGCCCCTTGCCAAGGAACGCATCCATGAAATCTACATGGCGGAAACAAAGAAGGCCGCCTTGGAGGCCTATGACGAGTTCTTCACGCTCTACGAAGCCAAGTATCCGAAAGCGTGCGCCTGCCTGAAGAAAGACAAGGAAACTCTACTAACGTTCTACGACTTTCCAGCCGAGCACTGGAGACACATCCGGACGACAAACCCGATTGAGTCGACGTTTGCCACGGTCCGCCATCGGACTCGACAAACCAAAGGGTGCGGATCGAGGAAAGCAACCCTTTCAATGGTCTACAAGCTCGGCCTGGAAGCCGAGAAAGGCTGGCGTCGACTGAACGGATATCGTCAACTTGACAAAGTCGTGCAAGGAATCATCTTCGTGGACGGCATCGAGCAGCAAACCGCTGCCTAACCCATGATCGAACTTCGAATGGTGTTCCGACCGCCCTCATCCACAACTTCCGGTCATTTCTCACGAAGAAGCTTTCCTTTTGGCCAGTATCCTCACCCACAATCTCACACGCGAAATGCAGATGCGATCTGCGGAGCAGTCACGCAAATCGTCCCCCAAAAGGGCTGCGGAGTGGATCTTTGAAGGACTCGGCACGATTCGCCGCAAAATCATCCAGCGTGCCGGACGTCTGACTCGCCCTCAAGGTCGACTCACATTGACACTCGGAGACAATCAGGCCGTCGAAGAAGAAATCGCCTACTACATGATGGCCTGACTGGCCATTTTATGAAACGCTGGGGTGTACCGGTTTTCATCCGGCGTTTACAGAATCTACCCCCCCATGCCTGTTCCTAAATACGACGACCTCTTCAATCCATTGCTGGAGGCGCTGCACCAACTGGGAAGTTCAGCGTCAATCACTGAACAGGAGCAGAAGGTCGCTGAGGTTCTGAACCTGTCCGAGGACGATCTTGAGTAACCTCACGACGGAAACCGCACCAAGGTTTCTTACAATCTCGCGTGGGCGCGGACTTACCTGAAGCGATTTGGTCTGATTGAGAATTCGTCTCGAGGCGTCTGGGTGCTAACTGCCGAAGCACAGAAGACCACGCAGGTTGATGAGGACGCCGTTAAGAAACAAGTTCAGGGAGAGGATCGAAAACGCAGGGAGGAGCGGAAGGCTCAGGACGAGGACGAAGCACCTGAGGAGCTAGGCTAGCATGGCAAGACTTGAGCTGCTTGAAGCAGTCAAGAAGATGCCTCCGGACGCATTTGATCGCCTGTGCCAGCGAGTTCTTCGAGAGTCTGGATTTATTCAGGTTGAGGTTACAGGCCGTTCTGGCGACGGGGGCATTGATGGCCGTGGCGTGGTGAAGCTGGGATCTATTCTCTCCTTCCACGTCCACTTTCAGTGCAAGCGGTTCAAGAACACTGTTTCATCTTCCGTGGTTCGTGACTTTCGAGCGTCAAGTTTGACGATGATCAATTGCCCGGAGCCGACTCCAGGGCGCGCAAGGCTTCCTGCGCCGGGGCGTGATCGGGATCCATCTTGAGGGCGATCTGATAGGCTTCGCGAGCCGTCTCACCCTCACCGATGGCCTGATAAGCTTGCCCGAGTCCCGTGAATACCTTGGGAGTGCGGCGCCCCAGGGTGACGGCCTGTCGATAGGCGTTGATCGCTTCCTGGTGCCGTCCCCGGTCAGCCAAGGACTCCGCGAGGCCTTCATGGGCGTAGCCCAGGCGGGGTTGGAGCGCGAGGGCCTTGCGAAAATGTCCGTCCGCTTCCGTCCACTGCGCCGATTGCAGGTAGGCGGTGGCGAGACTGAGATGGGCGGGCAGGCTCTCGGGTTGCAGGCTCGCCGCCTTGACGAGGTGAGGGATCGCCTCTTCGAAACGCTCCAGCGAAGCGAGCAAGGAGCCGAGATTGAGGCGCGCGGCCACGTAGTCCGGGTTGCGGTCGACGACCCGGATGAGGCGCTGGAGGGCGGCCGTCGAGTCGCCTTGGGATTGGTCGATCGTGGCGAGGTTGACGAGCGCGGTGGCGTGATTGGGGTCGAGCTGGAGCGCCCTCTCAAACAGTTCGCGAGCGTCGTCGGGCTGTTTTTGCTGGAGAAGAAGAGCGCCCAGGCCGGTGAGCGCTTCGCCGTAGGCGAGGTCGAGGCGCAGGGCTTCCCGGTAGGCCGCGATGGCCACTTTGCTGTTCCCTTGCTCGGCGGCGGCCTTGGCCTGGTTGTAGGCATCGTGTGCGGTTCGGGCCGCTCCCTCGGGCTGTTCCTCTTGGTAGAGCCGCTGGGATTCCTCCGGGAAACCGCCCCGGGCCAGACGCGTCGCGAGGGCCTTGACCAGGGTCGAGCGATCGGATTGCCGGGGATCGCTGAACCAGCGTCCGGGCCGGGGCGTCAGGCGCGCCCGTTGCTCGGGCCAGGGAGCGTCGAGGAGGGCGAGGTCGTCCTGGACTCGCTGCCAGGTGACGGGTTCCAGATAGACGGCGGCGACGTCGCCTCTCGCGTCGAGTAGGAAGCTGGTGGGGATCGAGAGCGGCGTCCGCTTGGAGGAGAGGAACTCGATCAGGATCTCGAGCATCTCGAGACCTTCTTGCCGGGCGATGCCGTGGGCGAAGGGAAAACCGACGCCCCGCAGCACGTCGCCGGGCGAGGCCTGCGACACTGACCCGCCATTCACGGCCAAGCCATCCACGTTGAGGGCCAGCACGGTCGCGTTCTGCGCCGTCAATTCCTCTGCGTGCTGGCTGAACATGGCCAGTTCCCGGATGCATGGCGCGCACCAGGTGGCCCAGAAATTGACGAGGACCGGCCGGCCGGCAAAGTCGCGCGTCGACCGCTCGCGGCCCTCGGCATCCTCGTAGACCAGGCGGGGGAAGGGCACGCGCTTGGCCACCCAGAAACCACTCTCTCCCTCCGGCGCCGGTACGGACTCCGACTCCGGCGAGGGCGGTAGCGATAGGGGCGGGGTCTCCGCAGACGCGAGCGCTTCGGGGCGCCCGGATTGGCTCTGTGCGATGAGGTAACGTCCGCCGGCTTGGAGGTCGACGAACGATTCGGTGGCGCCGCCTGGCCAGTCGACCTGCAATTGGTAATCCCCTGCGGTCTTCCCGAGACCGAAATGGATCCAGGCGCTCGATTGCGCAAGGAAACCGTCACCGGCGCGAACGCTGCGAATCTGAGGCGCTTCGTCAGGGTCCCTTGAGGTGAGTGTGAGGCGAGCGCCGATGGCGTCTCGATTGGTGTTCTCGCCATTGCCAACGAGACGGATGGAAAGACCGGCAGCGCGCGTGGCATCGACATGGCGATTCTGCAAGAGCCGGACCCGGGGGGCGGTTCGGTTGGTCACCCAGAGATCCAGGTCGCCATCGCGATCCCAGTCCTGGATGGCCACGGCGCGTGCGTCGTCGTCGAAATCGATGCCCCAGGGGTGGGCGATCTCTGCGAAGCCCCGGCCCCGGAGGTTGAGGAAGAGCGGATTGCGCTCGTAGCCGCTGAAAGACTTGCCCTGAGAGATCTGATGATTCAGATCGCGGAAGTTGCGCATGTAGCCCGGCGTGGCCGTGGGCTTGAGATCGTCTTCGGGGATCTGCGACGCGACCCGTCGCCAGAAAAACATTCACAAGTCCTCGGTGTCGGGCTGGGAGATGTAGCCGTTGGCCACGTAGAGATCCTCCCAACCGTCGTTGTTGAGGTCGGCGAAAGCGGCGCCCCAGGCCCAACCGGCCAATCCCACCGCCATGGGATCGCTGACGTCGGCGAAAGCGCCCGTTCCCTCGTTGCGCAAGAGCGTGTTTCCCCGAACCATCTTGAGAAACTTTCGTCGAGTGGTTTCGGGGAGGTTGGGATTGAAATCGGTCTGGGGAACCACCTGGTTGCCCGCACTGGAAAACATGCTGGAAACGTAGAGATCCATGCGGCCGTCCCGGTTGTAGTCTCCCCAGGTAACCCCCATGCCGAAGCCCCAGTCCTGGCTTTGGCTCGTCTCGGAGACGTCCGTGAAGCGCCCAGCATCGTTGCGGAAGAGTTGGTTGGGGCCAAAGTCGTTGGCGATGTAGAGATCCGGGTCGCCGTCGTTGTCGAAGTCTTCCCAGGAAGCGGCGAAGGAGAAGCGAAAGTTATCGACCTCCAGGCCAGCAGTCTCGGTCGCCTCGCGGAACACGAAATCACCCTCGTTCTCCAGGAGCACATTGGCGCCGCCGTTGCGGGCGTCGTGAAAGGGGTGCGGCGTGGGGAAAGCTCCCTCTTTCGCGCTGGTGCCGGTGTAGCGCAGGACGAGCAGATCGAGGTCGCCATCGAGGTCGACATCGGCCGCCGTGGGCGAGTAACCCCGGCCGATTCCGGTGAGCTTCGCGCGGAGGGAAAACCGTGCCTGGCCATCGTTTTCCATGATCAGGAAACCGTTCCGCGAGGCGATGGCGAGATCGGCGTCGCCGTCGTTGTCGAGATCCACGAGCAAGGCGCCGGTGGTGTTGTCCAGCCAATCGACGCTGGCCTTCGCTGAGACGTCGACCAGGGTGCCGTCATCCTGCTGCAGAAACAAGAGGTTCGGCAGGCCGCCGGGCTGGCAGAGATAGACGTCTTCCAGGCCGTCGCCGTCGACGTCCCGGACCGCGAGCCCGTGATAGCCGAAGAAATCAGGTTTGAGCGCGCGGTCGATGCGCCGAGCCCAGGTGTTCATCCCCACCTGCAATTGGGTCTCCCAGGCGGAAGACTGGCCCAAGACCTGGCCGGTGATGTCGACGAAGCCGGTGGGTTTGTCAGTGACGAAAACGTGCTGCACCAGGTTGGTGATCGAGAGGCCGGTCAAGACGGGGGGCTCGGCGTTCGCGGCGATCTTCCACGAGATCTCCACAGTGCCGAGTGATTGGACGGGGCGTCCCTCGTGAGATCCATGGGCGGTCAGTCTTTGCGAGGTGCTGAGACTTCCGTCGACTTCATGGATGCCAATCAGCTTGAATTTGAGTTTGGCTTTCGCTTGGGTGTCGGCGTCCTCAAGAGACAAGGTCCGGCGCAAAGCCGCGTGCACTGCCTTGGGCTCCATCGAGGTGCGGGATGACGATCGCTCTGAGGACGGGTATTCGGTGATGCGCTGCGTGGCGTCCCCGTAAAGGGTGGTCCCTTCGATTTCGGTGAGACCGTGAATGGTCAGCTCGTCCCCGTCCATGAGCGCCGCCAAGGCATCGGCTCCCGCCTCATTCGAGGAGAGGAAGGCATCGCTGAGTTCGGTGAGACGTTCTTTGATGGTGGCGCTCCAGGTATCGGCAGCGTTCGCCGTGCTCGCCGTCCCTTCCAGGGTTTCGGGAACCCCTTGACCGGACGCCTCGCCGTCATTGTCACCGGCTCCCGGGGGCTCTTCGAGACTTGGCGGCGAGATCGCGGGATCCTCGTCCGGAGTCCCGGGTCCGCAGGCGCTCAGGAAGAGCGCCAGCAAGACGCTTCCCGCACGCGTCGCGGAGCGTTGAAGGAGAGGTTTCATTCCGGAGCAGTGAAAGAGAAAAAGGCGCATCGATCGATGCCGTTCACCCTCCGGTGCCGACGGGAAGTTTCCAGTGAACCATCCATCATTCCCTCCCATACATTCACTCGTTCATCCACCGGTCAATTGATCTTCAGGCGCAGGTAGCGGGCCGGTGCGTCCTTGACGGTCAGGTCAGGGGTGAGCGTCAGGGTGACGCGCTCCAGGGTTTCATGCGCCGGGCTGGCTGACACTTCGCGGGTGATTCCGGAAACCTCCGTCCACTGATTGAGATCGGCGGAGGCCTCGACCTCGACCGTCCCTTCGGCGAGCGCCTTGCGGCGGTCGTGGACCAGGCTCAGCGTATCGCCCGAACGCGTCAGGGAAACGGGTGTGGGCGAAATTTCGAGAGGAGCGGTCCCGAGAACGAATTCGACTCGGTTGATCAAGCCGTCGGAATCGGGATCAGCCAAGATTCCGGAGATGGCTTCATCGCCTAACTGGTCAGCGGTGAAGATGAGGGACTGCCACTGTTCGAAAGTGAGGCCGCCCGGGTTGGGCTCGGAACCGGCGTCTACCACCCCGGGGGTCCCGCCGGTGTCGGCCGAGGCGCCCCAGTGAGTGACCTCGTCCGCGTAGTCATTGAGCGCCAGGCGTTCGAGAGAATGGCCGAGGCCGTCGGCCGATTCCGGCCAGGGCTCGGCGTCGTTGTAGCGGACAGAATCGACCCGGACTTGCGTGGTCTTCTCTTCGTCGCCATCGAGATAAGTCTCGCCCGGACGGGTGAGAGTGAGCCGCTCGCCGTCGTTGTCCAGCCGTCCTTCGAAGGGGCCGAGCACGGCGACCCTCGCCGGGGCGCTGTAGAGATCGGAGAAGACGGCGGGCGCGGACCGCGCGACGACGAGGACGGCGCCGGGCGCGAGCTGGGTTCCCTCGGGAAAGATGTAGCGAAGGCCTTCGATCTCCCATTGCGCAAGCGTGAGGGTGGCGGCGGATCGATTGAAGATTTCCAGGTACTCGCCCGGATCCTCCCCGTCTTCCTGGGCGTGGGGGGAGTGATGCATGATTTCCGAAATCACCACATCGCCGACGGCCGGGAGAGCGTTGGCGGCGCCCAAGGTGGAAACGCTCTGAGGCGGGTATTCCACGCGCCCCTGGCTGTCCACGTGTCGGCCGAAGGTGACGCCTTCCTCGGCCGCGCCGAAGGAGAAACCATCGTCGTAGCCGGTGAGATTGCCCTGGGCGTCGGCGGAGAAGAGGTGAACGGAATCGCCACGGGAACTGAGTCCGAAGGCTTGGCCGAAGAACTCCAGCGGCAAGGTGTCGTTGTTGGTGGGATCACTGTCATTGTCCTCGAACACGACGAGATAGCCGGAAGGGGGAATGATCGATCCGGAAGACAGGGCGTATTGTTTGGGGAGCGAGGCGTCATCGGTGAGAAACCATCCGCTGACGTCGACGGCGCTCTGGCCGGGGTTGAAAAGCTCGATGGCATCGACGGCGGGCGGCGCCGAATTGCTGAGGATCTCATTGATGACCACTTCAAAGCCGGCGGTCGGATTGGACGCTCCCGGGGACCCGCCGCGATCGACGCTGGCCTGCCAGGAATCGCCCCGATCGGGATCGGTCGCCTGCAGGACGAGAGAAAATCCAGAGCCGTTTGCGGTCTCCGGCCAGCTGCCACTGTCGCTGTAGTCGAAAGCCTGGATCACGGAACCGTCCTCTGCCAGGAACCGGAGGCTTTCCCCGCCGTTGTCGAGCGAGCCTTCGAACACACCGTTGAACGTGGGCGCCTCGGGCCCGTAACGAAAACGATAGGCTTCGGGATCGACGACGATCACGGCAAAAGCGCCGGGTTCGAGTACGGACAGGGGGCCCGGCTGGAAGGTGAAACGGACTCCGTCGCCGAAGGAGGCGCCCGCCAAATCGACCGGTTGATTGCCGACGTTCTCGAGTTCGATGAACTCAAAATCGTCGCTGCTCACGTGGCCGGCGGCGGACTCGTCCGCGGTGGGCGGACCGGGGTGATACATCAACTCCGAGATGGTCAGGTTTTCCGCGGAGGCCGGCGTGGTGCTGACGGAGAAAAAGGTTTCTGTCAGGGCGCTCCACTCACCGCGCGACGACCGCACGCGGGCCTGGAAGGGAACCGATTGCGTGAGGATGATCGGGGCGGTGTATTCCGTGGTGGTGGGGCCGATTTCCCCGTCCGGACCGCGGGGATCCGAGCCGTCCGTGGTGAAATAGAACTTGCCGGGATTGAATACGGACGTGCCCTGGGAGGAGAGTTCGAGAGCGAAGTCACTCGGAACGCGTCCGCCAAACTGGTTGAGGTCGACGCCGAGCGTCTTGGGATAGAGGCCGGCGTCCTGGAATTGAGCGATCATCTCCTCCGTGCGTCGGGGAAAACAGTCTTCGACGATCCGCCGCCTTTCCGTCATCCACTCGTCGTCGCGTTCGTAGGGATTGTTGCGACGGTGATCGCCCCAGCGGGCGCTTTCCGCGATGATGGCCAGGTTGAGTTGTTGGGCTCTTTTCTCGTAGCGGGCGATGTTGCGTTCCGGGGTGAGGGCGCCGCCATTGAAAAGATGCTTGTGCAGGCGATCGCCAAAGCGTTGGAGGAATTCGGGGATGTCCTCGAGACTGTTGAAAATCGTCGTGGGATCCTGTGAGGGACCGGTGCCACTGGCGGTCACTGACTCCAGGATGCGCTCGGTGTCCCAGGCGTAGTATTGCCATGGGCGATCGTGTCGCCCGCCGCCGGCCGCCTTCCAGTTGCCATCGTTCTTCCAGTCTTGATTGCTGCCAAAACGCTGAATGGTGTGAAGATCGATGTAGTTGTCCACGTCCAGCCGCCTCTGGATTGCGTCCCAATCCTGGTCCCGCGCGGCGTCGCGCATGGCGTTGTAGGACCGGAGATCGCCGTTGGTGGCACGGCCGCCGTTGATGGCATCGAGATCACTCTTGAGGCCACCGTAGTAGTCGGCGTAATGGGCGGCGTCCATCCGTTCCTGGAAGACATAGATGCCCCAGTAGAGCCCGTTGAGGTAGAGATGATGGTAGTCGCCGTGGCCCGCCGACGGGGTGCCCATCTCGATCATGGAATCGCGGGCCCACTGGTCCCGGATATACTGTGCCCGGCTGCGCTGATCCCCATTGCTGTGGATCCAGCTATTGTTGTAGCGGGCGCGGAGATGAATGGCGTCGTAACTTTGCTGGGGACTGCTCTTGAGGATGGGGTAGTTCAGCCGGCCGTCTCCGTAGATCCGCCGGAATCGAAGACTGAGAGCATGTTTGGGCGAGCGGTCGGCGTTGCGACTGGCGCCTCCCTGGGCGCGGAGGCCGGCCTGAATCTGGAAGCCGGCACTCCCATCGGGATTGAGCAATTCCGCGGATACCTCGAATTCATACTCGAACTCGGCTCCCGCGCCATCGGGCGACGTGCGCGTGGTGTTGAGATAGAGACCGTCCGAAGCCCAGAGATTGTCTTCGTCCGTCACGATGGAGAGCGTGGGGAGGGCGAGAAAGGCCTCGCGAATCTCGTCGCGGTAGAGGGGGCTCTCGACGATGGTCTGGTTGATGCCGTAGTTAGCCGCCTGGCCGTTCCAGCGATCGGGCAGGCCCGGCTGTTCGTCCGATTGTCCGAGGACGTCTTCGATAAACAGATAGGTGTTCGTGTCGATGTTGGTCGGCTCCAGGCCATCCTTGAAGGCGCGGGCGCGCAGCAGCTTGGTTTGCTCGATGGTGAGGGGTCCGGTGTATTTCTTGCCCGGCAAGAAGACCGAACCGGGACCGGGGTCGCTGCCGTCCGTGCTGTAGTAGATGGTGGCCCCCTCCGTCGCGGTGGTGATTTCCACGGTGATGGGTTCCTCGTAAAAACCGCGACCGAGACTGAACTTGGTGTCCGCCACCACCGGGGGCAGCTCCGGGATTCCCTCGCCGTTGGCGGCTCTCGGCGTGGGAGTTTCGAAATAGCGCCAGTCGGAGCCGCCCGCTTCGTTGTTGCCGATCCCGAAAGAGAAACGGTCGCGCTGCGGCGGGTAACGGTCCGCAAATTCACTGAGGATGGTCTCGCCATCGGGTGCGATGAGGGCCAGGTAGTCGCCGCCTGAACTCAATTCGAAGTTGGTGTGGAAGGCGCTGGCAAAGAGGCTCCCGCGATCCTTGCCCGAGGCGAAGATGAGGCCGTAGCCACCGCCGGCGATCTGGAGATTGCCGGGAAACTTCCATTTGCGGAGATTGCGCCGGTCATCGGTCAGGAAATGGCCGCTAAGATTGAGGCTGGTGTCGGTGGGGTTGTAGAACTCGATCCAGTCCGAGGCATCGTCGTCCTCGTCCTCGAGAGTGTCGAGGTTGCCGGCCATCAGCTCGGAAATGATCGGATTGGCGTGAACCGCCTGGCCCGCGAGAGTGACGGCGAATAGGCTGAGAACGAGAGTGAGGAAGGGTTTGGCCTTCATGGATGATGAACGGAAAAGGTCGATGCTGACCGATGTGGGGCGACTTGCCAAGAGCAACTTGGAGCGGCTCGACGGGCCTTTCAAGCGCGCGCGAGGACTCGCGGAACTCGGCCAGAGCGTGCAAAGGCGGCCGCGGGCTGCTCCGACTTAACCTAACGGTAGCGCAAAGAAATCGCGCAAGACTTCGCGATAGACCCCGCGTTTGAACTCCGGCACCCAGGCGATGTCAAAGGAGGAGGGCTCGATCCAGCGGATGCTTTGGAATTCGGGATGCGCCGTTTCGATCACGATTTGGTCCTTTTCTCCCAGGAAATCGCAGAGGAAGTAGGTCTGCTCCTGCCCCCCGTAGATACCGTATTTGAGCCGCCCGCCGATGAACTCGTAGCGGTAGTCGCCGCGTTCTTCCACGACCTGGTAGAGGCTGCGGGTGACCCCGATCTCCTCTTCCAATTCGCGGTGGAGCGCCTCCCGCGGGCTCTCGCCCTCGTCCACCCCGCCTTGGGGAAACTGCCAGGCTCCGCGGGTCTTGAGCCGTTCGCCGACGAGGATTTTCCCATTGCGATCCCGCAAGATCCCCGCGACGTTTGGGCGATAACGTACCTCGGTCATGGATGGCCATCCTCCGCCGATGATTTTTGCCTGCAAGCCGAATGTCCGCTTTCCTCGCCTCAAGATCGAACTGGATCGTGGTGGCAGGCGTGGCGCTGATGGCCTATCTGCTGCTCTTCCGATGGACCTCGAGTTCTCAACTGGAACGGCAACAAGCCGCCGTGATCTCGGCCATTGAAGACAACCGTTGGAGCCGCGCCGGGGGAAAGGTATCCGAACGCTACAAGGATCGGTGGGGCTGGAGCAAGGATGATCTCGGACGGATCTTTCAGGATCTTCGAAACCAGTTCCTGGTGTTGGGGATTGAGCTCCAGAATCCCGAGTGGGACATCGCCGGACGGCGTGCCACCTTCAAGGCGCAGCTACGGCTGCGGGGCACGCCTCTCGGGCTGGGCGCCTCCATCGAGAGCCGGGTGAATCGGGAGGCCGAGCCAATGTTCTTCTATTGGGAAAAGGAATCGTGGTTGCCCTGGTCGTGGCGTCTGGTCCGCCTGAATCACGCCGAGGTCGAATTTCCGGATTCCTACACGCCGGGAGACTTGCTTCGGGCTCGGGAGGGGGCCTATTCATTTTGAAGCAGGATCGCTCCACAAGCGGGAGACCTCTCTCCATTCACGGAGAGGCTGGTCATCAAGAGGACTCCTCGAGATAGGCGCGAAGCTCTTCCCGGAGTTGCAACCGGGCGCGAAACAGGAGGCTTTTCACCGAGGACACCGTCAGGTCCATGACCTTGGAGATTTCTTCGTATGGCATGTGCTCGAAGCGGCGGAGCACGAGGGCCATGCGCTGCCGTTCCGGCAGTTTTTCCATCGCCTTGTCGATGGCCTCCTGCATCTCCTTGTGGAGCAGGGCGTCCCCGGGCTCGATTGCCGCTTTGTCCGGCATGGCCAGGTGGTAGTCCTCGGCATGGGCTTCCAGAGAATAATGGGGCCGGCGTTTTCGGCGTCGGCTCTCGTTGTAGACCAGGTTCTTGGTGATGGTGAACAGCCAGGTGGTGAACTTGGCGCTGGGCTCGTAACGTGGGGCGGAGGACCAGACGCGGATGAAGACGCGCTGAGCCAGATCGTGGGACTCGTCCAGGTCGCCCAACATCCGGTAGATGGTTCCGATCACGCTCGATTTGTGGCGCTCAACAAGTTCCTCGAATGCGCCTACGTCCCCAGTTTTGACACGTAACATGCAGGAGACGTCATCCGCATTGGTGTCCTCGGGTTCTTCCTCTGCGCTGGACGAACGAGGATTCTCGGGTGCGGAGTCGTCGTCCTTCATTCGGTCGTCTCGATCTGATCGCGCCCAGGTCCGGCGAGTCCGGCAAGATGGAGGGTCTGCTCCGCAGTTCAACTTCTTGTTATCGAGAAATGATCGCGCTTGTGAAGGATGAAAGCCTTGATACGCGTCGAAAGCGATTTGTCGGCGTCGAACACCACGTCTAGAGATACGGTTCCAGTGAATGCCTTGCCCGAAGCGTTTGTTTTTCTCCAGCTCGGCCCCCGAGAGGTGGCGGTTGGCGAAGGGCCGTTTGTGGAGGCGGAAGAGCCGCCCCCGGGAGGCGATGCCTTCTACTGGAACGATTTTGATCTCTCCTCCCCCCGCCCCTGGAAGATTCCGCGTTCCTTCCGCCTTCTCAGCGATCTGGAGGTCTGGAGTGAACTCCCGGAGCCCGTCATCGAGTGGGACACCCCGAGCCGGGCGAGTTTTGACGCGGCCTTCGAGACCATCGCCCGGGCGTTCGGCAACGGCGCTCAATTGGAAAAGCTGGTGCCGGTGATCACGGAAAGGGGTGACCTGCGCTCAGGTGATCCCCGTGCCCTGGCGCCGCGGGCCCTGGAGGCACGGGGTGGGCAGCAATGTTACGGCTACGGTCGATGGGACGAAAACGGAGGCATGATCGGCGTGACGCCGGAGCGGTTCCTGCGGATCTCGGCGGAGGGCGGCGAGACGGTGGCCCTGGCGGGAACGTCGCTTCCGGGCGACGCCGTCCGGTTTTCCCGTGATCCCAAGCAGATTCGTGAGCATGCCCTGGTGGTGGAAGGTATCCGGTCGGCCTTGGAGCACCCCTTGTTATCGGAGGAACCCAGAGAGCTTCTGGAACTCGATGGCTTGCTCCATTTCCGCACCCGCCTCCGCTGGCCGGTTGAGGCCCGCGACCCGCTCGATTTGAACGCCCTGATTCGGCGGCTCCATCCCACGCCTGCGGTGGGTTATCTGCCTCGCTCGGCGAAGGTGTCCGCCTTGCACCGCCAGGTCCGGGACCAGTTGACCCCGCCCGAGGCCTTCGCGGCGCCCTTTGGTTGCTGGCGGTCGGGCCGGTTCGATTCCGTGGTGGCCATCCGCCAAATCGGCTGGGAGGGACGTCGGGTCGCCCTCCCCTCGGGCTGCGGCCTGATTCGGGAGAGTGACCCCGCCCTGGAATGGGACGAACTCGCGTTCAAGCGCCGGGCCGTGAAACATTTCCTGCGGCTTTGAATCGGGGGGAGACCATGGCGTTCTTGGTGATGGGCGCATGCTTCGAAGCGGGGCTGCGGGATTTTTGCCTCTGCGCTGGCGCTCGCAACGCCGATCTGGCATGTGCCTTGCTGAGAGCGAAGCCTCAGGGGGTGAAGGTGTTTCCCTATCACGACGAGCGCGCGGCAGCCTTCTTTGGACTCGGCCGGGCGCGCGCGCTGGGGCGACCGGTGGCTGTGGTGACGACCTCCGGCACGGCGGTGGCGGAGTTGATGCCGGCGATCATCGAGGCCCATTATCAAGCCCTGCCCCTGTTCGCGATCACGGCGGATCGTCCGGCCAGGTTTCGCGGTTCCGGGGCTCCCCAGGCCATCGAGCAGGTGGGCCTCTTCGGGCGCTACGCCGCTTGTCTCGACCTGCAAGCCGAGAAGGATCTCCCCCTGGCGGGGCGCGAAGCGGTGACTCGAGCGCTGAGGACGGCCTGGGCCGCCTCGCGGCCCGTGCACCTGAACGTCTGTCTGGAAGAACCTCGAGGAGACGGCCGGCCGACCGGAGGGAATCTCCCGCGAGCCGATGGAGAGATGATCGTGCCGGATCGAGGGTCCACCCTCCCTTCCGCAGCCGAGCGAAGTGCCCTGGAGGGATTCCTCGGCGATTCAGATCGACCCTTGCTCGTCATGGCAGGTTGTCTCGACGTCGCTCCCTCCATCGTTTCCGCTCTCCGTCGCATGGACGTGCCGATCCTGGCCGACGTGACCTCGGGGCTCCACGCATGCCGGGATCTGGCGAAGCTTCTGGTGCGGGGCGGAGATCGAACGGTGCGAGACTGGGACTACCGAAAGGTCTTGCGCCTGGGCGGTGTCCCAAGTTTTCGGGCCTGGCGCGACCTGGAAGAACGGCCGGACATCGAGGTGTTTTCCCTTTCCCGCCGCCCTTTCGCCGGGCTTGCACGACCCAGCCGCCTCCTGGTGGGTGAGCCGGGCGAGGTCTTGGCGGCGTGTTCGACCGGCTCGGTCAGGGCGCCCGACGATTGGGAGCCCCGGGAAGCCGCGCAGGCGCGGCGTCTGGCGACCTTGCTCGATCGCCATCCAGAGAGTGAACCCGCGTGGGTCCATCGCCTGGCAGAAGTCATCCCGCGGCAGGCGTCGGTCTTTGTGGGCAACTCGCTGCCCATCCGCGAGTTCAGCCTGGTGGCGGCGCGAGCGCTTTCCTGGCGAGCCTTTGCGAACCGGGGTGCCAATGGAATCGATGGCAACCTGGCGACCTTTCTGGGCTTGGCCAGTGGTCTCGGGGCCGCTGAAAATTGGGGCGTCTTTGGCGATCTGACGACGCTCTACGATCTTGGCACCCCAGGGCTGGTCTCCGCGGCGATGCCGCAAGCTCGCCTCCGGCTGGTGGTCATCGACAACGGCGGCGGAAAGATATTTCGTCGGCTTCCGGCATTCCGGGATCTCTCGGGTGACGACTGGCGAGCCGTCGAGAATCCCCATCGCTTCGATTTCAGTGCCTGGGCGGCTTCCTGGGGCTTCGAGTATTCCGGGGATCGCTCGCTGTGGGAATCCCGGTCCCGGAGGCTTCCCGATCGCCTGGTGATCGAAGTCCGGCCCTGCCCGGAGCAGACGGAACGGTTTTGGAACAAATGGCAGGGGACGGAGCCGGGCTGAACGGAAGACAACGTGGCGGGATGGTCCCGGCATAGGGCCGCCGCACTCGACTCCACACCGCTCCGCGAGGGGGGAGGTTTTTCTGGAGTGCGGCAGCCCTATGCCGCTTTGGCAGGGTGAACGGCGTTCTGAAAGCGCTTGAGGGCAAGCGCACTCGTGTGCCCGGCATAGGCCTTAACTAATGACATGAAACGATGACATCGGAGCTGATGAGAGCAACCGTAGCTGAACCGCAAGGCGACGCCCGCGAGGGTGGAGCTGAAGGAAGCGGCAGGCAAATCCGCGGCCATAGGAACACGAACCGGCAGCGAGGCAGGCTGTGGGCGGCGAGCGTGCTAGTAAACGCGAAGCCCAAAGCTCATCAAGACACAGCAAGTAGAGCCGGATGGGATGCGGAGAAAGTTAAGGACCTTACCCGGGGAGATCTCTCCTGTGAGAGCAGGAGAGAAGTCAGCAGAAGCCATAGTAGCAGAGAGCAGAGCCGGGGGCTGGAAGAAGCCCGTGGAAACTGTGAAACCGGAAAACTCTCTCCTGTGAAGGGCGGAAGGAACCAACAGCAGCGCTCTACGGAGCATTGCACCCCAGGGCAGAATACGCCCCGACGTCAGCAGGACTTACGGACAAAGGATCCCGAATTCCTGGGCGAACCCAAAGAGCCCACGCGATGCAGTCGCGGCAAGCCCTGCGGAGAGAGGAACTCCTGGAGGTGCGCGTGAACCGCGAACGGACAGCAAAGCTGGAGGGACTGATGGAGAAGGCCATCAGGTCGGGAAACTGGGGAGCCGCTCTCTACGCCGTTGAGCGTAATGACGGGGCACCCGGCCCCGACGGCATGAGGGCCGACGAACTCAGAGCACACCTCGCCATCCATGGCGAAGTGATCAAGAAGAGGCTGCTAGAGGGCAGCTACAAGCCCGGCGCTGCAAAGCGTCGAGACATCCCCAAGCCCAGCGGCGGAACCCGCCCGCTGAGCATCCCAAACGTGCAAGATCGCTTCGTGCAGCAACTTCTGCTCGGGGTGCTCCGGCCGGTGTTCGAACCCCGTTTCAGCAAAAGCAGTTACGGATTTCGTCCCGGACGCAGCGCCCACGATGCGGTGGAAGCCGCCCAGAGCTTTGCCCGGGAGGGGTTTACCCACGTCGTCGACATGGACATTACCAAGTTCTTCGACAAGGTGAACCACGACATCCTGATGAGTAAAATTGGGACCGTGATAGGGGACAAAGCCGTGATGAAACTCATCGGCAAATACCTGCGAGCCGGGGTGGTGATGCCCGACGGGTTAAAGGTCAGCAGCGAAGAAGGAACGCCGCAAGGCGGCCCGCTTTCGCCGCTACTGGCCAATATCTACCTCGACGCGCTGGACAAGGAGCTGGAGAAACGCGGACTGCGATTCGCCCGCTACGCCGATGACTGCAACATTTACGTAAAGAGCCAAGCCGCCGCGGAGCGTGTGCTTGCCAGCCTCACTGGCTGGATCAAGCGCCACCTCCGGCTGGAGGTCAGCGAGAGCAAAAGCGGGGTGGGGAGGCCTTGGGAACGGAAGTTCCTGGGGTTCATCATCACCAGCGCGCTGCTCATCGGGATTGCTCCTGCAAGCCTCACCCGGTTTGAAGACCGCGTGAGAGAACTCTGGAACGCCCGGCAACCACTGACCAGCGAGCAACTGCGCGACCAATGGCGAAGTTACGTGAACGGCTGGTGGGGCTACTACCGGCGCTGCGAATGGCGACGGGACATCTACCGGAAAGAACCGTGGATCCGTCGCCACATTCGCAAATGCTTCTGGCAACGTTGGCATAAAAGCAAGGGACGGGAATCCGCCCTGCGCCGACTCGGCCTACCGCCGAGTCGAGCCATCGTCGGGAGGAGCAGTCGTGGAGCGTGGCGCATGGCGGGCAACCCTGTCATGCACGAAGCCCTCAACAACCGAACTCTGAGACGCTACGGGTTCCTGATGCCATCAGACCTCAAGAGTTAAGACCAAATGGATCCAATCGCCGGATGCGGTCCCGCATGTCCGGTGGTGTGGGAGGGGCGGCAGGCGCAATCCTGCCGCCTCGACCCGATCACACCGCTTCGCGAGGAGGAAGGTTTTTCTGGAGTGCGGCAGCCCTCTGCCGCTTTGGCAGGGTGAGCGGCGTTCTGAAAGCGCATGGGGCCGCCGTGCTCCACACCGCTTCGCGAGGAGGAAGGTTTTTCTGGAGTGCGGCAGCCCTCTGCCGCTCTGGCAGGGTGAACGGCGTTCAAACCGAAAGCGGCGGAGAGCCGCCGTCGTTCCGATCACGCTGTTGGTTAGGAACTGCGCAAAAATAAGGTGAACATTTACTTCGAGGGTTTGATTGTGTAATTCCATGAGCCGTGTGTTTCGTGCCTTTCCAGTTTTACGGCGGCCAGTTCCTCGTCCGTCACTTTGATCCCCGTCTCGTAGCTTTTGGTATCGAGCCTGGCCCTGACCTTCAGGCCTCCCTTCGTCGTTGTGCTTCCAATCAACTCGACGATCGTCTGCAGGGTTGCCAGTGGCTCGCCTTGCCAGTTCTGGGTGGTGTAGCTGAAGAGACGGTGCTCGATCTTGTTCCACTTACTTGTCCCCGGCGGGAAGTGGCAGACGACCAACTTCAGCCCGGTCTCGTTCGCCAACTCCTGGAGCGAAAGCTTCCAAAGCCGCGAGCGGTGGCTATTGCTCCCACCGCCATCGGCGGTGATTAGCAGCCGACGGGCGTGGAGGAACCGCGCAGAGCCCATTTCCGTCCACCACAACAGGATGCTGCGGGTCGCGAATTGGGCCGTATCATGGTCGATTCCGACGCTAACCCAGCCCTGGTTGTTGAGCATATCGTAAACGCCGTAGTAGGGGATTGCCTTGCCCAGGTCCTTGTCCTTGAAGTCATGCACGCGGACTTGCTCAGGGTTGTCCTTCGGCCTCCACTGCCTCCCGGCGTTCTTGAAATCGCCCACCAACTCCTTCTTCTTGGTGTCCACTGAGATTGCTGGCTGGCCGCAATGTTGGAAGCGACGCACCTGATCGTTGATGTATTCGAACTGCCTGTTGCGGTCCGGGTGCTGTGCCCCTTCGCGGGTCTTGCGATTTGCCAGCAGACTATAGCCGGCCTTGCGCAGCAACGCGGCAACAGTACGCGCACCGACCGGGTGGTTCTGAGATGTGAGTTCCCTGGCAAGCCTCTGAGTGCTCTTCAATGTCCAGCGCAATGGGGATTGAGGGTCGCCTCTACTGAGAGGATCAACTAGCCGCTCAAGAGCCCCAAGCAGTTCCGGATCGGTCTCGGTCACCGGCTTGCGTCCGCCCCCAAGCCGACGGATGCGTCCGTCGGCTTCGGGTGCCGTGTAGTCGCCGCGCCGTAACTGCTTGATGCCCTCAGTGATCGTCGTCCGCGACATCGATGTCGCAAGAGAAACTGCGGATACGCCGCCCCAACCCAATTCCATGGCCGCCGCCGCCGCCGCCCAACACCTCCGGGCCCGCTCGTCCATGAGGTGGCTCAGGGAATCGAACTTCCGGCGAATGCTTTCGACAACGGAACTGTCAGGCGTGGCACTGACAGTAACATAGAAATAAGGTTGAGAAACCTTAAATTGTTCATTTTATTTTTGCGCCATTCCTTAGGCCACGCTGGTGAAGACCGCTTGGACGTCGTCGTCGTCCTCGATCCGGTCGATGAGCTTCTCAATGTCTTCCATCTGATCCTCGGTGAATTCAACCGGATTGTTAGGAATCCGCTGCAGGCTTGCTTTGGAAATCTCGATTCCCAAGTTCTCCACCGCGCTGGTGAGACTGCCGAAGCTCTTGAATTCACCGTAGACGTAGACCGTGTCCTCGACGACTTCGAGTTCTTCCAGGCCGTCGTCGATGAGTTCCAGCTCGATTTCATCAAGATCCTTGTCGTCCGGCCTGGCGAACTGGATCACCGTTTTGCGATCGAAAAGGAATTCGAGCGATCCTGTTTGCACGAGCTGGCCGCCGTTCTTGTTGAAATAAGTTTTGAGATTCGAGACGGTGCGATTGGTGTTGTCCGAGGCGCATTCCACAAAGATCAGGGCGCCATGGGGGCCTTTGCCCTCGTAATTGATTTCTGCGATGCTGGCGGCGTCCTTCCCCGAGGCTCGCTTGATCGCCGAGTCGATGTTGTCCTTGGGCATGTTCTCCGCCTTGGCATTGGCAATGGCCGTGCGGAGCTTGGAGTTGGCTTCCGGATCGGGCCCGCTCTCCTTGACGGCGATGGTGATCGACTTGGCCAGTTTGGGAAAAACCTTGGACATCTTGTCCCAGCGTTTCTCCTTGGCGGCGCGACGGTATTCGAAAGCTCTTCCCATGGTGATTGATCGATTGAGGCGGGCTCGGGTGATCCGAACCGCTGTGTGGCCGTGTTTTAGCCAGACTCACGCTTCCGTCAAACCACGAAGTCAAGAAAGCGAAAAGCCTCCGGCTCGCCGTCTGCGGCCTGAGCGTATCCGGGAATGATGGAGTCGAGCGCCTGGCGATCGTCTCCGAAATGCCGTTGAAAGATCTCGGCGAAGACGGCCCGAAAATCGGTCCTGCGGGCGAGGTAAAGTTCCTTTTCACTGAAGAGATCGCCGTCCCTCCAGCGCGCGGCGTCACAGTTGTAAACGCCCCCCCGGACGCCGCCTCCCGCCACGAACATCACGCTGGCTTCGGCATGGTCCGTTCCCTTGCCTCCGTTTTCCTTCGATGTCCTTCCGAACTCTGTCATGGTGACGATGATCAAGTCCTTCCAGTGATCTCCGTCCTGGAGATCGCGGTGGAGGGCTTGAAATCCCTGGGCCAGTTGGCCGAGAAGATTGCCGTGGGCGCCGTTGGCCTGGCCCTGATCGGCGTGGGTATCCCAGCCGACGATATTCAGCCCGAGGATTTTGACGTCGGTGCGCTTGATTCGGGAGAGTGAAGAGAGCGATGTTGCCGAGACCCTCACAAGCCAACTGGAACAGAACGAGAAGCTGGCCAAGCTCAACGAAGAGAAGGCAGCGATTGAAGCCGCCGGAAGGATCAGAAAGTTGCAAGAGGCCGAAACGAAGGAAGGGGCTCAAGCGATTGAGAGAGCGGTTGCCGAGTTGGAGAAGGCGCGAGAGGCCGAGAAGAAGAGCATTAGCGACGCGTTGAAGCGGTTGCTGAAGGCCTCTCGTGGGGGCAAAGTAAGTGACGGGTTTCTTAGTGAAATTGAGAGGGCAATCAAAGAGCTTGGGAGTGACGGATCCACGGAGGTGGCTCGCCGTCTCTCGTCTTCGGTGGCTAACTCAAAGCACGCTCCTCAAGATGTGAGAGAGATAGGGCATAAGCTCAGTGATCGAATTCGAGTGCTTGAGGAGCTTGTATCTCGCTCCCCTGGGCAGGTTATTGAGAATCCTCCCGTTGATGTCGCGCCCATACGCACGGCTCAAAGAGAAGGAGCAGACAATGTGCGATCCGTCATTGAGCAAATCGCGGTCGATTCGCGGTCCACCACTGAGGAGCTTGTTGGTGCCGTGAAGAGCGGGTTACAGGAGTTGCTTGCTGATCGTTCCAGGCAGAGATCACAGATCAGGGAGCTTCCGGACGAAGTGGAGAAGGTCAAGAATTGGCACCGGAACTCACGAAGATGACCGAGGCCAACATTCAATTAGACCATCAAGTAGCCCTTGCCGTCTTTGCGGGTAACGATCGCTTCGATTATCGCAAAGAACCATACAACTCGTGAGTGGGAAGTTCTCAGACCGGTTTCTCTTTGCCTGGCGTGTCTGTCTGACTGCGTAATAGAGCGATCTTCGCCTTGGATAGTTCAATGCTCAGATCGATCAGTTCGGTGGTCAGTTTCTTGAATTTCTTGTACTCCTCTGTTTCTTTTCGTAGTCCCTTCACGTGGTCTGGCCAGACGTGTTCAGTCTGGCTCCTCATCTTATGCGTGTAGCTCAGTTGGTAATACACGCCGCGCTGGCGTTGTCGATCTCGGTATTGCTTGCTGATGCTCCCAGGCCGCATTGGCCTGATTGCAGCTAACTTTGCCGCAAGTTTCTGGACTCTTTTTTCAGTAATCTGATCTTTTTCATGGTCATTACCTTATATATGCGAATGTCTAGGAAAATCAAATCATTTGTTATGGATCTCTGGATTTCTTGGTGGAATATCGTCTGTCTTCTGCGACCCGCTTTCTCGAGAGCCCGCACCTTTCTCTGGTTTCTGCTCGTCTTGGCCGCTTTCTCCGTGCGCAATGACCTCCTCGGGGTTGCCAGTTTCGTCCGCGCTCTCGGTTTGTCAGAACACTCCTATGAGCACTTACTCCATTTCTTCCACAGCAATGCCGTGAAGACGGACCGGCTTGCAGAACTTTGGTTCGCCATCGTGATCAAGCACTTCCCTGTCTACAAGATCGGTTGTTGCCCCGTCCTGGTTCTCGACGGCATCAAGAAGTCCAAGGAGGGCCGCAAGATGCCTGCGGTGAAGTATCTGCATCAACAGTCCGAGTCCAATTCCAAGCCTCACTTCATCATGAGCCATTCCTTTCAGGCCTTCGGCGTGCTCTGTCAGGTTGGCGGATACTTCTTCTGCGTTCCGGTCTGTGCACGCATTCACGAAGGTATCGTCACTTCAAACCGCGACAGGAGAACCTTGATCGACAAGGCCAACGAGATGCTCGCATCCGTCTGTAGAGGTCAGGAGTTCGTCTTGCTGGCCGACGCCTACTACGCCAACGGAAAGGTGATCCAGAGCACCAAGGGGCGTTCCGGTGTGCTGGTCACGAGGGTTCGACGCACGACAACCGGCTTTCGGCCTGCGGCAGTGCCACGCAAACGCAAACGCGGACGACCGAAAAAGTATGGCGCTGCGGTGAAGCTCCAGAATGTCTTTGGAACGGGCGGCTTCAGTTCAGTTCCTAGTCCCGTGTATGGGGAGAGAAACATCTCTGTCCGGTTCAAGTCGGTGGATCTGTTGTGGAAGCCCGCCGGGGCGATGGTCCGCTTCGTTCTCGTCGATCATCCCACGAGAGGGCGGATCATCCTCTTGTCTACCGACCTCACCATGGAAGCTCAGGAGATCATCTTGCTCTACAGTTTGCGTTTCAAGATCGAAGTCGCTTTCAAGCAAGCGGTGCATTCGGTCGGCTCATTCGGATACCATTTCTGGATGGCCGCTATGCGACCGCTCAAGCGTCGCAATGGTAACCAATACCTCCACCGGACTACCGAGAAATATCGCAGACAGGTGCAGAGAAAGATGCACGCATATCATGTGTTTGTGCAGACCGGCATGATCGCTCAGGGCATGTTACAGTACCTTGCCATGACATGTGACGGTCTGGTCTGGAAACACTTTGGAACCTGGATCCGAACTATCCGCCCAGACGTGCTGCCTTCGGAAATGATTGTCTCAGCCGCCTTGAAAAACACACTGCCTGGATTTTTGCACCACGGCGGAAAAGCTCGTGAGTGGGAAGTTCTCAGACCGGTTTCTCTTTGCCTGGCGTGTCTGCTCGTGAGTGGGAAGTTCTCAGACCCTCAGACCGGTTTCTCTTTGCCTGGCGTGTCTGCTCGTGAGTGGGAAGTTCTCAGACCGGTTTCTCTTTGCCTGGCGTGTCTGTCTGACTGCGTAATAGAGCGATCTTCGCCTTGGATAGTTCAATGCTCAGATCGATCAGTTCGGTGGTCAGTTTCTTGAATTTCTTGTACTCCTCTGTTTCTTTTCGTAGTCCCTTCACGTGGTCTGGCCAGACGTGTTCAGTCCGGCTCCTCATCTCATGCGTGTAGCTCAGTTGGTAATACACGCCGCGCTGGCGTTGTCGATCTCGGTATTGCTTGCTGATGCTCCCAGGCCGCATTGGCCCGATTGCAGCTAACTTTGCCGCAAGTTTCTGGACTCTTTTTTCAGTGCTCGTGAGTGGGAAGTTCTCAGACCGGTTTCTCTTTGCCTGGCGTGTCTGTCTGACTGCGTAATAGAGCGATCTTCGCCTTGGATAGTTCAATGCTCAGATCGATCAGTTCGGTGGTCAGTTTCTTGAATTTCTTGTACTCCTCTGTTTCTTTTCGTAGTCCCTTCACGTGGTCTGGCCAGACGTGTTCAGTCCGGCTCCTCATCTTATGCGTGTAGCTCAGTTGGTAATACACGCCGCGCTGGCGTTGTCGATCTCGGTATTGCTTGCTGATGCTCCCAGGCCGCATTGGCCCGATTGCAGCTAACTTTGCCGCAAGTTTCTGGACTCTTTTTTCAGTGATCTGATCTTTTTCATGGTCATTAGCTTATATATGCGAATGTCTAGGAAAATCAAATCATTTGTTATGGATCTCTGGATTTCTTGGTGGAATATCGTCTGTTTTCTGCGACCCGCTTTCTCGAGAGCCCGCACCTTTCTCTGGTTTCTGCTCGTCTTGGCCGCTTTCTCCGTGCGCAATGACCTCCTCGGGGTTTCCAGTTTCGTCCGTGCTCTCGGTTTGTCAGAACACTTCTATGAGCACTTACTCCATTTCTTCCACAGCAATGCCGTGAAGACGGACCGGCTTGCAGAACTTTGGTTCACCATCGTGATCAAGCACTTCCCTGTCTACAAGATCGGTTGTCGCCCCGTCCTGGTTCTCGACGGCATCAAGAAGTCCAAGGAGGGCCGCAAGATGCCTGCGGTGAAGTATCTGCATCAACAGTCCGAGTCCAATTCCAAGCCTCACTTCATCATGAGCCATTCCTTTCAGGCCTTCGGCGTGCTCTGTCAGGTTGGCGGATACTTCTTCTGCGTTCCGGTCTGTGCACGCATTCACGAAGGTATCGTCACTTCAAACCGCGACAGGAGAACCTTGATCGACAAGGCCAACGAGATGCTCGCATCCGTCTGTAGAGGTCAGGAGTTCGTCTTGCTGGCCGACGCCTACTACGCCAACGGAAAGGTGATCCGGAGCACCAAGGGGCGTTCCGGTGTGCTGGTCACGAGGGTTCGACGCACGACAACCGGCTTTCGGCCTGCGGCAGTGCCACGCAAACGCAAACGCGGACGACCGAAAAAGTATGGCGCTGCGGTGAAGCTCCAGAATGTCTTTGGAACGGGCGGCTTCAGTTCCGTTCCCAGTCCCGTATATGGGGAGAGAAACATCTCTGTCCGGTTCAAGTCGGTGGATCTGTTGTGGAAGCCCGCCGGGGCGATGGTCCGCTTCATTCTCGTCGATCATCCCACGAGAGGGCGGATCATCCTCTTGTCTACCGACCTCACCATGGAAGCTCAAGAGATCATCTTGCTCTACAGTTTGCGTTTCAAGATCGAAGTCGCTTTCAAGCAAGCGGTGCATTCGGTCGGCTCATTCGGATACCATTTCTGGATGGCCGCTATGCGACCGCTCAAGCGTCGCAATGGTAACCAATACCTCCACCGGACTACCGAGAAATATCGCAGACAGGTGCAGAGAAAGATGCACGCATATCATGTGTTTGTGCAGACCGGCATGATCGCTCAGGGCATGTTACAGTACCTTGCCATGACATGTGACGGTCTGGTCTGGAAACACTTTGGAACCTGGATCCGAACCATCCGCCCAGACGTGCTGCCTTCGGAAATGATTGTCTCAGCCGCCTTGAAAAACACGCTGCCTGGATTTTTGCACCACGGCGGAAAAGGTTCAGCGTTCCGAAAATTCATCCTTGATAAAATAGACTTCACTCGCTCCGAAGGTTCACGCTTCGCCGCATGATGATCCAGTTACAGAACTTCTCACTCGCGAGTTCAGTGATCTGATCTTTTTCATGGTCATTACCTTATATATGCGAATGTCTAGGAAAATCAAATCATTTGTTATGGATCTCTGGATTTCTTGGTGGAATATCGTCTGTTTTCTGCGACCCGCTTTCTCGAGAGCCCGCACCTTTCTCTGGTTTCTGCTCGTCTTGGCCGCTTTCTCCGTGCGCAATGACCTCCTCGGGGTTTCCAGTTTCGTCCGCGCTCTCGGTTTGTCAGAACACTTCTATGAGCACTTACTCCATTTCTTCCACAGCAATGCCGTGAAGACGGACCGGCTTGCAGAACTTTGGTTCGCCATCGTGATCAAGCACTTCCCTGTCTACAAGATCGGTTGTCGCCCCGTCCTGGTTCTCGACGGCATCAAGAAGTCCAAGGAGGGCCGCAAGATGCCTGCGGTGAAGTATCTGCATCAACAGTCCGAGTCCAATTCCAAGCCTCACTTCATCATGAGCCATTCCTTTCAGGCCTTCGGCGTGCTCTGTCAGGTTGGCGGATACTTCTTCTGCGTTCCGGTCTGTGCACGCATTCACGAAGGTATCGTCACTTCAAACCGCGACAGGAGAACCTTGATCGACAAGGCCAACGAGATGCTCGCATCCGTCTGTAGAGGTCAGGAGTTCGTCTTGCTGGCCGACGCCTACTACGCCAACGGAAAGGTGATCCGGAGCACCAAGGGGCGTTCCGGTGTGCTGGTCACGAGGGTTCGACGCACGACAACCGGCTTTCGGCCTGCGGCAGTGCCACGCAAACGCAAACGCGGACGACCGAAAAAGTATGGCGCTGCGGTGAAGCTCCAGAATGTCTTTGGAACGGGCGGCTTCAGTTCCGTTCCCAGTCCCGTATATGGGGAGAGAAACATCTCTGTCCGGTTCAAGTCGGTGGATCTGTTGTGGAAGCCCGCCGGGGCGATGGTCCGCTTCATTCTCGTCGATCATCCCACGAGAGGGCGGATCATCCTCTTGTCTACCGACCTCACCATGGAAGCTCAGGAGATCATCTTGCTCTACAGTTTGCGTTTCAAGATCGAAGTCGCTTTCAAGCAAGCGGTGCATTCGGTCGGCTCATTCGGATACCATTTCTGGATGGCCGCTATGCGACCGCTCAAGCGTCGCAATGGTAACCAATACCTCCACCGGACTACCGAGAAATATCGCAGACAGGTGCAGAGAAAGATGCACGCATATCATGTGTTTGTGCAGACCGGCATGATCGCTCAGGGCATGTTACAGTACCTTGCCATGACATGTGACGGTCTGGTCTGGAAACACTTTGGAACCTGGATCCGAACCATCCGCCCAGACGTGCTGCCTTCGGAAATGATTGTCTCAGCCGCCTTGAAAAACACGCTGCCTGGATTTTTGCACCACGGCGGAA